>CAVVES010000019.1:0-447384 GCA_963747225.1 uncultured beta proteobacterium | reverse complement strand
TCCAGCTCATCGAACGCGGCGCCGAGCGCGCGTTCCGCGGTCTCCCGCGACGCGTGGAGCGCGGTCATGGTCACGTCCGCGCCCAAGGCGCGGGAAGTTCGGCGAACACGGGCGAGCGCACTGCTCCCGACCGGCCTGTCCCACAGGCCGAGCCCGGCCAATCCGCCCATACCCGCCATCACCAGAAGCAGTTTCCGCCGAGTATTCGTGGCTTGCCTCCATCCGAAAATTACCAGCGCATTCGCTTCTACACGCCCTGCCAACTCTGCAGCATCAGCATATAGTTGACTCGCTCGTAGACCTTGGGGTCGGGGACTCGCTCCAGGCTCATGTTCCCTCGCATCGCGTTCAACGAAGACCACTCGTTTTCCTCCATCCAGGCCTCGAGCTCGGCGCGGACCTTGCCGAGATGACCGGGACCATTCTTGAGCAAGGCCGACACCATCTGTGTCGCGTGCGCTCCTGCCATCGTCGACTTCACCACATCGACAGCCGTGTGGACGCCGCCTGTGACCGCGAGCGACGCCTTCGCGCGCCCCGCGAGCATGGCCGTCCAAAGCAAACGCAGTAGCAGCTCCGAGGAATCGGAGAGAGTGAGCCTGCGGGTGGTCGTGAGCTCGACCACGTCGATGTCGGGCTGGTAGAAGCGGTTGAACAGCACCAACCCGTCCGCTCCAGCCGCGTCGAGCTGTAGTGCGAAGTGCGCGAACGACGCGAAGAAAGGCGACAGCTTGACGGCCACGGGAATCGTGAGTCCGCGCTTCACTTCGCGCACCATTGCTATCGTCTCTCGCTCTACGTCGGCCCCGCTCACGTCGAAGTCAGTCGCGATGTGGTACGCGTTCAGCTCCAGCGCGTCGGCACCCGCCTGCTCCATGAGCCGGGCGTAGGAAAGCCAGCCACCCGGCGTCGTGCCGTTTAGCGAGGCGATCACCGGGATGTGCACCGCCTCCTTCACTCGGCGCAGGTGGTTCAAATACTCGTCCGGCCCAAGGGCGAACGATTGGGAACTCGGAAAGTAGCTGGTGGCCTCGGCGAATGACTCGCAGTGACTGTCCGTGTGGAAGTAGGTCGCCATCTCCTCGCGCGTGATCTGCTCCTCGAACAAAGAGCGCAGAACGATCGCGGCGGCGCCCGCATCTTCGAGCGCCTTCACGGTGTCGAGTTCGTCGCCGAGCGGTGAAGCCCCCGCGACCAGCGGATGCGGCAGACTCATTCCCAGATAGCTCGTGCTCAGATCCATCGGCGCAGTCCTAATTCTCCGGCTTGGAAGCTCCCGGCTCCTCGCTTTTGGCCTCCACCTGCGGCACAGTGATGCCGGCGAGCTGCTGGTAGACCGCGTAGCGCTTGCGCGCGGCCTCCTGGGCTTCTTTGAGAAAGCGCTTGAAGCGCGCGGGGTCACTGCGTTCGATCACGCGGAAGCGCAATTCGTTGCGCATGTAGTCGGCGACTTTGGCCGTGGGTGGGCCGTAGTCGAGGTGAAGCGGCGGCTCGCCCTTGACGGTGCGGCGCGGGTCAAATCGGTAAAGCGGCCACACCCCCGACTGCACGGCCAGCCTTTGCTGGGCAGCCCCATAGGCCATGTCATACCCGTGCGCGATGCAGTGGCTGTAGGCGATCACAAGCGAGGGGCCGGGGTACGCCTCAGCATCGAGTAAGGCATTCACGGTCTGCGGCATCTTGGCGCCCATGGCGACGCGGGCGACGTACACATGACCGTACATGCTTGCCATCAGCCCCAGGTCCTTCTTGCCCACCTCCTTGCCTGCGACCGCGAACTTCGCAGCCGCCCCGAGCGGCGTCGCCTTGGACTGCTGGCCGCCGGTGTTCGAATAGACCTCGGTATCGAGCACCAGAACATTCACGTCGCGGCGACTCGCGAGCACGTGGTCGAGCCCGCCAAAACCGATGTCATAGGCCCAACCGTCGCCGCCCACGAGCCAGACGCTCTTCTTGACGAGGTAATCGGCGAGTGCCTCCAGCCGCAGTGCCTCGGCGGTATCGATCCCGGCGAGCTTCTGGCGCAGCGCTCGCACCCGCTCGCGCTGGGCCTGGATTCCGCCCTCGCTCGTCTGGTCTGCGCTGAGAAGCTCTTCCACCAGGGTATCGCCGAGCCTGTCGCCCAGCCGCGCGACGAGCGCCCGAGCCGCAGCCATATGCGCGTCCACGCCGAGCCGGAAACCCAAACCGAATTCGGCGTTGTCCTCGAACAGCGAGTTCGACCAGGCCGGTCCGCGCCCATCGCGGCTGGTCGTGTAGGGCGTGGTGGGGAGATTGCCGCCGTAGATCGAGGAGCAGCCGGTCGCATTGGCGATCAGCAAGCGATCGCCGAAGAGCTGAGTCAGGAGCTTGAGATACGGCGTTTCGCCGCAGCCTGCGCACGCTCCCGAATATTCGAAGAGCGGTTCGAGGAATTGCGAGCTCTTGTGATCAAGCTTTTTCACCCGAGTGCGCTCGATCTCCGGCAGGTTGAGGAAGAACGAATAGTTTTCGCGCTCCGCCTCCCGCAACGGGGGCTGCGGGTGCATGTCGATCGCCTTGTGTCTCGGGTTGGTGCGATCCTTGGCGGGGCAGACGTTCACGCACAGGTAGCAGCCGGTGCAGTCCTCGGGCGCCACCTGAATCGTATACGCCATGCCTTTGAACTCGGGCGCGTTGTACGGCACAGACTGGAAAGTCGCAGGGGCGCCCGCGAGCGCTGCCGGATCGTAGACCTTGGCACGGATCGTTGCGTGCGGGCAAACGAGCACGCATTGATTGCACTGTATGCAGATCTTCGGGTCCCACACCGGGATCTCGAGCGCGATGTTGCGTTTCTCCCATTTTGCGGTCCCGACCGGCCAAGTGCCATCGACGGGGAACGCGCTCACCGGGAGCGAATCGCCCTTCCCCCCCATCATCACGGCGGTCACCTTCTGCAGGAAATCCGGGGCTGTGGCGGAGACGAGCGGGGGGCGAGCTCGCGTAGCACTCACACTCGCCGGCACCGGAATCTCATGGAGATGCGCGAGCGTCTCGTCCACCGCCTCGAAGTTACGGCGCACGACTTCCGCACCTCGCTTGCCGTAGCTCTTCTCGATGCCCTTCTTGATCTCGGCGATTGCCTGCTCGCGCGGAAGCACCCCGGATATCGCGAAGAAGCAGGTCTGCATCGCGGTGTTGATTCGCCTCCCCATTCCAGTGCGCTTTGCGACCGCGTAGGCATCGATCGCGAAAAAGCGGATCCGCTTCTCCACCATCTCCTGCTGCATCTCGCGCGGCAGGCGCTCCCACACGCCGTTCGGTGCGTCGGGGGCATTGAGCAGGAACACCGCGCCGGGCGCGGCATACTCGAGCACGTCGAGCTTGTCCACAAACTCGAACTGGTGGCAGGCCACGAACTGGGCGTCGGCGACGAGATAGGCCGAACGGATCGGCCGCGGGCTCGCGCGGAGATGCGAGATCGTCATTGCCCCGGACTTCTTGGAGTCGTAGACAAAGTAGCCCTGGACATAGCGGTCCGTCTCCTCGCCGATGATCTTGATCGAATTCTTGTTCGCGCCGACGGTGCCATCGGCACCAAGGCCGTAGAAGACCGACCTCGCGACGTCCGCAGTCTCGGTGCGAAAAGTCGGATCCCATGCGAGCGAAGCGCGCGTCACGTCATCCACGATCCCGAGCGTGAAGTGATTGCGCGGGCGTTCACGGTCGAGCTCATCGAACACCGCCTTCACCATCGCCGGCGTGAATTCTTTTGACGAGAGACCGTAACGGCCTGCGATGACGCGCGGCTCCGAGACGAAACGCGACTCGCCCTCGGCGCGCGCCTCGGCGAGCGCGGTTACCACCTCGAGATAAAGCGGCTCGCCCAGGGCGCCTGGTTCCTTCGTCCGATCGAGCACCGCGAGCGCTCGGACCGTGGGGGGCAGCGCGGCGAGGAAAGCGGAGCGCCGGAATGGACGAAAGAGTCGCACTTTGAGCACGCCCACCTTCTGGCCGCGTTCGACCAGATGCTCCACCGTCTCGTGCACAGTCTCGGCTCCCGAGCCCATTAGCACGATCACGCGCCCAGCCTCGTGGTGCCCCACGTAGTCGAACAGACCGTAGCGGCGGCCAGTCACGGCAGCGAAGCGCTCCATCGCGGCTTCCACGATGCCTGGGCAGGCGTCGTAGAAACAGTTGGCGGCCTCGCGAGCCTGGAAGAAGACGTCGGGATTCTGAGCGGTGCCGCGCAGGACTGGCCGGTCAGGTGTGAGCGCGCGTTCGCGATGGGCGTGCACCTTGTCTTCAGGGATCAGCCGGCGCAGGTCATCGTCCGAGATCTCCTCGACTTTCGCGAGTTCATGAGACGTGCGGAAGCCGTCGAAGAAGTGCAGAAACGGAATGCGCGATTCCAGCGTGGCGATGTGGGCGATCGCGGCGAGATCGTGGGCTTCCTGCACCGAGCCTGCACACAGCATCGCGAAACCGGTCTGGCGGCAGGCCATGACATCGGAGTGGTCGCCGAAGATCGACAGCGCATGGGTCGCGACGGTGCGCGCAGCCACGTGCAGTACGAATGGGGTCAACTCCCCGGCGATCTTGTACATGTTGGGGATCATGAGGAGCAGCCCCTGGGACGCGGTGAACGTCGTCGCGAGCGCCCCGGTCTGAAGGGCGCCATGGACGGCGCCCGCCGCGCCGGCCTCGGACTGCATCTCGACGACAGCTGGAACGTTGCCCCAGAGGTTCGTATTCCGCCGGCTCGCCCACTCGTCGCAGAGCTCGCCCATGGGCGAGCTCGGGGTAATCGGATAAATCGCGATCACCTCGCTCACCCGGTAGGCAACAGAGGCAGCCGCCTCGTTTCCGTCAACCGTGATCATGCGTCTAAGGAACCTCTGAACAAGTCGCCGATGGAGCGCGTTTGTCGCGAAATGCGGATGATGGCTAGACGGGCGACGAAGGTCGTGGCTTGGACTACGATGCCGAGGAGTCCGGCGCCGCCAGCGCCGCATTTCGCGCAAACCCTTAAGGGACGGGGCTTTCCGGGCGCCTGGCATTGTCGCTCGGCTTGCCGATATTCCCGATATCGGCCGCGCGTCGCTTCGCGCCATGCATCCCGGAAAGCCGCCGTCGCGCCATCGTGGACTTGTTCAGAGGTTCCCTAAGCATTACATTCGCTCATCGCGCATCACACCGCCGTCGAGCGCGACCATGTCGACCGTGATCTCGCCAAAGCGCAGCACCTTACCGCCGTATTGCTTGGCGAACACCTGCGCATCCTCCTCGCGGGCGAACGATGCGAGCGTCGGACCCATCGATCCGTACCGGTTGCTTCCGTGCACGTAGAGGGCGGATTTGGCGTCGATCCAGTGGCCCCGAGGCTCCTTCCAATCGGCCTGGCCCATGTCCTGAGTGAACAGAGCGATGGCGCGCTTCTGCTGCTCCGGTCGGAGATAGATCGAAATCATCTCCACGGTGTCGCAGAAGAAATCGGTCCCAACCCCACCCTTGATATAGGTCAATTTTGACAACTTCACAAGGTCCCTTTTCCGGGCCGGCCAGGGTCAACCCCCGCGACCCCGTCGGGGCTAATGACTCGTCCCTTCTGAACGGGTGATCTTGTTCCAGACGTTGTACTTGCCGACCGGCTTGCGCATCGGCAGACGCTTTACTTCCTGCAGGGTCTGCGCGTCGTAGACGACGAGTGCGCCGTCCTGCTCCGAGATCGACACCAGTGCATATCTCCCGTCGCGCGTGAACTCCACATGGGCGGCGGTCTTGCCCGGCTCGGGGCGAACGGTGGAAGCGACCTCGAGAGTGCGCTTGTCGATGAGCTGCAGGGTGTCCTTGTCCTTGCTCATCATCGCGTCGACCCAGGCGTAGGGCGTCGCCTCGTGGCTGCGCATGAAGAACGCCGGCCCGAGGGTCGGGATCTCCTTCACGACTTTCCACGTCCGCATATCGATGACGCTCACCGTACCCTCTTTCAGGTTCGGGGTCGCCAACACGCGCGTGCCGTCACGTTCCCAGGAGATGCCGGAACCAAGATGGGGCAGACCCGGTAGCGTTACATCCGCGATCTTGCGCCGCACGTCGAGGTTGACCACCTGACCCTTCCCACCTTCGCGTGCGGCGCCGATCACGTACGCGTAGCTCGGATCGAAGAAGAAATCATCGAGCACGGCATCAAGCGTCGTGCGGCGCGGATTCAGCTTGCCCGGAATCGCGATGCCTTCACCGAGCTTGTAGTCGTGCACGAGGCCGTCGAAGATCTGCGCGGCCTGATCATCGTACGAGATCTCCCAGATCTCGGGCACGTCCTTGAGCGCCGCGACGAAGCTCTTCCGCGGGGCGGCATCGTACACCGCGGACACGCGCGAGCTCTTGCCGTTCTTGTCTGCGACATCGAGGATCTTCACGAGTGACAGATCGCGTGCATCGAGGATCACCAGCGTGTGCGGCAGGTAGTTGGCGACGATCACGTATCTGCCGTCCCCCGAAACCGCCAAGTTCCGCGCGTTGATGCTGGCCCGTATTTCGGCCACGGTCGTGAGGTTCCAGAGGTCGAACTTCGCGACCCAGCCATCCCGGGAGCAGAAAAAAACATAGCGTCCGTCCGGCGTGAACTTTGGTCCGCCGTGCAGGGCGTACCGCGTGGGCACACGGGCGAGCGGCTCGAAGCGGTCGCCGTCGAGGATCGTCACGTGATGATCGCCCGCTTCCACGACGACGAAGAGGTTCAGAGGATCGGCGGCGAACTGCGGCCGGTCCGGCAGGCTTCCGGGCTTCGCATGCTCGATGCGGGAGGCCGCGATCTCGGCCGCACCCCACTGTGGTTGCGGCTCGACCTTCCCATACACGAAGTCGGCGAGGGCATCGATATCCTCGGCGGAAAGCGCGCTGCCGAAGCCCGGCATCTGCGTCGCCTCGCGCCCGTTCGCGATGACCTTGATCGCATCCGCTCGTTTGAGACGCTCGAGATTTTCCGGCAGCAGCGCAGGTCCCATACCGCCCAGACGGTCCGCTCCGTGGCAACGCGCGCATTGCGCTGCGTAGAGTTGCCCGGCGTCGGGGGCACCGAGCGCGATGCCAGGCAGCCACGCCGCCGCGAGCGCGATGAGTGCGAAGCGCATTCGCCGTCCTGGCGAGCTCAGTTCCCTGCTCATGCCCCGTCTCTTACCGCGCAGCACTCCGCTGCCTCGTATACGGCGTCATCCGAACCCGCTCTCGTTGCGAGACGATGCCGAGCTCGTCGTCGTCCAGGTAGCAGCCGGGATCCTCCTCCCACGGGTCGCCGGTCAGTTGGCGCGCGCGGGTGCGGGTGTTGCCGCCGCAGATCGAGAAGTACGCGCACTGGCCGCAGCGGCCCTTGATGGCACGCGGGCTCGCCTTGAGACCAGCCATGATCGGGTCCGACACGTCGCGCCAGATCTCCGAGAACGGCCGCTCGCGCAGGTTGCCGAGGGAGTAATCCCACCAGTAGGTGTCCGGATGCACGTTGCCGAGATTATCGATGTTGGCGACGTTCACGCCCGACGCATTGCCGCCCCACTGCTCGAGCTTCGCGCGGATGTGCGCCTCGTTCAGGGGAAAGCGCCGGCGCACCCAGTGCAGCAGGTAGACCCCGTCGGCGTCGTTGTTGCCGGTGACGAACTCCTTGTAAACGCCACGGCTCACGCAATCCCAACAAACGTCGAAGAGCAGGTCCATCGCCTCCCGCGTCATGGCAAGCTGTGCGTCGACTTTGCGGTTCACATTGCCGCGGCCGGCATAGTTGAGGTGCGAGAGATAGAACTTGTCGATGCCTTCGCGCTCGCTCATGGCAAGCAGCCACGGCAGGTCGGCGAAGTTGTCGCTGGTCAGAGTAAAGCGTACCCCGACCCTCACGCCAAGGTCGCGGCAGAGCCGCAGCGCGCGCAGCGAGTCGTCGAAGGCGCCGGCGCGGCGCCTGAAGACGTCGTGCGTCTCGCGTCGGCCGTCGAGGCTAATGCCTACGTAGTCAAAACCGATCTCTGCGATATTGCCGACATTCCTGGTATCGATGAGGGTCCCGTTGGTGGAGAGCGCGACGTAGAACCCCATCGCCTTCGCGCGCCAGGCGATGTCGTAGATATCGGGACGCAGCAGTGGCTCGCCACCGGAAAGGATCAGCACCGGCACGTGGAACTTCTTCAGATCGTCCATCACCGCGAAAACTTCCGCCGTCGTGAGCTGGCCCGGAAAGTCGCGGTCCGCCGAAACCGAGTAGCAGTGCTTGCACGCGAGATTGCAGCGCCGGATCAGGTTCCAGATCACCACCGGTCCCGGTGGATTGCGCTTCGGGCCGATCGGACTGGGCTCGACGATTTCCTGCATGAACTGTGTAACGCGGAACATGGCCCTTTCTCCTCAGTCTGCGATGCGAAGGCCGGCTTTCTTGAGAATCCGTGCGCTATACAGCACGTCGTGGGCTCGGCAATCGTTGCCGAGCAGCAAAGAGATCGTTTCCACCTGCGCAGCGACTTCCGCGCGGCTGTGACCGTGGACCATCGCGAACAGGTTGTACGGCCACTCGGGCAGGTGGCGCGGACGCCGGTAGCAGTGGGTGACGAACTCGAGCGCCCCGACCCTCGGGCCGAGCGCGTCCACACGATCGTCCGCTACGTCCCACACGGTCATGCCATTTGCGGTGTAGCCGATCGCATAGTGGTTCGGCACCGCCCCGATGCGGCGGATCACACCGCTGTCGAGCATCCGCTGCAGCCGCGACTGCACTTCGTCGCTCGAAATGCCGACCTGCTGCGCAATGGCGTCGTAGGGTCGCGGCACGAGCGGCAGCCCGTTCTGGGTCGCAACGATCAACCGGCGGTCCTCCGCGGCAAGGCGCGAGTCGTTTCGAGTTCGGGTTTTCATGGCAGGCTCTGCGCTTACCTTCGGCATCGCATTCATGCGACGAGCCGCAGATCGACGAAGTACTCCCGCTCCTTGGGGAACGCGAGGACCGGAAGCCCCGTGCCGCGCTCGATGCGGGTGATCGCGTCGTCGATGCCTGCAGGCGATTCGGCCGCGAGCACGAACCACATGTTCAGCCAGTGTTCCCGCTGGTAGTTGTGCGCGACCTCCGGCAGCGCGTTCACACGCGCCGCGACCCGCTCGTAGTCGGCCTCGGGAACAGCCATCGCGGCGAGCAGAAACGCGCCGCCCATGCGTTCCGCCTGGAACATCGGCCCGAAGCGTGACAGGGTGCGCTCGCGAAGCATGCGCGCGATGCGCGCGATCAACTCAGCTTCCGAGATGCCCAGCCGGCCGCCGACGAGCAGGAAGGGTTCGTCGCAAACCGGAAAGCCGCCCTGCAGCGCGTTGATGATCTCCCGGTCGACGGCATCCATTGCCCATCGCCCCTAGAAGTAGCGCGCGCCGCGCTGCTTGAACCGGCGCCGGGAGAAGAGGACGGTATGGGGAAAAGCATCGAGTTCGAGCCGCGACTGAATGGCCTGGATCTCGCGCGTGACTTCCGCACGCGAGGTGCCGTGGATCATGCAGAACAGGTTGTACGGCCAGCCCTCGCCCGCGCGTGCACGCCGGTAGCAGAGCGTGACCGGTCGCTCGGCGGCGAGCCGGGCGCCAAGCTGGCTGACGCGGGAATCCGGCACGTCCCACACGCACATGGCGTTTGCGCGATAGCCGAGCTCGTGATGGCGCACGACCACGCCGAACCGTTTGATGAATCCGTCGGCGAGCCACTGCTCGATCAGCTCGAGCGCCGTCGCCTCGGTCAGCCCGGCGCGCGCGGCGAGCCACGCGTAAGGCCAGGGCGTGATCGCGAGACCATCCTGCAGCGCTGCCATCAGCTCCCGCTCCCTGAGCGGCAGGTTGCACATGATTTCTCCTTCGACTACGCGGCCGGCGCTCGGCGTCTTCGCGCCATTGGCGAGATCGAAACCGAGGTCGATGTGGAACTCTTCGAGGAGCGGCAACCGGATCAACGGGCACTCCGCTTCGTTTGCGATTTCGTCCAGAACCTGCGCAAGCTGATCGCGACACGCAGCTGTCGCGACAAACCACAGATTGAAGCGGTGCTCGCGCTCATAGTTGTGGTTCACCTCGCGCCGCGCACTCACGCGGGCCGCAACCTCTTCGAGCCGGTCGGGCGGCACGGCGAGCGCAGCAAGCGCACCAGCGCCGATCCTGCACGGTGCGAATACGGCACCGATCCGGGCGACGACACCCAAGCTCCGCAGGTCGCGCAGCATCGTCATGACGACGCTTTCGGTCACACGCAGGCGTTCCCCGATGAGGCGAAACGGCTGCGGAACCAGCGGGAACCCGCGCTGAAAATCGTTCACCAGAGAGAACTCGAGGGGCGTCATCGCGGCAGGCAACCGCTGCGCGACGAAGTCATCCGCTCTCGCTCTTTGCACCGCGTAGCTCACAGCGCTCCTCCCCGTCTAAAGACCCATCTTCTTCGCCCGCCACGAGAAGAAGATTCCGCTTGGGCTTTCCACCGCCAGCGCAGCGAGCGGCTTCAAGGTCGCCGTGTCGTACACCGTCACCCGGTTGTCATCGCGCGCAGAGATCCATACTTCCTCCCCACCCGCCGTGAACTCCATGTGCAAGACCGCCTTGCCCGGTCTGACGGAATCGATCACGCCGAGGCTGGCCACGTCGATCACCTGCACGGCGTCATTGGTCGGAAACGCGAAGTTGACCCACACCTGGCGCCCGTCCGGTCGTGCCATCACGAACACCGGCTGCCCCCGAACGGGGATGGATGCCACCGGTTTCCACGTACGCACGTCCACCACCAGCACTTCGTGCTTGCCGACCGCTGGCAGGAACGCATAGTCACCGGCGATGGCCCAGCCGCGCAGGTGCGGCATCTTGTACACGGGCAGCTTCTCGGTGCCGCGCCCGTAGCCGTCGAGAATCCGCTGCACGCCGCCGTCAAGATTTTGCATGTCGAGGAGCGCGAGCCCGTCCTCGCCGAAGAGTCCGGCGATGTACCAGCGGCCGTCCAGGGTAATGAGTCCATCGTAGGGCTCCTTGCCGACGTCCCTGAACTTGCGCACGGCAGGCCGAGTCGGGTCGCGCGCATCCGCCACCCAGATCTCGTTGGCCTCGAACAGACTGAACACGAACCGATCGCCCGGCGCATCCGCGATGCCCACCACCTTCGCGCGCCTGCCGTCGTTCCCGTACTCGGACGGAATCTCGGAGAGGACCGCGAGGGTCGCGGCATCGAAAAGCTTGACGCCGCCGGGCTCGTAGTTCGCGACGGCGATGACGCGCCCGTCCCGGGAGATCGCTCCTCCGATCGAGTTGCCGGCTTGCAGCGTGCGTGCGACCACCGTCCGGTGTTCGAGGTCGATCTTCGTGAGTCCGCCGTCGCGCCCGAAGACGTAGGCGTAGCGCGCATCCCGCGAATACACGACCGCGGCATGGGAAAGATCGCCAAGCCCAGTGACGCGGCCGAGGCTCGCGTGGCGGCTCGCCTCGACAACCTGGACGCTGCCGGTCGCGCGCTCGACGACAACGCCGAGATCGCCTTTCTGCTCTCCAGTTGGAGTGTGCGTGGCGCAGGCAGCGAGCGTCACCAGCAACGCGCCCGCCATGGCAGTCCTAAGGCGCATCGGGCAATCCCTTTTGCAATTGATTCACGATCCACGTGGCCTCGTCGGCGGATACGAAGTCTTGCCACGGTGGCATGGGTGTCCCCGCACGGCCGTGCAGAATCGTCGCTGCGAGCATGTCCGACGGTCGCGAGCGGAGCGCATCGGGCGTGAGCGCGGGCCCGAGTCCGCCCTTCATGGTCATGCCATGGCACGAACCGCAGTCGTGCCGGACCATGTTCAGGAGTTCCGCGCGGCGTGCGGCGGTCGGTATCACGATTTCTCCTCCGCTTTGCGCCACGGCGAGCTGCGTCGCCATGAGCAGAACGCCCGCGGACCATTGCCATGCAACGAGAAAGGAATCGGTGACCATCACAGGGAGATCATCCTGCAGCTGAGCGTCTGCCGGCTTTGATGCAACTCAAGACTTCGCATGCAAATGCGAAACGGACGACGCATGGCGCGCCGCCCGAAGGTCGAAGAACCCAGAGCCTCGAGCTACTTCGTCAGAATCCATTCGACGACGCTCTTGAGATCGGCGTCGCTGATCTTGTCGGACCCGTTCGGCGGCATCGGCACCGGTCCCCAGACGCCAGAACCTCCCTTGCGCACTTTCTCGCTCAGCGTTGCGACCGCCTTTGCGTCACCCTTGTACTTCTTGGCGATCTCCTGGAACGGAGGCCCGACCAGCTTCTTGTCGACCGCGTGGCAGGCGGTACACCCTGCCTTCGACAGCGCGGCACTGGCCGCGGCGTCGTCCATGGCCCCGAACGCCTGTCCCGCGAAAACGACGGCCGCGGCGGCGGCGATTGCAGCTTGCAGTAGCTTCATGGTGGATTCTCCTCCCTTTGGCTCAGTAAACGTCGTGCTGGGTGTTGTACACGTTGAACTTGCCGGTGGGCGTGATCAGTTTCGGATCCTTGATGACCTTCTTCAGTTTCCGGGTCTTGTCGTCGACGATGACCAGCGCCGACTGCTGATTCTTGGCGTTCCACACGGAAAACCACACCTCGTCGCCTGCCTTGTTGTACTCCGGCTGCACAACACGCCTGGAGCCTTCGCTCAGGCCCGCCCATTCGGCGATGGGCAGGACTTCGAAGCCCTTGTCCAGGTTGTTGATGTCGTACACGGCGACCGACTGGCTGATTTTCGCATCGGGGTTGAGCGGGGTGTCCACCCACAGGTTCTTCGACTTCGGATGCGTCTTGATGAAAAGTGATCCACCCCCCTGCCCCTTGAGGGTGTGCACCACCTTCCACGCACTGCCCTTGTGTTTTTCAGGGTCGGTGCCGATCAGCGAAATCGATTCGTCGCCCAGGTGCGACGTTGCCCACACGGGTCCGTATTTGGGATCGACGAAGTTGGCGCCGCGGCCGGGGTGCGGGGTCTTGCCGACGTCGATCAACGCCGCGAGCTTGTCTTCCTTGGTGTCGACCACCGCAATCTTGTTCGAGGCGTTTGCGGCGGTCATGAAGTAGCGGCCCGTCGCGTCGAAGCCGCCGTCGTGCAGGAAGCGGGCGGAGTCGATGCTGGTGATCTTGAGATTGTCGAGATCCCGATAGTTGACCAGGTTGATCTTCCCGGTTTCCTTGGAGTTCACGATGAACTCGGGATGATAGTGTGACGCGACGATTGCCGCGACGCGCGGTTCTGGATGGTATTCCTGCGGGTCCACGGTCATGCCGCGCGTGGAGACGATTTTCAGCGGTTTCAGCGAATCGCCCTCCATGATCAGGAACTGCGGCGGCCAATACGCGCCCGCGATCGCGTACTTGTCCTCGTATCCCTTGTATTTCGAGGTCTCGACCGAACGTGCCTCGAGGCCGATCTTGATCTCGGCGACGGTATCGGGTTTTTCCATCCACAGGTCGATCAGGTTGATCTTGCCGTCGCGCCCGATCACGTACAGGTATCGTCCGGAGGCGGACATGCGCGAGATGTGTACGGCGTAACCGGTCTTGAGGATGTTGATGATCTCTTTCGTGTCGCCGTCGATCAGCGCGACTTCGCCGGCGTCACGCAGCGTTACCGACATCAGGTTCTCGATGTTGTACTTGTTCATCTTCTTCTTCGGCCGGTCGGCGACCGGGACGACGACCTTCCACGTCGCTTCCATTTCCTTCATCCCGAACTCGGGCGGTTGCGGCGGCGTTTGCTGAACGTAGCGGGCCATGAGGTCGACCTGCTCCGGTGTCATCTCGCCGGAGGTCTGCCAGTTCGGCATGCCGGCCGGTGAGCCATAGGCGATGAACACCTTGAGGTAGTCCGTACCCTTGGCAAGCGTGATGTCCGGGGTGAGCGGCTTGCCGGTGGCGCCCTTGCGCAGGACGCCGTGACAGCCGGCGCAGCGCTCGAAGTAGATCTGACGCGCCTGATCGAATTCCGCCTTCGTCATCGCCGGCGCCTTGGGATTGACGTTCCTGATGCATCTCCACTCCGGCGAGGGGCGATCCGCCAGCTCCCTGGTACCTGAGTTCCTCGGAGGTCACCCCGGGAGGTGTCTGCAAGTCCTTTTGTGGCTTCTCATCCGCGTGGGCCACGCCGACGGCGAACGGCAGCGTCGCCAGGGAAAAGAACGCCGCGCGCGAGAGCGCGTTCCAAGTTGTCCTTCTCATCGCTTCCTCCCGTCACAGACCAGGCTCGTGCACTTACGGCGAAGCATGCGCCCGCGGCAACTCGCCTATCTTTGATGCGCATCAAGTTTTGGTGGACCCGGTTCCCGATAACATTGATGGCACGGCGAAGGAGGCCCCGTGGACCATCCACCTCGGTTTCTGGACATCAAGCAGCGACGGTGCAGCGGCGCCGGGGTGGTCTATCTGGTGGGCGCCGGTCCCGGCAATCCGGACCTGCTCACGGTCCGCGCGCTCAGACTCTTGCAGCAGGGGGAAGTGATCGTCTACGACCACCTGGTCGGAGACGGTATCCTCGAGCTCGCCCGGCGCGATGCGCAGTTCATCTACGCGGGCAAAGAAGCAACAAAGCACGCGATGCGGCAGGAGGACATCAACCAACTGCTCGTAAGGCTCGCACGGCAAGGCAAGCGGGTGGTGCGGCTGAAAGGCGGCGATCCGTTCATCTTCGGGCGCGGCGGCGAAGAGCTGGAAGTGTTGGCCGCGGAAGGTATCCAATTCGAAGTCGTGCCTGGTGTAACGGCAGCCTCGGGGGTGTCCTGTTACACCGGTATTCCACTCACCCATCGCGAGCACGCGCAGGCCTGCGTGTTTGCTACTGGCCATCTCAAGGATGGCAGCGTAAAGCTAGACTGGTCGGCGCTTGCACGGCCACACCAAACTGTCGTGATCTACATGGGATTAGCAGCGCTGCCCGAGATTGCGCGGCATTTGATCGCGCATGGACTGCCGGAGTCCACGCCGGCCGCGGTCGTGGAACAGGGCACGACAATGCGCCAGCGCGTGGTGGCGGCCCCGCTCGCTGCGCTGCCGAGCCTTGCTTCGGAAAGGGGCATGAAGCCGCCGTGCCTCATCGTCATCGGCAGCGTCGTGTCGCTGCGTGAGCGGCTCTCGTGGTTCGTACCGGAGACGGAAGGTACGGCGACCCCAATAGCGGCAAGCGGAGAGCACGTGTCGTAGTCCGAGCGAGCTCAGGGAAAGTGGGGGAAGAAAGCCCCCTTTTAGGCACCGATCCGAACGTGAAGCGCGCTGCGGCCGCAACGGAAACATCGGCGTGTAAACTGGAGAGCTTGTTCGCGACAAGGGCGGTTACGGCCGCTTTTTTCTTTTTCTGCGAAACTATTCCCGATGGAGATCGCAGAGAAAGGCGAGAGAATGGGGCGATGAAGCAAACTGGCTCATTTCTGCCCGAAAACGAAGAGCTGCGCCGCGCCGTGGCGTGGCTCGCCGAACAACCCAGCCGCGATGCGCGGACGATCGAAGAGGCCTGTCACCGATTTGATCTGTCGCCCATGGACGAGGACTTCTTGCTGAATCACTTCCGTGATGACGGGCGGGGCGGGAGGAGTGAGTGAGCAGCTCTTCTTCTCACCACAGAAGCATTCACCAACTAGCGCACGGAGAGCACAGAGGAAAAGCGATCCCAGTCGCGTGGGCGATCAAAAGGAACGCCCGATTATTCGGTCGCGCAATTGTGTGGCACTCGTTCCGGTTTGATGTAAAAGCAAAGACGCGAGTGGTGGCGATTTGCGATACTTCGCCTTTTTGAATTGAAGGGGACCTCTAGGGAACGTCCGCACAACTGGGTAATTTTTTGGTCGCAGGCAGAAGAGGAGGTTCGTTCATCGCGATCTGATCGGTTCTCGGGGTGATTTCGCAGCGGCATCGAGGTTTTCCTGCCTCGTTTTCCTACTGCGGACGCACTGCGCCCAGGACCGTGTAGCGAACGAGAAAAATGTTGGCCAGCGCTGTGGTGACGAATACCCGGTTGGCGTTCTTGGCCAGACCGCGATAGCGCACCTTGGTGAACCCGAACACGCGCTTGATCACCCCGATAGAGTGTTCCACCCGTGCCCGGATGCGCGACTTCGTGCGGTTCTTCGCCTGGATCGCAGCATCGAAGGCGTGCTTCCACTTGCACTGCCGGTGGGTGAAGTCCTTGGCCTGCGGCGCCTTCGCCCGGATGATCTGACGCTGGCCCTTGTAGGCTTGGTCACCGTAGACCCGGGTCTCGTGGCCGTGCAGCAGATCGCCCAGCACCTTGCAGTCGGCCGTGTTGGCCGGGGTCGTCACCACCGAGTGGATCACTTTGCTCCGGGCATCGACACCCACATGCACCTTCATCCCGAAGTACCACTGCTTGCCCTGCTTCGTCTGATGCATCTGCGGGTCGCGGCTGCCCTCGGCGTTCTTCGTGGAACTGGGGGCAGCGATGATCGTTGCATCCACGATCGTGCCCTTCGAGACCTTGAGCCCGCGACTGAGCAGTACCCGCCCGACCTCCTCGAAGATCTTCTCCCCGAGCCCGTTGTGCTCGAGCAGGTGGCGAAAGCGCATCAGCGTGCTCTCATCGGGCACCGGCTCGCTCCCCAGGTCAATGCCGACAAACGCGCGCATCGCCAGCGAGTCGTACAGCCACTCCTCCACCGCCGGATCCGACAGGTCGAACCACAACTGCAGGCAGTGCATGCGCAGCATCCGCTCCAGCCCCACCGGCGGGCGACCCCCGGCGCTCGTGGCCTTCGGGTAGTAGGGCTCGATCAGCACGCACAGCTCCGCCCACGGCACCACCGTGTTCATCTCGGCCAGAAACTTCTCGCGCCGCGTCGGCTTGCGAAACCGTTCGAAATCACTCGTTGCCAGGGTCAGCTGCTTCTTCAACGTTTAACCTCGCAGTTCTCTCGTCTGCTTGCAACTTATCAATCCCCGCACGAGGCGGCGATGGTTTCGCGGAGTTTCCCTAGGCAATGCGGATTCAATCGATGGATGCAACACACTACGACTGCGTAAGCAGGGAGGGTGTTGCAGATGAAGCGAAGACCGAGGATCTACTACACGGAGCGCCAGAAAGCTCTTATGTGGGATCGCTGGCAGAAAGGCGATTCTCTCCAGCACATTGCCCAGATGTTTGATCGAAACCACTCGTCGGTACAACGCATCTTGGCTGAGTCAGGCGGATCCGACCGGCGCAGCGACGGCGTTCGAGATTGGCGCTGACGTTGGCGGAACGGGAAGAAATATCGCGTGCCGTGGTGGCGGGGCAATCGATCCGTTCGATAGCGAAGACGCTTGGCAGAGCGCCCTCCACCGTCAGCCGAGAGATCAAGCGGAACGGCGGCCAGGAATGCTATCGGGCGAGTCAGGCCGACCAAGCGGCCTGGGATCGGGCAAGTCGGCCCAAGACTTGTAAACTCGTGGAGAACCGCGCGTTGGCACACGTTGTGGCGGGAAGGCTCCAAATGCAGTGGTCGCCGGAGCAGATCGCGGGATGGCTGAAGCGTACTTACCCTGGAGACGAGAGCTTTCAGGTGTCACACGAGACCATCTATCGGAGTCTCTTCATTCAGGCCCGCGGAGCTTTGAAGAAGGAACTGGTGCAGCACTTGAGGCGCACCCGGGTAATGCGTCGTTCGCGCCATCACACGCAGAAGACGGACGATCACGGCAGAATCGTCGATGCCGTGTCGATCAGCGAACGTCCGGCTACGGCTGAAGATCGGGCGCTACCAGGTCACTGGGAAGGCGACCTCCTGTTTGGCAGCAAGAACAGCCAGATCGCAACCTTGGTGGAGGCAATACGCGTTACGTGATGCTGGTGAAGGTCGCCGGTAAAGATACCGAGACGGTCGTCACTGCGTTGATCAAACATGCTCGCAAGCTGCCGCAGGAACTCTACAAGACGCTGACTTGGGATCGGGGCAAGGAGATGGCCGGCCACAAGCGCTTCACCCTGGCGACTGACATCAAGGCCTATTTCTGCGATCCTCAGAATCCTTGGCAGCGCGGGTCTAACGAGAATATGAACGGGCTGCTGAGGCAGTACCTACCGAAGGGTACCGATCTTTCTGGCTACTCTCAAGCCAAGCTCAATGCCGTGGCGAGGAGATTGAATGATCGCCCAAGAAAAACTCTAAACTACGAAACGCCGGCTGAGCGATTCGGCCAATCTGTTGCGTCGATCGGTTGAATCCGCAAATGAATCCAGCGGCACGTCGTCGCAACACTGTCGAGCCGGTCCGGCCGAATGTGATTGGAATTCAAGGCGTGGTGAAGTGAGCAAGCTAACGGACCAGGGAGCGAAAGAAATCCTGAATACTACACACAGATCTAGCCTCCTCGCTGCCGCGCTCCTTGTCCTGCTGGGCGGATGCGCCACCCGCCCGATCAACCCGCCGATCACCCGGACCGACCCGACAGCGGGGTACAGTTTCGAGGCGCGCCAGGGAAATTTCAAAGACAAGGACAACCTGGTCATCCTCGCCTTCTCGGGTGGCGGCACCCGTGCTGCCGCCTTTTCCTACGGGGTCTTGGAGTTCCTCCGCAAGACCGAGGTTGTCGGACCGAGGGGCAACAAAGTTCGTTTGCTCGACTCGGTCAACATCGTTACCGGCGTGTCAGGCGGCAGTTTCACCGCGCTCGCCTATGGCCTGTATGGCGACAAGCTGTTTGCCGACTACGAGCAACGCTTCCTGAAACGCGATGTACAGGGCGAGATCGTCGCCCGCACATTCAGCCCGAAATACTGGGGCAATCTATGGTCGACGGGCTGGGGCCGTTCCGAATTGGCGGCCCAGTTGTACGACGAAATCCTGTTCAACGGCGCGACGTTTGGCGATCTGAACCGCGGCGACGGCCCGCTGATCCTGGCATCGGCGACGGATATTTCGACCGGCTCCCGCTTCCTCTTTTCGCAGCGCGTTTTCGACATCATCTGCTCGGATCTCAATGCGGTGCCGCTGTCCCGCGCCGCTGCGGCCTCGTCGGCCGTACCGGTCGTGCTCTCGCCCGTCACGATCAACAATTATGGCGGCACCTGCAACAGAGTCCCGCCGGCCTGGGTAAAACCCTTCATCGGATCCGACAACCCACCGCGGCCCGCGGCACGGGCCATCCGCTCGCTCAAGGCCGAGGAAGCCTTCGGCGATAGCGTCCATCGCCCGTACGTTCATCTCGTCGATGGCGGTGTGTCGGACAATCTGGGGATGCGTGGCATTCTCGATTCGCTGGAGGTTCTCCAAGCCTTGCACGAAGTCGGTATGCCAACGCCAATCGACAATGTGCGCAGGATCATTGTTTTCATCGTCAATTCGCTCTCTTCGCCGCCAACGAACTGGGACGAGTCGGCGAGCCCTCCAGGCACCGTGGAGGTTCTGCTCAAATCGGCAGGCACTCCGATCGACGCCTTTTCCTTCGAGGCGGTCGAGTTGCTGAGAGACACGGCCAAGCAGTGGGACACGGCGCGCCTGATCCGGAACTCGGCGGCAATGGCGGCCAACAAAGATCCTGCGGTTGCCGCGGCATTGCGCCTCCCGAACGCCGAGATCTATGTCATCGACGTGTCGTTCACGGCGCTGAAGGACAAGGCCGAATTCGAGTACCTGAATCAACTGCCCACGTCGTTCGTGCTGCCCCCTGAGGCGGTCGATCGCCTGCGCGCCGCAGCGGCAACACTCATCACGGATTCACCGGAATTCAAGCGTCTGCTGAAGGATGTCGGTGCCAAGGAAGTTGCGGAACCACCGGCTGCTGAAAGCCCAGCGGCGGCGCAATAGCTCGGGGTCGTGACCACCGCCTGCGGTTGACCTTGCGGCAACCGCGCGTACACGGGACAGCATTGGAGCCCGAAACTGAAACACGGCGTTGAGCGGCCGATTTTCCACCGTCGAATGTCGGCTTTCAGCATCGATAGACCGCCCGGGGTTCGTTCTCGGAAGTTCGAACCCGGTCTTTGAACCGAGCGTGGTTCGAAACCATCAGACGTTGTCTGGCAGGTCGAATTTCACTAAGCACACGCTGGTTCGGTCCTCCGCGGGAGCCGAAGGCGTTTGAACTTCTACCTCCTCGGTTTCCTGTGTCCGGAGTCCATATCTTGTCTTTCCGTTTTGAATCCAGAAGGGCCTCCCGCAGTTGGAATCTTTCGCGAGTTGATCCCTCGCGCTTTTCTCCGCGATCTCCGTGTGCTCAGTGGTGCCACCTTCTGCTATTGAGCGCGCTCAAGCGAAGATGTTAAGCACCCCATCCAACCCCACGAAGTCTAGCGCATAAGTTGCCTGCGCCTTTACCACTGGCTTCGCACGAAACGCGACGCTCACGCCGGCCTCCGCCATCATCTTGAGGTCGTTCGCACCGTCGCCGATGGCGATTACCTGCTCGCGCTTGAGTCCGAGTCGCTCGCGCGCCTCGCGCAAGGTGCGCGCCTTCACGTCGGTGTCGACGATTTCGCCGATGATCCTGCCGGTAATCTTGCCATCTTCGATCTCGAGAACGTTCGCGCGCGTCGCATCGAGAGCGAGCCGCGATTGCAGGCGCTCGGTGAAATAGGTGAATCCACCCGACACCAGCAGAGTTCGGATGCCATTGCGCCGGAGTTCTTCCAGCAGACGCTCCGCGCCCGGCGACAGCTTGAGGCGCTCCGCGTAGACGCGCGCGAGCAGTTCCTCGCTCATGCCCGCGAACAGCGCCACGCGCCGCGTGATGCTTTCGAGGAAATCGATCTCGCCGCGCATCGTGGCCGCCGTCACCGCCGCGACCTGCGGCTTGATGCCCACGAAATCCGCGATCTCGTCGATGCATTCGATGGTGATGAGCGTGGAGTCCATGTCCATCACCACCAGGCCGAAATCCGCGAGCTTCGCCGACTCGGGCACGAAGGCGTGATCGAGGCGCGCTGCCGCGCAGTACGGCGCGAGACTGTCAGCCGGTTTCGCGTCGCGCAGCCGGAACGCCTCGTCGGCCACGCGTTCGATGCGCGAGGCACCGGTGAGCTTGGCGATCTCCTTGAGATCGTGTGTGTGGACTTCGAGACCCTGCACGAACAGGTTCAAGATCGCCTCCGGAAATTCGACGGGATGCGATTATAGCGGAGAGGTGCGTAGGGCCCCGCGCGGCACCAGCGCGACCATTCTTCGCTCGCCCTTCAGACCAGGCGCGACCGGAACGGTGTCGGGCTTGGTCGCTTCTCCCATTGCAAACACGCAATCGCGCAGCGCCACGGCCGCGACGACGCCTTCAGCGGGTTCGAGCAGGAGCAACGACGATTCTCGCGCGGTCGCAGATTCTCCCGCGAGGCGGGGCGCGCCAGTCGACACGTCGATCTCGACCTTCTCGAGGCCGGCTGCGATCCCTTCGCCGGTCGCCTTGAGCCAGGCTTCCTTGCACGTCCAGAGTTCGAGGAAGCGGCGTTTCCGTTCCGGGGGAGCCAACGCCATCAGCATTGCATGTTCACCCGGCGAACCGAAGCGGGCAATCAGTGCTTCCGGATCGATGGCCCGGCGAGCATGCTCGATGTCGACGCCGACCGACGTGCTAACGCAGAACGCCGCGAGCGCGAGTTCGCCGCTGTGGGAGAGATTGAACTCGAGGCCGATGCTCGTCGATCCGCGTGCGAGGAGAGGCTTGCCGTGGGGTCCGTAGTCCAGGCGAACGGAAGCCGCGTCCCCATTCACATAGCGTGCAATGAGCCAGCGCAATGCACCGCGCGCCACCGAATACCGGCGTCGGTCGTCCTCACTACGAAACCGCGCAGCCCGCTGGCGTTCCTCGTCCGCGAGAGCGGCGGAGATCGCGGCGACTGCCTGGGCATCCGGATCGAGGCTGAAGAGCCAAAGATGGACGCAGGCTTCGGGCAGGGCGAGGGCTGGGCAGATATCCGTCATCGGCGCCGGGGAAGGGCTTGGGCGTCGATTATAATGGCCACCGCTGCGCGCCTGTGCGCGCCCACCTCCACGCCCCGATCGAGACCGCGCTTGTTCCTGCTCAAGCTTCTTTCGCGCCTGCCGCTGCGGTTCCTGTATCTTTTCTCGCCGCTCGTGTACGGCATCATGTATTACCTCGTCGCGCATCGGCATCACATCCTGTTCGACAACCTGCGCGCCTCCTTTCCGGAGAAGTCGGAGCAGGAGATCGTCGCGCTCGCCAAGCAGAATTTCCGCAACTTCTCGGACGTGCTGATCGAGATGCTGAAGGGTATCAGCATGAGCGACGAGGAGATCCAGCGTCGGGTGGAGTTCCGCAACCTGGAGCAGATCATCGAGTATGCGCAGGAGAAGAAGCCGATGATCGTGCTGGCGGCGCACCACTGCAACTGGGAGTGGCTGCTCCTGGGCGCCTGCCTGCGCCTGCCATTCCCGCTTGACGTGGTCTACAAGCCGCTCGAGAGCAATCTCTTCGAGACCTTGATGCTGCAGGCGCGCGAGCGATTCGGCGGCAACCTGATCGCACCAGAGAATTTCATCGGCGAGATCATCAAGCGCAGAGGTCAGGCGGTAGGCTTCGTCATGAATGCGGATCAGACGCCCCTCAGGGAGGAGGAAAAATACTGGGCGAAGTTTCTCGGCCGAGACACTGCGTTCTTCGTTGGCGCGGACAAGATCGCGCGCATGACCCGCGCGCCGGTGTTCTTCGTCGCGATTCGGCGCATCGCGCGGGGACGCTACGAAGCGGAAGTGCAGGAACTGGCGCGGCCGCCGTTCGACCCGGAAAGTCATTCGGTGGTGGAACGTTACGTGCGCGCGCTGGAGGAGATGGTGCGGGAGCACCCCGAGGACTGGCTGTGGGTGTACAACAAGTGGAAGTACAAGAAGCCGCTGTACGGGTAGCACCGTTTGTGGCCGCGCCATGTCCTCACGCAAGAGTCCCTTACGCTTCGATCTGACCAGCCTGCAGCTCTTCGTGGCCGTGGCGGAAGAGTTGAGCCTCACCAAGGCGGCCCATCGTGAGCACCTGGTCCTGTCCGCCGCCAGCAAGCGGATCGCCGAGCTGGAGGACGCGGTAGGGTCGCCGCTCCTGTATCGACACGCACGCGGCGTCACACTCACACCCGCCGGTCAATCCTTGCTCCACTATTCGCGCCAGGTGCTGCAGACGCTGCACCGCATGCAGGGTGAGCTCAGCGAGTTCGCCGAGGGCATACAAGGCCACATCCGCATGCACGCAATCGCCTCGGCGATCATCCAGTTCCTGCCGGAGGAGCTGAGTGCATTCCTGACGCGCTATCCGCGCGTGAAGATCGACCTGGAAGAGCGGGTCGGGCCCGAGATCGTGCGTGCGGTCACCGAGAGCGCTGCCGATGTGGGCATCATCGCTGAAGGCACACCCGCAACCGGCCTGGCACTGCTTCCCTATCATGTCGATCGACTGGTGGTGGTACTTCCGAGAAAGCATCCGCTGGCGCGCCGGAAGTACGTCCGCCTGGTGGAGACGCTCGATTTCGACTACGTCGGTCCGCGTACCGGCAGCTCTCTTTATTCCTTGATGATGCGGGGCGCGGAGGAAGCAGGCCGCTCGATCAAGTTGCGTATTCAAGTGCGCAGCTTCGACGGCATGTGCCGGATGATCCAGGCGAATCTCGGGATCGGCATCTTGCCGGCCGGCGCGATCGTTCAGCACGTGAAGTCGATGGGCATCCGTACGCTCGCCCTCGAAGAGCATTGGGCGTCACGCAAGCTCCACATCTGCGTGCGCGAGCTCGCGGCGCTTTCCGTCACCGCACGCCGGCTGGTGCATCACCTCTCCCAGCCTACCGGCTCCTGACCTTCGCGGTCTGCGAAGGGTCGCTTGGCGAAAGATCAATTGTGGCACCCTGGCCGCACAGGCAGCATTCCTCCTGCGTGCACCGAAGGAGGAAACGATGAGGGGATTGCCTGGAACACCGCTCTGGGTAGCAGCAGCCATCGCAGTTGGGTTGTCCGGCCACGCGACAGCGCAGGACGCGTACCCAACGAAGCCGATCAAGATCATCGTGCCTTACTCGGCAGGGGGAGGCGTCGACACGGTTGCGCGTCTCCTCGCCGAGCAGTTGCGCGACACTCTCAAGCAGCCGGTGATCGTGGACAACAAGCCGGGTGCAAGCGGCATGATCGGTGCGCAGGCGGCGGCAAAGTCGCCGCCGGACGGTTATACGCTGCTGTTGGCAGCCGCTGGTGAAATCGTCGTGAACCCGCACCTGTACAAGAAGATGGGCTACAGCCCCGAGCGGGAGTTCACCCCGATTTCCCTGATTGCCAAGGTGCCGAACGTGCTCGTCGTCAACCCCGATGTGCCGGCGAAGAATGTCGCCGAGCTCGTCGCCTATGCCAAGGCGAACCCGGGAAAGCTCACCTTCTCGTCGAGCGGCGCCGGCAATCCTCAGCACCTTGCCGGTGAGCTGTTCAACAAATTGGCGGGCGTCCAGATCGACCATGTCCCCTACAAGGGCGCTTCGCAGCAACTTACCGACGTGATCGCCAAGCACGTCTCGATGACTTTCACCAGCCTTGCCGCTGCTCTCCCGTTCATCAAGAACGGCCAGGTCAGGGCGATCGGGGTGACCTCGACAAAGCCGCTGTCGGCGTTGCCGGATGTGCCTCCGTTGTCCGAGCTCAAGCCGCTCGCAGGTTACGAGATCGTGAACTGGTTCGGCATGTTTGCGCCGGCGAAAACGCCGGAGCCGATAATCAAGAAGCTGAACGCTGCCGTGGCACAGGCGCTGGAGAATCCGGATCTCAGGAAGAAACTGGAACTGCAGGGGATGGAGCCGTCGCCCAACACGCCGGGCCAGTTTGGTGAGTTCGTGAAGGCGGAGTCGAAGAAGTTCGCGCGGATCATTTCCGATGCGAACGTTAAGCTCGATCAGTGACGGACCGAATTGCACCATGCATCGAGTCGACGCATTCGTGCTCTGCAACCTGAAGAGAGAGGAGGTTTTCCGTGACGTCTCGAATCCGATCGACTGTGCGACGAGCTCATCGCGGGAGAGCGCCGGTATGCCTACGTGAGTCTGCGCCGCGCGCTTCCGAATGTGGATCTGACTTCAGCGCCGCGCTCGCTCAAGATCCTCTTCGAGAACGTCGCCCGCAAAAGCCCCGATGAGCTCGGGGCGGTCGAGGCGTGGGCGCGCAATCGCGGTGGTGATCACGAGGTCCCCTTCTTTCCCAATCGCGTGATCATGCATGACACGACCTGCGGGCCCGCGCTCGCCGATTTCGCGGCGATGCGCGACGCGGTCGCCGAACTCGGCGGCGATCCCGCGCACATCAACCCGATCATTCCCGTGGACCTCACCATCGACCACTCGGTGATGGTCGATTTCTACGGCCGCCCGGACGCGATCGACCGCAATCTGGCTGCCGATTTCAAGCGTAACTCCGAGCGTTATCGCTTCGTGAAGTGGGCACAGAAGAGCCTCGCCAACTTCCGCGCGGTCCCGCCGGGAACGGGCATCATTCACCAGATCAATGTCGAGCTGCTGGCGGAGGTCGTGACGGTCGCGGAGCGCCCCGGTCAGACTCCGTTGGCCTATCCGGATGCGCTGTTAGGCACCGACAGCCACACACCGATGGTGAATGCACTGTGCGTACTGGCCTGGGGCGTGGGTGGAATCGAAGCCCAGGCCGCGATGGTTGGGCAACCGGTCGCGATCCGCATTCCGGAGGTAGTAGGGGCGAGACTCGAAGGCGCGCTCCAGCCGGGCGTGACGGCCACCGATCTCGTTCTGACCCTGACGGAGCTGCTGCGTCGGCACGACGTCGTGGGCAAGTACGTCGAGTTCTGCGGGCCGGGCATCGGAGCCCTCTCGGCCGCCGACCGCGCGACGGTGTCCAACATGGCGCCGGAGTACGGCGCAACCGTCTCGCTCTTCCCCGTGGACGAGGAGACGTTGAAATACCTAAAACTAAGTGGGCGGCAGTCGGAGAGGGTGGATCTGATCGAGGCCTACGCGCGCGCTCAGGGTCTGTGGCATGAGGGATCCACGCCGGATCCGCGATTCGATGAACTGCTCGTTGTCGACTTGAGCGCCATCGAGCCTTGTCTGGCTGGCCCGCGGCAGCCGCACGACCGGAAGCCGCTTTCGCGTGTCGCCCAGTCGTTTACCGAAGAGTTCGCGGCGCTCGCACCCAAGGCGGTCTCACCCGGACCGCGGGCGCTCGACGATAGCTCTCACTATGCTCCGCTGAAGGGAAGTACTGCGCAGAGTGAATCGACTGCGCTACGCACATTCGATGAGCCGGATTCGGCGTACGAGTTGCGAGACGGGATCATCGCAATCGCTGCGATCACCAGTTGCACCAACACCGCGAACCCGGCTCTGCTGGTCGGCGCGGGGCTCCTCGCCCGCAATGCGCGCCAACGCGGGCTGACGCGCAAGCCGTGGGTGAAGACCTCGTTGTCACCGGGATCGAAGGTCGCATCCGACTATCTGGTCGCGTCCGGCTTGCAGGACGATCTCGACGCGCTGGGTTTCGGTGTCGTCGGCTACGGTTGCATGACTTGCATCGGCAACTCAGGGCCGCTCGAGCCAGAAGTCAGCGCGGCGGTGGAAAGGGACGGGCTGTGTGCGGTTGCCGTTCTGTCCGGCAATCGCAACTTCGACGGGCGCATCAATCCCCATATCGGTGCAGCTTACCTCGCGTCACCGGCGCTAGTGGTTGCCTACGCACTAGCGGGTGAGATCACCAAAGACCTGACGAGTGAGCCGATCGGCAACGATGCAGACGGCACACCCGTATATCTGCGTGACATTTGGCCCACCGAGGCGGAAACCAGCGATCTGGTGTCACGGCACATCCGGCCAGAGATGTTTACCGAGCGCTACCGCGACGTGTGGGCGGGTCCACCGCAATGGCAGGCGATCTCGGCTTCCGGCGATTTGCTGTTTCAGTGGGATCCTGAGTCCACTTACATTCGCCGGCCGCCCTATTTTTGAAGGGCTGTCTTCAAACATACCCGGCGAGCTCACCGTTGAAAATGCCCGTCCCTTGCTGATGGTCGGCGACAACGTGACGACTGACCACATCTCGCCGGCCGGAGCGATTCCCGCCAATAGCCTCGCGGGCAAGTATCTTTCTGAGCGCGGCGTTCTGGTGGAGGAGTTCAATCAGTATTCCACCCGGCGCAGCAACCACGAGGTCATGCTGCGCGGCGCTTTCAGTAATCCCAAGCTCGCGAACGAGCTATTGGACGCGGACTACAAACGCTCGGCAGGTCGGGCACGTACCGAGGACGGTGTACAGGTGCTGCCAATCTATGAGGCGGCCAAGAGCTATCGCGCGCGCGGTGTACCTCTGGTCATCCTGGCAGGAAAAAACTACGGGGCCGGATCGAGCCGCGATTGGGCGGCCAAAGCGCCTGCGCTCCTCGGTGTCCGCGCCATTATCGCCGAAGGCTTCGAGCGCCTTCACCGCAGCAATCTCGTCGGTCTCGGCATTATTCCGCTTCTGTTCGCCGGGGATCTCAAGCGCTCGGACCTGTGCCGGGATGGCCGCGAATCCCTGTCGTTCGAGGGATTGAATGAGTTGAAGGTGGGCCGCAATCCAGTGACCGTCACCGTGTGCCACCCCGAGCGGGCAGACCGCACGTTCGATCTCACCTGTCGCATCGATTCGCAGCGTGAGCTGGCTTACCTGCGTCATGGCGGACTTCTGCCCTACGTGGTCAGAGATACCCTCAATCCACTAAACCCTCGTACAAGGTGATCTCATGCAAATCGAGAATTGCGGGCTGGAACACCCGTGGAAAGGAATGCCTGTCCGTCCTGAACTCAGCCTGCGCAGCAATCGGATCGATCGAACTCAAGGGAGAAGACGCTTCATCAAGAGCGCGATGGGACTCGTCGGTGCCACGCTGGCCGCAGGGCTGGGACCCGCTCACGCGGACTCTGGCGGAACGCATGCGCCGAAGGGCAACAGGTCATTCGCCTATGTCGGATCGCGTACCAGCAAGGAACGAAATGCCCGCGGAGAAGGCATCAACGTTTACGAAGTCGATCCCGTGTCCGGCGGCTGGTCGCACGTTCAGCTCGTCGGTGGTCTCGTCAATCCGTCGTTTCTCGCGATCGATCGTAAGCAGAACTTCCTGTACACGGTCCACGGCGATTCGAGCGAGGTCAGCTCCTTTGCCCTCGATCGGCAGACAGGGCGATTGACGTTCGTGAACCAGCAGTCCACGGAGGGCAAGAATCCTGTCCACCTGGCCCTCGATCCAACCAATCGCTTCATGGTTGTGGCCAACCACATCACGTCAACCCTTGCGGTCCTTCCCGTCAATCCGGATGGCTCGCTGGGAAAGCTCGTGGATCTGGTGCCGCTGCAAGGCAAGATCGGTCCGCACCGCGTGGAGCAGCCCTTCGCGAAGCCGCATCAGTGCGAGTTCGACCCTGCCGGAAGATTCATTGCGGTGCCGGACAAAGGTCTCGATTGCGTCTTCACCTTCCGTCTGGATGCGACCACAGGCAAGCTGCTCGCGAACGATCCGCCGTCGTTTGCGGCCCGTGAAACCTCAGGGCCACGCCATATCGCCTTTCATCCCTCTCGACCGTATGCATACGTGATCAATGAGCTCGACTCGAGCGTCACGGTTTACCGCTACGATCCGGAGCGGGGCACGCTCCAGCCGCTGCAGGTCATCCCGTCGCTCCCCGACACGTACACGGGCAACAGCCGCGCGTCCGAGATTGCGGTATCCACAGATGGCCGCTTCGTTTACGCGTCGAATCGAGGCTATGACTCCATCGTTTCGTTTTCCGTCGACCAGGACACGGGAAAGTTGAGCCCCATAGAGTGGACGCCACCCCAGGGCAAGACACCGCGGTTTTTCGCTCTCAGTCCTTCCGGGTCGTTTCTGTACGCGGCAAACGAGGATAGCGACACGATTGTCACGTTCCGTGTGGACAAGGCAAGCGGTAAGCTGACCCCGACCAGGCAGACCATCAAGACCGGCAGCCCAGTGTGTATCGTTTTCGCAGGAGGGTAGCTACGATGCACTTCGACTCGGCAGCCAAGGGAGTGTGCACGCTGCCTGAGAGGACTGTCGCATGATCGAAGAGAGGGAACACGATGAACACACTGCAACCTGACGTTCTGCGGGATCTTGCACCGACGGGCAAGCTCCGTGCGGCCATCAATTTCGGCAATGCGGTGCTGGCGCAGAAAGATCCAGCGAGCGGTGAGCCGCGAGGCGTGTCCGTGGACCTGGCGCGCGAACTGGGACGCCAGCTGGGCGTTGCCGTCGAGCTCGTCACCTTCGACGCCGCCGGCAAGGTGTTCGAAGCGATCAAGTCGGGCGCGTGGGACGTTGCGTTTCTCGCCATCGATCCCGCGCGGGCGACGGAAATCTCCTTTACCGCACCCTATGTCATCATCGAAGGCGGTTATCTCGTTCCGGTCGATTCGCCGTTGCGCACCGTCGAGGATGTGGATCGGGAAGGCGTGCGCATCGCCGTCGGCAAAGGCGCAGCCTACGACCTGTACCTGTCCCGAACACTTGAGCGCGCGCAGCTCGTGCGTGCGGCGACCTCCCCGGGGGCAGTCGATCTCTTCCTGTCGGAGGGCTTGGACGCAGCCGCCGGCGTGAAGCAACCGCTCTCCAAGTTTGCCAGTGCGAATCCAAACGTGCGCGTGATGGACGGCTGCTTCATGGCGATCGAACAGGCCATGGGCACGCTTAAAGGTCGCGAAGCAGGCGCCCGGTATCTGCGCGCATTCGTGGAGGAAATGAAGGCCACCGGCTTCGTAGCGAAGGGATTGGAGAGGAGCGGTCAGGGCGACGCGACCGTCGCGCCACCGTCGCAGCTTTGATCGCCGCCTACGAGAGCTTTGCTGCTCGGGACCTACCGAGGGGTCTCGTCGTTGCGCGAGGCTGATCACGCCGCGCCTTGCGAACGCGTCCGCGCTTCGGTCTAAGCCGGCTGGGTCACCTTCGCTTCCAGATAGGCTGCGAGCTTTCCGATGGTCGGATAGTCGAAGAAGTCCGTGATCGCGAGCTGATTCGGCCACGTCTTCTCGATCTGCTCGTGGATCTGGGCGAGCACGAGTGAACTCGTTCCGAGTTCGAAGATGTTGTCGTTGACGCCGATCTCACGGCCAGTGATGAGCTTCTGCGCGATCTCCAGAAGCTGTTTCTCGATCGCTCCCGCGGGGTGCTGCTCCGCTTCGGTCGGTGCGGGTGCCAGCGCTGCAAGCTTCGAGATCGCCTCGTCGAATTCGCCTGCCAGGTACCGATCCCGCAGCAGGAAGCGCTGCAGCTTTCCGCTCGTTGTCTTGGGAATCTGTGCGACCGGCACTACGGTCGAGAGCGCGAGACCCGCGCCTTCGCTGATGCGCGTGCGAACCGTGCGTGCAATCGGCACGAACTCTTCCAGCGAACGCCGGTGCAGAATGAAGGCGACGACTTCGTCAGCGGTCGCCGCTGCCGGTCGCACTCCGCATACCGCCGCTTTGCCGAGCCCGACCTCGGGTATCGACGCGAGCAGGGCTTCGAGGTCCTGCGGGAAGTGATTCTGACCACCCGAGAAGATGATGTCCTTGGCGCGGCCGGTAATCACGAGTTCGCCGTCGTGGACAAAACCCACATCCCCGGTGTCGAGCCAGCCGTCGTCGGTGAACTCGACGCCGTCACCGCTGGTGCCCGCGTAGTAGCCGATGGTGACGTTGTCGCCGCGGATCTGGATGTGACCCACGAACCCGTCCGACAGCACTGCCCCCTGGTCGTCGCTGATGCGCAGCTCCATGTGCTTCACGGCGCGGCCCACCTTCACGAGTCGCATGGCTTTCGGATCATCCGTGACGCGCGCCGGAGAGCCGATCACAAGGGATTCACGCTCCACCGCTACGACGTCGATGCCTCGCCCCGGTTCCGGAAAGCTCACCGCTACGCTCGCCTCCGCGAGCCCGTAAACCGGAAACATCGAGGTCGCCCGCAGACCGCTCGGCGCGAGCGCGGTGGTGAACTCGTTGGAGAGATCGGGTGAAATGGGCTCGGCGCCATTGAGGATGATTCGCACCGGCGAGAGGTCGATGCCCTCCAATTTGGCGTGGTCGAACGCGCGCAGGAAGTGGCGATAACCAAAGTTCGGCGACCCGATCACTGTCGCGCGCTTCTCGGAGGCTTTCTTCACCCACAGCAACGGGCGACGCACGAACACGTCGGTGCCCATGAGGTAGTGGTTAACCAATCTGGCGAGCGGTGCAAGATGAAAACCGATCAGCCCCATATCATGGGTGAGCGGCATCCACGAAAGCGCTATATCGTTTGCGTCGGCGTGCAGACCCGAGAGGATCGAGTCGATGTTGGTGGTGATGTTCCGGTGCGTGAGCTGCACGCCCTTGGGGCTGCTGGTCGAGCCGGACGAAAATTGAATCAGGGCGAGATCGTCCGGCGTCGCCTCGTGCCGCTTGCCCTGCTTGCTCGCATCCTCGATCTGGTCGAGGAACACCGCGCGGGCGGCGAGTTGCTCCGCCAGCGCGCCTTGCCCCACGCTACTCGCGAATGCGCGGTAGCGCTCGAGGATCTTCTCGCCCGTGCAGATGAACGCATTACCCAGCCGCTCCGCCACGTGCAGCAAACGCTGGTACTGCTCCTCGGTGTTCCCTACGGCAATGGGCACCGGGACGATGCCGCCGAGCTGACACGCCCAGAACGCGTCGATGAACTGATCGTTGGCAGTGAGCAGCAGGATCATCGCGTTGCCCGGTGCCGCGCCTTTCGCCTGAAAGTGATGCAGCAGTCCCAGGGCGCGAGCGTGGAGCTCCGCAAAGCTGACGGTCTGCTCGTTGTGCTCGCCGTCAATGTAAGTGATGGCAAATGCTGACTTGCGGGCGGTGTCGAGGACGGTGACCAGGGTGTCGTATTTCATCGGATTCAATTATGGGTTGAGGAGCGCGACGAGTGGCTCATGCGAGGCGGGCCGGGCGCATGTGTATCACTTCCCGGGGGCGCAGGTTGACCTGCGGCTCGAGGGCTGGCGGTGCGTCGCCCAGGTAAGCGAGTTCGAACTCGCGGGCCATGACGAAAAAGTGGATCTGCATTTCCAGCAGCGCAAGCTGCTCGCCGATGCAGCGCCGGGGTCCGGCGCCGAACGGGATGTACGCGCACATGTGGCGACCTTCGTCGGCGCCGGTGGCGAAGCGCTCCGGATCGAAGCGCTCCGGATCGGGCCAGAATGCGGGGTTCCGGTGTACCATGTAGGGCGAGACGAACACGTGCGACCCGGCGTCGATGGTGTAGCCGCCGATCTCATCTGCGGCGACCGCCTTGCGAGTGAGCAGCCAGCCCGGCGGATAGAGACGCAGCGATTCCTCGATCACCTGTCGCGTGTAGCCGAGCTGCTGCAGCGTGTCGACGCTCATCGGCATGTCGTCCGGCAAGCTGCGCACTTCCCGCTGCATCCGTGCTGCTGCGTCCGGATGCCGGGACAGCAGGTACCAGGTCCACGTAAGTGCGCTCGCGGTCGTTTCATGGCCGGCGATGATTAGCGTCATGACCTCATCCAGCAACTGCCGGTCGTTCATTGCCTCGCCGGTGGTGCGGTCGCGCGCGTCGATTAACATCGACAGCAGGTCGAACGGACGGCGATCTTCCCGCCGCCGGCGATCGATCGTGTCCTGGATCACGCCGCCGAGGGCGCGAAAACGCGCGGCGAACTGGAGATTGCGCGCCGATTCCTCGGTGACGAGGAGAAACGGATTGCTGCCGTGCTCGGCGACGATGCGGGAGAGGTCTTCACTGAAGATCGAATCGAGCACGAGGCCGAGCGTCATCACGCTCATGTCGTCGTCTACGTTCACTGTGCCTCCCGCCGCCACCACCCGGGACCACGCGTCGCGCAACGCCAGATTCTCGTCGCGCACCATCGGCAGGAACCGGGAGAGGACGGTGCGGTGAAAGGCCGGCTGGATCATGCGGCGCTGCCGATGCCAGACATCGCCTTCGCTCGTCATGATCCCTTCGCCGAGGAGGATCTTCACGCGATCGATGCCGAAACCCTTTACGTAGTTCTTGTAGTTGGTGATGAGGACCTGCTTGGCATGCTCGGGGTGACTCAGCACGTAGACGTTGCTGTTGGTCGTGGGATTGAAGAAGCGATAGAGGTCACCGAACTCGCCATAAAGACCCATGAGGCGTGCGATCGCATCCTCGGAGAAGGCGATGTCGACCGGTTCGGTCGGTCCGGGCGCGCGAAGTCTGTCCTGGAGCTGGGTCATGGGCGATGCGATTCGTTCCTCGGACGGGCACGGAGGTTCACCAGAGCCCGAAAAGCCGACATTCTAACGCAGGCGGGGTGGGTGCCGCCGTCCGCGGCATCGTGCACGGCGTACCCAGCTCTTGCGCAGTGCGGTATGATGCGGCGGTCCCGCTTTGGGACTGGTCCTGCCGCTTGGCCGGGCCATCGAAGCAGCCCCGTTAAGGGGGGTTTCGCAACTTTCAGCCTTTCCGGCCTGTCCGAAGAGGTTCTCGAGACGTATCTGGAGTAGTTTGATGGCATTTGACGAGCTCGGGCTCTGCCCGGAGCTTCTACGCGCGTTGGCGGACGAGGGTTATACCGAACCGACACCGATCCAGCAGAAAGCGATTCCCGTGTTGCTCGCCGGGCAGGACGTCATGGCCGCGGCCCAGACCGGCACTGGCAAGACCGCCGCGTTCATGCTGCCCATTCTGCAGCGTCTGCAGCCGCAGGCGAACACGAGCATGTCGCCGGCCCGGCATCCGCCGCGCGCCCTCGTGCTGACTCCGACGCGCGAGCTGGCGGTGCAGGTCGAGGAAAGCGCGCGCTCCTACAGCCGCCACATTCCGCTCCGCACGACCTGCGTCTATGGCGGGGTCAGCATCGACCCGCAGATCGCCGCACTGCGTGCCGGGAGTGAGATCGTGGTCGCGACACCCGGGCGGCTGCTCGATCACCTGAACAGCAAGACGGTCAATCTCGGTCAGGTGCAGTTTCTCGTCCTCGACGAGGCGGATCGCATGCTCGACATGGGCTTTCTGCCCGACATCCGCCGCATCCTGTCCCAGCTTCCGGCACAGCGGCAGAACCTCCTCTTCTCGGCGACCTTCTCCGAGGAAATCCGCCGCCTCGCCTCACACTTCATGCAGCGACCCGTGATGATCGAGGTCGCGGCGCGTAATGCTGCCGCCGAAACCGTCTCCCACGTGGCATACCTCGTGGAGTCGACCCGCAAGCGCGATCTGCTGCTTCATCTGCTCGAGTCGCGCCATCTGTCCCAGGTGCTCGTGTTCGTCGCGATGCGCGTGGGTGCCGCACGCCTGTCGCGCTGGCTGGAAAAAGCTGGAGTGGCCGCGACCGCCATCCATGGGGACAAGACCCAGCAGGAGCGTCTCGATGCGCTGGCAGGCTTCAAGGATGGCTCGATCCGCGTGCTGGTCGCCACCGACGTCGCCGCGCGCGGGCTCGACATCGAGGACCTGCCTCTCGTGATCAACTACGAGTTGCCCGACGCCCCCGAAAACTACGTGCACCGCATCGGCCGTACCGGCCGCGCGGGGTTGACCGGCGAGGCGATCTCCCTCGTCGCGCCGGATGAAAAAGAGCAGCTCACAGCGATCGAAAAGCTGCTCAAGGTGAAACTTCCGATCGTCCCCCTTCCGGAATTCGAACGCGAAGAACGTCCGCGCAAGGAACGGCAAGCGCGGCCGGCGCGCCCCAGCCGTGACGAAGGGCGCAGCGAGGTCTCCCGGGGCGAACGCCCGCGCCGCAAGCCGGCATCCTCCATCCCGGTCGATCCGATCTTCACCGAGCCCTATTCGGCACCCGACTCGGGAGCGGATGCCGGTGTCGTCACCGCGGGCGAAGCACTCCCGGCGCGTCCGTCTGGGCGAGCACTCAAGCCCGTGCCCGCGCTCTTCCTGCCGCCTGGCCCGGTGCGCCAGGACAGTTAGGCGATCCACCAGTCCGATTTGTCCAGTGAAGCGACTTCCCAAGGCCGCTGCGGGCACTTCCTGCTGCTGCGGCAACTTGCGGCGCATTTCTGGTATCGCTTGCACGCTGCAACCGGCGCCGCCAACAGTTCCGGCATGGTTGACGGCCGCGTGCTTTTCGAGCGAAAGCGCTGAGTGAGATGAGCACGATCGCGATACAGCGGTTGAAGGACTTGATAGGAAGGGCCGAGGAGCACATCGACCTGGCCGAGGCCGCGCTCGTCGTCGCCCTGGACGAATATCCGGACCTCGATATCCGTGCCTATCTGGCGCGCCTCGACGAGCTTGCCAGCTTGTTGCGGCAACAGCTTTTACCGGGGTCGACGGTGCAGGAACAGCTCGCGTCGTTGAATCGCTTTCTGTTCGAGGAGCAGGGTTTTCGGCCCAACCCGGCGGACTACTATGATCCGCGGAACAGTTTTCTTAACGACGTGCTCGATCGCCGTCTCGGTATTCCGCTCACGCTGGCGATCATCTACATCGAGATCGGGCGTCGCATCGGGCTTGCCCTTTCCGGCGTGTCGTTCCCGGGCCACTTTCTCGCGAAGTGCACGGTGAGCGGTGGCGTGGTCGTGATCGACCCGTACTCAGGCGGTATTTCCCTGTCGCTTGCCGATCTGCGCGATCGACTGAAGCTGCTCAAGGGCACGGACGCGCCCACGGAGGAGCATGTGGCCGCGATGCTGGGGGCCGCAAGCGTGCGCGACGTCCTCGTGCGCATGCTGCGGAACCTCAAGGCGATCTACACCAACCGCGGCGAAGTCGCGCGCGCCCTGTCATGCTCCGATCGCATCCTCCTCGTTGCCCCCGACGCTGCCGACGAGCTGCGCGAGCGCGCGACCCTCTATCTCGAATCGGAATGCTACCAGGCTGCGATCGTCGACCTCGAGCGCTACCTGGAATCGGAGCCAGACGCCCCCGACGCCGACGAGGTGCGCGAGCAGCTGGTGGAGCTGCGCTGCAATGCGCCGCGACTCAACTGAGCGCACCCTTCGCGTCTGCCCACTGCACAGCATCCGTGGACGATCTACTCGGTCAGCGGCTTGAAGTCCTCCATTTCGCACCATCCAGCGCGGCGCGACCGCATCCCATTCTCTTTGTGCACGGCGCCTTCGCGGGCGCATGGTGCTGGGCAGAATACTTTCTGCCGTATTTCTGTGAGCACGGATACGATTCCTACGCCGTGAGCCTGCGCGGCCACGGCGGCAGTGAGGGCGCGGACCATCTGCACCTTGCCGGCCTCGACGACTACGCGAGGGACGTGATGCACACGATGGACGAGCTCGGCCGCGCACCGATCCTGGTCGGACACTCGATGGGCGGTGCTGTGGTGCAGCGCTGCCTGGACGTGGGTGGCAAGGTCGCTGCCGTGGCGCTGCTCGCGTCGGTTCCTCCGAGCGGCATGCTCGCACCGTCGCTCTCGATGATGTGGCGCGAGCCTCAGGCATTCCTCGATCTGAACGTGATTCAGCACGTGAACCCGCAGTTTGCCACCATGGAAACGGTACGGCGCACGCTATTCAGCGACGAGACCTCCGACGATATCGTGCGCAAGGTTTACTACCGCGCCCAGACGGAGTCGCACCGCGCCATCCTCGAGATGACCTGGCCGGCGCCGCGCTTCGATCGTGCATTCCCTGCCGAGCCGCCGCTCGTGCTGGGTGCCGGAGAGGATGTGATTTTTCCGCGTTACTGCGTCGAGGAAACCGCCCGCCACTTCGATACCGAGGCGATCTTCTTCCCCCGTATGGGGCACGCGATGATGCTGGAGGCGCGCTGGCGTAACGTCGCCGATCACATCCTGGAGTGGCTGACTGCACGAGGGTTGTGACGCGGGGTCAGTTCGAAGAAAAACGAAGCCCGCTCCGTGGAGCGGGCTTTCTGTTTGCGCGGTGAGACTTTAGTTCGGTTGGGGGCGAAGCGTGGGCTCGGCGACCACGGGTGATGCGTATCCAGCTCCGATCGGTGCGCCGCTTTCGGTCGTCATCGGCTGACCGCCGGCTTCGACGGGCGCGGCGGCAAGAGTAGTGGTATCCGGTGTGGCGGCATCGCTCTTCTTGTCCTCGGCGGGAGCGCTCTTGTCGTCGTCGTCCTCGTCCTCGAGTTTCTCGACGGGCGGATTGCCGTTATAGATCTCGTTAAGGCGGCGCTGGAAGAACGCATCGCGCAGGAACGCGTACTCGTCGACGGCGGCCTCGTTGACGAAGCGCATCGCCTCTGACGCGTCCGCGCGGACAATGACCACCGTCGCCGCGTACAGCGAGTTCTGGAGCGCCACGTTGTCGATCCAGGTCAGAGGGTAGAAGTAGAGATCGGGAATCAGCGCCGCGCCGTCCCGGAAGTTCGAAGGACCGAAGAGCGGAATGAAGAGATAGGGGCCGGAACCGACTCCCCAGACCGCCAAGGTCTGACCGAAGTCCTCCTTGTGGCGGGGAATATTGCCCCAGGACGACGCAACGTCGAAGAACCCGGCCGCGCCTATGGTGCTGTTGATCGCGATCCGGCCGATCGTATCCCAGCCGTCGCCGACCTTGCCCTGGAGGAACTGGTTCGGAACCGTGACGAAGTCCCGCAGGTTGCTGAACATATTGTAGAAGCCGGTACGCAGAAACTGCGGGAAGACCTGGTTGTAGATGGTCGAAACCGGCTTCAGGATCGTGACGTCGGCGGCCTTGTTCACCGACCACATCATGCGGTTGAACGGCTCCAGCGGATCGCGCTTGTCGATCGTCGCGGCACATCCGGAGAGGAGCGCGAGGCAACACAAGGCCGCGAGGATGGGCCGAAAGGTCGAGAAGTCATTGAGTCTCATGAGCGTCCGTTTCATCGTTCTTCAGGTCTTCAGCCGGGAGGCTAGCAGGTTCGTTCGCAATCCCGCAAGGCAGTCCGTGACGGAGGTGAGGGCCAGAAGCTGTCCGGACGGCGCCTGGTGGACACGCAAAGATCACACTTATTTCAGCAATATCCGTTCCCTTGCGGGCTTTCACCGCTGCGTTTTCCGAAAGCCTGCCGAAAGTTGTTGCGTCGTGGATGACGCTGCGCTTTGAGTTTTCGCGGAGGCATCCTAGACTAACGTTGAGTACGCAGGTCGAGAGAGACAGTGGCGTTCCAGCGGGCAGGGTGGCGATGCCTCGCAATCCTGCCAGTCGTCAAGGAGACGAGGTGATGAGAAGGGTCGCGATCTTCGCTGTAGCGGCGGTCATTCTGGGTGGGTATGCGATGACCCGCTTCGGAGCGCACAACCAGGCGACCGCTGCGGTTGCGGCTGCGCCGGAATCATCTGCCGACGCGAGCGGCCAGCAGGCGAGCGCGCCGCCGGACGTGGCGCCCGTGCTCGACAATCCGGGGTTTTACGCCGGCGAGGCGGGCCTCAGTCCCTCGGCACGCGCGGGGCGTGAAATCTGGTACAAGGCCACCGCAGGCAACAGCCGCTTCCACACCTATACCTTCCAGCAGCGCGTCGGCGTGCTCATCGACTGGTATCGGGTGCTCAACTCGCAGGAGCGCAGCGACCGCTTCGCCGCATGGGGCATCATCAACGATCCGGGCTGTTGCACGCCAGGTAGCGAGGGCTGTCCCGCTAAGACGCTCGAGGAAACGTACGGCTTCGACTACTGTCCTGGCGACGAGCAGTTGCTCAAGTTCGTCGGCAAGCAGGGCTACCGCGACCCGGCCTGCGATTTCAAGGACGCCTCGGCGGATGCGAACGACGTGCACCACAAGGCGAAGGATCAGCGGCAGTCTTCCTGCGATCTCGCGTTCGGCACTTCGACCGGTGCGCTCGGCTTCCGCAAGTTTCCGAATCCGCGCTTCGACAAGGAGCGGTGGTTGCAGGTGAACGGCAGCCTGGCGAACTGGGACGGTTTCCGCAAGCGCATCTCCAGCGATCCCGCGTCGAACGATTCCCGCGTGAGTCATCTCGCCGACGGTTCGATCGAGCCGCCGTTCCTCGTAGGCACGGCCTGCGGCTCGTGTCACATCGCGTTCGATCCGCTCAACGCGCCGAAGGATCCGGCGCATCCGGAATGGTCCAACCTCAAGGGGGCGGTCGGAAATCAATATTCGCGCATCTCCGAAGTTCTCGTTTCCGGCATGCCACACGAGAGCCTCGAGTACCAGGTGTTCGCGCACGCGCGCCCCGGTTCCTCGGACACATCGGCGATACCAACCGACCAGGTGAACAATCCGGGGACCATGAACGCGATCATCAACCTGGCGAAGCGACTGACATTCGAAGGGGAAGTCGTCAACAAGTGGCGCAAGGTTGGGTCGTGTGAGAAGAGCGAGCCGGAGACTGCGTGCTGGTGCGAACCCGGACGCGACGGCAAGTGCTGGCAGCGGAGCACGAAGAACGAAACCGTCCACCACATCCTCAAAGGCGGCGAGGATTCGATCGGCGTCCTGGAGGCAATCCAGCGCGTCTACTTCAACATTGGCTCGTGCTCCGAGCAGTGCTGGGTCAATCACCTGACTGACCTGCGCCAGCTCGATCCGCAGGCACGCAACTTCGGCCAGACGCCTTTCGACATTGGTCAGTGCCGCCGCGACTGCCCGAATTTCCGCGCGATCGAGGACCGTCTCCAAAACATCCTCGACTTCTTCCTCTCGCACGAGAACCACGCGACCGATCTCGACGTGGCGCGCGCGAACGAACACAAGGGGAAGGATCCGGGCGCGACCTATACGTACGAGAATCTCGTCGCCGATCTAGAAAAGCAGTTCGGCAAGGGCGCCGTCTCCCACGGACGGGACGTGTTCGCGGCAAACTGCGCACGCTGCCACTCGAGCATCCCCGAAGAGAAAGGCGGATCTTTCGCGAACCGCGACTTCCGGGCGATCGATCCCGCCACAGGATTGCGCGCGGACTTCATGGGGAACGACCACGCAACGCTGGTTTCCGAAGTGGGCACCTTCCGGTGTCGCGCGCTGCACTCCAATCACATGGCGGGCCACGTGTGGCAGGAATACGGCTCCGAGACCTTGCGCGCGCGGCCACCAGATCCCAACGTGAAGGACCCGGACGACGGCGGACGCAGCTACTATCGCAACATCTCGCTGCTTTCCGCGTGGGCTCACGCGCCGTTCATGCACAACAACGCAGTCGGGCCGGAGATCTGCGGCAAGCCGCAGAACAGCGGGAACTTTTTCTATCGTTCGCCCTACGTCGACCCACAGACGAAAAAGCTAATTGCCAATGCACCGGCGTGCTGGCCATACGATCCGAGCGTGGAGGGGCGCTACAAGCTGTTCGTCGCCTCGGCGGAAGAGCTGCTGACGCCTGAAGAGAAGCGCATTCCGAAGATCACCAAGTTCGACGTGGACGTGCCGCTGCCGTTCGAGCTGCGCGTGGTCGAGAACGGCACCGAGAAGCGGTTGCACGGCTTCACGGTCGTCATTCCCAAGGGCATCAACGCCGGAGCGCTCGGCAACTTCCAGCACAAGGCGTTCGTCAACGACCTCGTGCTTGCGCGGCTCAAACCCGATGAGCTCGAAGCGCGGCTGGTGAAGCAGCTCGGCGAGAAAGAGGGCAAGGAGATGGCAGCCCAGCTGCGCACGATCGGAGTCGAGATGGTGAGCGATCCGTCGAAGCTCATCGAAACGGCGCGCAAGCATCCGCAGATCGTGGAGGCGTACAGTTCGTGCACGGCCGACATCGAGAACTTCGGTCACCGCTTCGGCACCGATCTGCCGGAAGCCGACAAGAAGGCGCTGATCGCCTTCCTTGCGACGCTCTAGCAGCCTGATGCAAAAGCTATGGAAAATGACGTCCTTCGATCGCAGTTAAGTGTTCAAAGGAGTGCCCGACGGGTGTTGCGATCTGGATTGGGCGTTCTTGCTGCGGCTTCGTGATGCAAAAGGCCCATTTTTCGATTCTCCTGACGGATCTACCCTGTGCTAGGGCACAGTCGACTCATGCGCAAGAGGTTGTAGGCTGCGCCGACGAGGTAGGCGTGCATCTGCACCCGTGCAAGACCGCGCATGAGCGTGCGGCGCAGTCCGCCGTAGACCTTCATCCAGCCGAAGATCTCTTCGACCCGTTTGCGCTTTCGCTGACTCATCGCGTAGCTTGCGTGGCGCGTGGTGCGCGCATCCAGCCCCGGGGTACGGCGACCTCCAATCTGGGCGATATGCGGGGCGATCTTGTGCTTGCGCAGATGTGCGACGAAGTCCTTCGTGTGGTAACCCTTGTCGCCACCGAGGGAAGCGGGGCGAACGCGCTTTCGGCGCTGGCGGGCGAGCATCTCCTTGGCCGCCTCGGTCTCGGTCTGGATCGCCGAGCGCACCGCGAGGTCCACGCACAGACCGTTACGGTTCTCCATGAGCGCATGCCCGCCGTAGGAGAGCTTGGCCTCTTTGCCCTTGCTCTTGCGCGCGAGCTTCGCCTCCGTGTCGGTGGTGGAGGCATGGGTGTCGTTGCTGCGCCGCTGACCGCGGAAGTCGACCATCCCGTCCGAGCCAGCCCCGCCCGAGGGCGGGCCGTCCTTGGGCTTGAAGCTCTTCTGACTCGCCCAGGCCTCGATCAGGGTGCCATCGACCGTGAAATGCTCATCGGAGAGCAGCCCCGCGCAACGCGCCTCGCCCACCACCGCGTCGAAGAAGATGCGCGCGGTGTCCTGCCCGACCAGCCGCTCGCGCAACCGCGAGAAGTTCGACTGGTCCAGCCCCGGCTGGTCCAGGCTCATGTCCAGGAACCAGCGAAACAGCAGGTTGTAGTCGAGCATCTCGCAGAACAGCCGATCAGAGCGAACCGAGTACAGCGCAATGAGCAGGCTCGCCTTCAACAGCCGCTCCGGCGGGATCGATGGGCGGCCGATCTCGGCATAGATCCGATCGAACTCCGGGTTCATCGAAGCGAGCACCACATCGGCGTGCTGCTTGATCCGGCGAAGCGGGTGGTCTTCGGGCACCCGCGAGTCCGGCGAGAAGTAGCTGAACATCGATTCTTGCGGATCGACTCGACCGCGCATGCCTTGTTCTCCGTTAATCGCGTCGCTGCGCTTTCGACTCGGCTTCCGAGGAACGATTCAATGCCTTTTGCATCACGCTGCTAGAGGATGCCTGCCATGGGAAATCGGAAAAGGATCATCCTTGCCACCTCGACGGTTCTCGCGACGTCGCTGCTGATCGCAGGCTGCGATCGGAGCACGCCCCCGCCGGACATCAAGTTCGCGAAGTCTGGCGAAGGGTATCGCGCGAAGCCCGATTTCGCGCGGGTCGAGCACGAGTTTCCCCTCGCGCCCGTGGACCTCGAGAAACTCACACCGGAGAATCTGAAGAGCTACGATCAGGAGCAGGTCGATCAGATCTACGCGCGCCTCACACCGGGGCCGATTCCCGATGGACCGTTCGAGGGCGGATTGTTCTTTCCGAAAGGCGAGAGCGGTGACCGGCGTCTGTCCGAGATCGTGGGCGGACTGCCGGGCCTCGCCGTCGAGCTCAAGTCCATCAAGCTCGAGATGCTCGGCGCGGCGCTGTGGAAAGGGAAGGTGTTCTATCGCGACGATCGGTTGCTGCGCAATCGCATCGAGGACACGAGCCTGCTCAAGCCGCTGATCGAAGGCGATCTCGCGAGCATCCCGAAGATCACGGTGAACGGCAGGGACGCGTGGCTCATGTTTCCCGCGCGCCTTTACTGCGGGCAGAGCCTGCTCGATTCGCGAAGGGAGTCGATCATCATCGATTACTTCTTCACCGACGAGATTCCCGGTTACCGTCAGCGGCCCGACTTCCTCGCGGGTCGCAACGGACTGCAGGTGCGCGACGAGATCCGCATGGTGCGTCCCGGGTTCTATCTTGGTCGGGCATACATCGGCCGGGCGTTCCTCCTCAACTTCACGCTGTACAACAAGGAAATTGCAGACCGCGAAGGGAGCGCATTCCTCAACACGGGTCAAGTGAAGGAGGACTGCTGGACCGGAACCCAAAGCCGCAAGGTGGTCGCAGCGGCCAAGTGATTCGCGCGGACGGCCGCTCGCACTCGGCGGCCGATACGTGAGCGATCCCATGAAGGCTTCGACCGCATGCTCCGCGCTGTTTGCCGTGCTCGTTGGCTGGATGGTCGGAGAGCGTTTGGACGACGGGATGGATACTCACGGCGCCGCAGTCTGGTCCACAGCCTTCGCGAAGGACGACGCGACCGCGGCTGCACCGCGGTGGGCGGTCGATCCGCGAGTGCCGGGCTCGACGCTTCCTGATGGGGGTCGTTCATTGTTCGACTTCGTTATCGCAGGCTCGGGGTCTGGCGGAATGAAGTATGACGTTCCGTTTCCTTTCGAGGCCCTCGTTGCCCGCATCGAAGAGCGGGCCGGCTGCGCACCGCCCCATGCACCTTGCACGCGGCAGGTGCTCATTCCGCTGGGCCGTTCTCTTCAACGCACTGCCGCGTCCCCGGATTTCTTCCGCTACCCGCGCGTGGTGGTCGGGGTCGATCGCGAAGGTGGCTCGAAGGGTCGCGCAGGCATGCTGCTCAAGGATCGGCTCTACCTCGGGTATCAGGAAAAATCGAACCTCATCGAGGTCATCAGCTACAACGAAACGGCAGCCCGCTTCGAATTCCAGCTGGTGAGGGACTACCGACCCGGCGGCGCGCCGCGCATCGTCTATGCGAACCGCGCCGTGTGCGTTGCCTGTCATCAGAACCACGCTCCGCTCTTCTCGCGCCAGCAGTGGGACGAAACCAACGCGAATCCGCGCGTGGCGGCGCTCCTCGCAGTCGTCCAGCCGTCGTTCTACGGCATTCCGGCGCGTCGTGGCGTGGAGGTGCCGAACGCGATCGACGATGCCATTCATCGCGCGAACATGCTGTCCGTGGGGAACTTGCTGTGGCGCGAGGCCTGCGGAGCGAGCGAACCGGAGGGAGCGCGGTGTCGCGCAGCGGTGCTGTTGGCAGCGTGGCAATATCGTCTGAGCGGTGAGCGCGGTTTCGACATGGACAGCCCTGAATTTCAGGGGCATGTGGTTGCAACGCTCGCGCGCAACGCCGCGGCGCAGTGGCCGGGCGGGCTCGCAATCCCGAACCCGGAGATTCCGAATCGCGATCCCTTGTCGTTCCTGCCCGGCGCGACGGGACTCGCGATGACGAATGTGCCCGCTGGACTCGAGCCCCTGGCGGCACGCGCGCCACTTGCCACGTGGCCATCCGCCGATTCCGCCCTTGCGCGCCGTTTCGTCTTCGCGCTCGCCCAGCAGATCGCGGATGCGGACGTGCGCGAAGTCGACGCGAAGCTCGCATCCACAAGGTCGACTGCGCGCGAGCGGTTCGCCGCGCAATGCGAAGTCCGCCGCTGGGAGAGCGAGCTGCGTTTCCAGTGTCGGGCACGCGAGGGCGCTCCGGGCGTCGGGCTGAACGGCAGGGTGGCGGTGCACGCGGGGCGCGTCGAATCCGGTGAGGTGGCATCGCTTGCGCTGCCCGGCGACGAGCCGGTGCTGCACCTCGACGTTGCTGCGGGACGCGTCAAACGGAGCGCGAACGAAGATACGCTGTCCGTCACGCCGGCAAGCCGCGGACAGCGGGCAAGGCTGCGGGACGGCCGCGCGATAGAAAGCATCGATATGCGCTGGAAAGCGGACGGAAAGGGCGAAGGGGCGGTGACGGTGGTCGATGATTTGTGGCCGCTCCGCGATGCCATCGCGCCACTTGCGTCCCGGAGCGGCAACGATGCGCCCCTCGCGCAGCGAGCATTCGGCCGCGCGAATATCATGGCGCCGCTGTTCGCGAAGCTCAACATTCCCTATCCGAGTCGCTGCTGTGAAGGGCGCGAACTTCCGCTGGCAGAAGCGGATGCGGACGCGGTCCCCGAGGTGGGCGATCCGCCGGTTGCTGCGGTGTTCCGGCAGCACTGCGTCCCTTGTCACCAGACACCCGAGCGCGCGCCGCCCAATTTCCTGCAGGGAGATGCAGGTCGGGTCAGCGCAGCGCTTGCCACGTGTGCGCCACGGATATTCGTACGCGTGAGCATGTGGCAATCGAGCGTCAGCATGCGGGAGAAGACACCGATGCCGCCGGCGTTCGCCGTGCACCTCGCTGCGGCGGGTCGCGGGGAGGGGCCTGATCCGGGCGTGATCGCGTCGCTGCGGGATACCGCCGGTGAGCTGCTGCGGGCGGAGACCGGACGCGTCCCCACCGCGGACGAATTGCTCGCACGCGGTTACGAGAACCTGCGACCGTGCCTTCCGGCAGGTTCATGACGAGGCCGCCGCTGTGACGCCGCAGTCCCAGTTCATGGTGTTGGCAGAGATCGCGCCGGAGCACGAGCGCAGCCTGCGGGATTTGCTGGACACGATGAACGCGGCCCCCGGTATCGCCGACCCGGCGAACCCGATCCTGCCGTTCGGGCAATTCGAGCGCCTGCATTTTGCGCGGCTCGCTGTACTGGACGATCCTACGCTCGGCGACATCGAGGCATACGGTGTGGAGCGCCCGAATCTGCCCGTTTATCTCGCGCTCATCGGAAGCTGTGACGGCACCGCGGACGAGTGCCTTGTCGACCTGGCGCGGCGTGCCGGCAGCGGCTTGCGCCAGATATTCATGCACTGTGAAGACTTCGCCGCGAACGGTGATCTGGCGGTGTGGATGCGCGCGCATCAATATCCAATCGCTGCCAACTACATCAACTGGGTGGGACGCACGGTGCGGCAGATCAAGGAGGAAAGCGCGCTGCGCCGGGCGCTCTCCGCGAAAGTGTCGCGCACGCTCCTCGCATCGGGCGCGCAAGCCCAGCAGCTTCGGCGCGAGCTGATCGACTTCGTCGACCTCGAGATCAGCGCGGGAAGGCTCGGCCTGACGCCGCACGATCCGACGCCCCTGCGCTGGCAGATCGCAAAGCTCCTGCATCTCGTGGCGATTCCGTTGGTGGGCCTGGTGCTGACGCCCTTTCTCATCGTCCTGTCACCGCTCCTGATCTATCTCCTGCGCTCGAAAGAGAAGAGCGACGCCGAGATCTGTCCGCCGGTGGACGCCGCGGTGCTGCTGGAACTGCAAGAGCTGGAAGACCGTGACGTGTCCAATCAGTACACGGCGATCGGCTCGGTCAAGCCGGGTTTGTTTCGCCGCTCTCTCGTGACCGTGCTGCTGGCCGCCATTGATTACGCTGCCCGTCATGTGTTCACGTATGGTTTTCTCGCGCGCGTGCAGACCATCCATTTCGCGTTCTGGGCCTTCATCGACGACAAGCGCCGGCTCGTCTTTACCAGCAACTACGACGGCGGTCACGAAGCCTACATGGACGACTTCATCAACAAAGTGGCGTGGGGATTGAATCTTTCCTTCAGTCACGGCGTCGGCTGGCCGCGCACGCACTGGCTGGTCGCGCGCGGCGCGCGCATCGAAAACAAGTTCAAGAACTATCAGCGGCGCCATCAGTTGCCGACGCAGGTCTGGTACAAGGCTTACCCGGGCCTCGCACTCGCCGATTTGAAACACAACCAGCGCATCCGCGAAGGACTGGAGCGCCCGAGCGTGACCGATGCACAGGCTCTCGCGTGGCTGCGGCTGCTATGAGCACGGTCCCGAATGATGCGAGGCCGGTGGATCTGGATGATGTTCAGGGTCTGGTGCGGTTCGGGTATCGACACCTGACGGAAGCCAGTTTCCTCCTGCTGCGCGTCAAGGATCCGGCCGCCGCGCGCGCCTGGTTGGCTCAGGCGCCGATCACAAGCGCGGTGACGGCGGATCCGTTGCCCGACACGGCGCTCCACGTCGCCTTCACGAGCGAGGGGTTGCGTGCGTTGGAAGTTTCATCCGAGCTGTGTTCGGAGTTCTCGGCGGAGTTCGTCTCCGGCATGACAAGTGACGCCGCGCGTGCGCGCCGACTGGGAGACGTCGGTGCAAACGATCCGGGCGGATGGGAGTGGGGAGCGGGCGAGCGCTTGCCGCACGTCGCCGTGCTTCTCTATGCGAGGCCGGGACGATTGGCAGAACTGGAACGGGAGATCGAAGCGCAATGCGCGGTCAGCTTCGTGCTCGTCGAGCGCCTTGCAACGTCCGCGGCGCAGCTCGAAGAAGAGCCGTTCGGATTTCGCGACGGCATTTCGCAGCCGGAGATGGACTGGAAGCGCGAGCGCGCGGTGCGCGATCAGGATCAACTGGATTATCGCAACGACAGTTGCCTCGGTGAGTTCCTGCTCGGTTATCCCAACGAATACGGGTTGTACACGCCGCGTCCACTGCTCGCGCCACAGCAGGACCCGGACGGGCTGCTGCCGAGGGCCGAGGACGCACCGGACCAGGCCGACTTCGGGCGCAACGGCTGCTATCTCGTGCTGCGCCAGCTGCGGCAGGACGTGTCGGGCTTCTGGCGTGAACTGGACCGGCAGGCGGGGGGCCATCCGGATTTGCGCGAGCGTCTGGCGGAGAAGATGGTGGGGCGGAACAAGCTAGGCGAACCTCTCGAACCAAGCGAGTCATGCGCAGATGGCAAATCGACGGAAAAATCGAAATTGAACAACTTCACGTACCGGCACGATCCGCAGGGGGTACGCTGCCCGCTGGGCGCTCACATCCGACGGACCAATCCGCGCAATGCAGATCTGCCCCCGGGGGGGCGCGGTATCCTCTCGCGTCTTTGGCGCATGCTCGGCTTCGACGCGGCCGCGCTGGAGCAGGATCTCGTCGCCTCGACGCGCTTTCATCGCCTGCTTCGCCGCGGACGAAAATACGCCATCGGCGCATCGGCAGGCGAATCTTCGCAAGGCGCAGATATCGGGATCCATTTCATCTGTCTCGCGGCCAACATCAAACGCCAGTTCGAGTTCGTGCAGAGCGCGTGGCTGATTGGCAGCAAGTTCGGCGGGCTCTCCGGCGAAAGCGACCCATTGCTGGGAACCCGGGTGCCGGATTCCGACGGCTTTCCCACCGACGGTTTCTCGATTCCGCAAGCAGAGGGTCCGGATCGGCGGTTGAGCGGCCTGCCGCAGTTCGTTACCGTGGTGGGCGGCGCCTACTTTTTCCTGCCCGGCATTCGCGCCTTGCGTTACCTCGCAACGGCGCGCTAAACCCGGATTTCTCACGAGACGCGCCTGCTTCGACATACCAACTTGAAATCGACATGAGTAGTGAGTGTGAGTGGGAAGTGGAACGTACAACCTGCGTTGGGCTATTCGGGCGCTGGCGGTCTCTGGCCGGCAAGCTTTCCGAATCCCTGTGAGAAATCCTGGCTAAGGGGTCGCAATGCAGAGAAACGTGCTGGGTTCCATGACGAGCCGTCCGGTGCCGCCGGCCAACACCGGCTCTGCGCTCCTCGACTGGATCAGCGATACGTCCGTGCGACTGCTGCAACTCGAGCGGCGCATCGATCCGTGGATCCGTCCTGCGTTTGATGCGGTGCTGCGCGATCCGATCGCGCGCGTGACCACGGCGCTGATCAACCGGCGGCGGCTGGATGAAGGGCTGAAGATCGCCGAGGAGCGGGCGCAGCCGGACGAAGAAGCGTCGCTCCAGTCAATCATCGACACTTTCCGGGCGCAAATGACCGGGCTCTGGAAGCGGGGCGGATTCGAGCGCGGCGGCAACACCAAGACCCACGGGATCGTGCGCGCGGAGTTCATCGTCCACGATGGCCTGCCACCCGAATTCCGGCACGGCGTTTACGCGCAGCCGAAGATTTACCGCGCGTGGGTGCGATTCTCGGGACCCGGACCGTATGTGACGCCCGACATCGACGACGTGGGTTTCATGAGTATCAGCATCAAGCTGATGGGAGTTCCCGGCGACAAACTGATGGACGAGGAGAAGTACACGCAGGACATGTTCGGCGTGTCGACGCCCACTTTCGTGACGCCGGACACGTATGCGAACGCTCATCTACAGAGTTGGAGCCTTAAGAACGCATCGATCTACCACTTTGTGAATTTTCAGCGCCCGCATCTGTTCGACTTCATCATGCAGGGGTTGTGGATCAAGACCCAGAGCAGTCCGTTCGAGGCGCCGTACTTCAGCTGTGTGCCGTATCTGCTCGGAGAAGGGCAGGCGATGCAGTACTCGGTGTGGCCGAAGTCGAACAGGAGGACGCCGATCCCGCGCCTGCCGCTGCGGCCGCCGGACGACTACCTGCGCCAGGCCATGGTTGCCGCGCTCGGTGAGGGCGATGTCGAGCTCGACATTCGCCTGCAACGGCAGACTGACCCTTACCTGATGCCGATCGAAAACAACGCCGTGTTGTGGCCGGAGCGGCTGTCGCCTCGCGTCTCGGTCGCCACGCTGCGCATTCCGAAGCAGAAGTTCGATTCGCCGGCGCAGATCGCGTTCGCGCGGCGCCTTTCCTACAATCCCTGGCACTGCATCGCCGAGCATCGCCCGCTCGGCAACCAGAGCCGCGCCCGGCGTCGCATGTATTTCGAGCTATCGAAGTTCCGCCACGACATGAACGGTGTGCCGCACTATGAACCCAACGGAGATGAGACGTTTGATTAGTGCGGTCTAGCCTTCGCACCAAAGCCGTCAGCCCGCGAATTGCAATATCATCGTTACCCAGCCGTCCACATCAGCCACTTGAGGAACAGAGGAGAGCACGCATGCAGGTCACATTGAGCTATGGCCGTGGACATTTGCCTCTCGACTTGCCCGACGATCTCCAGATCACGGTGTTGCGCAAGAAACCGCTGCCGGCACCGGTCCTGGCGGACCCGCAGGCGGCCGTGCTACATGCTCTTGCCAATCCGGTCGGCGCGGCCCCGCTTCGCGAACTGGCGCGGGCCGCTCGTAGCGCGGCGATTGCAATTTGCGACATCACCCGGCCGGTTCCGAACCGCCTGTTCCTGCGGCCAATGATCGAAACCTTGATGCAGGCCGGTATCGCGGCGGAAAACATCGTGGTGCTGGTGGCGACTGGCCTGCACCGACCCAACCTGGGGGCAGAGCTCGAAGAGCTGATCGGCGACCCCTGGGTGCTGCGCACAGTCCGCGTCGAAAACCATTACGCTCGCAACGACGAAGACCACATGCTGCTTGGTACGACTTCGACCCGCGGCACGGTGGTGCGCCTCGACAAGCGCTTCGTCGAGGCAGATCTCAAAATCGCGACCGGTCTCGTTGAGCCGCATTTCATGGCGGGTTATTCCGGCGGCCGCAAGGTCATCGCGCCGGGACTCGCCCACGCCGAAACCATCACGACCTTTCACAGTGCCCGCTTCATGGCCGACCCCAATGCCGCGAATTGCAACTTTATCGACAACCCGCTGCACGAGGAGCAGTTGGAGATTGTGCGCCTGCTGGGCGGTGCCCTCGCACTCAACACCGTGCTCGACGAGGAGCGGCATCTCTGCTTCGTGAATTTCGGCGAGATTGTCGCGAGCCACCTGGAGGCTGTCGAATTCGTGCGCGACTACTCGGAGGTATCCGTGCCACGACGTTTCCAAACCGTGGTGACCAGCGCCGCCGGTTATCCGCTGGACAAAACCTATTACCAGACCGTGAAGGGCATGGTGGGACCGATCGATATCCTGGCGCCAGGCGGGCGCCTGATCATCGCTTCGGAGTGCTCTGAGGGCATCGGCTCGGAGGAATTCATCGAAGCCCAGCAGCGGCTGGTCGAATTGGGGCCGAACGGCTTCCTCGAAAGCATCCTGACCAAATCGCACGCCGCGCCCGATGAGTGGCAGACGCAAATGCAATTGAAGTCGATGGCCCTGGGGCGCGTACAGCTCTACAGCAGCGGCCTGGACGAAGCCCAGCACGCGCTCACCGGCGTCGAGCGCATCGAGTCCCTGCGCGATGCGGTGCTTGACAGTGTCGCAGCGAGCAGCGATTCCGCCGTCGCGGTCATCCCGGAAGGGCCATACGTCGTCCCCTTCTATCGACCTTGAGTTCCACGCACGCCCTGGATACCGTCATCACGAAGGAAGGGCGTGAAATACCGTGGAGCAAAGGCAATCTGTTTGGCCAGAAACCGGCCAGAGGAACACGCTGGAGATCCGCGCCATTCGGTTCAAAGGCAACGATTCATCGATGCCGCGAACTCGCACTATTCAACCTCTGAAGATAGCGGAGTGGACCGAACTATGGAGCTGCGTGCCGTAACGTCAACGCGTGCGCTTGGGGCGGCGCACGGCGCGCACTTTGCCGCTTGAACCCCCGCCCGCGTAAAACAGGTCGGCACCATCGGATTCGAGGCCCGACACCGCGACGCCTTCGGGCATGGTGAGCCGGACCAGAACCTTGCCGCTCCCGGGGTCGATGCGACGGATGTCGCTCTCGTCGCCTTCCCATGTGCCATGCCAGAGTTCGCCGTCGACCCACGTCACTCCCGTGACGAAGCGTTTCGACTCGATCGTGCGCAAGACCGCGCCCGTCTGGGGGTCGATCTGATGGATCTTCCGGTCGCGGTACTGTCCCACCCAGAGCGTGCCCTCGGCCCACGTCAGACCTGAGTCTTGACCCTTGCCGGGCGCCGGAATGCTCGCTATGACGGTTCCCGTTGCGGGATCGACTTTTTGAATGCGATCGTCGGCGAGCTGATAGAAGTAGCGCCCGTCGAACGCCGTGCCGGCGTGTGAGGCGACTTCGATGGCGCGCACGGTCCGGCCACTCGACGGGTCGAACGCACGAAGCGCGTCACCTGCGGCGAACCAAACGTGCGTGCCGTCGAACGTCACGCCGTGCACGTGCGGGGCATCCGAAAACGGGCCGTATTCGCGGACAATCTCGGCTGCCTGCACGCCGTTGCCGCCTCTCGTTGTATCCATGCGCTTTCCTTTCCGCGTGTTCTGACCAGCTTAGCCTATGCCCGGCGGCGCGGGGAGTAACAACGTCGTCGCGAATCCCCCGATCGGTGTGCAGAGCCAGCGGCGCGCTCGGCCGCGACCGAGCGCGCGCACCTTGCCGGACGCCTCGAGGTCACCGAGCGAGCGCTGCACCGTTCGCTGGCTCGAGGCGAGCGCCAGCGCGAGCGCCGACGTGGACCAAGCTTCACCATCGGCCATGAGCGCGAGCACCACCGCGTCCGGGCTCTCGATCGGCGGCGCCAGGACCAGCACTTCGCCCGACCGGGGCAGGAGCACGAAGCCACCCGGCGCCGCCCGCACGTCGGCCAGCGAGCGGAGCTCCCTGCGCAGGCGGCCGAGCTCCACGCGGAGCCGCGCGCGATGCGACTCGTTAATGCGCCGCGCACCGAACGCGCGCTCGCAGAGAATCTCGCGGGTCGCCTCGCCGGGCCATGCTTCGGCCAGCGAGCGCAGCAGCGCAAACAGAACTGGGCGTCGCGCGAGGCGCACTTCACGTCGCTCCGAGCGTGCGACCCGCCGGCACGCGTCCACGATCAGGTGCTGCGAAGCGAACACGGTCTCGACTTCCGCCAGCACTAGCGGTCGTCCCATGCTTCTCGCGATTAGCCGTGCCACCGGAAGCGCGAGCGTACTCTCGGCTCGCTCGACTTCGGCGCAGAGCGGGTAGATGCCCGAACGATCCGCCGCCGCCCGTGCACGTGCAAGCGCCGTCTGGGCGGGTGCGGCGTGGCCGCGACGCAGCGCGATCTCGAATGCGGCGAGTTCGGCCCTCGCAGTCAGCATTGCCGGAGCCGCGCGAAGGTCCAGCTCGTCGAGCGCGTCGCCCGCTTCGGTTACCCGGCCGAGCAACAGCAGCCGGCGGATCTGAAGGAGCGCGGCGTGAAGTCCGTTGTCGTGATCGCCCAGGGCGCCGAACGTGCGCCGGGCCTCGTCGAGCGCGCGCGTCGGCCATCGGAGGTCGCGCGAGGCCAGCGCCACCTCGGCTTCGGCCGTGACGCATCGTGCACGCTCCACGCGCTCTCGCGGGCCGAACGAACGCGCGGCCCGCCGCAGAAGCACCTTCGCCTTTGCAAGCTCGCCGAGCTGAGCCATGGCGATCCCGCGCAGAGCGAGCGCGGGCGGGTCGTCCCGAAGCGCGATGCGCTTGAGCGCGCCCAACGGGTCGCCTGCCTTGAGTGCCCACGCTGCCGCCGTGATCAGCGAATCCATATCGCATCTTATTCCGCGATCGGGCGCCACCGAAACCCGTCACAGTTGTTACTCACCGTTCGCCGTGGCGGACGCTACGCTGTGAGTGGTCGACGAACACAGCACTCGACGAACACACGGCAAAAGGAGATGCCATGACTACGCATGAAGTCGTTTCGAAGGGCGAATGGGTGGAAGCGAGAAAGCGCCTTCTGGCCAAAGAGAAAGAGTTTACCTACCTGCGTGAGCAGCTCAGCGCGGAGCGGCGTGCGCTCCCCTGGATGCGCATCGACAAGCACTACACGTTCGACGGGCCGAACGGCCGAGAGACGCTGGCGCAGCTCTTCGGCGATCGAAGTCAGCTCGTCGTCTACCATTTCATGTTCGCGCCCGAATGGGACGTCGGCTGCAAGAACTGCTCTTTCTGGGCGGACAACTTCAACGGCATCACCGCCCATCTGCGTCAACGCAACGTCGCCTTCGCCGCCATCTCGCGCGCGCCGCTCGCCAAGCTGCAAACCTTCGCCAAGCGCCTCGGCTGGACTTTCAAGTGGGTATCCTCGAACGGCACCGATTTCAACTACGACTTCGATGTCTCGTTCCAACCCGATGCCCTGGCCCGCGGCAATGCCACCTACAACTTTGCCAAGCTGTCCTCGTTCAGGAGCGGGGGTTCAGTCCTCAACGATTTCACCCCTTCGGACATGCCCGGCATCAGCGTGTTCGCGAAGGATGAGAGCGGCGCGATCTTTCGCACGTACTCGACCTACGGCCGCGGGATCGACATGATGAATACGGCGCATCACTACCTCGATCTCGTCCCCAAGGGCCGGGACGAGGGCGGGCAGATCATGGCGTGGGTCAAGCTGCGAGATCTCTATGAGCGCTGACTGCCCGGCTTGCGTGCCGGCCGACGCCGGCGTCAAAGAGCTGAGCCGGGCGCAGGCGAGACTCCCTTGGCTCGGCGTCGTTCCTGCGATCCTCTACGCGCTCGCCCCAAAGTGTCCGATGTGCCTCGTCGCCTACTTGTCGGTGTTCGGCGTCTCGTTTGGCATGGCGAGCCTGACATTGTCTATCCTCCCCACGCTCGCCGTCGCCTCAGTGGGGCTGGCGCTCGGAGTCGCGTTTTGGCGTGTGAAGGCCTCGAGCCTCCGGCATCGAGCTCGACGCTCAGCCTTCAGTCAAGGGGAACCGCGTCAGGGTCGAACCGGACGTTGAATCGAACGGCCGGCACGCCAACGTGCGAATTACACGACCCGCCGATCCTCACGCAGGCGACAGAAAGAAAAGGCCCCGCCGCAGCGGGGCCGTTCCGGGATCAATCGGACGCGCGCCGCGCTACACCACCCGGAAGTTCTTGAACTGCCATGGATCGGACATGTCCACGTCCTCCGGAAAGAGCACCCCGCGCTCCAGGAGCGGCGTCCAGTCGCTGTACGATCCGACGATCTCGCCGAGATAGGGGCGCGCCAGCTCGATCACCCGATCGTAAGGAATGTCGTCGGGTTCGATCAGATGTGACCATGGATTCTCCATCGCCCATATCATCGACGAGAGCACCCCCGCCGAAACCTGCAGGCTGGTTCCGTTGTTGTACGGAGCGAGTTTGCGCGCTTCGTCCACATGCACCCGCGAGCCCAGCCAGTAGGCGCCTTTCGCGTGTCCCATGAGCAGCACACCGAGCTCGTCGATGCCGCCGGCGATGTCGTCCATGAGCACACGCCGCTCGGGCTGCACGTGCCAGTTCTTGCCAGCCAGTTCGTGCACGGATAGCACTGCCTCGTCGCACGGGTGGTAGGCGTAGTGAACCGTCGGGCGATATGCGATCCGGTCGCCGTCGCGCACCGTGAGGTAATCGGCGATAGAGATGGACTCGCCGTGGGTGATAAGAAAGCCGTGGTACGGACCTTCCAGCGGCGTCCACGAGCGCACGCGGACGGAAGCTCCCGGCCGTTGCAGGTAGATGGCCGCGTCGCAGCCGAACCCGTGGTGCTTTCCGTCCTGAGGAAAGTGCCGCTCATGGCTTCCCCACCCGAGTTCGGCGGGTTGCGAGCCTTCGCCGGCGAAGCCTTCCACGGACCAGGTGTTCACGAATTCGCCCACGCGCTTGGGCACGTTCGTCGTCTGCGTGTCGCGCTCGGCGATATGGATGACCTTCACACCGAGATCCATCGCGAGCTGCGCCCATGCCTCCCGGGACTTCGGCGGTGTCACCCCGTGTCCGGTATCGCGCGCCACGTCGAGGAGCGCCTGCTTCACGAAGCTCGACACCCAGCCCGGATTGGCGCCATGGGTGGGCATGATGGTCGGGCCGGAGGGGTTATTGCGGCGCAATTCGAGCGCCGCTTCCCGCATCGCGTAGTTGGAACGCCGGGATGGCGACATGGAGGTGTCGGTATATCCGCCGGCCCAAGGCTCGATACAGCCGTCCAGGTACATCGCGCCGCGTTCAAAGCAGAGCTCCATCAGCGCGACCGACGACACGTCCACGGACAGGTTGAGCAGGAAATCTCCCTTGTTGAGCCGGGGCACCAGGATCTCCCGGTAGTTCTCGGGCGTCAGGGGCGAGATCTCGAAGGCGATGCCGTAGCGGGCAGCTTCTTCGCGCCCGCGCTCGTGGGCGGTCACGATGCTGATCTGCGAAGTATCGATATCGATATGCCGCAGAATAAGGGGAAGCACCCCTTGTCCAACGCTTCCGAAGCCGACGAAAATCAGCTTCCCGGAATACTTTACATGCTTGATTTCTTGCATTTGTCCTTTAGAAACCTCCATGTAGAACGGGCAAAAGGCATCGAGTATAGCATCGTGGAGTAAGAAGGCTCCTGGTGCGGCCGGCCGCCTACTCAAGGAGCAGAACGGGTCGAATGGCCCCCGGATCGCCGCATTACGCAACGGGAATGCGCATCCGCGAGCAGTAAATGGTAACGGGCCTGTCATCCGGAGTTTGCAGTGGCCGGCCCGGCGGCGTCCGGCCGAGCCGGTCAGCCGGGGTTTTCGGCGCCCCGGCAGTCGGGCATACTGCAAGCGTACGAATGAGTTCGCCGCATGGAAGTTGCTTTTCGCGGCGGCTTCGATGAATCACTCCGCGCCGCATCCGGCTTGGACAGGGAGCAGGTTTGAAGAACATCCCCGTTGCGATTGCGCTGCACCGCCGACGATTTCTGCGCGCCGCCGTGGGCGCGGCGCTCGTCACGCCGTTCGCCGGCCTGCCGCGCCTCGGTCATGCGTATGTGGATTATCGACGCGTGGAGAGCCTCGCTTTTCAGCACACCCACACGGGCGAAGCACTGTCGGTGGTGTACCGTGTCGAAGGGCAATACGTGCCCTCTGCGCTTCAGTCGCTCAACCACTACCTCAGGGATTTCCGCTCCGGCGACGAGCACGCCATCGACCCGGGCCTCTTCGACATCCTCGCAGCGCTTTCCGCCATCATCGGAAGTCGCGCCCCGTTCCAGGTAATTTCCGCGTACCGCTCGCCCCGCACCAACGCCATGCTCCGAGAAAAAAGCGGCGGGGTGGCGAAGGCGAGTCTGCATCTCGACGGCCGCGCGATCGATGTCCGCGTTGCCGACGTTCCACTGCACGACCTTCGGGACGCCGCGCTCAGCCTGAAGGCAGGCGGCGTCGGATTCTATCCGGGCCCCGACTTCGTTCACGTCGATACCGGCCGCGTGCGCGCCTGGTAGGCTCACGGCAACTTTGCCGGGCGCTTCGCCAGCGCCTCCGCAAGCTTCTTGTCGTGGCCGTAGATATCCGGCAGGAAATGGGTTCTTCCCTGCGCGTCCACAACGGCGGTGGTGTAGAAGATCAGGATCGGCATCGGCTGCTCAAGGTTGACTCGCAGCGGTGCGGGCAGGCTCATCGACTTGCGGATGCGCTCCGCGTCCCACTCGGGCTGATCGAACAGGACAAACTGCGCAAGCGCTGCCGGGTCCTCGACGCGGATGCAGCCGTGGCTGAAATCCCGTCGCGTGCGGCTGAAAAGCTCCTGGGCGGGAGTGCTGTGGAGATAGACGTCGTAGCGGTTCGGGAACATGAACTTGACGCCGCCCAAGGCGTTCTTCGCACCGGGCCGCTGACGCAGGCGGACGGTGCCGCGTTCCAGCGCTCCGAGGCTTGCGGCATCGACCGCGGTGGTCGCGCCGGCAATGCCGACGATTTCCATGCCCTGACGCGCCAGATAGCCCGGGTCTTTTTGGAGCTTCGGCAGTAGCTCCTTGACGGTGATGCTGCGCGGGACGTTCCAGTACGGGCTGAAGTCGACGTATTCCATCTGATCGGCGAACACCGGCGTCGGCGTACGGCCGGCGCTGCCGACGATCACGTCCATCTCCATCCGCGGCCGGTCGGTGCCGACTGCGCCATCAAACGCAAGCAGCTTGAAGCGCGGAATGTTGATGACGAGGAAGCGCTCCCGGGGCGCGTCGGGCAGCCATCGGATACGCTCTATTCCCATCTCGATCTGCTGTACGCGCTCGGCGAGGGGCCGATTCAACTCGGCAATCGTGGCGACACCGAGGACGCCGTCGTGGATGAGGCCGTGCCGTTCCTGGAAGCTCTTGACCGCACTCACCACCTCGCCCTCGTAACGATCGCCATAGGCGCGTGAGGCCGCCGCAGGGTCCAGGTCTCCGAACGCGATGAGACGGGCCTGGAGTTGCGACAGCCCCGCGAAGATGCTGCCGGGTTCCACCTTGCCGGAAGGTGTCGGCACCAGCGGCAACGCAGCGTCGGCAGCCAACCGGCGGTACTGTGCAAGGGATCTCTTGAGAGCGCTGTAAAGGGGTAACTGCGGCTCCACCGATTCCGTGGCCGCCGTGAGCTGGTTCTGTTCGATGCCCTGCTGCAATACGGTGACGACATCGACGTTGCGGGAATCGGTTTCGAGATCCAGATAAAGGCTGCGCGGGTTGATGCGTCCATGCGCGAGGTCCGTCGTGTAGCGCAGCATCGCGGCGGTGAGCTCCACGTCGAAGGAGGTGAGTTCGGCGCTGGACGCGGATGGCGCAACCCACAGGTCAGCCAGCTGCACCGCCAGCCGTGATGTGTCGTAGTCGGCGCTGGACAATCCTTTCTCCGGCGCTCGCTCAAGAAGGGAGACGGCTTCGGCGGCCTGCGGCGTGGGACGGCCATTCTCCAGCCACGTCGGTGTGTACCCTCTTGCCTCGTAGAAGCGGTGAAGGTCGGGCTGGTTGCTGCTCGGCGCGAGCGCCTGAAGAGCTGTTTCCAAAGCGGGTTCGGCAGCGGTGGCAGGCGCTATCCACACGCTGGCCAATGCCCAAATCCAGAAGCAGCCGGCGCGTAAACGGCGCGCGAGATGCGAGCGCATCAAGACTGCCTCAGGGTTCCAGCAGGAAGTCGCGTACCGCCCCGATCTGGTCTTCGCTCATGAGGGTGGGCGCGTGCCCCACACCGGGAAATTCCACCAGTCGCGCCTTCGGGCCGCGGGTCAACATGGCTTCGGCGGTTTCCTTGAGGAGCAGGTCCGAATCCGCGCCGCGAACGACCAGCGTGGGGCAGCGGATCGCGTCCCATAAGCCCCACAGGTCGAGATCCCGGTCCCAGTCGGTGTGCAGGGGTACGGCGATTCCAGGATCGTAGGAGAATGTCCAGGTGCCGTCGGCGAGTTGCGTGGACCCGTGTTGCACCAAGTGGTGCCACTGCTCGTCAGTAAGGGGACCGAAAGGCGCCGCAATGAAGCGCAAGTGCCGTTCGAGTTCTTCTATCGTTGCAAAGCGGAGGTCTCTTCCGACGTAGTCAGCGATCCGCTGCAGCGCCGCCTTTGGAATCATCGCCCCGAACGTCGTTCACCACCAGTCTTCGGATCGGTGAGCCAGGCTGGGCGGCGAGGGTCATGCCGATGATGCCGCCCATGGAGGTGCCGACCCAGTCGATCACCTTCCGACCGCCTTGGTCCGACCCTCCGGCAGCGGCGGAGATGCAGGCGATGAGCGTCGCGCAGTCGTTGACATAGACCGCATAGCCGTAGTCTTCCTTGTGCTGGAGCCAGTCACTCCGGCCACGCCCCGGCATGTCGGGGCACACGAGACGGCAATCGGCGGCAAGCGCGCTCGCGAAGTAATCGAAGTCGTGGGCATTGCGGGTAAGGCCGTGGGCGCAGACGACGATGTGGGCGTTGTTCGGATAACCCCAATCGAGATAGTGAACGCCGTGGAAGCCATGGGGCCCGAGAGCGAGGAAGTTGTCGGACCTTGGCTGGAAGTCTGTAGCCATTTGGAACTCGGGTTTATTCCGCATTGACGAAGTTGCCGCACAGCATACCGCGCGCTGCTGTGCAGTGCAGCAAGGTTTTTTCAGGCCGCTCAAGTGAAGCGGATTGATGTCGCTGAAACAAGAACATTGAGCGCTGGAACCAATTAGGACTAAAATCGTCCCAATTAGGGACATGACTCCGAGTCTTCGATGCTTCGACTGAGCAAACTGACTGATTACGGCACCGTGGTCATGACTTTCATGGCGCGGGAGCCGGAGCGCGTGCACAGCGCTCACGAGATTTCGGAGCACATCGGCGTTGCTGCACCGACCGTGAGCAAGATCCTTAAGATTCTCGCGCGCTATGGGTTGGTGGTTTCGACGCGCGGCGCGAAGGGCGGGTATGTGCTCGCGCGCGGCCCGGAAGCCATCACGATGGCGGAGATCATCAGCGCCATGGAGGGCGGACCGCTCGGGCTGACGGAGTGCAGCACCACGCCCGGCATGTGCGTGCAGGAACCGAGTTGCTCGATTCGCGGCAACTGGCAAAGGATCAATCAGGCGATCGTGGAAGCGCTCAAACAGGTATCGCTGGCGGAGATGGCGCAGCCGGTCGCGCATCCAATCCGCATCACCGCACGCGGCGTGGCGGGCGGCCGGGCGTTCGTCTGAGCCGTCACCAGGAGATCAGCAGATGGCAACAGCGACTCAAAATCTCGACGAACTCATCACTCAGGAATACAGGCACGGTTTCGTAACCGACCTCGAGGCGGACATTATCCCGAAGGGGCTGAGCGAGGACGTGGTTCGCCTGATCTCGGCTAAGAAGAACGAGCCGGAATTCATGCTCGAGTGGCGGCTCAAGGCGTATCGGCACTGGCTCACCATGACCGAGCCGACGTGGCCGAACGTGCATTATCCGCGCATCGACTATCAGGACATCATCTACTACGCGGCGCCGAAGACCAAGGCGGGGCCCAAGTCCCTCGACGAGGTCGATCCCGAATTGCTGGAGACTTACGAGAAGCTCGGCATTCCGCTGAAGGAGCGCGAGATCCTGGCAGGGGTTGCGGTGGATGCCGTGTTCGATAGCGTGTCCGTGGCGACCACCTTCAAGGACAAGCTCGCCTCGATGGGGATCATCTTCTGTTCGTTCTCGGAAGCGGTGCACGAGCATCCGGAACTCGTGCAGCGGTACCTGGGTTCCGTCGTGCCTTACACCGATAATTTCTTCGCGGCGCTCAACTCTGCGGTGTTTTCCGACGGGTCGTTCTGTTACATCCCAAAGGGGGTACGCTGCCCGATGGAGCTGTCCACCTATTTCCGCATTAACGCGAAGAACACCGGCCAGTTCGAACGAACGCTCATCATCGCCGAAGAAGGCAGCTACGTCTCTTACCTCGAAGGCTGCACGGCGCCCATGCGCGACGAGAACCAACTGCACGCGGCAGTAGTGGAGTTGATTGCGCTGGACCACGCCCGCATCAAGTATTCGACGGTGCAGAACTGGTATCCCGGCGACAAGCAAGGCAAGGGCGGGATCTACAATTTTGTCACCAAACGCGGCGATTGCCGCGGCGCGAATTCCCACATTTCTTGGACCCAGGTGGAGACGGGTTCCGCGATCACGTGGAAATACCCATCCTGTATTTTGCGCGGAGACAACTCGGTCGGCGAGTTCTACTCGGTCGCGCTCACCAATCACTTCCAGCAGGCCGACACCGGCACCAAGATGATCCACATCGGGAAGAACACGACCTCGACGATCGTCTCCAAGGGCATCTCCGCCGGCAAGGGCCAGAACGCCTACCGCGGTCTGGTGAAGATCACCAAGGGTGCCGAAAACGCACGCAACTACACTCAGTGCGATTCACTGCTGCTCGGGGACAAGTGCGGCGCACATACCTTTCCCTACATCGAGGTAGCGAATCCGACCGCGAAGGTCGAGCACGAGGCTTCCACTTCCCGCGTGTCCGAGGACCAGCTCTTCTATTGCATGCAGCGTGGCATCTCGGCGGAGGACGCGGTGTCGATGATCGTGAACGGCTTCTGCAAGGAAGTATTCAAGGAACTCCCGATGGAGTTCGCGGTGGAAGCGCAGAAGCTGCTCGGCGTGTCGCTCGAAGGCAGCGTGGGTTGAGCTACTGGACCATGAACAAACAGAGAATCATGAACATGTTGGAAGTCAGGAATCTGCAGGCGGACGTCGACGGAAAGCGCATCCTCAATGGCATCGACCTCTTGGTAAAGGCGGGCGAAGTCCACGCGATCATGGGCCCGAACGGCTCCGGCAAGAGCACGCTTGCGAACGTGCTCGCGGGTCGCGAAGGGTACGTGGTTACCGGCGGCGAGGTGCTCTACCAGGGTCTGAATCTCCTTGAGCTCACGCCCGAGGAGCGCGCGCGAGACGGCGTGTTCCTCGCGTTCCAGTACCCAGTCGAGATTCCAGGCGTATCCAACGTCTATCTCCTCAAGGCAGCGCTCAACGCCGCCCGCAAGCACAAGGGGTTGCCTGAACTGGATGCGATGGACTTCCTCCAGCTCGTGCGCGACAAGATGAGGCTCATGGAGATGAAGGAGGAGATGCTCTATCGCTCCGTGAACGAGGGGTTCTCGGGCGGCGAGAAAAAGCGCAACGAGATTCTCCAGATGGTGATCCTCGAGCCGAGACTCGCTATCCTCGACGAAACCGATTCCGGTCTCGACATCGACGCGCTCAAGGTCGTGGCGAAGGGTGTCAACAGCTTGCGCGGGTCGGACCGCTCGATCGTGATGGTGACGCATTATCAGCGATTGCTGGACTACATCTTGCCCGACTTCGTCCACGTGCTCTCCCAGGGCCGCATCGTGAAATCCGGTGGCCGTGAGCTTGCTCACGAGCTGGAGAGTCGCGGATACAGCTGGATCGAGGGCGAAGCAAAGGCCACCGCGGCGGCGCGCGCGGGAGCATGAGCGCTATGCGCAGCGAAGCCATCGATCGGATCGTTGCCGACCACCGCAGCGTCGTGGCGACACTGCCGGGCCGAGGCGTGCCTTGGCTCGACCGCGTTCGCCGGGACGCTCTCGATTGGTTCGCGTCGCGCGGCCTTCCCACGGCGCGCGACGAGGATTGGAAGTACACGAATCCTGGCGCCATCGAGCGCCGGTACTTCGGGCCGACATCTTCCGCAGGCGAGGTGACTGGCGACCACATGGCGCGTCTGACGTTTGCGGAGTTGCCGTGTCATCTGCTCGTGTTCGTGGATGGTCGATTTGACCCGACCTTCTCATCCATCGGTTCGCTTCCTGCAGGCGTTCGCATCCAGAGTCTGGCTGAGGTCGTTGCGCACGATCCGCAGCGCCTGCAGAGCCTCCTAGGCGGCGAGCCGGACAACGCGTTCACGGCGCTGAACACCGCGTTCATGACTGATGGCTTGATGATCGCGTTGCCACGAAACGTCGCGGTCGAGCTGCCGATCCATTTGCTCTACATTGCCAGTCAGCCGGAGACAAGCATTCACTATCGCAACCTCATCGTCGCTGAGGAGGGCGCACAGGTGACGGTGTTCGAGCACTATGCCGGACCCGAAGGCGCCGCCTATCTCACGAATGCGGTGACGACCATCGTCGGAGCGGCGAACAGCAGCGTGGAGCACTACAAGCTGCAACAGGAAAGCGCGAAGGCGTTTCACATTGCCGATATCCGTGCGGTGCAGGATCGCGACAGTCGCTTCACGTCGCATTCGATCGCGCTCGGCGGTGCCATCGCGCGGACGGACATCGCGACGAGTCTCGATGCGGAAGGCGCCGAGTGCACTCTCAACGGGCTCTACCTGGCGAGCGGCAGGCAGCTCGTGGATCACCACACGCGCATCGATCACACGAAGCCGCACGGCACCAGCCGGGAGTTCTACCGCGGTGTGCTCGACGGGTCCGCACGTGGCGTCTTCAACGGCAAGGTGGTCGTGCACCCCGATGCCCAGCACACCGATGCCGAGCAGGCGAACCACAACCTGCTGCTATCGAAGCAAGCCGAGGTAGACACGAAACCGCAGCTCGAAATCTTCGCGGACGACGTGAAGTGCGCTCACGGCGCGACCGTGGGCCAGCTCGACGATAATATGATTTTCTACCTGCGCTCGCGGGGCATGGAGCACGAGGTAGCAAAGGCACTCCTCATCTATGCGTTCGCCCACGACATCGTGGGCCGCATTCGGCTCGACCCGCTCCGGCGACGGCTCGAGCGACACATCATCTCCACCCTGCCAGAAGGTGATCGCATTAAGGAGCTCGTATGAATAACGCCGTCGATGCAAGGAAGATCACGGTTGTCACCGAGTGTGCAGAGTGCCCGGTTTTGCCGAAGAATCCGGCCCACTGGCGCGCGGACTTTCCGATCCTGAAGGAGCGCGTGCATGGCAAACAGCTGGTCTACCTCGATAACGGCGCGACCACCCAGAAGCCCGAGGTCGTGATCAGTACCGAAGCGGACTACTATCGTCACTACAACTCGAACATCCACCGCGGCGTGCACGCGCTCTCCCAGAAGGCGACCGAAGCCTACGAGGATGCCCGGGTCAAGGTGCAGCACTTCCTGAATGCGCGGCGCGCGGAAGAGATCATCTTCGTGCGGGGCACGACCGAAGCGGTCAACCTCGTTGCCCAGAGCTACGGCAGGCCGCGCCTTGAGCCAGGCGACGAAATCATCATCTCGGCGATGGAGCATCACTCGAACATCGTGCCGTGGCAGATGCTGTGCGAGCAGACGGGGGCGGTGCTGAAGGTCGTGCCCATCAACGATGATGGCGAATTCCTGTTCGACGACTATCTCGGTCTTCTCGGGCCGCGCACGAAAATGGTGGCGGTGGTGCACGTGTCGAATGCGCTCGGCACCATCAACCCGGTGCGGGAGATCATCCGTGCGGCGCATGCCCACAAGGTGCCGGTGCTGCTCGACGGTGCCCAGGCCGTGTCTCACCTGAAGGTCAACGTGCAGGAACTCGACTGCGACTTCTACGCGTTCTCGGCCCACAAGCTGTACGGGCCGACCGGCATCGGCGTGCTCTACGGAAAGCAGTCGCTGCTCGAGGCGATGCCGCCGTACCAGGGTGGCGGCGACATGATCCGCACGGTCACGTTCGAGAAAACGGAGTACAACGTACTGCCGTACAAGTTCGAGGCGGGCACGCCCAACATCGCTGGCAGTATCGCGCTCGGCGCGGCCATCGACTACGTGACGGAGATCGGCATCGAGGCGATCGCGGAGCACGAGCTCGATCTCTTGTCCTACGCGACGCCCGTGATGCAGAGCATTCCAGGGCTGCGCATGATCGGCACTGCGAAGAACAAGGCGGGCATCCTCTCCTTCGTCATGGACGGCGCCCATCCCCACGATATCGGCACGATCCTGGATCACCAGGGGATCGCTGTGCGCGCCGGACACCACTGCGCGATGCCGGTAATGCAACGCTTCGGTGTGCCCGCTACCGTGCGCGCATCCCTTGCCCTTTACAACAACCGCGACGACCTCGACTCCCTGGTCGCGGGACTGCACAAGGTGAAGGAGCTGTTCGGCTGATGGCTGATCTGCGCGATCTGTACCAGGAGGTCATCTTTGACCACTACAAGCGCCCGCGAAACTTCCAGAAGCTCGCGGACGCAGACCACTGCGCGAAGGGGCACAATCCTCTGTGCGGTGACCACGTCACGATCTATCTGCGGGTAAAGGATGGCCTGATCGAGGATGTTTCCTTTGAAGGGTCGGGATGCGCGATCTCGACCGCGTCCGCATCGCTCATGACCGAAGCGCTGAAGGGCAAGACCATCGCCGATGCGGAACGGATGTTCGAAGGCTTCCACGAAATGGTCACCCAGCCCGACACGCCGGCGCATCCAGAACTCGGCAAGCTCGAAGTGCTCTCGGGCGTGCGCGAATTCCCGGCGCGGGTGAAATGCGCCACATTGTGCTGGCACACCCTGAACGCCGCGCTGCACAGGCAGGGCGAGACAACCACCGAGTGAGGCGACAGTGAACGACTGGCAGAGCGTGGCCGAGCAGCGGGGCGCGGAAGTGCCCGTGGAGCAGATCAAGCAGAACGTGATCGAGGCGCTGCGCACCATCTTCGATCCCGAGATTCCGGTCAACATCTACGATCTCGGGTTGATCTACGATCTCGATGTGGACGAGGCGGGCAAGGTGGTCGTCCGCATGACGCTTACCGCACCCGGATGCCCGGTGGCGCAGACGTTTCCCGGAGAAGTGGAAAGCAAGCTCTACGGCGTTCCCGGGGTGAACGAAGCAATCGTCGAGCTGGTCTGGGAGCCGCCCTGGCACCAGGATCGAATGACCGAAGCGGCCAAGCTGCAGCTCGGTTTCCTCTGATTTTCGATCTCACAGATGAACTGGATCGACGTTGCGTCCGTCGGTGAGATCGAGCCTGGCGGCTGGAGAACCGTCGATGCAGAGGGACAGCTGATCGCGGTCATCAGGCTGGACGACGGCTATTACGCAATCGAAGATGTCTGTACCCATGATGGCGGGGAGCTCACTGGCGGGGACATCGAGGACGACTGCATCGTGTGCCCACGCCACGGAGCGCGCTTCAACATCAGGACTGGAAAGGTCCTGTCACCGCCGGCCTACGAGGACGTGCGCACTTTCCCGGTACGCGTGGAAGGCGGGCGCATCCAGGTGGCTGACGAGGCATGAGCGGACGCTTCTGCGTGGAGGTCGAACCGCCGCGCTACCAGCTGTACCGCACTGAGTAGCGCACGACCGTCTCGCCGCCCGGCGGCACCTTCACCGGAAAATGAACGGTACGTGCATCCTCCTTCTCGTACGACTGGGTGCTGCGCTCGATGCGCCAGTTGATCCAGCGATAGAGATTTTCCTTCACGATCACCATGACCGGTTCGCTCTTGTGATTGCGCAGCCTGACTTCGATCTCCTCGCTCATCTGCTTGTGCGCAGTATCGAGCGTGAAATCCAGCTGCTTCCGCTCGCCGACCACATCGAATGCGGAGCCGAGCTTGAGGCGCACGCTTTCGTCTTTCGGTGTGTGGTCGATCGTGTCTTCGCCGATGAACTCGCGCGTCTGGTCTGCGGCGTCGAGCTTGGACACACGGATGCGGCCGGCGGGAAGCGGCATTCCGAGCTTCTGCTCCGCGCCGTTGCGAAAACGCAGGTAGACGTTGACCTTCCGGTTCGAGGCAGACCCATAGTTGCGGTCGGTGAGCGGGTTTGGGGTGAAGCCGTAGCTGCCGGAGGGCAGGCCGTAGTAGACGAGGGTCTTCTCGCACGGCACGTTATGGGCGACCGGGAAGAGTTCGATTTGCTTGGTCGAGTTGTCGGGCAGCGTGGTGGGACGGCCGAGCGTGTAGAGATGAAACTCGAAGAAGGGTTTTTCCGCGAATCCCGGTGCGGCGTCCTGCGCGGCAGCCACCGACTTCTCCAATCGCAGTGCTGCGGCCGGCGGCGTGGCACGCTGCACGTCCCCCGCGACGAGCTTGAGCTTCGCGTCGGAATAGCTTGCGCCCGATTGGTTCACGATGCTCACCCACGCTGCCACGTCGAGCGCGCAGGTGCCCGCGCCCTTGCGTTCGGCGTACGTGATGTTGTAATCGGCCCACCACGTCAATCCGCCGGTCTGGTAGGAAACGCGGGTGCGATGCGGACCGGCTTTTTTCGCCGTAACGTCCCAAACCAGCGTCGGACGAGTGGTCAACCCCCCGGGCAGGCTCGGCAGCTTTACGCCGGATTGGTTCGGCACGATGCGCACGCCGCCATCGGGTTCGCGCAGGATCAGGGCGCCCTGCGTAGAGAGCAGCGTGCCACTGAATGACTCGATATTCTGCGCACGCGCCTGTTCGATCGTGATCGGCCGGTCGATATAGCGCTGCAGCAGCTTCTCCTGGCTGACGAGGTCGAACTGGAAGTTCTGCTCGAGCACGCTGGTGCCGGCAGGGTCGGTCAGCGACTCAAAGGTCACCGTGGTCGGATCGAGCCGCTCCGCCACATCGGCGAAGCGGACGGTCGTGTGGCCCTTTTCGAGAGACAGGACGCGCTCATGGCGGACGACGGCGTAGCCCGGAACCGTTCCATGGCCGCCCCGATAAAGCTCCGGATTGACGGCTCCCGGATTCGCCGAGCTGTAGATGGTGAGAGCGTCGCGGCCCGGCGTTGCCTCTTCGGAGGCGAGGACAGGGGCGGCCGGGAAAGTCGTGACGAGGATTGCAGTGAGCATGCGGCGCATGGAGTTCTCCGGTGGTCGGTGAAGTACTGACGCATGTAACGAAGATTTGGCCGATTCGGGTCAGTGAATGCAGAACGAGGAAACGCAAAGGATGAAGCGGGTGTGTGTTTTTTGTGGCGCCAATACGGGCGCGAAGCCGGTTTTCGCCGAGGCGGCGCGGAGTCTCGGCGAACGGTTCGCCCGGCTGGGAATCGGCGTCGTTTACGGCGGTGGGGGCCTCGGGCTCATGGGCGCTGTTGCACGTGGCGCACTGGATGCGGGAGGTGAAGTGATCGGCGTGATTCCCGAAGCGCTGCTCGGACTCGAACCGCCGCCCGGATATTTGACGGATCTGCGCATCGTCCGGTCGATGCACGAGCGCAAGGCGATGATGGTCGAGCTTGCCGACGCGTTCATCGCGCTCCCGGGCGGGCTGGGGACGCTCGATGAGATTTCGGAGGTGCTCTCCTGGGCGCAACTAGGGCTGCACGCAAAGCCGTGCGGACTCCTGAATCTCGAGGGTTACTACGATTTGCTGTTGGCATGGCTCGATCACGCCACTGAGCAGAGGTTCCTGCGCGAGGAACATCGCGCGATGGTCCTCGTCGACACCGCGCTCGAACGCCTGCTCGACCGGCTTGCCCGTTACGTGGTGCCGAAGGTGAGCCCCCTCGTCGGCCCCGGAATGGTCTGAACGCCTGTGGCGTTGATTTGGCAGGCTGAAACCGGTAGCCTAAAGCGCAAGCTGTGAAGCGGTGGCCCCCGTTTCCTCCCAACACACTCCCCAAGAGGTCATGATGAATGCCGAGATCGTCGAAAGCAGGGACAAGCTAATCACCGACTTCAAGACCGTCGTTGCTGACGCGGAAGACCTTCTGAAGGCCACCGCCAGCGCCGCCGGAGAGCAAGCCACCGTCGCCAGGTCGCGGGTACGCGAGAGTCTGGCGGAAGCGAAGGTCAAGCTCGCCGCTGCGGAAGAGGTCGCGCTGGTGCGTGCCAAGGTGGCGGCGAAGGCTACGGACGAATTCGTGCACGATCATCCCTGGAAGGCGATTGGTCTGGCCGCGAGCCTCGGACTCATCTTCGGCCTGTTGATCGCTCGCCGCTGATACCTCCATGCCCGCCGCGGACGGCCAGAAAACCCACGGCGGCGGGGCGATCTCCTCGCTGCGTCGCCTCGTCGCGACCTGTGTGGAGGTGGTGCACACACGCTTGGGGATATTCTCGAGCGAGATCGAGGAGGAACGGGCGCGCCTGGGTTCGATGGTGATGACCTGCGCGTTTGCATTATTCTTCTTCTTCATATCGGCGATCCTGTTCGTGTTCCTCGTTGTCGTATTGCTCTGGGAGTCGTATCGGGTCCACGCTCTCGGTATCATGGGCGGGTTGTTCCTGCTTGCGGGCCTGATCGCGTGGCGCTCGTACCTGCGCCAGCGGAGCGAGCGACCGGTGTTTCTGGCCGCGACGCTGGGTGAGCTCGCCAAGGACCGCCGGGAGCTCACGTCGCGATGAAGAAGCGGCCATCGCTGCAGGAAGTGCTGCGTCGTCGAGAGCAACTCCTCGAACGTGCGCGAACGCAGCGGGAACGAATCGCGGAAAGTGTGGCCGGATTGCAAGGCGTGGTGTCCTGCATCGATCGTGGGCTGGAAGCGGTTGCGTACCTGCGTGCCCATCCGCTTGCGCTGGCGGGTGCAGGGATGGCGGTGCTCGTGGTGCTGCGCCGGCCGCTATTGCGCGGTGGCTTGCTCGGAATCGTCCGGCGCGGTTTTATGGCATGGCGTACCATGCTCGCCGTGCGGTCGGTCGCATTGAAACTTGCGCGCTGAATCGGAATAGGTCGGTGCCGCCGGCGGGGCGTCGCCCCCCGGTGTTGATCGATCCTTCATTGATCGCCGCTTGTCATACATCTGCCGTTTTGATCCTGATCGGAGGATTCGCCCTGCATCACCTCATGGATATGAAACATCGCCTTTCCCTTTCTCTGCAGCGGCGGTCCCCCCCGCTGTCAGGCAACCCTTCATCTGGAGCCGTGCCTTGTCGCGCCGCCGTCGGTCTTTCAATCCCGCGCCGGTGAGTCCAGTGCGCTCCTCCCCGAGCGTCGCCGTGATCGGCGCCGGGGTCGCAGGCCTCACTTGCGCCCGGAAGCTTCGCGACGCCGGTTGTGCGGTCGCGGTGTTCGAGGAGTCCGACATACCGGGAGGACGCGCCGCGGGCCAGGAAAAGGAATTCGGCGCCTTTGACTGCGGGGCGCAGTACTTCACCGCACGCGATCCCCGGTTCAAGAGCGCGATCACGAGCTGGCTGCGCACCGGGGTGGTCGCCGAGTGGCGCGCGCGCATCATGCGGGTGACCAAGGACAAGGTGGACGATTCCCGCGAGAGCGCCATCCGCTACACGGGTTACCCGGGAATGGATGCTCTTGCCGCCTACCTCGCGCGCGGATTCCAGATAGGTTATGGACAGCGTGTGGTGGATCTGGCGCGCGTGGAGTCGGGCTGGACCCTGCAACTCGAGGACGGCAGCCAGACGCTTCCCTACGCCTCGGTTGTCGTCGCGGTTCCAGCGCCGGAGGCGGCCCGGCTGCTCGCCAGCTTGCCGGACATCGCCGCGCGCATTGCGAACATCGAAATGAAACCTTGCTGGGCGGTCATGCTGCAGTTCGAAAAACCGCTGGACGCCCGCTTTGATGCCGCGATCGTCGAGGACGAGCCGATCTCGTGGCTGGCTCGCGAGAGCAGCAAGCCCGGCCGGCGAGCGGGCGAGCGCTGGATCGTTCACGCCTCCAACGCCTGGAGCGCCGAGCACCTGGATGCGGAGCCGGACGCGGTGGTCGCCGGTCTCATGAAGACCTTCTGCGAGCTGGTGGAGAAGCGGATAAAGCCGACCGGCGTGGCGACGAAGCGCTGGCGCTATTCTCTCGCGACGGACACGGTAGGAACTGGTTGTCTCTACGATCCCGCGACCGGGCTCGGAGCCTGTGGAGATTGGCTGCTGAACGGGCGGATCGAAGGTGCGTTTCTGAGCGGCCTTGCCATGGCGTCGGAGCTCATCCAGCAATCGGGCCTGAACAGGCCGGCGCGCGCACCCGGCCGCGAATCGGCGGGCGTCTGACCGCAAGGCGGGTCGGTCAGTCCCGGCGTTTCCTCTCGGCGGCCTCCTCGTCGAGTCCCTCGGCCTCCAGCCACATGACGTTGATGATGCCGAAGGCGAGCGCGAGGCCGACGCCCAGAATCCACGTGAAGTACCACATGATTCGTCTCCTCAATACATGCCGTGTTCGTTCGCGCGCAGGGATGCGTCGGTGATCTTGCCGCGCATGACGCGATAGGCCCAGGCCGTGTAGAGCATCACGATGGGCAGGAGCAGGACGACGACGAAGAACATGATGTTGAGCGTGAGGTGACTCGACACCGAGTCCCAGATCGTGAGGCTCACATTCGGCGACGATGAGGACGGCATCACGAACGGGAACATGGAAAAGCCCGCCGTCAGAATGATGCCCGCCACCGAGAGACCGCTCGCCACGAGCGCCATGCCGCTGCGGTTCAGCGAAGTCAGAAGGATCGTCCCGACGGCGCCCGCAAAGCCGAGCACGGGCGCAAACATCATCCAGCGGTGCGTCCCGTAGTTCGCGAGCCACGCCCCCGGCGCACGCTCCACCACCTTGTCAAGGGGCGTAATCACCTCGTGGGGTGCGGGCATGCTGACGATGCGATAACCCTCGATCCCGGTCGCGAGCCAGACCCCAGCCAGGGCGAAAGCCGCCATGGTGAGGATGGCGAAGAGCAGCGCGGCGTGTTTCGCGCGCACCGCGACCTCCCCCCCGGTTTTGAGCTGCAGGTAGACGGCGCCGTGCATGACCAGCATGCACACGCTGAGCACTCCGGACAGCAGGGCGAAGGGATTGAGCAGCCCGAAAAAGCTCCCTGAATATTTCACCATCAGATCGCGATTGAAGTCGAAGGGTACGCCGAGCAGAAGATTGCCGAAGGCGATGCCGAACACGAGAGCCGGCACCGAGCCGCCCACGAAGAGCAGCCAGTCCCAGGTATTGCGCCAGCGCGGGTCGTGGAGCTTACTGCGATACTTGAAGCCGACCGGGCGGAAGAAGAGCGCGAAGAGAACCAGCATGAGCGCCCAGTACATGCCCGAGAAGGCGGTCGCATAAACGATCGGCCACGCCGCGAAGGTAGCGCCGCCGGCGGTCACGAACCACACCTGATTGCCTTCCCAGTGCGCGCCAATGGAGTTGATGATGATGCGGCGCTCGTCGTCGGTTTTGCCGACAAAGGGAAGGAGGGCGCCGATGCCGAGATCGAAGCCGTCCGTGACTGCAAACCCGATCAAAAGCACGCCCACGAATAGCCACCAGATGACCTTCAGGGTGTCGTACTCGAAGAGCATGGCTGGTTCTCCGGATCGGATATTCAGTTCGCGCGCGCGGCGGGGAGGGGTTTGAGCCCCGCTGGACCGCCGCCGCCGGCGCCGGTTTCAAAGTAATACCGGCCGGTGCCCAGGCTGCTCGGACCGAGCCGCGCGTACTTGAACATCAGGTACATCTCCACCACCAGGAGCGCGCTGTAGAAGAGCACGAAGGCGGCAAGGCTTGCGTATACGGTGCCTGCTTCCAGTTGCGACACCGCCAGGAAAGTCGGCAGCACGCCGGCAATGCTCCAGGGTTGTCGTCCGAACTCGGCGACGAACCAGCCAGCCTCCGCTGCAATCCAGGGGAGCGGGATCGCGTAGAGCGCGAGCTGGAGCAGCCAGGTCTTGTGAATCACGGTCCGGCGCGCACAGAAGTAGAACGACGTCGCGAAGGTGAAGAGCATCAACAGCCCGCAGCCCACCATCACGCGGAACATCCAGAACATCGGCGCAACCTGCGGGATGGTGTCGTTGGCCGCCTGTCTGATCTGCTCCGGCGTCGCATCGACCACGTTCGGCGTGTAACGCCTAAGCAGCAGCCCATGGCCGAGATCGTCCCGACGCTTGTCGAACTCGCGCACGATCTCCGGGCTGTTATCGCCGGCGCGCAGCTTCTCGAGTGCTCCATAGGCGACGATGCCGCTGTTGATGCGTGCCTCGGCCGCCTTCGTGAGATCCTTGATGCCCAGCACCTCTTCGTCGAGCGACCGGGTCGCGATGATGCCCATCAGCCAGGGGACCTTGATCGCCCATTCGTTGCGCTGTTCCGCCTGATTCGGCCATGCCGCAAGGGTGAAGGGTGCAGGCGGCTCGTGGGTTTCCCATTCGGCTTCCATGACCGCGAGCTTCACCTTCTGTACTTCGCCGGTCGTGTAACCCGACTCGTCGCCGAGCACGAGAACGGATATGACCGACGCCAGGCCGAAGCCGGAGGCGACCGCGAACGAGCGCAATGCGAACGCCACGTCGCGGCGCTTGAGTAGATACCATGCGCTGATCCCGAGGACGAACATGGAACCCGTCGTGTAGCCGGCCGCTACCGTGTGCACGAATTTCACCTGCGCGATCGGGTTGAAGAACACGTCGGCCAAGCTCGTCAGCTCCATGCGCATGGTCGTGTAGTTGAAATCGGCGCCGACCGGGTTCTGCATCCATCCGTTTGCGACGAGAATCCACAGCGCGGACAGATTGGTACCGACGGCGACGAGGAAGGTGACGATAAGGTGTCCCACCTTTGAAAGGCGGTCCCAGCCGAAGAAGAACAAGCCCACCATGGTCGATTCGAGGAAGAATGCCATCAGTCCCTCGATGGCGAGGGGCACGCCGAAGACGTCCCCAACGTAGTGTGAGTAATAGGCCCAGTTCGTCCCGAACTGGAACTCCATGGTGAGGCCGGTAGTGACGCCCATCACGAAATTGATGCCGAACAGCGTTCCCCAGAACTTGGTCATGTCCTTGTAGATTGGCTTGCCCGTCATCACGTACACCGACTCCATGATGAACAGGATCCACGACAGCCCGAGGGTCAGGGGAACAAACAGAAAGTGGTACATCGCCGTCGCGGCGAACTGGAGCCGCGAGATGGTGACGAGTTCAAGGTCGGGCATGATGCGACTCCTCCCGAGGCGCGGATGCGGCAGGGGGACTGCCGAGCAGCGCGCGTTGCACGGACTCGCCGGTCAGGTGCTTGTCGATGGGATGAGAGAAGAAGGCAGCCCAGATCGCATAGAGCAACACGGTCTTGGCAATGAGCGCGACCGCGATCTCCACACGCAGGGTACCGCGTTTCACGGGGTAGCTCTTTCCCGACTCGAATCGCATACCCGTCTCGCCGCCTTGTCGACAGTCAGCGAGGGAGTGTACCCGACCCGCGCGCGGATGAAAATTGATGACGCGAGGGTGACCAAGTCCAGAGATTCCACGACCCATTAAGAAGCGCGGCGGATAAGAACAGCGCGATTCCGACGAATCAGGACGGAAAGGCCCCGATCGCGCGCTGGGTCGATCGCGGGGGCGGAGAGGAGGAGGGAGGACCACCCCGCATCGATCGACCCAGCGCGCTGGGACACGGTGGTGCCGCCAAGCGGCGCGCTGGCGGCGTCAGGCGTTCGCCTGGGCGCTTGCGGCGCTCAATGGCTCACATATTTGAAGTAACGGGTACGTTCGACGTCCCGCTTGCGACTCGACACGTCCTGCAGACCGTCCGCAGCAGCGCGCAGCTCGTGTTCTTCCTGCGCATCGCGGCGCACGAACCAATGCGCGACGGCCGTCGATATCCGCTTGATCTGGGACCACAGCCCGAATCCATCAGGGCGGACGCCCTCTTCCGAGTTGAGGATTACGTGTGGTGCGCCCGGAACCATGCTGCGGCGCATGATTTCATACTCAGAATCGGGATAATCTGGCTGCATTCCGGGTTTCCACAATGCCGACCAAAAACGCTTTGGGGGCGGGATGCTTTGATCGAAAGGTGCGGTGGTTTTCATGATAAGCTCCATAAAACGTTATGAAATATATAGTTTCTTTTAACCTCTGGCACCCAATATACGGACCCGGAAGAGCGGAATCCAATCGCATGTTTGGATGCCTCCTATCGGAATCGGTTATACTGGCCATGCCATGATGCAATGCACAATAGCAGCCCTTCCAAACCGGGCTTGAGCGTTCCGAAATGGAGCTCTATCAGTTACGGACCTTTGCGGCGGTCGCTGAGGCCGGGCACCTGACGCGGGCCGCAGAACGATTGCACATCAGCCAGCCCGCGGTCAGTGCGCAGGTCAAGGCCCTCGAAGATGAACTGGGGGTGGCGCTGTTCGAGCGTACGCCGAACGGAATGGTGCTGACCTCGCCCGGCAAACGCCTGCTCGGGCAGGCGGAAAGAGTGCTCACCGCGGCGCAGGAGCTCAAGCGCGAAGCCCGGACCCTCACCGGCGAGGTGACGGGTCGGGTGCGGGTGGGAACGGTTTCCGACCCCGAATTCATCCGGCTCGGCGAATTCCTGAGCCATGCCGTGGACCTTTACCCTTTACTCGAACTGGATTTGCACCAGGAAGTGACCGGAGCCGCCTTCGAATCGGTGCGTGCCGGAGAACTCGATGCGAGTTTCTATTTCGGAACGCTCACGCATGCGGCGGTCGCCGCACTGCCTTTGCAAGAGGTCGTGTACCGGGTCGCCGCACCGGCCGCATGGAAGGAGAGAGTCGAGAATGCGAGTTGGAATGAGCTGGCCGCCTTGCCCTGGATACTCACGCCCCCCATCAGCAGTCACCACGATCTGGTGAATATCTTCTTTCAACAACACCAGGTCGAGCCCACCAGCGTGGTCCAGGCTGATCACGAAAGCGTGATGGGGAACCTGATCGTAGCGGGAGTCGGACTTTCACTGCTCCGGGAAGATCTCGCGCGTGCGCGGGCGGCGATCGGCGAAGTGGTGGTGCTGGAAGCGGCGCGTCTCACGACAACCCTGCAGTTCATCTATCTGGCAGAGCGCGCGGACGATCCGGAAATTGCGGCACTTCTGGTGGCGCTAAGGACCGTGTGGAAATCGGAAGATGCGGCCCCGGCAAAGAAGCGGGGTCGGGGCAAGCGCCGAACGCGCGATATGATAGCCAAAGACGGTTGACGGGCGACGTTCAGCACGGTCGCCCGTCTTCCAAGCTTACTTCTTCTGGTTTCCGGCCGCGTCCTGGATTTTTTCGCCGCCGCGTTCGATATCCTTGCCGGCTCCCTGAATGGTGTTGCACCCGGCGAGTACCATGGCCACAAGCAGCGTTGCGACAAGCTTGTTGAGCATTTTTGCCTCCGTTGGATGTCGTGTTCTCGTTGTCGACAAGTTCAGCTCTGGATCAACTCTTACCGCCGAAGCGGGCCTTCGCGTCGACGAGACATTGGTCCTTCATCGCTCCCGAGAGCGCATCGCATTTTTCCTTTGCGACGGTATAGTCTGCTTCACGGTTGTCTTCGCGCGCTTCCGCACCGGCCTGAGTGGATTCCTTTTGCGCCTTCGCATCCGCTTGCGACTTCTGCGCTTCAGCCTTGGCTTCCTTCATGCAGACGTCGTTTTGGTTGCCGGACAACGCGTCGCAGCGTTCCTTAGCGACCTTGTAGTCCGCCTTTGCTTTTTCCACCGTGGTTTCGTAACGCGCGTCGGCACCCTTTTTCTCGGCCTTCGATGCGTCGTCGGCGTACGCAGTGCCGGTAAGGGCAACGCCGAACAGGCCGATGGCAAGGGCGTGTGTGAGCTTGCTCATGGGTTCTCCTAAATTTTGTTATGGAAGCGAGGAGGGCCTAGTTGAGGCGGGATTCCCAGTCCTTCAGTTGCCGCTCGGCTTCGTCTTTCGACACGCCGTACGCTTCCTGGATCTTCCCGGCGAGTTGATCGCGGCGACCGTTGATGACGTCGATCTGATCATCTGTGAGCTTGCCCCACTGCTCTTTGACCTTGCCGCTAAACTGCTTCCAGTTACCTTCGATACGATCCCAGTTCATTCTTACCTCCGTTACGTAGATTGAAAGGTACAACGACCCGCCCCGAGTGTCGCGCCGTTCCCGGAGCTACTGGTCGCACTCGTCGTGCCAATGAAATTGCCTCGTTGATACAGCGAGTTGCGGTATACAAAAGAGACCGGCGTGGGAAAGAAAGGGAGTCGATCGGTAAGCGTTACCGGCAGACGAGAAAGGGATTCCAAAACGTAGGCTGACTACCCACCGCGCGGCGCTCGTGTTATACGGTCGCGACTACCTTCTGATTGCTGCGTGTGCCGCGCGATTACCTTGCCCAAAGGAAACGAAATTGAAGACCTTCGACATACATTGCGAACTTGGCTACGAGGTCGCGGGCTCGAGCACGTTTCTTCTCAACATCGAAGCTGCGATGGTTCCGGGTCAGCGCATTCTGGAAGAATCCCTCATGACCCATCCACCGCTCGCGTGTGATCGTTACACGGATCCGATATTGAAGAATCGCCTCGTGCGCTTCAACGCGGAACCTGGATCACTCCGCGTTAACTATCGCGCGACCGTCGAAGTCGACGGCGATCCCGAAGGGGTGCCGGATGCCGCGGAGATTCCGGTCGGGAAACTGCCTCTCGATGTGCTGCGGTTCATTCTGCCGAGCCGCTATTGCGAATCCGACGCGCTGATGCGCATGGCACTCCTCGAATTCGGGGGGCTTCCGCAGGGGGCCCAACGGGTCGAAGATACCTGCGTGTGGATTCGTGACCACATCAAATACGAAGTTGGCACGACGCAGGCGACGCACTCCGCGTTCGATACCGTCACGGGCCGCGTGGGAGTCTGCCGCGACTTCGCCCACCTCGCCATCGCTTTTTGTCGCGCGCTCAACATTCCCGCGCGGTTCGTCACCGGATATGCAACCTTTGCCGACCCACCGCCGGATTTTCACGCCGTGTTCGAGGCGTTTCTCGGGGGGCGCTGGCATCTTTTCGATCCGACAGGTCTCGCCTTGCGGGCAGACCAGGTACGCATCGGCACCGGCCGCGACGCGGCGGATGTTGCGTTCGCGACCATTTTCGGGCCGGTGCAGATGACTTACATGTGCCCGCTCATCGGGCCCGCCGGCGTGCCGCTGCTGGCTCGGCCAATCGTCGTGGCGCCCGATGGAAAGCGGGTGTGAGACGCGCCACAGCCCACGAACGGATGGATCAATCAGCGGCGCGGCTGCGCTCCTGGACTATCTGATCGAGAACCTCGGCGACCAGAGGGAAATCCGAGGACTTGTCGAAGAAATAATCGCAACCCACGGCGGCGGCGCGCCGTCGATACTCGGGGTAGGCGTAGTTGGTAAGCATGATTACTTTTGGCATGCGGGCGAGGGCAACAGTCGCGAGGCGCCGAAGCAGATTTATTCCGCTCCCGCGCTTCAACTGAATGTCGACGATAATGGCGTCCGGCGCCGCTGCCACTATGCCGGCGAGTGCGCCATCTTCAGTGTCCGCGAACCCAACCACGGTGAGCCGCTCGTCTTCGGCAATGCTCTCCATGACCCGGTCGCGCAGCACCGGAGAATCCTCCACCAGATAGATTTTCACCAAAGACCTCGCGCTCAATTTTCCGCTCGCTGTTCACCCAGCGCAGCTGTGAAATCCAGCCCGATACTCATCGGGCTCACTAGCGTTTGCGCTGTGCGTGTTCCGTTCTACATTTCGCTCACTCGATCAGTCCGTTCTTGATCGCGTAATAGGTGAGGTCCGCATTGGTCTTCATCCCCATCTTCTCGAGGATACGTGTTCTATAGGTGCTGACCGTCTTCACGCTTAGAAACAATTCCTCTGCGATGCGCGATGCAGCCTGTCCTGCCGCGAGCTTGCAGAAGATCTGAAATTCCCGCTCCGACAAGGCGCCATGTAGCGGACGCTCGGAGTCCTTTCCCAAGTCCGCCACCAGAAGCTCGGCCAGCGTGGCGCTCACGTAGCGAACGTCCTTGCACGACGGTGCGGATAGCCTGCACGAGTTCCTCCGGCGCGCCTTCCTTGGAGACATAGCCACTTGCGCCGGCGCGCAAAAGATTCATGGCGTACTGGCTTTCCGGATGCATCGAAAGCATCAGTACGGGCAACTGGGGATGGTGGCGCCTGATCTCGTTGAGAGTGTCGACGCCATTTTTGTCCGGCATTGAAATATCGAGCAGCACGACATCCCACTCGCCTTGCCGGACCATGCGAATGGTCTCTTCCCCGGAGCCGGCTTCCCCCGCGACTTCCATGTCGTCGAGCTCCGATAGCAATGTCTTCAGTCCGGTGCGGACGATGCTGTGATCGTCGGCGATGAGTATGCGGATCATATGCGCGTCAGCATGAATGTCGGGAACCCTCGGCACTGCCTGGCGTACATTAATCTTACCCGCCAAAGTGGTAAATAGGCCGGTGCGGTGGCAAGCCACCGCACCGGCAAGTCGGGCCGGAACGTCCAGGAGACGTGCCGACCCGGGAGGGAGTCGGTCATCGCTTGCGCATGAACAAACCGAGTACGAGGCCCGCCGCCAGGGTGACGCCGATCGCGCGCATCGGGTTCGCCGTGACGGCATCCCGCACGGCGGTGGCCGCGCCCTGACGCTGCTCGGCCAAGGCGTCCACCCCATGGCTCACGGTTTCGACGAGCGACCGAACGGCGTCCACCACTCGATTGGCTGTTCGCTCCACGGCCGGGGTGATGGCTTCGACCAGGGGTGCTACGGCTTCATCGTTCTTCAGTTCTTTCAGTGCTTTGCGCATGATATCTCCTTCTTCGCTGTAAATCTCATTAAAGCCCTGCCAGCGCGAAACCAACGGGTAACGCGCCTCGTGAACCGTATTCATTGAGTCTGTTGTAGAGCGTCTTGACGCTCACACCCAGGAGTTCGGCGGTTTGCTTCTTCCGGCCCTGGCAGTGGGCGAGGGTCGCAAAGATGACTTCCCGCTCGATTTCGTCCAGCGGCGTGCCGACCCGGAACCGGAGAGCGTCGCCGCATACGCTGAACGCGCTGCGGGGCGGAACGACCGCGTCGAACTCGAGCTCGTCGTCAGCCAGAATGAAGGCGCGTTGTACCGAATTCTTAAGTTCTCGCACGTTCCCGGGCCAGGAATGACTCTGCAGGTGGGCATGCGCGTCTTCAGACAATACCTTGTGGGTGCCTGCCTCGGCGTTCAGTTCATCGAGAAAATGCTGAGCCAGCAACGCGGTGTCGTCGCCCCGTTCACGCAGAGCCGGAACGTGGATCGGAAAGACTGCCAGGCGGTACAGCAGATCCTCGCGCAGCTTGGCGGCCTCGACTGCCTCTGCCGGGTTTCGATTGGTGGCGGCGATGATGCGGACGTCGACGCTGATCTCCTGAGCGCCGCCTACCCGGCAGAAGCGCCCGGTTTCAAGGGCACGCAGAAGCGTGACCTGCAGCTCCGGGGGCATTTCCGTGATTTCGTCCAGGAACAGCGTGCCGCCCGACGCCCGCTCGAAACAGCCTTGATGTGATCGCACCGCACCGGTGAAGGCTCCCCGTTCGTAGCCGAAGAGTTCAGCCTCGATCAAGTTGGCGGGCAACGCGCCGCAGTTGATGGCAACGAACGGCTGGTCCGCACGCGGGCTCACTTCGTGGATCGCCGTCGCGATCAGCTCCTTCCCCGTACCGCTTTCCCCGACGATCAGCACCCCGGCCGAGGTCGGCGCGACCTTCGCAATCGTCCGCCGCAGCGCCTTCATGGGTGCCGATCCGCCCTGCAGGCCTCCCAGGTTCGACTCGGTGGCTTGTTGCCGGGGCTGTCGGACGCGCGAGGCAGCGGGCATCATGGCAAATTCACGCACCAGCGCAAATGCCTGCGTAGGGAAGCTAACTTCAGTGGTTTCCAAATCCGGACTCCAGGTCATGTTTATCCCACCTATTAGATGGACCCGCTAACCGCCGGGTCGTGATTCGGATCATCCTGCACGGGCATCGGTCATCTGCCCTTTCGAAACGAATTCTAGGGAACGGGCGACGGCGCCGATATCGGCCGGGGTCCGATTGTCCTGTAGGAGCGACCCGCCAGGCTGTCCGGATTTGTCCTACAGCGGCAGAGGACTCTGCCGCGTTGTACTCTTTCGCGGAACACGAGCGCTCTTCGCGTGCGGGGCCGTGGTCCACGGCCTGGGCTTTCCCCCGGCCGGGTCCAAATGGCACAACGCTTGCACTGTGCTCCCGGCCATCACAAAGGGGGAGTCGGCAATGACCATTCGCACCAGCAACGTGGAACCAGCATGCCCGATGCAGTTCGTCCTCGCACCCGTCGGACCGGGGGGGTGGGCTGTAGCGTGTTCGCGCGGACTCATTCCGGGCGCCATTCTCCGCACTAAGGAAGCTGCACTCCGGTATGTCACGGCCCTCGCAGTGGCCGGTGGCTTCAACGATGTCCGGATTGTCGTGGCGGACCGCGCGACGGCGACCTCAGTCTGATTCACCGCTCCTTTTCCGGATCGCGATCGCGAGCGGCAGTCAGCCGCTGGGGGCGACCCACATCTCCAAACCCTTCGGAAGTGAGGCGGCGGCGTAGTTTGAAGCGCTAGCCGCCTTTCTCCTCCGCGCACTGCGCCACGCACGGCAGCGTTACGCGCACCACCGTACCCTTGTTGCCCGCTCCGCGCTCGACGCGGAGATTTCCTCCGATCTGCACGGCCCGCTCCTTCATGCCGAGCAGGCCATGTGTCATCGGTTTCCTCATGGCCTCCTCCGTAAGGCCAATACCGTCGTCGGCAATCTCCATGACGATGTCCCGACCCGAGTGCCGCAGGGAAACCTTTACCCGGCGCGCCTTGGCGTGCCTCAGCACGTTCGTCAGGGCTTCCTGCATGATGCGGAACAATGCGATGGGGCATCCTTCTGCCAGGGCCGGCAGTTCGTCGGCCACGTCGATCTCCACCTCGACACCGGCGTGTTTGCCGAACTCGACCACGTGGGACTCCATCGCCGCAGCCAGGCCGAGATTGTCCAGAAGGGGTGGGCGCAGGTCGTGGATGATGCGACGGCCAAGATCCACGGTCGAACGTACGACCTCGGAAGCCCGCGCCACGCGCTGGGCAATCACAGGATTGTCGGCAACGCGCTGTGCGATCCATGCGAGGTCCATGCGCGCGGCCGTGAGACTGCTGCCCAACTCGTCGTGCAACTCCCGGGCGATTTTCTCCTTTTCCTCCTCGCGGACGGTCATCAGATAGCGGGAAAGCATGGAAAGGTCGTGCGTCCGCGCCTGGACTTTTTCCTCCAGCTGCGCATTCAGGCGCGCAAGCTCGGCTTCCGTCTCGCGGCGGCGATCGAGATAGCTTGCGATTAGGTACCAGGAAAGTAGAAGCTGGCCGAGACCAACGATGGTTGCCACGATCGCCGAGAGCGCCGCGAACTGCGTGCTGTAGGCCAGCTCCCGGGCATGGACGGCCCGCTGCGCTTCTTCCTCGTCGCCGATCTCGCCTACCACCTCCTGGATCTCGTCCATCAGCCTGCGGCCGTCCTGGGTGTTCACGATCGCGAGCGCCGCGTGCAGGCCGTGCTCGCGATAGGCGGTGACCGTCGCGTCGAGCTCGCCCAGTTTCTCGGCGACCAGACCTGAGAGCCGATTGAGGCGGCCCTGCTGAATCTCGTTGTCTGTGGTCATCTTCTGTATTTCAGCCAGACGTGCCTTCACCAGGTCGCGCGCCGATTCGCTTGGTGCCAGATAATTTTCGTCCCCGGTCAGCAGGAAGCCGCGCTGCGCGGACTCGACCCGCATCAGCTGGGCATTCATTCGACTGGTTTTCTCGCGGACCACTGCCGTGTGGACGAGCCATTCGTTTCCTTCTTGGAGCTGACGGGTGTTCTGATAGGAAATGTACGCATTCAGCAGCAAGATTCCGGCAGAGGCGGCAAGCGCCAGAGAGATGACTGGGGGAACGCGCAGCAATGAATGGGGTCGGGCCATCACGGCTCCTTGGTTTCAGGTTCGTCGAGCGCCGCAGGGATGGTGCCGCAGGCGGTGGTGGTTCGATGTTAATCGATGTTCGCTTCCGCAGCCCGCACGTGTAAGGGCTGCATCATTCGGCAATTCCTACCTGCCGGAACGCGTCTTGGCAATGCGTGAAAAAGCGTTCGATCGCGGCGGGTGCCGCGCCGCATCTCGATCGCCGGGGAGTTGGACCACAGCCCCCGAGACTGGCACCTCTTCTGCACAACATGCAGCGTTCCACGCACAGGAGAGGTGAATCATGAGACCAGACTTCCGAATAATGCTGGTGATCGTTGGACTTTTCCTCGCGGCAGCGTGCTCCCGGCAGGAGGACAAGCCTGGTCCCGGGATGCCCGTACCGTCCGATCCTGCAGTCCGGCCGGCTCCCAGTACGGCGGTGCCGGCGGTGCCATCGGTCCCGAATCCTCCCGATCCGCGTGCGCCTGACGGGCCGGCCGGACGAGACAGCAAGGCATCGAACCCGAAGGGTGACCTGACCTCTCAGGAAGAATCCACTGCCATGCCCAAGGCGGGTCAGGCCAACAATCATTCGAGTCCGTCGCTCGATTCATCGCAGAGCACGCGCCCGAACTAGCCCCAGCCCAACCTCAACCAGCAAGGAGATGTTTCCATGGCATCCGTTCCCGCAAACAGCACCAATGCAGGCAAGAACAAGCCGTTCCTCACTGACGTGACCGCACTGCGCGCCCGCGCCCGCAAGCACATTGAACAGGGCGCGGTCACTCAGACCTATGACCTGGATAGTGACGTGGTGGTCAAAATTCTCAACGAGGCGCTCGCCACGGAGATCGTCTGTGTGCTGCGGTACAAGCGCCACTACTTCATGGCCAAGGGCATCGTCGCCGGCAGCGTCGCGCAGGAGTTCCTGGAACACGCCAACGATGAACAGCAGCACGCGGATCGGATCGCCGAACGCATCGTGCAACTCGGCGGTGAGCCGAACTTCTCTCCCGACGGACTTGCGTCCCGCAGCCACTCGGAGTACGTGCCGGGCGATACCCTGGTCGACATGATCAAGGAAGATCTGGTGGCCGAGCGCATTGCCATCGACAGCTATCGCGAGATCATACAGTTCCTGGGCGACAAGGATCCGACCACCCGGCGCATGATGGAGGAGATCCTCGCGTCGGAGGAAGACCACGCGGATGACATGGCCGATCTCCTCCAAGACCTCCCGAAACAGGTGGCATTGGCGCAGGCATCGACGAAGTAGCGGAGCTCTCGCGCTGCCGCGGCGGCGGGCGTCGGCGCCATTTTCCGCTTGAATCCTGGCGGGAATCCCTCATATTCTGGAGAACCGTTGTGAGGGACAGACCGCATGCGCCTCGACAAGCTGACCACCAAGTTCCAGCAAGCTCTCGCCGATGCCCAGAGCCTAGCGCTCGGGCAGGACAATCCGTTCATCGAGCCGACCCATCTGCTGCTTGCGCTGCTGCAGCAGGAGGAGGGGGGAACCGCGTCCCTGCTCCAGCGCTCGGGCGTCAACGTTCCACCGCTTCGGGAAGCGCTGCGCAAGAGCCTGGAACGGCTGCCGAAGGTGGAAGGGACGGCGGGTGAGATCACGCTTTCCCGCGAGCTTGGCAACATCCTCAACGTCACCGACAAGGAAGCACAGAGGCGTGGCGATCAGTTCATCGCGTCCGAGCTGTTTCTGCTTGCCCTCACGCAGGACAAGGGAGATGCAGCACGCCTCCTCAAAGAGCACGGCGGGTCGCGCAAGGCCATAGAGCAGGCGATCGAATCGGTGCGGGGGGGCGAGAAAGTCCAGAGCGCGGAAGCCGAGGGCCAACGTCAGGCGCTGGAGAAGTACACGCTCGATCTGACAGATCGTGCCCGCCAGGGGAAGCTCGATCCGGTGATCGGCCGCGACGACGAGATTCGCCGCGTCATCCAGATCCTTCAGCGGCGCACGAAGAACAACCCCGTCCTGATCGGCGAGCCCGGTGTCGGCAAGACCGCCATCGTGGAAGGTCTCGCCCAGCGCATCGTCAACGACGAAGTGCCGGAAACCCTGAAGGGCAAGCACGTCCTGTCCCTGGACATGGCGGCCCTTCTAGCCGGTGCCAAGTATCGCGGCGAATTCGAAGAGCGCCTGAAGGCCGTCCTGAAGGAAATCGCTCAGGAGGAAGGGCGCATCATCGTCTTTATCGACGAGATTCATACCATGGTCGGTGCAGGCAAGGCCGAGGGTGCGATTGACGCGGGCAACATGCTCAAGCCGGCTCTTGCGCGCGGCGAGCTCCATTGCGTCGGGGCCACTACCCTCGACGAGTATCGCAAGTACATCGAGAAGGACGCCGCGCTGGAGCGTCGCTTCCAGAAGGTGCTGGTGGACGAGCCGTCGGTGGAGGCGACCATCGCCATCCTGCGGGGACTGCAGGAAAAGTACGAGCTGCACCACGGCGTGGAGATCACCGATCCGGCGATTGTCGCCGCGGCGGAGCTTTCGCACCGCTACATCACCGACCGCTTTCTGCCCGACAAGGCGATCGACCTGATCGACGAGGCCGGCGCTCGGATCAAGATGGAGATCGACTCCAAGCCGGAGGCGATGGACAAGCTCGAGCGGCGAATGATCCAGCTCAAGATCGAGCGCGAGGCGATGCGCAAGGAGAAGGACGACGCATCGCAGAAGCGGCTGCAGCTGATCGAGGACGAACTCGCGAAGCTGCAGCGCGAGTACAACGATTTGGAAGAGGTCTGGAAGGCGGAAAAGGCGCAGGTGCAGGGCAGCGCCCATATCAAGGAAGAAATCGATCGCACGCGCGCCGAGATTGCGCGCCTGCAGCGCGAAGGCAAGCTGGACAAGGTGGCCGAGCTTCAGTACGGCCGGCTGCCGCAGCTCGAGGCGCAGCTCAAGCAGGCGGAGAAAGCGGGCGACGCGCAGCATCGGCACACGCTGCTGCGGACCCAGGTCGGCGCCGAGGAAATCGCCGAGGTAGTTTCCCGCGCGACCGGCATCCCGGTCTCGAAGATGATGCAGGGCGAGCGCGAGAAGCTCCTGCACATGGAAACGAAGCTGCACCAGCGCGTGGTGGGGCAGGACGAGGCGGTGCGCCTCGTCTCCGATGCCATTCGCCGCTCGCGTGCCGGGCTCGCGGACCCGAACCGGCCCTACGGATCGTTCCTGTTCCTCGGACCCACCGGTGTGGGCAAGACCGAGCTGTGCAAGGCGCTCGCGGAATTCCTTTTCGATTCGGAAGACCACCTCATTCGCATCGACATGAGCGAGTTCATGGAGAAGCACTCCGTCGCGCGGTTGATCGGCGCGCCCCCCGGTTACATTGGTTACGAGGAGGGCGGCCACCTTACCGAAGCCGTTCGCCGCAAACCGTATTCGGTGATTCTGCTCGATGAGGTCGAGAAGGCGCATCCGGACGTATTCAACGTGCTGCTGCAGGTGCTCGACGACGGGCGCATGACCGACGGCCAGGGTCGTACGGTCGACTTCAAGAACACCGTCGTGGTGATGACCTCGAATCTCGGCTCGCAGATGATCCAGCAGATGGCTGGCGACGACTACCAGATCATCAAGCTTGCGGTGATGGCGGAGGTCAAGAATTACTTCCGGCCAGAGTTCGTGAACCGCATCGACGAAGTGGTCGTGTTCCACGCGCTGGACGAGAAGAACATCGCGTCGATCGCGCGCATCCAGCTCGGCTACCTGGAGAAGCGGCTCGCCTCCCTCGACATGAAGCTTGAAGTGTCGGACAAGGCGCTGGCGCAGGTTGCGACGGTGGGCTTTGATCCGGTGTACGGCGCCCGGCCCCTCAAACGCGCCATCCAGCAGACGATCGAGAATCCGCTGGCGAAGCTCATACTCGAAGGGCATTTCGGACCCAAGGACACGATAAGGGTCGACGTGAAAGGCCGTGAAATCGTGTTCGACCGGATCGTCGAGGCGATCCCCGTCTAGCTGCTCCCTCGTTTCTCTGTCATGCCCCTGCGGACCCGCCGCTGGGGCATTTTTCTTTCCGGACCGGGCGCTGTGAAGCCTTCCATGGGAGATAATCAGCGCTCACATGAACGCGCCGACCACTGCCGTCCCGCCCACCCGCGATGCGGAGGTGATCTCCCTTATTGGGTTCGGCCACGCGACCTCGCATTTCTTTCACCTCATGCTGCCACCGCTTTTTCCGTGGCTCATGCCCGCTTTCGGATTGAGCTTCACCGAGGTCGGGTCGCTGATGACGATCTTCTTTGTCATTTCCGGCACCGGGCAGGCGCTGGCTGGATTCGTGGTCGATCGCGTGGGCGCGCACCGCGTCCTCTTTGGTGGGATCGGCCTGCTCGCGCTGTCGGGGGTGTTGCTCGGCCTGGCGAACGGATTTGCGGCGCTCGCGCTGGCAGCGGCGGTCGCCGGTTTGGGCAACAGCGTGTTTCACCCCGCGGATTACAGCCTGCTCAACCATCAGGTGACGCCGCCGCGGCTCTCCCACGCCTTTTCCATGCATGGCCTTTCCGGTTATCTCGGCTGGGCGGCAGCGCCGCCTTTCATGGCGGGGATCGCGAGCCTGGCCGGTTGGCGCAGCGCCGCGTTCGCTGCCGCGCTGCTGGCGGCGTGCGTGCTGGTAGTTCTCTACCTGCGCAGGGCCGTGCTGGACGACGCAGCGCATCGCCTCGTTGTCCATCACGCTCACGGCGATCGCAGCGGCAGGGTTTCCACCTTCGGATTCCTCGCTTCCCGATCGGTATGGATGTGCTTCGGGTTTTTCCTGACTGCGACGATGGCGTTCGGGGCGCTGCAGAATTTCGCGCCGACACTGCTCGAACGGCTCTACGGCCTCTCTCTTCCCATCGCCACTTCTGCGCTTTCGGCGTACTTGGTGGGCGGTGCGGGAGGGACCTTCGCGGGTGGATTCCTGGCGGCGCGGCGGGGCGATCAGGACCGCATCATCGCCGCTGCGCTCTTTGCCGCGGCGCTGATGGCGTTGCTGCTTGCTACGGGGACGCCTCCGCCCTGGACAGTGGTGGGGCTGATGGCGGTCATGGGCTTCGGTACCGGGATCGCCGGACCTTCACGGGATCTGCTGGTGCGCCGCGCGGCGACGAGCGGTTTCGGCGTGCGCTCGTTCGGCCGAATCTATGGCGTCGTGTATTCCGGTCTGGACGTTGGGCTTGCCGCTGCGCCGCTCGTGTTCGGACGTTCGATGGATGCCGGTCGCTTTCAGCAGGTCCTGATCGGGGTTGCCATCCTGCAGGGCCTTGCGATTCTCACCGCGATCGGCGTCGGGGTGCGCGCAAGGATGGTAACCGCGACCGAAGGTGCACTCGGAAAGGTGAGCGCCCGCGGCTAAGCGCTACCACGAAGGGGGGTAGCGGCAACCGGGATCAGCGGCGCGGCAGGACGAGATGTCTCCGAGGGGGCGGCTGAAGGTGTAATTCAACGGCGTCTCGACGAGCGCATCCCACGCTTCTCCCGCGCTGCGGCTCGGCACCGAGAAGGGGAGCGAAACGATCCAGGCGGCTGCGCCGACTGCGGAACCGATCAGGGAAACGGGACGCAGGAATATGACGTTCGAGCAGCATCGCCTCGCCATCGGTGCCATAGTTTGAAGCCGGTGGCGTGTACGGCCGCGAGGGCGTTGCGTAGGCGTAGGTGGCAGGGGCGTTGTATCCTTCCACCGGTGCGCGCGGCTGCTGAGACTGTGGCGTCGCGCACGCGGTGGCCGCGAATGCCAGAGAAAGCACGGTTACACGCGTCTTGAGGGTAGTGCAGGTCATCGCTTCATCCTCTGTGCAGTCTTCCGGGCGGAGCCTCCCGTTCGCTTGCATTTAAGCACAGGGGATGCAGAAGCGGAAAGCACCAGTAGTCGGAACTGCGGGGAACAACTTGGCTGGCCGGTCGTTGTCGGAGCTAACCTGGGAGACTGCGCGCAGACGCGCAGCCGGCGTCGTGGTGCTTCGGAACACGGAAGGAACCTGGCGTGTGCTGATCTTGCGCGCCTTCCGGAATTGGGACTTTCCCAAGGGCATGCTCGAGCCGGGAGAGAGTCCCCTCGATGCGGCGAGGCGCGAGACCCGCGAAGAAACAGGTCTCGCCGATCTGCGTTTCGATTGGGGCGAATCGTTCGTGGACACGGTGCCGTACGCCGACGGAAAGATCGCGCGCTATTTCTTTGCCGTCAGCGAGGCGGGGGAGGCGATGCTTCCGATTTCCGACGAACTCGGTCGACCCGAACACGACGAGTTCCGCTGGACGACTTTCGAGGAGGCCGCAAAGCTGCTGCCAGCGCGGCTCGCCCTGGTTCTGCTGGATGCTCGCACGCGCCTCCTCCGCACGGCGCGGTAAGTTCACGCGTATCCGCGCGGAAGGAGCATGCAGGTTCAGGCGATGGCCGTGTGCTTCTCGGACGCGTCCCGACGTTCGTCGAGCGCCGCGTTGATCGCGTCGTCGATGCTTTCCAGCCAGACGAACTCGAGCTTCTTTCGCGTTTCCTCCGGAATCTCCTCGAAGTCTCTCCGATTGCGCGCGGGCAGCAATACCCGCTCGATGCCGGCGCGCATGGCGGCGAGAACTTTCTCCTTGATTCCACCGACCGGCAGCACCAGACCGCGCAGGCTGATCTCTCCGGTCATCGCCGTGTCGCTGCGCACTGACCGCCCGGTGAGGAGCGAAGTGAGCGCCATGGACATCGCGACGCCCGCGCTCGGTCCGTCTTTCGGCGTTGCTCCCGCGGGTACGTGGACGTGGATATCGCTCTTTTCGAGCATGTCCTCGGACAAGCCGAGCGAGGTCAGGCGTGCCTTCACGAGAGACAGCGCGGCCTGGGCGCTTTCCTTCATCACATCGCCAAGCTGTCCGGTGAGGATGAGCCGACCGGAGCCGGGCACCTTGTTCGCCTCGATGAAGAGAATGTCGCCGCCGACCGGCGTCCACGCGAGTCCTGTAGCGACTCCCGGAATGCCGGTGCGCATGGCGACTTCGTTCTCGAAGCGGCGCGGCCCGAGGATCTGCGCAAGATCGGCGGCGTCGATCCGGATCGGACCGGCTGCGCCCTCCGCGATGCGAACGGCAACGCTGCGGACCACTGAACCGATTTCGCGTTCGAGGTTGCGCACGCCCGCTTCGCGGGTGTAGTCCGCGACGACCGTGCGCAGCGCTTCGTCCGTGATCTCCACCTGTTCGGATTTCAGGCCGTTCGCATCGAGCTGCCGCTTCACGAGATAGCGGCGCGCGATCTGCAGCTTCTCCTGCTCGGTGTATCCGGGCAGCTGGATGATCTCCATGCGGTCGCGCAACGGCCCGGGAATCGTCTCCAGCACGTTGGCGGTCGCCACGAACATTACCTTCGAAAGATCGAAGGGCACCGCGAGGTAGTTGTCGCGGAAGGTTCCGTTCTGCTCCGGATCGAGCACCTCCAGCAGCGCCGAAGAAGGATCGCCGTGGAATCCGCCCGCGCCGAGCTTGTCGATCTCGTCCAGCATGAACACGGGATTGCGTGTGCCCGCCTTGCGGATCGACTGGATGATGCTGCCGGGAAGCGCGCCGATATAGGTGCGACGATGTCCGCGGATCTCCGCTTCGTCGTGCACGCCGCCGAGACTCGTGCGTACGAACTTGCGACCGGTCGCGCGCGCGATGCTCTGCCCGAGAGACGTCTTGCCCACGCCGGGCGGGCCGACGAAGCAGAGGATCGGGCTCTTGCCCTCGGGATTGAGTTTGCGCACGGCCAGGTACTCGAGGATGCGGCGCTTGATCTTGTCGAGCCCGAAATGATCCTCATCGAGGATGCGCCGCGCCTCCGCGATATCGATGTGCGCCTCGCTTTCCTTTTTCCACGGCAGCTCGATCAACGTGTCGAGGTACGTGCGCACCATGGAATACTCGGCAGCACTTTCGGACATCCGCTTCAGGCGCCGGAACTCCTTGCGCGCGATGGCCTGCACCTCCTCCGGCATGCCGGCTTCGTCGATCGCCTTGCCGACGTCCTCGAGTTCCTGGGCGCTGTCGTCGCCTTCGCCGAGCTCCTTCTGAATCGTCTTCATCTGCTCGCGCAGCAGGAACTCGCGCTGCCGGTCTTCCATCGCCTCGCGCGTCTGCTCGTTGATGCGTGCCGAGAGCCGCAGCACCTCGATGCGATGGGCAAGCCGCTTCAGCACCTTGTCGATGCGCGCGATCGGGTCGAAGGTCTCCAGAAGCTCCTGCTTCTCCTCGGGTTTGAGATCCATGAAGCCCGCGATGAGGTCAGCGAGCTGCGGTGCCGAGGTGATGCTCTGCACGGTGTTGGCGAGCTCTGCGGGAACCTGCGGCAGCAACTCGAGGATCTCGGCGGCGCGAGCACGCAGCTGAAGCATGTGTGCTTCGAGCTCCTTGCTCTCTTCGTCGGTCTCGGAGATGCGCGCGACACGCGCCACGAGAAACGGCCACCCGTCGAGGAATTCGAGCACGCGAAAGCGCTGCTCGCCCTGGCATACGAGATGGTGGCTGCCGTCGGGAGCCGTGACGTAACGCACGATGTTGGCGACGGTGCCAACCCAGTAGAGATCCGACGGATCCGGATTTTCCTGCGACGAGTCGCGCTGCAGAAGGAGGCCGATCGGCCGGCTGGTACGCACGGCTTCCTGGGCGGCGACGATGGAACGCTCGCGCCCGACTCCGGCGGGCAGGATCATGCCCGGGAAGAGCACGAGGTTGCGCATCGGGACGATCGGAATGGCATCTTCGGGGAGCGGCCGCAACGCGGTCGTCCCGCCGCTCGGCGATGGAGCCTGCACCGGCGTGGCCGCCGTTTCCGCGGAGTATTCGAGAGCGTTGCTGTCGGGATCAGTCGTCATGGCTGTTCCGGTCGGTTGGGTTTGGCGAGCTCGATCACGAGACACCCGTTCTCGATAACGTGGCTCAAGAGGCGCAAGCTGCGGGCACCGAGCTCGATGCGGCGCTCGAAGCGGCCGTAGGGTATCTCGGCGCGATGGACGATGCATTCGGGCGCAGCGAACGGTCCCTTGCGGTCGCCGCTCACGATGACAGCCGCGCCATCCGCGATCAGATGGACGTGTTCCGGCGCAGCGCCGGGGAGCGCGACCAGCACACGCACCGTGGTCGCAGTCTCCACGATGTCGATCGGAGGTTCCCAGACCGGCTGATGCGTAAAAGTCTGGCCGAGCTGGAAGAACTGCCGTTGCAGACGTTCGGCGCGATCGATCATGTTGCACGCTTCGGCCCACATCCAGGCAGTGGGATCGCGAAATGGCATCGGTCCTCCTGAGAAAGGCTGTGTGGAAGGAATGGCCGCCTGGCCGCGCCCTTCCATCGCAGCGTTCCACTGGATATGGGGACGGCGGGGGCCGATTCAACCGTTGCATTGTACCGGTCGCGGTCGAGGACTACACTCGGCTCCTTTGCGGAGCCGGATGACGCATGGACGCCCCAAGGCTGCAACGACGTGTCGACGAGCTGTGGCAGGATTCGATCATGCCGACGCTCACGGAATACATTCGAATTCCCGCGAAGTCACCGTTCTTCGACCACGACTGGCAGCGCGCTGGCTACATCGAGGACGCGGTGCAACTCGCGGTGAAGTGGTGCGAAGCTCACCGCGTGAACGGGATGACGCTGGATGTCGTGCGACTGCCGGGCCGCACGCCGGTACTGTTCGTCGCGATCCCCGGCACGCGGCCGGGCACGGTGCTCATGTACGGTCATCTCGACAAGCAGCCGGAGTTCTCCGGCTGGCGCGAGGATCTCGGTCCGTGGAAGCCGGTGGTGGAGAACGAGCGCCTGTACGGACGCGGTGGTGCCGACGACGGCTATGCACTGTTCGCTTCGCTGGGAGCACTGATCGCGCTCGAGGACCTGGGCGGCGCGCACCCGCGCTGCGTCGTGCTCATCGAATGCTCGGAAGAGAGTGGAAGCTACGATCTTCCGGCTTACATCGACGCGCTTGCCGAACGCATCGGCACGCCGGAACTCGTCGTGTGCCTCGATTCCGGATGCGGCAATTACGATCAGCTGTGGGCGACCACGAGTCTGCGCGGTCTGCTGGCTGGAACCCTCAGCGTGGAGATGCTCGAGCTGGGAGTTCACTCCGGGGATGCAAGTGGCGTCGTGCCCTCGACCTTTCGCATCGCGCGACTGTTGCTGTCGCGCCTCGAAGATGCGCAGACTGGTGAGATCATTCCACCCGAGCTTCATGTTCCCGTTCCTGAGGATCGCATCGAACAGGCGCGCACTGCGGCGTGCGTACTCGGTGCGCACGTCCACGACAAGTTTCCCTTTACGCACGGCGCCGGACCCGTCGCCAGCGATCCTGCGGAACTGGTGCTGAATCGCAGCTGGCGACCCGCTCTCGAAGTGATCGGCGCGGCCGGATTGCCGGCTCTGGAATCGGCGGGCAACGTGCTCCGTCCGCGCACGGAATTCAAGCTCTCGTTCCGGCTGCCGCCGACCGCGGACGCGGAGGCTGCGGCGAAGCGCATCAAGGAGATACTGGAAGCGGACCCTCCCTACGGCGCGAAGGTAACTTTCACTCGCGAACAGGCGGCGGACGGCTGGTGTTCGGCGCCCTTCACGCCGGCTCTTACCCAGGCGATCGACCGCGCGTCGAAGAATTACTTCGGGCGATCCGCGGTATTCATGGGGGAGGGCGTGTCGATCCCGTTCATGGGGATGCTGGGACTGAGATTCCCGCAATCCCAGTTCCTCGTCACAGGCGTGCTCGGTCCCCAATCGAACGCCCACGGTCCGAACGAGTTTCTGCACCTGCCGACGGTGCGCCGTCTGACATGCGCGGTCGCCGAGGTGATGGCAGGGGAGAGCAGCTAGCGAATCAAACTACGCGACGGCTGGGCAAGCGTCGCGGAAAGCGGGACTACTTGTCGGTGCCGCGCGGAACGAGCTTCACGCGCAGGACGAGTTGAACGGCTGACTCCGGAGCGATCTCCGCGACGCTCCAGCGAAGCAGTCGATACTGCGCGACCGGAATCGACTCACGGCGGTTTTTCTCTCCCGCGCGACCGGCGGCGCGCTGCGGAACGGGCGCGAAATGCTGTCCGTCGATGCTTGCCGCGAGATCAGCGGGACTCGCGCTCCCGGGCACGTACTGCATGCCGAGCGGCACCGGTACCTCGACCTTCAGGTTCTTCACCGGGGTCTTGCCGTGATTTCTGTATTCGGCCCGGTATTCGACGATTTCCCCGACCCTTGCATGCTGTGCGGGGATCAGGCGCTCCTTGCCCTCGGGGGTTTTTTCAACGCGGTAAGCATTGAGCGACGCGGTGATCTGGTCGCTGTCCTCGATGGGAGTCGAGTTCCCCGCGCGAACGCTGGTTGCAACCGCAACCAGGAACGCCAACGTTGTCGCGCGCGGCCAGCCTTTCACGGCGGTTCTCCAAAAAAAGAAGGGGCTGACTGCGCCCCTTTGAATTTCCCCAACACCACCCTTGCCGCCGTCCGCCCGGAAGAACCTTCCTTGCGAGACGATGGCCCGAGAGTTCTGTGTGGGGACGACAGACAGCAACCGATATGCCAGCGGTCGCTGGCGGTACGACAAACGGAACCCAGAACGGGATTCTCTTCAGGCGCGTTGCCGGCTGGGGCCGGCGCCCAGCGAGCGGGCGATCAGATGAGCGGTGCGGATGGGCTCGGGAAGTTGCCCGTGAACGCACAGCGTGCTCAGCAGTGCTTCGGCCGCGAGCGCGGAAATACCGGCGCGCTGGGTCCAGACTCCACCGATCTTTTGCATCGGTCCAGCTTGCTCGATCAGCTTCCACTTCTTCCGGCCACCGCGAACGTGGTCGAGAAGCGCACTCCTGGTGGCGGTGAGATTCGGCTGTCTTCGCGTGACCACGAGCACGGGAAGATTCAGAGTGGAATGGAGAGCATGGATGTCGATCACATTGAACCCCGCGACCGCGATGCCCTGGAGCAGCACCGCGTGCAGCTGACGGCCGAAGGGGGACCGCAGAACCAGGTCTGCAATGACTCGGGTGGAGTTCGCGCCATCGCGCCGGACCCGTGCGGTTTCGACCCCATCGAGGCGCAAGCCGGAACAGACCACGCCAACGAGCATCACGTCGCCGCGGTGCTCGCGCTCGAACGCGGCGTCGTCGAAGGCGATGACGTGAGGCTGGCGTGGAACGCGGGTATGCGGACGACGGTCGCCGATGCCGCGATTCAAATCACCTTGCTCCGGAGCGACAGTCGCCCAGCCGCTTTGCGGTGACCTGCTGATAGAACGTCATGTTCTTCCCGCCGAGCCGGATGTCGAGGCGGCCCCTGACCTCATCCGCGCCGAGAAGCCACTGGGCCGTGCCGATGATCCCTTGTCCCCCCGCGCAGGCCAGCGAATAGGTCACGCTCTCCTGACGCGGGTTTCGTTTTCGAGTTTGCAACCCTTGAGCGAGTCGTGACGCAGAATCGGAAATTCCGGCAGGACACTCGGGTCCGTCAGGCAGCGTTGCTCGCGCGTCGTGGCGTACCGGAGATTCTCCTCGAGGTGCGGCATCGCCGTCTCGGCAGTCACCACATAGAAGCCGGGAGATATCAATTCCAATGCCCATGCACTCGGGCAGCTCGCGATCGAGAACGCCAGTAATCCGCGGAGGCCCTGCGTCAATACGCGCTTCATCGCTCATCAACTCTGCGCCCAACGGACAAAGCAGAGCACTCCGCCATCTTGCTTTCGAATTGGCGCCGACGCGGTTTCGCAGTGTAGGTGCAATAAAGCCTGTATCAGCGCAGCTGCGGGGGCGGCGTGTTTGGAGGTGGGACGGCGGCGTTGGGCGGCGGCGCGCCCGCCCGTGGCGGGAAGGTTCCCGGTGGCGGGCTGGCAGGCCAGCGTGAGCTCGACACAAACTGACCGAAGACCGGCACGCGATTGCCTTTCGCGAACATGCACTGGATGTAGCTGTTGTTGTATTGCTGCTGCGAGACGGCAAAACTGCTGCTCGCGACGCTGGTGCCGACCGCGCTGCCGAAGAGCAGCCCGGTGCCCGCACCGATGGCTGCACCTTGACCGCCACCGAAGGCGGCACCCGCCGCCGCACCGACCGCGGTGCCCACGGCCGCGCTCGCTACGCCGCTCCTGTTGGCGGCATCCTGCGCGGATACACCGCCGATCTGCTGGAAGGCAAATTGCCGGCAGATCGCATCGTCCACCCGGAACTGATCGAAGCTTTTGCCCGTTCCTGGCAGGACGGGAATGCTCGGCCCTGACGGCAGGGTCGCGCACGCGCCCAACCCCGTCACGGCCAGCAACGCTGAGACAAACCGTTGGCACTGCACGGGACGGACCCCTATTGGGACGTTGGAGGAGGCGGCGATTGCGGTACGACCGGCTGCCAGCCGCCGGGGCATTCCCTCACATACGGGAAATAGGCCCGTGAATCATTGCACCAATACCAGAATGATTGCTGCTGTGCTGCCTGCCCACCTTGTTCGACGAAGACCGGCTGCGAGGCTGGCACCGCGACGACAGCGGTCGGACCCCAAGCAGGCCCCGGCCACCAGGGCCAGAACACGGGGACTCCGACTCCGACCCCAACGACGACCCGACTCGCGGGGCGCACAAATACCGGCCCGCCGAAACCGGGGCGCACGAACACAGGACCGCCAAAGCCAGGGCGCACGAACACAGGACCGCCAAAGCCGGGGCGCACGAACACAGGACCGCCAAAGCCGGGACGGACCACGACAGCGCCGCGAAAGGCGACTGGCCCGCCAAAGCCAGGGCCACGAAATCCGCCACCAGCAAAGGCAGAACCATGAACGCCGCCGAAACCGCCCCCGTGAAAACCGCCGCCCCCGTGACCGCCACCGCTTCCGCGCGCGAGCGCGGAACTGCTCATGAGCACGCCTGCTACCACTGCACCCAGCGCCAGCGTTGCTCCGAGGGTCTTCATGATTGTTCCTCCTTGGCGGGAACCCGCATCGCCCGCACCCGATGGGTACATGGTACCGCGACAAGTGTAGGACCTGCCTTGAGGATTGCGGTTCTGCTCTTGCCGTCGATGTCAACGCATCCAGTAATTATAGAAGCCCTTGCTGAACGGGAACTGAACGGAAGGTGCAAAACGCGGGGTACCGCGGAGGAGACGTGGTCAAGCCCCGACGCCCTCGTTGGACGTTGTACCGATCTAGCCTTCGCGCGAGCCACCCGGCTTTTCCGCCGCGACGACCAGGGCGACCGGTCGCAGGATCTCTTTCCGGTCCGGGCGCGCCTCTCCGTTCGGGAGCGCAACCTGACACTGCGGGAATATGCGCGCGGCGCTGGCTCGGCAGATCTCCGAATCGAGGCGCTTGTAGATCGATCCGATCACGTCGTCCTTCGGGCCGAAAATGTTCTCCTTGCCGATGTGCTTTAGATAGCCGCCGCGATCGAGCAGCTCGTACACCGCGTCCTTCATGAAATAGAAGTAAAGGCCGCCGCCCATCCTGCGCCGCCGATTGGCTTCGCGCGCGAGCAACTCCGCCCCGGAGACGTCCACAACGTTGATCCCGCTGGCCGCGATCAGAAGATGTTTCTGCTCTACCTGATGGAAAGCCTCCTCGATGTGGTTCACGGCGCCGAAAAAGATCGACCCGTTGATCCGCAGCATCTTGAGCTGCGGACAATCGGGCAGTCCGGTGTCGGCGTCGAAGGTGAACGTGCCGCCGCTCAGGTCCGGCTTGACGTCGCGGATACCGGGACGCGCGGCCTTGTTGAGAAACAGCAGCAGCGAGAGGATGACGCCCAGATAGATGGCTATCGCCAGACCCAGGAACAGCGCCGCCAGCAGGGTGACGACCATCACCGCCGCTTCGGCCCGGTCGGTATGCAGGATCGTGCGCATGCGTGCGAAGTCGACCAGCCCATAGGCGATCAGGAATAGCATCCCGGCGACAACTGCGTAGGGCAGGTAAGCGACCCACGGCGCGACGATGAGCACGAGCACGACGAGGAAGAGGGACGAATACACGGATGCCATCGGTGTCTTCGCTCCGGCTTCGTAATTGGCGCCACTGCGATTGAACGATCCGGTGGACGGAAACGCCGAGAAGAAGCTGCCCACGATATTCGACAAGCCCTGCCCGATGAACTCCTGGTTGCTGTCGATTCGCTGCCCCGACTTGAGCGCGAGGGAGCTGGCGCAGCCGATCGCAAGCGTCAGCGAAAGAATCGTGTTCGCCAGCGCGACCGGAGCCGTCTTCGTGACGGTGTCGAACGACAGGTCGGGGAAGGAAAGCGGCGGCAATTGCGAGGGAAGGGCGCCGACCATCCTGATGTCGGTCGTCTCCTGGCCGAACCCGAGGGTGAGCGCAAGCGCGAAAAGGCTCCCGGCGATGGTCGCGCTAATCACGAACGGGACGCGGCGCAGGTATTTCCGCGCGGCAATGCCTGAGAGCACTGTGAACACGCCGACCGCGGTGACCCAGGGATTGATGTTGGGAAGCTGCACGACGAGCTGACGCAGGGTCTCGAGAAACGACGCTTCGGGAGGAATTGGAATGCCGAAAAACGACTTGATCTGCGACGCGGCGATCAGGATCGCCGCGCCAGTGGAGAATCCGACGAGGACCGTGTGCGAAATGAAATTCACGAGCGTGCCGAGCCGCGCGATGCCCATGATCAACTGGAACACACCACTGAGGAACATGACCGTCAGCACCAGCCGGATGTAATCGGGGGTACCCGCGGGCGCGAGCGTCGCGAGGCTCGCGAAGAGCAGGATCGCCACCGCATTCGTCGGCCCAGAGACCATGTGAAGGCTCGACCCGAACAACGCGGCCAGCACCGGCGGCACCATCGCCGCATAAAGGCCGTATTCCGGTGGCAAGCCGGCGAGAATGGCGAACGCAACGCCCTGGGGCAGGCCGAGGATCGCGCCGCTCAATCCCGCGATGAGATCCGCCCGGGTCGCGCTGCGATCGACGCGCGGCCACCACTGGAGGAAGGGCAGGAATCTGGCTAGTGAGGAACCCACAGCAGCGCGCACTCCAGTCAAATGGAATCGTCAGCCACACGGGAGGAATTCCCTGGACGATCATACCATCGGCGTCTGCGGCGCCGCTTGCCCGTCACGCGCTCCCAAGCCCCGCGGGAGCGGTTCGGCGTCAGCCCGCCTTGCGGAATGTCAGATTGATGCGATGACTTCCCGTAACAGGGTGCCATCCTTCCTTGAGCGGCAGCACGCCGTGATAGCGCAGCCGCGCCGGTCCACCCCACACCACGACGTCGCCGTGCGCGAGCGGCACACGAACCGCCCGGTCGGCTCTCTTCGGGCCACCGAACAGAAAGACAGCGGGAATCCCGAGCGACACCGAGACGATGGGCGCACTGAAGTCGTGCTCGTTCTTGTCCTGGTGCAGCGATAGCCTCGTGCCCGGCTCGTAGCGATTGACGAGACAGGCATCGGGGACGAAGCCGTCGAAGCCGGCCCGCAGGGCTGCGCGGGTGGCAAGCAGCAGAAAGCGGTCCGGCATCCGCGGCCAGGGGCGGCCGCTCTCCGGGTCGACGGTGTCGTAGCGATAACCTGTGCGGTCGGTCACCCAACCCCATGCTCCGCAGTTTGTCATCGCGACCGACATGCGAAACCCACCCGGAGTGACCATATGGCGAAAGGGAGCTTGCGCAATCACACCCTGCAGCGCGGCGATGAGCGCCGCCGCGTCCGAGTCGGCGAAGCCTCGCAGGACCGCTGCACCGGGCGCCAATGACTCCTGCCCCGATTCGATAGGGTCCGGACCCTCAAAGAGATCCATCGTCGTTCCAGTGCTCTCACGCCGCGTTATGAAAAATGATGCCGAGCGTGTGGCGGCGGCCAGAGCGCACGCGGCTGACACCGTGCCGCAGGTTCACGCGATATACGCCGCGTGTGCCATTCACGGGGCGATGGTGAACGGCAAACACCACCGCGTCCCCCTGCCGAAGCGGGACCACCTCTGGCCGGGACTGCATGCGCGGCCGCTGCTCGGTGATCACGAACTCGCCTCCGGTGAAATCGCGTTCCGGCGCGGACAGGAGGATTGCAATCTGCAGCGGGAAGACATGGTCACCATAAAGGTCCTGGTGCAGGCGGTTGTAGTCCTCTGCGCCGTACTGCAGCATCAACGGCGTCGGACGAATCTGACCTGCCGCATGACAGCGCTCGATGAAGTCCGCGTGCCGTGCCGGTAGCGAACGTCGATGTCCATTACCTTGTTCCAGTGGTTGGCGATCGGCGCAAGGCACGGATAGAGGGTGGTCCGCAGCTCTGCAACGATAGCGGGCAGGGGATAGGCGAAATACTTGTACTCTCCGCGTCCGAAACCGTGCCGTTCCATTACGATCCGGCTGCGAAAAAGAGCGTCGTTCGGATAGAGAGCGCGCAGCGCGTCGCACTCGGCTCCCATGAGCAGGCGTTCGATCAGCGCGCAGCCGTTAGCGTCGAGGTCCTGTACAACCTGCGCCCAGTCGATCGCACCGATCCGCGGTCCGATGTCGACTCCGCTGGTGACTACCGCCATCTCGCTGCGTGCATTCACGGCGCTGCCTCCCGCTCGATCAACGCGCGCTTGCGTTCGACGCCCCAGCGATAGCCGGACAGCGCGCCGTCCCTGCGCACGACGCGATGGCACGGAATCGCCACCGCCAGGGCATTCGCAGCGCACGCCTGGGCGACCGCACGCACGGACTTCGGCGCACCGATGCGCTGCGCGAGATCGGTATAGCTCACCGTCGCGCCGGCCGGGATCTCGCGCAATGCCTGCCACACGCGCTGCTGGAACGCCGTGCCGCGCACGTCGAGGGGCAGATCGAGCCCGAGACCCGGCGCTTCGACGAAGCCGACCACCTTCGCGACGAGCCGCTCGAATTCGCTCATCGTCGCCGATCAGGCGTGCGCGCGGAAAGCGGTCCTGCAGATCGCGGGCGAGCGCATCGGGATCGTCGCCCATCAGGATGGCGCACACACCGCGATCGCTTGCGGCGACGAGAATCGACCCGAGCGAGCATTCGCCGATGGCGAAGCGGATTTCCGTATTCACACCGCCGGCGCGATAGTTCGTCGGCGTCATCCCCAGCACGCCGTTCGAGCTCTCATAGAAGCGCCCGTTGGAGTTGTAGCCGGCACCGTAGATCGCTTCGGTCACCGTGCCGCTCCGATTCAGTTCAGCGCGGACGCGCTGAGCGCGGTGTGCCGCCGCATAGCCTTTTGGCGTGAGACCCGTCACCGCCTTGAACACGCGATGGAGATGGTAGACGCTGCAGACCGGCATGGTCGGCCAGACTCTTCGAGACGAGGCGCCTGCTCGGCGCTCTCGATCAGCCGGCAGAGCTCGGCGACCTGCGCCGCCTGCTGCTCGGCGAGCGGCGGCTGGTCCGGCTTGCATCGCTTGCAGGGGCGGAAGCCGGCTCGCTCGGCATCCTCAGCAGTGGCGATGGAACGCGACGTTCTCGGGCCTCGCGTTGCGCGCCGCGCAGGACGGACGACAGTACACGCCGGTCGTCCTGACCGAGTAGAAGAACTTGCCATCGGCCTGCGGGTCGCGCGTCACTACAGCGGCCCAGCGGGGGTCGGTCACAGTCGCGCTCGCGTGCGTTTCGGTCTTCGTGGACATGTTCGTTCGACTCCTTTAAACGATTGTCGTCATCGATGACTGAAATTTAATCGTGCCGCCGGCGATATCTGCACTCCGGGTCTTGCTTTCGAATTCCGATGGCCAGGCGGCAGCAAAATCCCTCGTTTTCCTTCCAGTCGGATGATCGCTGAACGTGTCTGCCCTGCAAAACCGATATTTTCACCTTCCGGCTGCGAATTCTTCTCCGTGATCTTCATCTACAAGGTTTTGATGTGTACATCGTAAACTGGCGACATGTCCACCATCCCGAACCTCTACAACGAAGTCGTCCTCGACCACATCAAGAATGCCCGCAACTACCGGGTGATGGAGGACGCCAACCGCACAGCCGAGGGTGTCAATGCCCTGTGCGGCGACACGCTTTCGCTCTATGTGCGGCTCGACGGCGATGTGATCCGGGACGTGAGCTTCCAGTGCTCCTGCTGCGGCATCTCGATGGCGTCCGCATCGGTGATGACCGAGGAAGTGAAAGGCAGCACGGTGGCGAAGGCGCACGAGCTGTATCGCTCCTTCATGGGCCTGCTATCGGCGGCGGAGGAGACCGGGAGCGAAGCTGATCTCGGCGAAGTGTCTGTCTTGGCCACGGTGCGGGCATTTCCCGAGCGCCGCAACTGCGCGGCACTCGCCTGGGATACACTCATTGCGGCGCTCGAGAACCGTGAACAAACCCTGCTCGGCGGTTAGGCAGCCATGGTAAGCACAACTACTGTCTACGCTGGTTGTCCTAGTCCACTTGCCCGATTGCCACGGTAACGATCGGGAGCATACTGCCGTCGTGAAATCGTAGCTTCTCAGGAGGCAGCCATGGCCAATCTGAAGGAAGGTTCGTCCGGAGCGGATGTCAAGGATTTGCAGCAGCGCCTGAAGGACGAGGGTTTCGACCCGGGGCTCATCGACGGGAAGTTCGGACCGGGGACTGAGGCGGCGCTGATGGCCTTTCAAAAGAGCGGAGGGCTGTCCGCCGATGGCATTGCCGGACCGAAGACCCTGAGCGCGCTCGGGTTGGCCGGGATGGCGGCCGCCGCCGCGGAGGTTCCACTCCTGGACGACATTACGGATCAGATCACCGTCAATCAGGTGTCGAAGATGTGCCCGTCAGCCCCGATCGGCAACCTCAAGGAATACCTCCCCATGGTCCTTGCGGCCCTCAAGGAACGTGCGCTGGGCGACAGGGCGATGATCCTGATGGCGGTCGGCACGATCCGGGCGGAAACGGGAGCGTTCGAGCCGTTGAGCGAGTTCAAATCGCGCTTCAATTCTTCGCCGAACGGTCATCCCTTCGACCTCTACGACAACCGCAAGGACCTCGGCAACCGCGGTGCACCCGACGGCAGCGCGTTCAAGGGGCGTGGCTTCGTTCAGCTTACCGGGCGGGCCAACTATCAGAAGTTCAGCGTCGCACTGGGACTCGGGAACGGCTTGATCGACAACCCGGAACTGGCCAACGATGCAAAGGTTGCCGCGGATCTGCTCGCCCTGTTCCTCAAGGACCGGGAAGACAGGATCAGGGGTGCGCTGACGGACGACGATCTGGCGCGGGCAAGAAAGCTGGTGAACGGGGGCTCCCACGGACTTGCCGTATTCACGGAAGCCTATCGCGTCGGTAGCGCGATTCTCGATTGATCGCGTCCAGGACGGATGCGTGCAGGGGAGTATCGCGACCTGACACAACAGCGAACGATCATTCCGATGGGGATGGGGCGTCGCCTCGGCGCGGTCATGGCCGCGGCGCTCATCCTCCTGCTGATCCCTTGCGCCGCGGCGGCTGTGTCCTCCCATTGCTCTGCCGAGGAGCGGACGTTGTTTTCCTGCAGCACGGGACGCAAGGTGGTTTCCGTTTGCGGTTCGCAGGACCTCTCGGCTGCGGCTGGTTCCGTTCAATACCGCTTCGGGCCGATCGGTGCTCCGGAATTGAGCTATCCCCCGACCGGCGACGACTGGCGCCAGGTGACAAGCAGTGGGGTGCTGACCTTTGGCGGCGGCGGAGGCGCCTATCTCGCCTTCACGAAAGGTCCCTTTCGCTACGTCGTTTACACCGCAATCGGCAGAGGCTGGGGCAGCAAAGCCGGCGTCGTCGTGGAGAAGGGCGGCAAGCGGGTGGCGAGCCTGCCCTGCAAGGGCGAGGAAAAGTCCGAGCTGGGCCCCGATCTTTTCGCGGAGGCCGGCCTACCCGAAGACAAAAGTGGCTTTGACGTACCGTGACCCAAGCCGTTCACTGCAGCGCCACGATCTCCACACCGGTCGAAGTCTTCCGCATGGTGATGAGCACTTCTTCCCCTGATTTCTTCTCGACGGCCATTTCGGCGGTGACGTAGATTTGCTCCGAGCCGAGGCCGGTGTAGTAGTGCTTCCCGTCCTTGCAGTGAACATCGATGTCGCCGACAGCGACCTGTTTCCCGCCCTTGTAAGGGGAGAGCGCGAGCCGATATCCCGCACCCTGCTCGCAGCCGTCCGGCCAATGATCCGGGTCGATAGCTATGGTTGCGGATTCGCTCGTCGACAACTGCAGTTTGATGTTCTCCTCGACCAGCGCATAGCGAACCCGCGTGGCGACGTCGCTGAATGCATACTTACAGCTGGCCATCAGCGTAGTCAACGCAATGAGCAACGAGAGATGCTTCGCGTTCATGCGTTTCCAGGCAGCATTTCGCGGGGCAGGCCGGCACTCCTCATTTCTGCTTTTGTCCCCTGTACGCGAGTTCGCTGCGAGGGTCGAAAAGCACGGTCGGTGGATTCTGATCCATATCCACGATGAATGGGGTGTCGCCGCCGGCATTGAGGATCTGGTTCCCGATGCGGGTAAGCTTGACGTCGGTGGCGCGCAGCCGATCGTAGTCGGAACTCACGCGCACGGTGGATGGGTCGAGCTTGATGATGGTCACGCCAACGTCGCTGCGCGAACCACCCTTCGAATCCGCGATCACAGCCCCGGAATACGTGCCCACGACGAGATCAGCAAGCGATCCGACGGGAGCCAGCGGCTTCTGGTTCTCGGGTGGTGTGCCCAGCGAGGAACGATCGCTCGGCGGAATCGACCGTGCCGTCGTGGTTCGCGGTGGGCTTGTGAGGTAAACACCGAGCCCTACTGCAATGAGGACGGCGATCGCGGCCAATACCCAGCGGGGCCTCAACCGCACCTTCCGTTTTTGATCGGGAGTTGGGCGATGCGGCGGAGCACTGCCCATCGCGCTTGCCACGCCTTCGCAGAGCGCCTGGAAGCCGGCGTGGGAAGTTTCGCCCTTCCAGTCGATCAGATCGACAGTCTGCTTGCGGCGAAACTCGAGCGGCACCTTTGCGGTGTCGATGACGGCAGGAATCAGCACACCACGTTCCGACGCGGCCGCCGCCTCGTTTCTCACCCACTCGGACTTCACCGAATGTTGTGACCAGAGCACGACGACGCTCTTGGCCGTCTCGAGCTCGCGCTCGATCGCTTCGTCGAAGACATGGCCTGCGACGATCTTGCGATCCCACCAAACGGACCAGCCAAGAGCGCCGAGTGCACTCGCAAGCATCCCCGCGCGGTCGCGATCTTCGCTTGCGTAGCTTATGAAGACGTCGGTCACGGAGCCGGGAGACGAGCGCGCTGCCGCGTCCGATCAGAAGCGGCTTTCGCCTCGCGCCGGGCGACGCTTCGCCTCTGCCGGAGCGGAGCACCCATGAGTGCTATGTACCACTTTGCTTGAAAAGCGCTTCTGCACGCTTGTTGATTTCCTCCGGCGTGAGTTCCTCCTTCTGCGTGGCGAGAAACCACACATGTCCGAAGGGATCTTCCAGCGTGCCGTTGCGGTCACCATAGAATTGATTCTGCACGGCTCTGACGACCTTTGCCCCTGCATTCACGGCCTGCGTAAACAGAGCGTCCACGTCCTCCACATAGACATGAAGGCCGACAGACGAACCGCCCAGTGACTGCGGGCTGCGAAACGGCCCTTCTTCACACGGGTCGGCCAGCATGATCGCCGAGTCGCCGATCCTGATTTCCGCGTGCCCGATTCGCCCGTCCGGTGCAACCAGACGGAACAGTTCGACCGCGCCCAACGCGCGTTTGTAAAACTCGATCGCTTCCGCGGCACCCTTGATTGCCAGGTAGGGCGTGACGCTGTGGTAGCCGTCGGGGATGGGTTTGACTGCCATGTTTTTACTCCTCTCCAATTGCAAACTACCGAGCCGATTGGGGATAAATCTGCCACGTCAGTGTTTCAGCTCGGCCCGGCCGATGAGCATCGTGGTTGTTGTCGTCAGCGCCAGCCACGAAGAGTGGTACAGGGCGAGGGATCGTCCAACAGCCTGCTAACAGGTTGTTGAAATTCCCCGGAAACGGTCGGTTGATGTAATGGTCATAGACTGAAGGTTTCCGGGGAGCACAGCGTGCGTGGCCAGGTCGATCCTCAGAGCGCGTTGTTCAGCTACGTCTCGGCGGAAGAGCGAATCCCGAAAGACCATCCGCTGCGCTCGATCAAGGCGCATGCCGATGCGATTCTGCGTTCGATGAATGCCCGCTTCGAGGCCATGTACGAGGACGGCGGTCGGCCCTCGATCCCGCCCGAGCGCCTGCTCAAGGCGACCCTTCTCATCGCGCTGCACTCGATTCGCTCCGACCGGCTGTTTTGCGAGGTGCTCGGCTACAACATCCTCTATCGCTGGTTCCTGGACATGGACCTGGAGGAGGCCGCCTTCGATCACTCGAGCTTCTCGAAGAACCGTGCGCGGCTGATCGAGCACGACATCGCCAAGAGCTTCTTCGCCGGGGTGATCAAGCAGGCACGCCGTGAGCGGCTGCTCTCCGATGAGCACTTTACCGTCGATGGCACGCTCATTGAGGCGTGGGCCTCCTTCAAGAGCTTCAAGCGCAAGGACGGCACCCCGCCCCACAGTGGAGAGGACGGCACTGAAATGGTCGACTTCCGGGGCGAGAAGCGCACCAACGCCACCCACCAGTTGAGTACCGACCCGCAAGCCAAGCTCATGAGGAAGGGCAACGGGCAGCCGGCGAAGCTGTCCTTCGGTGCTCAGGCGCTGATGGAGAACCGCCACGGGCTGCTCATCGATGTGCGCATCGGCGGGGCCACCGCGGCCGAAGTGGCGGCGGTGCAGCCGATACTGGACCGGCGGCGCCAGGGGCGAAGCGGCCTGCGCACCCTGGGAGCGGACAAGGGCTACCACAGCAAGGGATTCGTCGCCTGGCTGCGCGAGCGCGGCATCGCCCCGCACATCGCGCGCATCGAGGGCCGCATCACCCCCGGGCTGGACGGGCGCACCACGCGCCATGCCGGCTATGGCGTGAGCCAGCGAAAGCGCAAGCGCATCGAAGAGATATTCGGCTGGATGAAAAGCATCGGTGGTCTGCGCCGCACCCGCTTTGTCGGTATTGCCAAGACGCAGCTCGCAGCCTACCTGATCGGGGCTGCCTACAACTTGATGCGCCTCGCGCGATTGGCGCCAGCGACGGGATAGCTCCGGCCCAAGTCCGGAAAACGAACAGCAGGAGCGCAAGAAAGACCGATGATTCATCAAATAGCCCCGCGGTTGCGACAACCCGCGCGCCAACGGTTTAGCAAATTCTCATTCAATTCGAATAATTCAACACCCTGCTAATCACTCATCAAGCGGGCGAATCGCCAACGCCTCCGATGACCTGACTCGATACCGTCACCGCCTCTGCCTATGAGCCGCGTCACGATGATCCACGTCAACCATCCAAAGACCACCATGCCCAGACAAAGCAGGCCGTACGAGACTCTCCAGTCGAGATGCTGGGTCATCATGCTCCACTCAGACATGCCGCCGATGCCTGCTATCAGATTGAGCGGTAAGAACACGATGTTGATCAGGGTCAGATTCTTCAGCAATACATTCATGTTGTTGTTCACGATATTGCCTCTGGCATCCATCAGACCGCTGATAACGGAACTGTAGATGTTGGCTTGTCGAGCGGCCTGAGCATTCTCAAGGATGACTTCGTCCAGGAGTCGAAGTTGTCGGTCGTCGAATCCGATCTCACCGGCGATAAGACGCAGCCTTGCGAGCACGGCGCTGTTGCCCTCGATGGCATCGATGTAGTAGATGAGGCTTTCGCTCAGCGCAAACATCTGAAGCAGGTGTCGGTTCTCCATGGACACCGTGATTTTCTTCTCCAGTTCGCTGCTCAGCTGCCTGATAACCCTCAAATGCCCCACGTAATGATGGATAGCGTGGAGAAGAAATCCCAGCAAGACGTCTCCGACGTTGTTGAGATTGCGAAACTCGCGGGAGGAAAAAGAAGTCTGGTCCTTGCTCATCACGAACGCCAATCTATCCTGGGTCAGAGCGAGTCCGACCGGCAGCACCCCAAGCTCGATTACCTCGGCAACCTTCGCGCTTCTCGGGAGCTTCCAGATGATGAAGGTGCGCGCCTTGGAAGCGTCAAGTCTCGGCACTTCATCGGGATCGAGAGTCGAGGACAAGTCATACTCATCGAGGTGGAACTGATCGCGAACGAGCGACCTTTCAGAATCATCAGGCGCGACGCAAACCAGGAGCTGCGCAGTGCCCTGGACGGATTCGGTAATTCCGCCGTCTCGGATTCTAAAGTGCTTCATCATTTTTTCGTGTCTCTGTCTTCTAATTAGAGAAAATATCGCACCTCGGGCTAACCGAGAGGCCCGCTGGTGGATTCCCCGGACGGCTTCAGTTCCCGCACGTCGCCGACGAGCGATTCGAGAATATCCTCCAGCGTGACGATGCCCAGCGTTCGCTCACCAGCCAGGTCGCGGACGATTCCCATCTGACCGCGGCCTTTCTGAAAGGCTTTCAGAATATCCTCCTGCGAGAAATCGAGGGGCATAATGATCGGGGGCCGACAGGCGTGCTCGAAAGCGGCGTTCGATCTCTCACGCTCGAGAAGTGGCCACACATCCTTCATGCTGACTGTCCCGATGACTGAGTCGAGTCCGCGGCGGCAGACCGGGAGACGGGCGTGCATATGCCTACACGCCGCGTCCAAATTCTCCTCCAAGGGTCGTTCAAGCGAGACGTAGGAGACATCCTTGGCGGGAATCATAATTTCTTCCGCTTGCCTGTCGGAAAACTCGAAGGCCCGGATGATGATTTCCGCCTCGCCGTCGCTGACAATCCCGCCCTTGTGCGACTCTGCAAGGATCAGCTTGAGCTCGTCCTCTGTGAGTGGAGGGTTCGTGGCCACCCCATGTCCCAGGCGGTGCAGGACCCAGGTCGACATACGCTCGAGAATCCGCAGGAACGGTCGCAGGATGAAATGCGCAATGCGGAGAGGCCGCGCGAAAGCTAACACGTACTGCTCGGCGCGTCTGACGGCAAGGAGCTTCGGAACTTGCTCTCCCAGAAGGACGTGCAGCACCGTAACAACGAGAAATGCGACGGCGATACCGCCCGCATGGAGAAGCGCCGTGGGTTGGTTATTGGTGGGCAAGAGCAAGCTGAGAAGTCGTGCGACCGCGTCCTCGGCAAGCCAGCCCACAGCCAGGCTGGCGAAGGTGATGCCGAGCTGGGTCAGCGCGAGATAGTCACTGATGCCGTCGACGACGACGATCGCGTGCTTGGCAGCCTCCACGCCTTGGCCGGACAACTCCTCAAGGCGAGTGCGGCGCACGCGCACGATGGCGAACTCCGCCGCAACCCACAGCCCGTTGAGGAGAATTAGGGCTAGAACGGCGAAAGTCGCGAAAACGACTTCGATCATCTTGATCTCCTGGGGGGCTTGATCAGCGTCCGCGCGCTGAATGAACGGGCACCGTTACGCCTGACGAGAGCGGGTGCCCCTTCTAGAGAACTGCGCGGGGTTGGTGGCCCTCACATGCCAAGTAATCGGGATTCCGAACCCAATCGGCACCATCGCGCCAGCTGGCCTCATGGGGTGCGGGTTTCAGCGATCAACCGGTGGAATCCGACGACGGGCGCGTTCTGTTTACCTACGTTCCCGCTCGCTCATGTGTGGAGCAAGGGCGCTACGATTTGCGACAGAGCTTTGCCAAGGGCTGAGTGCTGATCCGCATCGAGATGCACCCCGTCGACATTGCTGGAGGTAGTGACCGTGCCGGCATCGAAGAAGTGGCAACCGAGTTCCTCCGAGACCTTTTGGAACGCGCCCGCCAAGCCCCCACATTTTCTTTCTCCACCCTCGAACTTCGGGGCGATCGGCCCTTTGGGGGCTCGGATCGCCGGAGGGGCCACCACCAGAATCGGCGGCACTGGCATACCTGGCTCGATCGGCGCGGTGCGGATGGCTGAGACAAGAGCGGCGATACCTTGCGAAGAGTGCCATGCGTTGTGCCCGTGCATGGACTGGAAATCATTGGTTCCGAGCAGGAGGATGACAAGTTCCAGCGGGGAGTGAATCTCGATGCGCTGGGACAGACCGACGAGGCCGTTACGCCCCGGCTTGAACGGATCGTCCCACGCGGAACGGCGACCATTGAGACAGTCTTCGATGACCCGGACGCTCTTGCCGGAGGCAACGAGCAGATTCTCCATCGCACCCGGCCAGCGCTGGTCGAACGGGAAGCGCTTGCGGGTGGTGGGGATGATGCCCCAGGAGAGGGAATCGGAGTAGACGAGGATGTGGTGCATGTGGGCTCCTGACAATCAGCGCGCCGCTCGTTGGCAGCCGCGAAGCGATAGCACGAAGAGCGATCTTGCCTTCGCAATGGCGCGTGCCTGCGAAGCACTCAACGCCTTTCAGTGCCGCTGCCGAGAGCGCGGTCAACCGACATTTGCATCCTGTCCGCGAAGTCGCGGCCCGAGGTTGGCGGGGGCGAGGTTTCGCATCCTTCGGATACAAAGCGATCGAGTTTTGCCAACGTGTTGAGCGCGGTCGAACTGTTGCAAACTGCCGAACAGGTTAGCCCCAGCGCTCGGGCGACTTCGCCATTGAGCCATGCTACCGCCGTTTTGCCCATGGTGGGCGTGAATCTGCCAAGTCGGTGGTTCAGCTCGGCCCGCCCGAGTGACATCGTGGTGGTTGGTTCCAGCGCCGGCCGAGAGTAATCACACAGATTGAAGGACTTCAATATGGCCTTCGGAGAGCGGTTCATCGCGGGCAGTTGCCGCAGCGTTGTCTCGTACGGGGTTATAGAGTTTGGGCCTGGCCTCAAAGCCTTGCGCTGGGTGTGATTTCCAGTAGCGGCGTAGCAACTAACGAGTGGCTAAGGCAGGCGGAATTAGGCCAGGATCAGCTTGCGCTCATTCACGTTGACGCTCAAAATCGAGCTTGCGCCGTTGCCACTGCAATCTGCGATCAAGAAGGAGGAGCCATGCCCATCTACGTTCTCTTGAGTACGCTTACGCCTGAAGGTCACGAAACGCTCCACAAGAATCCTGATCGGGTCAGAGGTGTGGATGAGGAAATCAAGAAGCTCGGTTGCAAGGTAATTTCTCAGTATGCGCTGCTGGGGGCGTACGACTTCCTCACTATCATCGAGGCGCCTGACAACGAGACGGTCGCGCATCTTTCCGTCGATCTCGGCTCTCGACGCACAGCCAACTTCACCACACTGCCAGCAATCTCGATCGAAGATTTTGCGGCCAAACTGAAGGGGCCCGAGCATCTGGCGCGCTAGGCGCGGAACCGCTGTTCTGGTTTGGTACCATGCCCGGCATCGGCTTGCGCTCTGGTTCCTTTTGATGGTATCGCTCTGCTCGTTCGCACACATCGAGATGCTCACCCGCACGCCTCGATCGCCGTGCAGAACTCGCACCCGTCGTTCTCGATCATCGCCTCCGCATAGGGACAGAGCTAACCGGCGCGCGCCTTGGCCCGCTTGCGCGTTGAGCGACGAATGCGGGGTGCTGAAGTCTTCGCAAGTTTGATGAGACCCATGAGGGCATCGTTTACCGCGTCCGCGTTTGGAAACGCCTTTGCCACTTCCGGCTTGAGGACGACGATATTCGAGGCGGCCTTCAGCCGTGCGGCGTATTTGCCCCGAACCATGGTCTCAAAGTCCTCGCGCTTGTACTCGGGTCGCAGCTCGTCTGTGGCAGTCTGCTTGACTTTCTTCATGGATTCGACTTTCGCGTTGAGTGGCACGGCAAACGGTCACGGTCGGTAGTCGGCGTGACCACTGACCAAAAGAGGGCCGGCGCTATCGGTTACTCGGTCAGGCGACGTTCTGCATCCTGTTCGCGAAGTCGCGGCCAGAGGTCGGCGGCGGGAGGTTCCATCCTTGTGATACAAGGCGATCACCTCCTCCACAACCTGACAGAGATCTTCGAATACCGCTTTCTCATCCGGGCCGTGGCAACCGCCGTAGATCAAGCCCGGTGCGCTGCCGGACGTAGCGTTAGCAGGTTGTTGAAATTCCCCGGAAACGATCGGTTGATGTCAGGATCATAGACTGAAGGTTTCCGGGGAGCACAGCATGCGTGGCCAGATCGATCCTCAGAGCGCGTTGTTCAGCTACGTCTCGGCGGAAGAGCGAATCCCGAAAGACCATCCGCTGCGCTCGATCAAGGCGCATGCCGATGCGATTCTGCGTTCGATGAATGCCCGCTTCGAGGCCATGTACGAGGACGGCGGTCGGCCCTCGATCCCGCCCGAGCGCCTGCTCAAGGCGACCCTTCTCATCGCGCTGCACTCGATTCGCTCCGACCGGCTGTTTTGCGAGGTGCTCGGCTACAACATCCTCTATCGCTGGTTCCTGGACATGGACCTGGAGGAGGCCGCCTTCGATCACTCGAGCTTCTCGAAGAACCGTGCGCGGCTGATCGAGCACGACATCGCCAAGAGCTTCTTCGCCGGGGTGATCAAGCAGGCACGCCGTGAGCGGCTGCTCTCCGATGAGCACTTTACCGTCGATGGCACGCTCATTGAGGCGTGGGCCTCCTTCAAGAGCTTCAAGCGCAAGGACGGCACCCCGCCCCACAGTGGAGAGGACGGCACTGGAATGGTCGACTTCCGGGGCGAGAAGCGCACCAACGCCACCCACCAGTTGAGTACCGACCCGCAAGCCAAGCTCATGAGGAAGGGCAACGGGCAGCCGGCGAAGCTGTCCTTCGGTGCTCAGGCGTTGATGGAGAACCGCCACGGGCTGCTCATCGATGTGCGCATCGGCGGGGCCACCGCGGCCGAAGTGGCGGCGGTGCAGCCGATACTGGACCGGCGGCGCCAGGGGCGAAGCGGCCTGCGCACCCTGGGAGCGGACAAGGGCTACCACAGCAAGGGATTCGTCGCCTGGCTGCGCGAGCGCGGCATCGCCCCGCACATCGCGCGCATCGCGGGCCGCATCACCCCAGGGCTGGACGGGCGCACCACGCGCCATGCCGGCTATGGCGTGAGCCAGCGAAAGCGCAAGCGCATCGAAGAGATATTCGGCTGGATGAAAAGCATCGGTGGTCTGCGCCGCACCCGCTTTGTCGGTATTGCCAAGACGCAGCTCGCAGCCTACCTGGTCGGGGCTGCCTACAACTTGATGCGCCTCGCGCGATTGGCGCCAGCGACGGGATAGCTCCGGCCCAAGTCCGGAAAACGAACAGCAGGAGCGCAAGAAAGACCGATGATTCATCAAATAGCCCCGCGGTTGCGACAACCCGCGCGCCAACGGTTTAGCAAATTCTCATTCAATTCGAATAATTCAACACCCTGTTAGTCTTCGTCCGACCACTCGACGATCTTGGTGTATCCAGCTCTCTTCTTCGTGACTTCGACTCCTCAGTCGCACGCTTCAGCCGATTTCATGTGTACGTGCATCGACTTCCAGCGGGGCATCTTGGTATCCATACGTCACGAGTTGCTGCAAATAGACAGGCAGAAAACGCTCAATTGAGCCAAACGTTTCATATTGATAGACGTGGCGGCACTCATGAGAGATGAGGCGGGCGCTTTCATGACCGTTAACTAGAAAGATGCTGTAGCCCAACGTGAGGCCAACCATGTTCGGCCCGAGTAACCCTGTTTCGATCGCGGCCTGTCGAAGCATCGCTTCTTCTGGTAGAGGAAGGCGCTCAACGAGCTTCACCCGAACTTGATCCGGTTGGCGCACACCCACGCGGCGCGCAATAGTTAACTGGGCTTCTTGCAGTGCGAACCCGAGCGAGGCGACGTGTTGGGATTGACGTACAGCCCATGCAATCGCACGAGGTAGAAGTTGGGGCAGAACGGCTTGTAGCTCCACGTAACTCAGCCCAACGACAACCTAAGACCACTCAAGGCGCGAAAGCAGCAAGGGGTGCGTCGCATCGGTTCAACCGAGCAGTATTAAGCAGGCATCGCTTCGCCGATTCTCTTCGTTACCCGAGATTCAAGCTCGGAGAAGTTCCTGTAAAGGATCACGTTGTAATCCTTGATGTCAAAGTGCAAGGTCGTGCCTTCTTGGGCCACCAGTATCACTTCTCTTCCAATTCCATGAGCAAACCCTAGTTCGTAGTAGACGTTAGGGCGCTCGGTGGAAATGTCGCAGACCAGAAATCGTGCTTCTCTCAGCTTCCTTAGAATGACGTTCCGTGATTTTCGTGGAGTGCTCAATTTCATCGACGCGAATCGCCGGGATACCATGATGTGCGGCTGCCCTCCTTATCGCCTGAAGGGAGTCTTCCAAGCTTGGATTCGCATCGGAAATACTCATCATGATGAAGACGACATTCTCGGTCTGTGACCCCTCAAACTTTGACGCGGTCTCCACGTGAGAATTCGCTCGACTTATCCAGAAGGCTCCTCCTGTCCCGATACTCGACATCCATTTGCCCTCTATACGGTGCGCCTCAACCAGTGCTCCGCTTGCGGAAACGTGGCCCAAGCTGACGACGTTCTGTTTGAATTGCTACCCGACGTCCGTTGACGGTGACAGTCTGTGATTGCGGCTGTCTCGGGCTCTGTGGGCTTGGGTCCATTTCCAAGCTCAGTTGGTCACCCTCGAACCTTCCCTTATAATCGTACACGGCAGGCCCATACATAGGGTCGTTGATGCGAACCGTCCCAGTTAAATCCTGGTGGCTCTGCATCACCTCAACGAAGATATCAGCGTTGTTGGTGCCAAAGATTTTTCCGACCCAATCACCCTCAATACTTGTCATCAACTTACTCCTCACCCACACGCCCCGATCGCCCCGCATGCCGTGCAGAACTCGCAGCCATCCTTCTTGATCACCGCCATGTTGCTGCATTCCTTGCACAGCTTCCCACGCACGTGCAGTGACGCTTCCGCCATCTCGCGTGCGCTGTCCGGGATCTCGAGCACGCCCATTTCCTTCACCGGGTAGCCGCGCTCGTCCAGCACGCCGAGCATCGCATAGCGGTGGATGATGAGCCGCGCGACGTAGGCCACCGTGCTCGGGAAGTTCTCCTGTCCGTCGCCGCCGGGCACTTTCGCCATGAAGTCGCCGAGGGGTTCGGGGAAGTCGAGCAGCTTGCGCAGTTTCATGCCGATCCACGCCGGATCGATCACGCGCATGTCGAGCGAGAGCAGCTTGCAGAGACCGTCCAGCGCACGCGGATAGACACCCGCCATCCACACCGAGTAGGGACGGCGCTGGCCGCCGGGCAGCACGAGCTCCTTCAGTCCGAGCACGAAGTCGTCGCCCGCGCCGACGTTGAGTACGTCGACGGTCCAGGACATGGTGCCGTCGGTGCCGGTCTTCGGCTCCTTCTGCGCGAAGAGCGCATCGAGCACGGGCGACTTCTCTTCGCGGCCGTCCAGGCCGCCGAGCTGTTCCACGCGGAAGCGCACGATGCGCGCGAACGCGGAAACGATGCTTGGCACGCGCACCAGCTTTCCATCCGGCGGCATCGCGCAGTCGAACGATTCGTCGCCGGAAGTCTTCGCGAGCACCTCCAGCTTGCGGCGGAGCCACGCCTTGTCCTCGGCGCGCATGTCCATCGACAGTGTTTTGGCGACAGCGCCCAGCCCGCGTGGCTGCTCGATGCCGTTCACCCAAACTTCGAACGGTTTCGGATGCCCGTTCTCCACATGACCGACGAAGATGGCGAATTGGCCGTGGGGCGATTCGACCATGTAGGTCCAGGATGGGTTGCCACCCGCGATCTTCGGCCGCCCCGGCCAGCGCAGGCTGTAGAGGGCCGGCGTTGGCGTCGCCTCTAGCACAATGCGGCGATCCGAGTCCGAGGTGTCAAGATCGTAGGGTTGCTGGGCTGTCGGTGTCGGGTTATCGATCGAGAGTACGCTGCCGAGCACGGTGTTCGGTCGATAGGTCGTGATGCCCTTGAGCCCGGACTTCCACGCTTCGAAGTAGAGGTCCTTGAAGTCTTCGTAGGGATAGTCCTCCGGCACGTTCACGGTCTTGCTGATCGCGGAATCCACGTAGGGGGCGACGGCAGCGACCATGCGCATGTGATCGAGCGCGGAGATGTCCATCGCCGTAACGAACGAGGAGGGAAGCCCATCGAACGTCGCCGCCCAGATGTTGGTAGAGCCGCCACGCGTGATCTTCCACCGCGTAGGTCTTCATCGTGCCGTCGGCTTCACGCTTCTTGCGGTTGTACGTCCAGGAGTACGGCGGCTCGATGCCGTTGCTCGCGTTGTCGGCGAACGCGAGCGAGATCGTGCCCGTCGGCGCGATCGAAAGGAGGTGGCTGTTGCGCAAGCCGTGCGCGCGGATCTCCGACTTCACTGCGTCGGGCAGGCGTGAGGCGAAGCGCGGCGGCGCGAGATACTGTTCCGTATCCAGCAGAAGAAACGGACCTTTCTCCTTCGCGAGGGCGACAGAGGCGAGGTAAGACTCGTCGCGCATGAACGCAGCAATGCGCGTGGCCATTGCCCGCGCCTCATGGCTATCGAAACGCAGCCCGAGCATGATCAGCGCGTCGCCCAGCCCCGTGAAACCGAGGCCGATGCGGCGCTTCGCCTTCGACTCGACGTCCTGCTCCGGCAGTGGCCAGACCGTGGCGTCGAGCACGTTATCGAGCATGCGCACGGCGGGATGGATCACCGCTTTCAGCGCCTCGAAGTCGAAGCGCGCTCGCTCGGTGAAGGGCTCCTCGACCATCAGCGCGAGATTGATGGAGCCGAGGCAGCAGCAGCCGTAAGGAGGCAGCGGCTGTTCGCCGCAGTTATGCACGTAAAATCCGTTCGCGTCGAACGCGTGGACATCGGCAACGGTCGCGTCGAACACGGGTTCGACACCGTTCTCGACGACGCTATCCACCGTCGCGATGAACCGCTCGCGATTCAGGCTTCGGGCATATCCGGAGAGCAGGGCATCGAGCCGCGTGGATTTGTCGGTGTCGGCGAAACCGATCAGGTCGCGAAAGCGAAGCAGGTTTTCATTGCTCACGACGAGCTCGTGAACCGCTTGCGTCGAGTACAACCTTTCGCCGCCTTTGCCGTCCGGAAGCAGCTTCGCTCCCGACAGCTTGCGATCGGAGTAGAGCGTGGATGCGATCCCGAGGCGTAGCAGCATGCGCTGGACGCGCACGAGGTTATCGCGATCGGTCTGCGTGAGCCGGACGGTGACGCCTTTTTCCTGCGTCCCCTGAACCGAGCCGTCAGCATCGAACAGGCCGCGCAGCAATCCGCGGTAGAAGTCGGAAGAGGCAGTCTCGATGCTGTCGGTGATCCGCTTCGAGCGCGCACTCATTCCTAGCGAGAGCGCAAGATTCCGCAATGCCGCGGACGCGAGCCTGAACTCTCCCCGTCCCGCGACGGGAGCTTGCCAGCCGCGGAAATCGCTACGGTGCGGTAGGGTGTAGGCGGCACTCTTTGCCGCCTGCATGATCCCGGATACGCTGGGACTTGCCGTCCAGCCGCCGTTCGCCTCGCGGCGCACCTCCGTGTCCCAGACGCTGAGCACCGCCTTGTCTTCCTTGAGCGTCCCATCCCCGATCAAAAGGCCAATCAGATAGCCTTCCGATTCGGTGTGCGCTCCAGCCCAGACAGCGCTCGGGCGATGATCGTGCAGGACGATCTCGTCGCCGGGGCGCAGGGAGCCCGCTGACGCCCACGTTGCCTCGATGACGTGACGTGTCCGCCGCTTCACACAGCGAACAAGATGATCCGCCGTGAGCCGCAACACGTGCCCTTCACGCGTGGCAAGGCGCAAGACGGCTTTCTCACCGGTTGCGAAGAATCCTTGGGAAAGTACCGGGTGAGCGAAGCCATTCACCAGCGCCTCGAACGGTCTGCCAATCAGCTCGCTCACCTGGTGCGCTCCAGCGCTCGTCATGATCCAGGTATCGGCGGTGACGCACGGGTTCGTCGCCTCGATCCGCTCCACATAGGACAGGTTGTTGTCTTTGTTCACGCGGTCGATGAAGATGACGCCGGGCTCGGCATGGTCATACGTCGAATCCATGATCTGCTTCCATAGATCCCGCGCTTTCACTTTGCGGTAGACCCACGGACCGTCCTGGCGCGGATAGGCGCCGGATTGCAGCAACTCGTCGCACGGGGTTTTCTTGTGTACGAGCTCCCAATCGCCATCGGCTTCCATTGCGCGCATGAAGTCGTCGGTGATCGCGACGCTCACGTTGAAGTTCCTCAGGTCGCCGTGATCCTTCGCGTGGATGAAGTCCTCCACGTCCGGGTGGTCGCAGCGGAGTATGCCCATCTGTGCGCCGCGGCGCGCGCCTGCGGACTCGACCGTCTCGCACGAACGGTCGAAGACGCGCATGTACGAGACGGGCCCGCTCGCGCGACTGTTGGTGCCCTTCACGTGCGCGCCCTTCGGCCGGATCGCGGAAAAATCGTAGCCGACGCCGCCGCCCCGGCGCATGGTCTCGGCGGCCTGCATGAGTGCGACATAGATGCCGGGAAGGCCGTCGACGGTTTGCGAGACCGAATCGCCCACCGGTTGCACGAAGCAGTTGATGAGCGTTGCTTCGAGCTCAGTGCCTGCTGCGGAGTTGATGCGCCCGCCCGGGATGAAGCCATGTTCCAGAGCCTCGTAGAAGGCCGGCTCCCAGCGTGCGGGGTCCTGCTCGACGGCAGCGAGCGCCCGCGCGACCCGGCGGCGCACGTCCTCGACGGTCTTCTCGTCGCCCTTTGCGTATTTCTCGAGCAGCACGTCAAGCGTGACCTGCTGCGGCGGCATGCCGAAATCGCCTTCAAACGGTTTCATGTTGATGACTTCTCTATGTAGACAGCGGGTGAGTGCGTTTCCGAAATGGGGCTCTATGCTACTCCGTCCGATCCGGGCATGGTTAGCGGTGCTGGACCCAACATGTTGGGCCACGTGGTGGCCGTCTGCGCCGTATGTTGGGTCGCATTCGGCGGCACCCGTACGGCAAGATCAGCCGTCGCAACGAGCTTGCGTCCTGCCAGCAACGGCCGCTGACGTTTCCTGTCAGACACGTTGCGCATGAGTTTGCTCCCGCGTATGGCTCACGAGGTGAGCCTGCGGTGTGTCGCATGTAGTCCGGCGCGATCTCCGATTCCCGATATGGGTGAGTCGCGGCGGCCGGAGAACATCGTACAATCAGACCTTTGACACCGCGTCCCCCGCGCTTCCCGCCCCATGGCGAACAGCAGCGAATTCTTCAATCTCTACCGGCACGGCTTCGCACGCGTGGCGGTCGCGGTCCCCGTCGTGCGGGTCGCCGATCCGATGCACAACGCGGCGCAGACGGTCGCGCTGTTGAAGAAAGCGGCGGCTCGCCACGCCGTGCTTGCGGTGTTCCCGGAGCTGGGGCTTTCCGCGTACTCCTGCGAGGACCTGTTCCACCAGCAGGCTCTGCTCGATGCGGTGCTTCGCGCGCTCGGGCAAATCGCCGAGGCGTCCCGCCGGCTGCCTGTGGTCGCGGTGGTGGGCGTGCCGCTCAAAGTCGATCACATGCTCTTCAATTGCGCCGCGGTGGTGTACCGGGGGCGCATCCTCGGGATCGCTCCCAAGACCTATCTGCCGAACTACCGCGAGTTCTATGAATTGCGCCAGTTCGCGCCCGCCGATGCGGCACGCTCCGCCGAGATCGACGTGCTCGGGCAGCGCGCGCCCTTCGGCAACCGGCTGCTTTTTCAGGCCGAGAACCATCCGTTGTTCGCGCTCTATCCGGAGATCTGCGAAGACCTGTGGGTTCCTGTCCCGCCGTCGTCGTACGCCGCCCTCGCGGGCGCGACCCTCGTCGCCAACCTTTCAGCGTCGAACATCACCGTGGGCAAGGACGAATTCCGGCGCACGCTCGCGGCGAGCCAGTCGGCGCGCTGCCTTTCGGCGTACCTGTACAGCGCGGCGGGGCAGGGTGAATCGACGACCGACCTCGCATGGGACGGTCACGGGCTGATCTACGAGAACGGGACGCGGGTCGCCGAGACTGAGCGGTTCCAGACTACTGCCCATCTCGTGCTCGGTGACATCGATCTCGATCGCCTGTCCCAGGACCGGATGCGCCAGACGACCTTCAGCGATTCCTCGCGCCGCCACCAGAGCGAGCTGGCGCGATTCCGCATCATCCCCTTCGAGCTCGAGCTGCCGGCTGGCACCATCGCTCTCGCGCGCACCTACGAACGGTTTCCGTATGTGCCGAGCGATGCATCGCGGCGCGATGAGCGCTGCGAAGAGGTATACCGCATTCAGGTGCAGGCCCTTGCGACAAGGCTCAATTCCGCCAGCACGCAGAAGATCGTGATCGGTGTATCCGGCGGCCTCGACTCGACTCAGGCCCTCGTCGTGTGCGCGAAGGCGATGGATCAGATGGGGCTGCCGCGTTCGAACATCCTCGCCTATACGTTGCCCGGTTTCGCCACCAGCGACCGGACGCTCGATCAGGCGCGGCGGCTCATGGCTGCAGTGGGTTGCGCGGCGGCAGAGATCGACATCCGCCCCAGCTGCCTGCAGATGCTGAGCGACATCGGCCATCCCTTCGTTGCAGGCAAGCCCGTGTACGACGTTACCTTCGAAAACGTGCAGGCGGGCGAGCGCACGAGCCACCTGTTCCGCCTGGCAAACCAGAATGGCGCAATCGTCGTCGGCACCAGCGATCTCTCCGAGCTGTCGCTGGGATGGTGCACCTATGGGGTCGGCGACCACATGGCGCACTACCACGTCAACGCGAGCGTGCCGAAGACCCTCATCCAGTATCTGATCCGCTGGGCGGCGGACACGGAGGAACTCGGCGCGCAGGTGGGGCAGGTGTTGCGCGAGGTGCTGGCGACCGAGATCAGTCCGGAGCTCGTACCCGGAAACGCGAATGGGCAACCGACCCAGCGCACCGAGGATGTTGTCGGCCCCTACGAGCTGCAGGACTTCAACCTGTACTACATGCTGCGCCTGGGATATCGGCCCTCGAAAGTCGCGTTCCTGTCGTGGAGCGCGTGGCGCGACGTCACGGCCGGACCCTGGCCCGATATCCCCGAATCGGGTCGGCACGCTTACGGCATCGGCGACATCAAGCGCTGGCTGCGCGTATTCCTCACACGCTTCTTCGAGCAGAGCCAGTTCAAGCGCACGTGCATCGCCAACAGCCCGAAGGTCGGCTCCGGGGGATCGCTCTCCCCGCGCGGCGACTGGCGCGCACCGAGCGACGGCGTGGCGCAGGCGTGGCTCGAAGACCTCGACAACGTGCCCGATGCGTCAATCTAGCCTGCTGTCCCGTCTCACACTTCTTGCGGCGATAGCGGTGCTGACGTGGGCTATGCCTGCCGTTGCCGCCGACGACAAATCCGGCACGCCGTCGTCGACGCAAGTTCCCTCCGTCGACGCCATTGACGCGAAGATCCGGGACATTCAGGGGCGGCGTGACCTCGACAAGGCCGCCGTCGGAAAGATCATCGAGGTCTATCAAAGTGCCCGCAGCGATCTTTCCCGTACGGCGACGCTGAAGGGGCAAACCGAGAGCTACAAGGCTGCCGTGGCGGGGGCGTCAGCGGATCTCGACCGGCTCGACCGCAGCATCACCGCCCTCAAGGCGCTCCAGAACGCGCCGGTGGATGTGATTGCGGAGGCGGGGCTTTCCAGCGACGATCTCGCCCAGGTGGCGGTCAAGGCCGAGGCGGAACAGGCTGATCTGCGGAGCAAGGTTTCCGGCTTCGAAGACGAGCTCTCGCGGCGCGCGGATCGGGCCTCCGCTGCGCGCCAGGAACTCGCGGATGCGCGCGCTGCGATGCAGGACATTGGCAAGCAGCTGGACGAGGTGAGCGCGCAGCAGCCCTCCCCGCAGCGCGACGCGCAGCTGACTGCGCTTCGCAGCACGCTCGCGGCGAAGCGCGCGGACTCCGAGGCGCTCGAGCAGGAGATCGTCGCGCAGCCGACGCTCCTCGCACTGGCTCAGCGGCGACGCGACGAGGTGCAGCTGCAGGTCAGTCAATCCGAGCGCCGGGTGAAGGCCCTTGACGAGCTCGTCAACAAGCGCCGCATCGCGGACACCGAAACGGCCAAAGGAGAGCTGGAGAGCAAGGTCAAGGAAGCTGCCGCCAAGCATCCGTTCCTGGGGCAGCTGGCCGAGACCAACAGCCAGCTCGGTGCACAGCTCGCCCAGCTCACGCTGGACATCCAGCGGGTCAGAACCCAGCGCGATGCGTTTCGCGAACGCGCAGCCCGCATCGAAGAGCAGCAGGCCAGCCTGAAGGAGCGGGTTCGCCAGGGTTCCTTAAGCGAAGCGCTCGCACGCGTCCTTTACGAAGAAGCCCAGCAACTGCCCGAGCGCGCGGATTTCGCGGTAGGGCAGCGTGATCGCGAGCGCACGCTCGCGCAGCTGACCGCGGCCATGTTCCGGCTCGAGCAGCGAGAGGGACCGTTCGAGGATGTCGATGCGAATGTCGACACCTACAAGGCGAAGCTCAAGGAGGCGCTTCCCGCGGCGGACGCGGAGCGCATCGCCGGGGATGCCTGGGCGCTCGTGCAGGAGCGGCGCGGAATCGTCGCGAAGATCAAGAGCGCCCAGCAGCAGCTCTTCAAGCTGCTCGACCAGACCGATGTCGCCCAGGAGAAGATGCTGACGGAAGCGGACGAAGCGCGCATGGCCCTCGAGCGCATCCTGTTCTGGGTACCGGTGAGTCAGCCTGGGGCGGCCTGGTTCGGGGACCTGGCGCGAGCGGTGGCGGCCTTCCTGTCCCCCGCATCGTGGAGCACCGTCGTCTTCGCCCTGTGGGAAGAAGGCAAGCGGCAGTGGCCTGCCGCGGTCGCGGTGTTGGCGGTAGCCGTTGTCCTGCTCTTTGCGCACGGTGTTCTAGTGCGCGACCTGAAGAGCGTTGCGGCCCGGGTCGCGAAAGGCGAACCGGGTCAGATGACTCTCACCCTGCGTGCGCTCGCGGTGAGCGTGCTCATCGCCCTGCCGTGGCCGCTGCTCTCGTTGTCCGCGGGCTGGACACTGACCGTGAGCGATATCGGCGGCCGTTTCGTCGATCAGATCGGCACCGGGCTCACGGTCATCTCACTGCCGCTGCTTTTGAACCTGTTGCTCCGGGTCCTCTGCGCGCCGTACGGGGTCGGGCCCGCACACTTCCGCTGGCGCAGCGACGCGGCCGAAGCTGTGCGGAAAGCCGTCCGCTGGCTGCTCTCGGTGCTCATCCCGGCCGCCTTCGTGTCCGCCTCGATGGGGCCCTACGCGACGGCCACCGAGCGTGCGACCCTGGGCCGGATCGCGTTCATTCTCGTCGTCTTGGCGTACGGATGGGCGCTCCTCGGGTTGCTGCGGTTCGACCGGCCGCCGATGCGGGCATTGATCGAGGAGCGTCCGAATGCGTGGCTCGTCCGCTACCGGTACGTCTGGTTCACCGCGCTGATCGCCCTGCTGGGCGGTATCGTGGTGATCGCGGCGGGGGGTTACCTGTACGCGGCAAAATCGATCGTGCAGCGCGTCGCCAGTTCGATGTGGCTGGTCGTCATCGGCATCATCCTCGTGCACCTCATCGCGCGCTGGCTGTTGATCGAGCGGGCGAAGCGAGCTTGGGCGACGGCGGCAAATGCCGACAGCGGCGAGGTGACGGTCGAGGGCGTGCCAAAGCGGATAGAGCGCACGGAGATCGGTCGCATAGATCAGCAGACCCGTCAATTCGTCGGTTCGCTGGTCGGCCTAACGGTCGTTGTCGGCCTCTTCCTCATCTGGCGCGATGCGGTTCCCGCGCTTTCGGTCATCGGCAATGTCGCATTGTGGCGCGAAACCGGTGTCGTCAATGGTCAGACCGTCTCGCGCGCCATCACGCTCGGAGACGTGGCACTCGCGATCGTCATCATCTTTGCGATGGTGGCGGCGCTCAAGAACATAAGCGGCGTGCTCGAGATGGCCCTGCCGACGCGGCTGCGCCGCGACAGCGGCGTGCGCTTCGCGATCAGCGCGACGGTGCGCTACGTGATCCTCGGGGTCGGCATCGCTTCCGTCCTGGGCCTGCTCGGGGTGAGCTGGACCAAGCTTCAATGGCTGGTAGCGGCCATGGGCGTGGGCCTCGGCTTCGGTCTGCAGGAGATCGTCGCGAACTTCGTTTCGGGCCTCATCATCCTGTACGAGCGCCCCGTGCGAATCGGCGACACCGTCACCGTCGGCGATGTCACCGGGGTTGTGTCCGACATCCACATTCGCGCCACCACGCTCACGGACCCGGACCGGCGCGACGTGCTGATTCCCAACAAGAGCTTCATCACCCAGCAGGTCATCAACTGGACCCTGTCCGATCCGACCACCCGCCTGCTGCTTACGGTCGGGGTCGCCTATGGTACCGACCCGGAGCACGCCCGCCGCGTCATTCTGGAAGCGGTGAAATCCTGCTCGACCGTGCTGCGCGAGCCGGCGCCTTCGGTGGTTTTCAATACCTTCAGCGCAAGCTCGCTCGACTTCGAGATCCGCGCGTTCGCGCGGCGGATGGATGATCGACTGCCGCTGCGGCACGAGATCAATACCGCGATCGCGGCGGCGTTGAAAGCAGCCGACATCGACATACCGTTTCCGCAGCAGGATGTGTACATAAAATCGCTGCCGGAGGGCGAGAAGCGGGGCGCGGACGACAAGGTGCCGCCGCCGATCTCCCCGCTCAACGTCGTGCGCAAGCCGGAGGGTTGAGCGCGCGGGAGCCGGCCGCAGCGAAGGCGCTCCGAGAGTATGTGTTGCGTAGATGCAACAGTAAGGGGGTTCGAGAGGAGAAGGGGGTCAGGATTTCATGGAGTTGCTTGCTATGGAACGCCCTGTTAGGGCAGTATGGACTCGAACTCCGTCTCCGTGAGGACGAAAATACGTGGGGAGCGGACGCTGTCTTCGGTCAAAAAATGGAGAATATTGATGGCTAGCAAAAAACGTATCGGTCTACTGATCGCGATAGCGCTGGGTGCACCGGCAGCGGCAAGCGCGCAGGGCTTTTTCAACAACCCGCCGGGATTCGATGACCGGTTCTACATCACGCCTTTCGGCAGCTATACGTGGGGGAATTCGAACACGAAGGATGCCTTCAGGCCCCTTCTGGGGAATACCCCTTTTGGTACCCCCTTGGTTGGGGGGAACGGCAATGTAAACGGCGCGGGCGCCGGGTTGGCAGTGGGCAAGATCATCAACCGCTGGCTCAACGTGGAGCTGCATGGTTCTTATGAGTGGCTCGGCGGACAGGCTGACATCGCGCCCGGGAAGTTCAGCAATATTCCGTTCGGCGTGAACTTCCTGATCTTTCCCCTCCAGCGCGAGGGCATAGCGCGCATCCAGCCGTTTATTATCGTGGGTGGAGGCGGGGCCGAGGAGCGAACGCAAGGGGGAATAATTCCTGGCTCCTTCAACGCCTTTGGACTGCCGCTCTCCACCTCTGGGCAGAATAAGCTCGGATGGATGGCGAACGCTGGGGCCGGTGCGCTGTACCCCATCACCGACAACGTCTCGTTGCGCGTCGATGGGGGATACCGCTGGCAAGAGAACAACGCACCTTCGCGCACCTTCGCGTCGCGCAACAACGGCAACCTCGGGCTTCTGGGTCGTGAATGCCGGCGTGCAGATTGCCCTCGGGCCGAAGCCGCAACCCCCGGCGCCTCCACCGGTCTACGTGGCACCGCCCCCGCCGCCGCCCCCGCCACCACCGCCTGCACCACCGCCGCCGAAGCTTGCACCGAAGCCGTTTGAATTCTCGGCTGATCTGCTGTTCGACTTCGACAAGGCGTCGCTGCGGCCGAAGGGTGTGGAAGTGCTGGACGAGCTCGTGTCGACGCTGTCTGGCGCGAACTACGACGCCATCATCGCGATCGGCCATACCGACCCGCTCGGCAACAAGGCCTACAACCAGAAGCTGTCGGAACGCCGTGCCGACACGGTGAAGGAATACCTGGTTAGCAAGGGCATTTCCGCCGACCGCATATCGGCTTCCGGCAAGGGCATGACCGAGCTCAAGGTGACGATGGCGGATTGCAAGAGCTCGAAGGGCAGAAAAGCGCTGATCGAGTGCCTGCAGCCCAACCGTCGCGTGGATATGTCGGTCAAGGGAACCAAAGGCCAGTAATTAGGCTTCCCTCGAGGCAACATCCGGAGCCCTGCTTAGGCAGGGCTCTTTTTTCGTCTTGCGTTTTGTGATCGCGGCACCGGATGTGCCGGCTTAAGGCCTTGCACGTTCGAGCCGCATGCGCTTCCAGTAGCCGGTCAGCTCGAGATAGCCGCGACCGACAGTTCGACCGCCGTCGCGCGCGGTCACCGCACCTTCGTAATAGACCGTGCCGACGCTGCGGCGCGCATCGTGTTCCTGGTCGTCCATCAGCGGATCGAGCTCCAGGGTAAGGGTTCCTGCGCGCAGCGTCATGGCGACCGGATAGTTCACGCCGGTGCGCGGCGAATGCCAGGTGCGCCGCGGTTCGAAGCGAACTTCCTCCGCTTTGAAGACGGTGATCTTTCCTTGCCGATCGCGCAGTGTGCCGCCGGCCCACAGGGTGCCTCCGCCGCGCTTGCGCATCGCAAAGGCCATCAGGGCATTGCCATCGTCGAGGTTGAGACCCACCCAGTCCCAACCCTCCGCCTCCGCATCCATGTACTGGCTCGACCACTCATGGTCGAGCCATGCCTCGCCGCTCACACCCTGGCGGACGCCGTCGCGCTCGATGGTGCCAGTCACCGCAAGATGCGGCAGGGTGTAGTAGTAGCTTGCCGACTCCGCCTTCGGACCCTTGCGGCTGAAACCTTCGTCACCTTGCAGCAGCACCGGTTGCGTCGGCTGCAGCATCAGATCGAGATGGAAATCCGCTGCGGGAATGTCCGCGCGAAACCCGGATCCGTCCTGCTCGAATCGCCAGCCGTCGAGCACGACGCGCGCTTCGCCGCTCGCCGCTTCGGCAAGCCCGAAACCGCTCCGGGCAACACGCTGATCGTGCAGCAGACGACCACGGGCAGGATCGCTGATCGCCGCATGTGCGATCAGGATCTGCTTCGGCGCGAAGCGGCTCGGATTCGCCTCCTGGCCTGCGATCCGGCTGCGGAAGAACGTGATCTGAAATCCAAGGGGTTTGCCGTTCACCTGAAGCCAGCCGGTCGCATACCACCACTCGGTGCGGAAATCCGGGTGAGCGCCGTGATCGGGCGGGAAACGGAACGCATACCCGGGCACGACCGCTTCGGGCAACGAATCACTGTGGACGGGAAATGCGACCGCGAGCGAGAGCAGGCACAACAGGAAGCGGTCCATCGTTACCAGTCTTCGCGCACCGCGCGCAGCACGTCTTCGCCGAGGGCCTGGCGGGCACTCCACGCGGCGGTGAGTGCAGCCAACGCAATGAGCGCCAGGCCGAAAGCGATGCGAGCAAGGCCCACGGAACGTGCATGTCCATGCTCCAGTGGAAAGACTGGCGGTTTATCACGAGTATCAGAACGAGCCCGATGGCGAAGCCAACCAGGATGCCGATCACGACGCCGATGGCGCCAAGGATCGCGCCTTCGGTGCCGAGCATGAGACTGATCTCGCGCTTCGTCATGCCGACGTGGCGCAGCATGCCGAACTCCGCGCGCCGTGCGATGGCCTGGGCAGAGAAACTCACGCTGATGCCGAACAGACCGACGAGCACCGCAACCGCCTCCAGGGCGTAGGTGATGGCGAAGGTCCGGTCGAACGACGACAGGGATCTCTGCCTGATCACGCCGGGCTCCGTGATGTCGACCCCGTTGCCGATACGCGAGCGCAGCCTAGCCTCGATCGTGTCGACACTCGTCCCGGATTCAAGCCACAGCGCAGCATCCGAGGCGAGCGCGTCCCCGGTCCAGCGCGCGTACGTGTCGCGGTCGATCACGATCGCGCCTGCGGTGCGCACATAATCGCGCCAGACTCCCGCGACGAAGACTGGCCACGCCTTGCCGGCGAGGGGCAATTCCCACCGGCTTCCCGCATGCACGCCGTAGAGATCCGCCACCGCTTCCGATATCCATACCGGAGTTACTCCGGCAGGCACCGCCGAAGGGGCCGAAAGGAGCGGCAGCACGGCACTCGCACGCGCGGGAATCATCGGGCGCGCGATCACGGTCGCGGGCGGGTGATAGGGGGCGAGCAGCACGGAGAGATGGCGCTGGAATTCAACCCGCGCGATTCCCGGGGTAGCCGCAATTTCCCTCTGGTCCGCGGGAGAGAGAAAGATGGTGTCTCCACCGTAACCGGTGCGCAGGTAAACATCGGCAGGAAGCACCCGGGTGAGCCAGGCATCCAGCGATTCGCGAAACGACCAGACCATGATCGCCATGGCGACCATCAGGCTGAAGCTGACGACGATGCCTGCGACGCTCGCGCCCGCGAGGTTCGGCGTGCCGCGCAGCTGCGCCAGGGCGAGCTGGATGCTCGCCGTGCGGGACGAGGGGATGAGACCGAGCGAGTATCGGGTCAACGCAGGCGTGAGCCATACGACGCCAAGAAGGATCAGCGCGATCGCGCAATAGCCTGATATCGGCAGCCCCTGAGTCGAGGGCACGGCGGTGAGCGCCGCGCCAGCGACGATCAGCCCTACGCCGCCCCATGCGGATCTCGGTCCGGCGGCGGCCTGTTCGTGGCTCCCTGATTTGAGCGCCTGGGCGGGGCTACTCCTGGCGGCACGAAATGCGGGAACGGCGGCGCCGATGAGCGCGGCTGCTACGCCGAGGGCGAAGAAAGCGGCAAAGGACAACGGATCGATCTGCGGTCGCGCCGTCAACCCCTGAAAATACCCCGCGCCGAGATCCGCGCCGCCCTTGGCCAGAGCGATCACGGCGCATCCGTAACCGAGCGCGAGGCCGAGCGCGGCTCCCGCAGCGCCGATTACGCTGCCCTCGACGAGCAGATGACGCGTGAGCTCCGTCGGCGTGGCGCCGAGCACTCGCAGCAAAGCGAGGTGTTGCTGGCGCCGCAGGAGCGCGAGCGACTGGGTCGAGAACACGAGGAAGGCGCCGGTGAAAAGCGCTACCAGGGCAAGCATGTCTAGGTTTACCCGGTACGCCCGGGAGAGCGTTGCGCCGCGCCTAACTTCTTCCTCCGGTGCAGCCACCTGAACTCCCGCGGGGAGGAGCGCTTCGATCGCTGTGCGGAGCGCATCGAGATCCGCACCGGCCGCTGCGCGGACATCGATTCGATTCAGTGTGCCCAGCCGTTCGAGACGCCACTGGGCCGCGCCGATATCCATAAGCGCCGCGCGTTGCTGAAATGCCCCGGGCGCGAGTAACCCGACCATCCGGAGCGGAACTTCATTGGCGCCTACCTGCAGCCGGAGGGTATCGCCGGGTTTCAAGCCAAGCTGCTCCGCTGCACGCGCGCTGAGCAAGACCGCGTCCGGGTCGAAGAGATCCATCGTGGGAACGTCGATGTCGGCGACGATCCCTGGTTGCACAGTCCCCGCCCGCAGGAGGTCCAATCCGACGACCTTGATGGTTTCGCGACGGCCAGCGACCCTCGCTTCCACCTCGATTGCGGGACTTGCCCCCGCGACTCCGGAGAGACGCGCAATTTCCGGAAAGAGGGACTCGTCGAACCCGTTGCGCGGGCCGCGTACCACCAGATCCGCCTCTCCAGAAAAAGCATTGATAGAGACCTGGAACGCATTGAGAGCGCTGGAATTAATCAGATTTACCGCCACCCCCAAGGCGACCCCAATGGCAATGCCGAAGGCGCACAGCAGCGGTCGCGCGGGGCGGGCGATCAATTCGCCCAGACTGGCCGCGAAGAGAACGAGCAGGCGATGCGAAGGCGAGAGATTCATGCGGTATCGCCCCGGGTTCATACCCTTGGGGTGAGTCCTTCGGGTCCCAGCGCATAGATGCGATCTGCCGTCGCGGCTGCGGCAAGGGAATGGGTGACGAGAATGCCGGCGGTGTCGCTGCCGATCCGGTTTCGCAGGAGTTGAAGGATCTGGCTTGCGCTTTCCGGATCGAGATTGCCGGTCGGTTCGTCCGCCAGCACGAGGGATGGTTCGTGGACCAGCGCGCGGGCCAGGGAAACGCGCTGCATCTCGCCGCCGGACAACTCGCGGGGAAAGGACGCTCCCCGGTCCTCGAGTCCGACCGCCGCGAGCATTGCGGCAGTTCGCATCTTCGATTCGGCCGGAGCCACGCTGGCGAGCGCAAGGGGCAACGCCACGTTCTGTTCCACTGTGAGATGGGGCAGCAGATGGAAAGCCTGAAATACGAATCCCATCCGGCTGCGTCGCAGGAGGGTCAGCGCGGGCTCGCCGAGGGTGGTGATCTCCACATCCTCGAAGCGTATGGATCCGGAGTCCGCACGATCGAGCCCGGCAATCAGATTGAGCAGAGTCGACTTGCCGATGCCGGACTCGCCCATGATTGCGACGTACTCGCCGCGACAGAGATCGAACGCGAGGTCGCGCAGAACCTCACGGCCGCTTGCAGCGCCGTAGTGTTTGGTCAGAGCGCGAATGGAGAGCATGTGGCAGACGGTGTCTATCGCGAAGGAGGAGATTCTATCGAGGTCGCGAATGAGGGGTCGTACACGGTCGCAGAAAAGGTGGCGAGCGGGTCGTACGTTTTCCCGTCAAACACGGATCGCGACCGGCGAAATCGCATCGAGCGCAACGCGATCTGGCTCCAATGGGTCCGGGACGCCCCAGATTGCAAGGCATGGCGCGATAGTGCAACCTGTCGCCACGCGCCGACATCGCAGCCAATCGAACATCGCAACCGGGGAAGGATTGGCATTCGGCTGGCGGGTTCTGCAACCGCTGGGGAAAAGAAGCGGACAGCCGTCCAGAGTTTGGCGTGGCCGGTCTGCCGGGTAAACAACGGATGGGATCAGACAGAAAACAGCCGCGGCGCTCCCGTGGACGCGGCGCCGCGTCTTTCGGCGACCTTGATCTGCAGATGCTGCAGAATCTGCTGGGGCACCTGGACGGCGTCGTCTACCGCTGCCGCAACGACGAATGCTGGACCACCGAGTTCGCGAGCCCGGGTTGCGCAAACCTGTTTGACTGCACTCCCGCAGAACTTATCGGCAAGGGACGTCTTTCGCAGGACTCGCTGATCCTCGCCGAGGACCGTTCGCGGGTGCGTTCCGAGATCATGGAAGCGCTGCGCGAGAGCCGGCGTTTCTTCTCCGAGTATCGCGTCGCGACTCGCGGTGGCGTGAAGTGGGTGTGGGATCGCGGCAGCGGCGTCTTCGATGCGGCTGGAAATGTGGTCGGCATCGAAGGGTTCGTCGAGGACATCACAGAGCGCAAGCTCGCCCAGGAAGCGTTGCGGCTTGCGGAAGAGCGGTACCGCGGCATCTTCGAGCACGCGGTCGAGGGCATTTTCCAGAGTTCGCCGGATGGGCGGTATTTGCGTGTGAACCCCGCGTTCGCGCGCATCATGGGCTACGATTCACCGCAGGAATTCGTCGCCGAGCTGACAGTGCTCGACCGAGTGTATGTGGATCCCGGGCGGCGCGAGGAGTTTGTTCGCATCACGCAGAGCCGCGGTGCCGTGAGCCACTTCGAGTCGCGCGTTTATCGGAAGGACGGCCGCATCATCTGGGTTTCGGAAAGCGCGCGCGCCATCCGCAACGAGGCGAGTGAGATTGTGTTCTTTGAGGGCACGGTCAAGGACGTGACCGACAGCAAGCACTACCAGCAGCAGCTTCTGCATCAGGCCAACCACGATGCGCTCACCGGCCTCCCCAACCGCACTCTGCTCACGGACCGCCTCGATCAGGCGCTGCGCCAGGGCGAGCGGCACCAGTCCGCCGTGGCCGTCGCCGTCGTGGATCTGGACCAGTTCAAGTTCGTCAACGATACCCTCGGCCATAACGTCGGGGATGCGCTGCTCAAGGCGATCGCTGAGCGGTTGCGGAACTGCGTGCGCGACTACGACACGGTGGCACGGCAGGGCGGCGACGAATTCGTGCTTATCATCTCAGGCCTGCCGAGCGAAGAGCGTATCTCCGAGCAGATGAAGCGCATCCTGGCCGCGGTCTCGAGCCCGTGGTCGTACAAGGATGTCGAATTCAGCATGAGCTGCAGCATCGGCCTCAGCCTTTTTCCGCGCGACGGTCAGGACGCGGAGACCTTGCTCATGAATGCGGACGCGGCGATGTACCGGGCGAAGGAGACCGGCCGCAACAACTTCCAGTTCTATTCGCCGGACATGAGCCACAAGTTTGCGGTGCAGCTTGAGACTCAGGGCAACCTGCGCAGGGCCTTGGAACGCGACGAGTTCCGGCTGTACTACCAGCCCAAGCTTGATTTGCGGACTAGCCGCGTGATCGGCCTCGAGGCGCTGATCCGGTGGGAGTCTCCCGGAGAGGGGCTGATCCTCCCGAATCGTTTCGTGCCGATCGCGGAAGAGACCGGGCTCATCGTGCCGATCGGGGAATGGGTGCTGCACACGGCGTGTCGCCAGGTAAAGGAACTGCAGAATGCGGGGTTTCCTCCCGTTGTGGTGTCGGTGAACCTGTCGCCCGCGCAGTTCAGGCAGGGCGGACTCAGCGAGACGGTGGCGCGCATTCTCGCGGACACCGGCCTCGAGCCGAATTGTCTCGAACTGGAAGTCACCGAAAGCCTTGCCATGCACGACGCCGCCAAGTTTATCGACGAGCTGCAGGCGCTCAAGGACCTCGGCATCCAGCTCGCGATCGACGATTTCGGCACCGGGTATTCGAGCCTCAATTACCTGAAGCGCTTCCCCATCGACCGACTCAAGATCGATCAGTCGTTCGTGTGCGATATCGGGCACGATGCCGACGATGCAGCGATCGTGAAAGCGATCATCACGCTCGGTCACAGCCTGAATCTCAAGGTGCTAGCCGAAGGCGTCGAAAGCGAGCAGCAGATCGACTTTCTGCGCAGCAACCGCTGCGACGAAGTCCAGGGCTTTTACTTCTACCGGCCGCTTCCGATGGACGATCTCAAGCGGTTGCATGGGTTCGCCAAACGCACCGCGGCGTGACCGCTGCCCGGCGCGAGGATTAGAATCGCCGGACACCGCGGCCCTCACACAATCAGGAGAACGACCCTTGGCGACCGAGACAGAGAGTCCCCAACGCTGGCAGCCTCCGCGCATTGCCCTCGTCCTCCAAGGGGGCGGTGCACTCGGCGCCTATCAGGGCGGCGTATTTCAGGCCCTCGAAGAACAGGGGTTGGATCCGGATTGGGTGGTGGGCACCTCGATCGGTGCAATCAACGCTGCCATCATTGCGGGCAATGCACGCGGCGAGCGCCTCGAGAAACTCAAGGAATTCTGGGAGATCGTTTCCCAGGAAGACGTGTGGGACCCGACCTGTGTCGAAGACGATGTCCGCCAGCTGAACACCTTCCTCACGGCACTCGGCGTTCTATCCTCCGGTATCTCGGGATTTTTCGCGCGGCGCCGCCCGGCGCCGCCGTTCATGGGCGACTCGGCGGATGCGGCGACCGCGAGTTTCTACGAGACCGATCCCCTGCGCGAAACCCTCAACCGGTTGGTCGACTTCAAGCGACTCGCGCAGGAGGGGGCGACACGCCTGACCATGGGCGCCGTGAACGTGACGAGCGGCAAGCTCGTTTACTTCGACAGCAAGAACGAAGCGCTGAAGGCGGAGCACGTGATGGCGAGCGGTGCGCTGCCGCCCGGATTTCCGGCGGTGCGCATCGATGGCGAGCCCTACTGGGATGGGGGCGTGTGCTCGAATACGCCGATCGATGCCCTGATCGACGATGATCCGCCGGTGGATACCCTTTGCATCATGGTCGATCTCTGGAATCCGGTCGGTCCCGAGCCACGCTCGATCGCGGAGGTGCAGACCCGGCAGAAGGACATCCTCTATGCGACCCGCTCGCGTCACACGCTCAAGGACTACCGGCGCATGCAGGACATTCGCCGGGCGTTCTGCGCGCTGAGTGAGAAGCTGCCGCCAGAGTTGCAGGAATTGCGCGAGATGGAAACGCTGACGCGATTGCTGGGCGGCCCACGCCTCACGATCATCCGCCTGACCTATCCCGGTCAGGACTGGGGGATGCCGTCGAAGGACATCAACTTCTCGCGGGGGTCGATCAAATGGCGCTGGGATCAGGGCTACCGCGACGCGTTGCGGGCGGTGGAGCAGGAAGGATGGCTCAACCTGCCACCCACCACGGGCGCCCTGATCTACGAGCTTCCGCCCGAAAAGCCGCCGGCTCCCGAAGAGCCGCCGAGTCCCGCCAAAGGCAAGTCCGCTTCGACGACGCGAGCACCGCGCAAGCCGCGGAAACCGCGCACTTAGACGGCCGCGCTCGCCGCGGCGGGTGCAAGCTCCGTTTGCACGAGCACCTCGGAGTGCAGGGTGCGGTGCACGGGGCACTTGTCCGCGATCTCCAGCAGGCGCTGCCGCTGCTCGTCGTCCAGAGGCCCGCTCAACTCGATGCGGCGGTCGATGCTGTCCAGCTTGCCGTCCGGCGTTTCGCACGCTTCGCAGTCCTTGGCGTAGATCTTCTCGTGGGTGAGCGCGACGCTGACCTGTTCCAGCGGCCATTTCTTCTGATCGGCGTACATGCGCAGGGTCATCGAAGTGCAGGCGCCCAGCGCGGCGAGCAGCAAATCGTAAGGCGACGGACCCAGATCGGAGCCGCCGAGCGAGACCGGCTCATCGGCGCGCAGCCGGTGCGATCCGATGGAGATGGTCTGGTCGAACGGACTGTAGCCGGTCTCCGTCACGCGCACCACGCCGTCGTGCCGCGGTGAATCAGCGGCCGTGATCCGCGCGGGCTGGTCGAGGTAGCGGCTCGCCCAGGCGCCGAGGACATTCCCCACGAACAGGGCATCAGCCTTGTTCGTCAGCAGGTGATCCGCATGATCGAGCGACACGAAGCTGCGTGGATGCTTCGCGGCCGCGAAGATCTTCGCGGCATGGTCGATACTCACGACGTCGTCGACCGGCGAGTGGAACACCATCAGCGCCTTGCCGAGAACTGCGATGGCATCGGTGAGCTTGTGCCCCGCGAGATCCTCGATGAACTGGTGGCGAATCGTGAACGGGCGTCCCTCCAGTTGCACCACCGCTTCGCCTTTCTCGGTGATGTCCGGCATGCTTGCCTCGAAGCGGCGCAGGAGGTGAGACACATCGGACGGTGCACCGATGGTCGCGACCGCCACCGCTTCCGGAATGCGTCCCGCTGCTGCGAGCACCGCCGCACCGCCGAGGCTGTGGCCGACGAGAATCTTCGGCGCAGTGAACTCGCGCCGGAGAAAATCCGCCGCGGCGACCAGATCGTCGATGTTCGACGAGAAGTTGGTATTCGCGAAGTCGCCCTCGCTGTCACCGAGTCCGGTGAAATCGAAGCGCAACGTCGCGATGCCTTCCTCCGCCAACGCCGCCGCCACCCGCGCTGCAGCGAGGCTTTGCTTGGTGCAGGTGAAACAGTGGGCGAACAGCGCATAAGCGCGCGGTGCGGTCGGCGCAGCGTCCAGCCGGGCGTCTAACATCGCACCCTGCGCGCCGGGAAAGCTGACTCTTCCTGTGCCCATCGGTCCTCCGTCGGATCAGGCTGTGCGCAGCCTGGCGCCTTGCCGCGCGGTGAAGGTGCGCCAGAGCGTCACGAGCGCGATCATGCTGAAGCACACCAGCGCCCATTCGGCGATCGAGAGGCCGAGCAACACCCACGCGCGCTTCGTGCAATCGCCAGTTCCGCTGAATATCTCCGGGATGAGCCGCGCGAGCGGGGTGGTGTCGAACACGAAGTAGAAATCCCCGCCGCATTCCTGGATGGGTGGCGGGAAATGCTGAATCCACGACTGGCGCGCAGCCACGCCGGCACCGGCGAGCGCCAGCAGTGCGGTCACCGATCCGTAGCCCACACGCGCGGCGCGGCTGCGCGCCCCCGTCAGCGTCGCCAGCAACGCCACGGCGCCGATGGCGATGAAGATGATGCGTTGTGCGATGCACATCGGGCAGGGCTCCAGTCCCTTCGCGTGCTCGAGATACAAGCCGAATGCGAGGAGGGCGGCGCAAGCAAGAAAAACCGCAAAGAAATAGAGGCGAGGGTGCAGCAGCAGGCGGGTCATGGGAAGAGGGTGGGGCTTGGGGAGGCCATGATTATACTTGGTCGGCGCTCCGTGCTGCCGACCGGCGGTCTCGCGTCGTTCTCCGCCCTTCGATCGCGCCGGTTGTTCGGCTATTCCTACCCGGATGATTTGCGCTTATTCCCCACCGCGCCTGCTAGAGCATCTCGCCCAGCCCGAAGAACCTGCTATATTGCCTGCCGATGAGCTGCCTCGCTCCCTACACGACTGCGTTGACGGTGTGGCATCACGTTCAACGCAGACCCTGAATCGTCATCGCGCATGGCAGGAAAGATATCCTCGGACTGGGCCAAGCGAATTCCTCGCTACGAGCGCACGGTGCTGGCGCTGCAGGGCGGCGGCGCGTTGGGCGCCTATCAGGCCGGCGTGTACGAGGCCCTCGCCAAACACGGGATCTTGCCCGATTGGGTGACCGGCATTTCGATCGGTGCGATCAACAGCGCCCTGATCGCCGGCAATCCTCCGGAGCGACGCGTCGAGCGCCTGCGCGAGTTCTGGGACCTGGTTTCCTCCGGCGACACGCTGCCTGCCCCCGAGCCCGAAATGCTGCGCACCGCGTTCAATTTCTTCAGCGCGCAGCTCGCCGTATTCACGGGTATTCCGGGATTCTTCGAGCCGCGGATTCCGCCGCCGTTGCTGCAGGCTCCGGGTACTCAGGGCGCGCGCTCCTTCTATGACGTGAGCAGGCTGCGCGGTACGCTCGAGCAGTACGTCGACTTCGACCTGATCAACGCCGGCAAGGTGCGGCTCGCTCTCGGCGCGGTCAACGTCGAACTCGGAAACTCCATCTATTTCGACAACACCCGGCAGCGCATCGCACCGGAGCACGTGATGGCGAGCGGGGCGCTCCCGCCCGGCTTCCCGCCGGTCGAGATCGACGGCAGATACTACTGGGACGGCGGCGTTGTCTCCAACTCGCCGCTCACTTATGTCGTCGACGATCGGCCGCGAGTGGACTCTCTCGTGTTCCAGGTTGATCTCTTCAGGGCGCGCGGCCCGATCCCGAACAATCTTCCTGAAGTGTTCCAGCGCTACAAGGACATCATGTACTCGAGCCGCACGCGCTTCAACAGCGACCAGATGGTGCGACTGCACGAGAACTGCAGCATGCGCTGCAAACGCTGCTCGAAAAACTGCCACCCTCGCTACGCGACGGTTCCGAGGTGACCATGCTGCGAGAGGCTGCGACGCCAGCCACCCTGCACATCGCGCACGTGGTCTATCGCCGCAAGGGCTACGAGCTGCACTCGAAGGATTGCGAGTTCTCCCGCGCATCGGTCCAGGAGCACTGGAAGGCAGGGCACGACGACATCATGCGCGCGCTCGAGCGGGACGTGGTCAAGGGCACCGTCGATTCGGAGGGCGGCCTGATCGTCACCGATCTGACCGCGCCCTCATGACCGCGCCCATCACTCCGCGTACACGCCCGCTTTCTTGATGATCGGCGCCCACCTGTCGACTTCGGACTTGAGCTGGGTCCGCAGTGCCTCGGGCGTCGCAAGGTCCTGCGCCACCGGTTCGGTACCGAGGTCCGCGAAGCGCTGGACGACGCTGGGGTCCTTGAGCGCTGCCTGCAGCGCCTTGGAAAGCCGGTCGACGATCGGCTTGGGCGTGCCCTTGGGGGCATAGAGTGCATGCCACGCCGAGATCTCGAATTTGGGCAGTCCCGCCGAGTCGCAGGTGGGCACCTCTGGAAGCGAAGGCACCTTGCTCTTGGTGGTGGCACAGTACGCCTGAATCTTCCCCGACTTGATCGGCCCCGTGGTATTGGTGGTCTGATCGCAGGTCAGGTCGATCTGTCCGCCCATTAGGTCGTTCATGACCGGACCTGAACCCTTGTATTGCACCATCGTGAGGCTCGCGTCGATGGCACTCATGAACAGCAGCCCGCACAAGTGCGACACGGCGCCTGGTCCCGCGCTTCCCATGGACACCTTGTCCTTGTTCGCCTTGACGTAGGTGATCATTTCCTTCAGGTCTTTCGGCGGAAAGTCCTTCTTCCCGACGATCGTCATCGGCACGTCGGTGATGCGACCGATCGGCTCGAAGTCTTCGATCGGTTTATAGGGCAGTTTCTTGTACAGCGCCGACGCGGTGGCGTGCCCGATATGGTGAATCAGCACGGTATATCCGTCCGGCGCGGACCGTGCCACACGGTTTGCCGCAATCGTGCCGCCCGCGCCGCCGACGTTTTCGACGACGATGGTCTGCTTGAGGTCCTTGCCCATCGACTGCGCGATGAGGCGCGCCACGGTATCGGTCGGACCACCCGCTGCATACGGGACGATCATCGTGATGACCTTGGTCGGATATTCCTGGGCTGCCGCGAATGGTGATGCGATAAGCGCTGCCACCGCCAGAACTGGCATCCATCTGCTGCTCATTTTCATTTTCTTTTCTCCTGGTGTATTCGATGTTGGTGTGTCAGCCGCGTCACGCGAACCACGGATTGGCAGCGTAGTGATCCTTTTCGAAGCGGCGAATGTCTTCCGCGTACTCCAGCGTCGAACCGATCGCATCCAGTCCGCGCACGAGCGCATCCTTGCGCAGCGCGTCGATCTCGAAGCCGATCGCGCGGCCATCGCTTTTCAGCGTGATCGTCTGCGCCGGAAGATCGACCGTCAGCTGATTGCGCTGCGGATCGGCGACGTGGGTGGCGAGCGCTTCGACTTCGGATTCGGGCAGCATAATCGTGAGCACGCCGTTGCGCAGGCAATTGTCGTAGAAGATGCCAGCGAAGCTGGTGCCGATGAGCGCGCGTATGCCGAGCTGAGACAGCCCCCATACCGCGTGCTCGCGGCTGGACCCGCAGCCGAAGTTGGGTCCGACCACGAGAAAACGCGCGTCCTCCCAGCCGGGGCGATTCAGAACGAAGTCCGGGTTCGGTTTGCCGGTGGCAATGAAGCGCAGATCGAAGAGGGTTCCGTCGCGCAGTCCGCTGCGGTCGATGCCCTTGAGAAACTGCTTGGGCATGATGACGTCAGTGTCGATGTTGGGTCGCGGCAGCGGCGCTGCGGCTCCACTCACCTGGGTGAACGGTTCCATGTTCAGACCTCCTTCAGCTTGCGCACATCGGCGAGATGCCCGGTCACAGCGGCGGCCACGACCATCGCGGGGCTCATAAGGTGCGTCCTGCCGCCCGCGCCCTGGCGTCCTTCGAAGTTGCGGTTGGTGCTCGAGGCGCAGCGTTCGCCCGGCAGCAGATAGTCGTCGTTCATCGCGAGGCACATCGAACAGCCGGACTGGCGCCATTCGAAGCCGGCGTCGAGAAAGATGCGATCCAATCCTTCTGCTTCCGCCTGGTCGTGCACGGCTGTGGAACCGGGAACGACCATGCCCCGAACGCCTTCGGCGATGCGCCGGCCGCGCAGCAGCCGCGCGGCGTCGCGCAGATCTTCGATCCGCGCGTTGGTGCACGAGCCGATGAATGCGCGGTCGATCTTCACCTCCTCCATCGACATGCCGGGCTTGAGACCCATGTACTCGAGGGCGCGCTCCATTCCCCGTCGGCGCACCGGATCGGTCTCCGCAGCCGGATCGGGAATGCGGCCGCCGATCGGGACCGCCTGATCGGGACTCGTCCCCCAGGTGATCAGGGGTTCGATATCCGCTGCAGGCAGCGCGATCTCCCGGTCGAAGACGGCATCGGGATCGCTCTTGAGAGCGAACCATTTTGCGGACGCTGCCTCCCAGAGCTTGCCTTTCGGTGCGCGGGGCCGGTCCTTGATGTAGGCCAGCACCTTCTCGTCGGGCGCCATGATCGCTCCGCGCGCGCCGGCCTCCACGGTCATGTTGCAGATCGTCATGCGTCCCTCGACCCCTAGTCGATTGAACCAATGAATATGCACCTGTTCGTAGGTGCATGGGAAAGATGAATCTGAGCGAAGCCGAGCGGCGGGAATTGATGAGCAGGCAGCGCAGCCGCACGATGGCCGTGGGTCAAGTGCGGCGCGCGCGACTGATCCTGTTGCTCGATGAAGGGGCCTCGCGCGAGGCGATCATGAGTGAGTTGCGCTGCGACTCGCGTTTCATCTCGACGTGGAAGACGCGCTTTACCGCCGATCGCCTGGCGGGGCTGTATGCTCGTCATCCGGGTCGGGCACCGCGAAGCGATTTGGCACGGCTGGAAGCGCGGGTGCTCGACTACACGCTCAAGCGCAAGCCCAAGGACGGCTCTACGCACTGGAGCAGCCGCAAGCTCGCCGCCCAACTGGGCCTGCCGTTCATGACCGTGCAGCGCATCTGGCGCAAGCACGACCTCCAGCCTCACCGGCTCGAGCGGCACATGGTCTCCAACGATCCGGACTTCGAGACCAAGGCGGCCGACGTGATCGCGCTGTATCTGAATCCTCCGACGCACGCGGCGGTGTTCTGCGTGGACGAAAAGACCGCCATCCAGGCCCTCGATCGCAAGGACCGCATGTTGCCACTGTCGCGTGGGCGGGCCGAGAGTCACGGCTTCGAGTACAAGCGCAACGGCACGTTGAGCCTGTTCGCGGCGTTGAACACGGCCACCGGCGAAGTGCTCGGCAAGACCGCTGCGCGCCACACCAGCGCACAGTTCGTCGGCTTTCTCACCGATGTGGTGAGCAACCAACCCTTTGGACAGGAAATCCACGTCATCTGCGACAACGTCAGCAGCCACAAGACCCCTGCGGTTCAGTCGTTCCTGGCCGAGCATTCGAACGTGACGATGCATTTCACGCCCACCTACTCCTCTTGGCTTAACCAAGTCGAGAACTGGTTCGCCCGCATCCAGCGCAACGTCATCACCCGGGGTGTGTTCACCAGCGTCAAAGACCTGGACAAGAAACTCACGCGATACATCCGTCAGTACAACAAAAATGCCGCACCACTGAAGTGGAAGTATGCCGACCCACGTCGCCGCATCAGGTGCGATTCATCTGGTTCAGCGGACTAGTGTCCTGAGTCTTTAATTCAGTGAATGTTTTGTTCGTGTCTGAGTCTCACGATAGTGTGAGCACTCAGGGAGCGAACGATGAGAAGAGGACCGCGGCTTGCGCCATTGGAATTGACGGTGCAAGAGAACGATCGACTGGTCGAATGGACGCGGCGGCATAAGAGCTCGCAAGCATTGGCGTTGCGTTCGCGCATCATCCTCGGGTGTGCGCAAGGCGCCAGCAACAACGCGGTGGCGGTGCGGCTGCGGGTGACCAAGCAGACTGTGGGCAAGTGGCGCAAGCGCTTTTTGGAGCGTCGGCTCGATGGTTTGCTCGATGAGCCGCGCCCGGGTGCGCCGCGCAAGCACGATGACGCGAGGATCGAGCAGTTGATTGCCGCCACGCTCAATGAGCGCCCGCGCGAGGCCACGCACTGGAGCACGCGCCTGTTGGCGAAGAAGCTGCGCGTGTCGCAGAGCACGGTGAGTCGGGTCTGGCGCGCCTTCGGCTTGCAACCGCACCGTGCCGAGACCTTCAAGCTCTCGACCGACCCGCTGTTCATCGACAAGGTGCGCGACATCGTGGGCCTGTATCTGAATCCGCCGACCAAGGCGCTGGTTCTGTGCGTGGACGAGAAGACCCAGATTCAGGCATTGGATCGAACCCAGCCGATCCTGCCTCTGGCCCCGGGTCTGCCGGAGCGGCGCACGCACGACTACACGCGACACGGCACGACCACATTGTTTGCGGCGCTGGATCTGGCCACCGGACATGTCATCGGTCAGTTGCATCGGCGTCACCGTTCCAAGGAGTTCCTCGGATTCCTGCGTACCGTCGAAGCCAATGTCCCGGCCGAGCTCGAGGTGCACCTGATACTGGACAACTACGGCACCCACAAGACGCCCTCGGTCAAAGCCTGGCTCGCCCGTCATCGGCGATTTCGGCTGCATTTCACGCCCACCTCATCGTCCTGGCTCAACCTGGTCGAACGCTGGTTCGCGCTCATAAGCGAACGCCAGATCAAGCGCGGAACGCATCGCAGCACTCTTGAACTGGAACGCGCCATCCGCCAATACCTCGATACCTACAACGAAAACCCAACCCCGTTCATCTGGACCAAAACTGCCGATCACATCCTTGCGAGCGTCGCCAGATTCTGTCAACGCATTTCGGACTCAGGACACTAGCTTTGTATACTCACTGTCGGCCACCTGCCTTTCTGTGGGAGCTAAGGTCGCGAGGCCGGGCGACAGTAGGAGCGCTTCGTGGATGGCGTGCTGCGACTGACCGAATCCCATCCAAAACTGCCGGTGTGCACCCCCGGCGGAACCCAATTTGCGAAGTACGATCGTGACCGGAGTAGACAGTTCGACGGAGAAGCCATAGTTACGAGCGCTGAGTGACACAGAGAATCCGCGCGCACTCCAAGCTGCGGTCAATGCGGCCGCCTCGTCTGCTTCAACATATATGGACCCAAGCCCCAAACAGCGCAAAAATGATTGCGCGGCAAAGTAGGCCGAGTAGTAGCAGGTGACCAACGGCCAAGCAACCGAGCGGTTTGAGTACGCGGTATGCACCCGTGGGAGGAGACTCTCTAATGCAGCCTCCCGATTCGCAATCAGGTCACTTGCGTTTGCCTCCGCCCAAGCGCTGTCTATGCATTCTATGGCTATCTCACCGCCCGGTCTTACATAGACGTTCGAGTATCCAGTACCGCTTAGGAGCCACGCCCGCAAGCCTGTTTTCGTTGGTTCTGAGTCCGCATCGCTCCATGAGACTTGCGGCTGCTGCCCATATCGCGACGCGCCCACCGCGAGGGCTTTGATTAGGTACCTCACGGATTCAAGAACTAGAACCGCGTGCTCTTTTCAAGCCGATCAACTAGCTTCTCGCCCAAATGTTTGTAAGAAGTCCCGGGGGTTTTCAAGGTTCTTAACGGTAGGTGGGAGAACACAGGTTCAAGCACAGTATAAAAATGTTGGGGCGCATAGTTGTTGGGGTACAGATCCGATACGCGTTGTGCTGCCCGCGGAAACAGTTCAAACAAGGCTCGGAAAACAGTTGGATGCGTCATGGAACTCTCTGTATCCCGCAACGACAGTTGTTGGCGCACAGCAATGAGGTAGTTACCGATCAACTCGCCGACACGTTCTTCATCCGAGTCTCTGAATCTAACAAGGAGCGGCTTGATCGCGGCATTGAATGTCACGCGAGAGATCTTCCCTTTTACCCGCTCTGACGGCGAGAGAAGCTGGAATAAAGGTCCTTTTCTGTCTTCGTTGAGCCTGTCGAATACCGCCCTTAGGAGCGCATCCTCCTCTGGCTCGTCACCCGCCATGTGCTGTATATCGAGTAGCAGTTCATTTGGCACCGGCCGTTGCTTTGTATTGATGTCGGTAAAGAGCCTTACCTCCTGAGTTCTTGTCAGGCCGTTGTAGATCACCACTGGAACACGAAGTGAGGTCTTTGCAAGCGTGTATCCGAACACACGGTGTTGACCGTCGAGCACCAAGAACGCTTTCGGCACTTGCAGAAACTGAATGGTCTTGCCCCTTCCGGTTACTACCAACTGAGCGTCAGGTTGCGCGGACAAAATAACGGAGCTGGGGATTGTTCCTAGATCCTTGTCTATGTAGTACGCAATTGCTTCGGCACGCTTTCGGTCCAACCGTCGCTGGAATCCTTCCTGGGGGTCTTCAAATCGCGCGCTCACATAGCAGCACTTCGCTAATACATCGCTTGGTATCGTAAGCGTGTAGAACCGCCAACGGTGATGTCCTAAAGTTGCTGGAAATTCAGGGTGGGATGCATCCTTCGGTTTGAACGTGTGGAAGCGTTCGAAGCGAACAACGCAAAGGAGCATCCCGAATGGCGAGAGTACTGGCGTCGGAGAGGACGCGCAACGAGTTGAAGAAGACGATGGCCGGTGAGGGCATGGCTGATCGCAGCAGCCTGGTGCGGCAGGCTGCGCGACTGATCGTGGAGGAGGCGCTGGAGGCAGAAGCCGAGGCTGCGCTCGGACGCGGCTATTACGAGCGCGGTGCGGTGGGACGTGGCTACCGAAATGGTTATCGGAGGGCACAGGTAAAGAGCGCCGAGGGTGCGATCGAGTTCGCGGTGCCGCAAGTATCCGATACGGCAGAGCCGTTTCGCTCGCGGATTCGGGACGTGATTCGCGGCCGCACCGAGGAGCTCGAGCGCGTGGCGGTCGAGATGTATGCGCGCGGTCTTTCGGTTCGCGACATCGAGGCGGCCTTCACGGATGGGTTGGGACGCTGCGTGCTCAGCAAATCGGCCGCCTCCGAGCTCACCGCGCGGCTCTGGGCCGATTATCAGGCGTTTGCGAGCCGTGATCTGGCCGAGTTCAAGGTCCTCTACCTGTTCGTGGACGGCGTGGCGGAGAAGCTGCACCTGGGTCAGCCGCGCGAGGCGGTGCTCGCCGCCTGGGGGATCGTCGAAGGCGGCCAGAAGGTGTTACTGGGACTTGCACCAGGAACGAAGGAGGACACGGCGAACTGCCGCGATTTCCTGCGCGAGATGAAGGCGAGGAATCTCGCCGACCCGTTGCTGGTTGTCACCGACGGGGCTCCGGGGCTCATCCGTGCGGTCGAGGAGGTATTTCCGAGAAGCCTTCGCCAGCGCTGCCTGGCGCACAAGATGCGCAATCTGCAATCGAAAGTCCCGGACGAGCTCTGGCGCGAACTCAAAGGTGCGGCCCTCTGCGCCTACCAGGCCGGCAGCCCGAAGCTTGCCGCGATGGCGAAGGAAGACTTCGTGTCGCGCTACCAAGGCGACTACCCGAGTGCCACGGCGTGTTTTCTCGACGACTTCGAGGCCTGTGTGGCACATCTGCAGATGCCGATCGCGCACCGGCGCGTAACGCGGACCACGAATCTGCTTGAGCGGCTCTTCGGCGAGGAGCGTCGGCGGACGAAGGTGATTCCGCACGCCTTCGGTGAGCGGCCAGTCCTCAAACTCATGTACGCCGCACTCATTCGCGCGAGCGACACGTGGAAGAACATCGTGATCACGTGTAATAGCTACGACTTAATCTGACATTATCCTGAACGTGGAAGAGCGGAAGGAGAAGTCAGATGACGCAGGATCAGAAGATTATCAGGAACAAGCTCGGGTTGTTGAGGCTGGCGCAGACGCTGGGCAGCGTGTCCGAGGCGTGCAAGGTGATGGGGTTTAGCCGGGACAGCTTCTACCGGTTCAAGGAGCTGCACGACAATGGCGGGGAGGCGGCGCTGGCGGAGATCTCGCGCAAGAAGCCTAATCTGAAGAACCGCGTTGACCCGAAGGTTGAGCAGGCGGTGGTGGAGTTTGCCATCGAGCAGCCGGCCTACGGCCAGGTGCGGGTGTCCAATGAGCTGAGGAAGCGTGCGCTGTCGGTGTCTCCGGCGGGGGTGCGCACGATCTGGCTGCGTCACGATCTGCAGACATTTCAGCGGCGGCTGAAGGCGCTATCGGCGAAGGTGGCGCAAGACGGGATCATCCTGACCGAAGATCAGGTGCGTGCGCTGGAGCGCGCCAAGCAAGAGAAGGAGGCGCACGGGGAGATCGAGACCGAGCATCCGGGCTATTTGGGGGCGCAGGACACCTACTATGTGGGCACTCTCAAGGGAGTGGGTCGGATCTACCAGCAGACCTTCATCGACACCTACAGCAAGCTTGCCATGGTGAAGCTCTATGACCGCAAGCACGCCATCACGGCCGCCGATATGCTCAACGACCGGGTGCTGCCCTTCTTCGAGGAGCACGAGGTACCGTTGCTGCGCATTCTGACCGACCGCGGCAGCGAGTACTGCGGCAACCGGGAGACACACGAGTACGCGCTGTACCTCGATCTGGAGAACATCGAGCACACGCGCACCAAGACCCGCAGTCCCCAGACCAACGGGATTTGCGAGCGCTTCCATCAGAGCATCCAGAACGAGTTCTACGCCAGCGCCTTCCGGCGCAAGCTGTATCACTCGCTCGATGAAGTGCAGACCGACGTGGACGCCTGGATACAGACCTACAATGCCGAGCGAACACACTCAGGCAAGTATTGCTACGGCAAGACGCCCTTGCAGACGTTCATCGACAGCGCGAAGCTCGCGTACGATAAGCAACTGGATCGGATCCCGCCGACATCCGAACCGATCGAAGCAATGGCGTAGTCGGCGTGTCCGTCAGATCGAGTCGTGGTTAGGACAGATCACGGAATTCGAACTGCGACAACTGGAACAGCTACGCGAGCACCTGAACCACCGTCACGCCGAGCGCACCGCATCAGTCGTGAAGGTACCCGTATCCCGCTCACGAATTTCCAGCAAGCACAGGACTTGACCCCGCCAACGTCCCTGTGTAACTAAGCTAACAGCGTATGCGTGCTTGATCATGCTACCCTCGTTGACTAGGTGTATTGATCGTGTTGGTGGTGATTCATGCGGGCGGATCTACGAATAGGATACGAGGCATTGCCGCCGCGCGTCATCATACGTCACGGAGCGGAAACAACCGCCGCTTTTACCACTTCGAGTTCGGTTCCAGCGTTCCGCCCTTCTTGTCCTTGAACTGCTCGACCAGAAACTCGACGAAAACGCGTACCTTCGCCGACAGGTTGTGCCGCTCGGGATAGACCGCATGGATGTCGGCCGGTGGTAGTGAATACTCCTCCAACACCAGCTGGAGCCGACCACTGCGCAGGTACTTTGCGATGTCCCATTCGGCTCGCATGAGGATGCCATGCCCGTCGAGCGCCCAAGTGAGCGCCACCTCGCCGTCATTGCTGCTGAGCGCGCCGCGCACCTTCACTGTGTCTGTTTTCCGTCCGCGCGCGAAGCGCCAGATGCCGTAGGCCGCGTCGTTCTGTCTCAGGACGATGCAGTTATGGCGCGCGAGATCGTCCGGTACTTTCGGATATCCGAACTTCTTCAGGTAAGCCGGTGCTGCGCAAAGGAACCGCCGGTTTGTCGAGACCTTGCGGGCAATGAGTCGTGCATCCGGCAGTTCGCCGAACCGGATCCCCACATCGAAAGCCTCTTCCGCCAGATTGAGCGGCCGATCGGTGAGCTGCAATTGCACCTCGACTTCAGGATAGCGCTTGGCAAAAGCTGAAACCACCGGCGCGATATACGTGCGCCCGAAGCCTAGCGTTGCATTGACCCGGAGCAAACCCTTCGGCGCTGCTCGACTACTTGAGACGACTCGCTCCAGTTCATCGATGTCCGCAAGAATCCGCCGCACGTTCGCAAGGTAAACCTCACCCTCGTTGGTAAGACTCAAGCGGCGCGTCGTGCGGTTGAGTAGCCGAACTCCGAGCCGTGACTCGAGTTGCGCGAGGCGCTTGCTCACCGCGGGCGGTGTCACGTTCAACTCGCGCGCCGCGGCCGACAGACTGCCGTTCTTGGCCACCAGGGAAAACAGCGTTAGCTCGGATAGCGCTTCCATCTTTAACTCACAGGAAAAAGTGAAGTGATTGTACGAGCATTCTCGCCTCAACCGGAAAGGATACTCTGCGTCCTGTCTCGAGCGAAAGACGAAACGAAGTGGGCAGGTCTATTCCCGAGACAACCTTTCTTACAGTGATTTTCGATAGGAGGAACAGCAATGCGTGAGTACAAGATTGCCGCCGTCCCGGGTGATGGCATCGGCCCCGAAGTGATCGCCGCGGGTCTCGAGGTTCTCGAGGCGTGCGCCAAGCGCGATGGGGGCTTCAAGCTCAAGGTGGAGAACTTCGACTGGGGCTCGGACTACTACAAGAAGCACGGGGTGATGATGCCCGTGGGTGGTGCAGACCAACTGCGCCCCTTCGACGCCATTTACTTCGGTGCCGTGGGCGCGCCTGACGTGCCCGATCACATCACGCTGTGGGGATTGCGGCTGGCGATCTGCCAGCCGCTCGACCAGTACGCGAACGTTCGTCCGACCCGCATTCTGCGCGGCATCCAGAGCCCGCTGCGGAACGTCGGCGAGAAGGAACTGGATTGGGTGATCGTCCGCGAGAACTCCGAGGGTGAATACGCGGGCGTCGGGGGGCGCGCGCATCAAGGTCTTCCGGAAGAAGTCGGCATGGACATCAGTATCTTCACGCGCGCTGGCGTTGACCGGATCATCCGCTACGCGTTCGAGTTGGCGCGCTCGCGCCCGCGCAAGCTCTTGACCGTCGTCACCAAGTCCAACGCCCAGCGCCACGGGATGGTGATGTGGGACGAGCTTGCCGCCAATGTTGCGAAGGATTTTCCCGACGTGACTTGGGACAAGATGCTGGTCGATGCGATGACCATGCGGATGACGCTGAAGCCGCAGACGCTCGACACCATCGTCGCCACCAACCTGCATGCCGATATCCTTTCTGACCTCGCAGCAGCATTGGCGGGTTCGCTCGGCATTGCCCCAACCGCAAACTTGAACCCCGAGCGCAAGACGCCTTCGATGTTCGAGCCGATTCACGGCTCCGCGTTCGACATCACAGGAAAGGGTGTCGCGAACCCCATCGCTACCTTCTGGACCGGGTCGATGATGTTGGAGCACCTCGGCGAGAAGGCGGCGGCTGCCAGGCTGATGGCGGCCGTGGAAGCGGTGACGGCCGACAAGTCACTCCACACGCCCGACCTTGGCGGCAAGGCAAGAACGGCCGACGTTACCAAGGCCGTTTGCGAAGCCATGGTCGGATAACACGCACCCCTTCGCACCTTCCGCCGGGATTTCTCAATCCCGGGCTCCTGAGCACGTTCCGGCGGACGGTGATGAGGGCACTAGCCAAACCTCACCATTTTTCTTGAACGAACGAGGACCGCTTCTGCGAAAGCCCATCGTGGCCTTGACCTCCGGCGTAGGGCTCCGGCATCCGATGGAGGGTGTCAGGTGAACTGCTGACTTTCGGATGCGAAGGCTCGCTGGCGGAGCGGTCCCCCTTTTACCTGAAGAGGAGCCTTCGATGAAATCCGCATTTCGCTTCGCATCGCTCGCGCTCGCCGCGGCCATGCTCGTTGTTCCGGCAGGCAGCGTCCTGGCGCAAGCCTACCCAACCAAACCCATCACGCTGATCGTTCCGTTTCCCGCAGGCGGCACCACCGATGCCTTGGCGCGCACCATCGGCCAGAAACTCCAGGAAGCGTGGGGGCAGCCGGTGATTGTCGACAACCGTGGCGGAGCCGGCGCGACGATCGGTGCCAACATGGTCGCCAAGGCGGCACCGGACGGTTATACGCTCTTGATGGGGGCGATTCATCACACGATCGCGCCAAGCGTCTACAAGAAACTTCCCTACAACTTTCAAAAGGATCTTGCGGCGGTCACCGTCGTCGCAGTGGTGCCGAATGTTCTCGTCGTGAATCCGTCGGTTTCCGCGAAATCGGTCAAGGAATTGATCGAATATGCGAAGGCGAATCCGGGCAAGTTGACCTATGGTTCGAACGGGAACGGCACTGCCCAGCACCTGATCGGCACGCAGTTCAACCTGCTCGCAGGGACCGATATCGCGCATGTTCCCTACAAGGGCAGCGGGCCGTTGACGACCGATCTCCTTGCCGGGCAGATCTCGATGAGCTTTGACACCGTGACGCCAGTCCTGCAGTACATCAAGGCCGGGAAGCTCAGGCCGCTTGCGGTAGCTACCGCGAAGCGCTCTACGGCGTTGCCGGATGTGCCGACGCTGTCGGAAGCCGGCCTCACCGGCTTCGACGTTCGCATCGTGGTATGGCGTGCTCGCCCCGGCGGGGACGCCGAAAGAGATCGTCGCCAAGCTTCACGACGAAATCGTCAAGATACTGAATATGCCAGAGGTGAAGAAGCGTTTCGCGGATCTCGGGGCCGAGCCCGTCGGGAATACGCCCGAGCAAATGGCCGCTCAGATCAAGAGCGAGACAGACAAGTTCGCTAAGCTCGTCAAGGACGCGAACGTGAAAGTCGAGTAGGCAGCTTCAGAAAAACCCCAACACGCCGTTCCGAGGGCGAACTTCGGAACGGCGTTACCATTTGCTTGGTTCTTTTAAAGCTTGCCGAGGTATTCGAGGAAAGCAGGGCTGGTCATTAGCACCTTGCCCCGAGGTTTCCATAGCTCTTCGAACGCGGTGCGAAGGAAACCCTGCTCATTGGATACAAGGACGTCGGCGTGCAGAAGGTGGGCCATGACGTTGAGATCGGCCTGAGCATTCGTGTCGATCGGCGCATTTGGCTTCGTCATCGCATAGTACGCCATGTACAGTATGTCGTAGACGAATTCCGTGAAATACGGGTAGTAAGACTTGTTTCTCGACCAACGGTCAGCGACAGATCCCGTATCCACCGCTTTGATTTGTGTACCCAAGAGTGCACGACCCATGTGGTCTAACTCCGTCCCAACAAACTTGGCGAAGTCCGGCAGACCGTGCTTGTTTGGTTGGTATCTAACGGCTTTCTTCCAGTCTGCGACTTCGGCGCGGATTCTCTTGGAGACATCGCGTTGCGCTGCACGTTTGCCATCCTCCACGTCACGTTCTCCTTTTGACGCAGACCAGGCGTGCCACGTCCCGTCCAGGGGAATGTCTAGCAACCGACTCTTGAAGCGTTCGTAGTCCTTGGGCGCAAGTAGCGTTCGCGCCTTTGGCCCGCGGCCGCGGATGAGCTCTTCATGAAAGATGCCATTGAAGTCGTCGCAAATGGAATCGCATGTAGCAACGATAAATGGCAACCATCGATCGACCAGGAAATCCCTCTTCCCCGTAGCGCCATAGGCACGGAGCGTCTCTTCAATGAATACGTGCCCGTAGATCGGGAGTAAGCGGCGCCTTCTAAAAAGAGCACGCAGCGGGCTCTTCTCGATAGCTTCAAAATGCTCGACGTTGAAGACGTTCGAGTCGAATAAAACGCGAACCGCTGTCATTGCTGCAATCCACCATGTTTGTGATGGCTCAGGTTCGTTAGCGAAAGGTGGCTGAACGCAAGGTATCACAATTGATGTGCGGTACGACACGCGCGGTCACCGCTTCGCTGTTCCCGCGATCTCCCGCGCTGCGAAGCTGGCGTAGAGCTTGGACGCTAGCGCCATCAACCCATCATTGGCCTTGTGCCCGCCGATGTTCGTCATGAGCACCATCGCGAAGTCGCGCTTCGGCTCGATCCAGATCTGAGCAAAGTTCCGGGTGTTCGAGCCGCCGTGAAAGAGAAAGCGTTCCGGTGTCCAATCCACGGACAACTCCACCCAACCCAGTCCGTACTTCGCGCGGAATGGCGTGCCGGGTGGCGCGTCCTTCTTGTCGGGCATTGTGATCACAGGCTCGTGGAGCTTCTTCAGCGTCTCCGGCTTCACCAGCGGTGGCCCGCGCTTGCCTTGGCCCGCGTTCCATCCGGCCCACCGTGCGAAGTCGAGCACCGACATGTGAGCGGTGCCCGCGGGTCCGATGATAAGCGGATTGTCGCCGTTGGGTCCGGCGAGGAAGGCCTTGGTCTTCCCATCGATTACATCGTGGCCGAGCGGCGCGTCGATCCTGCCGAGCGTGGGCTGCGGCCCCAAGCCCGCCGACTTGAGTGCGAGCGGCGTGAAGACACGCTCGGTGATCAGTTCTTCCCACGTCTTGCCGCCGACGCGTTCGAGGATGGCGCCCGCAATGACGTAGTTCATGTTCGCGTAGGCGAACGTAGTGCCGGGCTTCGATTCGAGCTGCTGCTTGTCCCACTTCTGGATCAGCCAGTACCTGAGGTCGTCAAGGTTGCCGCCCTATGGCCTTAAGTGCTCTCCCGCTCGATAAGCTCGAACCCAACATCGATCACCTTCTCCGCAACTTCTTCACCGTTGATTCTGGCGAGCAGCGCCTCGGCCGCTTTGCGCCCGATGGCGGGGCGGTCGATGCGCACGGTGGAAAGCGCCGGATACGTATAGGCGGCGAAATCCAGATCACCGAAACCCATGACGGCCAGATCGCCCGGAATGGACAAGCCGCGCGATTGGGCTTCCACCAGTACGCCCTGCGCGAGCGCGTCCGAGCTGCAGAAAACCACGCGCGGGCGGACTTGGTCGTCGAGTAGCTGCGCGAGACGTTGGCGCCCTTGCCGCAGCGTCGAGGGCGTCGGCCCGATGCTGATGGGCACTTCGGGCTCGGGAATGCCGTGCGCCGCAAGCACCGAAAGAAAACCTCGCCGCCGCAGGACCGCGCGCTCGTCGTCAGCCCATACCATCCCGAAATGCCGATAGCCCTTGCCGAGGAGAAACTCGGCGGTGGCCTGTCCCACCTTCTCGTGCGAAAAGCCGACGAGCATGTCGATCGGCGTCGGGGTGAGATCCCACGTTTCGACCACCGGAATCCTGGCTGCCAGCAAGCGCTGTCGCGCTACCGGCGAATGCTTGATGCCGGTGAGAAAGATGGCGTCGGGACGGCGGCTGAGAATCGCAGTGATCAGGTCTTCCTCGCGCGACTCCGAATAGCCCGACAGGCCCAGCAAGACTTGATAGCCAGCTTCTCCCAAACGATCGGTCAGGCTCTGGATGGTCTCGACAAACAGCGAATGCGCGATCTGCGGGACGATTGCGGCGACGAGCCGGCTGCGACGCGATGCAAGCCCGCCCGCCAGCAGATTGGGCACGTATCCGGTCCGTGCGATCACCTGCTGGACATGCTCGATCGTGTCGGGCGTCACCAGCTCCGGGCGGTTCAGCACTCGCGAGACCGTGATCGGTGAGACCCCCGCGAGTTTGGCGACGTTGCCCAGGGTCACGCTCCCGGTGGACCGACTCGAGGCCCCTCCAACCACCGGCTGAGTGCCGGAGGACTTTTTCGGGGGAGCACTGCGGGTGGAGCGGGGTGCGGCAGAACGGGACATGGTGAGCGTGGGAGGGGCTGCGCTAATGATACGAGCCTGTTAACCAAGCGCCGCTGGGAAGTCGAGAAACCCAGGCCGCAAACAAGGCGGCTGAACGGGTCCGAGGCGCGGCAATGTTGGGTTGCGCTATCATATGAACAACCAGATCTGATGCGGATTCGATGATGACAAACTATAAACGCGAAAGATCAATATGTAAAGTAAGTTATCTAGACGGGGAAAAAAGACTTTTTAAAAGTGCTTGCGCCTTTCGAATGCTAGCGCTATCATTCAAAAAATTCGGAGGAGCGCGGAAATGGCAAGCGGGTGGAGGCAAGCAGAATTCTCTTTTCGTCTGGAGGCGTTGACGAGAGCGGAAGTAGCCGTTTTGAGTCTGGTGGATTTCGGTCTTTCCAATGACGAGATCGCGGCCAAACTGGCAATTGCGGTCGGAACGGTGAAGTGGCATCTGCATCAGGTATTCGAGAAACTGGACGCGCGCAACCGGCTCGAGGCCGTCGCCAAGGCGCGCGAACACGGGATTCTGCCGACATCCGCACCACCCGGAACCCAACCCTTGCACCCTAGCTTTCGATAGGCGACGAGTTGTTTGCGTGACATTAGAGTGAGGCTTGTCCAAGGGACTGGGTTGCCAGGACGACGCGTTCCCAGAATACGCGCTCCCGCCACGAGATTGTGGCGGACCCTGGCACCACGCTCACGGAACGTGAAACATGGCGCAGGTCCAGACAATTTCAGGAGAGGAGGGTCCCATGGCGGGCCGCGAGTTGCTGAGCAAGACCCAACTCGAGATCATCCGACAGCTCAGTCGCGGACTCACCAATCGGGAGATCGCAGAGCGGTTGTCGATTACGGTCGGCACCACCAAGTGGCATCTCCACCAGATCTACTCCGAACTGCAGGTGCGAAACCGCACTGCTGCGGTCGCCAAGGCTCGCCAACTCGGCCTCCTGTGATGCGCACGGTCGGGTTTCTTCCGTTCTCCGGTTTTCTGACTTGAAGCCCCTTGCTCGTTCAACCCAGCAGGGAGACGACCTATGACATCAAAGGCCAGCCTGAGCGACACCACACGCGCCAAGCTCAAGACCGTCAGCACAGCGACGTTGATGACCTGCTTGTACAAGCGCGGCCTCAGGAATCAAGCCATTCAAGACGTGCACCCTCTCAACCCCAACGGCCCGACGATGGTCGGCGAAGCCTTCACGCTGCGCTACATCCCGGCGCGCGAGGACCTCAATCCCATCACCATCTTCCAGGATCCCAAGCACCCGCAGCGAGTGGCCGTTGACACCTGCCCGCCCGGTGCTGTCCTGGTGATGGACAGCCGCAAGGACGCGCGCGCCGCCTCCGCCGGCTCGATCCTGATCTCCCGGCTGATGAAGCGCGGCTGCGCCGGTGTCGTCACTGACGGCGGCTTCCGGGACGCGGCCGAGATCGCGCGACTGGCGATGCCCGCCTACCATCAGCGCCCGTCCGCCCCGACCAATCTGACGCTCCATCAGGCGCTGGACATCAACGTGCCGGTCGGGTGTGGCGACGCGCCGGTGTTTCCCGGTGACGTCCTGGTCGGCGATGGTGATGGCGTGGTGGTGTTACCGGCCCATCTGGCCGATGAAATCGCGGACGAGGCGGTGGAGATGACCGCGTACGAGGATTTTGTAACGGAAGAAGTGATGAAAGGCCGGGCCGTGATCGGGCTGTATCCGGCGACCGCTGAGACCCGCGCCGAATTCGACACGTGGCGCAAGGCCAACCGTCGCTGACTTTGCTAAAGACGCGAGCACACGCTGCATGCCGCGCTCGTGCTGGACAACAAGCGTCCGCATGGTGCGCTGAAGAAGCCGACGTTTTTCACGGGAGGAAAGTGGAAGAAGCGTGAATCGAAATATCGGCGGAGCCATGGGGTGCTGTATGCCGATCACGTTTCTCCGGTACATTCAATCCTAGGAGGAGATGGCAATGAGCGAGATCGCAATGAACCGTATCGGTTCTGTGCCGGATAGGAAGGCGACACGCGTTCGCTTCGTGATCGTGGCCATGCTGTTCGTGGTTACCGCGGTCAACTATGCCGATCGGGCAACGCTTTCAATCGCGGGACCGCCGCTGTCGACAGATCTTGGCCTCGACGAGGTTACGATGGGCTACCTCTTTTCCGCCTTCGGCTGGTCTTATGTACTTGGGCAGCTTCCTGGCGGGTGGCTCCTTGATCGCTTCGGCTCGAAGATCGTGTACTTCGGGAGCATCTTCATCTGGTCCTTGTTCACGATTATGCAGGGCGGCGTCAGTTTCCTGACCGCCACCGTCGGCACGGCGGTTGTTGTTCTGTTTGCTCTGCGCTTTCTCGTCGGCTTGAGTGAATCGCCGTCGTTTCCCGCCAACGGTCGTATCGTAGCGGCGTGGTTCCCGGCGGCCGAGCGCGGCACGGCTTCGGCGGTCTTCAACTCGGCGCAGTACTTCGCCACCGTTCTGTTTGCGCCGATCATGGGCTGGATCACGCATACTTTGGGCTGGCCGTACGTGTTCTATTTTATGGGCGGGGTGGGCATCGTCGTTAGCTTGATCTGGCTCAAGGTCGTCTACAGTCCCAAGGAGCATCCGAGCATCAGCAAAGCGGAATTCGACTATATCGCCCAGGGCGGCGCTCTGGTCGATATGGACCAGCCGAAGAAAGAAAGGCGCGTTACCGAAGCCGAACTCGAACTCGACAACGTTGAACAGGCCGACGTTGAACCTGGGGTGGTCAAGACGGCGGATGTTCTCGCGAATTCCGGCAAGAGCGGCGACGATGCCCCGAAGTGGTCCTACGTCAAACAGCTGCTCGGCAACCGCATGCTGCTCGGCGTCTATATTGCCCAATACTGCATCACCACCATTACCTATTTCTTCCTCACGTGGTTCCCGGTCTATCTCGTCAAAGAACGGGGCATGTCGATTCTGGACGTGGGCTTCGTCGCGGCGCTGCCGGCGATTTGCGGATTCAGCGGCGGCGTCCTGGGCGGTTTGATCTCGGATTACCTGCTGCGAAAGGGCTACTCGCTGACGTTCTCGCGCAAGGCGCCGATCGTCGTCGGGATGGTGCTGGCCACCAGCATGATCGCGTGCAACTACGTGAGCTCTCCGGCCGTGGTCGTCGCCATCATGGCGTTCGCATTCTTCGGCAAGGGTTTGGGTGCGCTGGGCTGGGCGGTGGTATCCGACACGTCGCCGAAGCAGATCGCGGGTCTGAGTGGTGCCCTGTTCAACACCTTTGGCAATGTCGCGGCAATCACGACACCGATTGTGATCGGCTACATCGTTCAGGGGACCGGGTCTTTCAGCGGAGCGCTGGTCTTTGTCGCCGCCAACGCTTTGGTCGCGATCATCAGCTACCTCGTCGTGGTCGGCGAAATCAAGCGCGTGGTGCTTGCCAAAACGTGACGTGCGAATGCGGATCGCAAGAACATCGACACGCTATGTCAGCACGAAGGGCGCCGAAGTGCGCTTATGAGGAGGCACCGATCGATTCTGTCCTGCGCGCCCTGGCTGTGGCGAGTGGTCGTGACGCTTGTTGGCCAGAGCGTGTACGCTGCGACCTGCGGAACCTAACTTTCGATAGGCGACGGGTTGACTCCAGACGCCTACAGTCTGCGGGCATCCGACAGATGGGATTATCGCGTCGCGAGAACGCGCACACTCCCACCGCGAATTCGCAACAGAATCCACGCTGGATGACTGTGAGGTGAGGAGGAGCAATTCATGCCGGTGCGCGAGTTCTTGAGCAAGACCCAGGTCGAGATCGTCCGGCATCTCAGCCTCGGACTCACCAATCAGGAGATAGCCGCGCAGCAGTCGATCACGGTCGGGACCACGAAGTGGCACCTGCACCGTATCTATCGCGAGCTGCGCGTGCGCAATCGCACCGGCGCGGTCGCGAAGGCGCGCCAGCTCGGTCTCCTGTGACGCGGCAACCCTCGGCGCCGGATCACATACCGATGCGAAGCTCCGGCGCATGAATTCGCTTCAACCAAAAACATACGTTCGCATAGTTAGGAGGAAACATGAAGTTCCTGAAACTCGTTTGGGCAATTTTCCTGGGCGCGGGGCTGTCGGCGTCGGCTTATGGCGCGTATCCCGACAAGCCCGTCACCGTGATCGTGCCTGTCTCTGCTGGAGGATCGACCGACACGATCGCCCGCATTCTGGCGACTCGGCTCAGCGAAAAGCTGGGAAAACCCTTCGTTGTCGAGAACAAGCCGGGCGCGACCGGCGCCATCGGCGCGGGTTTCGTGAAACGCGCGCCGCCGGACGGGTACACCCTCCTGGTCGCCGCGATCGGTATCTTCGCCACCAATCCGTTTCTGCAGCCGAAGCTTCCCTACGATCCGGCGAAAGACTTCGATCTGCTGACGGTCGCGGTACGCTCTCCCAACGTGCTCATCACGAATCCGAAGTTTCCGCCCAAGACAGTGGCCGAGTTGATCGAGTACCTGAAGAAGAACCCGAACAAGGTTTCATTCGTCTCCTCCGGCGCGGGATCATCCGACCACCTCACAGCCGCGCTCTTCTGGCAGAAGACGGGAACGACCGCCGTTCACGTGCCCTACAAAGGCGGTGCACCGGCCATTCAGGATGTGATCGCTGGTCACGCCGATGCGTCGTTCCAGAACATCAATGCGGTGATCAGCCACGTCAAGGCGGACAAGCTGAAGGCCTTGGCGGTGACGGGCGACAGTCGCGCCGTGCTGCTCCCGAACGTGCCGACCATGACCGAAGCCGGCGTAAAGGATCTCGTGGTCTATTCCTGGCAGGCCGTCGCTGCGCCGAAGGGTTTGCCCAAGGACGTGAAGGACAAGCTGCACGCCGCGCTGGTGGAGGCGCTGAACGATCCGGAGATCAAGAAGAAGCTGACCGACCAGGGATTCGAGATCGTCGCCAACACGCCTGAACAATTCGCCCAGTTCCTGAACCAGGAGCTCGCGCGCTGGAAGAACGTGATCCAGACCGGAAAGATTACGGTCGATTGATCTCACTTACTCGCAGATACCAACCCAGGAGACCGCCGATGACCTCCAAGCCCAGCTTGAGCGACACCACACGCGCCAAGCTCAAGACCGTCAGCACAGCGACGTTGATGACCTGCTTGTACAAGCGCGGCCTCAGGAATCAAGCCATTCAAGACGTGCACCCTCTCAACCCCAACGGCCCGACGATGGTCGGCGAAGCCTTCACGCTGCGCTACATCCCGGCGCGCGAGGACCTCAATCCCATCACCATCTTCCAGGATCCCAAGCACCCGCAGCGAGTGGCCGTTGACACCTGCCCGCCCGGTGCTGTCCTGGTGATGGACAGCCGCAAGGACGCGCGCGCCGCCTCCGCCGGCTCGATCCTGATCTCCCGCCTCATGAAGCGCGGCTGCGCTGGTGTCGTCACTGACGGCGGCTTCCGGGACGCGGCCGAGATCGCGCGACTGGCGATGCCCGCCTACCATCAGCGCCCGTCCGCCCCGACCAATCTGACGCTCCATCAGGCGCTGGACATCAACGTGCCGGTCGGGTGTGGCGACGCGCCGGTGTTTCCCGGTGACGTCCTGGTCGGCGATGGTGATGGCGTGGTGGTGTTACCGGCCCATCTGGCCGATGAAATCGCGGACGAGGCGGTGGAGATGACCGCGTACGAGGATTTTGTAACGGAAGAAGTGATGAAAGGCCGGGCCGTGATCGGGCTGTATCCGGCGACCGCTGAGACCCGCGCCGAATTCGACACGTGGCGCAAGGCCAACCGTCGCTGACTTTGTCGCGGGACGTGAATTCAGGCTGCACACTCACACTGGAACGTGGTCGAGACCTGAAAGATCAACGCGGACTGATTGCCGCCCATCCACACCAATCGGAGGATCACGATGTCACCATCACCAGTTCAAGGCGGAACGCGCGGCGCTCCGGTCGTCACGGAAATGCGCGTGGTTCCTGTAGCCGGTCACGACAGCATGCTCATGAACCTGAGCGGCGCGCACGGACCGTTTTTCACCCGCAACATCGTCATTCTGAAGGACAGCGCCGGCAACACCGGCGTGGGCGAGGTTCCAGGCGGCGAGAAGATTCAGCAGACGCTCGAGGATGCACGCTCTCTCGTCGTAGGCCAGTCGACAGGAAACTACCATCACATCCTCAACAGTGTACGGCGGCAGTTCGCAGATCGCGATGCCGCTGGACGTGGCCTGCAGACCTTCGACCTCCGCATCACCATCCACGCGGTCACTGCGCTCGAAGCCGCGCTGCTCGATCTGCTCGGGCAGTTCCTCGGTGTGCCGGTGGCTGCGTTGCTCGGCGAGGGGCAGCAGCGCGACGCGGTGGAGATGCTCGGCTATCTCTTCTACATCGGTGATCGGAAGCGGACCAAGCTCGAATACCGGAGCGAACCGGACGCCGATGAAGAATGGTTCCGGCTGCGCAACGAGGTTGCGATGACGCCAGAGGCCGTGGTCAAGCTCGCCGAAGCTTCCAACGCCCGCTACGGCTTCAACGATTTCAAGCTGAAGGGTGGGGTGCTGCGTGGAGAGGAAGAGGTCGAAGCGATCCGCGCTATCCACGAACGCTTTCCCAAGGCGCGCGTCACGCTCGACCCGAACGGCGGCTGGTGGCTGAAAGATGCCATCCGGCTCTGCCGCGATCTGCACGGTGTGCTCGCGTATGCCGAGGATCCGTGCGGCGCCGAAGGCGTCTTCTCGGCACGGGAGGTGATGGCCGAGTTCCGGCGTGCAACCGGTCTGCCCACCGCGACGAACATGGTTGCCACCGACTGGCGCGAGATGGGGCACGCGATACAGCTTCAGTCGGTTACCATTCCGCTGGCCGATCCCCACTTCTGGACTATGGCTGGCTCGGTGAGGGTCGCGCAGATTTGCCATGAATGGGGATTGACCTGGGGTTCGCACTCCAACAATCATTTCGACATCTCGCTCGCCATGTTCACCCATTGCGCCGCTGCGGCGCCGGGCAACATCACGGCGATCGACACGCACTGGATCTGGCAGGACGGCGAGCGCATCACGCGTGAGCCGTTCAAGATCGTGGGCGGTCTGGTCGACGTCCCGAAGAAGCCCGGTCTCGGTGTGGAGATCGACATGGAGCAGGTCGAGAAGCACCACCAACTGTACAAGGAAAAGGCACTCGGTGCGCGCGACGATGGGGTGGCCATGCAGTATCTGATACCAGGCTGGAAGTTCGACAACAAGCGTCCGTGCATGGTGCGCTGATTCGTTCCGCCATCGCTGACAAGGGGAGGAGAGCCATGAGCCGTTTGAGCCGAGGGCTGCGCGAGTCATCGTTAGCGGTTGCCGTGATGCTGATCGCGACTGCAAGCGTCCACGCGCAGCAGATCGTCTCGGTTCAGGACGGAAAGACCATGGTGATCGACGGCACCATGCAGACAGTCGATGGCGACGACTCGCTCGCGGTCATCGACCTCTCCGACGGCAAGGCGAAGGTGACGTACGAGATCGCCGTTCCGGTGTCGGTTACCGGTCCGCCGCTGTCGGTGGACGTCGCGCCCGATGGAACGATTGCACTGGTGACATCGGGCTTCAAGCGCGATCCCGCGGATCCGAAGAAAACGGTGCCGGACGATCGTGTGTCCGTGGTCGATCTGACTGCTCGTCCGCCGCAGGTGATCGACACCTTGCAGGCGGGCAAGGGTCCCGCAGGCGTCTCGATCAGCCGTGACGGCAAGCTTGCCCTGGTCGCCAATCACGAGGAAGGAACCGTGTCGGTGTTCTCGATCGCGGGCACGAAGGTGACGCCGGTCGAGAAGATCTCTCTAGGTGACGCGAAGTCCGGGCCGATGCACGTCGCGATTGCGCCCGACGGCAAGCGTGCGCTGGTGAGCCGTGACGGCGATCATCGCGTGACGGTGCTCGCCGTCGATGGAACTAAGGTCACGGTGACGAAGCGTGACATCTATCCAGGCCAGCGTCCCGATGCAGTCGACATCAGCTCGAAGGGAGATGTCGCTGTGGTTGCGAACATCGGCAAGGGACAGGGGGACGCCGACACCGTGAGCCTGATCGACATGTCGATCGATCCGGCGCGGGTGGTCGACACGATCACCGTCGGACAAACACCCGAGGGCGCCCTCATTTCGCCTGATGGTCGCTATGTCGGGGTGGTTGTCATGAACGGCAGCAACAAGCCGTCGAAATCGCCGTTCTTTGGTGCACAGGGCAAATTCGTTCTGCTCCGTATCGACGGCAAGACGCTGACCAAAGTCTCCGAGGCGCCGATTGGAATGTGGTCGCAGGGACTCGCGTTCTCTTCCGACGGCCGTACGGTCCTCGTGCAGAACTCCGCACAGAAGGAGATCCAGGTTCTCGCGATCGAAAACGAGCAGGTGCGGGACACCGGGCAGCGTCTCAAGTTTCAGGCGGCACCGGTGGCCATGCGGGCTCGCCAGCCCTGATCGTATCGAAGCGGCTTCTTTAGAAAAGGGAGGATTCTCATGAATGTTCTACGCCTCGCCCTGGCGCTCGCGCTGGCCTTGACAGTGGCGGCGCCGGCGCGCGCTCAGTCGGACTACCCGACCAAGACGGTCACCATCGTCGTTCCCTTCCCGCCGGGCGGCGGAACGGACACCGGCGCGCGGGTGATCGCGCAAAAGCTCTCGGAGCGCTGGAAGCAGCCGGTGATCGTGGAAAACAAACCCGGCGCCGCCGGCATCGTCGGGGCGGACTACGTGGCGCGCGCAGCGCCGGACGGGTATACGCTGCTGATGGGCAACATCGGCACGCAGTCCATCAACCCCTCGCTCTACAAGAAGCTCCCCTATAAACCCGACACAGCGTTTGCGCCGGTCACGCTCGTCGCCGAGCTGCCGCTGGTGCTGCTCGTGAACCCGTCGGTGCCGGCGAAGACGCCGAAGGAGCTGATCGCGCTGGCCAAGTCTAAACCCGGAGAGCTGAACTACAGCACCTCAGGCAGCGGCGGCTCGATGCACCTCGCTGCCGTCCTGTTCGAGAACGCGAGCGGCACGCAGATGATGCACGTGCCCTACAAAGGCGGCGGGCCAGCGTTGCAGGATCTCATCGGCGGCCACGTCAACGTCTCGTTTGCGACGATTCTCGAAAGCAGCAGCCATGTCCGGAGCGGCAAGCTGCGCGCGCTCGCAGTGACGAGCGAGAAGCGATCTCCCGCGCTCCCTGACGTACCGACACTGGCCGAGAGCGGTCTGCCGGGATTCAACTCCGCGTCCTGGATCGGACTGCTCGCGCCCGCAAAGACACCGCAGCCCGTCGTCGAAAAGATCGCCGCCGACGTGAAGGCCGTGCTCGCCGATCCCGAGGTCAACAAGCGGCTGCTTGAACAGGGCGCGACCCCCATGGCGATGACTCCGGCGCAGTTCAAGACGCTGATCGACACCGATCGGGAGCGCTACGCCAAGATCATCAAAGAAAAGAACATCACGGCGGAGTAACCCTCATGAGCACGCACGATAAAGTTGCGATCGTCACCGGCGCAGGGACCGGCATCGGCCGGGCGGTTTCCGTCGCACTGCTGAAGGATGGCTACCGCGTCGCCCTCGCCGGACGCCGGGCGGATGCGCTGGAAGAGACGGCCAAACAATCCGGCGCCGCGAGTGGCGCCGCGCTCGTCGTACCGACCGATGTCGCTGCAGCGGATTCGGTGCACGCCCTTTTCGCACGCACGAAGGAGGCGTTCGGACGGCTCGATGTGCTATTCAACAACGCGGGGACGAGCGCTCCCGCCGTTCCCATGGAAGACCTCACGGTCGAGCAATGGAAGCAGGTGGTGGACGTCAACCTGACCGGCCTGTTCCTGTGCACGCAGGAAGCGATCAGGCTCATGAAGTCCCAGGAGCCACGCGGCGGCCGCATCATCAACAACGGCTCGATTTCCGCCCACGCCCCCCGTCCGTATTCCGCGCCGTATACCGCGACCAAGCACGCGGTCACGGGCCTGACCAAGTCCACCTCGCTCGATTGTAGGAAGTACGACATTGCATGCGGACAGATCGACATCGGCAATGCGGTGACCGAGCGTACGGAGCGGATGGCGAAGGGTGTGCCGCAGGCAGACGGTACCGTCGCCGTCGAGGACCGCATGGACGTCGCACACGTCGCGAGCGCCGTCCTCTACATGGCGAGCCTGCCCTTGGATGCGAACGTACAGTTCATAACCGTCATGGCGACGAAGATGCCCTTCGTCGGCCGCGGATAACGGCACCCGCCGGAACACAAACCGGATCGATCGCCGAAACCCTTCACCCTCTCGACTTGTGGAGACACCCCGATGAAACCACGCCTGCTGCAGCTTGGCCGCCTCAACCCCGTCCTGGAAGCCTCGCTCGCCGAGGAGTTCGACACGCACCCGCTGTGGCGTGAAGCCGATCCCGCAGCATTTCTCGCGAAGCACGGCGGTGAATTCGTCGGCATCGCGACCTCTGCCCCCGTCGGCGCGGACGCGGCAATGATCGATGCGCTGCCGTCGTTGAAGGTAATCGCCAGCCATGGCGTCGGCTTCGACACGATCGACCTCGCCGCGGCGAAGCGCCGTGGCGTCGCAGTCGCCATTACGCCGGATGTGCTGACCAACTGCGTCGCCGATCTCGGTTTCGCCCTGGTGATGGCTGCGGCGCGCGGCCTGACCGCTGCGGATCGCTTCGTGCGACGCGGCGACTGGAAGCGCGAGAAGTTTGCGCTTGCCACGCGCGTGACCGGCAAGCGGCTCGGGATTCTCGGTCTGGGTCGCATCGGCAGAACAGTCGCTAAGCGTTCTGCGGGTTTCGACATGGAGGTGCGCTATCACGATATTCGCGCGATCCCCGACGTGCCCTACGGTTACGAACCCTCGCTGCTGGAGCTGGCGCGCTGGGCGGACTTCCTGGTGATCGCCAGCGCTGGTGGGCCAGAGACGCGTCACCTGATCAATGCCGAGATTCTCGCCGCGCTCGGTCCGAAGGGTTTTCTGATCAACATCGCGCGCGGCACGGTCGTGGACGAGGTGGCACTGGTGGAGGCGCTGGTGAACAAGCGCATTGCCGGCGCCGGGCTGGACGTGTTCGAGGACGAGCCCAACGTGCCGGAGGCGCTGTTCGCCCTGGACAACGTGGTGCTGCTGCCGCACATCGCCAGCGCGACGAACGAAACGCGCCAGGCAATGGCGGATCTCGTGATGGCGAACTTGCGCAGCTTCTTCGATGAAGGCAAGCTGCTGACGCCGATCGCCTGATTCCGACTGACCAGAAACGGGGCGGCGACGGCCGCGCCAGAAGTCCACCGAGGAGGAGATGAACCATGGATATGCCCTTAAACCAGCTCAAGCGAGCGATGCGCGAAGGTCGTCCGCAGATCGGCCTGTGGAGCAGCCTGTCGAGCTATATCACGGTCGAGCTGCTCGCCGGATCGGGATTCGACTGGCTGCTGCTCGACACGGAGCACGCGCCGAACGAATTGGCAATGATCCATAACCAATTGCAGGCAATGGTGGGCGGCACGGCATCGCCGGTTGTGCGTCCTGCCTGGAACGACACGGTGGTGATCAAGCGCCTCCTCGATGTCGGTGTACAGACCCTGCTGATCCCGATGGTGCAGAACGCCGAGGAGGCGAAGCGCGCGGTGGCTGCGACGCGCTATCCGCCGGAGGGTGTGCGAGGATTGGGAACGACCACCCGCGCCAACAACTACGGCCGCGTGAAGGATTATCTCAAGCGCGTGAACGACGAGCTCTGCGTGATCGTTCAGCTTGAAACCCGCGAAGCGCTCGGAAACCTCGAAGCGATCGCAGCTGTGGACGGTGTGGACGGATTGTTCATCGGGCCCAGCGATCTTTCAGCGGACATGGGTTACCTCGGCACCAGCGGTCATCCGGAAGTGAAGGCGGCGATCGACGATGCCATCGCACGCATCCGCAAGGCCGGCAAGATCGCCGGGATTCTCACGCCGGTGGAGGACTACGCCAAGCACTGCATCGAGAAAGGCTGCCTCTTCGTCGCCGTGGGTAGCGACATCGGCATCCTCGCGCGCCAGAGCGAGGCGCTCGCCGCCCGCTTCAAGCAATCGAAGTAGACCAAGCGCGAGAAAAATCTCGCCTACGATTCCGCACAGGAAGGAGACGCCGAAATGCACAAGTTGATTGCCCTGCTGGCATTGTCGATGGCCGTCGTGGCAGGATCTGTCACGGCAGAGGACAAGTGGCCAACGAAGCCGATCACGTACGTGGTCCCGTTTCCCGCCGGAGGCACCACCGACACCCTGGCGCGCATCATCGGCCAGAAGCTCTCGGTGGCCCTTGGTCAGCCCGTCATCGTCGACAACAAGCCCGGGGCCGGTGGCAACATCGGCTCCGGCTCCGTCGCTCGGGCGGCGCCAGACGGCTACACGATTCTCGGCGGCACGATCAGCTCGCACGCGATCAACGCCAGCCTGTACCCCAAGCTTCCGTATGATCCAGCGAAGAGCTTCGTGCCGATCACGCTGATCGGGACCAATCCGCTCGTATTGATCGTGCCTCCCAATAGTTCGGCCAAGTCGGTCAAGGATTTGATTGCCCAGGCGAAGGCCAAACCCGGCTCGGTCACCTTTGCATCGGCGGGCAGCGGTACCTCGCAGCATCTGGCCGTCGAGATGTTCAAAAGTCTCGCTGGCGTCGACGTCGTGCATGTGCCCTACAAGGGTAGCGGTCCTGCCATCCAGGACGTGATGGGCGGACAGGTGGACGCCATGTTCGACACGACGGTGGTCGCGGCGCCGCAGATCAAGGGTGGCAAGGTGCGGGCGCTCGGCGTGACGTCGGCCAAGCGGGTGAAGGGCTGGGACACCATTCCGACCATCGCGGAGTCCGGCGTGCCCGGTTACGAAATCGTCTCGTGGCAAGGCATATTCGCGCCGGCGAAAACCCCGCCCGAAATCGTCAAACGGCTGAACACGGAGATCGTGAAAATCCTCAACATGCCTGACGTGCGCGAGCGTATGGAGCAGCTGGGTGTCGACCCGGTCGCCAATACGCCGGAAGAGTTCGCTGCGTTCCAGAAAGCCGAGATCGCCAAGTGGGCGAAGGTGATCAAAGAGGGCAACGTGAAGGTCGAGTAGAGACCCTCGCGCGGAGGAGAAACGGGACCCGACCCAGTGAACCGAAAACAGGTGGTTCGCTTCGACCTCTGGGTTGATCCCGTTTTCGGCCAGCGCCTCGTCCGCGAAGGGGACATCGACGTGACGGTTTGCCCGACCGCGGTACCGGAAGAGCAGGGCTGGGCGGCTCTTGCCCGGGCGCATGTGTATCACGTTTCCGCGGCGCGAGACGAACTGCCGCGGCGCTGGTTCGTTACGGATGAATTGATCGAGCGCTGTCCCAACCTGGTGTGCGCTTCCTCCACGGGAGCGGGGTACGACACGGTGGACGTCGCGGCGTGCACGAAAGCGGGGATCGCAGTGGTGAACCAGGCGGGCGGCAACGCGCGCTCGGTAGCCGAACACGCGATCGGCCTGATGCTTTCGGTGTCGCGGCTCATCAGCGAATGCAACCTGCGGCTGCGGCGCGAGCGCGGCTTTTCGCGCGAAGACTTCATGGGCCACGATATCGGCGACAAGGTGCTCGGGCTGGTCGGCATCGGTCATACCGGACGCGGCGTTGCCGCACTCGCGCACGCGTTCGGAATGACCGTGCTCGCCACCGATCCCTACCTGACGGAAGAGGAGATTGCACGGCGCGGTGCCAGGGCGGTGCCCCTGACGGAGCTGCTCGCGCAGTCGGACATCGTGTCGCTGCACTGTCCGCGCGATGCGGACACCATCGGCATGATCGACGCCCAGGCTTTTGCGCGCATGAAGCGCGGCGCTGTGTTCATCACCACCGCGCGCGGCGGCATCCACGACGAGGCGGCGTTGTTCGAGGCGCTCCGATCCGGACACCTGAGCGGCGCCGGGCTCGATGTCTGGGATAAGGAGCCGCCACCGCTGGACCATCCGCTGCTCAAGCTCGACAATGTGGTCGCGACGTTCCATACCGCCGGGATCAGCCACGAGGCCCGGCGCAACAATGCGGCGATCGGCGCGGAGCAGATCGTCGGTCTGCTCAGGGGAGGGCGGCCGCCGCGGCTCGTCAATCCCGAGGTGTGGCCGGCTTATGCTGCGCGCTTCGAAGCCGTGCTGGGTACGCCGGTGCGAGACCTGCAGCCGGTGGATAACGAATAGGAGGAAGCCAATGAACGCTCAATCCGTTTCAACTGGATACGTCATCGAGCCGCAACCTATGCCCGCCCTTGCGGTGGTCGGGACAGACCAGCGCTTTCCGATCCATCGTGTCTATTGCGTCGGCCGCAACTACTACGACCACGCGATCGAGATGGGACACGATCCCGATCGCGAGCCGCCGTTTTTCTTCCAGAAAAATCCCGACAACGTGATTCCGAGTGGCGGTGACTTTCCCTACCCGGCGCAGACGAAGGACGTGCACCATGAGATCGAAACGGTCGTGGCGATCGGCAAGGGCGGCACCGACATTCCGGTCGAGCGTGCGCTCGAGCATGTCTACGGCTATGGGGTGGCGCTCGACATGACCCGGCGCGACCTGCAGGCCGAGGCGAAGAAGCTCGGTCGTCCGTGGGAGGTGGGCAAGGCGTTCGAAGCATCGGCTCCGTGCTCGGCGCTGGCGCCCGCGAGCAAAATTGGTCACCCGACTCAAGGCGCGGTGTGGCTGAAGGTCAACGGCCAACTCAAGCAGAACGGCGATCTCAATCAGCTCATCTGGAAGGTGCCGGAGATGATCGCCTATCTCTCGACTCTGTTCGCCCTGCAGCCCGGCGATCTGATCCTTTCCGGTACGCCTGCGGGAGTCGGGCCGGTCGTGCGAGGCGATCGCCTGCACGGCGGTGTAGAGGGCATCGGCGAGATCGAGATCCGCGTCGTCTGATTCCACCAGTCTTCGGGAAGAGGGACCATGACTGCAATCGCATCTCGCACCGGCGGAAGGATCCTCGTCGATCAGCTGAAGATCCACGGCGTGCAGCATGCCTTCTGCGTGCCGGGAGAATCCTACCTCGCCGTGCTCGATGCGCTGCATGACTCGCGGGATGCCATCGAGCTCTACGTCTGCCGTCAGGAAGGTGGTGCCGCGTACATGGCCGAGGCCTACGGAAAGCTGACCGGCAAGCCGGGTGTCTGCTTCGTAACGCGCGGTCCCGGCGCCACGAACGCTGCCGTCGGCGTGCACACGGCGTTTCAGGACTCGACGCCGATGCTGCTCTTCATCGGCCAGGTCGCGCGCGACCAGATCGAGCGCGAGGCATTCCAGGAGATCGACTACCGGCGCATGTACGGCCAGATGGCGAAGTGGGTGGTGCAGATCGAAGAGACCGCGCGCATTCCGGAACTCGTCAGCCAGGCGTTTCATCGCGCGGTTAACGGGCGTCCCGGTCCCGTGGTGATCGCACTGCCCGAGGACATGCTCACCGACAGCGCGGCGGTCGCCGATGGGGGACCGTACAAACGCGTCGAGCCGTGCCCGAGCGAGGGCGATATGGCGGAGCTGCGACGCCTGCTCACGCAGTCGCAACGACCGCTGATGATCCTGGGCGGCGGTGGCTGGAACGAAGAAGCCGTCCGCGCCATCCGGCAGTTCTCGGAGACGATGAACCTGCCCGTGGCCGCCTCGTTCCGCTGCCAGGACCTTTTCGACAACACGCATCCGAACTATGTGGGCGAGCTGGGCACCTCGGTCGCACCGAAACTCGCCCAGCGCGTGAAAGACGCGGATCTGCTCATCGTGGTCGGGGCGCGCATGGGTGAGATGACGAGCAGCGGCTATACGCTCATGGACATCCCGGTGCCGCGCCAGAAGCTCGTGCACGTGCATCTCGGAATCGAAGAGCTGGGGCGCGTCTACCAGGCGACGCTGCCAATCAATAGCGGCATGGCGCCCTTCGCCGCAACGGCGCGTGCGATGGAGCGGATAGAGCACCAGCCCTGGCTCGCCTGGAGCCAGGCGGCGCACGCGGACTATCTCGCGAATCTGCAACCGCAACAGTCACCCGGCCCCGTGCAGATGGGCGAGATCATGGCTTGGCTGCGCGAGCGTCTGCCGGCCGATGCGATCATCACCAATGGAGCGGGCAACTACTCGACCTGGGCGCATCGCTTCTATCAGTTTCGAAGCCCCCGCACGCAGCTCGGTCCTACCAACGGGACCATGGGTTACGGCACGCCCGCGGCGATCGCCGCCAAGCTCGCAGCGCCGGAGCGCCTGGTCATCGCCTTCGCAGGCGACGGCTGTTTCCTCATGAACGCCCAGGAGCTCGCGACCGCGGTGCAGTACGGCGCGAACGTCATCTGCATCGTCGTGAACAACGGCATGTACGGCACCATCCGCATGCACCAGGAGCGTTCCTATCCCGGTCGCGTGTCGGGCACGGATCTCATCAATCCGGATTTCGCAGCGTACGCGCGCGCGTTCGGCGCGCACGGTGAAATCGTCGAGGCGACCGAGCAGTTCGCACCGGCCTTCGAGCGCGCCGTGAGTTCGAGGAAACCCGCTGTGATCGAAGTGCGCATCGACCCGGAAGCGCTGACGCCGCGGATGAGCCTGGGAGAGATCCGGGCGCAGGCGCTGAAGGCCCACGAAGGCTGAGTTTGTTCCGAACCGCAGCAGATCAGGGAGAACGTTCGCGATGCAGCGCGTGAAGTTCGAGGGAAGTGCGGCGGAGCTTGCGGCTGCGCTCGCCTCCGCCATCAGCGGCGAGGTGCGCTTCGACGACGGCAGCCGTGCCCTCTACGGCGCGGACGCCTCGAACTACCGGCAGATTCCGATCGGCGTCGTCCTGCCGAGATCGGTCGAAGACATTCTCGAAACGGTACGCATCTGCCGCGAGTTCGGTGCGCCGATCCTGCCGCGCGGCGGCGGCACCTCCCAGTGCGGCCAGTGCGTCAATGTCGCGGTCGTGATTGACACGTCGAAGTATCTCAATCGCGTGCTGGAGATCGACGAGGAGAACGAGGTCGGCCGCGTCGAGCCGGGTGTCGTGTGCGATGTGCTGCGCAACGCTGCCGAGCAATACCATCTCACCTTCGGGCCCGATCCCGCCACGCACAGCCGCTGCACGTTGGGCGGCATGATCGGCAACAACTCCTGCGGCGCGCATTCGGTCATGGCTGGAAAGACCGAAGAGAACGTCGAGGCGCTCGAAGTTCTCACCTACGATGGTGCGCGGTTCTGGGTCGGGCCAACGAGCGAAGCGGAACTGGAAGCAATCATCCGCGAAGGCGGCCGGCGCGGCGAGATCTACGCGAAGCTCAAGGCGCTGCGTGACAAGTACGCCGACCAGATCCGCGCGAAGTATCCGAAGATCAAGCGCTGCGTGTCGGGCTACAACCTGCATCAGCTGCTGCCCGAGAACGGCTTCAATGTCGCGCGTGCATTGGTCGGCTCGGAAGGCACCTGTGCCCTGACCCTGCAGGCGAAGACGCGGCTCGTGCACAGCCCGCAAGGGCGCGTGCTCCTGGTGCTCGGCTTTGCGGACATCTATCTCGCCGGCGACATCGTGCCGCTCGTTCTTCCGTTCAAGCCGATCGCCACCGAAGGACTCGATTTGCGGATCATCGGCGGTATGCGCGAGCGCGGCTTGCGCCTGGACGATCTGGCGCTGCTGCCTCACGGCAATGCCTGGCTGCTTGTGGAATTCGGCGCGGCGACGCGCGAGGAAGCGGCGATCAGGGCCCGGGAGTTGATGCAGGCACTGGAGCACCAAGCCGATGCGCCTTCGATGAAGCTGTTCGAGGAACCGAAGCTCGCCCATCGCATCTGGACGCTGCGCGAGACGGGCGCGTCGGCTACGGCGTTGAGTCTCGACCGCAGCGAGCCCGATCCCGTCATCGGCTGGGAGGATGCCGCGGTAGACCCGTCGCAGCTCGGGAATTATCTGCGCGAGTTTCAGAAGCTCATCGACCGCCACGGTTACAAGGCCACGCTCTACGGGCATTTCGGCGATGGCTGCATTCATGCGCGCATCACGTTCAACTTGAGGACCCACGAAGGCGTGCGCATCTGGCGCGAGTTTCTGACAGAAGCTTCGCACCTCGTCGTGAAGTACGGCGGATCGCTGTCCGGTGAGCACGGAGACGGTCAGGGTCGCGCCGAGTTTCTGCCGATCATGTTCGGCGACGAGCTGATGCAGGCGTTTCGCGAGTTCAAGGCGATCTGGGATCCGCAGAACCGGATGAATCCAGGCAAACTTATCGACGCATATCTGGTCGACGAGAACCTGCGGCTCGGGCCCGATTACAAACCGCTGCAGCCAGCGACGCACTTTTCCTTCCACCGCGACGAAGGCACCTTCTCGCGCGCGATCGAGCGCTGCATCGGGATGGCAAAGTGCCGTGGCAAGGATGGCGGCACGATGTGTCCGAGCTATCGCGCGACCGGGGACGAGCGCTACGTCACGCGCGGCCGCTCGCGGCTCCTGTTCGAGATGCTTCAGGGCGAGGCGATTCGCGATCAGTGGAAGAGCGAAGCGGTGAAGGAAGCGCTCGATCTCTGTCTCGCCTGCAAGGGCTGCAAGGGTGACTGCCCAACGCAGGTCGACATGGCCACCTATAAGGCGGAGTTCATGTCGCATTACTACGAAGGCCGTAGCCGTCCGCTGTCCGCCTACGCCGTCGGGATGATTCACCGCTGGGCACCGCTTGCGGCGAAGCTGCCCGGTCTGGTGAATTTCTTCAGCGCCGCGCCGGTGTTCGGGGATCTCGCCAAGAAGCTCGCAGGCGTCGCGCCGCAGCGCAGCCTGCCGACCTTTGCGAGGCAGACATTCCGCGCCGGGTTCGAGCGGCGTGCTCCAGCGAACGAGGGAAAACCGAAGGTGATCCTGTGGCCGGACACCTTCAACAATCACTTTCATCCCGAAACGGCGATGGCAGCGGTCGAAGTGCTGGAAGCTGCAGGCTACCGCGTTGTGCTACCGGCGCGACCGCTCTGCTGCGGGCGCCCGCTGTACGACTTCGGGTTCCTGACTGAGGCCAAGGCACTCCTGCAAACGATCCTCGATGCCTTGCGCGAAGACATCGCAGCGGGAACTCCCGTCGTCGGTCTGGAGCCCGCCTGTGTCGCGGTGTTCCGGGACGAGATGCTCAATCTATTTCCTCGCGATGAAGCGGCGCAGAAGCTGAGCCGCCAGACATTCTTGCTCACCGAGTTCCTGGTCTCGCAGGCGAAGTACCAGCCGCCGCCCTTCCAAGGCACCGCCCTCGTGCACGGACACTGCCACCAGAAAGCGCTGATGGGAATGTCCACCGACACGAAGCTGCTCGGGCAGCTCGGCCTCGAATACGAGATGCCGGATTCGGGATGTTGCGGCATGGCGGGTTCGTTCGGTTTCGACAAGGAGAAGTACGAAGTGTCGATGAAGATCGGCGAACTCGTGCTGCTTCCAGCGGTGCGCGAAACGGACAAGGAAACGCTGATCGTCTGCAGCGGGTTCAGCTGCCGCGAGCAGGTCACGCAGGCAACGGGGCGCAAGACGCTGCACATGGCGGATCTGCTGCAGATGGCGATTCATCACGATCAGCCTCATCGATCGGCGAAACCCTTGCACCATCGTCTCGAGCGGGGCGACGAAGCCTTGGAGATCGAATAGCGATGCGAACCAAAGGCAGTCTGTCGAGGGAGGCATGCATGAGGAAAGCGGTTCGGGCAACGATGACGGTCCTGTACGCTATGACCGCATTGTTCGCACTGCCATCCGCGCACGCTCAGGCATGGCCCAACAAGCCGATTCGGCTGGTGGTGCCGTTCTCCGCCGGGGGCAATACGGACATCGTCGCGCGGCTCTTCGCGCAGGAGTTGAGCAAGTCGCTCGGGCAACCGGTGGTCGTCGATAACAAACCCGGAGCGGCGGGCAACATCGGCGCCGACGCGGTCGCCAAGGCTCCCCCCGACGGCTACACCTTCGTCATGGGCACCGTCGGCACGCACGCGATCAACGCGAGCCTGTACAAGAAGATGCCCTACGACACGGTGAAGGACTTCATTCCGGTCACCCTGCTCGCGTCGGTGCCGAACGTCCTCGTGATCGATCCGGCGCTTCCGATCAAATCGGTGAAGGAACTGGTGGCCTATGGGAAGGCGCATCCCGGCAAGCTCAACTTTGCTTCCTCGGGGGTGGGCACCTCAATCCATCTCTCCGGAGAAATGTTCCGGATCACGACCGGCATCGACATGACCCACGTTTCCTACAAGGGCAGTCCGCCGGCGCTCACCGATCTCATGGGTGGTCAGGTGCAGCTCATGTTCGACAACCTGCCCACGTCGCTGCAGTACATCAAGTCCGGCAAGCTGCGGGCGCTGGCGGTGACCACGGCGAAGCGCGTCTCAGCGCTGCCCGACGTGCCGACCATGATCGAGTCCGGCTTCCCCGGTTTCGAGACGGGTTCGTGGTTCGGCGTGTTCGCGCCGGCGGGAACGCCGAAAGAAATCATCGCGAAGCTCGACGCCGAGCTGCTCCGAATTTTCAAGACGCCGGAAATGCAGGAGAAGCTGCTGCTGCAGGGGGCTCAGCCAGTCGGGCTCGGTCCGGACGAGTTTGCCGCTCACGTCAAATCGGAAATGGCGAAGTGGGGCAAGGTGGTGAAGGAATCCGGCGCAACGGCCGAGTAGGCCATGCGCTTCACACGGGCATCCCCGGGAGGACACAAGTGACTTCGACACCGACACCGCAACAACTGGAAGCGCTGCGCGCCTGCGACGTTCCGACGATCTGCAACGGACTCGAAGCGGTCGATGCGCGTTATCGCCTAGAAGGCTACACACGCGAGCCGCTCTTCTGCGCGTATCCCGAGTTGAAGCCGATCGTGGGGTTCGCGCGCACCGCGACAATCCGCGCAGCCACCGCTCCGTCCGAATCGAAAGAGCAGGCGAAGGCAACGCGTCTCGCCTACTACGAGTATGTCGCGAAGGGCGGACCGTTGCCGTCGGTGATGGTCGTGGAGGATCAAGACGGCGACCAGGCTGGCCTCGGTGCGTGGTGGGGCGACGTCAACACGCACATCCACCGCGGTCTGGGTGCACTGGGAGTCGTGACCAATGGCAGCGTGCGTGACCTCAACACCAACGCTTCCGGATTTCAGTTGCTCGCCTCGCGGGTGACGCCGAGTCACGCATGGGTGCGCGTCACGGGCTTCGGCGAGAAGGTGCGTGTCGCAGGTCTCGAGGTCGCGAGTGGAGACTTGGTCTACGCCGACCGCCATGGCGCCGTGATTATTCCGCTCGAACTCGTGCAGCCGGTTCTCGACGCGGTGCAACTCATCCAGCGGCGCGAAGCGGTCATCGTTGACGCTGCGTGCGCGCCCGGATTCGATTATGAAAAGCTGGCGCGCGCGATCCGCGACGCCGATGAGATCCACTGACGGTTCATACCAGAAGGAGTACAGCATGAAGTTCCGCAACTCATGGTTCCTGGCAATCTGCGCGATCTCGTTCATCGCGACCTGCGGCAATGCGCTTGGGCAGGGAGCACAGAAATTTCCCACCAAGGCGATCCGCATCATCGTGCCCTTTGCCCCGGGCGGAAGCTCCGACATCCTCGCGCGATCCATCGGCCAGAAGCTCAGCGAAATGTGGAAGCAGCCGGTCGTGGTCGACAACCGGCCCGGGGCGGATGGCAATGTCGGCGCGAGCATCGCGGCGAAGGCCGATCCGGACGGGTACACGCTGGTGCTGCTCGACACGGGTGCGCTCACGATGAGTCCGAGCCTGTACCCGAAGCTGAGCTACGATCCGGCGAAGGATTTCGCGCCGATCACGATGCTCGTCTTCTCGCCCCACGCGCTGGTCGTGCATCCCTCGCTGCCGGTGAAGACGGTCAAGGAGCTGATCGCCTACGACAAGGCGAATCCCGGCAAGCTGAACTTCGGTTCGTCGAGCAACGCAATCCATCTCGCGATGGCCCAGTTCGAGATGCTCGCGGGCATCAAGATGTTGTACGTCCCCTACAAGGGCGGCGCGGCCTCGCTCACGGCACTCGCCGGCGGCGAGGTGAATGTGGCGCTCAACGGTCTGCTCGCGACACTGCCCCACATCAAGGGCGGCAGGATTCGCGGCATCGCCGTCGCGAGCCAGAAGCGCATGCCGGCTGCACCCGACTTGCCGACCATCATCGAATCCGGCGTGCCCGGATTCGTGACCGGGACCTGGCAGGGCTTGCTCGCACCGGCGGGCACGCCGAAGGACATCATTGCCAAGCTGCACGCCGCCATCGTGCAGATCGTGACGGCTCCCGAGATGAAGCAGCAATTGATCAACCAAGGGGCCGAGGTCATCGCCGACACCCCGGAGCAATTCGCCGCATTTCTGCGGGAAGACACGGTGAAATGGGCCAAGATCGCGAAGGAAACGGGCATCAAGGCAGAGTGAGTCGACCTGAACAGGAGGAGCAACCATGCGTGAGAATCGACTTCGCAGTATCTGGAAAAAAGGCGGTGCCGTGGTCAATGGCTGGCTGGGCATTCCCAACACCTTCTCTGCCGAGACGATGGCGCATCAAGGCTGGGATTCCCTGACGGTCGACCTCCAACACGGCGTGGTCGATTACCAGTCGGCGGTCAACATGCTGACCGCCATCTCCACCACGGAGACCGTTCCCGTGGTCCGCGTTCCCTGGCTCGACTCCGGCATTCTCATGAAAGTCCTGGATGCCGGCGCGTACGCCGTGATTTGTCCCATGGTGAGCACTCGCGAGGATGCCGAGAAGCTGGTCGCCGCCACCCACTATCCGCCCCTTGGCACGCGCAGCTTCGGGCCGATCCGGGCGCTGCTCTACAGTGGCGCCGACTACTACACGCATGCCAATGACACAGTAGTCGTGTTCGCCATGATCGAAACGAAACAGGCGCTGGACAACCTGGAAGACATTCTTTCCGTGAAAGGTCTCGACGGCATCTATATCGGCCCGTCCGATCTCTCGCTCGCACTCGGGTGCAAGCCCGTGTTCGATGATGTCGACAAGCCCGCGGCGGATGCGATCGATCACATCCTCGCGCGGGCCAAGTCGCACGGCCTCGTGGCGGGCATTCACAACGGTACGCCCGAGGCGGCGCTCGCGCGCATCAAGAAGGGCTTCCAGTTCGTGACGGTCAGCTCCGATGCGCGCTTGATGGCGGCTGGTGCGCAAGAGGTGATGGCGAAGATGCGGTCTGGGGCGCCGAAGTCCGCGTCGGGCGCAGGCGGTTACTGACAGCCAACCAAGGAGACAAGAGGATGAGCAACCAACGCAAGAAGCCGGAGGAACTCCGGAGCCACCGCTGGTACGGCGCGAAGGACATGCGCTCGTTCGGCCACCGTTCGCGCACGGCGCAGATGGGTTACGACAGGTCCGACTACGCCGGCAAGCCGGTGATCGCGATCATCAACACCTGGAGCGACATCAACCCCTGTCATACCCACTTCAAGCAGCGCGTGGAAGAGGTGAAGCGCGGGGTGTGGGAGGCCGGCGGCTTCCCCGTGGAACTGCCTGCCATGACGCTGTCCGAGCCGTTCCAGAAGCCGACCACGATGCTCTACCGGAATTTTCTGGCGATGGAAACCGAGGAGTGCCTGCGGTCCTATCCTGCGGATGGGTCGGTGCTGATGGGAGGCTGCGACAAGACCACGCCGGCGCTCATCATGGGTGCGACGTCCATGAATCTACCTTCCATCTTCATGCCGGGCGGACCGATGCTGCGGGGCAACTGGGGCGGTGCGACACTGGGCTCGGGCTCGGACACCTGGAAGTACTGGGCGGAACTGCGCGCCGGCAACATCACCGAAAAGGACTGGGAGGAAATCGAGCAAGGCATCGCGCGCTCCCCCGGACACTGCATGACGATGGGCACCGGCTCCACCATGACCAGCGCCGCCGAGGCGCTTGGCTTCACGCTGCCGGGCGCCGCCTCGATCCCGGCACCGGATTCGCGCCACTCCTCGATGGCCACCCTGACGGGCAAGCTCATCGTCGAGATGGTTTGGGAGGATCGCAAACCCTCCGACATCCTCACCGAAGCCGCGTTCCGCAACGCCGTGACCACGGTGCTCGCGCTTGGCGGTTCGACCAATGCGATCGTGCACCTGATCGCAATGGCGCGCCGCGCGGGGGTGAATCTCGATCTGGACGCCTTCGACGCGCTCGCGCGCAAGACCCCGCTGCTTGCGAACATCCGACCCTCGGGAAAGTATCTGATGGAGGACTTCTTCTATGCTGGTGGCCTGCGCGCGCTGCTCGCCAACCTGAGCGAGCTTCTCGATCTCAGTGCGCTGACCGCCAACGGAAAAACACTGGGTGAGAACATCGCCGGCGCCAAGGTCTTCAACGACGATGTGATCCGAGGCCGCGAGACGGCATTGGTTGCATCCGATACGCTGGCGGTGCTGCGCGGCAACCTCGCCCCCGACGGCGCGGTGATCAAGCCCCCTGCAGCCGAGGCGCGCCTGCACCGTCATTCGGGCAAGGCGGTGGTGTTCACCGACTACAACGACATGGCGGCGCGCATCGACGATCCCAACCTGCCGGTGGACGAAAACTCCGTGCTCGTGCTCCAGAACGCGGGACCGCTAGGTGCGCCGGGATTTCCGGAATGGGGGCAACTGCCGCTGCCGAAGAAGGTGCTGGAAAAAGGGGTGCGGGACATGGTGCGGATCTCGGATGCGCGCATGAGCGGCACCAGCTACGGCGCGTGCGTGCTGCATGTGGCACCCGAATCCTACGTCGGTGGCCCGCTCGCATTGGTGCAGGACGGTGACGTGATCGAGCTCGACGTGCCGGCGCGCAAGCTGACGCTCAAGGTGAGCGATGAGGAACTGGCACGGCGCAAAGCCGCCTGGCGGACCCCTCCGCCCAAATTTACGCGTGGTTACGGCGTCATGTTTGCGCAACATATCACGCAGGCGAACGAAGGTTGCGACTTCGACTTTCTCGAGTCCGGCACAGCGATCTCGGAGCCCGAGATTCATTAGCGGCGGAGAGACACGTCATGAGATCGATCTCGGCCCTCGGGTCCGTGATGGCGGCGCTCGCGTTTGCAATTCTCAGTGCGCCGGCGCCGGCTCAGGATTTCCCGACGAAGCCGGTCCGCTTCATCGTGCCCAACCCACCTGGCGGTGCATCGGACATCACGGCCCGCGTGCTGGCGGAGAAGCTTTCCCAGCGGTGGGGTCAGCCGGTGGTGGTCGAGAACAAGCCGGGGGCGGGTGCGATCATCGGCACGGATTTCGTCGCGAAAGCGCCGCCCGACGGTTACACCATCTTGCTCGTACCGAGCAGCCACGCGTTCAACGTGAACCTCTACAAGAAGCTGCCGTACGATTCCGTGAAGGACTTCGCCGCGCTGACGCAGACTGCGTGGACGCCGCTGGTGCTGGTGGTGAATCCGTCGCTGCCGGTGAAGTCCGTCAAGGAACTGATCGCCTATGCGAAGGCGAATCCCGGGAAGTTGACGTATGCGTCTTCGGGCAGCGGAACGTCGCTGCATCTTGCTGCGGAGATGTTCAAGGACATGGCGGGCGTCGACATCGTGCACGTGCCGTACAAGGGCAGTACGGCGGCACACCCGGACGTGCTGAGCGGACAGGTATCGATGATCTTCGACACGATTCCCGCGGTGCTGCCCCACATCAAGTCGGGAAAGCTGCGACCTCTCGCGGTGACCGGCACCAAACGCTCAGCGCTGATGCCAGACCTGCCCACCATGGCGGAAGCCGGTCTGCCCGGCTATGCGGCGAGCTCGTGGGGCGGAGTTCTCGCCCCGGCCGGAACGCCGAAGGCGACAATAGACAAGCTCAACGCGGAGATGGTCGCCGTACTCAAGCTGCCCGAAGTTCAGGAGCGCCTGACCGGCGTCGGCCTCGAACCGGCAAGCGGCACGCCTGCAGAGTTTGAGGCGTTCATCAAGGCGGAAATCGCGAAGTGGTCCAAGATCATCAAAGAAGCCGGGATCACAGCCGAGTAGGGTGGTTCATGAAATAACGCGCGCTCGCGGCCCCGGCGCAGTCTTTCGACGAATCGCGAGACCTCGAGCAGCTCTCCACAAGCAGGATCACAGGCCCGGGACGAGGGTCTGAACCGGCCTCCCTAGCGCGGCTAGCAGACCGTTGATCACGCTCTGCAGCGCGTTCGCAATCGCGTCGGCTTTGCGCATGCGCGCCTTGGCTTTGGCCTTTTCGTGTTGACTCATCTCGATCCCGTCGATCGACTGGTAAACGCTCTTTGCTTCCAGCAGGCTTCCCATTTCACAGTCTCCTTGCGTCTGGTTTGGCGCGGCGCACAACACCGGTTGGTGTCGGCCCGCTACAGCCGTTCAGGCTGCTTCAGTGAGGACCAGTGTATATATTGTTGCGATGCACCAGACGATGAATTATCATGGGGTCGTTTAGAAAAACTAATGCGAGAATCGTCACCGAATGGCCCTACGTTTGCCGCCTCTTAACGGATTGCGGGCCTTTGAGGCCGCCGCCCGGCATCTGAGCTTTCAGAAAGCCGCGGAGGAGCTCCACGTCACGCCTGCGGCCATCAGCCATCAAATCAAGGGTCTGGAAGAAAACCTGGGGGTACAGCTGTTCCACCGCGGCAATCGCGTTCTGGAATTGACGGACGGGGCAAGGCTCTGTCTGCCCAAGCTGCAGGAGGGCTTCGATTGCCTGCGCGAGGCGATCGAGCGCCTGCGATCCGAACAGGACACTGTCACCCTCGAGGTCGGAGTCGCCCCCTCGCTGGCGGCGAAGTGGCTGATGCCGAGGCTGCATCGTTTCATCGCGGCTCATCCGGAGATCGACGTGCGCATCTTTGCCGATGCACACCTGATCGACTACTCCGAGAGAGGCCCTGGCACACCCTCGGGTGACGGAGACGTTCTGCATCCGCTTCGGCACAGGCCACTATTCGGGCTATCGCGCGGACAAGCTCTTCGACGTGTCGCTGCTTCCGATGTGCAGCCCGAAGTTGCTCGAAGGCGAGCATGCGCTGCGCGAACCCGAGGATCTTCGTCACCACACGCTGCTCCACGATGGGGTCGCCTACTTCGAGCACGGCGGAACGAACTGGGAAGTCTGGCTCAAGGCGGCAGGCGTGGAAGGTGTCGACGCAGCGCGCGGCGCGCACTTCAATCACACTGCGCTCGCCCTTGAAGCGGCAGTGGATGGATCGGGCGTCGTGCTTGCAACACCGATCGTCGCAGCCTCAGACCTCGCCAGCGGACGGCTGATCAGACCCTTTGCGCTTAGCCTGCCATCGGATTTCTCGTACTACGTGATCTCCCAGGAAGCGAAGGCCGACGCGCCCGCCGTTGCGTCGTTTCGCGACTGGTTGTTCGAGGAAGCGAACCGCGACGAGGAACCCGCGCCGACGCGCGCCCCGAAACGCCTGCCCGCCGTCAGCGTTTGAGCGGGGTCGTTCCAGAAGGCCCGACGCCCGATTCCTGATACGTTGCTGCGCCGTCTTTCGCCCAGACGTAGTGCGGCACGCGCGCCGGTACGACGTACATCGAACCTGCGGGAATTGCGACGACTCGGCTCTCGTCGAACACCTCACCGAAGCCGACGTAGAGGGTGCCGGAGAGCACGGTGGAGCTCCGTTCGTCGGGGTGGATGTGAGGGGGAATCCGCGCGCCCTGGGCGAGCCTCACGCGAAACACGTATAGACCGCTCTGATCTTCGCCACCCAAGAACCAGGCACCTTCGACGCCTGGCATCGGCGCCTGGAACCAGCGCACATCATCGGGAGAGATGGGCAGCGGCGCGTCGTTCTGTGCCGTTGCGGTGCTCGTACAGAAGATACCCGCGGCAATGACGAGGAGGGCGAGTCGTCGCATGGGTGTGCGTCTCTGCTAGGGTGTCGTAGTGCGGCGGACGCGATCAGTAGTCAGCTCCTCAAGGCGGGAAATCCCCAACAGTCCCATGTCGCGCTCGACTTCGGACGCAAGAATGCCGATCGCGTGGCGCACGCCGGCTTCTCCCGCGACCGCGGCAGCATAGTTGAAAGGCCGCCCGACGAAGACGAACTTCGCGCCGAGCGCGAGCGCCTTCAGCACGTCTGTGCCGCGGCGGATGCCGCTGTCCATCATCACCGGTACCGCGCCGCACACCGTTGCGATCTCCGGCAGTACGCGCAGCGGCGAGAGGGAGCCGTCGAGCTGACGGCCGCCGTGGTTGGAAACGATGATGCCGTCGACGCCGTTGTCGATCGCGATGCGTGCGTCGTTCTTGTCGAGGATACCCTTCACGATCAGGCTGCCGTTCCAGTTGCGGCGAATGCGCTGGAAGTGCTCCCAGTTCAGGTGCGCCCGGTCGGAAAAATCCCGCAGCACGCTGGGCGAGAGGATCGGTGCGCCTCGTGTGGCGTAGTTGTTCTCGAAATGCGGCATGCCGTGCCGTACCAGCGTCTGCAGGAAGGTGCCGAACAGCCAGCGCGGATGTGTGACGCCATCCCACGCGAGACGCAGGCTCGGCCTGAGCGGTGTGGAGAATCCGGCCCGCACGTTGTTCTCGCGATTCGCCGCTATCGGCGTGTCGACTGTCAGCACCAGGGTCTCGAACCCCGCGCGCGCCACCCGCTTGATCAGGGCATCGATGCGCGACACGTCGCCGGGCAGGTACGCCTGAAACCACGCGTCCGGATGTTCCTGCGCGACCTCTTCGAGGCGAATGAGGGAAGTGCCGCTCAGGATCATCGGAATGTTCGTCGCCGCTGCAGCACGCGCAAGCACCAGGTCTCCGCGATAGGCCGACAGCGCCATGAGGCCCATCGGCGCGACACCGAAGGGTGCGGAATACGTGTGCCCGAACAACGTGGTCGCTGGCGAGCGCTTCGACACGTCCACGAGAAACCGCGGAACAAAACCGAATTCGGCGAAGGCGCTGCGGTTGCTCCGGTAGGAATGGTTGTCCTCCACACCACCGGAGACGTAGGCGAAGATCGGTCGCGGGAGGTGGCCTCGCGCGGCCTCGTCGAAATCGTCGAGGGACAGGATGCGCCCAAGTCTCCGTGGCGGCGGCCGCTGCGAGATTGGCGCCGCGACACGGATCCGCTCGGGCTCCACGGCGGAGACGGAATTCTGCGGTGTGCTCACGCGTTTCGAGCCTGATGCAACATCGAGTGCGCGATCGATCGCGACAGCCGCCGCTTCGTCATCGATGTATTACTTATCGGTCCAGGGCATATCCTTCCACATCTTCCGGAATTGCGCATCGCCTTCGCGCAACTCCGCTTCGTATTTGGCGGGCGGCAGATAGCGAATCGGGGCGAAGAGCTTCTGTGTGGCGGCGGCCTGGAACTCGGGATCGGCGACCGCAAGCTCCACGGCCTTGACGAGGCGATCGCGGATGTCCGCTGGCAAACCCTTGGGCGCGGCGAGCCCGCGCAACGACGCAAACACTATGTCGAAGCCCTGTTCCTTGAATGTCGGAACATCGGGCGCGAGCGACGTGCGCGTTGCGCTCATCTGTCCGAGATGGCGCATCGGCACGCCGCCCTTCGCGAACTGCAAGGCTTCGCCGATATTGATCGCGCCCACGGTGATCTGCTTGCCGGCCAGCGCGGTGCGCACATCGGACGCGCCCTTGAACGGGATGTGGGTCATCTTGATGCCAGCGGCTTTCTCGAACGTCAACATGGCGAGGTGATCGTCCGACCCGGTGCCCGTTGTACCGACGGTGACATCTCCCGGATGTGCCTTGGCATAAGCCGCCAGTTGAGCGAGGTTCTTGAACTCGCTGTCCGCGTGCACGGAGAAATTTCCCGGATCGTCCACCACGTTGCCGAGGAGGTCGAAGCTTTGCCAGCTGAACGTGGCTTTCCGCTCGATCGGGATGGTCAGCACGTTCGGCGTATTGATGAAGCCGATTGTGTATCCATCGGGAGGCGCGCTTGCCAGGGCTGCGAAGCCGATCCCGCCGCCGGCACCCGGCCGATTCATCACCACGATGGTCGCGCCACCGAGGCTCTTCTCGATATAGGGGACCAACGCCCGGGCAACGAGGTCGGTGCCACCGCCGGCCGGATACGCGACAATCATGTTGATCACGCGATCGGGATATCCCGCGGCGCCAATCGCCGGTATCGAGGCAAGCAGCGTGAAGGCAACTGCGATGAGCCCGCGGATATTGGGCGAGGTTGTCGATGGCTTCCTGCCTGAGTACATGTAAGGCCTCTCTGCGGGTGGACGGCGGTGCATTGGGATGCAATTGCGGTGGGTTGCTCAGTCCAGCGTCTGCTCGACGGACTGGACCGGCCCGCCGAGCGCCTTTTGGAAGCGGGCGGCGTAAGCCGGCCATACTTCCGGATTGATGAGCCGCGGCGGGCGTCCGCCTTTGAGCATCCCGGCGATCTGCTCGGCGGCTATGCTCGCTACGTTGCGCCGTGCCTCGTGACTGACTCCGGCGGTATGGTAGGTCGCCACCACATTGTCGAGCTTGAGCAGCGGATGATCGAGCGGCGGCGGTTCCTGGTCCCATACGTCGAGCCCGGCGCCGCCAATGTGCCCCGAATGAAGTGCCTCCAGCAACGCCGTCTCGTCGTGGATGCCGCCACGTGCCGTGGTAATGAACAGTGCGCCGCGCTTCAGCTGCGCGAGTGTGCGCGCATTGATCAGCTTGAGCGTGTCCTTGTCCCGCGGGCAGTGCAGCGACAGGATGTCGGAACGCGCAAGCAATTCGTTCAACGACACGGCCGTAGCTCCCCGCCGCGCAATCTCCTCTTCCGTCAGATAAGGGTCCGTGGCGAGCACCGTCATGCCGAAGGCGCGGGCGAGGGCCGCGACGCGCGTGCCGATGTGGCCGATCCCCACGAGCCCCAGCACCTTGCCGCCGATCTCGTGACCCATCACGTCTTCACGGGAAAAGCCCCGCTCGCGCCGCAGTCGCCGGTCGCTTTCGGTGATCCGCCTCGACAGGTCCAGCATGAGAACGACGGTGTGCTCGGCAACCGAGGCTGCGTTTCCGCCGGCCTGGTTCACTACCGCAACCCCGGCCTTAGTGCAGGCTGCAACGTCGATGGTGTCGAATCCCGCGCCGGAAGAAGAAGCGCAGAGCAGATTCGGGCACCGTTCCAGCAACCCCGCGTTCACGAACCAGCGACGAGGCAGCTCGTCTTTCGCGGCGGAGACGTGATAGACGTGGGCCTTCGAGAGCGCGCTCCAGTTGCCCTCTTCAGGCCCGGCGACTGCGCAGACGGCGAGATCGACATCGGCTTCGCGCGCAAGGCGCTGGTCGAACACGGGATCGAGCCAGAGATCGAAACGGATTACCTGCTTGCGGCTTGCTGACATGGGCCCTCCTTGTGGTCATCTTTTCATCGAGGCGAATCGAGACGCCTCGACTTGCGCGCTGCGCCACGTGCGGAGTTCGGCTCCGCATTGTCAATCGCACGTCACTTTGATCGCGTTACTCTTCGAGCTTCGCGCCTGACATCCGCACAATATCTCCGTAGCGCTTCAATTCGGATTGCACGAAACTGCCGAACTCCTCCGGCGTGCCACCTCCGATCTCGGCGCCCATCTCGGTGAGGCGCTTGCGCACATCGGGCATCTTGAGCACTTTGTTGATCGCCTGGTTCAGCTTCGTGACCACCTCCGGGGGCGTCTTGGCCGGCGCCATGACCCCGTACCACGCCGAAGCGATCATTCCATCGAGGCCCGCTTCCTTGAAGGTGGGCACATCCGGCAGCACGGCGAGCCGCTTGTCGGAGGCCACCGCGAGCGCACGCAGCTTGCCGCCCTTGATGGCCGATAGCGAGCCGGTGTCGAGCATCAGGTCGATGTGCCCTGCCATCAGGTCGATGGCGGCGGGTCCGCTGCCCTTGTACGGTACGTGGCGGATGTCGATCTTCGCCGTGTTCTTGAACATGGCGCCGGACAGATGCTGGGAAGCGCCGACTCCGGCCGAACCGTAGGTGAGCTTTCCCGGTTCCTTCCGGGCAAGCTCCAGCAGTTCCTTCAGCGAATGCGCGGGCGAGGAACTTGGCACCACGAGGATATTGGGCACCGATGCCACATAGACTACCGGGGCGAAATCCTTGATGGGGTCGAAGCCCAGCTTCTTGTACAGATGCGGGTTGGCGGCGTTGGTGGAACTCGTCGCCATGAGGATCGCGTATCCATCCGCCGGCTCGCGCACGAATGCCGCGGTGCCGATGTTGCCGCCGGCACCGGCGCGATTGTCGACGACCACCGCCACCCCGAGTTCCTGCGACAGCGGCTGCGCGATGATGCGCGCGATGGCGTCGGTGGCGCCTCCCGGCGACCAGGGAACGATGAACTTGATAGGCTTGCTCGGATAGGTCTCCGCGACGGCGGGCGGCAACATCGCGAGGAGTCCAGCGGCAGCAATTACAAGAAACAAGGTTCGGCGAACTCTGTTGACCATCATCGATCTCCCGTGCGTGGTTTGTTTATTCGATGTTCCTTGAACGATGACCCTGGGCGGGCCGTGTGCGGCATCGATGCTCAGACAATCACGCCCTTCGCCCGCAGTGTCTCGTCGACCCATGTGTCGTCGTAGGTTCCGTTCGCGATCGCGGTAAGGGTGAGGGCTTCCGCCGCGGCTTTTGCGCGGGTCGCCTCCGCCACTGCCTTCGCTTCGCTCGGTGTCACGACGACGACCCCGTCGTCATCTCCGATCACGATGTCTCCCGGGTGGACCACCAGCCCGCCGATGGAAACCGGGACGTTGACCTCTCCGGGGCCGTCCTTGTATGGACCGCGGTGGCAAACCGCCCGTGCAAAGCACGGGAAATTGTCCGAGCGGAATGCTGCGCTGTCGCGAATCGCCCCATCGATCACGAAACCTGCGAAACCGCGCTTCTGTGCGACGCACTTCATGATGTCGCCCACGGAAGCGCGATCGATGCATCCACCCCCGTCGACGACCAGAACGTCGCCCGGCCGGCCGAGCTGGAGGGCCTTGTGGATGAGCAGGTTGTCGCCGCTTCGCACTTTGACCGTCAGCGCAATGCCGAGCAGGGGACCGCCGCCGTGATAGGGGAGCAGGCCGACCGTTCCGGACATCCTGCTCAGGTTGTCGCTGATATTCGCGGCGGGAAGTCCCTTGAATAACGCAACCAGCGCGGGGTCGGTGTCCACGCGCGGGAGAATTCTGAATCCGACTTGAGTCATGGTGATCTATCCTCCTCCGATGGGGTTGGATGCGCCGCAATTTTCGAGGTCCACGGCAAATCCGTGGCGGTATTATTGAGTTCTGGCCGATTCCGATAAAGCGATATTTGCGCAAGTCGATGGTTCGCTTTTCTTCATGATTTGAATGGGCACACCGGGACCGGCGCCCGGGAGGAGCGTGCATGACCCTGAAGCAACTCGAAGCCTTCTACTGGGCGGCCAAGCTCGGCAACTTCGCGATTGCGGCCGCGCGGCTGCACGTCACCCAGTCGACGCTCTCGAAGAGAATCAGCGAGCTGGAGTCGTCGATGAATCACCCCCTCTTCGACCGCTCCGGCAAGCGCGCGATTCCGACTGAAGCCGGTCAACGACTGCTGGCCGTTGCGCACGACATGCTCGACCTGAGGGATCGTGCGCGTAATACCGTCGGTGAGGGTGAAAGCCTGCGCGGAGTGTGTCAGTTCGGCATCACTTGGCGCGCTGACCTGGTTGCCCAAGTTCGTCGCGCGTGTCCGGCTCGAACACCCCGGACTGGTGCTGCGGCCTTACGTCGATCTGGCGGGTCAGCTGGCAAAGCGCGTGGCGCGCGGGGACCTCGACTTCGCTGTGGCCGTCGGCCCGTGGAAGGAAGCAGCGGAAATGGCGTCCCATGCGGTGGCGAGGGTGCGCTTTTCATGGATGGCTTCGCCGACACGGATCGGTGTTGGCACCGTGATTACCCAGGAATGCTTCGAGCAGCATCCGGTCATCACCATGACCGAGGATTCCGGGCTGACGCACGCCTTCGAGGTGTGGGCCGCCGCGCAGGGAATGCAGGTGCAACGGATTCTCGTCTGCAACAGCCTGATGGCGATCGCCGGCCTGACGGTAGCGGGGATCGGTATCAGTTACTTCCCCGCCGAGTTCATGCGCCCGTGGGTGGAGCGCGGGTTGTTGGTCGAGTTGCGCAGCGAGCCGCCATTGCCTGACCTGGAATACAGCTTTCTGGCACGTCAGGATGATGCGCGCGAGCTGGTCTCTCGCATCAAGCGATATGTGGTCGAAGAAGTGGATTTTTCCTGGGATACCCGTTTTGCCTGATGATCTCCATCTCTTGACCCCTCAGCCGGATACAACCATGACGCAGCTTCGCATTCCGGCCGTCTACATGCGCGGCGGGACGAGCAAGGGAGTGTTCTTCCTGGCGGATGACCTGCCGGCCGATCCTGCCGAGCGCGACCGCATCCTGCTCCGTGTGATCGGCAGTCCGGACCGCTATCGTCAGCACATCGACGGCATGGGCGGCGCCACCTCGAGCACCAGCAAGGTGGTGCTTGTTTCCAGATCCACCCGCTCCGAGTGCGACGTGGACTACCGCTTCGGGCAGGTCGCAATCGACGAACCGATCATCGACTGGTCGGGAAACTGCGGCAACCTCACGACGGCGGTCGGTCCTTTCGCAATTACCCAAGGATTGCTACATGCGCCCAACGACGGCATCGCGATCGTGCGTTTGTGGCAGGTCAACATCGGCAAGAGGATCGTCGCGCACGTGCCGATGCTTGACGGCGAAGTACAGGAGGAGGGCAGCTTCGAGCTCGACGGCGTGACGTTTCCCGCTGCCGAGGTGAAGCTCGAATTCATCGACCCAGGTGCGGATGAGGGTGACGGGGAAGGTGGGGGCATGTTTCCTGCCGGGTCACGCATCGATATTCTGGATGTACCAGGAGTCGGCAAGGTGGAAACGACGCTGATCAATGCGGGCAACCCCACGATCTTCGTCGACGCATCGGCCCTCGGACTGATCGGGACCGAGCTGCAACCCGATATCAATACGAACCCGGAACTGCTCGCCTGGGTCGAGGCGATCCGCGCGCAAGGTGCCGTGGCGATGGGGCTCACCGCGAGCGCCGAAGAAGCGACCCGCAAGCGCCCTCATACACCGAAGCTCGCATTCGTGGCCAAGCCTGCGAGCTACACCGCCTCGGATGGCAAGGTCGTCGATGCCGGGGCCATCGACATGCTGGCGCGCATCTTCTCGATGGGCAAGCTGCATCACGCAATGACGGGCACCGGCGCGGTCGCCATCGCCGTGGCGGCTGCGATCCCCGGCACCCTCGTGCACAGCGTCGCACCTGCCACCGACGGACAAACGCGTTTTGGTCATCCGTCCGGCGTGTTGAGCGTCGGTGCGGAGGCGCGCGTGGAGAACGGCGAGTGGGTGGTGAAGAAAGCGATCATGAGCCGCTCCGCCCGCAGGCTGATGGAAGGATGGGTTCGCGTTTCGTCGGTGTGAAGGGCGATTGACAACGCTCTGATGTTTCGTAACCGATACTGCATCTGGCGGGCAATGTCTGAAGAGGTCAGTTTACGTTTGTGGACGGCCGGCAAAAAACGGCCGGGAGCATTCGGTCATCGCCGCCCCAATTCGCTGCAAAGCAGTCAGTCGACAGGCGCGCCGCGACGCGGACCTTCACGCTGCCGGTGCGGATTTGCGCGACGCGCTCAGGGCCGCGCTATTGCGACGATCAAGAGTCGATCGTGTGAGCTTGGCGCCTGTCGGACTATGACCGAATTCTCCTATCATTCAGACACCGCAGAGCACACCCGCAACCGCGGGCTTCGATCATGAGACACCAGTGCAGCTATGCCATTTTCGTGATTCTCGTTTTCGTACTAATCGCCGGTGCCGTCGCGTGGACGTGGTTGTCTCTCACTTGGAGCTACTCGGAGGGGGAGCGCGTGGGCTTCGTGCAGAAGCTCTCGAGGAAAGGCTGGATCTGCAAGACGTGGGAAGGCGAACTCAACATGGTGGTCCTTCCGGGTGGGATGCCGGATAAGTTCTACTTCACGGTGCGTGAGGACGACGTCGCCAGCCAGATCAACAAGTTCGCCGGCAAGCAGGTGAGCCTCAATTACCAAGAGCACCGGTTTATCCCGACTACCTGCTTCGGAGACACGGACTACTTCGCCACGGGCGTGAAAGTCCTAGAGTAGCCGCGCCGGCGGGAAACTGAGGTATTTTTGCCGTCTCACCGCTGCCGAGCCAACAGCGGTCATTTGATTGTCGCGATGCTCGTCTACGGCGGGCAGTAGCAGTGTCCGGCGACGGGTAAATTCAGGCCGCGGATGTCGCGGCCCGTCTCATGAGACATTTCAAGGTCGCAACTTGATAGTCGCGATGGCGCCCCCATCTACTAGTAGATCGGCGACGAATGCGTAGTCATTCACCGCAGATTAGTTCGACTTTTCATAGGAGAACAAAATGCCAAACATCACGCGCTTTAATCCGCTCGAGGATGCATTCGAGAACTTGTTCCGTGGCGTTCCCGTGTGGCTGACTAGCCCCGAGGCGCGCGCGCCTGCGCCGATGCAGTTCCGCATGGACGTAACCGAGAACGACAAGGAATATCAAGTGCTGGCCGAATTGCCTGGCGTCAAGAAGGAAGAGATCAGCATAACGATTAACGGCAACGAAGTTGAGGTATCCGCAGAAGTGAAGCGCGAAAGAGACGCCACGAACGGCGAGATGGTACTTCGCGCCGAGCGCTACTATGGCAAAATCCAGCGCGCTTTCGCGTTAGGTCAGGAGGTTGACGAGGCGACTGCCCAAGCCAAATACAACGACGGCGTGCTGGAACTGACGTTGCCGAAGAAAACCGGAGCGGCCTCGAAAAAGCTCGCGGTGCATTGAGAGGCGCCTCGAACAGCACGAAATAGGATCGACCGTGGAATGAATGTGGCAGTCTGAAAGAATATTCCGGCGCATGCAGATAATTGTTACTCAGAAAACGGTAAGTTGTGCTACTAACGATTCTTCGATGCCCGTGTTCAGCGGGGGTTTCCGCGGTTTTTCCTGTCGCCTTACTTGGCCACTACTGAGTAAATGCACAGACCCCGCATCGGCGGGGTTTCTGTTTTTGGCGGGTGCTGGAGCCAGCGCACTAACCGGAATCGCTTGTCGTTGGATCAGCGGATCCCCTCAGATAATCCCCATCAACTTAGATCAAAACGCCGGCCAAGGCCTCTCGTACCTCGGTTAAATGTCTCCCTTGAGTTGTCAGCGGCGACCACGGCGTGATCATCGCAAGCAGCAGGGTCACCCGGCGCTGTTCCGAAGCCCGGGGCATGCCTTGTCCGCCGCGGTTTTTCGTACGCTCAATCCGAGTCGGGCGTCCACAACCGGCGCCAGCCCTCGTGACCGAGGCGGCGCAGCATCTCGATATTCCGCTCGTAGATGGCGGCAGCATCGGGAAACGCGGCCACGGCGCGGTCGATGCTGGCCTCGCGCAACAGGTGCAACGTCGGGTGCGGCGAACGGTTAGTGCAGTTCGCGATTTCGTCGGGTGCGCTGTCGGCGAACTCGTACCTCGGGTGGAAGTGCGCAATCTGCAAGCTGCCTTCCTGCCCAAGGTTCCTGATCGCGGCATCGGCCTCCTTCAGGAAGAAGTGAAAGTCGATGAAATCGGTCATCACCTGCGGATGAATCAGCAACGTGGTATCGACCTCTTCCGGATTCGCCTTTCCCAACAGGTCGAGTTCGTGCCGCAGTTCCGCGAGCAATTCCTCGGCCGTCGTCGCCGCGGTGACCGCGTAGCGAATCTGCCGCTTGGCGTAGACGGCCTTGGCGAACGGGCACAGGTTGAGCCCGATCACCGCCCGCTCGAGCCAGCGTTGCGTCGACGCGATGACGGTGGCGGTGATCACCGCATCGTTGAAGGGGGTCAGGACATCGCTCATGGTATGGGAGACAGGGCAGGCCTTGCCACCCTACGTGAACCCGCCGGTCGTTGCGACTAGAACAGGACCCGAAGAACAGCAGCAAGTCGAGGGTATAGAGCCCTCGAAAACGGATATTCACCTAGATGAGAACCTCTTAATCCAACAAGCATCGAGCCTATCTCCAGGAACAAACGGCTCGAATAAACCAAGGCAGGTTAGCCCGCGCGGTTATGACCGAGTCACCTCAGAAAATCGAATCCTGGTCACGCTTCACAGATCGATGACGACATCGCGAATTGGTTGTGAGCAGCAAACGAGAACGTTGCCGTCGGCGGGCTTTTCGAGTGGCTCCGGTCCGTAGACGACCCCCCCCGAAACCAAACCGCTCTCACAGCTGTGACAAACACCGGTCCGGCACGACCACCGGACGGGTACGTCACACGCCTCTGCCAGTTCCAAAATACTTTGATAGGCCGATGCCCTCCAGTGTGCGGCGATGCCACTGCGCGCGAACGATACCAGCGGACCGGTGTTGGCGTCGTCTTTGGGCAGATGCGGCGCTCGCGTCGCTGCGCCGACGACGCCGGGAGTCATGGACTCGCTGCCGTTGAAGAGCTCGATGTGAATCCGCTCCGGCGCCACGCCCAAGGGTGCGAGCGCATCTTTCATCTCTGCCATGAAGCGAGTCGGCCCGCAGAGGTAGATATCCGCCTCTCGTGGGAGACCGACCTCGTCGAAGACCGATCGGGAAAGGTGACCGGCAGCGTCGAAATCCTCACCCATCCTGTCGCGCGCGCCAGGCCTGCTGTAACAAACATAGCTGCGTCCATGCGAGAGCGCGAGCACGAGGCGGCGGACTTCGGCGGCGAATGGATGATGTTGCCGATCACGAGCCGCGTGCAGCCACAAGACCTGCCGTGTGGAGCGGGCCGCCGCCAGCGTGTGCAGCATCGCCAGAACAGGCGTCGCCCCGATTCCCGCGCTGAGCAGCACGACGGGCCGCTCTCCGGACTGCAGAATGAAGCTTCCGCGCGGCGAGCTGACGTCGAGAGCATCGCCCACGCGGATATGCTCCCGCAGGTAGGTTCCAGCCGCCCCATTCGGCTCGATCTTCACGCTGATTCGATAACGCTCCGTCGAGAGGGGACCCGAGAGCGAGTAGCTGCGAAAGAGTGGCGGGCCGCCGGTCCGTTGAAGACGCAGGACTACGTACTGGCCGGGCAGAGCGGTCGGCAGCGGCCGACCGTCCGGGCTCTGCATCGTCAGCGAAAGGACGTCCGCGGACTCCTGATCGATCGCGGTCACCGCGAGCGGCCGAAATCCTGGTGCGGCCGGATGCGCAGCCGCTGCCGGCGCGAGCCCCGCGTTGCCACCGCCCCCGGCAGTCGTTTGGCTCTGCAGTAACGCCTCGAACGACGAGCGCCACCCGGGCGAAAGCGCCTCGATCCGCAAGGCGCGCTCCAGTCGATCACGCGGATGATTGGGCGAATAGAGGAGCGCGTTGATCTCTGCGACGGTCATTCGCTCCTTCGCCTCTCCCACCTTCACGATTTCGTCGCCCGCGCCCACCTCGCCTTCCTGCGGTACGCGGAAGTAGAACCCCGGCCGTCCGCTGGATGTCAGCAATGCCGGCATCCGGGGCTCATTCATCCGAATGCCGACGCGATAGCAGGTAACGCGAGGTTGAGTGACTTCGAACAACGCGCTGCCGATCTGATAACGGTCACCGATGCACACAGCATCGTCGGGCAATCCTTCGATCGTAAAGTTCTCGCCGAACTGTCCGTGGACGAAGTCGGTCCTCTTCAGCTGCTCCTGCCAGTAGCGATACGACTCGATCTGGTAGACGAAGACGGCGCGTTGCTCACCCCCGTGCCCGGCCAAGTCGCCTTGACCGTCTCCGTCCAGATTCAACCGGCCGGCGCGACAACGGCCACGCACCGGATCTTTCCAGATCGCGGTGTGCACAGTGCGACCCTTCCACTCGACGTCGCGCGGAAGTCCGACGTTTACCGATAGTAGTCGAGGCATGTCGCTCCGCTTTGGTGGGGCCCGCAAATCCTTCCCTTAGCCGTTCTCAGGCGCTGCGGGCCCGCCAGCTGCGCGCTCAGCTGTTTGCAGGAGGGAGTGCCTCGGCGACCGTGAGGTCGCCATTGGGGCAGTGCGCGATCACCGTCTGACCTGGCTCTAGACGGAGCTGGTGCCATCCAGGTGTACTGAGACCATATCCGGCTCGAACGACACCAGGTCGGTGATGCGGCCGACAGACCGTCGACTGATCCTCCAAGGTAGATGCTACGGTGGCGGATGAAACGCCGTCAATGCGATCTTCTCCTACGTTGCACCCCGTGCGCGTCCGCTTTAGGTCGAATTGGTACCGTCGACGATCAGGCCGTACCCGGCCAAAGGCACCCCTATCGCGAAGTCGCTGAAAGCGGTGGTTCAATGTTTGCCGCCGCCCTGAAGCGCAGGGGATCATGCGATCGCGCGAGAGAGATGCCGCCCTGCGCGAAGCGGCCGATAGAGTCGACGACGTAGCTGTGGAGTCTCAACACGTTGTCCCCAGGTAAGTGAAGGCGGCTGATGGGTGTTTGCCCGCGCAAGCTGGTATGGGGTCGATGCCAATTGTAGTGATGCAACCAATCGGCGAAGTAGGCGGTTCGTTTGCGGAAATGGCGGAAGGTGCGAGCATAGAAGCACTCGCAAAGCGCCGTCTGAATGAAGCGTTCGGCGTGGGTACTGCGCGATCACCGCACGCCCAGGATTTAGTTGGAACGATCCATTCTCCGGTCTCGCGGCATAATTCGTAAATTCACTTCAGGCGATTGTGAATCGCGATATCCCATGTCCTTTGAAATTTGGGCGCTCATCATCGGCGGGCTCCTGATCATGATGGCTCTGTCGGCCACGTCGCTGAGGCGACTTCCGGTGAGCAGCGCCATGCTTTATTTGGCTGTCGGTTACGGTCTCGGTCCCTCCGGATGGGACTTAATGGCGCCCAATCCCATGATCTACTCTGTCGTTCTGGAGAGAATGGCCGAAGTAGCGGTGCTCATCTCGCTGTTCGCTGTCGGTCTCAAGCTCGGTCCTCCCTTGTCTGATAAGCGCTGGCGTCTGCCGGCGCGTCTCGCCATCATTTCGATGACGGCCACGGTGGCACTGATCGCCGCAATCGGGGTGCTTGGACTGGGGCTTTCGCTAGGCGCAGCAGTTTTGCTCGGAGCGATCCTCGCGCCCACCGATCCGGTGCTGGCCTCAGATGTGAGGGTGGAAGAGGCAAGTGATCGCGACCGTTTGCGCTTCAGTCTCACGGGCGAGGGTGCTTTGAACGATGGCGCCGCTTTTCCGTTTGTGATGCTGGGCCTCGGCCTACTCGGTCTGCACGATCTGGGCACGGCGGGCACGCGCTGGCTCGCAGTTGATGTGCTGTGGGCTGTAGCCGGCGGCCTGTTGATCGGTGGGGTGCTCGGCACGCTGATCGGGAGGCTAGTGGTCTATCTGCGCAGCCGTCACAAGGCTTCCGTCGGTCTCGATGAATTCCTTGCGCTCGGTCTCATCGCACTGGCTTACGGGCTGGCAGTACTCAGCCATACCTATGGCTTTCTGGCGGTTTTTGCTGCAGGCCTTGCTTTGCAGCGGGCAAATGAACAGCGCGAAGAACTTTCGGGTTCAACTGCTTCGAAAACCGGCCTACAGCATAGGCCGGTCGATGAGGCCTTTGCCACCCATTCGAAATACGCCGGTGCTTACATGATGCAAGAGGTACAAGGCTTCAACGAACAACTCGAGCGGATTGCGGAGGTGGTGATCGTTCTGATGGTTGGCGCGATGCTCTCATACAACGACTTCTCTGCCAGTACCGGTTGGTTTGTCGTGCTCTTACTCCTGGTCGTGCGCCCCGTTTCGGTTTGGGTCGGATTGCTCGGCGCGTCGGTGTCGCGCGATCAGCGAATTCTGATCTCCTGGTTCGGCATCCGTGGCATCGGTTCGATCTACTACTTGATGTATGCGATCAACCAGGGTCTGCCTCCCGCATTGGGGGAAGAGATCACCACCCTGACGCTCACAGCGGTCACTGTTTCCATCGTGCTTCACGGGATATCCGTAACCCCGCTAATGAGTCTCTATGCGCGAAGAAAGGCTACGCGTTCCGGTCCCTAATATACGTGTGACAAGACCCCACTGGGCGAAGCCGGATAATTCCTTCAGAAATGCCGACGAACTGCGAAATTGAGTAGCCAAGGCGGGTGAAGCTGAGTGTTCGCGGAGGACAGGCAAAAGACGGCCGATACTGGTCTTTGCGGATAGTTTCCAGACTTACCGTAACCTCGCCTCATTATTCCAGGGTTGGTCAGGACAGCGTGCCTGTACTTTCGCCGCCTCTTTCGGCGTCGAGTCGGAACAACAAGCCTAAGTTCCGTTCGCCCGCGGTGCCGGCGCGAAAGCCTTCACGCCGGCCGACCCACTTGCCAAGAGCCACAGCGAATAACCGGTGCTCGTGTGACGGCCTAGGGACACACCGAGGCGAGTCCATGTTCGGCAGGCGTATGCACCTACTTCAGGTGAAAAGTACCGGCGCCGAAGAGTCCGAGCAGTCCGATGATGATCAAATAGACGGCGACGATATAGTTCAATAGCCGCGGTACGACCAGAATGAGTATGCCGGCGATAAGCGAGACGAGCGGGCCGATACTTAGAGTGATGTTCATGGTGCTCCGGTCTGGTGTTCCAACGAAGTTGTCAGCGCGCCGGTAAAGTCACGTGTGTTGCAATCGGCCGCAGCACATTTCTCCCACAAGCCTCGCGGGCATCGATGATGGAAAAATTACGCCGGATTTGCCTCCGCGGCTGTGCGCTGGCGTACATAGTGAAGCGCGCCCGCAAGTCCCGCTGGCGAAAGATCGCTAACAGTTGAATCAATGCTACCTCTGGTGACCCGCTCGCCGCTTAGCTGGTGACGCACCGGCCGGGTAGGTCAGGCGCACGCACCTCTCTATCATCATTTGGATTTGGTGACTTCGTGGTCGATGATACCGCCGACGGCTGCACCGCCGACGGTTCCGAGCGCGCGCTGCCGCCCGTAGCAGGATTGGGTATCCGATTTCAGTTTCCGGGGCCGCGCGATGTCGGCGGCCAACCCGCCAGATTTCTCCATGAGTTGCCGGATCAGTTACTCTTCGACGCCTTAGCGCAATCCAAAAAACGACAAGACGGCGACGACGATGACGATCAAGCCGACGATATAGATGATGTTGTTCATGAGCTTTCCTTTCGCGTGCAGTGGAGGATCGATTGCGGTGTCCGTCCGGGAACGACCGTCCGCACAGATCCCTTACATCAAGATACGGATCGGAACGTGCGCGGTCTGTACGCTGTCGCACAGAATGCAAAAGAGCCTGCGCCGCGAAAAACCAAGCTGAGACTCGTGGCAGAGCCGGAAAGGCTTTCTCAATAGGGAGTTGTCGCGACGATTACGACTTACGAGAACTCAGCAGGCGGACCAAAGGAAGGCCGGCGGCAATACTGCCAAACGCGCGTCAATGTCGAGACTCGAGGGTGGAATGGAATGCGCACGACGACCGCACGAAGTCTTTATCGGATCGCTGCTGGCGGCTTTCCCGGGTTATGGAACCTTCGAGATTCTTGAAGCGGACATTCTCCATCTATTGGTGAAAGATCAAAGTGCTGGCAGGCTTGATCGATAAGATCTGGGTCCCCGTTAGGCTAGCGAGGCCAATCAAGCTTTTTTGTTGGTTGGACTTCATCGGGGCTCCCTACGGCCTTGGCGAGGAGATCCTTCACCTGAACTTCGGCGGCGCTGCGCGCGTCGGTAACGGACTTCGTAAACTGGTCGCGAATGTTCCGCGCCTCCACGCTGTGGGAAGCGAATGGTTTGCCGAGCAATGTGGACAGCTCGGCTTGGGTTTGCGACAGACTTTCGAACCAACTGCGCGTCACGTCCACCGTCTTTTGCGCGCTCTCTTGATAGAGTCTCGGCCATTCAGTGAGCGCCGCGGGTGACAGTGCTGCGTTCAGGAGGGTATTGATGTCCTTTACATTGTCTGCAAACGCAGCATAGGCGGCTTCGGTTTGCAGCTTAAAGAGACGCTTGTTGGCTTCGGCCATGATCGCGCCAATGCGCAGCGTTGTATCCGTAATTGCTTGGCGATCATCGATCGTTGTTGGCTTGGGGATAACTGCGGTGTGACTGGGTCGGTTGTAACCAGACATGGTGTAGCCTTTTGGGAAAAGTATGCGACCTACAGGGGCAACGCCCCTATAGGACTTCGCTTGGATTTCGGCAAATGCGCGGTCGCGCACGAGTCAAAAGAGAAGTGCCGCAGGTACTCGACCCGCTGAGATCAGCATCACGCAAGCCGGTGATGCCTGGGGATACGCCAAGAGCCGCAACCCCAAGTCGGCGTAGGCAGAAGGGCTGGGACCGGCCTTTCAATAACACTTTGACTATAGACCTAAGCACAGGGTGCAGGGTCCGTGCAGTGAAGTTTATTTTTCGGCCTCGGTGGGCCAGGCTCCGTCGATTGGGTTCCCGACGAAACCGACTCTGTGTGTGGTTACGTACAGACGGCTGCACTGGTTTGAGTGGCTAATGTCGACACGGCGACCACTTTCGATTCAGATTAGATGGGAACCAGCTCATGTTCTACCCAAATATCCTGCGACTGCTAGCGCACCAGCACGCCCTTCCGCTTGAGCATGCACATAAGCTCTGGGAACAAGCCGCAGCACATTCGACCGCGGGAGTGGGTCTCACGCCCGATGACTCTCCCGACTGGGAGCGTCCCATGTCGAGCTTCCTGGAGTCCATTCGCTGCGAAGCGCGAGTGATATCTCACCGGCGCAGGGCGCGAACTATCGCGGGTAGGCCGAGCAGCGGTAAGGCGAGGGGGCAAGATGAACTCGGGTCTTCGGCATTGCCGTGATGCGGCACGATTCTTATCGATTGAAGTGCGTTCACACTGCTGTGGCGTCGTGCCTGATTTGCGTGTGTCGGTGTAAATCGCTCTGTTCATGACAACCCCGGTGGACCACCGTTGAATACTGATACCCAGAAGTCCAGCCGCAAGGCGCAGATCGATGCTCTTCTTCTAAAACTTCCGGGCGTCAGCGGAAGAAGAATCAACGGCCTTGACGCCTACTTCGTCAGCGACAAGATGTTCGCCTGCATCAGCGGCAATGGCGTGGGACTGCGCCTGCCTGCGGCCACGGCGACTGACCTGCAGTTTTCAAGGGACAACGTCGTCCCGTTTCAGCCCGGTGGTATGGCAAGTTCGAGGGAATGGATACAGATCGACCGCGCCGAGGCGACCGAGTACGAGAAGGATCTCGAGCTGTTTCGGACCTCGCTCGAGTTCGTTAAAGCCGCCGGGCTCCGCTAAGTCGGCAGCGCCGCGAAGGTCCGCTTTTTGTCCGGGCGAACTTGCGCTTCGGGACGAACCCGGCCTTTGAACAGAGCGAGGTTCGAAGCCATCAAACGTTGTCTATCAGGTCGAAGCTCGGTCAGGACATCTGACGAACAGCCAGGCGCAGATTTCCTTTCCGGGCGTCAAGCGTGGTTGAAGATCATTTGACGCTCTGGCGCCCGGCACCAATCGTACACTCCGGGGAGGGGTGAAACCGGGAAGGTTTCTTCCGAACCGGGAGGGTTTCTTCCGTGTGCCGATCAGCAACGCGGATGCGCAATCACTTCTGGCTCGTACAGGTGATCGGCTCCAGTCCGGTCTTCTCGATGGTCGGGGCCGACGACGGTGAGCAGAGAAACCGGACGAGTGTTCGCCCGGCGTCCGGTTCCTTCGCCGTGGTGGCGATGCCCGCTGAAAACACGGCGTATTGCTGAAGCTCGGCCGGTATCGGTCCGACGTAGTCGATGCCAGCGATGGGGAGCAGCTCGCTCACCTGCTGAAAGCCGATCTGGGCGTCGCCGCGGGCAACCACAGTGCCGACCCGCTCGCTTTCGATCCTCTTCGCCTTGTCCTTGATCTGATCGTAGACGCCAAGTTGTTTGAACAACACCGTGGAGAGATAGGTTCCGCTGGCACTCGCGGAATAGGCAATCGACTTCGCCTCGAGCAGGGTGCGCTTGAGCGCCTCGACGGTGCTGATGTCCGGCTTGGGTGCCCCGGCTCGCACGGCCATACCGATGCTGGAGCGGCCGAGATCGACGCGGCTGTCCGGCATTACCTTGCCTTGCTTGACCAGATGCTCCAGCCCGTCTTCGGCCAGGATCACGACATCCACGGGTTCGCCGCGCGCGATTCGGCTCGGAATGGAGTCCGGCGCACCTCCCATCGAAGCGCCGTAGGAAGTGACCACCGTATGCCCGGTCTTGCGTTCGAATTCGGGCGTGAGTGCTTTGTATGCTGCGGTGAAGCCGCCCGAACTCATGACCTTGACTTCGGCCTTTTGCGTCGCGCATGCCGATAGCAGAATGCATGCGACAACAAGCAATAACGCTCTGGCTTCGATCCATCTGGTTCTCATGGCGATCCCTCTGTGCATTCGGCTTGATTCACGAAGGTGCGTGCACAGCCCGGATCACGCCGTGCACGCGGCGCTCAGAACGTATGGCGGATCCCGAGACCTGCCGCCTCCGGCGAGGCGCCAATCCCGATCGTCGAGGAACCGGCCGTGGGAACCGCCCCGGTGTTTGTGCCCAACTTGTAGCGGGCATACGCATCGTTCGCCTGCCGCGTCCAGTAGGCGTAGACGAGCGTCCGCTTGGAAAAGTTGTAGCTCGCGCCGATACTGTATTTGTCGCTGCCGAGATCACCATCGATACACACGGCACCGAATGCGCTGCACGAGGGATTGTTCATGCGCATCCAGCCGCCGCGCAGGGTCCAGGCACCGAACTCATAGGTTCCCATGAAGCCGAACGCATCGCGCCGGAAGTCGGTGATCTGACCTCGCGTCACCACGCCATCGGTCTTGTAGCTCAAACGCTCATAGACCCCATACAGCCGAAGTCCGCCGAGCACGTTCTGCACCCCGAGCACGGCCTTTCCACCCCAGTCGTTCGACGAGTTGCCCGGTGCCGTGTTGGCGCCGGTGAAAACGCGGGTGCCGAAATAGTCGTTGTGCCGCTCATACGACAATGCGGCGAAGAATGGCCCATTGTCATAGATCGCGCTGGCTGAGAATAGCCACGGGCTGACGGACTGGGGAAGCGTGTAGCCGGTCGGGATGAAGCTCTGATTGATCTCGCCGGGCGAGTATGCCAGGCGCCCCGAGAAGCCGGCAAAATTCGGCGTCCAGTACTGCACGGAGTTCGTCTGCCTGCGCTCGAACGCGGCGGCGTCGTTGGTCACCAGGGCAGTCGGGGACGCAGCAGCAGCGGTTCCCGCGGAGCTGATGTTGAAGCCAGGCGAGCCTTTCACGCTGGCAAAGCTGGCTGCACCCGTATTCCAGAAGGGATCGATCCGGCCCCCCGTGACGTTCTTGTACGGGGTGTCCCAGAGGCCATAGAAGATCGTGCCCCACTTTCCCGTCAGTCCGACGTTCGAATTACGGCCGCCGAGGTTGCCGTTACCGGTGTCGAGATTGAGCGAGGATTCGAGCTGGAAGATCGCCTTCAACCCACCACCTAAATCCTCGCTGCCGCGGAAGCCGATGTTGGAGGCGTTGCTCGACACGCCGGGCTGACCAGGGATGCTGTTGTTGACCGGCGCAACGCCGAGTGGACGCGTGGCACCGTTCACCACCGCCCCATTGATGCCGCCGATTGGAACCGGACTGGGATCGTTGGCACTCGCGTATTGTCCGTCTACGTTGAAGGTCCCGTAAATCTGCACAAAGGTGCTTTGCGCACGCGCAGCCACAGGTGCTGCGAGCGCGAATGCGAACGCAGCGGTCAGCAGAATCCTCCTCACATCTTTCTCCCTTTGTGATCCGCCACGACTGACTCAGACACTCCGAGTCATCACATATCGATTGTGATTTCGCCTTGCGCCGTGGAACGGATGCCATCTACCACGCCCTTCAGTCGGCCTGCATGTTCGCTTTCTTGGCCAGCGCTCCCAGTCTTTCCCGTTCTTCTTTGATGAACGCCACAAATTCCGCCTGTGTCCCGCCCTGGGGTTCGATCCCGGCGGCGATCAGTTTCTTCTGGGTCTCCGGCGACTTGACCACTTTCTGTATCGCGGCATTCAGGCGCTGCGTGATGGCGTCCGGCGTTCCCTTCGGCGCGAACATGCCAGCCCAGTGACCGATCTTGACGTTGGTCGCGCCTTGCTCCACCGCGGTCGGAATGTCCGGAACGGCTTGAACCCGCTTCGGCCAGGTGGACGCGATCGGCACCAGCTTTCCTGCCTTGATGTGCGCGAGGAGGATTGACGCCGACTCGGAGGTTGTCGGGACCTGTCCGCCCACCACCGCCGTCACGCTTTCCGAACCGCTCTTGTAGGGAATCGGATTGAGCTTGATGCCGTATTGCTCCTCGAGCATTTCGAGCACGAAGTGAGGTGTGGTTCCGATGCCCGCGGTCGCAAAGTCGAGTCCCGTGTCCCCTTTGCTCTTGGCATAGGCGACGAACTCCGTCAGGTTCTTCACCGGCACGCTCGGGTTCACCACGATGATGGATGGGCTCACCGCAAGCAGCGATACGGGGATGAGATCCGAATCCGCATACGGCATCTTCTTCAGGATGAAGCTGTTGGTGACGACACCCACCGCACCGGCCAGGAAGGTGTATCCGTCTGGTGCGCTCTTGGCGACCAGGCCGGCGCCGATCACGCCGCCGCCACCGCCCCGATTGTCGACGATGACCGGTTGACCGAGCTCTTTCTGAAGACCTTCCGCGACGACGCGCGCGACCAGATCGTTCGCGCCGCCCGCCGTGAAGGGGACCACCAACTTGATCGTCTTCGTTGGCCAGTTTTCCGCAAAGACGGACGTCGATGCCATGCCGACCGCCAGAGCGGCGACGGTTGCGAGCAGCTTAGTTTTGCAATGACCTGTGAACATATGACCTCCCTCGGGTTAGGATTCTCACAGTGTGCCATCATCAAGTGAAATGACTTTCTTTGGCACATTGATGCAATACTTGCATAAATACAAGCGAGGTCGGTCATGAAGATCGATGTACTCGGCGTCCAGGCGTTTGTGGCAGTCGGCGAATCGGGCAGCTTTCAGAAGGCGGGGGAGAGCCTCTTCATCAGCCAGACCGCATTGACGCGACGGCTTCAGAACCTGGAGAGCTTTCTGGGGGTGAAGCTCATCGAGCGCACGACGCGGTCGGTGGCGCTCACCGCCGTCGGCCGTGACTTTATGCCGCACGCACGCCGCCTGCTGACGGAACTCACGTCCACGCTGATGGATATTCGAGAGACCGGAAAGGTGCAGCGCGGAGACGTGACGATCGCCTGCGTCCCCACGGTTGCATTTCACTTTCTTCCCGCTGTCTTGCAGGAATACTCGATGCAGCACCCGGACAATCACATCCAGATTCTGGACCACTCTTCGTCGGCAGTAGTGGATTCAGTGTTGCGGCGCGAAGCGGAATTCGGCATCAACGTCGGCGGCACTCTGCATGCGGAGCTGTCGAGCACGGCGTTGCTGGACGATTCCTTCGTGCTCGTCTGTCGGGATGATCATCCGCTCGCGAACAAAAAGACGGTTGCGTGGAAGCAGCTGGAGCCGCACGCGTTGGTGCTCCTCGGACAGTTCAGCGGCAACCGCCCGCTGCTCGATGTGGGACTCGGCGGCACCGGTCTGAAGCTGCGCTGTCTGGTCGAGGTGCAGCGTCCAGCAACCGCGCTCGGGCTCGCCGCGGAAGGGATCGGGGCGGCCGTCCTTCCCTGGCTGTCGATGCCGCGAGATGCCTATCCGAGACTGCGGGTGGTGCAGCTCACGCATCCGCTGATCTCGCGGACGCTGACCCTCGTCACGCGCAAACCTTCTTCGCTTTCCCCGGCTGCGCGCGCGCTCTACGACATGCTGCAGGCGGCCGCGCGGAAGAAATGAATCCGTCCTCCGCGGCGGTGGCAGCCGAAAGCGAATCGGTCAATGACGGTGCGAAGTCCCTTGCGTCGCCCGGTAGTGATCGCGCAGCAGGTCGCGGCCAAAGTCGCCGTTGAAGTCGCGCCACACTGTGTGGATGTGGTTGCCATCGCCCTGCGAGGCGTCGTACTCGATCAGAAAGAGCTGCCCCTGTACCCGGTAGTAGTGAGGTCGGCCGCGCTCGACGGGTCCGGCCCAGCCGAAGCGGATATTCTCGATGCCGCCCTCGCGCACGCGAGCCATGCGCGCCTCAGCCAGTCCGGGCTCGAACGTGCGCGCGTAGACTTCGACGAGCTTCATCAGTTGCGCACGCTGGAGATCGTTCAGCCTCGAAGCCGGGATGCCGACCGGACTGAGCGGGTCCACCTTGTCCGCGTTGCGGGTCACGATGTCGCCGTAGGGGCGTGCATCGAAGACAGTCTCGCCTCGCTGCTCGTCGGTGAGCGAAGCGAGCAGCGCGCGCGCTTCGTCTTCCTCTGCGGCCAGCGTGCGCAGCCCCTTGCGCGGACCGCTCGGAACCGTCGCCGGATTCGCCCCGAGGAAGCTGGGCGTATCGGCTACCATGCCGTCGCCCACGAGCGTGAAATTCAGGGAGAGGTGATGACCTTCGAAGCGCCAGCCCCAGACTCCCGTCGGATCCGGCCTGCCGTAGATGGTGAGGTGGTAGCGCTCGGGATCGCGCATGAGGCCGAAGGTTTCGATCTCGCGCAGCACGATCTCCAGCTCGATGATGTTCACCACCTTCTCGTAGCCGGGTGCCGAAAGGGCCTGCCGGAGCAGGCTGTGCACGGCCTCGCGGCCACGGGAATCCAGCTCCTTCAGGGCCACGCCGTTGCGGCTGTGGGGTGTGTAGTGCCAGTCGAGCCGGTCGGGATCGTCGAATGGTCGCAGAACCTTGGCGCGGGAAGCTTCCGGAAGCTCAGCAATCAGCCGGGCCGCGGATTCGCGCATGCGCGCCGCGACGGCTGCCGACGGATGCGGCTGGTCGTGTGCCGCCGCGGCGTGAAACACCGCCAGCAGAAGAAACCCGCAAAGGATTCGCATGTCCGAATGCTAATGCAAAACCGTACTGGTCTCACTGCGCTCTCCGGGCTCCGCGAACCCGATCACGAAGTATTCTGACGCGATGCGCTTTTCACGATTGCCCTGCCTGTTCCTCCTCCTCGCTTGCTTCGCTGGGGTTGCGCTCGGCGCGTCGGTGCGAACCGAGCACGTCGAGGCTGAGCTCATCGCTGCCAACGCGTCCTTCGAGCCCGGCAAGCCTCTCGCCGTCGCGCTGCGGCTCAAGATGATTCCGCACTGGCACACCTACTGGCGCAACCCGGGCGATTCCGGACAGCCGACCACGGTCGAGTGGACGCTGCCGCAGGGCTGGTCCGCGGGGCCGATTCTCTGGCCGCCGCCCCAGCGGTTGCCTGCAGGGCCGTTCGTGAACTTCGGCTACGAGGGCGAAGTGCTGCTGCTCACGGACATCGCGGTTCCAGCTCATGCGGCGGGGGAAGCGATGCTCACCGCTCGCGCCTCGTGGCTCGTGTGCAACGAGGAGCGCTGTATCCCCGAGGAAGCCGACCTCACCCTCGCACTGCCGGCCGGCGCGGGCGAGGCTTCGCCTGCGGCGACGGAGATTGCGGCGTGGCGTGCTGTGCTTCCGGTCGCTGCGCAAGAAGTCGGTGTGTGGCAGTTCGCGGCGAAGAGCGGAAGCGGACATGTCGATCTGGAAGTTGTGCCGCCCCCCGGCATCACGCCGGCGTCGCTCACGTACTTTCCGTTCGAGGAAGGCAAGATCCGGAACGCCGCCGGGCAGCCGTTCGAGCGCGCGGGTGAGGTTTTCGTGCTCGGCATTCCGAAGGCGCAACCACCGGTGAGCGCATTCACCCGCGTCGCGGGGCTGCTGGTTGCCGATCGTCCCCTGCGACCTGACGGTCCGAGCGCGATCGAGATCGACGTGCCGATCGTCGATCCTCTTCCTAGGGCAGTCGGGCCGGGCATCGCGACCGCGATCGCATTCGCGTTCCTCGGCGGATTGATCCTGAATCTCATGCCCTGCGTGCTGCCGGTGCTGTCGATCAAGGTGCTCGGCTTTGCCGGCGCGGAAAAGCGTGACGCGCGCGCGATGCGGCTGCATGGGATGCTGTATGCGGTGGGCGTGCTCGTATCGTTCTGGGCCTTCGCCGGCCTGCTGATCGCCCTCAAGTCAGTGGGTGCCGAGATCGGCTGGGGATTCCAGCTCCAGTCACCGGTGTTCGTCGCGCTGCTCGCGGCGCTGTTCCTTGCGCTCGCTCTCAACCTGTCGGGCGTTTTCGAGTTCGGGCGCCTGCTGCCGTCGCAGATCGCTTCGGCGCGCAGCGGTAACGGGCGGTCGGATGCGTTTCTCACGGGCGTGCTGGCGGTCGCGATCGCGTCGCCCTGCACCGCGCCATTCATGGGTGCGGCCCTCGGCTTCGCTCTTACCGAGAGCGCAACGACTGCGCTGGTTGTGTTCTCGGCGTTAGGGATCGGCATGGCCATTCCCTACCTCGTCCTCGCCTGGAACCCTCAGTGGCTGCGTTGGGTGCCGAGGCCCGGCGCCTGGATGGTCCGTCTCAGGAAAGTGCTGGCGATCCCCCTCTACGCCACGGTGATCTGGCTCATGTGGGTGCTCGGCATTCAGTCGGGTCTGCTCGCAACCGCGTCGGCAGCGCGGCCCGATTCCGGCTGGGAGCCGTATTCGGCGGAACGCCTCGCTACCCTCAAGAGTGCCGGTCGGCCGGTGTTCGTGGACTTCACCGCCGCCTGGTGCGTGACCTGCCAGGTGAACAAGAAGCTCGTGCTGGAGCGGCCGGAGACGCAGCAGGCGTTCCGTGACCGCGGCGTGGTGCTCCTGCGCGCCGACTGGACGCGGCGCGACGAGGAAATCACCCGGGCTTTGGCAGCGCTGGGCCGAAACGGCGTGCCGGTGTACGCTTTCTACCAACCGGGGCAGAGGGCGCAGCTTCTGCCCGAGCTACTCACCCGGGAAGCGGTCTTCGCCGCCCTCGGGCCATCCACCAAAAAGGAGCCTTCCCCATGAAGCGATTCGCGCAGGCCCTGCTGTTTCTAGTCGCCTTCTGCGCACTGCCCGCGTGGGCAGTCGTGGAACTCGGCGAACCGGCACCGGATTTCGCGCTGCCTGACCTGTCCGGCCAGCCGGTGACGCTTTCCGGGTTCAAGGGACGCTACGTCGTGCTCGAATGGGTGAATCCGGAGTGCCCGTACGTCGGCAAGCACTACAACAGCGGCAACATGCAGCAACTGCAGAAGGACTTTATCGCGAAGAACGTCGTCTGGCTCACGATCAACTCGACCAACGCGAACCACGCCGAGTTCAAATCGCCGGAGCAGATGGCCGCGTGGATGAGCGAGAAAGGCGCCGCACCCACGGCGACGCTGATCGACCGCGACAGCAAGGTCGGCCGTCTCTACGACGCGCGCACAACGCCTCACATGTACATCATCGACCCGAAAGGCGTGCTCATCTACATGGGCGGGATCGACGACAAGCGCTCGACTTCGGTCGCGGACGTGAGGACGTCGAAGAACTATGTGCGCGCCGCGCTCAACGAAGCGCTCTCGGGCAAGCCTGTTTCCGCAGCGAGCACGGCGTCGTACGGCTGCTCGGTCAAGTACTGACGCCCTTTCATCTGACTCATGAGTACGCGGCGCGCGCGTACGTGAAAAGAGCCTACGTATCGATCTGAGCAAGATGAAACTCGATCCGACCTCGCTTAAGCTGTTTGTCTGCGTTGTTGAAGAAGGAACCATCGCAGCCGCAGCCGAGCGCAGCCACATCGCCGCCGCTGCCGTGAGCAAGCGCATCAGCGAACTCGAAGCGGCCTTGCGCACGCAACTGCTCATGCGGACCAACAAGGGCGTTGAGCCGACCGCTGCCGGGACCGCGCTACTGAGTCTCGCCCGGCGGGCGTTACATGAGCTCGACGAGGTCTTCTTCCAGATGCAGGACTATGCCGGGGGCACCCGTGGACAGGTCAGGCTCTTCGCGAACATCTCCGCCATTACACAGTTCTTGCCGAGGGAGATCGAAGCGTTTGTTGGTAAGCATCCTCACGTGGAAGTACAGCTAGAGGAGAGGATCAGCACGCTTGTTACCAAAGCGGTTGCGGAAAATGCTGCAGACATCGGCATAGTCACGATGCTGCCGACGGAGCAGAGCCTCGAGACGTTTCCGTACCACTCCGATCATTTGACCCTCATCACGCCGAAGGAGCATCCACTCGCCCGGCGGCGCTCGGTTTCATTCGGCGACACACTGGAATTTCATTACGTCGGATTGCACACCGGCAGCGCCATCAATCTCCAGCTCACCAAGGCGGCTGCCGAGCTCAACCAGCGTCTGAAGCTGCGCATCCAGGTTACCGGCTACGACGCGCTGTGCTTCATGGTCGAGGCCGGGCTTGGGGTAGCAGTCTTGCCGGAAGCTATCGCGAAGCGGTATGCCAAGACGATTCGAATTCGCGCGGTCCGTCTGGATGAGCCCTGGGCGCAACGTGAGTTGCGAATCTGTGTTCGTGCCTATGGTGCGCTGCCCGTCGCCGCCAGGCTCCTCGTGGATCACCTTAGGCGCGCGCCATAGCACTACTCTGCTTTCGCATTTCGCGATGGCGGCCTCGCCAGATAATGATGTGCGAGGCAGCACCTCTCCTTCACCATTCGCATGCCCTGACCAATACGCGTCCTGGGTCCAAACCGAATGGAGGAATACCGCAATGAGAAAGACCACGCAACTCAAGCAACTGCTCAAGGCCAAGAAACTGCTCGTCGCGCCCGGCGCCTATGACGTGCTGAGCGCGAAGATCATCGAGAAGGCCGGATTCGAGGCGGTGTACATGACCGGCTACGGCACGTCGGCCAGCGTGCTGGGGGAGCCTGACGTCGGGCTGCTCACCTTGAGCGAAATGGTAAAGCGGGCCGGCGATATCGCAAACGCGGTAGAGGTTCCTGTCATCGCGGACGGCGACACGGGCTTTGGCAATCCCCTGAACGTGCGGCGCACCGTGCGGGAATACGAGAAGGCCGGGGCCTGCGCGATTCAGCTGGAGGATCAGGTCGCGCCGAAAAGGTGCGGGCACATGCTCGGCCGGGAAGTCATTCCCATGGAGGAGATGGTCCAGAAGATCAAGGCGGCAGCGGACACGCGCGAGGACGACGACTTCGTCATCATCGCCCGCACTGATGCTCGCACCAACTACGGTCTGGATGAAGCGCTGCGCCGCGGGAAGGCGTACCAGGAGGCTGGCGCCGACGTGCTCTTCATCGAGTCCCCGGAAAGCGTGGACGAATTGCGGAGGATCAATGAAGCGTTCCCCGACACGCCGACGCTGGCCAACATGATCGAGGGCGGCCGCACGCCCCTGCCAAGCCTCGACGAACTTGAAAAACTCGGCTTCGGGATTGCGATCTTTCCGCTGGGGCCGCTATACGCTGCGGCGAAGGCAGTCCGTGCCTACGTCGACGAGCTCAAAACGGTGAAGAGTACGGCAGGCAAGGTCAAGGACATGATCACCTTCGAGGACTTCAACCGGCTCATTGGCCTGCCGGAGTACAACAAGCTCGAGGAGCGTTATCGGGCTTGAAGTCCGCCGAACCAGCCGGGCACGCGGTCGAGCGATTTGGACTGACGCGTCGCGCGCATTGATTCTTGGGTCGGCGGGCGGGGATGGGTTCGATTCCTCGCCTGCCACCATCACGAAGGAGATCTCCCATGAAGTTCCCGAAGCGTTTCCCGCTTCTCAGATGGGTCGCCACGATCGCAGTTGCGGCCCCAATAATTGCATCATCCGCACTTGTTCAAGCGGACTCGTATCCGAGCAAGCCGATCACGCTGATTGTTCCCACGGCTCCCGGCGGGACCACGGACCTCGCCGCGCGTCTGATCGCCGACCCGCTCTCGAAGGCCCTCGGCCAGCCGGTGATTGTGGAGAACCGTGGCGGTGGCAACGGCACCATCGCCGCCTCTGCGGTCAAGCGCGCCGCGCCGGATGGGTACACCTTGCTGGTCCAGTACTCCGGCTATCACGTCATCACGCCGGCGATCGTGAAGAAGTTGGGGTGGGATCCAATCAAGGACTTCGCGCCGGTGGCCAATATTCTTTCCGCGCCGCAACTGGTGGTTGTGCGCGAAGGGCTGCCGGTCAAGACCCTGCCGGAGTTGATTGCCTACGCGAAAGCGAATCCCGGCAAGCTGAGTTACGCGTCGTCGGGCAATGGCTCGCTGCAGAATGTAACGGGTGAGATGCTGAAGCAGCAGACCGGAATCGAAATGACTCACGTCCCGTACAAGGGCACCGGGCCGGCAATCACCGATCTGCTCGGCGGCAACGTCGATCTTACGTTCGGCACGCCGCCGCCGTTCATGGGGCACATCCAGGCGGGCAAACTGCGCCCGATAGCCGTCACCGGCAAGGCGCGCCTACCGTCGCTGAAGGATGTTCCGACGGCAGCGGAAGCGGGCAACCCGAAGCTCGATGCGACTTCCTGGTTTGCCGTTTATGCGCCTGCGGGCACGCCGAAGGCGATCATCGAGAAGCTCACGACCGAGATCGCGAAGATCACCCAGACGGAAGCATTCAAGAAGAAAGCCGAGGAGCAGGGCGCCGTGGCGGACTACATGAACCCACAGCAGTTGGCGGACTTCACGAAGGCGGAAGTCGCGCGCTGGGGGGACGTGGTCAAGGCGGCGAAGATCCAGGCGGATTAGGTTCGGCGTCCGGAGAGGAATAAGGTACATCAACCTCGAACGGTCGCGATATCCTGGGCAGTGGCCGCAGCCGGAAGGGTCACCGGCTCCGACTCCCTCCAGAGTGGTTTGACGAAGTCGCGGCCCGTGCTCATGCTGGAACTGAAGGGTAAGCGACGCTCGGTACAACGAACGGGAGTTCCGACCATGATCGATCACCTGGACCACCTCGTCCTGACGACATCCCGCAAGGACGCCTGCATCGACTTCTACACGCGCGTACTCGGAATGACGCTCGAGACCTTTGGAGAAGGGCGGATCGCATTCCGGTTCGGGCATCAGAAGATCAATCTGCACGAGCAGGGAAAGGAGCACGAACCCAAGGCGCACCTGCCGGTTCCAGGCGCGCTGGACCTGTGCTTCATCGCGAGCGTTCCCCTCGATAAGTTCATCGCGCACGTCAAGGCGGAGGGCGCCACCATCGTCGAGGGGCCGGTCATGCGAACCGGCGCCGCATTCAAGCTTCGCTCGGTCTATCTGCGGGACGCGGACTTCAATCTCATCGAGGTCTCGGAAAAGGCCTGACCGCGGCCACTCCGAACGGTTTGTTATTTTCTGGCAGAAGAGGCTTTTGTCGGGCGGGCAGACTGGTCTAACATTCGGCTCGCGCGCGCCGATCAAAGAGCGCCGGAAGTTGCAACCTGAGGAGGAGGCAAAGATGTCGTCGAGCGACAAGAGCTTGCCGTTGCAGGGCGTCAAGGTGGTCGAGATGGGCACCCTGATCGCCGGACCCTACGCCGCCAGTCTGCTTGCCCAGTTCGGGGCGGAAGTCATCAAGGTTGAATCCCCGGGGGACGGGGACCCGCTGCGCAAGTGGCGCAAGCTCCATAAGGGTACGTCCCTGTGGTGGTATTCACAGAGCCGCAACAAGAAGTCGATCACGGTCAACCTCAAGGCCCCGAAGGGCCAGCAGATCGTGCGCGACCTGGTGAAGGACGCGGACATCGTCATCGAGAACTTCCGGCCCGGCGCGCTGGAGGGCTGGGGGCTCGGCTGGGCGGAGCTGTCGAAGGTCAACCCGAAGCTCATCATGGTGCGCGTATCCGGCTACGGCCAGACCGGCCCGTACAAGGAGCGGCCCGGGTTCGCCGCGATCGCCGAGTCGATGGGCGGGCTGCGCTACCTGGCAGGGTATCCCGATCGGCCGCCGGTGCGCGTGGGCGTGAGCATCGGCGACACGCTCGCGTCCCTCTACGGCGTGATCGGGGCGCTGATGGCGATGTATCACCTGAAGGTCAACGGCGGCAAAGGGCAGTTCATCGACGTCGCCCTGTATGAAGCAGTGTTCGGCGTCATGGAAAGCCTCATTCCTGAGTTCTCGGGTTTCGGCCACATCCGCGAGCGCACCGGATCGAGCTTGCCGGGAATCTCGCCCTCCAACACCTACCTTTGCAAAGACGGGCGCTACGTCATCATCGCCGGCAACAGCGACAGCATCTTCAAGCGTCTGATGCACGCCATCGACCGCGACGATCTCGGCGAAGACCCGAAGCTCGCGCGCAATGACGGGCGTGCGCAGAACAACGAGATGCTCGACGACGCGATCACCGAGTGGACCACGCAGCACGATCTGGAGCACGTGCTGAAGGTGCTCGAAGACGCGGCGGTGCCGAGCGGGAGAATCTACACGGCGGCGGACATCTATGAGGACCCGCACTACCGGGCGCGGGACATGATCCTCAAGTCCAAGCTGCCGGACGGCCAGCCGATCGATATTCCGGGCATCGTTCCGAAGCTTTCGGAAACCCCCGGCGAAACGAAGTGGCTCGGCCCGACGCTCGGGCAGCATACCGACGAGATACTCGCATCCATCGGCATCAAGGGCGCCGAGGTCGAGGAGCTCAGGAAACAGAGCGTGATCTAGAGAGTCTGATCAGAATCGAAAGGAGATCGAGATGTTCGCAACGGCAGCCAAGCGCATTTATGTGAACGACGTTGCCACCCGGGACGGCTTTCAGATCGAGTCGCGCTTTATTCCCACCGAGGACAAGATCCGGCTCATCAACCAGCTCTCGCGTACCGGGCTCGCGAAGATCGAAGCCACGTCCTTTACTTCGCCTAAGGCGATTCCAGCGCTTGCCGATGCCGAGGCGGTCATGAAGGGCATCGACCGCGTCAATAGCGTCATCTACACCGTGCTCGTGCCCAACGTGCGCGGCGCCGAGCGTGCCGTCCAGTGTAAGGCCGACGAGCTCAACCTCGTCATGTCGGTGAGCGAGACCCACAACCTCGCGAACCTGCGCATGACCCGCGAGCAATCGTTCAAGCAGATCGCCAATATCGTCAACTTCGCCAAGCCCACGGGGGTCGCGATCAACGTTTCGCTCTCGTGCAGCTTCGGCTGCCCGATGGAAGGCATTGTGCCGGCCGAGGAGACGTATCGCTGGACTGACCGCGCACTGGGGCTTGGTGCGCGTGGAGTCACGCTGTGCGACACGACTGGCGTGGCGTATCCAACGCAGGTGCTCGAGATGTGCCGGGAGTATCGGAAGCGCTGGCCGCAGGCCGAGCTCACGATGCACTTCCACAATAGCCGCGGCATGGGGCTCGCCAACGTAGTGGCCGCGATCGAAGGCGGTGCTTTCCACTTCGACGCTTCGCTTGGAGGACTGGGCGGATGTCCTTACGCACCGGGGGCAACGGGGAACATCTGCACCGAAGACCTGGTACACATGCTTCAGCTCATGGGATTCAATACTGGGGTGAATATCGACGGGCTGCTAGCGGCTTCGCGCACGCTGCCCGGTCTGATCGGCCACGACGTGTCCGGCCAGGTGGTCAAGGCAGGCAAGGTGGACGATCTGCACAAGCCGCCGGAATGGTTCGACGAGGTCAAGGCCCGCGCCCACGCGCGGGATGCGGCTTCGGCGTAAGCCTGGCATCCGGGAGGCAACGAGCAGGCCGGCCGATTCCGCAGGAATCGGCGTGGCGCCGCGCCATAAAACGCAGGCAGGGACAGGAGGAGGAAGTCATGGAGTTCAATGTGCGCAGAGCGCTGAGTGCAACGATGCTCGCAGCCATGGCGACGCTGGCGTGCGCCAGCGCCCGTGCCGACAGCTACCCGAGCAAGTTCGTCACCGTGATCGTGCCTCAGCCGCCCGGCGGAGCGAACGATGTCATAGCCCGAATCGTGACGCAGAAGCTCTCTCAGGAGTTCGGCCAGCAGTTCATCATCGATAATCGGGGTGGCGCCGGGGGCAACATCGGCGTCGCTGCTGCCGCGAAGGCACCCAAGGATGGCTACACGTTGCTGCTCGCATTGGGCAGTGCGCTGACCGTCAACCCGGCGTTGTATTCGAAGCCGGGCTTCGATCCGATCAAGGACTTCCAGCCCATCACGACCGTTGCGACCGCCCCGTATGTGCTCGTGGCGAATCCATCATTTCCTGCCAAGAATGTGAAGGAACTGATCGCGGCGGCCAAGGCGAAGCCCGGCCAGATCCAGTACGCTTCGGCCGGAAATGGGACACCGAACCACCTGCTCGCAGAGATGTTCCAGGATGCGGCGGGGATCGAACTGCAACACATCCCGTACAAGGGCGCAGCAGGTGCGGTGACCGATGTCATCTCGGGCCAGGTGCCCATTGCGTTCCAGAGCATGCCATCGTCGATGACCTACGTGAAATCAGGCAAGCTCAAGGTCCTGGGCGTGGCGACTGAAAAGCGCACCGCGCTCGCACCCGACATCCCGACGATTTCCGAGACGGTTCCGGGCTTCTACACCGTTTCGTGGTACGGGCTGCTCGCGCCCGCCGGCACGCCGAAGGACATCGTCGAGAAGCTCCGCGCTGCGACCGTCAAGGCACTCTCCGACAAGGAGATCAAGGAAAAGCTGGCAGCGCAGGGGGCGGAGCCCTTTATCACCACTCCCGAGCAATTTACTGCGCTGATCAAGGACGAGCTCCCGAAGTGGGCGAAGATCGTCAAGGACTCCGGCGCGAAGGTCGATTAGCGCAGCGCCGGCGTGTGTGGGGAGGTGAGTTGCATGGCGGGCGAGACTCTTTACGACAAGCTCTGGGACGACCATGTCGTGCGAACCGATAAGCACGGGTCCACGCTGCTTTATATCGACTGCGTGCTGGTCTACGAAGTGACTTCGCCCCAAGCGTTCGAGGGCATGCGGCTCGCGGGCCGGAAACCCTGGCGCCCCGCGAGTATCGTCGCGACCGTTGACCACAACGTGCCGACCACGGACCGCAGGAAGGCAATCGCTGACGTCAACTCGCGCAAGCAGGTGGAGACGCTGGATGCGAACGCGCGCGAATTCGGCGTGATCTACTTTCCGATCAACGACGTTCGTCAGGGAATCGTCCATGTCATCGGCCCGGAGCAGGGTTTCACGCTTCCCGGCATGACTGTGGTCTGTGGCGATTCCCACACCGCGACCCACGGCGCGTTCGGCGCGCTCGCCTTCGGCATCGGCACCTCCGAAGTCGAGCACGTCATGTCCACCCAGTGCCTGATCCAGAAGAAGTCGCGCTCCATGTTGGTGAGCGTGAACGGGCAGGCGGGTCCGGGGATCACCGCGAAGGACATCGTGCTTGCCATCATCGGGAAAATCGGTACAGCCGGCGGCACCGGCTACGCCATCGAGTTCGGCGGCGACGCAATCCGGGCGCTGTCGATGGAAGGCCGCATGACGGTCTGCAACATGGCGATCGAGGCTGGTGCGCGCGCCGGCATGGTAGCGGTGGACGAAAAGACGATCGCCTACTGCAAGGGGCGGCCCTATTCGCCCGAGGGTGAATTGTGGGAGCAGGCGGCAGTGGCGTGGCGCGACCTGAAGAGCGATCCCGACGCCGTGTTCGACCGAGCGGTGGAACTCGACGCGGCAACGATCGGGCCCCAGGTAACATGGGGCACCTCGCCGGAGATGGTCGTCACGGTGGATGACCGCGTTCCCGATCCCGCGGCGGAGCCCGATCCGGTAAAGCGCAGCGGCATGGAGCACGCGCTTTCCTACATGGGCCTCAAAGCCGGGACGCCGATCACCGACATCAAGGTGGACCGCGTGTTCATCGGTTCGTGTACAAACTCGCGGATTGAGGACCTGCGCGCCGCCGCTGCCGTGGTGAAGGGACGGCGCATCGCAGCGAACGTGAAGCAGGCACTGGTGGTGCCCGGTTCGGGGCTGGTGAAGGCGCAGGCAGAACAGGAAGGGCTGCACGAGATCTTTCTCGGGGCGGGGTTCGAATGGCGCGAAGCGGGCTGTTCGATGTGCCTCGCGATGAATCCTGACCGCTTGCTGCCCGGTGAACACTCCGCGTCGACTTCGAACCGCAACTTCGAGGGGCGCCAAGGACCCGGCGGCTGCAGCCATCTGGTGAGTCCGCCCATGGCGGCGGCGGCGGCCATCGCGGGACACTTCGTGGACGTACGAAATTTCGGAGCCGAAGCAGGATGAAACCGCTAACCCAGCATGTCGGCATCGTCGTGCCGCTCGACCGCTCCAACGTCGACACGGATGCGATCATCCCCAAGCAGTTCATGAAGTCCGTGAAGCGCTCCGGCTTCAGCCCGAACCTGTTCGACGAGTGGCGGTACATGGACCGTGGCGAGCCCGAGCAGGATTGCGCGAACCGTCCGCGCAATACGGACTTCTCCCTGAATCAGCCGCGCTATGAGGCCGCGACCATCTTGCTCACCCGCGACAACTTCGGCTGCGGCTCGTCGCGCGAGCACGCCGTGTGGGCGATCGAGGACTTCGGCATCCGCGTCATCATCGCGCCGAGCTTTGCCGACATCTTCTACAGCAACTGCTTCAAGAACGGTGTGCTGCCGATCGTGCAGGATGCCGCCGTGGTCGAGAAGCTGTTCCGGGAAGTCGAGGCAAGTCCTGGCTACCGGCTCACGGTCGATCTGCCAGCGCAGACGATCACCACGCCGGGCGGGAAAACGTTGCGCTTCGACGTGGACGAGTTCCGCAAGTACTGCCTCGTCAACGGGCTCGACGATATCGGGCTCACGCTGCAGCACAGCGACGAGATCCGCGCCTACGAGGCCAAGCGCAAACAGCGGGCGCCGTGGCTGTTCGCGCGCTGACGCGAGGAGCAGACGATGGACGACTTCAAGCTGATTCAACCCGCCGAGCTGAATGCATTCAGGGAAGCGCTCGACAAGAGCGGGCGGCGGGCCGAGGACTTTCGGATCGAGGAGGACGTGTACGATCCCGCCACCGCGGAGGTCGAGGCCGAAACCGGAGAGGTGCTCGTCACCTGCACGCTCACCCACTGGGTGGAGCGCTATCACGTCGGCCGCGGATCGAGCTGGGTGGCGGATTTCGCCGACGACCTGAAGGCCGGGAAGTTCGATGCGACGTTGAATGCCCGGCCATAGGCGCACCGTATGGAGCTCTTCACCTTCTTTCTCAGCTCCGCGTCGTACCGCGTCCGCATTGCACTCAATCTGAAGGGGATCGCTTACGAGCCTCGATTCGTGAACCTCCTGCGAGGTGATCAGCACGGGCCGGAACACCGGGACCTGAACCCACAGGGACTGGTTCCCGTGCTGATCGACGGCGAACACGGACTCACCCAGTCGCTCGCGATCTGCGAGTACCTCGAAGAGACGCATCCCGAGCCGCCGCTCCTTCCCAAAGGTACGGTCGCGCGAGCGCGCGTGAGGGCACTTGCCTGCGCGCTCGCATGCGAAATCCAACCGCTCAACAATCGGCGCGTGATGAAGTATCTCGAGACGGCCCTGGGCTTGGGAACGGCGGAACGCAAGGCGTGGATCCAGCATTGGATCGCGGAGGGCTTCACCGCGCTTGAACACCTACTGGCTGATGGGGCGACGGGTACTTTCTGCCACGGCGAGACGCCGACCCTGGCCGATGTCTGCCTCGTGCCGCAGGTGGCGAACGCTCTGCTCGTTAAATGCGACCTCGCGCCGTTTCCAACGGTGCGGAGGATTTACGATGCGTGTGTAGCGATCCCGGCTTTCGACGCTGCGGCGCCGAGCAATCAGCCGGACGCGACTGTCCCTGGACAGCGCTGAAACGACTCGCGCCGCGCAGGTTCCCATCCACGACCACTTGTTATCTCGACATCAGGAGGAACCATCATGGCCGCGAAAAGCTACCGCATCGGACAGATCGTCCCGAGCTCGAATACGACGATGGAAACGGAGATTCCCGCCGTCCTGCGTGCGCGGGAGGCGGTCGAGCCGGAGCGCTTCACGTTCCACTCCAGCCGCATGCGCATGCAGAAGGTCACGAAGGAAGAGCTGGAGGCGATGGACCGCGACTCCGACCGATGCGCGGTCGAACTCGCTGACGCACGCATGGACGTGCTCGGCTACGCGTGCCTGGTGGCGATCATGAGCATGGGCAAGGGTTATCACCGGGTGTCCGAGGAGCGCCTGCGCAAACGTACTGAGGAAGCTGGCGGTCCCGCACCTGTTGTCACCAGCGCCGGTGCGCTCGTCGAGGGGCTGAAGACGCTGGGGGCGAAGAAGGTATCGATCCTCGCACCGTATATGAAGCCGCTCACCCAGCTCGTCATCGACTACATCGAGAACGAAGGCATCGAGGTCATCGACAGCATCTCGCTGGAGATTCCCGACAACCTGGAAGTCGGTGCGCGCGATCCGATGGCGCCCGTGGAAATCACCAAGAAGCTGAACACCAAGGGAGCCGATGCGATCGTCGCGTCGGCGTGCGTGCAGATGCCATCGCTGCCGTCGGTGCAGATCATCGAGGATCGCACCGGACTTCCGGTGGTATCGTCGTCGATTTCGACGACGTTCATGATGCTGAAAAAGCTCGGTCTGAAGACGTACTCTCCGGGGTTCGGTTCGCTGCTATCCGGAAAATACTGAAGTCGCGTGTGAGATGACCAACAGGGAGAAGCGGATGAAACTCCAGGAGATTTGCAAACTGATGATCGTCGGCGTTGTCGGCGTGGCGCTGTTGGGCGCAGTCGAACGCGCCCGTGCGGACAACTATCCGTCGCGCACCATCACGCTGTTGGTGGGGGCGGCGCCGGGCGGGACCACCGATCTCGCCGCGCGCATGATCGCAGATCCGCTTTCCAAGGCGCTCGGGCAGCCGGTGGTGGTCGAGAACCGGCCCGGCGGCAACGGCACCATCGCCACCTCCGCAGCCAAGCGTGCCGCGCCCGATGGCTACACCCTGCTGGTACAGTACTCCGGGTATCACGTGATCACCCCGCTGATCGTCAAGAACCTGGGCTGGGATCCGATCAAGGATTTCGCGCCGGTGGCGAACATCCTCACCGCACCGCAACTTGTCGTGGTGCGCGACGGGCTGCCGGTGAAGACGCTGCCGGAACTGGTGGCGTACGCGAAAGCGAACCCCGGCAAGCTGAGCTACGGCTCCTCGGGCAACGGGTCGCTGCAGCATGTGACCGGCGAGATGCTCAAGCAGCAGGCCGGCATCGACATGACGCACATTCCCTACAAGGGCACCGGGCCGACGATCACCGACATGCTCGGCGGCAACGTGGATCTCACCTTCGGCACGCCGCCGCCGTTCATGGGGCATATCCAGTCGGGCAAGCTGCGGGGCATCGCGGTCACCGGCAAGTCGCGGCTGCCATCGCTGAAAGATGTGCCAGCCGCGGCGGAGGTGGGTTTCCCGAAGCTCGATGCCAGCTCGTGGTTTGCGATGTACGCACCCGCGGGCACGCCGAAGCCGATCATCGACAAGCTCACCGCGGAGATCGCAAAGATCACGCAGACGGAAGCGTTCAAGAAGAAGGCGGAGGAGCAGGGGGCGGTAGCAGACTACATGAACCCGCAGCAGTTGGCCGAGCATACGAAAGCGGAACTCGCGCGCTGGGGGCAGGTGGTCAAGGCGGCAAACATCCAGGCGGATTGATCTCTCTGTCACAGGCATGCGGCCCGCAACACTCAGCCCGGATTGACTCGCGATCTTGTTTCGACCCAGGAGATGACCATGACCCGTAACCAGCGCTTTCGCGCGCTCTTTGCCAATGGCGAGCCTTTCGTCTGCATGGGTGCCCATGATGCGATCACCGCCAAGCTCGCCGAGGCAACGGGCGCGCCTGCCATCTTCGTGAGCGGCTTCGTCGCGGCCGGCGTCATCCTTGGCGCCCCGGACATTGGCCTTCTTTCGCAAACCGAGATGTTCGAGCACATCCGGCGAATTTGCCGCGCCACGAATCTGCCCGTTTTCGCCGATGCGGATACCGGCTATGGCGGCATGCTGGATGTGCAGCGAACCATGCGGTTGTGGGAAGAGGCAGGTGCATCCTGCCTGCATCTGGAAGATCAGGCGCTGCCCAAGAAATGCGGACACTTCGCTGGCAAGCAACTGGTCTCGAAGCACGAAATGGTGCAAAAGCTGCGCGCGATGATAGAGGCGAGGCGCGACCCGGATTTCTTCATCGTTGCGCGCACGGATGCCATCGCTGTACATGGCCTCGAAGAGGCCATCTCCCGGTTGGAAGCCTACGCGGCGGTTGGCGCTGACGGCTTGTATGCCGATGCGGTGGAAAGCGTAGACCAGATGCGCGAACTGAGCCGTCGTCTGAAGCCCCTCGGGAAGCCGCTTCTTTTCAATATGGTCCGTTCGGGAAAAAGTCCAGTGCTCACGCTGAAACAGGTCAAGGAGCTGGGATTCGGATTCGCCATCTGCCCGGTCGAACCGATCCTGGCCGTGCACAAGGCCGTCAAGCAAATGATGGAAACATTCCTGCGCGAAGGATGCACGACCGAGGCCATCGCGGACCAGATCACGTCGTTCGAGGAATACAACGATTTCGTGGGCATCAGGGAGGCCGTTGAGTGCGAACAGCGGTTCACCGCGCCCGAGTGAGACCGCCTACGTCGCCGTAGCGCCGCCTAAGGACACAGAGCTGTGAAATGTATCCGCCGACTCGCCGGCCTGCTGATCATCGCAGCCATCAGTTGCTCCGCTGCGGCTCAGGAGACGTGGCCGACCAAACCTGTCCGCCTGATCATCCCGTCCACACCGGGCGGTGGTACTGACTTCATTGCCCGCACGCTCAGCGCCAAGCTCACCGAGGCCGGCTGGACGGTCGTACCCGAGAACAGACCAGGCGCGGCAGGCACGGTGGGACTGGGTGAGACGGTACGATCGAAAGCGGATGGCTACGTTCTCGTCATCGGCCAGACGGCGAACGTCGCGCTTGCTCCGTGGCTGATGAAACTTTCGTTCGACCCAGTCAAGGATCTCACGCCCGTCGCCTGGGCCGTCGAGGCTCCCATGGTGCTGCTGGTCAATGAAAACTCGCCCTTCAAGACGTGGGGCGATTTTCTGAAGGCGGCGAAGGCAAAACCCGATGAGCCCATGTCCTTCGCCACCTCAGGCGCGGGGAGTGTCGCGCAGGTGGCAGGCGAGCTGGTTCAGGAGGCAAGCGGCTTCAAGCTCCGGCACGTGCCGTACAAGGGTTCCGCGCCGGCGATCGCTGATCTCATGGGCGGGCACGTCGACCTGGCTGGCACCTCGCTCGCCTCTGCGATCCCGTTGGTGAAGGGCGGCAAGGTGCGCGCGCTGGCCGTTACCTCGCTGAAGCGCAGCGCCGCACTGCCCGAAGTGCCAGCCCTCTCCGAGTTGGGCTATCCCAACTTCAACCAGGTGGAGTGGTACGGCGTCTTCGCGCCAGCTCGCATTCCTCCGGCATTGGCCGACCGGATCAATGCGGAAGTGAACAAGGTCCTGCAGCAGCCGGAAGTGCAACGCGCCATCGTTGGCCAGGGTCAGGAACCTCGAGTCGAAAGTCGGTCCGCGTTTGCCGACATGGTCAGGTCCAGCAGCAAAACGTCGCATGACGTCATCACCAAGTCCGGCATTACGCTCGAGTAGCGAATCCCGGGTCCGGCTGGTGGGGGCTCTACGCAAGGACGAGAAGCACAGAACCGCTCGTTCCGCGCGATAAGCGAACCTTACGTCCGCGGCGGGAAATCGGGATTCTGCAGAGGGAGACAGGCCAACCATGACCGGGCTGTGACAGGCCTGGGATAGCACTGACACTCCGCTGGCGTTCAGCGGATTTGTTTTCACTCGGAGGAACCATGCAATCGACTCTGCGCCGCGCGCATCTCGCCGTCGCTTCAGCGCTCGTCCTCTCATTTGGCAGCGCGGCAGCTATCGACTATCCGACCAAGCCGGTGACGATCATCGTTCCTCAGGCGCCCGGCGGCACGAACGACATCGTCGCGCGGCACGTGGCACAGAAGCTCTCCGAAAGCCTCGGTAAGCAGTTCATCGTCGACAACCGGGCGGGAGCAGGCGGCAACATCGGCACGCAGGCAACCGCCCGTGCCCCCAACGACGGCTACACGCTCCTCATGACGATCAGCAGCACGCAGGCGATCAATCCGGCGCTGTACAAGAAACTTCCCTTCGATCCGGTGAAGGACTTCGTTCCGATCGCGCCGGTCGCGAAAGTGCCGAACGTGCTAGTCGCCAATCCGTCGTTTCCGGCGAACAACATGAAGGAGCTGATCGCTCTCGCGAAGGCGAAGCCGGGGCAGATCCAGTACGCCTCGGCCGGCAACGGCACGCTGAACCACCTGCTCGGCGAGATGCTGAACTCGATGGCCGGCATCGAGTTGCAGCACATTCCCTACAAGGGCGTCTCTCCTGCATTGACCGACGTGCTCGGCGGCCAGGTGCCGCTCGCGTTCGGGAGCATGCCTTCCGTTGTGTCCAATCTGAAGTCCGGCAAACTCAAGGCCCTCGGCGTCAGCTCACCCAAACGCTCGCCCGTCGCACCCGAGATTCCGGCCATCGCCGAGACCGTTCCCGGCTATGCCGGCGAGTTGTGGGTCGGTCTTTTCGCGCCGGCCGGCACGCCGAAGGAGATCACGGCCAAGCTCAACGCGGAGGTCGTCAAGGCCCTTGCCACCAAGGATCTGCAGGAGAAGATGGCGGCGCAGGGCGCCGAGATCATCTCGGGCACTCCCGAGCAGCTTGCCGCGATGCTGAAGGACGACCTGGCGCGCTGGGCGAAGATCGTGAAGGAATCTGGCGCTACCGTCGACTGAAGGCCCCGCAAGGAGATTCTGCGATGAACTCACCTACGCCCCGTTCGTATCTCTTCGTGCCGGCAAATCGTCCCGACCGCTATGCGAAGGCATGCGCTGTTGGCGCAGATGCGGTGATCGTGGACCTCGAAGATGCGGTACCTGCCGAGGGCAAGGACGATGCGCGCCGGGCACTCGGGGAATGGTTGCCGTCGGCGCCGAAGGTGCTGGTTCGCATCAACACCGTCGACACGCCATGGTTCGCCGCGGACCTCGATCTGTGCCGCTTCGATGCGGTGGCTGCCGTCGTGCTCGCCAAGTCGGAGCGTGCGCAGGATATCGAGCATGTTGCGCGACATACGGGCAAGCCGGTGGTCGCGCTGGTTGAGAGCTCGCGCGGAATCGCGAACGTGATCGCCATTGCCGAAGCACGCGGTACGCAGCGCCTCGCTTTTGGCGCGATCGATCTCGCCCTGGATCTGGGCATTGCCGAGGAACCCGATGTGCTTCTGCCCTTTCGGCTCCAGCTGACGATTGCTTCGCGCCTCGGCAGGCTGCCACCCCCGATCGACGGGGTGACCACATCGATCGACAATGCAGGTCTGCTGCTGGAGGACACGCGGCGTGCGAAGCGTCTCGGGTTCGGCGCGAAACTCTGCATTCATCCGAAGCAGGTGGCGGTCGTCAATCAGGCTTTCGCCCCGAGTCCGGAAGAAGTCGCGTGGGCGAAGCGTGTGATCGAGGCTGCGCAGCATTCTGGCGGCGCAGCGGTTGCCGTCGATGGGCGCATGATCGATACGCCGATCATCGGCATCGCCGAACAGATCCTGCGCAGTCTCGAACGATGACGTGCGCACCGCGAGACGAGTCACGCGAGAGGAGAAAAACGTGAAGAACAGTGTAGGCAGAGAGATACCGGAGCGGATCGCGGGTTACCGATCGATCAAGCCCTTCACCGGCGCGTTCGACAACCTGGGCATGGTGACGCGCACCTCCGCCGTACTGCGGAGCGCCGTGCCCGGCGAGAGCAAGCTGCTTCCCGACCTCGCGGCGGCGATCAAGGCGTGCGGGCTCAAGGATGGCGCCACCATCTCCTTTCACCACCATCTGCGCAACGGCGATCACGTTCTCAACATGGTGCTTGCCGAGATTACAAGGTTGGGGTTCAGGGACATCAAGGTCGCTTCGAGCTCGCTGTTCCCGGTCCACGCGCCGCTCGTCGAGCATTTCCGCAGCGGCGTAGTCACCGGCATCCACGCCACCTATATCGCCGGCCCCGTGGGTGAGGCGATTGCTCGCGGCGCGCTCGCGCTGCCGATCATCATGTACACGCATGGAGGGCGCGCCCGGGCGATCGAAGCCGGCGATCTGCACATTGACGTCGCCTTCGTGGGAGCGCCGACTGCGGACTCCTACGGCAACATCAACGGCGTCGATGGCGTTTCCGCGTGCGGGACGCTCGGCTACGCGGCAACCGACGTGCGCTATGCCGATTGGGTGGTCGCGGTGACCGACAACCTGGTGCGCTATCCGGCGTGCCCGATCGATATCACGCAGGACCAGGTCGATTTCGTCGTGAAGGTGGATTCGATCGGCGACCCAAAAGGCATCGTGTCGGGCATCACGCGGGCGACGACCGATCCAGTGGGCCTGCAGATCGCGCACATGGCGACGCAGGTGATCGGGGCGTCCGGACTTCTCGGCGAGGAGTTCTCGTTTCAGACCGGTGCCGGAGGCATATCGCTCGCGGTCGCGGACTCCCTCAGGGAGACCATGTACCGCAAAGGTGTGCAAGGGAGCTTCGCTGCGGGCGGCATCACCGGCTACATCGTCGACATGCTCGAGACGGGGCTCTTCCGCGCGCTCTTCGACGTGCAGTGTTTCGATCTCAGGGCGGTCGACTCGTACCGGCGCAACCAGGCTCATCAGTCGATGACGGCGTCGATGTATGCCGATCCCCATAACCGAGGCGCCGTCGTGAACCGTCTCGACGCAATGATCCTCGGCGCGGCCGAGATCGACCGCGACTTCAACGTGAACGTCACGACCGGCACCGACGGTCTCATCATGGGCGGCTCCGGCGGACACGCTGACTGCGCGGCGGGCGCCAAGCTCGCGCTGGTGACGACACGGCTCAACGCCGGCGGCTACGCCAAGATCGTCGATCGGGTTACGACTGCTACCACACCGGGGGAGACGGTTGATGCACTCGTGACGGAGGAGGGCGTCGCCGTCAATCCGAAGCGGGAGGATCTCCGTGACCGGTTGCTGACGGCGGGGCTGCCGGTGGTGCCGATCGACGCCATGCGGGAAAAAGCGGCCGCGCAACGGGTGAATGCTCCAGCCCAGCGCTCCCGGGACGGGCGTGTGGTGGCGGTCGTCGAGTACCGCGACGGCACCGTCATCGAACGTCGTGAGAGAGGTTGGATAGACGACATCACCCTCGTTTTTCCACCGGCTTGAAGGTTCCGATCGCTTTCGCGAGCAGGGTCCCCGCTTCGTCGCGCGCTTCGGATTCGCAGAAGAACGTCGAGCGCCCGCCGTGCAGCACCCGTCCCTCCGCGTCGATGCGTGCGCCCCGGCCCGCATTCATGAATCCGACGCTCATATCGACGGTGAGCACGCTCGAATTCACGCCGAGATATCCGCGCACGGCGATGCCCATCACGGTGTCGAGCATCGTCATCACGACCCCGCCATGCGCGACCCCCCAGCTATTCAGCAGTTCCGGGCGCAGCTCGATGGTGATGCGCGCGCGTTCGCGCGACTGTTCCTGGAGCGTGATGCCGAGATGAGTAATGAAGGGGATGTGGACGGTTGAAGCGGGTGGGTTCATGATCGGCTCGGGTTTCGAATGATGCGGCGTATTGCATTGTTGCATGTCGACGCGGACCATTGAACGCACCGAACGCAGGCTGGGCCGCGAACCTGGATCGAGGAGGCTGAAAATGGATAGACAGTGGCAACGCATCGGGGTGATCGGATGCGGGCTGATGGGGGCGAGCTGGGCTTCGCTCTTCCTGGCGCACGGGTTCGATGTCGTCGCGCACGATCCGGCTCCCGGCGCGGAAGACAAGATGCGGGAGTTCGTCCGGCATGCCCTGGGGCAACTCAGGGAGCTCGGCCATCGCAAGGAGGGGAAGCTCGCCTTCAAGGCCGACCTCCCAGGCGCGCTCGACGGCGCCGACTTCGTGCAGGAGAACGCCCCAGAAAAGGAAGCGCTGAAACGGGAGATCCTTGCGCGAATCGATGCGCTGCTTGCGCCCGAGGTGATCGTCGCGAGCAGCACGTCCGCACTGGTCCGAAGCCGCATCGTCGCGGACTGCAGGAACCGCTCGCGGTTCATCGTCGGTCACCCGTTCAATCCTCCTCACCTTATCCCGCTGGTGGAGATTGTCGGCGAGGATTCCGCCGTCGTCGAGCGGGCGAGCGCATTCTATCGTTCGCTCGGGCAACGACCTGTCGTGCTCCGGCGCGAGATGCCGGGGCACATCGCCAATCGCCTCTCCTCGGCGCTGTACCGGGAAGCGGTATACCTCGTGGAGCAGGGCGTCGCGAGTGTCGCCGACATCGATGCGGCGGTGTGCAACGGACCTGGGTTGCGCTGGGCGATCATGGGTCCCCACATGACGTACCATCTCGGCGGCGGGCAGGGCGGGATCGCGCATTACCTCGCGCATCTCGGTCCGAGCCAGGTGGCGCGCTGGGCTGCTCTCGGCAATCCTGCGCTGGGCCCCGAGGTTCAAAAGGAAATCATCGACGGCATCGCTGAAGAAGCGTCGGGCCGATCGATCGACGAGCTCGAAGAGGAGCGGGATCGCTTGCTCATGGGAATCCTGAACCTGAAGAGCGAAATGAAACAAAGCTGACCGCGCTTCGCCGCGCATCCCTTCGTTCGGTCTCCACGCACACGAGGACTTTGATCATGGCTCGAATCCCCTATGCCGATACGAATAACCCCGAAGCGCAGCCGCTGGTGCAAAAGATCGTCGCGGAGCGCGGCACGCTGCTCCATCTCTACCAGATGCTGCTGCACAGTCCGCCGGTGGCGGCCGGCTGGCTGCGCTATCTGACCGCGATCCGGCAGGAGTGCAAGCTGCCGGGGGCCATTCGCGAGCTTGTAATCATGCGCGTGGCAGCGCTGAACGGTGCGTCGTATGAGGCTGACGTGCACGCGCCCATCGCGCTGAAGGAAGGACTCTCCCAAGCCCAGCTCGATGCGCTTTCTGGATGGGAAAAATCGGACCTCTTCGACGCCCACCAGCGCGCGATTCTGGCCTACGCGGATGCGATGACGCGCAAGGTGCAGGTGCCGGATTCGATCTTCGCCGTGGTCCGTGCCGAGCTCGACGATCGTTTGCTGGTCGAGCTCACCGCGACCGTCGCGGCTTACAACATGGTGTCGCGATTTCTCGAAGCCTTGCAGTTGCACATTCAGGATCACACGTAGTCCGAAGTGCACATGACGCTGGTCGTCGCGCTGATCGCATGTTCGATCTGGGTCTATCTGCTCTGCGCGCGGGGAGGGTTCTGGCGCGCGGCCGAGCGTGACGATCGGGAGGGGACCGAATTCCCGGCGGCCCTTGGGTGGCCGTTCGTAGTTGCTGTGGTGCCTGCCCGCGACGAAGCGAAGGTCGTGGAGAGGAGCGTTGGATCGCTGCTGCGACAGGATTATCCCGGCCGCTTCGCAGTGATTCTCGTGGACGATTACAGCGCGGACGGCACGTCGACCGTTGCACGCGCGGCGTCAGTGGCCGCTGGTGCGGCGGATCGCTTGACGATACTCGCGGGCACGGCCATCCCGGCTGGATGGACCGGCAAGCTGTGGGCGGTGGAGCAGGGGGTGCGGCACGCTGGGACGTTGCCCGAGTCGCCGGACTATGTGCTGCTCACTGACGCCGACATCGAGTACGCACCGGAGGCGCTGCGCAATCTGGTGAAGCGGGCAAGCGCGAACGGCTTCGTGTTGACTTCGCTGATGGCGAAGCTGCATTGCGAGAGTTTTGCCGAGCGTGCGCTGGTTCCCGCTTTCATTTTCTTCTTTCAGATGCTGTATCCGTTCGCCTGGGTCAACCGTCAGGATCGCCGAACGGCCGGTGCATCCGGCGGCTGCATGCTGGTTCGCCGCGACGCTCTGCGGGCTGCGGGCGGAATCGAGGGAATCCGTGGCGAACTGATCGACGATTGTGCACTTGCGCGTCGCCTGAAGGCGCACGGACCGATCTGGCTCGGCTTGACCGAGCGCGTGCGCAGCGTTCGTCCCTACCGGCATATCGGCGAGATCCGGCGCATGGTCGCGCGCACCGCATACGTCCAGTTGCGCGAATCGCCGTTGCTGCTCTTCGCTACCGCGCTCGGAATGGTGCTCACGTATCTTGGGCCGCCCGCACTGGCTCTCTTCGGGGACGGAACTCCGCGCATCTTGGGCGCGGCATGCTGGGCACTGATGGCGTTCGCGTTCCAACCCACGCTGCGCTTTTATCGCCTCTCGGCGTGGTGTGGTTTTGCGCTGCCTGCAATCGCCGCGACGTATCTGCTGTTCACGCTCGATTCGGCGTGGCAGCACTCGCGCGGACGGGGCGGCATGTGGAAAGGGCGCGCGCAGGCAGTGCGGTCTGGTTGACCGCAGTCTGACAGGAGAGCCTAATCCACACGGCGAAAAGAGGAGGACAGAGCCATGGCGAAACGAGCGAGCGTTGCAAAAAAGTCCGGCGGATCCGCGGCGACGAAAGCTAAGGCGAAGAAGACGAGCGCGAAGAGGACGAGCGCTGCCAAGCCAGCCCCGAAAACCGTGAAGCGGGCGGCAACGCCTGCTTCGAAGCCGAAGAAGGCCAGCGTGCCGAAGCGGTCTGTCAGCGTGCGCGCGAAAGCGAAAACTCCGCAGAAGAAGGCGCCGATCCGCGCAGCGAAAAAGGTGCGGAGACCTCCGGTGACAGCGCTCGCGCGAGGGATGCCGCGCGCGGCTCCGCGCACGACACTGTGGCCCGTGCACGTGGTGGACATCGCGGATGTCGACAGTGGGGACCCCGGCAACAGCCCGGGCAGCGCCGAATTCGCATTCCGGTTGCTGGCCGAGGGAGACTCCTGGTTTACCATCGCCGGCGTTCCGTCCTCTAACATGCTCTATGAACTGCAACTTCCGCAGCAGGGCATCGTCGTGAACATCGCCTATCCCGGCGACACGCTCGTCCACATTGCGGACCTCGCGTCGAACCAGGACCTGAAGAAGATGCTGACCGATCGCTTCGGCTATCGCTGGCACGCGATTCTGCTCTCCGCTGGGGGCAACGACCTCATGGATCGCGCCGCGCAGGTGCTGCAAAATCCCGGAACCGACAGCACTGATCCGGGTGATTACGTGAATGCGGCGCAACTCGCGAGCTTCGTCGCCGACGTGCGGGCGGGGTACCGAACCATCGTTGGCCTGCGCGATTCGTCGCAGAGCGCGAACAACGGTGTGCCCGTGATCGTCCACTGTTACGACTACCCGACGCCGCGCAACGCCCCCGCACGCTTCCTGGCCGTCAGCCTGCTCGGGCCGTGGCTTTTCAAGGCATTCAACGACAAGCTTATCGATGCATCCATGTGGGTGCCGGTGTCGGATCTTCTCGTGGACGCGCTAGCCGACGGTATCGCCGCGCTGGCGTCAGGGCCGGCAGCACTGCCGGAATTCTATTTCGTCGACACGCGGCGTACGCTGCAGCGAGCGGCGCCTGGCTCTACCGCCGTGAGTGGAGACTGGCTGAACGAGATCCATCCCACCCGGGCAGGCTACCGCAAGCTCGCCGACAAGATCGGAGCGACGATCCTGAGCGTGTTGCCGGGGTGATGGAGCTCAGGCTGCTCATCCTCACAAGTTCGTCAGCCACGCCCTGCGTTCATCCAGCTTCTTTTTCCAGCTCTCCGAGAGAGCGGGAAGAGCACAAAGGGTATCGAGGTCCGCCAGTTGCGGACGATGGTCCAGCACGACGTCCCAGAAGCGCCACACCGAAACCGGGTTACGCTCCTGTTCGATGCGCTCGAACGTATCCCCGACGGAGATCGTACCGGGCGTGAGCACCCGATAGTACCAGCCCGTGATGCGGGCGGACGCGATGCGTTTTGAGAGATCGTCGGTTCCGAAGCGATGATTGATCTTCCAGCACGGGCTGCGCGGCTGGGACACCTGCACGATCGTTCCGCTGATCCGGAACACGTCGCCGATGTGAACGTTGCTTTCGTTCCAGCCGACGGTGGAAAGATTCTCGCCGAGACTGCCCGGAACCAGGTCCGGAGTCAGCGCCGGAAATTCCGCGACGAGCTGCGCATAGTTCTCCGCAGCGTAGTGATGCACCGCCTTCTCGCGACCACCGTGGTAGCGCAGATCCGCCTGGTGATCCCCTTCGATTCCCGTCGCAGTAACGCGGCCGGACGCGGTGGGCCGCTTGAAGATTCCCGTTCGATGTCCCTCGGGTTCTAGCAGGGAAATGTCGCCGATGAAGATCGCGTCCACCGACGAAGCGAGTTCAGTCATTCGGGGTTTGTTCCGGTTCGGGAGCTGGTTCGTTCCCAACCTGTGGCGCAGGCGAAGTCTCGGGCTCGGGCGCTTGCGCAGCGGGCTCCTGATTCTCCGGCACTGGCTCCGCCTTGGTCGCGCAGGGATATGCCTTACGGAGGTTCGTCATCACGACTTCCTCCGGCCCTTGCTTCCACTCTTCGGGATTCTCCCTGAGCCAGGCTGCGGTGGATGTCCAGAGCGCGCGGAAATTCACGCCGGAGTCCGGCGGGCAGATGTGCCCGAGCTTTGCCCCGGTGAGGGCGACGCCGATCACGAAGCCCCGGAAGTATTGCGACTCCGCCAGTTCCTGGCCGGTTTCATACCGACCTTGCGCGGTGGTCTTCTCGTAAACGGCTCCGAGCCGCGCGACCTCCGCGCCGTCGAAGGCGCGCGCTGTTTCTTCTGCGTGCGTCGATTCGAGGTGTGCGAACACGGCGATGAGGACAGCGACGGCGCGGTTCATCGTGGTCCAGGCAGGCATCACGGCGCGTTGCGGACCTTGGCCTTGCACACGAAGTCGAGCTGCGCTTCGCTGATCGACCCGGGAGGCACATCGCTGAAGGACGCCGGAGTGACCTCCAGGTTGATCTGACCCACGCTCTTGCCCTTCGCGTCGAGGTAGACGACCTGGGCTACGGCAAAGGTCCTTTCCTTGCAGTTGTAATGGGCGAGGTGCCGCGACGAGGCAAAGGTCTTGATGCTGCTGTCGGGAAAGCCGGGCTGCTCCTCCGCGTACTCCCACTTGTCCCAGGCTTTCCTGAAGCCGTCCTTGGTGGCGACGACGCCCTGCGCGTCGATGAAGATCGAGCCTTCCTTCCGCTTGGCGATGAGTTGCCAGTCGGCGGCGAGGGCAGGCAAGGAACACGTAAGTGCCAGCAAGGCGAGGATCGAGCGTGTCATCGAGTAGCCATCCGGTGCCCGGGAACCCACATGGTAAGAAAACCCGCGTTCGCCCGCCAGCGCCGGGGATGGCTCAGCCCCAGGCGGTCCAGAGCATCGTCGCACCGGAGACCAGCATGAGAGCATCCATCAGCAGCTGGAAGCTTTCCGGTTTGAGCTTCAGCACAAACCGCTTGGCGAGGAACGAACCTGCCATCAGCGACGAGCCGATGATGAGACCTTTCGCGATCAGGTCCATGGGCAGGGCACCGAAGTGTCGGAACACGATCGCTTTCGAAAGGTAAATGGCGAGCGAGCCCGCGGCTTCGGTCGCGAGAAACGCGCCCTTCACGAAGCCGTAAGCCAGGAAGATGGGGACGCTGATGGGGCCCGTCGTGACGACGATTCCGGTGAGGTAACCGACGACGGCTCCCGCGATGGCGAGATGACGAAGCTTGATCTTCCATTTGCTCGCGGTAAGCCAGCGTCGGGTGGGAATCATGAGGATGAAGAACACGCCGAGGGCCCCTTCGATGATGCGAGGGGGCAGGACGAGCAGGGTGCGCGCACCCAGGGCGGCGGCGGGAATTCCCGTCGCCGCATAAACTCCGCAGGCGCGCCAGTCCACTTCCCGCCACCAGACCATGATCCGCGATGCGTTGGCCATGATCGAGGCGATCGCCATGATCGGCACGGCGCGCAGCGGATCGAACACGATGACCAGCGCCGGCATCAGCATGATCGACGAGCCGAAACCGACGACGCCGCTGATGGTGCCGGCTACAAGTCCGAGGGCGAGGACAAGAAGAAGATCCACAGGGATTCACCCAGTCCGCCGCAGTTGGCGGATTACATGTTGTTATTTGTAATCAGCCAGATGAAAACACACTTGAGGATTTATGTAGCCTTCCCGGCGCGTAGTTCCGCTATTTCCGGCGACCACGGTCAGCGCGATAGCACCGCATCGAGCACCGCGACCAGGGGACCGAGCTTGGGCGGGCTCGCTTCGACATCGACTTTGACGTCGAACTCGCGCAGGGCGCTCGACGCTACCGGGCCGATGGAGGCAATCAGCGTGCGATTAAGATTAGTCCGCAGCGCTTGCGCACGGCCGAGCGGTTCGGCGACAGCGAACAGATGGTGTACCTGCGCCGCGTTGGTGACGGTGACGGCGTCGATCTCCCCGCGTTCGAGGGCGTCCATCAATTCGATCAGTGGCCGGGTGTCATCCGGCAACGCCCAGCGGTAGGTAGGGATCTCGATCACCTCGGCTCCGCGCGCCTTGAGCGCTTCTTCCAGTTCGCGGTTGGTGACGCCGTAGCGCTGCACGATCACGCGCGCACCAGCGAGCTCCGTCGACTGCAACGCCTCGAGCACTTCGTGCGTGGTGAACGGGTCGCGTGCGCTGATATCGATGCGCACGCCGCGCGCCCGCAGCGCCGCGGTCGGCTTCGGTCCGCGGACCGCGACCACGGTCTGCGCCAGCATTCCCAGCATTGCGTCGGTAATCCCCAGCGCGTCGGTTGCGGCGAACAACGCGCGCGTGCCGACGCCGGTCTGGAAGATCGCCAGCGTCGCGGGCCGCGTCTCGAGGTCACGCACGAGACCGGCGACAAAGGCGGGGTCGACGTCCGGGATCTCGGCGAGCGCGGGCGCGTGGACCGGCACGCCGCCCTGCTTGGCCACCAAGTCGACCATCTGCTGGCCGAGCCGGCCTTCCAGGATGGCTATCCTTTTGTCACGCATGCGCGCTCCCTTTCACGTTCACCGTGGACACGAAGTCAATCGATCTTCCCCAGGTAGTCCAGCTTGCCGACTTCGACGCCGTTGTGGCGCAGGATCGCGTAGGCGGTGGTTACGTGGAAGTAGAAATTGGGCAGGACGAAGTACGACAGGTACCGCAGACCTGGAAAGGTGACTGTGGTGGAGCGCAGCTTGAGCGTGATGGTGCGTTCTTCCGAGCCGTCGATGCTTTCGGCCTTAAGGGTTTCCAGGTACGCGACCGTCTTTCCTATCCGTGCCGACAGCTCCGGAAAGCTCGCTTCCGTGTCTTCGTACTTCGGTGGTTCCTCACCGGCGAGGCGTGCTCCGCACCCCTTCGCGGTATCGGTCGCGATCTGCACCTGGCGCGTGAGGGCGAACATGTCCGGATAGAGCCGGCTGTTGAGCAGCACCGAAGGATCGATCTTCCTGGCTTCGGCGTGGCCTGCCGCCTTCGCGAGAATGTCGTCGAGTCGCCTTAGCGCGTGCACGAGAGGCGGAATGGAAATCTGGTACATGGAAACGCTCATGGTCGTGCCTCCTTCAGGCTGCGGGTCCGATCGTCACGGTGCGCCGTGCGAGGCGGTGGGTGATTAAAGCGATGGTAGCACCGAGCACCACTCCTGCCGCATCGACGCCCCAGTCGAACAGCGAGGGGCCCCGGGTCGTGCTCAGGAACTGCAGGACTTCTACGCCAGCGGCAAAGAGAAGAAGCGCCGCGGTGACGCCTGTTAAGGTTGCGACGCGACGGCTGCCGCGATGCTGGAGCGTCGACAGGAACGCGAGAAAGGCGAGCAGTCCGAAGAGGACGAAGTGGCCGATCTTCTTGACCGTGTTGATGGTCATGTAGGACAAGCCTGCGGGATGAATCGCAGCGGGCCCGATCCGAACGGTGGAAGCGGGGGCGTGCGCGCTCTGGCCGGAGCCGCTGTCGTCGAGGTGGTCGCGCAGGTCGTTTACCAGCTCCTGCGCGGCACCCGCTCCGAGGTCCACCGTCTCCTCGATCGTCGATTGGGGCACTGTCGCTGCAACCACGATCAGCAGCCCGACGGCGATGATCGGCACGCCGAACCACCTTCCCGACAAGCGCACCGCCCACAGGCAGTAAGCGAGGACGGCACACCACACCACGGCGAAGAGCACGTTCCAGAGAAAGGCCGTTGGTTTCCTGACAGCTGGCGTAAGGCGCAGGTCGTCAACCCACAGCGTTCCCGCAGCGGCGAGATTCTGAACGTGCACGTGCGCCGCGACGGCGGCATCCGGCACGGCAAAGACGTATTCGCAATGACGCCAGGGCTCCGTGCCCGTCAAAGCGCACACTTCGCGGTGCCCGGTCGTGTCGCGCCGGCCGTTGCGGTCGGTGAAGAGCAGCAGCAGCCGCGCGGTGTTCCACGGCGCCTCGCCGGCGACGATGCCTTCCGTGCGCACCCGGCCGGAAAGGCGCAGGAACTTGAAACGGTCGGCATCCTTGACGCGGAAGTCGAGCCGACTCCCGTGGGCGGCGTCGGTCCCGAGCTTCACGGCGCCGGAGGCCTCCACACCGCCGCGAGGCTCCCACCGTATCGCCTGTCCGTCGGTGCGCCAAGCCGGCACGGACTGCGCACCGTTTCCATCGAACGGCGTCTGCGCGAAGTTGCCGCGACCTTCGAGGAGGTCGTCGCCAACGTCCCGATACGGATCGTAAGCGACGAAGAAGAGCGCCATGACCGTGAGCAGGGCGGCGGCTGCGACGAGTGCGTTGCGCACCCGCGGCGCGAAAGTCGCCATCGGCTTGTGTGGCACGCTCGAACTTTTCTCCATCGCTTTTGGCACGGGAATCGGCGGATTGTTCAGTCTGCTCGTTGTCAGGCCGCTGCGCCGGAGCGAAGCGAAGGTGCATGCACGGAATGCAATCCGTGGTTGGTATCTGAACCGATAGCGGCGCCAATAAGAGTAGCCGACGTACGCGTCGAGACGGTGAACGCGAAGAAAGGACCGAAATCCTGGTTGGCTGCCATGCTGGTGATGAAGAGGCCGGGCAGGTTCGTCTGGAAGTGCTCGTCGAGGATGGGGAAGCCTTTTCGCGTTGCGAGCTTCGCAGCGATGTTGCCTTTGGCAAGGAAGGGAATCTGGCTGACGTTTACCTTGTAGCCGGTTGCAAGGATGATGTGGTCGACGACAAGGCGCTCGCCGCTATCGAGCTGTACGACGAGCTCTCCGCTGGGCTGTTCGTCGCAGGCTACGAGCCGCGTGCGCGGCCAGAGCGATATGCCGGGTTGCTGCACGCGTGCAGCGAGCCATGGCTCGACCTTGAGACGCCCCTCTGCCCAAAGACGCTGCATCACCGCTGTCTGCTCAGGCTCGGGCAGGTGCCGAAACCAGCCTGGGTCATCGGCGATAGTATCGACGATCGGGGCGACCCAGGACCAGTCCGCTGCGGCGAACGCAGGCGACGGGTGGCGATACGAAAGATGGACAGCGGCAGCGCCGGCTTCGTGAAGGAGCGCAGCCCACTCGAATGCACTTTGACGTCCACCGACGATCAGACAACGCTTACCCGCGAGTGTGTCGAACCCGACCAGATCGCAGGTATGCGAGAAGCGGCCCGTGGGCAGGAATGCTTCCAGTTCCGCAGGCGGATGCTTGAAGTACTGGAAGCCAACGGCGAGTGCGACGTGGCGCGCCCCCAGCACGCGCCCATCTTCGAACGTCGCACGGTAGCGATACGGTTCGCCATCGACGTGGTCGAGCTGCTCGACGTAAGCGGGCAGCGCCGTGATCTGCTGCTGCTCCTGGAACCACTGCGCGTAACTCAGGTAGAACCGAAGTGAGAGCGGCTCGACATCGGCGGGCGTGCGGCCCTGAAGCGCCAGGAAACGCTCGATGGTGGCGACGTTGGCCGGGTCAAGGTGCCAATCGCACGCAGAGCGCAGGTACATGCCGCGGGGCATGTGCGTGTGCCAGAACTCCATCGGCTTGCCTGCAAGCTTGTAGTCAATGCCTTGCTGCGTTGCGTAGGCCGCCAGCGAGAGGCCGAACGGGCCGGCACCTATGATGAGCAGCTCTGTTTCCTCGGCCGAGTGAGGGCACTGTGCCATGCTTGTCTTGCACTCCTTCGTTTCGTGGCGATTGTAGCCTTTCCCCTGCTTGCCTTCGACCGGCCATTGAAGTAAGAGATGCCCATGCCCGACTGCAGCATTCGAACGATGCGCCGTGACGAGGTCGATCTGGCGATCGAGCTGGCCGCCCGCGAAGGCTGGAACCCGGGTCTGCATGACGCACATTGCTTCGCCGAGGCTGACCCCGAGGGTTTCCTGATCGCCGAAGTCGATGGCTGCCTGGCGGGTTGCCTGAGCGCCGTGTCGTACGACGGCCGCTTCGGCTTCATCGGTCTGTACATTGTCGTGCCCGAATGGCGCGGCCAGGGCATCGGCTGGCGCTTGTGGACGCAAGGCACGCAGCGGCTGGCGGGGCACCTGGTCGGGCTCGACGGTGTCCCGGCACAGCAGGACAACTATCGCAAGTCCGGCTTCGTGCTCGCGTGGCGCAACGTTCGCTACGCGGGCACGGCGCGCCAAGCAGCGAGCTCCGCGGACGCCGGCGCAGTGACCATCGTCCCGCTGGCCGACATCGACTTTGCCGTGCTATGCGCCGATGACGGACGAGTGTTTCCGGCGCCGCGCGAGCGCTTTTTGCGCGCCTGGATCGGCATGCCCGATGCCGCGGCGCTGGCGTGCGTCGAAGGTGCGCGGCTCGTCGGCTGGGGAGTGATCCGCCGCTGCCGCGAAGGCCACAAGATCGCTCCGCTGGTGGCCGATACGAAGGCTGTCGCGAATTTGCTGTACGCAGCGCTTTGCAGCCGCGTGCCCGAGGGCGACACTGTGTATGTGGACGTGCCGCTGCCGAATGCCGACGCCGTGGCGCTGGCCGAGAGCCACGGGATGCGCGGCGTGTTCGAGACCGCGCGCATGTACACGGGCGCGGCGCCGCAGTGCGAGCTGGATCGGGTGTTCGGCGCGACCAGCTTCGAGCTTGGCTGATGATCGCCCGTACGCGTGGCGTCGTCAGCGGACATTGATTGACTGGGCGCCCCGAACACGAATCGAACGTGCGACCTACCCCTTAGGAGGGGGTTGCTCTATCCACTGAGCTACCGGGGCGGAGTCTGCGGATTCTACTGTAGAATCCTGCGGCGCCCCAGCGCGCGGCGGATCGTGGGGAAGAAGGCAGCGCGTCGCGTTCGGCTGGTATCATGCCGGGCGGGGGCTCTGCCCCGCAGGAGAATCTCGTTCATGGCGGAACTCGACAAAAGACAGCTCGCGCACTTGACCACGATGCTCGATCAGCGCTATCGCTTGCTGAAGGAGCAGGTGGAGCAGGATCTCGATCGCTCCGGAGAGAGCAGCTATATCGACATCGCGGGGCAGGTGCACGATACCGGCGACGAGTCGTTGGCCGATCTGCTTTCCGACATGAATGCCGCCGCCGTGCACCGCGAGATCGCAGAGATGCGCGATATCGAAGACGCCAATCGGCGCATCCGCGAGGACCAGTACGGGGAATGCATCGAATGCGGCGCCCAGATAGGATTCGCGCGGCTCTCAGCGTATCCGACCGCGAAGCGCTGTATCGATTGCCAGACCAGGCAGGAAAAGATGTCTGCCGGCGTGGCCGGTCCGTCCTTGTAGCGCTTTGTGCCTCAGCGCCGCTTGTAGCGGTGCGGCGCGAACGGAGTTGCTGCGACGGAAACCTCCACCCGCTGCCCGCGGGCGATGGCGCCAAGTTGCGTACCCAGCTGCGCGTTTCCTGCCGACACGTAACCCATCGCAACCGGCGCGCCGACGGTGGGGCCGAATCCGCCACTGGTTACCTTGCCGAGGACGCGGCCCGTTTCATCGATCAGCTCGGTTCCCTCGCGCACGGGCATGCGCCCTTGAGGACGCAGTCCAACGCGATTCCTGGCAACTCCCGCGGCGAGTTGCGCGAGGATCGTTTCGGCGCCCGGATAACCGCCTGGACGCGAGCCATCCTTGCGGCGCGACTTCGACAACGCCCATGTGAGATTCGCTTCGACCGGCGTCGTGGTCGTATCGATATCGTGGCCGTAAAGACACAGCCCCGCTTCGAGGCGCAGTGAGTCGCGGGCACCCAGGCCGATCGGTGCGACTTCCGGCTGAGCGATAAGCAGCCGCGCAAGTTCGTCCGCGCGGTCGGCGGGCACGGAGATTTCAAAGCCATCCTCGCCGGTATAACCGGAGCGACTGACCTCGCAGGGAATACTGCCCAGCGTCACGGATCGAACGGACATGAAGAGCATCGATGCCGTGTCCGGCGCGAGGCGCGCGAGCACCGTTCCCGCCTTCGGCCCCTGCAGTGCAAGGAGCGCACGCTCGCTCAGTTCCTCGACTTCGCACCGACCGGTGAGATGCGCGCGCAGGTGAGCGATGTCCGCCTGCTTGCACGCCGCGTTCACGACGAGCAGCAGGTGATCATCGTAGTTCGCAATCATCAGGTCGTCGAGGATCCCGCCGTGATCGTTCGTGAAGAACGCGTAGCGTTGACTCCCCGCGCGCAGGTCGATCACGTCCACCGGCACCAGCGATTCGAGCGCACCGGCACGCGCGGCGCCCGTGAGCCGCACCTGCCCCATGTGGGAGACGTCAAAGAGTCCCGCTGCAGCCCGCGTGTGCACGTGCTCCTTGATGATGCCGGTCGGGTACTGAACGGGCATCTCGTAACCCGCGAACGGAACCATGCGCGCGCCGAGCTCGCAATGCAGGGCATGGAGCGGCGTCCGCGCGAGGGGAAGGGCAGACTCGTTCATGATGGCAATGCGCAGCGAGCGTCGGTCAAGTTCAATCGTCGTCAGGGCCGGCTTCGTCGAGACTGATGTCCACCATCAGTTCGTTCGCCAGCGCTTCGAGCACGGTGCGCAGCTCCGCGGTCGCGATCTCGCGCGGCACCTGGAGTCGCGCCTGCGCCTTGAATAGCGCTTCGCCGGAGAAAGAGCCGCTCAGGCACACGCTTTCCATCTCTTCGATGTTGATGCCGCGCTCCGCCAGCACGCGCGAGATGTCACGGACGATGCCGGGCCGGTCCTGACCGATCAGCTCCAGCACAAGCACGCGCGCGGGCGCTGCGGATCCCGCTTCGGCGCTTCGCTCGACGACGACCTGCAGTCCGCGCGATTCCAGCTTGTGCAGCGCTGCAATAAGAGCTTCGGCCTGAGCCTGGGGTACCGTGACGAGCAGGATTCCCGCGAACTTGCCGGCGAGGGTCGCCATTCGCGTTTCCGTCCAGTTCCCCTCGAACGCCGCGATCGTATCGGAGAGCGCGCTCACGAGGCCCGGCCTGTCGTTGCCGATGACGGTCAGCACAAGAGAGGTTCTCATGGAAGACGCTCCTCGCCCGGTGCGCTAGGCGCTTGCCTGTTCGACGTCGTCGTATTCGGACAAGGGCGGGCACGCGCACACGAGATTGCGATCGCCGTACACGTTGTCCACGCGCCCGACCGGCGGCCAGTACTTGCCGGCGCGGAGCTGCGAAACAGGAAACACCGCATCCGCGCGGGAATAGGGATGATGCCACGAGCCGGTGAGATCCGCAGCCGTGTGCGGAGCGTTCCTGAGGGGATTGTCCTTCGCGTCCATCGCACCCGCTTCGATCGCGCGGATCTCTTCGCGGATGCGGATCATCGCTTCGCAGAAGCGATCGAGCTCCGCTTTCGACTCGCTTTCCGTGGGCTCGATCATCAGGGTTCCCGCGACGGGAAACGACATCGTGGGTGCGTGGAAACCGTAATCGATCAGGCGCTTCGCGACGTCCTCGACGCTGATTCCGCTCGCCTCGGTGAGCGGACGCAGATCGATGATGCATTCGTGCGCGACTCTGCCCTGCGTGCCGGTATAGAGGATCGGATAGTGGGGCGCGAGTCGGTGCGCGATGTAATTCGCGTTGAGGATAGCGACCTCGCTCGCGTGCTTGAGTCCAGCGTCTCCCATGAGAGCGATGTAAGCCCAGCTGATCGGCAGGATGCCCGCACTGCCGAAGGGCGCGGACGACACGGCGCCGATGCCGGGCAGTGCGGCAGCGTGGTGTCCGGGAAGAAACGGTGCGAGATGCGCCTTGACGGCGACCGGGCCGACGCCTGGACCACCGCCGCCGTGGGGAATGCAGAAGGTCTTGTGGAGGTTGAGGTGCGACACATCACCGCCGAATTTCCCCGGCTGGCACAGGCCCACCATCGCATTCAAATTCGCGCCATCGATATAGACCTGTCCGCCGTGGGCGTGTACCACTTCGCAGATCGCGCGCACTTCTGCCTCGAACACGCCGTGGGTCGAGGGGTAGGTGATCATGATCGCGCCGAGATTCGCCGCGTGCTTCTCGCTCTTCGCCGTGAGGTCGGCGAGGTCGACGTTGCCGTGTTCGTCGCACTGAACGACCACCACCTGCATGCCTGCCATCTGCGCGCTCGCGGGATTGGTGCCGTGGGCCGAACTGGGGATGAGGCACACGGTGCGATGCGCTTCGCCGCGGCTCGCATGCCATGCGCGGATCGCGAGGAGTCCGGCGTACTCGCCCTGGGAGCCGGCATTCGGCTGCAGCGACACGGCATCGTAGCCGGTGCACGCACACAGCATCCGCTCGAGATCGGTGATCAGCTCGCGATATCCCTGCGCCTGCTCCGTGGGCGCAAACGGGTGCAGGCCGCTGAATGCGCGCCACGTCACCGGTACCATCTCGGTGGTGGCGTTCAGCTTCATGGTGCATGAACCGAGGGGAATCATCGTGCGATCGAGTGCGAGATCCTTGTCGGCGAGGCCGCGCAGATAACGCAGCATCTCCGTTTCGGATTGATGGGTGTTGAACACCGGATGCGTCAGGAACGCGGACTCGCGCCGCAATTCGACGGTGAGCGGATCGGATGCGTCCGCTTCCATGGCGATAAACGATGGTGCACTCGTTCCCGCCCCCGCGAAGATCGACCACAGGGTTTCGACATCGCTGCGTGTCGTCGTCTCGTCGAGGGAGATGCCGATCGTGGCGGCGTCGATCTCGCGCAGGTTGATCGCAGAGGCACGGGCGCTCGCGTGTATGGCTGCGGTGCGCTCGGCGGTCCGCACCTGGATCGTGTCGAAGAAGCAGGCAGTCGGAACGTCGAACCCCAGCCGACGCAAACCGGTTGCGAGGGTCGCGGTGAGGCGCTGGACGCGCTCGGCAATCGTCTTCAGACCGTGCGGGCCGTGATACACGGCGTACATGCTTGCCATCACCGCGAGCAGCACCTGCGCCGTGCAGATGTTGCTCGTCGCTTTCTCGCGGCGGATGTGCTGCTCGCGGGTCTGCATGGCAAGCCGATAGGCCTTGTCGCCCTTGCTGTCGATGGACACGCCGACGAGACGGCCCGGCATCGAACGCTTGTGCAGGTCGCGCGTCGCGAAATAACCCGCGTGCGGTCCGCCGTAGCACATCGGGACACCAAATCGCTGCGCACTCCCGACGGCGACATCGGCCCCAAATTCTCCGGGTGGCTTGAGGAGCGTCAGCGCAAGAAGATCCGCAGCGACCACGACGAGAGCGCCGAGCGCATGCGCTCGCGCTGCGGTGCTGGTGTGGTCCAGCACTTGTCCGTGGGTGGAGGGATATTGCAGCAGCACGCCGAAACATTCTCCCCGCTCCATGTGCGAGAGGGGATCGCCGACCACGATTTCGATGCCGATTGGCGCGGCACGCGTGCGCACGACTTCGATGGTCTGCGGATGGCAGTCCGGTGCGACGAGGAATGTCCGGCTCCTGCTCTTCGAGACGCGCTGGCAGAAAGCCATGGCTTCGGCAGCCGCGGTGCCTTCGTCGAGCATGGACGCGTTCGCGATCTCGAGTCCGGTGAGATCTGCGATCATGGTCTGGAAATTGAGCAGCGCCTCGAGCCGGCCCTGGGAGATCTCCGGCTGATACGGTGTGTACGCCGTGTACCACGCGGGATTCTCGAGGATGTTGCGCTGGATGACGCCGGGCGTGTGGCAGTCGTGGTAGCCCATGCCGATGAGAGACCGGAACGGCTGATTGCGGCTTGCCAGGCGTTGCAGGTGCTGCAGAGTCTCGCTTTCGGTGCGGGCCAGTCCAATGCCGAGAGGTTCCGCGGAGCGGATGGCAGGCGGTATCACTTCGTCGATCAGGGCGGAAATCGATTCGAGGCCGATCGCCGCGAGCATGGCCGCTTCCTCGGACGCGTCGGGTCCGATGTGTCTGCGGACAAAATCCGCACGTTGCTCCAAATCTTCGAAGGCACGTCTTGAGTCAGTCATGGCGATGGGGTCGACTCCTGCGTTCATTGCCGCCTGGCTTATTCGAGGCTGTCGACGAATTTCTCGTAGGCTGCCTCGTCCATGAGATCGGCCGCGTCGTTCAGATCGCTGACTTTGATCTTGACGAACCAGCCGTCTCCGAGTGGGTCCGCGTTGACCCTGCCCGGATCATCGGAGAGTGCGGTGTTCACTTCGACGATTGTACCGGCGACCGGCATCTTGAGATCGCTCGCCGCCTTGACCGATTCGATGACCGCCGCGTCGGCGCCTTTCTCGAACGCAGTGCCGACTTCCGGCAGACCGACGTACACGAGATCGCCGAGTTGCTTCTGCGCAAAATCCGTGATGCCGACCGAAGCCGTTCCGTCGCCGTGCAGACGCAGCCAATCGTGATCCTGCGTGTATTTTACTTCGCTCATTCCGGGTGCTCCAACGAAGAGGTTTTCATCAATGCATGAGCGCGTTGCGGCATCCGACGCGCGAATGCGCACGCTTTCCGCAGACAGACAACGATGCAATACGCAGACCCGTCGCGCGGCGGGGGCAAAGTTTACAGCGATTGCGTGATCTATGTGATACGGGAGATTTCGGAAACCGTTGATCTATGTCGTTTGAACCCATGGTGACGTTGCGGAGCGCTCGATCGCGTCCATGGTCGGTGTGCAAGATATTCCGTTCCGGTTAGACTGCGGCGCACACCGAGAATGTGCTCGGATGCACCATCGCAGTGCCGGCAACCATGCCCTTTCTCACTCTCAAGGAAGTCTCGCTCGCCTACGGCCACCTGCCGCTGCTCGATCACGTCGATCTCGCGATCGAACGCGGCGAGCGGATCGGTCTCATCGGTCGCAACGGAACGGGGAAGTCGAGTCTTCTGCGCATGCTCGCGGGGCAATTCGCGCCCGACGACGGCGAGATCCGTTCGACTCCGGGTCTGCGGGTTGCGCTCGTGGAGCAGGAGCCTGCACTCGACGATGCCCTGACCGTGTTCGAATCCGTCGCAACCGGTCTGGGCGCGCTCAACGCTGCGCTTGTCGAATACCATCGGCTCTCTTCCCGGCTCGCGCAGGGTGCCGAGCCGGCACTGCTCGAGGCGCTGCACGCTGCGCAGGAGCGACTCGAAGCGGACGACGGCTGGCGTGCGGAGAGCCGCGTCGAGAGCGCGCTCGCCGCGTTCGCCCTCAAACCGGATGCCCCGGTGTCGACGCTCTCTGGCGGCACGCGCCGGCGCGTGGCGATGGCTCGCGCGCTGGTGCAGGAGCCGGGGCTGCTGCTGCTCGACGAGCCGACCAACCATCTCGATCTCGACACCATCGACTGGCTCGAAGGATATTTGACGCAGTTCGCTGGAACCCTCGTCACGGTGAGCCACGATCGGCGTTTTCTCGACCGCGTCGCGACCCGCATTGTCGAACTCGACCGCGGACGGCTCACCGCTTTCAGGGGCGGCTTCTCGGACTATCGGGCGGCGAAGGAAAAGCTGCTCGCCGCCGAAACCGTGCAGAACGAAAAGTTCGACAAAGTGCTCGCGCAGGAAGAGGTGTGGATTCGCAAGGGCATCGAAGCGCGTCGCACGCGCAACGAAGGCCGGGTGCGGCGTCTCGAGCAGTTGCGGCGCGAGCGTGCAGCGCGGCGCGAACGGATAGGCAGCGTGAAGCTGGAGCTGGCCGAGGGCGAGCGCACCGGACAGCTCGTGGCGGAACTGGAACATGTCGAGAAGGCGTTCGGCGAGCGCACTATCGTGCGCGACTTCAGCACCCGCATTCTTCGCGGTGACAAGGTGGGCATCGTCGGACCGAACGGTGCAGGCAAGACGACGCTGCTTCGCCTTATCCTCGGTGAGCTGGCCCCCGACCGCGGCAAGGTTCGCCTCGGCACCCGCGTGGCGGTCGCGTATTTCGACCAGCTGCGCGCGCAGCTCGACGATGCGGCGATGCTGACCGATGTGGTGAGCCAGGGTTCCGATTTCATCGAGTTCGGCGGCGCAAAGCGGCACGTCATCGGTTACCTCGGCGACTTCCTGTTCCCCCCCGAGCGAGCGCGAGCCAAGGTCGGTTCCCTGTCAGGCGGAGAGCGCAACCGGCTGCTCCTCGCGCGACTCTTTTCCCGGCCCGCCAACGTGCTGGTGCTGGACGAGCCCACCAACGATCTCGATATCGATACGCTGGAACTGCTGGAGGATCTGCTCGAGGGGTACGAGGGCACGGTGCTTCTGGTCAGCCACGACCGCGCCTTCCTCGACAACGTGGCGACCCAGGTGATCGCGGTGGAAGGGAACGGCAGCGTGCGCGAGTTCGTGGGGGGCTACGATGACTGGATGCGGGCGCGGGGGGCGGCGCGCGGTGCGGCACCTGCACCCGACGCGAAGCCTGCTCCCAAAAGCGATCCGCGCGTGCGCGAGCGGCGCCAGCGGCTCTCCTTCAAAGAGGCGAAGGAGCTGGAGACGCTTCCGGGGAGGATCGAAACCCTCGAAGGGGAGCAACGCGCGATCGGGGAGCGGCTGGCCGATCCGCAGCTGTATCAGGATCGAGCGGAGGAGGTGGCGCCCATGCGAGAACGGTTCGATGCAATCGAAGGCGAGCTGATGGAGCTCCTTGCGCGCTGGGAGGTGCTCCATGCCCTGGATGCGGAAAATCGCTGAGTCGCACCCTGCCGAGTGCGGCTAGAATCGCGGCTGACCGACGGGAGAGCGGTGCCAGGGAGCAGATATGGACGAGATCAAGGAGAAGGCCGAGAGCGAATTTGTCTGGCCCGAGGTGAACAAGGTCGGAATGGATGCGCCCCTGCGCTGGCTGCGGCATGGATGGGCGGACTTTTGTGCCGCCATCCAGGCGAGCATCTTCTACGGCGTCATGTTCACCGTGATGGGCTGGGTCCTGCTCACATACGCTACGGACGTGGCGTGGGAGCTCGCTCTCGTCACCGGCTTTCTCATCCTCGGACCCTTTCTCGCCCTCGGGCTGTACGACATCAGCCGCCGCCTCGAGCGCGGGGAGCGGCCCGCCCTCGCGCCGACGCTGACCGCCTGGCGCACCAACGCGCCTGCGGTGGGGTTCTACGCGCTCATCCTGTCGTTGATCATGTCTGCGTGGATCCGCGTGGCCCTCGTCGTGATCGCGCTGTTTTTTCCCCAGGGCACGCCGACCCTGCGCGACATCGTCAAGAGTGTTGCGACCTCGCCGGAGGGCTTCGCGTTCTTCCTTGCCTACTCCGCCGCCGGGGCAGGGTTCGCGCTCCTTGTGTACGCGACGAGCGTGGTGTCGATTCCCATGCTGCTGGACCGGGAAAAGATGGACGCGCTCTCGGCGATGATCGTGAGTTTCAGCGCCGTGCGGAAGAATCTCCTGCCGATGCTGCTGTGGGCCGGCATTATCGTCGTCCTCGTTACGCTCGGATTCGTCTCGTGGTTCGCGGGGCTCAGCGTCGCGGTGCCCGTCATCGGCCATGCCACGTGGCACGCGTATCGGGACCTGGTGAAGTGAGGAGGAAACCATCCCATCACGCCATCCAAGCCGATTGCAGTGCGAGAACGCCCTTCACCCTGGCGTCACGGACCGTTGCGTCAACTCGTGCAACAGGATCTGCAATTCCTGATTCATCTTGGTGATGGTTGCTTGAAGCAGGTCCAGGAGTGCGTCGCGTGCATTGAGGTCGTCGATCGTATACACGCCGCCGGGCCCGAACAGGAGCCCGATCCGGTCGCGTTCGGCCTGCGACCCGGGCTCTCCGAACCGCTCGCCCGCGCCCCACTGTGCGAGCAGAGTCTGCCGCACCGTCAAGCCGCTGCTGTCGTCGCTGGGTGGCCGAGTGAGGTACCGCCAAACCGGCGGTGGAAACAATGTCGATTCCGGTCGTCCTTCCCAGATCTCGCTCAGAATGTTGGGCTTGGTTGAGAAGTTTCCCGCGGCGCTGCCCTCCAGGCCGGCCACTCCAGCCCCTGCTTCGATCATGCCGCCCGTGACGCCCGCGATGCTGGCGGCTGCGGCGGCCGGAGCGGCCAAAGCAAGCGCTCCGGACACGATGGAAGTCAGCGCTCCGGCCATGATGCTCGTAAATCCCAAACGGCGAATCCTGCGATCCTCCGCCTTTTGCAGCCAGTCTTGCAGCTGGTCGCCGCGTTCGTTCTCGCACTCGATCGCCGCAATCGTGCGCGAGACATCCAGTATTGCCAGCACAATGCGGTCAGTGATCCTCTGATGAACGCGCAAGAGCTTCAATTCGGCCGCGGTGCTTCCCGTAGCCTCCACCTCCAGTGGCGGGATCTGCCGGAGCAGAGGAAGCGCGTCGATGACTTCAGCAATGGCAATGGCCTTCTTCGAGAATCCTGCCGGAGGAGGTTCGCTGGGAGGCGGTGCGGCTAGCGGTATGGACCCAGGAACAGAGGCGGGCAGGTCTCCGCTACCCAGGCTGCGGACGCAGGAGCGATCGATCCCCTCCCGCAACGACGGATCGGCTGCAAGAGGACGCGCAGCACATCCACAGAGAACGCCGATCGTGAGCAGGGCGAGTCCGAGCCAAGGGGACGCAATGACGGCTTCAGTTTTCCCGCGCGTCGCCGTTTGTGTCACGCAATGCTCTCAGTCTGGCGCCGCTGCTGGGCAACAAAAAAACAGGAACAGCCGAAAGCTGTGCCGCGATCAAAAACGCGACCAGCGATGGGGACGGACACGTCGTAGAGTGGACCCGGATCGCCTTTTCGAATGCACGAGCGATCAACGCTGACCTCGGGTCATTATAGGGTACGCCTTTTCTGTCGGTGCAAAGACCTATTTGAGGAGGCATGAGTATTCCAGCCCCGATTCTAGCGTTGCGCACCCTTCGCTCTGGGCGATTCCATCGACGCACGCCGGTAAGTCATGCGTAAGTGCTCCCATGGGAAGATTTGCCCCACGTTTGGTGGTCTTTCCCTCTGCGGCGAACAACGCTCAACCCGCTTCCCGGCGTACACGAAAACCAAGCATGGAAGATCTGGGGCGATTGAATCTAGTCGGCGAGTCTGCCGGATTCGTGCGCTGCGTCGATTTCATCCGGCGCTATGCGACCTGCGATGCGGCCGTCCTGATCCAGGGTGAAACCGGCACCGGCAAGGAACTCGCGGCACGCGGCATCCATTACCTCGGCCCGCGGCGGGATTTTCCCTTCATTCCCGTCAATTGTGGCGCGATTCCGGACAGCCTCATCGAGAACGAGCTGTTCGGGCACAGCAAGGGCGCCTACACGGACGCCCGGGAATCCCGACCCGGCGTGATCGCCGACGCGGAGGGCGGCACGCTTTTCCTCGACGAAGTCGAAACTCTCACTCCCCGGGCCCAGGTGGCCCTGCTGCGCTTCCTGCAGGATCAGCATTACCGCCCCCTCGGGGGCAAGCACATCGTCGTCGCCAATGTTCGCGTGATCGCGGCGAGCAACGAGAATCTCGCGCGGCTCGCGCGCCGCGGCCGCTTCCGGCAGGATCTCCTGTTCCGTCTCAACATCATGGGCCTGGAGATGCCGCCCTTGCGTGAACGGCGTGCCGACGTGGTGCCGCTCGCGAACCATTTCCTTAAACGCTTCAGCCGTCAGTACGGGCGCGGCGACAAGCATCTCAGCCCCGCGAGCGTTGCGCTGATGACCCGGTATGAATGGCCCGGAAACGTGCGCGAGCTGGAGAATCTCGTCCATCGCGAATTCCTGCTCGCGAGCGGCGAGGAAATCGAGATCGATTCCGGCGGCCTCGACGGCAACTACTTCGGGCCGGGGGACGAGGCGCTCGGACTCAATGGTCACGGCCGCTTCCGCGCGGCAAAGGCGAAGGCGATCGAAGCGTTCGAACGCAACTACCTCGCGCAGCTCCTCGCCGAAACACACGGCAACGTTTCCCTCGCCGCCCGGCGCTGCGGCAAGGAGCGACGCAGCCTCGGCAAGCTGCTCAAGAAGTACGGCATCGACAAGAGCCTCTACGAGTGCGAAGACGCGTAAGCGGCGCCGTCGACCCTTCTCCGGTTTTTCCTCTCCTCCGTTTTTCGACGCGATTCCTGCTCGCCCTCCCATGGGTGCGAGTAGACCCATGCGCGGGATCGGACTGCCCCGTCGCAACCCTTCGTTCTGATTGAAATTGTTCTTGGGAGCGCCCGCCCCCTGCGGCGAAACTGCCTCAGGCGAGTCTCAGGTGTTCTCTACAACTTATTGAATAAAAGCGAGTTGTGAGCGGACGGCGCGCGGCACGGTGATTGCGCACAGGGATTGACCATTCAGTCACGTCACGGGTATGCGGCATGGGTCTCGTCTCGACCATTGCGGACGTTGCTACGGAAATCCGGCGCTATCTAGAGAGCCATCCGAACGCGACTGACAGCCTGGACGGCGTGCAGCGCTGGTGGCTGCTGCCTGGTGCGGTCGAAGCGCCGAGTCCGTCTGTGCAACAGGCGTTGGATCTTCTCGTCCATGAGGGCGCGGTGATCAAGAAGATCCTGCCCGACGGCACCATCGTCTACGCAAGCAGCCAGCGCGGCGGACCCGTCGCCCACTGATGCTCGTCCCTGCTGCCGCGTGCTCGTGCGGCAAACGGGCGGGCGTCGATCGAAGGTGAGAGCGAGTCGACTCGCGAGGAGACCGGAATGCCACAAATGACCTTTGGGGTGAGCGTGCAGATTCCGAACGGACCGCAGATGGCGCTTACCGGGACGCAGGCCGCCGAGGCCTACGACAAGATCGAACTCACGGTCGAACCCGGTGGCAGCGGCGCGCCCGAGGTGACAATCGAGATCCAGCCTGCCGCGGCTGCGGCGGTGGTGCTGATGCTCATCAAATCCTCGATTTACGGCGCCGACCTTACGTACAAGCTGAGCGACGGTACCACCGATTCGGTGGCGGTTGCGCTCGATTCACCACTCTTTCTGCTCGGCAGCGGCATCGCGTTGTGCGGTGTCGCCCCGAAGGTGCTGAAGATCAAGAACGCCTTCGCGGCAGGCGATGCCACGAAGAACGCCGCCCTCGAGATTCTCGTCGGCCGCGACGCAACCCCGTGAACGCAGTTCGACTTCCATCCGATCCTATCGAGCGCTTGCCTGAGGAGACCGATCCATGCCAGCCACACTGACCTATCCCGGCGTCTACATCGAAGAGCTGCCCAGCTCGGTACGCACCATCACCGGCGTCGGCACCTCGATCACCGCCTTCGTCGGCCGCGCGAAAAAGGGCCCTGCCAACGATGCGACGCTGATCCACAGCTTCGCGGAGTTCAACGCGATCTTCGGCGGGCTGTCCGGCGACAGCGCCATGAGCTACGCCGTGCAGCATTACTTCCTGAACGGTGGTTCCGACGCGCTCGTCGTGCGTGTCCACAACGGCGCGACAGCGGCGACTCTTACCCTTCCGACCGCAACCGGCAACATCGTGCTCGAAGCCGCCAATCCGGGAATCTGGGGACGCAACCTCGTGGCATTCGTGGACTACAACACGAGCGACCCTGCGGATACCAACCTGTACAACCTCACGCTGCAGGAGTTCGATCCCAGCACGACGCCGAAAGCACTGGTCGCGACGGAGACGTTCCGCAATCTGTCGGCTGCGGCTGGCGCCTTGCGGCGCGTGGAGCGGGTGCTAAAGGATGAATCGAAGCTCGCCAGCGCCGTCACGCCCACGGTGAACGAGCGTCCGAACACGACACCCAGCACCGGCACGTCTGCAACCGCCGCCTCTGGCGGTGACGGGTCGGTGATCGGCGACGGTCAGATCATCGGGAGCCCGAGTGACCCGAAGACCGGCATTTACGCGCTGGACGAGGCAGACCTCGTCAACCTGCTGTGCATTCCACCGTACCACTACGATCCCGCGGTGGCGAACCCCGATCCGTCCTCCGGGACATGGGCTTCCGCGCTCGCGTACTGCAAGGCGCGACGTGCGATGCTGATCGTCGATCCGCCCGCGAGCTGGAACGATAAGAGCGATCCCCAGGACGGCACGAATGGCGTCGACGGAACCGCCGGCTTCGGACCTGGACGCAGCGAGAACGCGGCGCTGTACTTCCCGCGCGTGATCGCGCTCGATCCGCAGGACGAGAACCGGCCGAAGGCCTTCGCGCCGTGCGGTGCAGTGGCAGGCGTGACGGCGCGCACAGACGGCGCGCGCGGCGTGTGGAAGGCGCCGGCCGGCATCGAGGCGACGCTGCTCGGCGTCATCGACTTCAGCGTACGCCTCACCGACAAGGAGAACGGCGAGCTGAATCCGCTCGGCATCAACTGCCTGCGCTTCTTCGATGGCGTCGGCCGCGTGGTCTGGGGCGCACGCACTCTGCGCGGGGCCGACCGCCTGGCCGATCAGTGGAAATACCTGCCGGTGCGCCGGCTCGCGCTCTACATCGAGGAGAGCCTCTATCGCGGCACGCAATGGGTGGTGTTCGAGCCGAACGACGAGCCGCTCTGGGCGCAGATCCGTCTCAACGTCGGCGCGTTCATGCAGACACTGTTCCGCCAGGGCGCCTTCCAGGGTGCGAGCCCGCGCGAGGCGTATCTCGTGAAGTGCGACAACGAAACCACTACGCAGGACGACATCAACCGCGGCGTCGTGAACATTCTGGTGGGCTTCGCGCCGCTCAAGCCGGCGGAGTTCGTCGTGATCCAGATTCAGCAGCTCGCCGGCCAGACCCAGGCCTGAGGCTGTCCAGCATCCATCGAGGAGGCAAGCAAATGCCGCAGTTCACCGTCAATGCAACGCGCTTCGATCCCTACAAGAACTTCAAGTTTCGCGTGAAGTGGGACGGCCGCTACGTGGCCGGGATCAGCAAGGTGTCGAGCCTCAAGCGCACGACAGAAGTGGTGAAGCACCGCGAAGGGGGCGATCCCAGCTCGACCCGCAAATCGCCGGGGCGCACCGAGTACGAAGCGATCACGCTGGAGCGCGGCGTCACCCACGACACCGAGTTCGAGAAGTGGGCGAACAAGGTCTGGAACTTCGGCTCCGGGCTCGGCAGCGAAGTGTCGCTCAAGGACTTCCGCAAGGACCTCATCATCGAGATGTACAACGAGGCCGGGCAGCTCGTCATCGCGTACAAGGTGTTCCGCTGCTGGGTCTCCGAGTTCCAGGCCCAGCCCGATCTCGATGCCAACGCCAACGCCGTCGCGATCCAGCACATCAAGCTCGAAAACGAAGGGTGGGAGCGCGACTACGACATCAAGGAACCGTCCGAGCCGACCTTCACCGAGCCGGTTGCATGACGGAGCTCGTTTCGATCACGGCCCGCGGGCTGCTCGATGCCTGGGAACGCGCCCTGTTCGCGGCGCCAGCGGCGCGTCCGCTAGTGCTGCTCGAGGAGGTCACGCGCGCAGATCGCACCACGCTCGCCACGCTCCCGCTCGGTACGCGTGACCGCATGCTGCTGGAACTGCGGGAGGCGGCATTGGGCGCGCGCATGGAATGTGAAACGAGCTGCCCGGCGTGCAGCGAGCGCGTCGAGTTCGCGGTTTCCACGCGGTCCGTGGAATGCGAGTCGTCCGAAACCGGGTGCGAAGCGTTCGAGATCGAGCACGACGGCTGGGGGATTTTGTTCCGCTTGCCAACGACTGCCGATCTCATGGAATCCGCGAGAAAAGGCAACGACGCGGCACGGAGCATCGTGCAGCGCTGCCTGCTGTCCGCGCAGCGGGACGACGCAGTGGTCGAGCCGATGCGAAGTACCCGAGGCGGCGCTCGCGGCGGTGGCTGAGCGCTGCGCCGAGATCGATCCCCAGGCCGACGTCGAGCTCGACCTCGCATGCCCCGCGTGCAACCACCGCTGGCGGAGCCCGTTCGACATTGCGGCGTTCCTGTGGACTGAGCTGGAAGTGTGGGCCACGCGCATGCTCGACGAGATTCACATCATCGCCTCCCGCTACGGCTGGAGTGAGGCCGAGATCCTGAGCCTATCCCCGTCCCGCCGACGCTATTACCTGGAGCGGCTGCTGGCATGAACTACCTGGAGCGGCTCGCGATGAAAGCGACCGGAGCTGTGTACGACGTGCAGCCGCGCGTGCGTGCGCGCTTCGAGTCCGCTGCGGATGGTGGCCGAGACGGGAAACGTCGGATTCGAATCGGGGAGATTGCCGCCGAAGTCCGTGGAAGAACGATCGCCGGGGGTTCCGCGCACATACGCGGACCGGACGACCCTGCGTCAAACGCCGGCCCTTCTGGCGCATGAACAAGAAACGCGGTCAGCGCCTCGCACTCACCAGGACGCGAGCGCAACGACACACGCGGGGAGTCGAAACATTTTCGGAGCGGCACGAAGAAGCAACCCAGCATGCCTCTTTAGCGCCGTCGCCTGCAACTGTCGCGACCGCGTCGACACACTCGATCGAGTCCCAGGTAACGATGCGGTCGGCGGCTGTGCCGGGCACGCGTGACGCGGAAGCGGGGTCGCTTCCCATGGAGCCGCCGCTCGCCCCCGGTGGTGCCATCCGCACACCGCAGGGTGCAGGCGAGCCGACGGCATCGAAGAATCGCGAAGGGTCGACTGCGAGCGAGCAGGGATCGCGCGCCGACGACAGCGTGCGTCACGTGCATGTCACGATCGGTCGCGTGGAAGTGCGCGCGGTCGCACCCGAACCCGCCGCGCGTACCGCGGCACCGAAGCGGCCTGCTGCGCTCTCTCTCGACGAATATCTGCGGAAGAGAGGGCAGCCGTGAGCAATGCGCTTGCGATCGCCGGCGTCACCGCGGTGCTGCGCGACCTGTTGAACGAGGGTCTCATCAACCACGATATCGCCTCGACCGTGGGCCACGTGAACGTGACCTCCGATCCGCCGGATTCCATCAAACCTGCGGATACGAACTTCACGAGCCGGCTGAACCTGTTCATGTATCGGGTGACCCCGAACCAGGGCTGGCGCAACGAGAAGCTGCCCTCCCGCGACAGCAGCGGTGCGCGCCTCACCAATGCCCCGCTTGCCCTCGACCTGCATTACCTGCTCACCGCGTACGGGAAGGAGCCGTTTCACACCGACATACTGCTCGGATACGGCATGCAGTTGCTGCACGAGACGCCGGTGTTGCCGCGCGATCGTATCCGCCAGTCCCTGGGGGGTGTTCCACCGGTGAACGGAGGCAGCATTCTGCCGAGTACTTATCCCGCACTCGCTGCGTCGGATCTCGCCGAACAGTACGAGCAGATCCGCATCACGCCCGAGTATCTGAACACCGAGGAGATGTCCAAGCTCTGGGCAGCGATGATGGCGAACTACCGACCGACCGCTCATTACCTCGCGTCGGTGGTGCTGATCGAATCGCGGCGCACGGCAAAATCCGCGTTGCCGGTGCGCCAGCGAAACCTTGCCGTCCGCGCGCTCAACCGGCCCGTGATCGAGCGCGTTTCCCCACAACTCGTCGCACCCGGAGGCACGCTGGTTCTCGAAGGCTACAACCTGCGCGGCGACGTCACCCGCGTCGCGCTCGGCGACATCGAAGTGATCCCCGGCGATCCCGGCTACGATCGGATCGAGGTCGTGGTACCGGCGAGCGTTCCGGCCGGCGTGACCACGGTTCAGGTGCGCCATCCCGTTGATTTCGGCACTACGAGCGAGCCGCACCGCGGCATCGAGTCCAACGTGATCGCGTGCATCGTGATTCCTGTCGTGAGCGCGGTGCCCGCTAGCGTCGCGCGCAACGCAGATCTCACCTTCACCGTCGCGCCCGCGGTGGCAGTTGAGCAGAAGGCGACACTCATTCTCGGTCAGGGAACTATCGAACTGCCAGCCCGCGCGCCCGGTTCGCCTGCGGTGACGTTGGTGTCGCTTCGCATTCCGCCTGACTTTCCCACCGGCACACAGCTTCTGAGATTGCGGGTGGACGGAGCGGAGAGCGCGCTGCAAGTCGAGTCCGACGCGGTGCAGCCCGATCCTCTCAAGAAGCAGTACACCGGACCGAAGGTGAGCGTCACATGAACGCGCCGCAGAGGGACTGGACCGTCGCCAATCAGCGGGATCTCGCGGCAGCCCTCGAAGCGGTGCGGCTCGAACTCGAACGGGCGCGCGACGGCACACCGGACGGAGCGGGCGCGATTCGCGGCGCGGATGAAATGTGCCCGCCGACCTTGCGCTTCCTCGCAGAGTCCCTCGGCCTTTCCTCCTTCGAACGCAGCGTGCTGCTGCTCGCCGCGGGACGCGAACTGTCGGGTAGCTTCGCGGCGACTCTCGCGCGGCTCAACGGTGGGCGTTCGTGGCCGACCTTTTCGCTGGCTCTCGCGCTGCTTCCCGATGCGCACTGGAGCGCGCTCGCGCCGGATGGACCGCTTCGTTCATGGCGTCTGATCGAGTTGACAGGGGAGGGCGGGCTGCCGGAGCGGGAACTGCGCATCGACGAGCAGGTGCTGCATTGGCTGACCGGACTCGACGGCGAGGACGAGCGCCTTGCGCCGTTGTTGATGAGGCTTCCGGAGGCGGGTCAACTCGCTCCGTCCCACGCAGCACTCGCGCTGAAAAGCGCGCAACACGTGCGTGCGCACGCGCGATCGATTGTCGAGATATCGGGCGCCGATCCGGACACGCGGCGCGCGTTCGCGCACGCGCTGGCGAGCGCGCTCGGCCTCGAGGTCGCGTGGCTTCCGTCCGCGCACATACCCACTTCCACCCAGGATCGCGCGGAGCTCGCTTTGCGGTTGCAGCGCAGGGCACGGCTGCGCGGACGCACCGTTCTTATGGATGCGGAAGGACCCGATGCTGAACTCCTGTTGCTCCGGCTCGCCCATCCGCGGAGCCCGGTCATCATGTCCCGCGCGGATCCCGCAGAGCATCCGATCGCGGGCACGTGGCAGGTGCGCCTGGAGGCACCGACGCGCGAAGAGATGAAAGGGCTGTGGGTGTCTGCGCTCGAAGGGCACCCTGCGCTTGGCGAGAACGAGATCGACCGGGTGGCGAGCGACTTCTCGCTGTCGCCCGCGGCGCTTGCGTCGGTCGCGGAAGCGGCACGATTGGGGACGGACGAAGATCCACAAGGCGCGCTCGATCTCTGGGACGCAGCGCGGGAGCGGGCGCGCAGGGATCCGGGCGAGCTCGCCCGGCGCGTCGAACCTAGAGCGCGCTGGGACGACCTGGTCCTGCCAGAGCGGCAGAAGAGCCTGCTGCGGGATATCGCTGCACAGGTACAGAACCGCTGGCGCGTCCACGATCACTGGGGATTCGCGCAGAAGAGCAGCCGCGGGCTCGGACTCTGCGCACTCTTCATCGGCCAGAGCGGCACCGGCAAGACCATGGCCGCGGAGGTGCTCGCGGGCACGCTCGGGCTCGACCTTTACCAGATCGATCTTTCCAGCGTCGTCAGCAAGTACATCGGCGAGACCGAGAAGAATCTGCGGCGGCTGTTCGATGCAGCCGAAGGCGGCGGCGCAGTGCTCTTCTTCGACGAGGCGGACGCGCTCTTCGGCAAGCGCTCGGAGGTGAAGGACAGCCACGACCGTTACGCGAACATCGAGGTGAGCTACCTGTTACAGCGCATGGAGGCGTATCGCGGTCTCGCGATCCTCGCCACCAACATGAAGGGCGCCCTCGACCATGCATTCCTGCGGCGCATCCGGTTCGTCGTCGAGTTTCCGTTTCCGGATGGCAGAGACCGCGCGGAGATCTGGCGCCGCGTGTTTCCCGACGCCACGCCCACGAGCGAGCTCGATTACGAGCGCCTGGCGCGGCTTCACGTGCCGGGCGGCAACATCCGCTCCATCGCGCTGAACGCCGCTTTCTGCGCGGCGGACGAAAGCGCGCCGGTGCAGATGCGCCATCTGCTGCGCGCGGCCCAGGTGGAGTACATGAAACTTGAGCGCCCGCTCTCCGATACCGAGGTGTCCGGATGGGTGTGAGAACCGACTCTGTCAGCGTGCACATCGAAGAGCTCGTGCTGACCGGATTTCCTCCCGCATTGCGCCACGCCATCGGCGATGCGGTGCAGACCGAACTGGCGCGGCTGATCGGCGAAAGCGGGATCGGCGGCGCGATGGCAAGCGGCGGCAACTGCGAGCAGCTGCAAGGCGGCAGCTTCGCGTTGGCGTCACGGAGCGGCGCCGGGACAAGCGGCAGCGCCATCGCCCGGCACTTGTACGCAGCACTCTCACGAGAAGGGGGCACAAATGGAGCGCGCTGAAAAGCATGGCATGGGTTATCTGCGGGATCTTCCGGACATGCGCGACTACACCGAGGATCACGAGGAGGTGAAGAAGATCCTGAAGGCATCGAAGCCCCTCAAGGATGCGCTGAAGGCGAATCCCGCGTCCGTGGATCTGCGCGCGTGGTGCTCGCCGATCGAAGACCAGGAAAGTATAGGTTCCTGCACCGCCAACGCCGGCATCGGCATGCTCGAGTATTACCAGCGGCGCGCGTTCGGCAAGCATATCGACGCCTCGCGCCTGTTCCTCTACAAGGTCACCCGCAATCTTCTCGGGTGGACCGGCGACACAGGCGCGTACCTGCGCGACACGATGAAAGCGCTCGTGATGTGCGGCGCTCCGCCAGAGCACTACTGGCCGTACGACATCGCCAAGTACGATGAGGAACCTTCTGCGTTCCTCTACGCACTCGGCGACAACTACGAAGCCGTGAAGTACTTCCGTCTCGATCCGGCCGGCACCACGCGGGCCAAGCGCCTGGAGGCGATCAAGTCTTACCTCGCCGCCGAGCTCCCATCCATGTTCGGCTTCACGGTGTACAGCTCGATTCCGGGCAGCGGCGACGGCAAGGGAGAGATCCCGTACCCGAAGAGCGGCGAGACCGTCCTCGGCGGTCACGCGATTCTCGCCGTGGGCTACGACGACGCGAAGAAGATCGGCACTTCTAAGGGCGCGCTGCTTATTCGCAACTCGTGGGGTACCGGTTGGGGCATGGCGGGCTACGGGTGGCTGCCTTACGACTACGTGCTGAAGGGACTCGCGAACGACTTCTGGTCGCTGGTGCAGGCGGACTTTGTCGACACAGATCTGTTCAAGTGACGGTCAACGAGATCCACGACAGATGAATGCCCAATTGTGGAGAACCGAGTGATGTCCGCAGAACGGCACGCGGTGCACAAGGCGCAGGCGGCTCCGAACAAGGAAGTCGCGCGATACGGGGTGCCGCTTCCCGCGATTGGCACCGCGCGTCCGTCCGCGCTGCAGCGCAAGTGCGCCGCCTGCGGTCAGAGGTCGGTGAGCGACGAATGCGAGGGATGCGCCAGGAAGCGGCAGAGTTTGCAGCGGCGCGGCGGCGACGGACATGAAGGTTCTACGGTCCCGTCCATCGTTCATGAAGTGCTGGGCTCGTCCGGACGACCGCTCGACCCGGGCCCTCGCGCTTACATGGAGCCGCGCTTCGGACATGACTTCGGCAAGGTGCGGATACATACCGATGCGCGTGCAGCCGAATCCGCGCAGGCGGTGAACGCGCTAGCGTACACCGTTGGAGTCAACGTCGTGTTTGGCGCTGGACGCTATGCTCCCGCGAGCCCGACGGGACGACAGCTGATCGCTCACGAACTTGCGCATGTCGTTCAGCAGCAAGCCGCCTCGTCGCTACCGAACGGCATCAGCTCATCCAGTGACGCCAGCGAAAGAGAGGCCGAGAAGGCGGCTTCGGCAGCTCTCGAAAGAGAGCCTCGGGACCTGTTGGTGAAGACAAGCAGTCCCTTGCTCCAGCGCCAGGAAGGGCCCGGCGCGCTCCCGACGGGACCTCAAGGCGGGGATATCGGACGCGAACCGGCGCCCGAGGAAGACATACCCCCAGTGCCCACTGATGAGAAGTCTCCGGTGGAGGCGCGGACGGACGCTTTCGGCAAGGAATGCCCGGACAGCGCCGTTCTGCAAGACACGAAAGCGATTCCGGCGTACGGCAAGAAGATGTTTGACGCTGGCTTCAAGACCTATTTCGGGTTGGTCAGCAACATGAAGGTCGGCCCCAAGGGCAGTTACGAAGCCTGCATCACCGAGGTGTTGAAGGTGGAGGAGAACACGTGCGGTGACCAAGGCAACATGGCCGACTACGAACCCTGCACCCCGAAGAAGCATTGCATGAAAATCGGCGAAGCGTGTGGAGGAGACGTTCTCACCGATACGAAGTTTCCGTGTTCGAACACCACTTTCGTGGATCTGCACAAGACTCAGAGGGACGTGAGCCTGCTCGAGGGTTCCGGAAAAACGGAATGCAAGGCCAAATGCCTGCAGCGATATGGGTGTGGTGGAAAGGAGATCGGACGCTTCTATATCACCCGGAACTTCAAAGCAGGCGAGTTCATGGACGGTACGAACAAGGTTCACGTCACGATCGGCAGCATTGTGAAGGAGGCCACCTCCAAATGACCACCGTTCCCGGATCAGCGAGTGCGGGATGACTAAGGTATTTGGACAACAGAGGGCAAGGCGGTCACGTACGAGTTCGAGACGAAGGGCGGACGCACCCAAGGCGTCGGTGGATCAAGGGAAGAAGAAAAAGAAAGACTAGGCAATCATTCGTCGAGGAGTACTGTTCATGTCCGCATCGTTCTCTCCGCGCCTGCTCAAGGGCGGCATCGTGCTCATCAAGCCCGACTCCGGACAGGTCGTGCGCGTGATCGCGCTTCAATACAACCCGGACACGCTCACGCGGACGCTGCAGCCCCAGGGCATCAGCGGCGAGTCGCACAATCGCGCCGAGGCGACGCGGCTGAAGGGTCCGCCGATCGAGACCATCAAGCTCGACGCCGAGATCGACGCGACCGATCAGCTCGAATTCCCGGACCGCAATCCGAACGCGGTGAAGGTCGGGGTGGCGGATCAACTGGCCGCCCTCGAAACGATGATCTACCCATCGAGCGCCGACCTCGTCGCGAACAACAGTCTGCAGGCGAGCGGCACGCTGGAGATCGTCCCGATGGAAGCGCCGCTGCCACTGTTTGTGTGGAGCAAGAACCGCGTGGTGCCGGTGCGCATCACCGACTTCAGCGTGACCGAAGAGGCGTTCGATCCTGCGCTCAATCCCATCCGCGCAAAGGTGAGCCTCGGGCTGCGGGTGCTGTCGGTCGACGATCTCGGGTTCGACCACCGCGGAGGAAACATCTACCTCGCGTACCAGCGGAACAAGGAAGCGCTTGCCGCGACGGCGCTCAGCAGTCCGCTGTCGGCGCTCGGGCTGGGAGGCATTCCATGAGAAAGGACCTGATCGGGCCGCTCTCGCGCTACGCGCAGACGGACACGGCGACGCTCACGCTTCCCGACGGCCGCCAGATCGGCTATCTCAAGCGCCGCTTCGTCCCGCCCATGGAAAACTTCGACCTGATCCAGGAGCACCTGATCACCCAGGGCGATCGTCTCGACAACCTGGCAGCGCTCTACCTCGGCGATCCCGAACAGTTCTGGCGGCTGTGCGATGCGAACGGCGCCATGTTGCCCGACGATGTGCTTGAGATCGGCAAGCGGCTCCGCATCACGCTCCCGGAAGGCATCCCGGCACCGACACGCGAATAGATGAACAAGGGCATACATCTCACGTTGCTCGTGGGGCCCGCGGTGCCGGTTCCGGTGCCGCGGCTCGTCCTCGACGCGCTGGAGAGCGTGCAGGTGACCTCCAGTGCGGGCAGCCGCAGCGGCTTCCAGCTCACGTTCTCGCTGTCGAGCACCTCACCCTTGTATACGTTCCTCGTGCTCGCCGCCGGGCAGGTTCCCTGGCTGCGTGTGATCCTGATCGCGACCCTCAACGGCTCCCCTAACGTGCTCGCCGACGGCGTCGTCACGCGGCAGGAGGTTGGGGGCGCAAACGAGGCCGGACGATCGACGCTGACGGTGACGGGCGAGGACCTGACCGCGGTCATGGACCAGCAGGAGTTCAGTGGACTGCCGTACCCGGCGATGCCGGTGGAGGCGCGCATCGCGGTCATCGTCGCGAAGTACGCGGTGTTCGGCATGATCCCGCTGGTGATCCCGGGTCTCTTCAAGGATGTTCCGATCCCGACTTCGACCATCCCCACGCACCAGGGCACCGACCTCGCCTACATCAACGATCTTGCGCGTCAGGCGGGCTACGTGTTCTACGTCGAGCCGGGACCGGCGCCGGGCACCAACACCGCGTACTGGGGACCGGAGATCCGCATCGGGGTCCCGCAGCCCGCACTCAACATCGGCATGGATGCGCACAGCAACTGCGAGTCCCTGAGCTTCTCCGTGTCGCAGACCGACGCGACGCTACCGGTGATCTTCATCCAGAACTCGATCACCAAGTTTCCGATTCCGCTGCCGGTGCCGTCGATCGATCTCCTGAAGCCTCCGCTCGGGCTGATTCCGCCGCTGCCGAAGAAGATCGAGTTCATGAAGGACACCGCAAAGGACTCGCCGATGACCGCACTCGGAAAAGGTCTTGCGAAGGCGGGCGAAGCGCAGGATGCGGTAAGCGGGAACGGTTCCCTCGATTTGCTGCGCTATGGTCGCGTGCTCAAGGCGCGCCAGCTGGTGGGCGTGCGCGGCGCGGGTATGGCCTTCGACGGGCTCTACTACGTGAAGAGCGTCACCACCAACATCAAGCGCGGCGAGTTCAAGCAGAGCTTCAACCTCGTTCGCAACGGCTTGGTTTCCACCCTCCCGAAGGTGCCGGCATGAGCGCTCGGCACGGCCGTCCGAAGCAGAGCGAAGTCCCTCCTGGAGGGACCGCGCGCAGCGCGAGGGTGTCCCGATGAGTGTTGAGAAGTTCTACGGCAAGTATCGCGGTGTCGTGCTGCAGAACATCGACCCTGAACGCCGCGGCCGCATCCAGGTACAGGTGCCGGATGTGTCCAACCTGTTGCCGTCCTCGTGGGCGCTGCCGTGCTTTCCGTTCAGCGGGCAGCAGATGGGGTTCTTCGCCGTGCCGCAGGTCGGCGCCGGCGTCTGGGTCGAATTCGAACAGGGCAATCCAGACTATCCGATCTGGAGTGGCTGCTGGTACGGGCTCGGCACCGAGATTCCCACCCTCATCCAGCCCGGCATGCCGCCGCTGTCGGGCGTGATCATGCAGACCCAGCTGCACAACACGCTGATGGTTTCTGACGCGCCGGGACCGGCGGGCGGCATTCTGCTGAAGACGATGACCGGCGCGATGATCGCGATCAACGACGTGGGCATCACGATCTCGAACGGCAAGGGTGCGGTGATCACGATGACGGGGCCGGTCGTCGATGTGAACGCCGGTGCTCTGACGATCACGTGAGGAGCGAGCCGCGATGCCGGGATTTCTTCTGCACCAGGGCGCCGTCGTGATGTGCGCTCATGCGGGACAGGCCACTTCGCCGACGCCGTTTCCGCGCGTTCTGTTGACGGGGATGCCAGTGACGGTTCAGCCCGTCCCGTACGTGATCGCCGGTTGCGCGCAGGCGAGCATTCCCGCGCCGTTTTGCGCGACCGCGAACTGGATCGTGGGCGCGCTACGCGTGAAAGCGGGAGGCATGCCGGTGCTGCTGCAGACGAGCGCATCGGTGTGCGTTCCCACCGGCACGCCGCTCACGATCGTCACCACCCAGACGCGCGTGATGGGGACCTGACATGACGCACATCGACTATCCGCTCGCCATCGACGGCCACGGACGCACCGCGACCACGACCGACGACGATCACATCCGCGACCTCATCGAGCAGGTGCTCTTCACCACGCCCGGCGAGCGCGTGAACCGCCCCACCTTCGGCAGCGGGGTCCTGCAGCTCGTGTTCGCACCCCTTTCCGATGCGCTGGTCGCGGCGACCCAGGTCGGGGTGCACGGCGCGCTGCAGCAGTGGCTGGCGGACGAAATCGTGGTGGAGGCGGTGACGGTCGAGCGCGACGACGCGACACTTATCGTCACCGTGAGCTACACCGTTCGCCGCACTCAGGAGCAACGCACCGATCGCTTTGTGCGCACGGTGTAGGAAGCGACGAGGGCGCACCGCCATGGCCACCCAGTTTCGCTGCAAGAACGAGCGCCGGCGTCAGGTGATTCTCGATCACCCGACGCTGAACGGCATCGACTATCTGGAAGTGCTCGACCAGGAGGCGATCGCGATCGGCAGTCCGCGGCAGCGCACGCTGCTGCTGCGATTCCTGAAGAACGTGCCGGCGCTCACGGTCGACAACATCGAGATCGTTGGCGGCGTGCGCGTCACACCGGTGCGCGTGCTTTGGGTGCAACTGGCAGGCAGCGTGCCGGTCCCGCCTGCCACCAATGCCGAACAAGCGCTTTTTGCCGCGCTGCCCGACGCCGCGTTGACGCTCGTGATTCGCACCGATACCGACGGCGACTTCTCCACGTATTGGCTGCAGCTGAAGGCCGCCGCCAACGCGCCGCTTTCGAACCTCGACCGCGCGCTCGTCGATCTCGAGTTTTCGTTCAAGGTCGAATGTCCGTCCGACTTCGACTGCCGCACAACGTCGGAGTGTCCGCCGGAGCCCCTGGCGGAGCCGACGATCAACTACCTCGCGAAGGACTACGCAAGCTTTCGCCGGTTGATGCTCGACCGGCTCGCGGTCACCATGCCCGACTGGCAGGAGCGCAGCCCCGCAGACATCGGCATCGGGCTGGTCGAACTGCTCGCGTATACCGCCGATCATTTGAGCTACTTCCAGGACGCGGTCGCGACCGAGGCTTACCTCGGCACCGCTCGCAACCGTGTCTCGGTGCGGCGGCATGCACGTCTGCTCGACTACTTCGTGCATGAAGGCTGCAATGCGCGCGCGTGGGTGTGCTTCGAGGTGACGAAGGGCTCGGCCGCCGACGGGTTCACGTTCGACGTGGGTACCCACCTGGTGACCGGGCCACTCGATGCCGCCCCGATCATTGATTCTGCGCAGCTCGCCACTCTCTTGCGTGGCGGTGCCGTGGTGTTCGAAACGCGGCATTCCGTGACCACCACGTTCGCGCGCAACCGCATCGACTTCTACACGTGGAGCGACGAGGACTGCTGCCTGCCGAAAGGCGCCACGCACGCGACATTGCGCGACGATCCGCCGACCGGGCTTGCGACTGGAGAGGTGCTCGTATTCGAGGAGGTGCGCGATCCCGCAAGCGGTGAAGAAGCCGGCGCCGACCCTTCGCATCGGCACGCTGTACGCCTTAACTCAGCGCAGACGAGTACCGATCCCGTCGACGGCACACCGTTGCTGGAGATTGCATGGGCGGCGGAGGATGCGCTGCCGTTCCCGCTTTGCCTGTCGAGCCGTGACGGCGACGGAACGCTGGTAAGCAACATCAGCGTCGCTTGCGGCAACGTCGTTCTCGTCGATCACGGCGCGTCTGTGGCGGAAGAGGATCTCGTTCCGAACGCCGTTCCCGAAGCGGGCCGCTATCGGCCGCACCTCGCACAGACGAACGTGACCTTTGCGCAAGACTACGACCCGGTCGCTGCCGCCGACGAACCGGCGGCGCATGCGATTGCCCAGGACCCACGCCAGGCTCTGCCGTGGGTGGAACTCGCCGGTGACGGAGACACCTGGCTGCCGCGCCGCGACCTGCTCGGCTCCGATCGGTTCGCGTCCGAGTTCGTCGTGGAGATGGAAAGCGACGGCACCGGCTACGTGCGCTTCGGTGACGGGGTGCTCGGAAGGGAGCCGTCTGCGAACGCGACGTTCACGGCGCGCTACCGGGTAGGCAACGGGAGTGTCGGCAACGTCGGCCGCGAGAGCATTCGCAGCGTCGTCAGCAATATCGACGGCGTGCTGCGGGTCTGGAATCCGCTGCCGGCCGCAGGCGGGGTCGATCCGGAGCCGATTCCGCGTGTGCGACTCGATGCACCGGAGGCATTTCGCGTGCAGGAGCGGGCAGTCACCGAGGCGGACTACGCACGCGTGGCGCAATTGCACCCCGACGTGCAGCGGGCGGCGGCACGCTTTCGCTGGACTGGAAGTTGGTACACCGCATTCATCACGATCGACCGGAAGGGCGGACGCACGGTCGACGGGGATTTCCGCGACGAGATGCGCACGCACCTCGACCGGTACCGCCTCGCGGGCTACGACCTCGAGGTCCGGCCGCCCCAGTTCGTGCCGCTCGACGTGGTGATGCACGCGTGCGTGGCACCGGGATACTTCAAGAGCGACGCGAAACGCGAGCTGCTGCGCGTGCTCGGAAGCGTCGATCTTCCCGACGGCCGACGCGGATTCTTCCATGCCGACAACTTCAGCTTCGGCGACGCCGTCTACCTGAGCCAGCTCTACGCAGCGGCTGAAAGCGTCGCGGGGGTGGATTATGTGGAGGTGGTCAAGTTCCAGCGCTGGGGCAAGCCGGCGCGAAGCGAGCTGAACGATGGTTTCATCAGCGCCGAGCCGCTCGAAATTCTCCAACTCGCGAACGATCCGAATTTTCCCGAGAACGGCAAGCTGGCAATCACGGTGGGAGGCGGCCTGTGAGCGACGAAAAGCTGGAAAGCTGCGGCTGCTGCGAGGGGATCGAGCCAGCGACGCCCGCCTCGGTCGCCAATTCGCCAGGTCAGTCGCAGCTCGTCTACCGCGTCGGAACCCATGCCCGCTTCAAGGCGAGCATGCTCGATGCGATCGGACGCGCAGCCGCGTTGGAAGGGTTGACGACGCGCTCCGATTCTGACCCGTCGGTGGCGGTTATGGATGCCTTTGCGGCGGCGCTCGATGTGCTGACGTTCTACAACGAGCGCTACGCGAACGAAGCGTATCTGCGCACGGCGACCGAACGCCGGTCCGTGCTGGAGCTCGCTCGCTCGATCGGCTACGAGCTCGCGCCGGGCGTCGCGGCGAGCACCTATCTCGCGTTCATGTGCGAAGAGACACCGGGTGCGCCGGATGCGGTCATCGTCGCGCCGGGAACCAAGGCCCAGAGCATCCCGGGGCAGGACGAGCTGCCGCAGCTCTTCGAGACCGCGAGCGAGATCGAGGCACGGCCGACGTGGAACGCGATGAGGCCGCAGATGACAGCGCGTACGCAGCCCAAGTCCGGCGACACGTCGCTCTACCTCGAAGGCCTCGCGACCAACTTGCGTCAGGGTGACGCGGTCCTTTTCGTCCATGCGGCCGGAACCCAGACCCTTCCCACGACCGACAGCACGGCACGCTGGCAACTGCGCCGCCTGCTGGAAGTCACGCCGGACAACGATGCGCGGCGCACGCTTATCCGCTGGGGAGAGGGGCTCAACAGCCATGCTTCGCCCTCGTCCACGGTCCATGCGCTGCGCAGCCGAGCGTCCCTCTTCGGCCACAACGCGCCGCCTTCAGCGAGCATCGCCGCTTTCGACAACATCTACACGAAGTACGCCGACAGTATCTCGATTGCAGAAACGTCGCTCGATGCAGTGGCCGCGGACGAAGCGGCCCCGATGCTGGCAGCGGAGGCTCCCGCTGCAGCGGTCGGCAGCGTCAAGGACACCTTCGCCACTTCGGCCGCGACGATTTCCTTTCCCGAGGATGCCTTCAGCGGCAGCACGGCGGTGATCAACCTCGACATGGTCTACAGCCAGGTGGTTGCGGGCCAGGGAGCGGACCATCGCTACGCGGTTCTCGTCACGCCGAGCCAGACTTCCGTATTCGAGATTACCGCGGTCGCGGAGGAAAGCGTTGCCGATTACACGATCTCCGGCAAGACGACGCAGCTCACGTTGAGCGCGAACGTTCCAACCGTGCACAATCGACGCAACACCACGGTATTCTGCCAGAGCGAGCTGCTGGCGGCGGCGGAAACACCGCTTTCGGACCCGCTGCCGCGCAACAACGTCGCACTCGACCGTGCCGTTTCCGGCCTTGCAATAGGGCAGCTGCTCGCGTTCGGTGGCAACCCGATCGTGAGCGGCATCGTCGCCGATACACCAGCGGCTCAAGTGGTGAGCCTCGCGTCCGCGAGCATCGTCAGTGGGAACACGCAGCTCGTCCTCGCGAGCGACCTCGGCTACGACTTTCAGCGCTCCAGCGTGCGCATCAACGGCAACGTCGCACCCGCAAACCACGGTGAGACCAGAACGGAAGTTCTGGGTAGCGGCGATGCTTCCGTCGAACTGCAGTCCTTCGTGCTCAAGCAGACGCCGCTGACTTACGTGCGTGCTACCAACGCGGCGGGTGCCGTGAGCACGCTGCAGGTGCGCGTGAACGATCTGCTGTGGTCGGAAACGCCCACCAGCTACACCGCGCAGTCGAGCGATCAGACGTACATCGTCCGGCTCGACGACGATGGCAAGGCGCACGTGACGTTCGGTGACGGCGAGCGTGGGCAACGTGTGCCTACCGGCGTCGAGAATGTGGACGCGACGTACCGCGTCGGGATCGGCGAGGCGGGGCTCGTGCAGGCGAACCAGATCAGCCTGCTCGTCACGCGCCCGCTCGGCTTGCGCGAGGTCACCAATCCGACGGCCCCGGAAGGTGCCGAGGATCCGGAGCGTCTCGACGACGCGCGGGAGAACGCGCCGATCAAGGTGCTGACCCTCGATCGCGTGGTGTCCCTGAGCGACTTCGAGGATTTCGCGCGCGGGTTCGGCGGCGTTGCCAAGGCGCGCGCGGTCTGGCTATGGGACGGCGAGAAGCGCATCGTGCACATCACGCTCGCTGCGCCGAAAGCGCAGCCGATCGCGGCCGATTCCGATGTCGGCAAGGCGCTGCTCGCAGCGCTGAATGCGGCGCGGCACCCGGACATTCCCGTGCGCCTCGGTCCGATGGATCTGCGCGAGTTCACGTTGCATGCGCGGGTGAAGGTGGACGCGCGCTACGAGAGCGACAAGGTCTACGCCGCGCTGGAAGCGCATCTGACGAACGTCTTTTCGTTCGAGTGCATGCACTTCGCCGAGGGCGTCGCCGCGAGCCGAGTACTCGCAGAAATGCAGGCAGTGGCCGGTGTCGTGGCCGTGGATCTCGACGCGCTGTTCTTCGTGCCGGCTGCAGGACCGACGTTGTCCCCGGGACTGCCAGCGCTAAGTGCGCGCTGGACGGGCGGCGCGATCGCGCCGGACCAGCTGCTCGTCATCGACGCCGAGAGCATTCAACTTTCGGACCTCATCCCATGAGCGCTTCGCACAGTCGCCCGAAGGACTGCGAAGTCCCTCTCGGAGGGTCCGCGCGCAGCGCGAGGGTATCCCCATGACTTTCGACGCCGACAAGCTCTATTCGCTGCTGCCTGCGGTTTATCGCCTGCGCGACGCGCAGACCGGCGGCGCCCTGCGCGCGCTGGTCGAGATTCTCGCCGACCAGGCGCAGATCGTCGAACGCGACATCGAGCAGCTCTACGACAACTGGTTCATCGAGACCTGCGACGAATGGGCGGTCCCGTACATCGGCGATCTGATCGGCGCACGCGGTCTGCACCAGGTAAGTCCGCAGACCTTCAGCCAGCGTGCGTGGGTAGCCAACACTCTCGGGTATCGCCGCCGCAAGGGCACGGCGACGATGATCGAGCAACTCGCACGCGACGTGACAGGGTGGCCGGCGCGGGCGGTCGAGTTCTTCGAGCGCCTCGCGACGAGTCAGCACTGCAATCACGTGCGCCTCGACGCGCCGGCGACGGCGTCCCTGCGCAGCCCGAACAGTCTGGAACTTACCGACACGGCGTTCGACGCGCTCGCGCACACGGGTGAAGTACGCAGCATTGCCGCGCGGCGCGGTCGCTACAACATTCCGAACATCGGGCTCTTCCTCTGGCGGCTGCAGAGCTATCCAGTCGGTCGCGAGGGGGAAACCATGGGCGCTTTGCCTCCAGACTATGGAACGGCGCGGGCGGTCGCCGATTTCGCCGACGGCCGCTACACCTTCTCGCCCCTCGGCCTCGACGCGGCGCTCTTCAACGTGCCGCGCACCGAAGATACGATCACGCATCTCGCCGAGGAGTACAACGTTCCCGGGCTGCTTCGGCGGCGCGCGTTGCACGACGAGCTGGAAGCGCTGCGGCAGGCGCTGGTCGACGGAACGCCGTTACCGCAGCCTGTCTACTTGACCCCGCAGGCGCCGGTGCTGCGCGTGCTCTGGCAGAAGGCGGGGTCCGCGAATCTGGAGGAAATCGAGCCGCAACGCATCGCGATCTGCGATCTCGCCGATCCTGCACCGCCCGCACCGCATCCCGCCGATTGGCCACGACCGGCGGCGACGAAGAAGTATTCGAAGACGCTCGATGGTACCGAAGTAGAACTCGACATCGACGTCTCCGTCGACCCGGTGTCCGGCCGCATCGCTTTCCCCGCCGGGGTGCTGCCAGAACGGGTCGAAGTCTGCTTCAGCTATGGCTTTCCCGGCGATGTGGGCGGCGGCCCGTATGACCGCTCCGACGGCATTGCCGACGCGTTCCGCGCTCCTGGCGTGTGGCAGGTCGGCGTCTCGCGCATCCACGTCGCGGTCGGAGCCGAGAGCATGTTCACTCGCCTCAAGGATGCTGTGAACGAGTGGAATGCGCAGCCTGGGGAAACCGTCGGTGTGATTGCGCTGATGGACAGCACGACGGAGTTCGACGTGACGGCGGACCCCGTGCCGCCGATCCGCGTCAAGGACGGATCGCAGCTGTTGATCGTCGCCGCCGAATGGCCGGTGGAGGAGGTACCGGGTTCACCGGGGGCGCAGCAGCGGCGCGCCGGCAGCTTCAACGCGGACGAGGTGTGTCCGCATTTCTGTGGCGATCTGTTCGTGGAGGGCGCGGCGCCGGCTGCGTCTCCGAATCCGGGCAGTCTCGCCATCAACGGATTGCTGCTCGAAGGCTCGATCGCGGTCAATGTGGCAGCAAGCGACGGAAGCGGAACAGCGACCTCCGGAAATCTCGGTGCGCTGGCCCTCGTGCATTCGACCGTCGTCCCCGGCAAGGGCGGGATCAACGTCGTGGGCGATAACGAGCGACTTACGCTTACCGTGGAGCGCAGCATCGTCGGAGCGATCACGATCGCCGGTCATGCGCCGCAGATTGCGCTGACGCAGAGCATCGTCGACGCAGGCAGTGCTGCGGCTGTCGCGGCGCCGGTGCAGGCGCTCGCGATAGAGGGGTGCACCGTATTCGGCTCTGTCGCCTGTCAGACGGTCGAGGCGTCGAACAGCCTGTTCGTGGGAGCGCTGATCGCAAGCCGTCGGCAACAGGGTTGCGTGCGCTTCTCGTATCTCGCGGAGGGCTCACGTACGCCGAAGCGCTTCCGCTGTCAGCCCGACCTCGCGCTCGCTCAGGCCGCCGACGCCAAGGGCATCGCACTCACGCCGGATGAGACGACTTCGATCGCAGGCCGGCTCGTGCCGCAGTTCACCAGCGTCTCGTACGGCCATCATGCGTACACCCAGCTCGCGGCCACTTGTGCAGCCGAGATCCGGACCAGAGCCGACGATGGGTCCGAGATGGGTGTCTGGGACTTCCTTCTGCAGCCGCAGCGGGAGGCGAATCTCGTCGCGAGCCAGGACGAGTATCTGCGGTTCGGCCTCGAAGCGGGAATTCTCTACGTTACCTAAAGCGCACTGAATCAGGGGAACCTCCATGAAAGGCGACTTCACCAGACTCACGTTCCGCCCCGAACGACACTACGGCAGCGTGCGGCTGCAGCAGGGCAGGGTGCTGCTCGATGCCGACTGGAACGAGGAGCACGACATCCTCGCCCATCGTATCGAGACCGAGACCCGTGATGTCGTCGGTCTGTGCGGCGCGCCGCTCCACGCATCCGGTTTTCATCTCGTCACCCACGTTGCGCAGCTCACCCCGGACGAGCAGGCGCTCGCCGGAAACGCGAACCCGCCAAGCGGACCGCTCCTGATCTCGGCGGGACGCTGCTATGCCGACGGCGTGCTCGCGGAAAACGAGCGCATCGTCTCGATTCTGGCGCAGCCGGATCTGCTGCCGCCGAATACGCCGATCGTGCGGCTGGACGACGGAACCACGGTTGCGTTTCCGCCGCCGGCCGGAACCTACTTCGCCTATCTCGACGTGTGGCGGCGGCACATCACGGCCCTCGAAGACGAGTCGCTGCGCGAGAAAGCGCTCGGCCTTGGCGGGCCGGACACCGCCACACGCACCAGGACCGTATGCCAGGTGAAGCTCGTGCAGGTGCCCGCCGGTTCGAGCTGCAGCTCGAACCCGAGTCAGTGGACGAACCTGGTCGGTCCTGTGCCGGGGATGCTCGAGGCGAGGACGGTGGTCCCACCACCGCCTCCGAACCCATGCAGCCTCTCGCCTTCAGGCGGCTACCAGCGACTCGAGAACCAGCTCTACCGGGTCGAGATCCACAGCGTCGACAGTGCCGGCAACGCGACCTGGAAGTGGTCGCGTGACAACGGAGCCATCGTGACCCGCTGGCTCGGCATGGGAACGACCACGTCGGACCTCAAAGTGGCTTCCATCGGTCGCGACGAGACCGAGCGCTTCGCGCCCAACGACTGGGTGGAACTCATCGACGACGAACGCGAGCTGCAGGGCTTGCCCGGTACGATGGTGCAGGTCGCGAGCGCGGCAGGTGATGCCATCACCATCAACCCGGCCACGGCCACTCCCGCGGGTGCGATCAACTTCGCGAATTTCACGACGAATCCGAAGGTGCGCAGATGGGGTCCCGGCGGTGTGCAGCCGGTTACGCCGGGTAGCTTCATCGACCTCGAAGGCGGCGTTCAGGTGCGCTTCACCGCCGGCACCTTCCGCACCGGTGATTATTGGACGATTCCGGCGCGCACGGCGGTCGCAGACATCGAGTGGCCGTTCACGAGTCCGCAGCGTCCGTTCGGCATCCGCCACTACTACTGCCTGCTCGGCATCGTGGTCGTCGCAGCTAATGACGCACTGCAGGTCACGGACTGCCGCAAGATCTTTCCGCCGCTGACCGAATTGCCAGGCGGTGCCGATCTCAAGACGCACAACAAGTATCTGCACGGCTGGGGTGTCGTGTGCGGTCTGCAGGTTCACTGCGGCGGCGCGCCGCGCGATTCGGTGCAGGTGGAGAAGGGATACGCCATCGCGTGCGACGGCACCGACATCTTCGTGAGCTCGCCGCAGCAACTGGCGATCGTGGACCGTGCTGCTACCGCTCAACTGCTGGACGCCAATGGCAACGGAAAGGCTTGCGTGACCCTTGCGCCGGGCGTTGCAGGCGGTTTCGCGCTGGATGTTATCGCGGACCAGATCACCAGTCAGAGCCTGCAGGAGCGCATCCTCGAAGGCACGCTGCTCAAGGACGTGATCGACGATTGCCTGCGTCCGCTCTTCAAGGAGCTCTCCGCAGCGTTCACCGGAGATGCGACCAACGACAATCGGGTCGTGACCGAGAACATGCGCAATCAGGTCGCCGCGACCAACCTGCTGGTGCAGCTCGCGAACCAGTCGAAAGGCCAGCACGTCTTCCTGTCTGCAGACGAGCACGCGCGGCTGCGGAAGCTTTACGAGCGGCTGACCAAGCTCCTGACAAGCCGTACCTTCTGCGCGGTCCAGGATGATCTGCCAACGCCACCGCAGTATCCCTTCAACCAGGACATCGCCGTCGGCACGCTCTACGGCAAGGGCGCCCATCGCGGGTTGCGCACCTCACCGGACGGCACCCGCGCCTACGCCTTCGGCGCGGCGGACAGCAACCACGTGCTCGCGTTCGATCTCAAGACGGGCGAGGCGAGCGCCGAGGTCGAGTTGCCGCTCACCGCTCCCACGGTGCAGGACGTGCTGCCGCTCAACGACGTGGTCGTGGTCGCGGCCACCAATGCAAACGGCAGCACGATTCTCGTTCTCTCGGCGAAGGAGTTGAAGCCGCTCGCCGATCCCGTGGTGGTGGCGGGGCGGCAGGTGGTGCGGCTCTTCGCGTTCGGGACGGGTGCTCCCGCTTTCGCAATCTTGAAGGGCGAGGGATTGGTACGCTTCGATCCGCTCAAGCCGACTGCGGATCAGTTTCTCCAGACCGTCATCGCATTTAATGCAACGGGCCATCTGTCAACGCCGGGAGTGTCGGTCCAGACGCCCCTCATCGCGGGTGCCGCTGCCCAGGGGGCGACAGCGGACACGTACACCCAGCTTGCCGATCTCCAGATTCGCGGTACCGATGCCAAGCTCGCGCGCATGATTCCGCTGACCAGCGTGAACGGAAGCGCGGCAAGCGGCGACGATGCCATTGAAGTCGTGCAGGGTGTCGTGGGCACGACCGGAGCACTGCTGGTGGCGGTGCAGGCTGTCATCCATCAGAGCGGCGGCGATCAGCGCTCGCTGCTCACCCTGAATTACGGACAGGCCAACCCAATTGCAGAGATCCCGCTGAATACCGAAGGCGCGGTCAGCCTTGCCGCGACCCAGGATCGCACGATGAACGTCATCGCTTTCGAAGAGGAGTACCAGCTCGCCTGGGTCGGCGCGAACGCGACCGCGCTCGATCCAACGGATGTTGCACCGCTGCAGGTCGCGCCGTCGGCGCTGATGGTCAATCAGCGGGGAGACATGCGGAACGTGCTGGTGTACAACGCAGCGAGTCCGAGCGTGACGACCCTGTCGGTCGACTACGTTTTCAACAAACGCGCATTCAACATGAAGGCGCTGGCCGACTACCGCGCCGAGTGGATGGGCGTGCTGAACGAGATCCTGCGGCGACTGCTCCAGCGCGTGAAGGACTGCGTGTGCGAGCATCTCCTCGTCGACTGCCCGACCTGCGACGAAACCGACCGGCTCATCCTCGCGTGCGTCGAGATCCGCGCCAAGCAGGTCTACAACATCTGCAACTTCCACCGGCGCGAGGTGGTGACGTTTCCGAAGCTGTTCTACTGGCTGTCGGCGATCCCCATCATTCCGCTCGTGACGGCGGCCATCGAGCGCGTCTGCTGCGCCGCGCTGGCACGGCCGAGCGCCAGCCTGAACAAGGAAGGGACCGGCATCGTGAGCGCGAAAGTTCTGAACCAGAACGCCGTGCGCCTCCAAACAGTGGACTTCGACCAGATGCAGAAGGCGCTTTCCAGCTATCTCAAGATGACCTCGTCGTTCGGCGCGCAAGCGCTGGTGCGCAAGCTCGGCGGTGAGGGAAATCTGAGCACGGCGGTACGTGCGGACGCGCTCGTGAATCGAACGTCCGCGACCGTGAAGCGGACGCTGGCGCAGTCCGGTGTGAGCGTCAACCGCGTCATTCCGATGGACGCGGCGTTCGAGGGCAGCATGATCGAAAGGATCAGCACGGTGCCCGTCGGGCTCAATCCGGGCGACAAGGTGGATCTCTACACGCGAAACGGCAAGGTGGTGTTCTATACGCAAGCCAGGGCCGGGATCGTCCAGCAGGAACGCACCGTCTCCGGCGCTGCCGACACGACCGCGACGCTCACGCGGCGGGTGAGCGATCTGGAAGCCAGCCACCGCGATTCACTCGCGCAACGTGACGCGCAGATCGCGGCACTGAAGAAGGATCTGGATACCGTGCGCGCGTTGATGGAGAAGAACAATCCGCCGACACCGGAGCCGAATCCGCGGCCGCGCGCGGCAAGCCGCAAGAAGAGCGCGAAATAGCGGTGAAGCTTACATCCCGATGCCTCCAGCGACGGCGGGTTTGCCGTTGCAATTTGGGGCCCCCAAAATCGGATCAAGTCGCTGAATCGCAAACTGGAGAAGCTCGAGGACTGGTACGAAATACTGAGTCCTTTGAAGCGACAATGTTAGGGGCTCTACTTTGAGTAGGCCGCACCACCCGTTGCCAGAAGGTTCTTCATGGCCAAGATCCCAAAGAGCATAAAGTCCGACCCGACTGTCTTCGGAGAGCTTGAAGATCGAGTGAAAGCCTTTGATGCACCCGGACGGCCGCGCAGTATCGCATTACTACTCTGGTTTCTGGAGACGGTGTACCGTCTTGACCAAGTCGAGGCCGAGGACGCGGTATGCGACAGTCCGGGTGACGCCGGTTTCGACGCGCTCGCCACCAACGATCTCCGTAGCGAGATTGTTGTTTTTCAGTCGAAGCGGCGCGAAAAGCTCCCGGCTACCCTTGGGGACGTAGACCTCAAGACCTTCGTCGGAGCTTTGGCACAGCTCGGCTCGAATGCTGGCGTGAAAAAGCTAGCTGCCACGACATCCAACGCTGACCTAAGGCAGCTTCTTCTTGAACTGGATGTTGCTGCGAAGGTAGGTGCCGACTACAAAGTGCGTGCGATATTCGTCACGAACGTCGCAGCGAACCGGGACGCAACAAACTACCTGTCCCAAGCCGAGGCGAACGGACAGCATGTCGACCTCTGGGACTTGGAGCGGTTGTGCCCGGTGCTCGATCAGCTTCGCCGCGATTGGTTTGTTCCTGACAGTGTGCGGCTTGAAGTTGACCCCAACCGGCTGTTCTTTGTCGGTACGTCAAAGACTGAGCCCGAACTGGTGTACGCAGCCATTCGGGCTCGACAACTTGTCCACCTTCCGGGCATAGATGATTCTCGAGTGTTTGCGCAGAACGTTCGACTGGGACTGGGCAGCACACGCGTAAACGACGACATCCTAGAAAGCGTAAAAAACAAGGAGGAGCATCGAGATTTCCTGACGTTTCACAACGGCCTTACCATCGTTTCGAAACACATCACGCTGAGAGGAAAGACCCTATGCTTGAAAGACTTCAGTGTCTGCAACGGTTGCCAGTCGCTCTTGACGTTCTACAACAACCGGAAGAGCCTCACCGAGGACCTTCAAGTCTTAGTGAGAATTGTCCGCGTGGGCGACGATCGGCGACTTCCTGAAGTCATTGCATATCGTACAAATAACCAAAACGCCATCGCGCTTCGCGATCTCGCGTCCAACGATACCACTCAGGTCCGCTTAAAGGCGGAGTTTGACAAGCTGTTCGGTCGTAACACAGCCTATGGGATCAAGCGTGGCGAGATATTGGGTGTAGACGAGCTCGCTAACGAGCTGGCGGGTCGACTGCTGCTTGCCCTCTATGTCAAGGAGCCTTGGAGTGCGCACCAGAAGTACCGGATTTTTGGTGACCTGGAGAGCCGCATCTTCAGTTATCACACCTCGGCAGCCCACATCCGCCTGGCTCAGCTGCTCTATGAGCAAATACCGTCGCGGTTAAGTGCAATGGAGAACCAACGCTTGGCACGTTACGGGCTTACTTCGTTCCTTGGCCTATACTTTCTTGGCGAGCTGCTTCGGTTGTCGGACGACGGAAAGAAGCTCCTGGAGCAACCCCTGCCTTTCCTCGCGAAGGACGGAAAGCAGAACCCCCTTGAGGCGAGAATGCTGGCTCAATCGGCCGCACTGATTGATTGGTTGGTGACAGAGTTGAACTATTTTGTGAAGGCTCAGGGTGGAGAGGTGTACGACTACAAACGCGAGTTCAAGTCCCAGAAGGCCGTTGAGGGCATTCGCGACGAGTTGCTGAAAGCCTTTGAGAAGGACGCATACCGAAACCGGGCTACTCGGTTTACGACTCCCAAGTGACGAGGAGGTGCCGCCTAATGACTTTGAAGCCGACGTCGCGAGGTGGAACCATGAACACCGTCGTTCTTGAAGTACGCTCCTTGAGGGAGACTTTGGCCGATGCTGCCCGAGCCATGAAGACAGGGCGTGCGGAGCGCGAGGCGCGCATCAGTTTTGCGACCGCTGAGTTGCTTTGGGAAGTACTGACCGCGAAGCGCTGGGAACTTCTCAAGGTTCTTTGCGGTGCCGGACCCGTATCCATTCGGGAGGCTTCGCGTCGAGTCGGACGGGATGTGAAGGCGGTTCACGGCGACATTACCGCACTGTTGGAGGCAGGTGTACTAACAGTTCGTTGAAATTATCGATGATTTGGGTGCGGGCATTGGATCGCAACGAGATTTTCAAGATGGGAGAGGAAGCCGTGCGAGGTTTCTCGCGGTTTGCGCTTCCGCGTTGGTGTTTTGCGCCGCTATTTGCACGCGAACCGCAAATGCGGACGCACCTTTCCCGTTTATCCGGTCGCGCCCATGATCGCCTGTGCTATGAACAGTTTCGGCAACCGGCGCAAATTGACCGCCAGCATGGACAGTGTGAACACGTCGCTGACTTTCGGCTGGCCACGCAGCTTGACCTGACGGATCGTTGCGCCATGCTGCTTGCCATCACCGAACAACGTCTCGATCAGCTTGCGCGTCACCTGACTGACCCGATAGCCGTCGTGCCGGGTCGTGCGGCCGTCGATCCGGCTTTCGCGCTTCGCCCGTTTGCCGGTCTTGGTGTCGTACTCGTAGGCATTTTGTGCCACATGAGGCGTGACGTTGAGCTCACGGCAGGCGCTGACAAAGTCCTCGGTATCGTAGTTCTTGTCCGCCCCCACCGTCTTGCGCTGCTCGCCGGGAAGACTGGCCAACATGTCGAGGGCTGCCTCGCGTTCGGCCGTGCCCGTGGCCAGCGTCAGTCGCGTGTCAACGGCCAACTTGCTGCGGTTGTCCATCAGCACATGGCCCATGAAGGATGGCAGAGCCTGGGCTTTCTTCGACTTGGTGAACAGCCGGGAATCCGCGTCGGTGGTACTGGCGTGCGTATCGTTGCTGCGTTTCTGGCCCTTGAACTCCACTTCCGGATTGTTCTTGCTGCCAGTCTTGTTCGGCGGGGGCCCATCCTTCGGCACGAAGCTCTTGAGCGAGGCCCAGGCGCGTATCAGCGTGCCGTCCACGCTGAAATGCTCGGACGAGAGCAGCTTGGCTTCTTCCGCTTGTTGCATCACGCGCCCGAACAACGTCTTGATCGCATCGTGATCGATCAGCCGGTCGCGATTTTGCGTATAGGTGCTGTGATCCCACGCCAAGTCTTCCATGCCCAGTCCGACGAACCAGCGGAACAGCATGTTGTAACCCAATTGCTCGCACAACAGCCGTTCGCTCCGAATTCCATACAAGGCTTGCAGCACCAATCCACGCAGCAGCCATTCCGGGGGCACCGAGTACCGACCACGCTCTTCGTACATCGACTCAAACAGCCGGTCCATGTCGCGCAGCGCTGGATTGAGAATCTCTCGAATCGCGATCAGCGGATGCTCCGCCGGCACGTAATCCGAGGTCTGCTTCACAACGAACAAGCCTTCCTGGGTTACGTCGGCTCCACGCATCGCGCTCATCCCCTTCGATCTATACGACGCATTACTCAACGCACTCCCCCCGGTTCCGTAAACAGGATCAGGGAATAAATTCAACAAACTGCTAACCCGCGCAACCGACGGAAAGATCGAGTTTCCCTTCGATGCTGTCAAGGTTGAATTTCTCCTACACGCAGCGTGGCGGGAGTGAACGATCGGGACCATAGGTAACAGAAAAGTCCGCGACATGGGTTCCACACTGTGACGCCGAAGTCGTCCGAGCTCATCTTCGATGCGCATGTGCCGTTCGTTGAAGCGGCCGAGCTTGAGCGGTCCGAAGTAGACATTCCAGATGCCGTCGTCGATCTTCTCGAAGCCGACATACTTACCCACGCAGACGATGCCCACGTGGACGCAAACCATGCGCGCTTCCCATGCCACATTGCACTCCGGCTGAAAAGTGGGTGAACGCAATTGCCATCCGCGCTCGCTACGCCAAGAGTGGCGTTGTGTCGCCAAACGAGGCTCTTCTGCAGACTCGCTAAGCGCTACGTTGCAGGGGTCGTCGAGTTGAGAGTACTCTGCACTTCATGACTAAGTTCGTTATCTCCTGCAGCCCTGATGTGATGGGCGGAACCGCGGTGTTCGCCGGCACGCGGGTCCCTGTTCAAACTCTTCTCGACTATCTGGAAGCTGGCGATTCCATCGATGAATTTCTGGCGGGCTTTCCCTCGGTGAGTCGAGAGCAGGTCATCGAGTTTCTCGAGCAAGCGAAAGACCGCCTGGTCGCCGCTGCTTCGTGAAGGTACTCCTTGACGAGTGTGTCGACTGCGTCTTGCGCGCGATATCGCTGGGCACGATGTCAAGACTGCGCGCCAGATGGGCTGGGCGACCATTCGGAATGGAGAACTTCTGGCGTCCGCCGACGGAGCGTTCGACGTTTTCGTGACCGTTGATCGAAATCTGTCGTTTCAGCAGAACCTTCCGGCCTTCTCCATCGCAGTCATCGTTCTGCGAACCAAGTCCAATCGACTTTCCGACCTTCGACATCTTGTCCGGGACCTGCTGACTGCCATTCCCGTGGCCAAACCTGGTGCAGTCACATACGTTGGGTAAGCGGCAGCGTAGGTAACAGCAAGTCCCGCGAAATCTGTTGCACATTTTGACGATTGAGATAGACGAATGTGCGCTCGAATCGCCCGACCCGTTTCCTTCTGTGGCTGCTTACCATGGGGTTTCTCGCCATCGCCGCGGCGTGGTGGGCGTCGCGGCCGGCCACGCCGGATGCTTTCTACGCGCCGCCCGATCGCGTGCCTTGCGAGCCGGACTCGCCTCTAGTACCTGACCTCGCCGGTGGACGCAGGACCGCTTCGCCGGAGTACCGCTGCTTGAGGGTTGCAGCGAAGGGTGATGCGCTGGCGGTGTTGCAGGCACTGCGCTGGACACCCTCAACAGACGCTGCGTGTCGGTCACCTGCGTTCGTGCCGACATGGCGCGGCAAAAGGTATTAGGCTATAAGGCCATTGCGATCGCCATCCCGTCGGAGGCATGATCGGCGGCTGGTGATCATGAGAGGAAGCAATGGCCGAAAAGGATTCGTCGGGCCCGGCGGGCGGCAATCTCACCAGCATCCTCGCGGTGGTCATGCTCATGGTCGGCGCGGTGTGGGTGGCGCAGGTACCCCTCGAGGGTTCACGGCCGCCGACCGCTGAAACGGTCTATCCCCACCCCGGCACCTTTCAGGATGTCGACGCGCGCATGTGGGAGGACCCGTTCGACGCCGTCCAGCGTTACCGCAAACGCGAGGATACCGAACAGCGTGCGGACGAGGAGCGCAGGCAGCGCCAGAGCCTCGTGCGGGCCGTCCAGTGCCTCAGCACACCGGCGAGGGAAGAGTGCAAGAAGGGACCGGAGGACGCTGCGTCGGAAGTGTATCGGCGGCGCGCGGAGAATCTGAAGGAAGAGCAATCGCTTCGCGGATGGCTTGCGAAGGGCAACGCGACGCTGATGGTCGTGACGGTGACCGGCGCGCCCTACGGCATGGCAGGGGAGTTTCGCCGCAAGCAGCGCTACGCGATCCTCTCCGGCCTGCACCTCGCCGGATTCGAGCCATTCGATCCCGAGCACATCGGCTTCATCGACTTCGAAGACGAAGCGGGCGATCTGAAGCTGCCGATGCCGTCGATTCTCCCGTACGAGGTGTTCTACCGGCGTACCGCCGCCGGCGACACCGAGAATCTGGTAGTCGCCTGGTTCAACGAAGACGTGCTGTGGTCGGACGACCCGCTCGCGCAGCTGCACAAGCTGTTCACGCGCATTGCGTACGACGAGAAGACGGTGACCAGGCGCGAGGGTCTCACCATCAAGGTCCTCGGTCCGGGATCCTCCGGCATCCTTAAGCAGATGGTGCGCGAGCTCAGGGAAGACTACCTCGTGCGGCCGCGAAGCTCCGGCAATGCAAAGGGACTTGCCGACAGCTTCAGGACGAGCCAGGCCGAGTTCTACGCCTCGTCGCCGACGGCGTCCGATACGAGTCTGGTCGAGGGCGTGAGCGATCCGTCAGCCTGCCTCCCAGCCGAGATCGACAAGGTAATCGCGTTGCAGAAAGAGGGGCAGTTCGTCGAAGCCGAATTCCGCTGCCGCGGCGTGACCATGCGTCGCGTGACGGCGACGGACGAGAAGCTGGCTGCCGCGCTGTCGGACGAGCTCGAGCTGCGCGGCGCGTGGCAGACGGTGAGTCACATCCTCGGATTCGGTGCCGGCCACGCGTCCGACGACAGCATCCTGGAGGCTGTTCGCAAATCCCCGCGCGTGGTGCTCGTTTCCGAATGGGATACGCACTATGGGCGCGAGTTTCCCGGCATCATGCGCGATGCGCTGCTCGCCGACGTGAAGGATCCGAAGAAGCGCGACGCGTTGTGCCCGTCGCAACGTCTGGTCGGTGGCAGCGCGCAGGCGTCGGATTGTCCGATCCACTATTTCACTTACATGATCGGTCTGGATGGTCAGCTGCCGCGGGCGGGCGAGGTCCGCGAAGCAGCACCCGTCAGCACGGACAAGTCCGACAAGCAGCGCGACAAGGGAACCGAGGTCGAGCGTCCGGTCGGATCGGGTCAGCTCGACTACCTGCGACGGCTTTCGGAGAAGATCGCTGCGCTCGACGCCGACCTGCGCGCCGACGGGAACAAGATCGGCGCAGTCGGCGTGCTGGGAACCGATCCTTACGACAAGCTGCTCGTGATGCAGGCGCTGCATCCCGGTCTGCCGGAAGCGATCTTCTTCACCACAGACCTCGACGCACTCTATCTGCATCCTACTGAAGTAAAGCGCGGCACCAAGAATCTCGTGGTCGCCTCCGCGTTCGGCCTCGAGCTGAACGACGACTGGCAAGGCAGCATCATGCCGTTTCGCGATACCTATCAGACCGGCACGTTCCTCTCCACGCTGCTCGCCGTGGGGGCGAAGCCCGCGGACTCCGAGGAACTCTCCCGCAGCTTCAAGGCCCCGCGCATATACGAGATCGGGCGCAACGCGATCGTGGATTTGAGCCCGGCCGCGAGCACCGAGAACTGCAAGGCTGCTTCGTGCGGGACGATCCATCCGGATCGCCCGGTTCCGCAGTTCAGGGTGCGCGCGGTGAGCGCCGTTGTGTTCGCGGGTGTGGTGCTCATGGTGCTCTTCGCATTCGGATTTCGGCAACTGCAGCACACCCTTGCCGTCCTTGGCGGCACGGTCCGCACGCGGCCGGTCGTTTCGATCCTCGCGCTCGCAGGCCTCGTGCTCCTCGTGGGCTTTAGTCTGCGGGCAGTTCAGGATGCGGCGGGAGAGCCGTGGGCGGTCGCGAACGGCGTCAGCATGTGGCCGACGCAGATCCTGCGACTCATCACGCTCGTACTCACATGGGTGCTGCTCTACAAGGGTTGGCTCGACCTCATGGAGAGCAATGAGGAGCTCGGTCACGAATTCATGCTCGATAGCGGTCACGCAGACGCCCGAGCGGTCGCGCGTGAATCCCGTCTTGCGCGCGCGGCACATCGCGCCCGCTCGCTGGGCGACGTCTTCCGACAGCGCTTCCGGCCGTGGGAGAAGGCGAGCGCCTACGACAAGCTCGAAAAGAGCGGCGCCGACGAGATCTGGCACGACTACATCATTCCGGCGGGCTTCGGTGAACGCCTCTGGCTGCTCGTGATCCCGATCGTTCTCTACCTCGGTTTCACGGGGCTTCTTTTCATCGTCCTCGGCGTGCCGGCGCAACCCTATCGCGGCACGTTCATCCTCGTTCTCGATCACGCGATGGTGTTCCTGTGCGTGGCGAGTTTCCTGGTGCTGCTCTTCTTCGTAATCGAGGAAACGCGCCGCACCTGCGCGTTCGTTCGCCGCCTGACACGGCCGTCGAAATGGCCGTCGGAGGCCCTCGAGAAGTTCGGTCAGCGTCCGGGCCTCGCCGACTCCACTTCCACCCATCCCGACCTCATGACGTACCTCGAAAGCTGGGTCGAGATCGATCTCATCGGAAAGCGCACCGAGGTGGTCACGCGGCTCATTTACTACCCGTTCGTTATCTCGACGCTCCTGGTACTCGCCCGCAGCTCCACGTTCGACAACTGGAGCACGCCACCCGCGTTGGTCGTGACCTTCGGCCTCAGCATCCTCATCGCTCTTTGCACCGCGGTCACCCTGCGTATCGCGGCGGAGGAGGCGCGGAGCACGGCCCTCGACACCCTGACCTCGAAGCTCCTGCGTGCCGAGCAGCTCGGAGAGGAGCGGATCGCGGCAGAAATCCGCATTCTGATCGACCGCGTGCGCGAAACGAAGCAGGGCGCTTTCTGCCCGTTCAGCCAGCAGCCCTGGCTGAAGGCAGTGTTGATTCCCCTCGGCAGCCTGAGCGCGGTGCCGATCCTGGAGTTCCTGTCCGCGACGAGTCTGTGAGGGATCGCCGGGTAGTCAGTCGACCAGCGTGACGCGGTTAGCAGGACGGGGCTATAGTCCATCAGGCAGTCTTGCAATCGGCTGCGTAACGTCTATGTTGCGGCTATGAATACGGAAGAGCGGAGGTAACCGTCATGCTGAGTCCCGATGCAGCGAGTCTTACCATTGCCGTCGCGGCCGGTCTCGTCAAGCTGGGTGAGCGGGCTGACGTGCTGTTCGCCGAAAAGGAAGCGACCACCGCCGCGCTCGCGATCCCCATGCCGACGGTGAGGTTCCCCGAGTTCAGCCGGGCAACGAAGGTCGAGAAGCTCCAGAGCTATCTCGACGCGACCGTAGGCCAGAACCCCGATCCGCTGCGTCCGGACCGCAAGGCGATCGCGGATCTGGTCGCGAAGGCGGAAGACGTGAACGCGATCGACGCCGCCTTCGAGTGTGTGTTTCCCGGCACGCCCACCGCGCAGGATATCGATCCCGAGGGAGAATTCCTGAAAACCTTGCGCGCGCGATTCCCCACGCTCGACCTCATGGACGAGGACACGCGGGTAGCGTGTTTTTGCTGCGCGGCGGGCGCAGACTCGCGGGAGCTCGGCTATCCGGCGCGCATCGCGCTGCTGGTCGCGGACGTGCTCGCGGAGTTCGCGGCAGAAAACACCGGACTCATCGTGCACGACGAAGGCGCACGCAAGATCGTGCAATCGGTGCTGGAGCAATTCGCCAAACCGCAGCTCGAGGATTACACGGCGTGGAGCCCTTTGCTGCGCCATACGCTCGGCGCGACAGTAGATGGACTGCTCGCGAATCGCGACACCCTCGCGAGTGCCAAGCCTTGGCTGGACGGTATTCTCGCGGCGCTCGCGATGGCACGCGATCAAGCGGACGGAGGGGAGAATTTCGTCACTGGACTCGTGCGTGGCAAAGGCTACCGCGTTCTGCTCGCCAATGGTCTGCTCGTCGCAGGCGAACGCCTCGGGGCGGCCAACGCGTCGCCGTACCAGCAGATCGCCGCCGATGTGCTGCGCGCTGCCGCACCGCTGGCAGCAGAAGGGAGCGAAAGCTTCAACGACTTCTTCCAGGACAACTGGGGCGACCTGCTGCGCGCCGGACTGACCTCGACCGAGCGCTATGGACCGAAGCTGCTGCAGGGCGATAAGCCGGTCGTGCGCGAAGCGACGCTCGCGCTGCTCGATCAGCTCGCGCGCACGCCGGACGCGAGCCTTTTCAGCGGCGAAACGCTCTATGGCATTGCGAACGCGGTGATCGCCACCGTCGCGACCAGGCCTGAACTGCTCGACCCGAGCGTGCGCGAAGCGTGGGTGAAGGACCTGATCGGTTCACTCGCCAGGACGGCAAGCGACACCGGACTGCAGCAGTCGCTCACGCGCGAGGGATTGCGCGATGCATTTCGCACCGCCGCAGGCGTCCTCGGCCGCCATCCGGAGCTTCTGTCGGAGCAGCCGGCGCAGCGCGTGGAAATGATCGGTGCCGTGCTGCAGTCGGTGAGCGCTGCTGGCGCGGTTGACACCAGAACGCTCGCGACAGGCGCCATCGCTGCCGTGCTCACGCGCATCGGCGAGCAGCCGCAGCTCCTCGACACGCCTTATGCCGCGGTCCTGTCCACCTTCGCGGGCGAGGTGGCGAGGTTGGTAGCCTCTGGAACATTGACCAGAGCGCAGGCGACGGATCTTATCGACGCCGCAGCCGAAGCGGTGCAGCGCAATCCGGACCTCTTCGCGAAGCTCGAGGGCCGGGTCGCGACTGCGGTGATGAACGGTGTGCTTCAGGGCTCCAGAAATAGCCAGCTCAAGCTTCTGGGGGGAACGGTGCTGGTGGACACGCTTGCGGAAACGCTGCGGGTGGTGGCGTTGCGCGGCCGCGATCTGGTCGAAACGACGACAGAGAAAGCGCTCGTGGCAAAGGTGGCGGACACCGTTTCCGCCGGACTCGTACGCTCGAATCAGGAGCTTGGGCGCGGCATCGACGTGACTTACCTGCCGTTCGAACTCGCGGGGCTGGTCGGCGCGGTCGCGCGTGGTGACGTGACCACAGTCGACGTAGCGGATCCGAAGTTCCAAGAGGTTTTCGGATTTCTTACCCAGGCGGCGAGTGCAGCGGTCATTGCAAGGGAGGGTCGGGCATGAAGAAACCAAACACATCGGCCAGGAGCGGTCGGCTGTGGCGGGCGCTCCTGACCGCTTCGCTCGTCGTCGCCATTGCCGCTTGCACCACGGAGCAGGTGAAGACGATCACGGCTCAACCGCAACCGCCGCCTGGCGGAGCCGCGTCGCCGCTGCCACAACTTCCGCCGCCCGCCGCGCCCGACGTGAAAGCCGGAACCGCGGATGCGGATTCCGCCAAACGCATCGATGATTTCATCGCGGCGCATCCCGAGTTGACGCCACCGACGATTGCGAGCCTGCGCATCCGGCAAGCCGTGATCTACCTCAATCAGAAACAGTACAACCTCGCCGCCGCCACCTTCGAGGCTGTTGACGCAACGCAGCTTACCGACGCGCGCGACCGGGCGCTGAAGGCGGTCTCAGCGGACCTGGTATGGTGGTACCGGACGGCGCCGCTCGACAACATTCCCGGCGCGGAGATGGGGCGTCCCAAAGTGGTCATGGAATCGCTGAAGGTGCAGATTGCGAAGAATCGGGACAGCCCCGACCTCCGCGACCTGCTCGCGGAGATGCGCGCGTGGGTGGGGCTCAAGTATTTCTGGGCGCTTCCCACCCGCCCTGATCAAAAGGCCGTGTTGGAAGACACCATCAACGAATACGCGACGATCTTCACGGCATCCGATCTCGCTGTCCTCTGCGCGCCAGTCGGCGCAAGCGACAAGGTGTCGCCCGAGGAGCGGCGCCGGCAACTGCGAGCGGCACCGGTGATCAGGCAGGCAGCGAAGGCCGCTTCCGAGCTGGCAGCGCCAAACAAGCCGACCTTTCGTGAGCCGGTGATGCAGGATCTCATCGCGCCGACTTCGCCAAACCCGCGGTGCACGGGAAAGTAGGGTAGAGGGCGTCCACGTCGACATGCGGCGGGAGATCGTGCGAGATCCGTCCCAGAGATTTACAGCTCCCGGCACCCGTCACGCCGAGTTCGGTGCTTCTGTCTCGACCACGGGAGGCATGGCCGAGGAAGGCGCAGCGTTCTGCCAAGCCTCCGCATCCATCGCGAACAACGAAGGCGTCTGAACCGGCTCGCTGCTAATATGGAAGAGTCGCTCCTGGATCGGGTTGGCGGGTATCGAGTACATGGGCAGCAAGACCTGTCGCAGCTTCCGCTGACTCAGCAGTAACCACACCTCGCGCGATACCAGCACGGCACGCGCGCAGGCATCCACCATTCCGGGATGGTCGTAGTATTGACCGTGCATGAGATCCGCCTTGGTAAAGATCTCGCAGCCGCACGACCAGTGAATCGAGCGTGGCGTCGGCGAGCGCAGCGCGGACCTCGAAGATGGCGGGATCGCGGAACTGCAGGCGCTCGGCAACCTGCTGCTGGGCCGCGGGCGGGATGGGGTAGTCGAACACGGGAAAGGGTGCTTCGCTGGTCTCCTTCGGCAGGAAGCGCAAGCCGCGAACGTTGATGCCATACACGAGGGAGCCTGCCGCTCGCATCCCCCGATTCATGGCAAAGCGAAGTCCAACGCTGCGCAGCTTGTCGAGCACGAAGAAAATCGGCCTGGCGATCAGCGTGAGCGCGCCGAAGAGCAGCGCGGGAAAAAGCGTGAGCAGCGACGCGAGCCCTTCGAAGATGCTGCCACTCTTCCACGCTTCCAGCCTTCGCCAGCCGTCGAGCGCCTGTTCGCTGATCCAGGGAATGTAGTCCGCAGCGTTGTAACGATGAGGAGATCCCTGTGGCGCCAGCGATTTCGCGATTCGGCGTCGGTAGGCGGAATCGGCGACCAGCGGACTCGCAATTCGCAACAGCTCGACCGCCTCGTCGTTCGCAAAGCGCAGCAACACTCCGGCGCGGTTGAAACTGCCAGACTGCTGACGCGCCTTGTAGTAGTCGGCAATAGGCTTGAGCAGGGCGACGGCGACGATTCCCCAGAACCAGCTGCCGGCCAGCCACGCGCCGCCACCGACGAGGAGCGCCGTCCCGACATAGAACCAGTTGATGCGCGCCGCTGTTCCGGCGCGATCCGGCTCCGCCCTGAAATGCAGAAAGGGGGTGCCAAGGTAGACGAGGCCGCCCAGCTTGGGCCAGTTCGGGGACGAGCGCAGCGCAATATGCACGACGTTGCCGCCGTGACTGTGAGCGACGAGGTGATAGCGCTGGATGGCGGGGTCCTGCTCGATCTTTTTCAGGTACTGCGCTAGCTCGCGGGCGGCGGCGCGGCGCGCGACTTCGAGGTTGTCGTCGGTCCAGTTAAAACCGCTGTTCGCCAATCCTGCCCAGCAGCGGGCCGGCGATCCGAGACGCTCCAGAGCAGCGTCGAGGTTGCGGCAGAAGCTGCCGCCCGGCTCCCACCAATACGGATCGGCGGAGGCTCGTGGCACGGGATTGGCGAAAGTCCCATGGACGACAATGACCGGCTCGTGCCCCACGGCGGTGGCGCGTTCCTGTCTACGCTGGGGCGGCGCGAGTTTTACTTCCATCCAATGTACGGGCATCGTAGAGATCTTTCCGCGGGTGGGTGCTTCAGGACGCCGCCTCTCCATAGGTGGGATAGTCAAAGCGCGTTGCAGAGAGGGACGTTGCCACACGGCGAGCAGACTATCAAACCGCGCGACGCAACTGACGATTTCTTTCCCGCCGGGCCATTGCCGAACCCTTTGTCGTCGCTGCAGTCCCGCGCTTGCCCTCGACTGGCGCGCGGCATATTCTCAGCTCCCGACACAGCTCGTGGGGAGTGCAAATAGTGATCGATCTTCGCAACTACGCCGTCAGCGATACCCTTCGGGACGGCACCGTGATCCTCATCCGCGCGGTGCGGCCGGACGACCGCGAGCGGTTGCTGGCAGCCTTTCACAAGCTCGACCCGGAATCCGTCTATACACGATTCTTCGAATACAAAGACGAGCTCACGGAGGGGGATCTCAAACGCGTTACCGAAGCCGATTTCGACAAGCGGGTGGCGCTCGTCGTGACGAAGGGTATTGGCGCGGACGAGATCGTGATCGGCGGCGGAAGCTATGCTTCCTATCGCCGTCCGGATGGGGGACAGTCTGCCGAAGTCGCCTTCACCATCGAGGAGGACTACCATGGATTCGGCCTGGCGGGCCGAGTGCTGCGTCAGCTCGCCGGAATCGCCCGCGAGCGGGGCGTCGACCGCTTCGAGGCGGAAGTGTTACCGCAGAACCGTGCGATGCTCGCAGTCTTCGCGCGGAGCGGATTGCCCATGCAGGAGCGCAAGGATGAGGGCGTGGTTCGCGTCACCCTGGATGTCTCCACGGTTGGCGCGGAGCGTCAGCGCTGAAGCGATCTGCGTCTTTGGGATCGAGCGTCTCTCAGGAGAAACCTTGTGAGGATACTCGCGCATTCGATCCTGCTCGTGCTCTTGGCTTTCCTCGCCGGTTGCGCCCAGCGAAACTCTCCGAGGGAAGCGGTCACGGGGGGCGCAGCGATATCGAGCGAACAGTCGTACGCTTCCGCGCCAACCACGGCTCCCGCGCGCGTCTACGTGCAGGATTTCAAGCTCGACGCAACGCCCAGGGAGGAAGGAGGGGGTGTCCTGCGCAGGGGCCGGCTGCTGCCCCACCCGTTCGAGTCCGATCCAGCGGCCCGCGCCCAACATATCGTGGACACGATGTCCTCGGACATCGTGCGGAACCTGCAAGAAACCGGAGTGCCGGCCACGCGGCTCGCGCCTGGTGCGCCGCTGCCAGCCTCGGGCTGGCTCGTGAGCGGCGCCTTCACCGAAGCGGGTGAAGGCAACACGCTGCGGCGCGCGACCGTCGGATTCGGCGCGGGCAGCAGCAGCATGAACGTGCAGGTCGGCGTGAGCGATCTCGCAAACCAGCCGGATGCGCCGTTCATCATCTTCGGCACGATCTCGAGCCCCGATCAGCTCCCGGGCGGGCTCGCCACCAGAAATCCCTACGTCGTCGCGGCGAAGTTCGCGATGGAGAAGCGCGCACCCGACAAGGATATCGAGCACACCGCGAAGGCGATCACGGATGAGCTGCTGAAGTACCGTGCGCAGATCAAGGCAGGCGGACGATAAGGCCGAAAGTCCGGAGGCGTGCCGCGCGGGCGCGGGTATATGCTCATCCGCTGCAGCCCCAGCGCGGTCCGGCACCTTCGGTAGGTGTCCCTACCGATGTCATCGACGTGCGCAGACCGTGTTTCCGCGCCGCCCAGACCGAAACGCCCGACGGTCCCCAGAGCTGCGTGCCGACGCTATTTTTTCCCTGCGGAGTCGCTTCGGGAAGGGTGTACGTCTTCCAGATCTCCTTGCCGGTCGCCGCATCGAGCGCGGCAACGGCGCCCCTGCCTTTGCAACACTCGTACTTCGGATCGATCGCTGAGCTGTCGTCGCCGACCGAGATCGGCACGTAGAGCTTGCCTTCGAAAAGGGTCGGCGAGCCGGTGATCTGCACGCGAGGAGCGTCGTCGACTGTCACTTTCCAGATTGTCTTGCCGGTTGCCACGTCGACCGAATACGCACTTCCACGACGGTCTCCAAAAAGTGCGACGTGGCGACTGTCGATGCGAGCGACGGTGATCGCGGTACGCACGCCAGCGCCCGCGGCGTAGTCCCAGTGGGAGCAGCCGGTCCTCGCGTCCAGCGAATAGACATGTCCGTTCTGGCTGCCGGCGAAGACGCGACCGCCTGCAATCGTGGGCTGCCCGAACGATGCGACCGCTCCCGGAAAACCGAACGCCCACTTCACGGCAAGTCGATCGAGTTGCGTGGCGCTGATACCTGGCCTGGGCTGATATCGCCAATTGCGGGGAGTCCCGCCCCAACCGTTGAACAACGGTCCGTCGAGCGAAAACCGACGCGGCGCACCTGTGCAGCGTCCGGCCGAGGAAGCCATGGCGCCGATCTTCTGGCCGGTCAGGTACTCCGCGAGCGAAACACGCTCCGAGGCAGACAGGGCGGAACCCTGGGCCTGCATGATGCCGCTCGTAAGAGCTGCGACGATGAACTCCGGAGACATCGACTGAAGCGGCGCGCGGCTGGGTGCGCGCGTCGCTGGATTTTCGTGACAGATTACACAGTGTTGCCAGAACACGGATTCCTGCGGCACTTCGTCGGCTGAAGCCTCTGGTGGTGACAATACGATCACTGACACAATGAGAACGCTCGCGAACGCAGACCCGGCGCTCGCCTGAAGCGCTGTTTTGCCTCGTGTATTGCGGTTGCATCGCTTTAGGGACCCTCATCGAAGTTGGCGACCGCCTGCTCCAATCTCTTCGAAAATATCGCGCACGCGCTGCACACGAGCCGCTTCAGTCGCGAGTTGCGCCTCCAGGCGCAGCTTGTCGGGCCCCGACATGCGGAACCCTCTTCCGCTCTGAATGAGCTGGATGACCCGCGCCGGATCGATCGGCGGGTTCTTCATGAACTGGATCGTGATCGCATCGGCGGTTGCGTCGATGCGCGTGACGCCCAGCGGCTTGCCGAGGATGCGCAGCCGATGGGATTCGAGCAGACTACGGCCCTGCGCCGGCAGCAGTCCGAAGCGGTCCACCAGCTCTTCCTGCAGCAGGTTGAGCTCGTCGAGCGAGTCACAGTTGGCGAGGCGCTTGTACAGCACAAGGCGCTCGTGCACATCGGGACAATAGTCGACGGGCAGGAGCGCCGGGGCGTGCAGGTTGACCTCTGCGACGACGGAGAGCGGTGCCGACAGATCCGGCTCACGCCCCTCCTTGAGCGAACGCACCGCGCTTGCGAGCATGTCCGCGTAGAGCGTGAAGCCGACTTCCTGCATGTCCCCGCTCTGGGACTCGCCGAGCACTTCGCCCGCACCGCGAATCTCCAGGTCGTGCATCGCGAGGAAAAAGCCTGCGCCCAGCTCTTCCATCATCTGGATCGCGTCCAGGCGCTTTCTCGCCTGCGCCGTGATGCTGCCCTCGTCCGGCGTGAACAGGAACGCGTAAGCCTGATGGTGCGAGCGCCCGACGCGGCCACGCAGCTGGTGAAGCTGAGCGAGTCCGAACATGTCGGCGCGGTTGATCACGATCGTGTTCGCGTTCGGCACGTCGATGCCGGTTTCGATGATCGTCGTGCACAGGAGCAGGTTGAAGCGCTGCTGGTGAAAGTCGCGCATCGCGTGCTCGAGCTCACGCTCCCGCATCTGCCCATGGGCAATGCGGATCGTCGCCTCGGGGAGCAACGCCTTCAGCTTGCTCTCCATCCCGTAGATCGTCTCGATCGCGTTGTGAACGAAGTAAACCTGACCGCCGCGCTTCAGCTCGCGCAGCACCGCTTCGCGCACGATGCTGGGGGCGTAGGGGGCGACGAAGGTCCTGATGGCGAGACGCCGCTGCGGCGCGGTGCTGATCACGGAGAAATCCCGGAGCCCTTCGAGGGACATCGCCAGCGTGCGCGGGATCGGCGTCGCCGTGAGAGTCAGCACGTCGACCTCTGCCCGGAGCGCTTTCAGACGTTCTTTCTGTCGCACGCCGAAGCGATGTTCCTCATCAATGATGACGAGGCCGAGGTTCTTGAACTTGACGTCCTTCTGCAAGAGCTTGTGGGTGCCGATGACGATGTCGAGCTGGCCTTCCGCCAGTGCTTTGAGCGCCTCGCTGGTTTCCTTCGTTGAGCGAAAGCGCGACAATTCGGCGAGCCTTACGGGCCATTCCGCGAAGCGATCGGAGAAGTTGTTGAAGTGCTGCTCCGCGAGCAAGGTCGTCGGCACCAGCACCGCCACCTGCCGGCCTTCGCTCACGGCGACAAAAGCGGCGCGCAGCGCGACCTCAGTCTTGCCGAAACCGACATCGCCACAGACGAGCCGGTCCATCGGTTTGCCCTGCTGCAGATCGGCCAGCACCGCCTCGATCGCGGCCTGCTGATCGGCGGTCTCCTCGAATGGGAATCCTTCCGCGAAGGCCTCGTAATCGTGGGGGCTCAGGGTGAAAGCGTGTCCCTGTCGTGCAGCGCGCTGCGCGTAAAGGTTGAGCAGCTCGGCAGCGGTGTCGCGCACTTGGGCTGCTGCCTTGCGCTTTGCTTTGTCCCACTGGTCGCTGCCGAGCTTGTGCAGCGGTGCGGTTTCCGGCGGACCGCCGGTGTAACGGCTGACGAGGAAGAGCTGGGCGACCGGGACGTAAAGCTTGTCGCCGCCTTCGTATTCGAGCAGGAGAAATTCCGTCTCTCCCTCGCCGAGATCGAGTGTGACGAGTCCGCGGTAGCGCCCGACGCCATGCTGCTCGTGCACCACCGGGTCCCCGAACTTGACCTCGGACAGGTCGCGCAACATCGCTTCCGTCGTGGTCCTGCGACTCGCTTCGCGTCCTGTGCGGGTGCGTGCGACGCTCGGGTAGAGCTCCGCTTCCGTCACGACGGCAATGCGCGCACTGGGAAGACGAAACCCGTTCAGCACCGGCGCCGCTGCGAGCATCACAGGATCGGACGCCGCGAGAAAGCTCTCGAAGCTCTCGCACACCGCAGGGCGCAATCCATATTCCGCGAAGTACGCGACCATCGTCTCGCGTCGACCGAGGCTCTCGGCCAACACGAGGGTGCGTGCGTCCGATGTCTTCAGGAAGGCGTCGAGCTTGGACAGCGGATTGGCTGCGCGACGGTCCACCTGGACGTTCTGGCAGTGGATGGGTGAGTGGGTCGTCGACCTCCGCGGCGCTGCTCGCGAGCTCAATGCGCGCGAACGGCTTCACGGCGCTGAAGAACGCATCTACTCTGAGATACAGATCCTGCGGAGGCAGCACCGGACGCGTGCGATCCCCCTTGAGCACGTCGTAGCGTGCAACGGTATCCCGCCAGAACTGGAGCGCCGCGTCCTCGATGTCGCCGTGCAGGCAGAGCAGCGCATGGGCAGGCAGATAATCCGTGAAGATCGCCGTCTCCTCGAAGAAGAGCGGCAGGTAGTACTCGATCCCAGCGGGCGCGAGTCCTTTGCTCACATCCTTGTAGAGAGTGGAGCGCGAAGGATCGCCTTCGAACCGCTCCCGGAAGCTTTGACGAAAGCGCGTCTGGCCGGCCTCGTCCATAGGGAATTCGCGCGCTGGCAGGAGGCGGATCTCGTTGACCTTGTAGATGCTGCGCTGGGTGTCCACGTCGAAGGTGCGGATGCTCTCGATCTCGTCGTCGAGGAGGTCTATCCGGTACGGCAGAACGCTGCCCATCGGAAAGAGATCGATCAGTCCGCCACGCACGCTGTACTCGCCGGGAGACAGCACCTGCGTCACGTGGGTGTAGCTTGCGAGGGTGAGTTGAGTGCGCAGCTTATCGAGCGAGAGCTTCTCTCGCTGCCGCAGGAAGAACGTGTAAGCGGCGAGATATGATCGGGGCGGCAGACGGCACAGCGCGGTGGTGATCGGAATCAGTACCGCGTCGCAGCCGTCGCTCGCGACCTGGTGCAAGGTCGCGAGGCGCTCGGAGACGAGGTCCTGGTGCGGGGAAAAGTGGTCGTAGGGCAGGGTTTCCCAGTCCGGAAGCAGCGCAACCCGCAGCTGCGGTGCGAAAAAGGGGATTTCTTCCTTCAGCCGTTGCGCGTGGTGCGCGCTCGCCGTCACGACCACGAGCGGGTGCACGTTTGACGCAGCCTGCGCGACATACAGCGCGTCGCTCGAGCCATGGAGACCACGGACGTGCAGTCGCTCGCCCGGCGCGGGCGCGGTGAAGGAGAAGAGGTTCGGGAGCATTGCAAAAAGGCGGCTATTATAGGGAAAGAAAAACCGAGGCACAGTTTCGGTTACTAGGACTCGTCGAGGCGGCGATCACAGCAGGTTCAGGAAATCTCGTGATCAGGAGCGTCTGGCTTGCGATCGCTGCCTTGGCGTGGGTTCACGCACAGAGCGTCGAAGCGGCGGACTCGACATCGAACATCGGCGCTGACTCCATTCTCGGTATTTGGCTGACTGAAGGCGGCGATTCAAAAGTGGAGATTTCGAGAAGTGGCGCCACCTACGTCGGAAGAGTCGTGTGGCTCCGGGAGTCGGAGCGAAGCGGCGTTCCAGCGCAGGATGTGAAGAACGCGACCCCTGCGTTGCGCAGCCGGCCGATCATAGGTCTGGAGATTCTCACGGGGTTCGCCAGAGCGTCGAACGATCGCTGGGAGGGAGGCCAGATCTATTCGCCGCGGCAGGGGCGGAGCTACCCGGCCGTGATGGCAATGACCGGCGACAGTCGTCTGGAGATCACCGTGCAAGCCGGAATCATGTCGAAGCGTGTCGTGTGGACGCGCTGAGAGAGCCAGTGCAAATGCCTCAGGTCCCGCGCACCGTTGCGGGTGCAGGGCTCCCGACGCAAGGAGTCCAGCGGCTCTCGGTTCAGGGAAGACGCAATGTTCATCGATCGTCTTGATGCTGCGCACCGCCTTGCTCAGGCGCTGGCGCGGTATCGGGGTACCGTCCCGTTGGTGTTGGCGATTCCCCGTGGTGGTGTGCCGATGGCGAAGGTGATCGCGGACGAGCTCGACGGCGAGGTGGATGTCGTGCTGGTGCGCAAGCTTCCGGCACCCGGCAATCCGGAATTCGCGATCGGTGCGGTGGACGAGGCAGGCCGGACTTACATTGCGGACCACGCGGAGCACATGGGCCTCGATACGCATTACATCGAAGCAGAGAAAGCCGAACAGCTCGCACTCATGCGGGAGCGGCGCGCGCAATATACACCGGTGCGGCCTCCCATCGATCCGGCGGGGCGCACCGTGATCGTGGTGGATGACGGTCTCGCCACGGGCTCGACGATGATTGCTGCGCTGCACGCGATTCGGGCAAAAGACCCGGAAAAGCTCGTTTGCGCGGTACCTGTTGCGCCGCCGGAAACCGCTGAGCGCGTGCGGTCGTGCTGCGACGACCTGGTCTGCCTCGAGGTGCCTGCAGGGTTCTACGCGGTCGGCCAGTTCTACGAGCGCTTTCCGCAGGTTGCGGATGCGGAAGTGACGGCGGCGTTGGCGACGAAGTGATAGCGCTGTCGCGCTATCGAAGACGTGATTGGAAGGGTCTGGGTGAGGGCTAGGAGGAACGACCGGCTACATGCGGTCGTTGATGAACTGCGAATCTTCCCACGGATCGCATGGATGCCAGGTGGGGCAGACGAAGTGGTTGAGCTGCGCGAGGAACAGGAGTTCCTCCATCACGGTTGGACCGAAACCGCGGCGACTGCCTCGATCGTCCATGATCAGCCGGTTAATGTAGCGGTCGAACTCCGGATGCCCCCACAGGGTGCTCAGAGGGGCGAGCAGATGTTCGTACTGCTCGACCGCTGCCCGCACGGTCACGCTCTTGCATTCTGGTTCCCGCGGTTTCCCGGGTGTCGCGGCGTCGGGCTGGGGCAGCCGGATTTCGGGAAATTGAAGGCCTGCAGGCGCCTCATCGAGGAAGCGGTGGCGGGATTTCCCGTTTTCCGAGCCCGTATCGTCCGACTGGGGCAGATCTGCCGTCACCTTCTCCCGGATGATGGTCTCCAGCCGGGCAACGCGCCGTTCCATGAGCGCCAGTCGCTGGAGGGTGCGTTCGAGATCGTCCATGGCTCTTCCCATTCTTGACTCCGCTTGGCTTTGTGGGTGCGTTGTCGTTGCGCCGGCGTTTGCGGCGAATGCCTGACGCCGGCTCTGCGCTCCCGGTCCGTACCGGTAGGGTGCGGAAGGTCGTCGAGCGGCTGGTGCAGGAAAGGTGCCAGCGGACGCGCGTTCAGGACCGCGCGCTGAAATGCGAATAGGGGCTGGAAGGGTCAGCGGGCGAAAACGACGCGCGAGAAGAGCTGATCCAGGCAGTGCTTGCCGCTGGAAAATCCCCGCACCGCCTTCGCTTCGCCGACGATTCGTCCCATGCGACCGACGAAACGCTGATAGGGATAAACCTGGGTGTAGTGCATGAGGGGGGTATGAGATCGAATCAGGCTGGCGATCCGTTCGTAGTTGCCGGGGATGCGGCAGTCCTGCCGCGCTGCGTCCCCGCGCTCCAGGTAAAACGCAGTGAGGTTGCCATTGTCGTGGGACAGTCTGACTTCCGCGCAATGCAATCCCGCCTTTTCGCCGATCGCCGCCAGGTTCTCGCGGCTGAAGTTGTAGAGATGGTCGATGTGGAAGCGGTGAATCGGGGCGAGGCAGGTTGCTTCCACGTTCGGTACTTCGACGACCAGCAGGCCGTCAGGTTTCAGCCATTGCTTGACCAGCCCGATGTTTCGGAACGGGTCCTCCGTATGCTCGAGGACATGCCACATGGTGATCGTGTCGAAGCTCGCGGCGGGAAACTGATGATCCTGCGCGAACCCGGGCAGCACCTCGACACCATATTGATCCCGGGAGTAGCCACCGTAGCCGAGGTTGGGCTCGATGCCGATCCCTTTGAAACCGGCCTGGGTCATGAGGTAGAGGAACTCGCCCGCCCCGGAGCCGATGTCGAGCAGGGTGCTCCGGCCCTCGAGATAGCCCTTGATCTTCTCGTGGCGGTCGATCGCGACGATCCCACCCCGGTAGACGTGCTTCGGCTTCGGGTTGAAGGCACCCTTGAACTGCACCCGGTATTCGTGCTCGTAGAACCGGCGCGCGTCCACGGGTCGCGGATCGCTCCACACGAGGCCGCATTCCCGGCAAATGACGGTGCGCAGCGGCTTGCGATCCCGGTCGAGGGACGAAACCACGTCCACGTCCGTGGACCCGCAGAGGTTGCAGGGAATCGTGCTGGGGGCGGCTGAAGGGGCTGGCTGCGACAATGCGGTGCATCCTCGTTCGTCGGACCGCAGGAGCGGCCGGGCAGCCTAAAGTCTACCACTGACGCAGCGGGCAGCGCAAGCGCCGAAGCCGGGCTTTAGCGGCCGATTGTGAGGGGGATGCGACGGTGGCCGAACTGTTCGCCGAAGGCCTCGAAGTGGCCGGGTAGACTCGTCGCGCAATCTGGGCACTTTCCGTCAGCGGTGAGTCGATAGCGGGTGATCCGGTGCCAGTCGCGCGCGATGAGAGGCAGCTGGCAGGATGGGCAGCACGTGGTTCCACCGTCGGTATCGTGCACGTTGCCGGTATAGACGTAGTGCAATCCTTCCTCCAGCGCGATGTGCCGTGCGCGGGTGAGGGTCGCCGGTGGAGTCGGCGGCAGGTCGTCCATCTTGTAGTCGGGATGAAAAGCCGTGAAGTGCAGCGGCACATCCGGCCCGAGAGCGTTCAGGATCCAGCGGCACTCGGCGCGTATCTCGTCGGTAGAGTCGTTGCGACCCGGAATGAGCAGCGTCGTGATCTCCAACCAGACGTTGGTTTCCTGCCTGAGATACACAAGCGTATCCAGCACCGGCTGCAGGCGCGCGCCGGTCAGCTTGACGTAGAACGCGTCAGTGAATCCTTTCAGGTCCACATTGGCTGCGTCCATCTTCGCGTAGAACTCGCGCCGTGGCTGGGCGTGCATGTAACCGGCGGTTACCGCCACCGCCTTGATTCCCTTGTCCCGGCATGCGTCCGCCACATCCATCGCGTACTCGGCGAAGATCACCGGATCGTTGTAGGTGAACGCGACGCTCCTGCTTCCGCTATTCAGTGCCGCCTGCGCAATCGCTTCCGGTGACGCGAGATCGGCGAGTCGATCCATGTCCCGGGATTTCGAAATATCCCAGTTCTGGCAAAACTTGCAGGCGAGGTTGCAGCCCGCCGTGCCGAAGGACAGCACAGCGCTACCGGGGAAGAAGTGATTGAGCGGTTTTTTCTCGATTGGGTCGATGCAGAAACCGGAAGAGCGGCCGTAAGTGGTCAGCACCATTTGACCGCCCTCCATCCTGCGCACGAAGCAGGCGCCTCGCTGTCCTTCGTGCAGGCGGCAATCGCGGGGACAGAGATCGCATTGGATGCGACCGTCTCCGAGCGGGTGCCACCAGCGTCCGGGATGGGACTCGATCATGACGATTGGACCGTCGGCGGCGTTATTCGCTCCATTTCGACACAGAGTAGCGGAAGAGCCGCAGATCCCCGGGCCAGAATCCGGCCGACAAACCGGCCTTGCGCTTCAGTTCGCCAAGAAAGTCAGGCGGATGTGGCAGCGCCTCCCACACCTGAGGAAGAAAGGTGCTCCGCGCGCCCGAATGCTCCAAGACGATGCCATCCTCGAACGGGCGCAGCTGCCCGATCGCCTGTTCCTCGCTCCCGAACTCCATCGGAGTGAGCGGCGACAGCAGCGATACCTCAATGCGCAGTAAATCGAACTCGCCCAGTGTAACGGGCGGGAATCGCCAATCCCGCAACGCCGCGCCGACGGCATTTTCCTTGACGTCTTCGAGCAACGGACGCTGCGCATAGAGGCTGCCCACGCAGCCCCGTAGATCGCTGTTCTTCTTCAGCGTCACGAACGTCGCCCCGCGCTCCGCCAGCCACGGCGCTTCCTCGGAGGCTTCTGCACAACGGCCCAAGGAACGCGCGATGGCGGCCCGGGCGATCGCTAAAAGGATGGGTCCGGTGTCAGACGTCACCCATTCCACGCTCTTCGAAAGCTACGCTGCAATACCCGACGACTCGACTGCGGTCACCGGCGGTATCGCCGGAGTTACGCAGATCGAGGAGGCGTGGACGCAACTGATGGCGTCGGGCAGCGAGCAGCAGTCCGTTGACGGGAGTCCCGCCGCACGCCTGTTCGTGATCGATGCCCACATCAAGGCGGAGAATCGCATCCACGGTTGCGCGGTCCGCCCTTCGTGCGGCGTCGTAAGGCAGGTAATGGGAAAGATCCGAACTGACGACGATGAGCGTTTCGTCTCCGCCCCACAGCCTTTCCAGCACCTCCGCCACCTCTTCGGGTGATGCGTGCCCTACGGCGAAGGGAATCAGCTTGAAGTCTTCCAGGACGGACTGCAGAAAGGGTAGATGGACTTCGAGGGAATGCTCGTCCGCGTGCGCGCGGTCGCTCACCACCACCTGCGGCAGATCGGCGACGAGGGCGAGCGCACCGTGATCGATCGCCACCGTGCCGAGAGGAGTGGCAAACGCAGTGGCGGTCGGGATCGCGAGACCGCGCACGGGCACACGGTGGGTGGGTCCGAGCAGCACGACGCGCCGAACGCGGTCCCGAACCGTCCGCAGCGGCCCGTACGCATGGGCTGCGACCTGCCCGGAATATACGTATCCCGCGTGCGGTGCGATGATCGCCTTCGGAGTGCGAGACGCGTGCGTTGCAGATTCGGTCTCCGCGAGCATGCGGGTAACGCTGCGCGTGAGCGCAAGCGACTGCTCGGGATAGAAGTAACCGGCGACGGCTGCAGGGCGAATGCGATCCATGAAATCCCCTTCTACCATTGTAGTACTCGGCGCACCGGGCTTCATGCGAAGCTCGGCTAAGATGGTGGCGGCATCCGCTTGCACTTCCGTTCCTGACCCCGCGTTGGCACCTTGCGGAGGCGGGTCGCCAGAGCCAATAATGGCACGCTTTTCACGAGGTTCCGCTCTCTTGAGTCAATACTTCGCACTCCTGCCTGCGGCGGGCTTCGGCGCCCGAATGGGAGGCTACATTCCGAAACAATACCTGCCGCTTCGCGATCGCCCCCTCCTGTATCACGCGGCGCGTCCCCTGGTTGCGGCCGCGTTCATATCCCGTGTGTTCGTCGTGCTCTCGCCCACCGACGAACTGTTTCGTCACTATGACTGGCATGGGTTCGGGAGCCGCTTCGGCGCGCTCCATTGTGGGGGCGCTACGCGCGCTGCCAGCGTGCTCAACGGCCTGATGGCGATCAGGGGGGAGGTGGCGGCCGATGACTGGGTGCTCGTGCACGATGCGGCAAGGCCGTGTCTGGGGCGCGAGGCTCTGGAGCGATTGCAGGAAGAAGTCGGCGATGATGCGGTCGGTGGTCTGCTGGCCCTGCCCGTCGCCGATACCCTCAAGCGCGGGGACGACGCAGGGCGGGTCGTACAGACAGAGTCACGGCAGGATTTGTGGCAGGCCCAGACGCCCCAGATGTTCCGCTATCAAGTGCTGCTGGACGCTCTCACGGCGCTGGGGACTACGGTCGAGGTGACCGACGAAGCCTCGGCCCTGGAGCAGTTCGGGCATCGGCCGAAACTGATCATGGGCGACAGCCGTAACCTCAAGGTTACGTATCCGCAGGACTTCGTCCTGGCGGAATTGATCCTGGGCGCGGCGGGGGAATCATGAGGATCGGGCAGGGATTCGATGTGCACGCCCTCGTCATCGGGCGGCCTCTCATCATCGGCGGCGTGACGATTCCGTTCGAGCGCGGACTCGCGGGACACTCGGATGCCGATGTGCTGCTGCACGCGATCACCGACGCGCTGCTCGGGGCGGCGGCGCTCGGCGACATTGGCCGTCACTTTCCCGATAGCGATGCTCGCTACAAGGGCGCGGACAGCCGTGTACTGCTGCGCGATACGGTCCGTCTGCTGGTGGACCGGGGTTTTCGCATCGTCAACGTCGACAGCACCGTGATCGCCGAAGCTCCGCGTCTTGCGTCGCACATCCCTTTCATGGTGACTAACATCGCCACGGATCTCGGAATTGATGCAACGAGGGTAAGCGTGAAGGCGAAGACCAGCGAACGGCTGGGTTTCGTCGGACGCGGAGAAGGGATCGTCGCACAGGCGGTGGCACTCATCACCGAATGAGCGAGGGGAAGGTCGGCAGCGGAGCAGCTTCTCCGGGAAATTCCAGGCGTACACCGGTAGCGCGTCTGTTCTTTGCTCTTTGGCCCGACAGGAAACTACGGGAGACGCTTTCTGCATGGGCGGACGCCTTGCACGGAGAGTGCGGGGGTCGCCGCGTGCGGGACGAGCAACTCCACGTTACCCTCGTATTCCTCGGTGACGTGCCGCTCGAACGCATTCGAGTCATCACTGATGCCGCGTGCAGGATTGCCGCGCGTCCTTTTACCCTCCGCGTGTCAGGCACTGGCTACTGGCCGAAGAAACACCTTGCCTTTGCGCTGACCGAAGAGGTTCCTGTCGCGCTCGCCCATCTGGTGAAAGAACTCAGATTCGTGACGAGACAGGCAGGCGTAAATATGCAGGAGCGTTCCTATTTTCCGCATGTCACGCTGCTGCGGAATGCGAAGTGCGGTGGACTCTCACATCGGCCGGAAGCATTCGACTGGCACGCCGAAGAGTTCGTGCTCGTGCGCTCTACGCTTTCGTCGTCGGGCTCGCGCTATGACGCGATCGGACAGTGGCGCCTGACAGCACAACGCGAAGAAGTCCCGCTGGGGTAAGTTTCACGTAAGGGATCGACGCGACAAGAAGACGCGAGGAAAAAAGCTGCGGAAAACGAAAAGACCCGCGCCAGGAGATTCGCGGTTGGGAAAATCGCGTCCAGTTTTTCCCGAGACTTGTTACCCGTTCTCCGCAGCTGTCGGTGAATTTACAGGCGACCCGCTTACGAATGGCTTACCGATTTGTGGTCTCATCGACCGCTTATCCAATTCCGGAAACCGGTGATCGGTGAACCCCAGTGATATTCGTCAGGGCGTTTCCCGCAGACTGCGGTGAATGGCCTCCGTGGCGGGAGACGGTTTGATGCCGAGGGACAGTGACAAGGTTTCGCGGCAGCGCCGATAGATGTCGAGTGCATCGGCCAGGCGCCCCAGCTCCCGCTGGGCGAGCATGAGCCGCTGATACATCTCCTCCGCGAGGGGATCGATGTCGAGAGCCTGCTGGTACAGGTCGATCGCCTGATCCCACTGGTAGCGGCTCTCCAGCGCCTCACCGAGCGCGGTAACACGCCGTCTGAACATGCTTCGCAGACGCTCGCGCGTCTGCAGCATCCAGGGTTGATCGTCTTCGCTTGCCATGAAGGGACCGCCGTAAAGACGGCACAGGAGTCTCACCTCTTGGGCGATATTCTCGACTCCCCGGTCCGCATCCTCTTCCTGCCGGCAGGCCTGTTCGAAAGTCCAGGCATCGACCCAGCACACGTTGTCGTTGAGGCTCAACTTGCCGTCCTTGAGCTGAACCGCGTTGTCCACGCCCAGCAGCCGCCGCAGCCGGTGCAGCGTGGCGTCGAACGCGCCCTGGGCGGCGTCGCCGTCCGCGTCCGGCCAGAGAGCTTCGGTCAGGAGTCGCGTGTTGACGTCATGTCCGCCGAATGCAACGAGAGCCTTCAAGAGATCCAGCGGTTTGTGCTGAGCCTTGCCGGAGGAACGCAGCGGCTTTCCGTCGCACTCGATCGTGAATTTTCCGAGAGAGTAAATCTTGAGGGGCCAGGGCCAAGCTTGAATCGCCGGAGATGTGGGTGTCAAACCTCGCTTGGCAATGAGCCGTCGTACATAATCGGATTCGATGCCGGCGTTGAGAGCGTGGCTGCAAAGGTTTTCCATCATGCCAGGCACGGAGATGGGGTAGCAGGTCATCAGATCCTGACTGGCTCCGAGGGAAAACGCCCGGCGCAGCACTGCGAGACCGAGGTCGTCCTCGCCTGTGGCGAGCAACGAATGGGCAAGCGCCGAGAGAGCCGGAAAGCGTACCAGGTCGCTGCCGAGCGTGTCCGCGAGATCGAGGCTTCGAGCGAGGACTTCGCGCGCACGGCTATGATTACCGGCTGCGATCAATATCATCGCAAGCTGGTTGCGAAACAGGGCGCTGCCCATCGCACACCCAAGTTCATCGCCGAGCCTGAGAAATTCTTCCGCCAGCTCGAGCGCGCGCTTCACCTCTCCCCGGCACAGGTGAATCGAAGCGCGCAGGTAATGATAGTTGACCTTGTTCATCAGCTGGCCGGGCACGAGGGCGTTTTGCATCCCGTTGGCGTGGTCCTCCGCCCCTTGCAGGTCGCCGGTGACGATGCAGGCGTACGCGGCGTGGTAGTGATGCCAAACGTCGAGCAAGTGGACACCGCTCGCTTCGGCGATGTCCAGCACCTTGCGCGTGTTCGTGAGCGCTGCCTTGATGTTTGCGTCGCAAAGGTCCTGGGTGATTTCCCACATGAGGCAAAGCTGTGCCGACAGGGGGGCGACCGTACGCGCGGCTGAGACGGCTTCGAGCTCGGCGCGGACCACGCGCGAGCTGCGAAGATCGCCGCGCCACAGGGAATACATCATCGCAAAACTCGCGAGCTGCGCGCGCTGATGGGGATCCGGCAGAACCGGCATGAGCTCGAGCACGCGCTTCGACCAGCGCGCTAGGATCGCATGCTGCAGCTGACGGATCATGAGCGCGACTCCGCTGTTCATGACCCGCACTTCGATGTCGGTGGTCGGATACTCGGGATAGCGCTTCTGCAGTTCTTCGAGCTCATCGATCCAGCGATCCACCTCGACGAAGGAACCCCACTGCAGCGTGAAGCTCTCCATGATCGCCGACCACGTCAGATAGAGGCCGACCGCCTCGTCTTCTTCCTTGAAGCGCGCAAATGCGCGTTCGAGCCAGACGCGGCCGCGCTCCGGGTCTTCCAGCAGCTCGCAGCTTCCCCGGCGGAAAGATAACCAGGGCGATGCGATGACTACCGACTCGGGCATCGCGAGAAGCCACCCGTGCAGGGTCTGGTGGCGGCCCTGCGCCACGAGCGTCCACGCGCTCTGGCGAATGAGGTCGGTGAGCTTCCCCCACTCGCGACCGCGAATATAGAGATCCGCAGCGGCTTCGATTTGACCATCGGCTTCGAGCAGCACGGCGGCTTCGCGGCGGCGGCGCCGAAACTCCTGGGGCGGCAGGACAGACTCGGCGCGCGCCAGCAGGAAGTCGCGGAACAGCGGATGGTATTCGTAGATGCCTTCGTGTCCGCCCCGGCGGTCGGTGAACAGATTCTGGCGATTGAGCTCCGCGAGTATCGCCCCGGCATCGGACTGTCCTGCGGCGCGCTCGCCCATGGCCACGGTCATGCGCGGCAGGAACGCCGTCTTGATCAGGAATTCCCGCTGGTTTGCGGGGGCCTTCGCGAAGCTCTCTTCCGCAAAGTAATCGACCAGCAGTGGTCCGGGCGTGAAGCGGCCGGTCGGCAGCGGGGTCCCGTCGTTGTGGGCATTCAGCATCAGCATGAGTCCCGCCGCCCACCCACCTGATGCTTCGATCAAGGGTTTCAGGGCATCCGGTTCGAAACCCCAGCGGCGCACGAACTCGGCCGACTCGTCGTGAGTGAGTTTCAGGTCGCTCCAACCGAGCACTGACATCTCGCTGCTTGCCTGCCAACGCGCAAGACGAGGCGGCGGGTCCTCGCGGCTCACGAGGACCAGCGTTCCGCCGCGGGTAATGCTCTTGAGCGCACCTTCCAGAATTGCGAGTGACTGGGGTTTGGAGGCGACGATCTCATAGTTGTCGAGGACGAGAACCCATTGTCCTGTGAAGCGCTCGAACAGGGATTCGAAATACCTCCGCGAAAACGGCTCCAGCGATGGCAAGTACTCGGGGCTCAGCGCAGGAAGGCCGCTTGCGCCCTCATCCAGATCTCGCGCCGCAGCCAGGCCCAGGTAGTAGAAGAAGGTCGCAGGGTCGGTGTCGCCTTCGTCCACGGAGTACCAGATGGTGCGGATCTCCGCGGCCGCGACCCAACTGGCGATGAGCGCTGTCTTGCCCGAACCGGCGGGACCTGTCACCCAGATCGCTGTCTGCCTGAGGGCGCGTGTGAGCTTGCTAAACAGGCGCTCCCGTGAAACGAGTTCCGTCACGTCGGGCGGAGTGAATTTGGCAAGGCGGGGCGGCAGACTTTCCATCAGGGCTCGCTCCCCCGCGTGGTACCGCTGGCGCGAACACCCGCACTCGCACTAGCGAAGCGAAAGCACGCCCGACGCCGACCATCGTCGGCCGCCGCTGCATGGGAAAAAATACACGGCAACCCTGCGGGCTGCGCGCAGTGAAAGGGGGGGTGCTTCACGCGCGTTCTGCCTTGAATTGGGATTATTGTTCGGCCCGACTGCGCGCCACGCACCGTTAGCGGAATGTTGCGCGCGCTGCCTGAGCCAGCTGGCCCTCTTCGTGTCCTCTGTCCGAATTAATGGCATGGATCGAAGGCAAAAGCAAATCTCCCAATTCGTAAGGTTTCGTATAACAGTTTGTATATAAACGGATATTCCGGCGGGGATGCGCCAAAAACAGGAGCAAAACGCCGAAAAATTCAGCGGATCTGCGGAAAAAGTCAAAGAAAGATGCAGTGCTCGAGGTGACTCGCGAGCGCCTTGTCATCGAGTTTCGTGTAGTCCTTCTCGAAACTCTCCGAAACGAGCTGCTTCACATGGTGATTGAGGTGACCATTCATGAGGCCGAGAAAGGCCGGGGCGGAAACAAGAATCAAACGTTGATAGGCGTTGATGGAGCGACCGTGATCCAGTTGCCGGCAGAGCTCGACGGCGAAGTGCTCTGCCTCCACTTCCTTCGGCTCATGCGCTGGAACGTACGATCCATGCCCGTTTCCGTGACCCTGATTGTGGCCGGGGCGGTCGCTGACGAGCTCGGAACCTTTCTCGCGACTTGCGGGGTGCATGAATTCCCGTATCTTCCGAAGCCCTTTGTGGGGACCATCATTTGCGTAGAGCTTCGCCGAAGCGGCATTCGCGACCAGAATCCAGGTCGTGGTCATGCTCGAGCCTCCCTTCACGCATCTCGTTGCTGCGATTATATCTGACCAAACCAATCCGCTCTCGTCGCGGATTGCGTACCGGCGCGCGCAGGTTGTCGGTAACAACCATCAGCGATTCTGTTGCACACGGACACGTCAACCCGAACCCGTACCGGTCGTTCTTGGTTGCAATCGAAACGCAGCTCGTTGCGGTTCGATCATGAAGGAGACCATCTTGAATGCAAATCTATCCGAAGTTCTTCTGGCTGCCCTGCTGCTTGCAGGCGGGATGGCCACGGTCAACGCCGCGGAGCCGGCGGCAGCGCCATCTGCACCGTCTGCCGTTGCGCCCACCCCCGGCGCTTTGACCGAAAAATGCAAACAGGACCCGGCGACATGCCGCAAGCAGGCTCAAGCCAGGTTCGACAAGCGCTTCAAGAAACTCGATACCGATGGTGACGGCAGCCTGAGCAAGGCCGAAGCGGAAAAAGGCGCACCTCGCCTCGCCGAGCACTTTTCGGACATCGACACCAACAAGGACGGCAAGCTGACGCGCGAGGAAGTGCAAACTGCGGCACGCGAGCATGGAGAGCGATGCAAGCAGGATCCGGAGAAATGCCGGGCCGAAATGAAGCAGCGTTTTGACGCCAAGTGGAAGAAGGCGGATGTCGACGGCGACGGCACCGTTTCGCGGGCCGAAGCGGACAAGGCGATGCCTCGTCTGGCCCAGCACTTCGACGAGATCGACGCCAACAAGGATGGAAAGATCACCCAGGACGAACTCGCTGCGGCCCGGGCCCGACATCATCGCTCGCGACAGCCCGCGAACCCCGGGGCAACGCCATCCGTACCGAAAGCAAGCAGCTGAGGGAGGTCACGCCGAAAACAGCCCCGTCGCCCGGGCTGTCCTCCGATCACGCAAGCAAAGAGAGTGCTGCTACCTACACGAAGCTTGCACGGCGGTCATTTCTGCCCGGGCGCGGCCTGTTCCCGCGCCTTCTTCGCCGTATCGAGAGCTTCCATCGTCAGCTTGTAAGCGACGTACTTGCAGATGTTGGGCACGTACGTCGCGGTTTCGATTCTGATCCTTTCCGCGGTGACCACTTCCACGTTGTTGAACCACTTGTCCAGATCGAGTCTCTGCCGCGCCGCTGTCTTCCGCATTTTCGCGATGTTTCCAGGTCCGGCGTTGTATGCCGCGAAGGCGAAGAGGGGCCGGTTGCCTTCGCTGAAATGTGCATCCGGGAAGTATTTGGTCATGAGCTGGTCCATGTACTTCGTGCCGGCGTGCACGTTCGCTTCCGTCACGTGTATGTCACCGACCTAGAGCTGCTTGCCGGTCGGGGGCATGATCTGCATGACGCCAATTGCGCCGACGTGACTCTTGGCGTTCTGGTTGAGCTGGGATTCCTGATAGCCCTGAGCGCGAGCATCAGCGGATCGAACCCGTACTGCGCCCCGTACTTCTTGAAGAACGCCAGAGTGTCGCGGAAGCGCTTCAGATATTCACCCTCGGTGTTGTTCCGGATCTGCTTCACGCGCTTCATCATCATGGCCTGCGGGTACGCGATCACGCCCTGCTTGTTGGCGAAACCCAGGTAGAAATCGTTTGGCCCCGCAGTCAGCTTCGGGCTGTCCTTTCTGATGACCCAGCCCACCTTCGCGTCGGTGCGGAGTTTGATGTCATCGTGAACCGTGATATCCGGCAGGACCTGCGCCCACATCTTCCCCAGCCAGTCGTCGACAACGACGATGTCGACGACAGCCGCATTCACCATCTCGAGCTTGTCTTCGTCTTCGAGGGCGCCCGGGAGGTCGACGATCGTAACCGGCAGCTTGCCGGCGGCTTTGAAGCGCTCGTTCAGCAGGCGGACGCTCTCGTAGTAGCTCGTGGCCGGCCGGACGTGAATGGTCTTCCCCGAGGGGTCGTCCACCGAGTTGATTGGGGACGCCTTGGGACCGGTCACGATCACCTCGGACTGCTTCCTCTGGTCGTCCGGAGCCACGAAGTCGACGAGCGTGAGTCGCTCGGGGTTACCGTGATGTTACCGGCCGCTATATCACCACGGCCCTCGGCGATTCCGCTGATGAGCCTGTCGCGCGTGGTCGGAATGAGAAAGACCGTGACCGGTCGTTTTCCGAGTTCCTGCTTGTACTTCTGGTTGATGTAGCGCTCGAAGTCCCGCGCGAGCTCCGCCGTCAACCCGCGCTCGCGGCCCTTGTCGTTTTAGTCTGAAGTTCTCCCTGCGGACGACTGAAATTTCTGCAGTTTGGTGAGTGGATTCAGGGGGTTGGGGTATCGTCGAAGCCTATTGTGTAGCCATGTAAGTGCTTGCGTGATCGTGCCGGATCATGTAGCGTGTGGCCATGCATATCAACGTCGTTCCGAATCGTGGCTCGCGCCCTGCCTACCTGTTGCGCGAGTCCTACCGCGACGGTGTTCACGTCCGCAAGCGCACATTGGCAAACCTTTCCTCATTGAGCGAGGAGCAGATCGCAGGGATACGTGCTGTCTTGCGTGGCGAGCCGGTGCGCCCGGTGGGAGAACTCTTCGAGGTGGTTGGCTCTCGTGCTCACGGCCATGTCCAGGCCGTGTGTGTAGCCATGCATCGGCTCGGCTTCCCGCAGCTTCTGAGCGCACGCGCCCAGCCCGAGCGTGAGCGGGTCTGCGCCATGGTGGCCGCGCGGGTGCTCGCCCCGCACACCAAGCTCGCAACCACGCGCTGGTGGCACACCACGACGCTGGCGGAGCACTTTGGCGTGGCGCAAGCCGACGAGAACGACCTGTATGCGGCGATGGACTGGCTGGCTGCGCGTCAAGGCGGCATCGAGAAGAAGCTCGCGGCGCGCCACTTGAGCGAGGGCGCACTGGCGCTCTACGACCTGTCCTCGAGCTACTTCGAGGGCTCGCAGTGCCCGCTCGCGAAGCTCGGCTACAACCGCGATGGCAAGCGCGGCAAGCTGCAGGTCAATTACGGTCTGCTCACCGACCGGCGCGGTTGCCCGCTGGCGGTGTCGGTGTATGAGGGTAACGTGAGCGACCCGACCACGCTCACGCCCCAGGTGCTGCAGCTCAAGCAGCACTTCGGGCTCGAGCAGGTGGTACTGGTGGGCGATCGGGGCATGATCGGGCAGGCGGCGGTGGAGCGACTTCGCACGCACCCGGGGCTGGCCTGGATCACGGCGCTCAAGAGCAGCCAGATGCGTACCCTGGTGCAAGGCGAGGCGCTGCAGTTGGGGCTTTTCGACGAGCGCAATCTCTTCGAGCTCACCCACCCGGATTATCCGGGTGAGCGCCTGGTGGCCTGTCGCAACCCGGAGCTTGGACGTGCGCGGGCGCACAAGCGCGCCGCGCTGCTGCAGGCCACGCGCGAGCAGCTCGATCAGGTGCGCGCGATGGTCGAGCGCGGCAGCCTCACGGGAGCGGGCAAGATCGGCGTTCGAGTCGGCCGCGTGCTCAACAAGTACAAGGTCGCCAAGCACTTCGAACTCACGATCGAGGCACAGCGCTTCGACTACCGGCTGCTCGAAGAGTCGGTGGCAGCGGAAGCCGCTCTGGACGGGCTGTATGTCATTCGCACTGCACTTGCCGCGCAGCAGATGGACGCCGCTGAAGTGGTGCGCGGCTACAAGCGGCTCACCGAGGTGGAGCGGGCGTTTCGCTCCATGAAGACGGTCGATCTGGAGATCCGCCCGATCCACCACCGGCTGGAGAATCGCGTGCGCGCCCACATCTTCCTGTGCATGCTCGCCTACTATGTCGAGTGGCACATGCGTGAGGCCTGGCGCGCGCTGCTCTTCGCCGACGAGGATCTCGATGCCAAGGACTGGCGCGATCCCGTGGCCCGCGCCCAGCGCTCGGCGAACGCATTACGCAAGGCGTCCACCCATCGCTTGGCAGACGGCAGCCTGGCCCATAGCTTCCGCACGCTGCTCGAAGAGCTCGGCTGCGTCGTGCGCAACACCTGCCGCACCCAGAGTGGCGATCCCGATGCGCCGAGCTTCCACATCGTTACCACCCCAAACTCCACCCAACGGCGCGCACTCGAACTTCTGCGATCCATTAACGTGTAGCCAGAAGCACGACACCGAGAAATAACCTACTGCTCGGATTCGGAAGGACAAATATGTTCGGCGAAGGGAGGAACTTCAGTTTAGTAGAGCGTGCGGCCGTAGGGCACGAGCATCCGGATCATCCGTCGCTCGATCATCTGGTTGAAGTCGCCCTTCCACGGCTTGTCCGCGATGACGAGCTGGCGAGGTTTCCCGGCGCTCTGAGCTTCTTCCTTCGTTGCACTGGGTTCGCCCGCAACGGCAGTGGAAATGCAGGCAAGCAGGCAGGCAAAGGCGAGGCAGGACGTGCGCATGGTGTTTCCACCGTTGGCCCTTCTTGACTTTGTTCCGAAGGCGATGGCTTCGGCATCGATATTTTCCCGCAATCGTAATGGAGCCGCCCAGGTCTGTCATGATCGGTGTGAGGGCCCCGTGCGTGGCCGCGCAGGATGATTCCCTGGGAAGCCGAGCCGGGTGACAATAGCGCCCTTCGAATCACGGAGGTGCCGGCCTCGCGGCCGGCCAATCATCCTATGGCTCAGTACGTCTACACCATGAAGCACGTGGGCAAGGTGGTACCGCCCAAGCGGGTCATCCTGAAGGACATCTCCCTATCGTTCTTTCCCGGCGCGAAGATCGGTGTGCTCGGACTCAACGGATCCGGCAAGTCGAGTCTCCTGCGGATCATGGCGGGGGAGGACAAGGAGTACGACGGCGAAGCGGTGCCGATGCCCAACATGCGCATCGGGTTCCTGCCCCAGGAGCCGATTCTGGACCCAGGCAGGAGTGTGCGCGAAACGGTCGAGGAGGGACTGAGCGATGTCGCAGAAGCGAAGAGGAAGCTAGACGAGATCTACGCGGAATACGCTGAACCCGACGCCGATTTCGATCGGCTCGCCACCGAGCAGGCGAAATACGAGGCGGTGCTCGCGGCGTCGGGCTCCGACACGGAGCATCAGTTAGAGATCGCCGCGGACGCGCTGCGTCTGCCGTTGTGGGAAGCTCCGGTCGCCCAACTGTCCGGTGGTGAGAAACGGCGCGTTGCCTTGTGCCGATTGCTGCTTTCGAAACCTGACATGCTGTTGCTCGACGAGCCGACCAATCACCTCGACGCCGAAAGTGTGGAATGGCTTGAACAGTACCTGCAGAGATTTTCCGGTACGGTCATCGCCGTCACCCACGACCGCTACTTCCTCGACAACGCCGCCGGCTGGATTCTCGAACTCGACCGGGGTTACGGCATTCCCTGGGAGGGCAACTATTCCTCGTGGCTGGAGCAGAAGGAGCAGCGGCTCGCGACCGAAGCGAAGCAGGAGGCTTCGCGCATCAAGGCAATGAAAGCGGAGCTCGAGTGGGTGCGCCAGAATCCGAAGGCCCGCCAGGCGAAGAGCAAGGCGCGCCTCGCCCGCTTCGAGGAACTCGCGTCGTACGAGCATCAGAAGCGCAACGAGACCCAGGAGATATTCATCCCCGTCGCTGATCGCCTCGGCAACGAGGTGATCGAATTCAAGGACGTGTCGAAAGGCTATGGCGACCGTCTGCTCATTGACAAGCTCTCGCTGAAAATCCCGCCCGGCGCGATCGTCGGCATCATCGGGCCGAACGGCGCGGGCAAGACGACGCTGTTTCGGCTGATCACCGGAAAGGAAAAACCGGACAGCGGCGAAGTCGTGATCGGCCCCACCGTGCAACTTGCCGTCGTTGACCAGTCGCGCGCCGCGCTCGACAACGCCAAGACCGTCTGGGAAGAGGTGTCGGGTGGTACCGATATTCTTACCGTCGGCAAGTTCGAGATGCCGTCGCGGGCCTACCTCGGCCGTTTCAACCTCAAAGGTGGCGACCAGCAGAAACTCGTCGGCCAGCTTTCCGGCGGCGAACGCGGACGGCTACATCTCGCCAAGACGTTACTCGAAGGCGGCAACGTGCTGCTGCTGGATGAGCCTTCCAACGACCTTGACGTCGAAACCCTGCGCGCACTCGAAGAAGCGCTGCTCGAGTTCGCTGGCACGGTGCTCGTCATCTCCCACGACCGCTGGTTTCTGGATCGCATTGCCACACACATCCTCGCATTCGAGGGCGAATCGCAGGTGGTGTTCTATCCCGGCAACTACCACGAGTACGAAGAGGAGAAGCGGAAACGCTTGGGCGAGGAGGGCGCACGACCGAAGCGGATCCGGTACAAGGCGCTCAAGGGTTGAGCGGGCGCTCGAGTGCGGCGCCACGCAGGGTTTTCACCTCGGCCTCCAATTCCGCAATGCGCGCACGCAGCGGCTGCACGGCTTCCTCGATCTCCGCCTCGGTGAAGCGCGGCTTGATGTGCTGCGGGCAGTTCCAGTCGAACGCCTCGATGGCGATCGTCACGACCCGCTCGACCCGCGCGCGGTAGTCCGGCAACTCCACGTCGAACACCAGTTCGGGTGGTGCGTCCGCGATGTCGTAAGCGCGCATGTGTCCGAGCACCTTGAGCCGCAGGCGGTGCGCGTAGTCCATCAGGATCAGAGCGACGCGATCGTTGCGCGCCGCGTTTCCCACGCTCACGTACTGCAGGTTTCCGCGAAAGTCTCCGAAGGCGACGGTGCGCGGATCGATGACCTTGAGAAAACCCTTCGGCCCGCCGCGATGCTGAACTTAGGGCCAGCCGGTCTCGCTGACCGTGGCCAGGTAGAAGCTGTCGCGCTCGGCGATGAACGCGACCTCATCCGGTCCAAGCGCGTCGTTCGGTCCGGCGAGGGACGCGAGCCGCTCGTTGCGGCTCCTTGTGCCATAGTGTTCCTGCGCTGCCTTTACGCTGTCGGTGAAAGCGAGCGTAGCGAATTGGTGCGTCATGTCGTCTCCAGTTCTCTGCTTTTCGAAGACCAGGCGGCTCTCCCTTGCGCAAGCGGGGAAACCTTCGGGAAATCGATGGCGATGCCGGTCGCTTTTCCGATGAGATTGGTAAAGATGTTGAGGGCAACCACTGCGATGATCTCCATGATTTCGGCGTCCGAAAGACCGGCGTCCCGTGCGGCGCGGAACTCGGCCCTGTCACTTCCCCCGTGTGATCGTTGACTGCCTTCGCGAAAGCCACTGCGGCGCCGGCCTTTGCGTCCGCGGAGCCGCCGGTGCGGTTGAGCAGCATCCCGTCATTGGAAAGTCCCGCGTGGCGGGCGATCGCGGTGTGCGCAGAGAGACAATACTCGCAACTGTTGCCCTCGGCGACCACGAGCGCGATGCGTTCACGGGTAGCCCGATCGAGCGTCGCGTCGTCCAGCGCGCCATACAGGTTGAGAAACCCGGTGAGCGCCCGTGGCGAGTGGCCGAGCACGCGCAGGAAGTTGGGACGGTGCCGAGTTTGGCGTGCGCGGCGTCGAATAATGCCCTGGTTTCGCCGGTGGCGTTCTTCGGGTCGACGGTTTGGATGCGGGACACCGGTCGTGGTCCTTTTCGAGGGGTTGCTGTGCACCGCTTGCTACCGCAAATGCGGCGTGGTTCGCATGATCGCCTCTGCACGTGTCGAAATAAATGTGCGTTTGAGCATTTCATCTCTGCACATTGCGCAGTAATTGTTTTCGGTGGACAAGCTGAAAGCGATGGAGACCTGTCCGCATCGTGGACGAAGGAAGCCTCACGGCCGCGACCGACGCGCTGGACGTCTCGCAGCCGTCGGTCGTGCGGCTGCTCGCGAGTCTCGAGCGAGCGCTGGGGGCCCGCTTGCTGAATCGCACCACGCGTCGCACGGCGCTCACGATGGAGGGGCGCGACTTCTACGAACGGTGCAAGCGCATCCTCGCGGAAGTGGAGGAGGCGAGCGCTGTCGTCGGCAGCGGCCAGGGTGTGCCGCGGGGCGAGTTGCGGGTGACCGCACCCACGCTGTTCGGCCGCTTGCATGTGGCACCTCTCGCCATGGGGTTCGTACGCCACTACAGCGGCGTCTCGGTCGATCTCATGCTGGTCGATCGTGTGGTGAATCTGGTCGACGAGGGGCTGGACGTGGGTGTGCGCATTGCGGATTTGCCGGATTCGTCGCTCATCGCGGTTCCGCTCGGCGAAGTGCGTCGAATCGTATGCGCGAGTCCTGCGTACCTTGCACGGGCTGGAACAGCACTGGTCCCGCAGGACCTGCGTTCTCACAACTGCGTGGGCTTCTCCGAGCTGTGACCGGTGCACGAGTGGACATTACACCGCGACGGCCGTCGGCTCGTGGTCCCGGTCGGTGGGTCCTTGTCCGGCAATCAGGCGGACGCGCTCATTGGAGCCTGTGCGGATGGCCTGGGGGTCGGAATGTTTCTGTCGTATCAGGTCGCCTCACTGGTTGCGCAGGGTCGGCTGAAGTTGCTGCTGCCAGAGTTCTGGCCGGCTGCCGTACCGGTGAGCGCCGTCTACCCGCACGCGAAGCTGCTGCCCGCGCGCACCCGTTTGTTCGTGGAATGGTTGCGTGAGCGTCTGCCGGAGCGTATCCGGTTTCTGCAGGCGCCGTCCGTATCGCGCCGGAGAGCGGCGAAGACGCCGCGTTAGGAGGACGAAGGCATTGCTACCGCGCGCTCTCGCAGCACCCGCTTGAGGATTTTCCCGGTCGCGCTCTTCGGCAGTTCGGCCACGATGTTCACCCGCTGTGGCACCTTGTATCGGGCGAGATGCTCGCGACAGAACGCGACGATATCCGCGGGCGGCGCGGTGGCGCCGTCCTTCAGGACCACATCCGCATACACCTCCTCGCCTCGCAGGCGATGTGGCGCACCGTAGACCGCCGCCTCGAGCACCGCCGGATGGCGGTAGATGCACTGCTCGACCTCCGCCGGCCAGACCTTGAGCCCCGCAGTGTTGATCATATCCTTCACGCGGTCGACGATGAAGAGATAACCGTCCGCGTCGATTTTTCCGATGTCGCCGGTGTGGAACCATCCGCCGCGCAGAGCACGCGCGCTTTCCGCGGGCCGATTCCAGTAACCCTGCATCACGTTCGCGCCGCGAAAGCAGATCTCGCCCCAGCTGCCGGCGGGAACCTCGGCATCGTCTTCCGCCACGATGCGCGCCTCGACACCCGGAACGCACTTGCCGACGCTGCCAATGCGCTGCTGACCGGGAACGTTCACGTTGGTGAGGGGAGAGGTCTCGGTCAGTCCATAACCCTGGTTGATCGGGCGACCGAACCGCTCCTGCCAGCGACGCGTCAGCTCGTCGGGCAGAGGCGCTGCGCCTGCCACTTCGAAACGCAGGGACGACAGGTCATGTTCGTCGAGGCGCAGCGCGAGGAGGGTGGCGAAGGCCGATGCGACCCCGAACAGCATCGTGATGCGCTCCTGGGCGATGGTCCGCAGCAGAGTCCTCGGTTCGAAGCGGCGGAAGAGGTGGATGGTCGCGCCGGATTCGAACGCGGCATTCATCATCGTGTTCTGCGCGAATACGTGGAAGAGCGGCAGGAAGATCGCCACCTTGTCTGCCGCCGTGAAGCCCATCACCTCGACCGTCGTGCGCACGTTCGTGACGACGTTGCCCACGGTGAGAGTTGCGCCCTTCGGCGCACCGGTCGTGCCCGACGTGTACAGCAGCGCAGCCTGCTCGTCCGGACCACGGTCCGCCATGATCTGCGGAACGTCATCGCCTGCGATCCAATTCCCCAGCGCGGTTTCAGAGCCCGCGTCACCTTCGCACACCACGATCCGCTCGAGCGCGGGGCAACGGTCCTTCGGTACGTTGGAAAGAGTATCGCCAACGGTGAAGACGATACGTGCGCTGGAATCGTTGAGGATGTACTCGACTTCCTCGGACGTGAGCATGGCATTGATTGACACGGCGACACCACCCATGCGCTGGATGCCGAGGTAGGCGAGTGCGAACGCGGGGACATTGGGGAGATACAGCGCCACCCGGTCGCCCCGTCGGATGCCGCAATTCGTGAGCGCGCGAGCAAGCCGCGCCGCGTGCGCGTCGAGCGTTGCATAATCGACGCGCCCACCCTCGAAGACGATGGCGGTGTGCTGCGGCTGCGCGCGCGCAACCCGCGCAACGTGCTGCGCAATGTTCACACGTCGTCGTCTCAGCCTATGCGTTTCTTCACGTCGGCGGCGAAGTCTTCGTAGCGGCGCAGCGGCGTGACCTCGATGTGCACGTGCTGTCCGTGTTCCTGCATGAGGGGCAGGTCCATCAGGATCTGATCGAGGCTGTCGGGGCCGTCGACGTTTACGATTGCGACTACGCGGCGGCTGCCGACGCACTTCCAGAGATCTACCACGGCTCCGGCCTTCTTCGCGCCGAGAGCTGCATCGGCCTCGCGCGCCCAGATCGTGAAGAGATCTTTCTGAGTCATGGTGGCGGGATATTCGACGTTGAAGAGCAGGTGATAGAGCATCGTATTCCTCCAGAAGTTTTCGAGCAGGTTGAGCTTGTCCGGCGTCAGATCGCCGCGGCGATCGCCTTGCCCAGGTCCTGGGTGCTTGCCTTGCCGCCGATGTCCGGCGTGCGCGGTCCCTCGCGCAGGACCGCCTCGATCGCGTGCACGATCGCATCCGCCGCCGCCTTGTGCCCCAGATGCTCGAGCATCATCGCCCCGGACCAGATCTGGCCGATCGGATTGGAAATGTTGCGTCCGTAGATGTCGGGCGCGGAGCCGTGCACCGGCTCGAACATGGATGGATATTCCCGCTCTGGATTGAGGTTGGCACCCGGTGCGATGGCGATGGTGCCGGTGCACGCCGGGCCGAGGTCGGAAAGAATATCGCCGAACAGATTGGACGCGACGACCACGTCGAACCGATCGGGATTGCGCACGAAGTGGGCGGTGAGGATATCGATGTGGTACTGGTCGGCCCGCACGTCCGGATACTGTGCCGCCATCGCGTGCGCGCGTTCGTCCCAATACGGCATGGAGATGAACACACCATTCGACTTTGTCGCCCAGGTCAGATGCTTTTTCGGTCGCGAGCGGGCGACTTCGAAGGCGTAACGCAGGATGCGGTCGACGCCGCGGCGACTGAAGACGCTTTCCTGCAGCACCACCTCGGCGTCGGTGCCCTCGAACATGCGGCCGCCGACGGCGGAATACTCGCCCTCGTTGTTCTCACGTACGACGATGAAATCGATGTCGCCTTCCTCGCGTCCGCGGAGCGGCGATTCAACGCCCGGCATCAGGCGCACGGGGCGGATGTTCGCGTATTGCTGGAATCCGCGGCGGATCGGGATCAGGAGCCCCCAGAGCGAGATGTGGTCAGGTACCCCGGGGAACCCCACCGCGCCGAGGAAGATCGCGTCGTGATGGCGAATCCGGTCGAGACCGTCTTCGGGCATCATGCGCCCCGTCTTCGCGTAATACTCGCAACTCCACGGAAACTCTTCCCATGCGAACCGGATACCGAACTTCGCACCTGCCGCCTCCAGGACCCGGACACCTTCCGGCACGACTTCCTTTCCGATTCCGTCGCCGGGAATCACGGCGATCTTGTACTGGCTCATGGTCTTCCTCGAGTGGAGGGAACGGGTTCAACCGTAAGTGTTTCGCTTAGATACCTGCAGGATGCGGTGGCCCAAACACCGAGCCCGGCGCAAAGGCCGGGCTCGGTGATGCCGCGAATCGACAATGCGTCACTCGGCGAAGGTTTCCTCGCGTTTCTTGCGGATGGCCGGTGTCAGCACGACGACGATTGCGGCCAGGGAGAGACCGAGCATCACCGCACTGATCGGACGGGTGAGGAAGATCATCGGATCGCCCTTCGAGAGGAGCAGCGCGCGGCGCAGGTACTCTTCCATCATCGGTCCGAGGATGAAGCCGAGGAGCATCGGTGCTGGTTCGCAATCGAGCTTCTGGAAGATGTAGCCAACGAGCCCGAAGAGCGCCATCAAGTACACGTCGAAGGAGCTGTTGTTCAGGCTGAACACGCCGATGCCGCAAAACACCAGGATCGCGGGATACAGCAGGTGGTAAGGCACCGAGATCATCTTCACCCACAGCCCGATCAGGGGCAGGTTGAGGACGAGCAGGAACAGGTTGCCGATCCACATGGAGACGATGATTCCCCAGAACAGCTCCGGCTGCTCGGTCATCACCGACGGTCCAGGCTGGATGCCCTGGATGATCATGGCGCCGATCATGAGCGCCATCACCGGGTTGGACGGAATGCCCAGCGTGAGCATGGGGATGAAGGAGGTCTGTGCTCCGGCGTTGTTGGCGGATTCCGGTGCTGCCACGCCCTCGATCGCGCCCTTGCCGAAGTTGGCCCGGTTCTTGGAGACCTTCTTCTCCAGCGCATAGGCGGAGAACGAGGCGAGCATGGCACCCCCGCCAGGCAGGATGCCCAGCACCGAGCCCAAGGCGGTGCCCCGCAATATTGGCGCGATGATGCGTTTCAGGTCTTCCTTCGTGGGCATCAGCCCGGAGACCTTCTTCATCATCACGGTGCGGGTGAGCTCGTGCTCGAGGTTGGCGATGATCTCGCCCAGCCCGAACACGCCCATCGCCACGATCACGAAGTTGATGCCGTCAGCGAGTTCGGGCAGATCGAAGGTATAGCGCGCCATCCCGGAGTTCACATCCGTACCGACGATACCGAGCAACAGGCCGATCAGGATCATGCCGAGCGCGTGCAGAAGCGAGCCCTGGGCGAGGACGATCGAGGCGATCAAGCCCAGCACCATCAGCGAGAAATACTCCGCGGGGCCGAATTTCAGCGCGACTTCCGCCAGCGGTGGCGAGAACAGTGCGATCAGGATGGTGGACACGGTGCCGGCGAAGAACGAGCCGATGGCAGCGGTCGCGAGCGCGCGCCCCGCCTGACCCTGGCGCGCCATCTGATAGCCGTCGATTGCGGTGATCACGGAAGACGATTCACCCGGCAGGTTGACCAGGATGGCGGTGGTCGATCCGCCGTACTGGGCGCCATAGTAGATCCCCGCGAGCATGATCAGCGCGGATACCGGCGGCAGCCCGAAGGTCGCCGGCAGCAGCATGGCAATCGTGGCCACCGGCCCGAGCCCCGGCAGCACGCCGATGGCAGTGCCCAGAAACACGCCCAGCAGACAGTAGGCGAGGTTGGTGAAACTCATCGCCACTGTCATGCCTAACCAGAGATTGTTAAGGATGTCCATGGTCGTCGCTCCTTACTCGCCGAACCAGGAACCGAGCAGCGGCATCGGCACCCCCAGCGCTTTCACGAACACCAGTGAGCAGAACGCGATCAGCAGGATGAGCCCCGCCACAGCCTTCCATTCAAAGCGAAACTTGCTACTCGCCGCGGCGGTCACCAGCACCAGGACCAGTATCGCGATCACGAGGCCGGCGGTGCGCATGAGAAATCCGAAGAGCAGCGTGCCGCCGATCACCAGGGCCGCTGCCTTCCACGCGAACCCGCCGATGGGTTCTCCGTCCTGCATGAACGAGCGGATCACCGCGATCACGCCGAACACGAGCAGCAACCCGCCGAGCACCGAGGGAAAATAACCCGGCCCCATGCGCGTGGCCGAGCCCATGCCGTATTCCCAAGCCAGAAATACCGCGGCTCCGCCCAGCACTAGATAGATCACTCCGGTCCAGAAGTCCTTCGGACTGCGTATGGCAGACATCTTTGTTTTCCTCCTCCTTTGTTTGCCGTCGGCGCGAATTCGCACCGGGTGATTCTGCGCGTGCGACCAGAGTCAATCAGTCCGCATAGACGCCGGCCTTCTTGATGATCGGGCCCCACAGAGCGATCTCGGACTTGAGGTGCGCCTGGAGTGCTGCCGGCGTGGCGCGATCAGCGCTCACCGGCTCAGTGCCCAGTTCGGCAAAGCGCTGCTTCACGGTCGGGTCTTTCAAGGCCGCCTGCAGCGCCATGGCGAGTTTGTCGACGACCGGCTTCGGCGTGCCCTTCGGCGAATAGATGCCGTGCCACACCGCGATGTCGAAGCCAGGTAGTCCCGACGTGTCGCACGTGGGGACTTCCGGCAACGACGGTACCTTCGCTTTGGTGGTGACGCAGTAGACCTTGACCTTACCGGACTTGATCTGCGACGTCGTATTCGTGGTCTGGTCGCAGATAAAATCGACCTGGCCGCCGAGGATGTCCTGCATGGCGGGTCCCGCGCCCTTGTACGGCACGGTGGTGAGGGGCGTGTCGATCGCGCTCATGAAGAGCAGGCCGCACAGGTGCGAGGCGGAGCCGACGCCAGCGTTGGCGTACGTCACCTTGTCCTTGTTCGCCTTCACGTATGCGATCAGCTCCTTGAAGTCCTTGGGCGGGAAATCCTTCCGAGCCACGAACGTCATCGGCACATCAGTCACGAGACCGATCGGCTCGAAATCCTTTGCCGCGTCGAAGGCGAGCTTGCGATATAGAGCGGGGGAGGTCGACTGGCCGATGTGGTGAAGCAGAAGCGTGTAGCCGTCGGGCGTTGCGCGAGCGACGCGACCTGCTCCCAGGGTGCCGCCCGCTCCGCCCACGTTTTCGACGAGCACGGTCTGCTTGAGTGTGTTGGTCATGGACTGCGCGAGAAGGCGGGCGACCGTGTCGGTGGGACCGCCTGCACTGAAGGGCACGATCACGGTGATCGGTTTGGTCGGGAAATCCTGGGCCTGGGCGAAAGGCGATGCAGTGATCAGTGTGATCGCCAACGCGCACAACATTCTTCTATTCATACCTCTCCTCCTGCGGAGCGACGTCATCGCGGATGGCGCCGACGACACGCTGCGGCGGCGCAAGGGTGGCGACTTCGGCCCGTGTCCGGAAGGGCCGCGCTTCTCGTTTTAAATGCACTGCTCGACCTGATTGGACTGGCCGTCATACTCCATCGTCGCGGCCATCGCGTCAAGACACATTGTTGCGGCGATGCGGCGGGTGGCGGAAATCCGTGAGAATTAGTCGCACCGCCGCTTTCGGGGCGATGGACGGGCACGCGTTATGCCCAAAAACTGTGGCGTTTTAGGTGGTTACCCGCTACGATACACAACTTACGATAGGGTGTGCCGCGGGTCCGTTCGATGTCTCGAAGAGCGAATCCGATCACGAACGGCGATGCGCCACCCCTCTTCTCCCACCGGATCACCCCTATCGTCCTCACGGAGCAACTGTCCATTAATCGTAGAGGTTTTCTGATGGCAGCCACGGCCGTCGCCCTGTCGGGCCACCGGTCGTCGGCACAGCCCCCGGAGGTTGACCCGCCTGCAGCTCCGGCGTCGAAACCGCCACCGCTGTCGGAAGCCGCGCCGCCAACTCCTTCTATCCTTGCTGTAGCCAACGTGCAACCGACCCGCGGGCCGCTGCGGGTACATCCGCAGAATCCGCGCTACTTCGCCGACGCGCAAGGCAAAGTGGTCTATCTCACCGGTGCGCACACATGGCCCACCATCGTCGATCAGGGCCTCGCCGATCCTCCGACTCCGTTCGATTTCGACGAGTATGTCGAGTCCCTTGCACGGCGCGGACAGAATTTCATCCGTTCCTGGGTCTGGGAGCCGGCCATGTGCGACCTCGTCGATGAAGAGAACGGACGCACCATGCGCTACTACGCCGCCCAGCACCCGTGGTTGCGAACGGGACCCGGGCTCGCGCTCGACGGCAAACCGAAATTCGACCTCGGAAAATTCAACGACGAATACTTCGCCCGTCTGCGTACTCGCGTGAAAGCGGCCGGACGCCGCGGCATCTACGTGTCGATCATGTTCTTCGAAGGCTGGAGCATGCAGCACGCGCGCGGCGCCTATGCGGGGCATCCGTTCCATCCTGCGAACAACGTGAACGGAATCCGGGGCGACGTGGATGGCGACGGCAACGCCCTCGAGATCTTCACCCTCGACAACCCAGCCACGTTTGCCGTGCAGAAAGCCTATGTGCGCAAGGTCGTCGAGACGGTGAACGATCTCGACAACGTTCTCTACGAGGTTTCGAACGAGACGTTGCGCAGTTCCACCGAATGGCAGTTCCGGCTGATCCGGTTCGTGCGTGAACAGGAGAAACGGAGCGGTATCAAACATCCGATCGGCATGACGTACCAGTACCGGGGCGGTGTCAACAAGACGCTCTTCGACAGTCCCGCGGACTGGATCTCGCCGAACGACAAGGGCGGCTATCGCGATGACCCGCCGCCCACCGACGGGCGCAAGGTGATCCTCAACGACACGGACCATCTCTGGGGCATCGGCGGTACGCCCGACTGGGTGTGGAAGAGTTTTCTGCGGGGTTACAACGTGCTCTTCATGGATCCGTACGACGGACTCACGTTCGGTCCGGGTGATCCGACCAAGTGGGAACCTATACGCGAAGCGCTCGGCCAGACACGGGCGTGGTCGGAGCGGATCGATCTCGCCACGATGACGCCGCAGCCAGCGCTCGCAAGCACGGGCTATTGCCTGGCGAGCCTCTCCGAGGAACCTGCGCTTCTCGTCTATGCGCCAACGTCAGAGGCCGTGAAAATCGATCTGCGCGAGATCGATCGCCCGCTTAACGCGGAGTGGTTCGATCCGGGCAGCGGCCAAGTGACCCCGCTTCCGGTGGCGCCCGGCGCGGATTGGCTCGAGCTTGCCGCCCCAACCCAGGGACCCTGGCTGATTCATCTTCGGGCGTAGACGACGGATAGAAATCCGCCGGGCGACATTGCGCCGGCAACGCGCCGCCAATCCCGTTATCGCTGCACCACCTTTCCTGCGATCATCTCGCCGATCGGAATTGCCGAGGTCGCCGCCGGCGACGGTGCGTTGCACACGTGCAGCATCCGCGCCGTTTCGACGAACAGGAAATCGTGGACGAGGGTTCCGTCCTTCGTCACCGCCTGTGCGCGAATGCCGGCCTCGTAGGGCAGCAGATCATCGACGGCGAGGCTCGGACAATACTTGCGGCATTGCTCGAGATAGCCGGCCTTGAAGATGGAATTCTTCATCTCTCCGACACCATGGGAGAGATTGCTCAGGATCGTCCTCCAGAAGCCGGCGAAGCTCGCATACTCGAGCACGTCCCGAAGGTTGAACGAGAACTTGGGATAGCCCTCGCGCGCGAACCCGAGGACGGCGTTGGGGCCGACGGTGACGCTGCCGTCGATCATGCGCGTGAGGTGCACGCCGAGAAAAGGCAGGTCGGGGTCGGGGATTGGATAGATGAGGTGGCGGACGATGTTGTTCTTCGTCGCGGGCAGCTGGTAGTACTCGCCGCGGAACGGGACGATCTGGTGTTCGATATTAAGACCGGCCATCTTCGCGATGCGGTCCGACTGCAGACCGGCGCACGCGATCAGCCGCCTGGCGCTCCACGCCCGCTCGCCCGCGTTGACGGTCACCTCCGACGCGCTCTCGCGGATTGCGGTGACTGCTGCACCGAGCTCGATGGTTCCACCGGCGCCGCGGATCACCTCGCCCATCGCATCGCACACGCGCTTGTAATCGACGATGCCGGTGCTATCGATGAAGAGCGCGCCGATGCCGGTGATGTTCGGCTCGCGGCGTTTCAGTTCGCCGGCGTCGAGCCGTTCCACGTCGATGCGGTTCTGCTTCGCCCGCTCGACCAGGGCTTCCATGCGCTGGAGCTCGAGGTCGTTCGTGGCGACGAGGAGCTTCCCGCAGACATCGAAGGGGATTCCGTGCGTCGTGCAGAATTCCTTGGTGGCCTGCGCGCCGCGCCTGCAGAGATTAGCCTTCAGGCTTCCCGGCGCGTAATAGATTCCCGCGTGGATGACGCCGCTGTTGTGACCCGTCTGGTGCAGGCCCAAGCGGTCTTCCTTGTCGAGGACGACGATGCTCGCACCGGGATGCAGCTCTCCGAGCTTCATGGCGGTGGCAAGACCGACGATCCCGCCACCGATGACGCAATAGTCGTGGATCACGCTTGCGACCCAGCCGTCGCCGACCGGGCTGGCCCGATCGGCACCCCCACCCACCAACTCATTCGGGCTGTAGTTTCTGTTCCGCCGTCACCCGCTTGTAAACGTCGAACTCCTCCTTGATCTGCGCGGCAAACTGCGCCGGCGTATTGGCGATGACGATCGAGCCGGTCTCCTCGATGCGCTTGTGCACGTCCGGATCCTCGAGCGTTTGCTTGACCGAAGAATGCACCTTCTCGACGATGTCCTTCGGCAGACCTTTCGGACCGACGATGCCGTACCACGCCACGCGGTTCGCGGGCTCGAGCCCCACTTCCTTGAACGTCGGTACGTTGGGCAGCGCCTTCGAGCGCTCCGGTGAAGCGATGACGATCGGAATGAGCTTGCCCTCCTTGATGAACGGCAGCGACGAGGGCAGGTTGTCGAGGATGATAGGCACGTTTCCGGCGACCACGTCCTGGAGCGCAGGCCCGGCGCCGCGATAAGGCACGTGGGTCATGCGCGTTCCCGTGAGGTTCTTGAAGAGCTCCATCTGCATGTGGGTGATGGCGCCGGTGCCCGTGCTGGCGTAAGCATACTTGTCCGGGTTCTTCTTGATTTCTGCCAGGAAAGCCTTGTAGTCCCGCGCAGGGAATGACGGGTGCACCGAGATCACATTAGGCGTCGCCGCCATGTTGATGATCGGCGTGAAGTCCGTCAGCGGGTTGTAGGGCGTCTTCGGATTGATCGCAGGCACCGTGGCGACGGTCGAGACCGTCGCGACCCCCAGCGTATAACCGTTCGGTGCAGCCTGAGCGACAAACTGCGCGCCGATCACGCCACCGCCGCCGCCCTTGTTCTCCACCACCATCGTCTGGCCGAGGTGGGGAGTGATTTTGGCCGACACGACACGGGCGATGATGTCGGTTGTGCCGCCGGCGGCAAACGGTACGACGAGCGTCACCGGCTTGGTCGGGTAAGCCTGGCCGAGGGCTGTCGGAGCCGCTGCCAGCGCGAAGGCGGACGCGATACCACCGATCAAGGTTCTACGCTTCATTGATTTCTCCGTGGTTGTGACGAGGGATGCCAGCGCGGGCCGCGGTCGTTCTAAGGGCGGGACGCGCTGTCCGGCTCGCCAAAAGCTGCAGTTGTTGATGTTGGCGGAAGCTGGCACGGGATTCCCCCTATCGAATCCGCCAGATTCCTTACTCCCGCTCGCATTCTTTATGATCGCGCGCGACTTGTCGACCTTTGCGTTCGAGCGGGGCGCGAGGAGGTTAGTGCGTCCGGCTAAGTGCGGGGACGTTCCAGCACGGTGGGATTGACGAGGTTCACGCGGTCGATCGGCTCGCCCCGCAGGTACTCGAGGATGTTGGTCGCCGCGATCGTCGACATGCGGATCACAGCATTGCGTGTGACACCCGCGATGTGCGGTGTGCAGACGACATTGTCCAGCGTGAGCAGCGGATTCTGCGGATCGATGGGCTCCACGGCAAAGGTGTCGAGACCCGCGCCCGAGAGTCGGCCGGTACGTAGAGCCTCGATCAGGGCAGGCTCGTCGACGACAGGACCGCGAGAGGTGTTGATCAGAATCGCGCCGGATTTCATCAATGCGAGCTCCCGTTTTCCGATCAGTCCTCGGGTCTGCTCGGTTAGCGGGCAGTGCAGGCTGAGTATGTCGACCCGCCGCAGCAGCGCATCGAGTTCGGTTTCGGTCTCCAGGTCGCCTGCAGCAGCACCGCTCGAGCGCTTCAACACGACGACACGCGCACCGAGCGCGGTCGCCATCCGGGCAACGCTGCGCCCGATGCTGCCGTAGCCGACGATGCCGAGCACGGAGTCTCGGAAATCCCTGCCTTGGAACCCGGTCGTCGCCCAGACCCCGCGCCGCACGCTTCGATCCAGCCGCGGCAGCTCGCGAATCAGGCTCAACATCGGCGCGAGGCTGTGCTCGGCGACGGCCTCGGCATTGGCGCCGCCCGCGACCATGACCGCGATGCCGCGGCGGGTTGCCTCGTCAACGTCTACGCTATCGACGCCAGCACCGTGCTTCGCGACGATCTTGAGATGTGGCGCGGCCGCCAGCACGCGCGCCGTGAATGGTTGCGACCCGCGCAATATCACCCCGGATATCGGCGTCGAGGTGAGGTGCTCTATCAGCGTTTGCTCATTGATCGGATCGGGCATGAAAATGACGTCGGCCCCGCCATCGTGCAGAATGCGGCGCGCCTGGTCGGAGAGGTGCATCGAGGTGACCAGCACTGAAAGGCGTTCCATCGTAAGTTCGATTCCGAGTGGATTTACGTCAGCGCAGATCCATCAATCTGCGTGTGCTCCAACGTCCTTGATCACCGTGGCGTACTTTGCAAGCTCCGCCTTGATGAACGCAGCGAACTCTTCAGGGGAGTTGCCGACCGGATCGGCACCCAGGGCGCGTAGTCGCTCCCTGACCAAGGGCGCGGTGAGCGCCTTGACGAATTCCTGGTTCAGCTTCTCGATCACAGGGCGCGGTGTACCGGCTGGAGCGAGGATGCCGTACCACCCGCTCGTCTGATAGTCAGGATAGCCCGATTCTGCAAACGTCGGCACGTTTGGCAGTTCCGGCAGCCGCGTCGATCGGGCGACGGCAATCGCCCTGAATTTGCCCGATTTCACGTACGGCAACGAAGAAGCGGCGGTGTCGAAGATCATGTCGACCCGGCCGGGCATCACATCCTGCAACTGCATCGTGCCGCCCTTGTAGGGCACGTGCAGCAGATCGATCCCGGCATCGACTCGAAGATTTCCGCCGAGAGATGCGGCGGCGTACCCGAGCCTGCCGAAGCGAAGGAATACTTGCCCGGATTCGTCTTGGCAGCCGTGACGAGATCCTTCACCGTGGCGAACGGGAAATCCGGAGCGACGACCAGGACGGTCGGCGCCGTCGCGAGGAGCGTGACCGGGGCAAAGTCCTTCACGGGATCGTAGACGACCTTCGAATACAGGTTGGGACTGATCGCGTGGGAAGCGATCGATCCGAAGAACAGGGTGTACCCGTCCGGCGCCGCTTTCGCTGCCGCGGTCGCTCCGATCATCGCACCGGCGCCCGGCCGATTGTCAATCACGACCGGCTGCCCGATACTGGTTTGAACCTGAGCCGCCACCAGGCGGGCGACGTTGTCGTTGCCTCCACCGGGCGGAAACGGCACGATCAAGGTGATCGGCTTCGTCGGGAAATTCTGCGCCAGTGCTCCCAAGCTTGCGAAGAGCAGCGCGGTCAACAGTGTCACTACAAGGCGTGATTGTATCGTCATGGCGCTCTTTGAAACTCGAGATGCCTGCCGCGGAAATCGAGGTACCGACTGCTATTCGATCTTGAGTCCGGTTTCCTTCACGACCTTGGCCCATTTCGCGTAATCGTCGCGGACAAAGGCGGCGAATGCTCCGGCGTGTTCCCGACCACTTCGGCGCCCTGGGCGGCGAGCCGCTCCTTCATCTCCGGCGTGTTGAGGATCTTGATCACCGCCGCATTCAGCTTTGCGACGATATCCTTCGAGGTTCTGCCCGGCGCGAGCAACCCTTGCACGGTTCCGGCAGTGAAGCCGGGAACGCCGGATTCACTGATCGTGGGCAACTTCGGCATCGCGGGCGAGCGCTTCTCGCTCCCCACCGCGATGGGCTTCAGTTTTCCCGACTTGATGTGCGGCATGGCGACCAGCAAACCCTGCAAGGTCGCATCGACTTCGCCGCCCATCACCGCGACCAGTGCGGCCGCCCCGCCCTTGTAGGGTACGTGGGTCATGTCGATGCCGGTGATTAGTTTGAGTTGCTCGCCCGCCAGATGCACCGAGGTTCCGTTGCCGGACGACGCGAACGTCAACTTGCCGGGATTTGCCTTTCCATAGGCGATCAGCTCCATGACCGAGTTCGCCGGTACCGACGGTGGACGACGAGCACGAATGTGGACGCGGCGACGGCAGTCACCGGAGCGAAGTCCTTTACCGGATCGTAACCGAGGTTCGGGAAGAGGCTCGGGCTGATGGTGATCGTCGACATGTCGAGAAGAAGCAGCGTGTAGCCGTCCGGCGCCGCCTTGGCGACGAACTGGGCACCGATGTTCCCGCCCGCTCCAGGTTTGTTGTCGATCACAACGGGCTGGCCCCAGAGTTCGTTCAGCTTCTGGCCGATGGCGCGCGCGAGCACGTCCGACGTGCCGCCCGGTGCAAAGGGAACCACGATGTGAATCGGCTTGCTCGGGTACCTATCTGCGCCCTGCGTGTGTGCGGTTTCGGCAGGTACGATGAAAGCTCATGCGAGCAAAGCCAGGAGCCACGGCGTCGCCGCGTTCGACCGCGCTTTCACCAGCGACGGCAGAAGGCTCACGACACGCACTTCATGTTGAACCTGACCTTCATGTGCCACCCACTGCCGCTGATCTCGTTTACGTGAGGCGGCTCGGTGCTCGCAACCGAGGGCTGCGGGCATCCCGGAAGCGTGACGCAGACTTCGTGCGCAACCGCACGCGCCTGCTCGCGCAGTTCCTCCCACATCTGGTCCCGCTCTCCCTGCGTTGGCGAACCGATGTCCTCGAGCTGGAGCGTGTACTCCACAATCACAGGGAACACATCGCCCGGTCTCAGGTGCGATTGCGCAAGGGTGGCGCGCTGCACCGTCTCTTCCTCGGGAAATGCTGTCGACCCTGCCTTCACCGCTTCGGGGGAAGCACCTGGACTGGTGGCGAGGCCGCCCATGCACAGATACTTGATGTTCTGATAGTCATCGAGACCGTAGAGCGAGCCCTCCCGCCCGTAGCCGGATTCCTTGACGCCGCCGAACGGCGCTACCTCGGTGGCGATGATGCCTTCGTTGATTCCGATCACGCCGGCTTCGAGGGACTCCGCAACGCGCCACACGCGACCGATGTCCCGTGAGTAGAAGTAAGCGGCGAGTCCGAAAGGCGTGTCATTGGCGAGCGCGATCGCCTCGGCTTCTGTCTCGAAACGAAATAGTGGCGCCACCGGGCCGAACGTCTCTTCGAAGGCGACTTTCATTTTCGTGGTCACACCGGCAAGGACCGTGGGCTCGTAGAAGTTGCCGCCGAAAGCGTGCCGCTTGCCGCCGGCCAGCACTTTCGCGCCGCGTTCGAGAGCATCGCGCACATGTTCTTCCACCTTGGCGACAGCGCGAGCGTTGATGAGCGGTCCCTGATCGACTTCGACCAGCGCCGCCGGCCCCATGCGCAGTTTCCCTACCGCGACGGCGAGCTTCTTCGCGAAGGCGTCGTATACCCCTGCCTGCACCAGAATGCGCTGGGCGCAGACGCACGTCTGCCCCGTATTGCGAAACTTGGAGGCCATCACGCCGGCAACTGCAGCGTCCAGGTCCGCGTCGTCGAAAATGAGGAAGGGCGCATTGCCGCCCAGTTCCAGCGATAGCTTCTTGAGTGTGTTGGCGCTTTCGCGCGCGAGGTGCTTGCCCACGGGCGTGGAGCCGGTGAACGTGAGCTTCCGCACGCGCGAATCCTTGAGCCACACGTCGACGACTTCAGCCGCGCGGGTGCGCGATGCGGTGACGATGTTGATCACGCCTGGCGGAATGCCGGACTCTTCCGCCAGCTTCGCGACAGCGAGGGCGGACAGCGGAGTGTCCTCGGAGGGTTTTGCCACGACGGTGCAGCCGGCGGCGAGCGCAGGTGCGATCTTGCGCGTGAGCATCGTGTTGGGAAAATTCCACGGCGTGATGGCGGCCACGACGCCGACCGGCTCTTTGACCACGATCAGCTTGCGACCGCGCACCGGCTCGGGAATAACGTCTCCATACGCACGCTTGGCTTCTTCCGCGAACCACTCGACATACGAGGCGCCGTATGCGATTTCTCCCCGGCCTTCCGCGAGGGGCTTGCCCTGCTCGAGGGAGATGAGGCGCGCGAGGTCTTCCTGATTCGCCATGATGGCGTCGAACCAGCGCTTGAGAAACTGCGATCGGTCTTTCGCAGGTCGCTGACGCCAGGACACGAAGGCGGCTTGGGCGGCGTTCACCGCGGCTTCCGCCTCAGGAGCACCGCAGTCGGGCACGTCGGTCAGGCGCGAGTCGTCCGCCGGGTTGAGGACCGGGAACGTGCGCTCGGCGGCTTCGTTGATCCAGCGACCGGCAACGAGGGCGCGGTCGAGGACCAGATCGGAGCGAACGAGTTTCATGGGAATCTCCTCCAGGAAATCATGCAATCGAGAGATCGGCGAAGCGCCGGTTCTCCTGCTGTTTGGTCGTGCCTGCCCGCGGCTCAGGTGACGATGCCGAGCGCCCAGGGAACGAATTCGTTGTCACCCAGTCCGAGTTCCTCGCTCTTCGTCTTCTTGCCGGAGGCAACCTCGAGCATCTCGTCGAAGATGCGCTGTCCCATCTCCTCGATCGTCACCTCGCCATCGACCACCACGCCGCAGTTGATGTCCATGTCCTCCTGCAGGCGCTGGTACATCGGCGTGTTGCTCGCGAGCTTCATCGACGGTACCGGTTTCGCGCCGAACATCGAACCGCGTCCGGTCGTGAAGCAGATCATGTTCGCACCGCTCGCGATCTGGCCCGTTGCCGAACAGGGATCGAACCCGGGCGAATCCATGAACACGAAACCTGTCTTGTCGATCGGCTCGGCGTATTCGTACACTGCCTGCAGCGGTGTGGTGCCTCCTTTCATCGCCGATCCGAGAGACTTCTCGAAGATGTTGGCGATGCCGCCCTTCTGATTGCCGGGGACAACCACGCCATTCATCTGGCCCTTGTGCCCACGCGAATATTCCTTCCACCACTCGATGCGATCAAGCAGCTGCTGACCGACCTCGGGCGTTATGGCGCGGCGTGTCAGCATGTGTTCGACGCCGTAGATCTCAGGCGTTTCGGACAGAATGCCGGTTCCGCCGTGGCGAACGAGGATGTCCACCGCGGCACCGAGTGCGGGATTCGCCGTGATACTGGAAAAGCCGTCCGAACCACCGCACTGGAGCCCGATCTTGAGATGACTGGCGGGGACCGGCTCGCGCTTCACCGCATTGGCTAATGGAAGCAATTCGCGCACTGCTGCGATACCCGCTTCAATCGTTACGCGCGTACCGCCGGTCTCCTGCATGATCATGGTCCGGAGCAGAGGTCCGTCCTGCAGGTTCTGTGATTGCTTGAGGTCCGCGACCTGGTTGCGCTCGCACCCTAAACCTATAAGCAGCACCGCAGCGAGATTGGGATGGTTCGCGTATCCCGCCAGCGTTCTTCGAAATACGTCGAAGTTGAGACTCGGCGTCGACATTCCGCAGCCCGTGTTGTGGACAAATGCCACGACGCCGTCGACATTCGGAAATTCGGCGAGCCGCTCCGGAGTGAACCAATCCGCGATCTTCCGGCATGCGGTCGCGGAGCAATTCACGCTCGACAGGATCCCGATGTAGTTCCTCGTCGCGACCGTGCCATCGCTGCGAACGATACCCATGAACGTCGCTCGTTGATCGACAGGCACGTAGTCCACCGGACGCACGTCGAGACCGAATTCCGGTTCGCGCTCGAACTCGACGAATTCGATGTTGTGGTCGTGGACGTGTTCTCCCGGTCCGATGTCCCGCGAGGCGAAGCCGATGACGGTGCTGTATTTGCGTACCGGCGCTCCCTTCGCGATCGCGGTCGCCGCGATCTTGTGTCCCGCTGGCACCTGGGCTTTGACCGTCAGCCCTTCCGCCTCCACGCGCTGACCCAACGCCAGCGGCACTCTCGCAATCAGAATATTGTCGTCTGCACTCAGCCGGATGAATGGTCTGCTGAAGTCCTTGTTGGCGTATTGGCCCATGTGTGTCGCTCCGATGATTGAGATGGCCGATTGCTTTGCCCGCGTCACGCTTCCTTCATCAGCTCTTTCAGACGCAACCGTTCGATCACCTTCTTCTCGTAGGCGTACGTCTCTTCCATGAACTTGCGATAGTCGTCGCCATCCTGATACATCACCAGCACATCCATCTTCTCGCACTCCTTGCGGTACTGGTCGCTCAGCACAGCCTTCTTGAACACTTCGCGCAGCCTCTTGGTGATCGCAGGATCGAGCCCTTTCGGCGCCCCGACGCCGTTCGGTGCATTCATCACGACGTTGTAGCCGAGTTCCTTGAGGGTGGGCACGTTCGGGTAACGCGACAGCCTTTCCTCGTTCCACGTAGCAAGGAGCCGCATCTTCCCTTGCATCACGTGAGGTGCCCAGGACGAGGAATCGGCCAGGAGCTGCACATGACCGCCGAGCACGGCCTGGATCGCCTCGGCGCCGCCCTTGTGGGGTATGTGATTCAGCTTGATGCCTGCGGCCAGTGCGAACTCCTCCATGCCAACGTGGGTCTGGCCGCCGATTCCAGCCGTGGCATACGTGACGTCGCCGGGGTGCGCTTTCGCATAGGTGACGAGATCGGCGATGCTCTTGAACGGAGAGCTCGCGACCACCGCGATGCCGAACGTCTGGCCGGTGGTGCGGCAGATGAAGGTGAAGTCGTTGACCGGATCGATCTTGACGGTCCCGAGTTGCGAGAAACGCGCAACCGACAGGGGAATCTGACCAAGCGTGTAGCCGTCGGGCTTCGCGCTCGCGAGGCCGCGAGCGCCAATCATCCCTGACGCTCCCGCGCGGTTCTCCACTACGAACGGCTGCCCCAGCTCGGGGCTGACGATCGCGGCCAGCGACCGCATGGTGGCGTCGGACGTCCCGCCCGGCGGCCACGGAACGATGAATGTGATGGGTTTGGTTGGATAGGGTGCGTCCGCCGCCTGGACAAGGCGCCCGGGAAGGCCCAGGGCGGCCAGGCCGCCCGCACCTGCCAGCAGGAGCTGGCGCCGCTTCATGGAAATCGGTTGGTCTCTCATCGCGCTCTCCTCCTGTAATGAATGCTAATGCGCCGCTACAGCCAAGTCGATGGACGGATTCTGGGCTGATCTTGCATTACAATCCAATGAAGTTTGGAACTACCTTCATGTTCATTTGGTTATTCTTGTCATGGGTCAGATCGACCGTATTCTGCGCTCGAACCTGAAGCTGCGGCATCTGCAGTTGCTGGTCGCCCTCGACGAATTTCGCCACCTCGGCAAGGCGGCGGAGTTCCTCTCGGTGACTCAGCCCGCAGTGTCGAAGATACTGGCCGAGATCGAGAGCGCCTTCCGTGTCCGGCTCTTCGACCGTTCTACCCGGGGGACGCGCCCGACTCCCTACGGCGAGACTCTCGTGCGCTTCGCCCGTTCGGTGCTCGGCGACTACGAGCGAACGAAGGAAGAGCTGGCGGCGCTCGCGAGCGGCGCGGCCGGTCGGACGAGCGTGGGCAGCATGGTGGTCACGACTCCCGTCCTGCTGTCACGCAGTCTGAGCATGCTCAAGAAACGGTCGAAGGAAACAACGGTATTCGTGGAGGAGGGCGATCTCGCGACGCTGATTCCCAAGCTACGTGTCGGCGAACTCGACCTCGTGCTCGGACGGCTCGAGCCGGGTCGCTTGGCGCCGGACCTCGAGACGGAAGTTCTCTACAGCGAGCCGATGGCGATCGTTGCGGCGCCGGACCATCCGCTTGCACACCGCCGGAAGGTCAGCTGGAAGGAGCTCGCGCAGCAGCCGTGGGTCGCACCGCCGCCCTGGGCGTCGATGCGCATCAAACTTGCGCAGACCTTCGCACAGCAGGCGCTCGAACCGCCGCGCGATCTGATCGAGTCCGCCTCATTCTTGACGACGCTGAGCTGCGTGCGCGAGCGACCCGCCGTGGCGTTTCTCGCGCAATCAGTGGCGCGACACTTCGAGCAGGCCGGTCTCGTGCGTGTATTGCCTGTAAGTTTCCCGCAAGTGCTGCCACCGGTTGGAATCATCCTCCTGCGCGGACAGCGTCGACCACCCAGTGCCGAGGTACTGCTCGACTGCGTGCGCCGGGTGGCGCAAGGCATTCGCGAGGGATGAAGGCCTGGCGTGGAAATTCCGCGCACCGTCACTTCGCGAACACGCGGCTCATGTCTTCGAAGGCCTTGAACTCGAGCGCGTTGCCGCTGGGATCGAGAAAGAACATGGTCGCCTGTTCACCGGGCTGGCCCTTGAACCGCACGTGCGGTTCGATGATGAACTTCAGGCCCGCACTCTTGAGTTTGTCCGCAAGGGCTTGCCACTCCGGCATCGGCAGGATCACACCGAAATGGCGCACCGGAACGTCGTCGCCGTCGACCGCGCTCGTGGAGCGATGTCCCACCTCCCCCGGCGACAGGTGCACCACGATCTGGTGCCCGTAAAAGTCGAAATCGACCCAGTCCGCGGAACTTCGTCCTTCGGGACATCCGAGAAGGTCGCCGTAGAACGCGCGTGCCTGCTCCAGATCGGCAACCGGAAACGCGAGATGAAAGAGCGGAACTTGGCTCATGAACACTCCTTTGTAGGTCTGCAGGCTGTGTAGAAACGCGTCAGGGTCGCGGCACGGCTTTCGAAAGGGCCGGTTCATCACACACGATACGTGTCCCGGGACAAGTCCACTTCGTCCATCATGTAGCGCTTGATGTGACAGACCAGATCACGCGAGTCGTCCTGCTGCGCGAAGAGGTAGATGCGATCTCTTTCCTACGCGCTCGAGCATTGGTCCAGCAGCCACTCGCGAAACTCCTTGATCTGCGAACTCTCAGGACGGTCCGCCGGGGTCAGCAGGTAATAGGTGAACGTTCCCATGTCGAGAGTCTTCCGGAGCGGACTGACCAGGCGCTTTGCCGCAAAGTCCTTTTCAACGAGAACGAGTTGCGCCATCGCGATGCCTTGCCCTTCTAGTGCTGCCTGATAGGCAAGCTCGGAGCTCTGATAGGTCTGTCCCGCATAAGGGTCCAGTGGCTCACCCGGTGCGTTCGCTCTTAGCCAGTGCGACCAATCGTCCGGCCGCCCGATCGAATGCAACAGCGTGTGTCGTGCTAGGTCAGCCGCACGCTTGAGCGGCGGTCCAGAACGTAGCAAGGCAGGGCTGCAGACTGGCGCGAGGATGTTCGAGACCAATCGATAGGACTTCACTCCCGGCTGATCTCCTGCGCACAAGCGTATCGCGCCGTCGAGATCATCCTGGGCAAAGTCGACCGGGTCCAGGGAAGCTGTGAGGAAGACCTCGAGAGTCGGATGCGCTGCATGAAAGCTCGACAAACGGGGAATCAGCCAACGTACCGCAAACGTGATGTAGGCGCGGATCTTTAGCGGCCGTTTCCGCGCGGCCTTCTTGACGCGACCCGTCGCGTCCTGCAAGAGCAGGAGCGACTTCGAAATCGTCCTGTAGTACTCCTCCCCGCGACGGGTGAGCGAAATCTCCCGATGCCCGCGCTTCAGCAAAGCGATTCCAAGGAAGCTCTCAAGCGCTCGCACTTGGCGACTCACGGCGCCCGGGGTGACGTGCAACTCTGCCGCAGCGCCCGTTACGCTGAGATGGCGCGCAGCGGCTTCAAACGCACGTACCGCGTTGAGAGGGGGCAGCCGTTCCATGAATTGGAACCTAGCATTGGATTGACAAAAACACAAACGAGAATGCCCGAAAAATCGATTGTCGCGCGTGTGCGGCTCTGAAAATATCTGCACCCATCGATGCGGACAAAGATCGTTGGATCAACTGAAGAGAGCTGCCATGTTGTTCGAAAGCTTAGCGGGCGTAAAGGTGATCGATTTCACGCAGATCGGTGCCGGCCCGACGTGCACGATGTTTCTCGCCGACCTGGGTGCGTCGGTAATCAAGGTCGAACCACCCAGCGGCGACACGGCACGGACCCTGGGGCCACCATGGTGCGGAGACGACAGCGCCATGCTCGTTGCCTTCAACCGCAACAAGAAGTCGATTTGCCTCGACATGAAGCGGGCGGAAAGCCGTGAGGTGGTGCACCGCATGATCGAAGGCGCAGACGTTCTGGTGGAAAGCTTTCGCCCCGGTGTGATGCGTCGCTTCGAACTGGATTACGACAGCGTGCGCAAGATCAACCCGAAGGTGGTCTATTGCTCGGTCTCTGCTTACGGCCAGAACGGACCGTACGCGGAGCGAGCGGGCGTGGACGGCATCATCCAAGCGGCCTCGGGACTGATGAGCCTGATCGGCGAACCCAATGGTGAGCCGTGCAAGGTCCAGGCTCCGGTTGTGGACGTTGCCACAGGCTACATCGCAACCATTGCCGTGCTTGCGGCGCTACATGGCCGTCACCAGACCGGCCAGGGTGTGTACCTCGACGTGAGCTTGTTCGCGTCGGCGGTAGCTCTGCAACAGACATCGATCACTGGCTACCTAGTGTTGTGTCCCGCAGATAACTTTGCCAAGTCGTTCGAGTTTGGCCGAGAATCGGACTCGGCGCGTGGCGGTCCACATGACAAGGCTTGGCGATGTTGATTCCTTAGCTCGGCCACGAAGCGCTGCGCATCTGGCGACGCAAGTCGGTCACGGAGTCTGAACGATCCACGACGGATCGCGCGTTCGCGTGATCACTCCAAACCAGCGCTCGACCTGGTTCAGCCACGACGAGTAGGTTGGCGTGTAGTGGACGTGGAAGCGCGGGCGGCGCGCGAGCCACGCTCTGACGCGGGCGTGCTTCGTGGGTGCCGTAGTTGTCCGACGATCAGGTGCACAGCCAGGTCCTTAGGCACGTTGGCCCACATGACGAGTGGCGCATCGCCGAAGCTCAGGACACTCCGCTGGTGCGCCGATCGACGCGGCTTCGCACTGGAGCGTGAAGCACCTGGCCGTTGGACACGCATGTCCAGGAGCACGCGCAAACAAAGCTCGCGCTGGTGCCGTGCGCGCACGTAGTCAGTGCGTCGATGCCCTCCGCGTAGCCCAGTCTCCATGGGCGAGACCGGTGCGCGCTCGTAGTCGCCTGCACTTGGCTTTTCTCGTCCACGCACAGCACCAAGGCATTGTCGCGGGGATTGAGGTACAGGCCGACTACTTCGCGCACCTTCTCGAGCGCACCCAGAACGGGTCTGTCCTGGAGAGCTTGAAGCTCCTGGCCCGATGCGGCTGCACGCCAACTACAGCGCGACGATAACGCTGCACGGTGCTCTTGCGAGATGCCTGGTCGTCGCTCGGCCAGGGTGCGCACGCTCCAGTGCGTGGCCGCTTTCGGGTGACGCCCAAGCGCCGTGTCAGCAGCTCGGCGATGCGCTCCTCGTCACATTGAGTGCGCGGACGCCCCTAGACTTCAGCGCATCGTGCAGCCCGGCCAACGCGGTGTTCGCGAACATCGCTTGCGCCAGAGCGTTGCTCACCGCTGCCCGCGCTGCACGTTCACTCGCCGCCGACCGTCTCGCGCACCGACACCGCCGATCGCTCGGTTCAGCAGAGATCACGCGTGCCCGCCTGATCCAGACCATGATCGGCAGACTGCGTGAGGCGACGATGCGTCTCCAGCTGTGCGCGCTCCTGTGCCGTGAGCTCGAGGGAATCGACTTCGCTCGGCCCGTTGCCATAGTTGCCCTCCAACGGAGTCGATAATCGATAACTCTTGGAACAAATCCACATGTATTAAATTCTGTGGGACACAACACTAGCCGACGGTGAACTTCCGGGCAAGCTCGGAAGCGCAGCGCCATATGCAGCGCCGAACGAAGCCTTCCCGACGCAGGACGGCTGGATCATGGTCGCTGCCTATACGCCCGATCGCTGGAGCGCATTGTGCCGCGTGCTGAATGCGCCGGAATTGCTCTCGGACGAGCGATTCGCCTCATTGAGCATGCGCGTAATTCACCGTCCCGACCTGCGCAAGGCGCTCTCTTCGCTGTTCCGGCGCGACACGACACGGAGCTGGATGGAGCGGCTGGAACAGGCAGACATACTTTGCAGCTCGGTCGCTACGTATGGCGACCTTCTGCAGCATCCACAGGTTGGCCACCTAGACTTGATGCAGGCACTCGAGAGCGGGGAGCCGTCCCAGGCGCTGCGTACGCCGTCCTTCCCCGTCAACACGACTCAGCCGCGGCCGGCAAAGCCACCTCCGAGACTCGGCCAGCACACCACACAGGTGCTTGCGCAACTGGGCTACACACCCGAGGACATCGCAGCACTGTGCAGCGGGGGTGTCGTGCGCCAGGAAGAAAGAGGCCGCGCACCGATGAAGGCGGAGTTACGCACTCCGATCTAGGCGAGCCACCGATGACAACACCTTCAAATTCTGGCGCAAGCCGCGCAGTACAGCGTACCGCCGCTATCGTCGGTATCGGACAGACCGACTGGGTAACAGACTGGCAGCGTGTGCGCGCTGGTGAACGGCCGGCAGACAGCTACGGCTATGCCGCCGAGGCGTTTCGGCATGCGCTCGCCGATGCGGCAATCGAGCGTTCCGAAATCGATGGTCTTATCTCCGGCCCGACAACGGCCACAGAACGCATGGGAGAGATTCTCGGCCTCGACCCGCGCTGGGGCGGTCAGGCGGACGCAGTCAATGCGGTGCAGCAAGCCTGCCTTGCAATTTCGTGCGGCATGGCGGAGGTCATCGCGCTCGTCTACGGCAACGACCAGCGGTCCGCCACTATTCGTTATGGCGGTGAGGGCGCGATGGGAGGTGAGACGTTCCTGGCGTACGTCTATCACGCGCCGTGGGGACTTACGTCGCAAGGCGCGCTCTACGCATTGACCCAGCGCCGCTACATGCACGACACGGGGGCCACCGAGGCAGACCTCGGTCGAGTCGCCGTTGCCACGCGCGACTGGGCGTCGCTCAACCCGGAAGCCATCATGCGCAAGCGCGTCACCCTCGAGGACTATCTCGCGAGTCCCTACATCTGCGAGCCGCTGCACCTGCTGGACTACTGCCTGATCAACGATGGTGGCGTTGCACTGATCATCGCGGAGGCTTCGCGTGCGCGCCGCATGACCGACCGCCCCGTCCTGATCGAAGCATTGGGACGTGCGGATCTGAATTCGGGTGCGACCAGCCTCGAACCGCGGTTAGACGGCTTCTACCGCTCGGCCCAGGAAGCCTGCGCGAATCAGATGTTTGGTGCCGCCGGAGTGGGACCGAAAGATGTCGACGTGCTGTTGGTGTACGACAGCTTCTCCACCCATGTACCGCTTGCACTCGAAGGGTACGGCTACTGCTCGGTGGGCGAAGCGGCGCGCTTCCTGCGCGAGAGCGGGATCGGGCCTGGCCAGCAGTTGCCGGTAAACACCGGTGGCGGCCACCTTTCGGAGAGCTACATGCAGGGCTGGAACCACCAGGTGGAAGCGGTGAAGCAGTTGCGCGGGCAAGCTGGCGCGCGGCAGGTCGAAGGTTGTCGCTACGTGCATTACGCCTCCGACATCGCGGGCAAGTGCACCTCCATCCTGTATGGCCGATGAGTGAGACACGAGGATGATGCAATTTCCTTTGCCCATCATGGGCCTTTACGACGCCCCGATGTGGGACAGCATCCGTGCGGAGCAGATGGCCCTTCAAGCATGTCTCGGTTGCGACCGCTTCCGCTACCCGCCAGGACCTGCTTGTCCACACTGCTTGTCAGCGGAAGCAGAATGGCGACCGATCTCGGGCCGCGGAATCATCCTTTCGTGGGTCGTGTTCCATCGGCAGTATTTCGCGGCCTATCCCCCGCCCCACAACTGCATCGCGATAAGGCTTGAGGAAGGGGCCGTGATGGTCAGCACTCTGGAAGGCGCGGCGCCACAGGGCAGCTGGATCGGGAATGCCGTGCGTCTCTCGTACCGGCGCGATGACACGGGTGCGGTCCTGCCCGTCTTCCGCTTGAATTCGCAGGACCAATGAACAACGGCGCAATCGACAATAGCCGCGTGGCATGAATTGAACGTGTTTCCTGCGGAGAGATAGAAATGGCGGTCCGATTCGAGGTTCATCAGCACGTCGCGCAAATCACGCTCGATCGACCCGAGGCATTCAATGCACTCGATGTCGACTCCCTGAAAGCGCTACGTGCCCATCTGGTGGAAGTGCGAGAGCGAGATGACATCAGAGTCGCAATTCTTACTGGCGCAGGGGAAAAGGCATTCTCCACCGGCGCCGACTTGAAGCAATCTGCCAAGGCTGCCCCACCCTACGCGCAAGCGCTGCTCCGTTCGACGGAATCCGCAGCCGAGAGAGGGGTATACATTCGCCTCATCGATCTGACCGAGCTTGCGCTTTGGAAGCCTCTCATCGCGGCGGTAAACGGTCATTGTCTGGCGGGCGGCCTGGAACTCGCGCTGCAATGTGATCTTCGTATCGCGTCCCGGACAGCGACATTCGGGTTGCCGGAACCGGCAATCGGATCGGTGGCTGGGGTTTCGGGTGGGTATCGCCTGCTCAAAGCGATTCCCGCCGCGGTCGCCATGCGAGTGGTGCTCACCGGCGAGCGAATCAAGTCCGACGAGGCGCATCGGATCGGACTTGTCAGTGATGTCTTCGAGCCCGCAGAGCTCCTTCCGGAGACCCTGCGAATCGCCGACCGCATTGCAGCCAATGGACCGCTCGCCGTGCAAGCCGCGAAGCGCCTGGCGGTTCAGGCGCAGCATCTCAGCCCCACCGACGCGCAACAGCTCGCGGAGTTCTATTGGGCGGCCCTGCGCGAATCCGAAGACCGAGCCGAGGGGCGCCGCGCGTTCGCCGAGAAGCGCAAGCCTGACTTCAAGGGGCGGTGAGACGCGGCACGGCAAGAAACAAGGCATCGAGTGAATGATCAATCGCACACAAGGAACCATCATGAAACGTAACCATCTGGGCAGATCGATTGCCGGGCTCGTTGTGAGCTTGCTCGCGGCTACCGCGCTTCTTACGGGAGCGGCAACGGCGCAGGATTACCCGACCAAGGTCATCCGCATCATTGTTCCGTTCACGCCCGGTGGCGGAAACGACATCGCGGCTCGCTTGATCGCCCTGGGGCTGTCCGAAGCTCTCGGGCAGCCCGTGATCGTCGAGAACAAGCCCGGAGCCAGCGGCAATATCGGCACGGAGGCAGCGGCTCGGTCGGCGCCGGATGGCTACACACTCCTGATAGCCTCGAACACGGTTACTATCAACCCTTCACTCTACGCGAAGCTGCCTTTCGAGATTCAACGCGATTTCGCCCCGATCGGCATGATTGCTTCGGTGCCCATGATTCTTGTCACGAACCCGAAGCAGCCGTACAAGACGTTGGCGGAATTCATAACCTACGCGAAAGAACATCCTAAGACGATCAACTTCAGCAGCCCGGGTTCCGGCACACCCCAGCACCTCGCCGGAGAGCTTTTCGGCAAGATGTCCGGCACGCAGATCGTGCACGTGGCTTACAAGGGCACTGCGCCGGCGATCCAGGATGTGGTGGGTGGTCACGTGGAGATCGCGTTCGCGACTATGGCGTCAGTGCTGCCCTACATTCAGAGCGGACGGCTGCGTGCGCTCGGAGTGGCCGGAGACCGCCGAGCCTCTGGGCTGCCGGATCTTCCCACCTTCGACGAGGCTGGACTCAAAGGTTACGACGCCGCTCTGTGGTATTCGCTCCTCGTCCCTGCCAAGACGCCGCGCAGCGTGATCGACAAGCTCGCCTCGGCGCTCCAGAAGTCACTCAACAATCCGAGGACTCGCGAGCAGTTCATCGCGCAGGGATTCGAACCTCAGACGTCGACTCAGGAGCAACTCGCGGATCGGATCGACAAGGACCTCTCCCGTTGGGCACGCATCGTGAAGGAAACGGGCGTCAAGCTGGACCAATAGAGCGTAATGAAAGACATCGTCGAAAACCCGTTCCTCGAAATGTTGGGTATCCGATTAGTCCGCTGGGAAGCGTCACTCGCGGAGTTCGAGCTACTCCTGAAGCAGCAACATCTGAATCGGCAAGGAATCCTGCAAGGCGGGGTGACCGCGACGCTGTTGGATGCGGCCTGCGGCTACTCTGGTTTATTCGTACCAGACGATGCCATTCCCGTGCATGCGGCAACTCTCTCGCTGTCCATCAACTTCGTAAGCGCTGCGCATAACGGTACCTTGCGCGCGATCGGACGGCGCAGTGGCGGCGGACGAAACATCTTCTTCGCGGACGGGTTCCTTCACTCCGAAAATGGCACCCTGATCGCATCCGCGCACGGAGCGTTCAAGTATCGTCCTGCTTAGCGAACCTCGCCTTTCGCTGGTACTACCGCGGTCGTGGAACCTTCTCCACGAACTCGGCAGCACGCAGGAAATCGAAATCCACGCCCTGATCAGCCTGGGTGACTCTTTCGAGAAAGAGCTTGTGGTATCCACGCGCACCGGTCGGTGGTTCGACCTTCTGCGCTTTCGCGCGCTGCTTCAACTCCTTCTCGGAAACGAGCAGCGTGAGTTCACGGCGACTCACGCTGAGACGGATGCGATCGCCGCTCTTCACGTACGCGAGCGTGCCGCCCATCGCTGCTTCCGGCGTGACGTGCAGCACGATGGTGCCGGCCGCGGTCCCGCTCATGCGTCCGTCGGAGATGCGCACGATGTCCTTCACCCCTGCGCGGCCGAGCTTCTTCGGGATCGGCAGATAACCGGCCTCGGGCATGCCGGGGGCTCCCTTCGGTCCGATGTTCTTCAGGACGAGGATATCTTCGGGATGCACGTCGAGCGCGTCATCGTCGATCCGCTGAGCCATGTCCTGCACGTTCTCGAACACAACCGCGCGCCCCTCGTGGTCCATCAGCTTCTTGTCGGCCGCAGACTGCTTGATGATGGCGCCGCCCGGCGCAAGATTCCCGCGGAGCACGGCGATGCCTCCCTGCGGATAGATCGGATCGGCGACGGGTCGCACCAAGTCCTGCTTGAATCCTTCGCCCGAACGCTCGATCTCTTCACCCAGCGTCCGGCCTGTCACCGTCATCGCATCGAGGTGCAGGAGCGGCTTCAACTCCCGCAGCAAGGTCGGCATGCCGCCGGCCTTGTGGAAGTCCTCCATGTAGTAGTGACCGGTCGGTTTGAGATCGACCAGCACGGGCGTTTCCTTGCCCATCGCATGAAGCTGGTCGAGGTCGATCTCGATGCCGAGCCGTCCGGCAATCGCCGTCAGGTGAATGATGCCGTTGGTGGAACCGCCGATTGCGAGCAGCACGCGCAGCGCGTTCTCGAACGCCTTGCCGGTGAGGATCTTGTCCGGCGTGAGCCCATGCTTGATCATCTGCACTGCGGTGGCACCGGTCTGCTCCGCAATACGGATGCGGTCTGCCGTGACCGCCGGTGGCGAGGCTCCGCCCGGCAGCATTATGCCGAGCGCCTCGGCCAGGCACGCCATCGTGCTGGCGGTTCCCATGACCGAACAGGTGCCCACGCTCGCTACGAGCTGGTTGTTGACCCGCGACACTTCCTCGGCGTCGATTTCTTCCGCCCGATACTTGCCCCAGAAGCGGCGGCAGTCAGTGCACGCCCCGACGCGCTCCGAGCGATGCGATCCCGTGAGCATCGAGCCGGTCACGAGCTGAATCGCTGGAACGCCTGCTGACGCAGCTCCCATCAATTGCGCGGGAACCGTCTTGTCGCAGCCGCCGATGAGGACCACCGCATCCATCGGCTGCGCGCGGATCATCTCCTCGGTGTCCATCGACATCAGGTTGCGGACATACATGCTCGTCGGCTGGGAGAAGCTCTCGTGGATCGACACAGTCGGAAATTCCATCGGCAGCCCACCTGCGAGCATGACGCCGCGCTTGACCGCCTCCACGAGCTGGTCGGCATTGCCATGGCACGGGTTGTAGGCGCTGCCCGTGTTGGCTATGCCTATCACCCGTCTTTCCAGGGCATCATCGGTGTATCCCGCGCCCTTGATGAAGGCCTTGCGCAGAAAGATGGAAAAGCCGAGGTCGCCGTAATTGGTCAACCCCTTGCGCATGCCGTGGGGCTCAGCGGCGCCGGGTTTCGGATTCTTTGGATTCTTCGCTTTCTTTTCCTTTGCCATTTTCATCCTCGATAGCGGTGTCTTACTTCGCAACTGACGGGCAGCGGCTATTCGTCCGCCTTGATGTTCGCGTCCTTGATGACTTTGGCCCACATGGAGATCTCCTCGCGGATGCGCTTGGCAGCTTGCTCCGGCGTCGTCGACGTGGCGATGGCGCCCTGCTGGAGCAGCTTTTCCTTCACGTCAGGTATCTCCAGGATCTTGACGAGCTCGCTGTTTAGCCGGTCGATGACGGCCTTGGGCGTCTTGGCGGGAGCGAGCACGCCGAACATCGAGCTCACGTCGAAATCGGGCAGGCCCGCTTCGGCCGCGGTCGGCACGTCGGGCAGCATCGAGATGCGCTGTGGTGTCGTAACCGCCAGGGCGCGCAGCTTTCCGGACTTGATGAAGGGGATCGACGCCGGCACGGTCTCGACCATCATCAACACCTGCCCGCCGACCAGATCGGTCATTGCCGGCCCGCTGCCCTTGTAGGGCACGTGCACCAGCTGCAGGCCGGCCCGGCGCTGGAACAATTCCGCGGCCATGCGCTGGGGTGCGCCCGCACCGGACGAAGCAAACGTCACCTCACCCGGTTTCGATTTCGCGTAGGCGATCAATTCCTTTAAGGTCTTCGCCGGCACCGAAGGGTTCACCACGAACACAAGCGGCACGGTGCCCACGATCGAGATCGGCGCGAAGTCCTTTTCGAGGTTGTACTTGATCCGGTCCTGCTCGAGGGTCGCGATGATCGAATGGGAGGTCAGCGCACCCATCAGCAGCGTATAGCCGTCGGCCGGCGCGCGCGCGACCGCCTGGGCGCCGATGTTGCCGCTCGCACCGGCGCGGTTGTCGACGATCACAGGTTGGCCCAAGGCCTCCTGCAGCTTCTGGGCGAGGACGCGGCCGATCACGTCGGTCGCGCCGCCGGCCGAGTAAGGCACCACGAGCGTGATGGGTCTGCTGGGATAGGCGTCCGCGGCGAGACCGGGCGCAGCCGAAACACCCAAGAACGAGAGGACCGCAAGGGCGGACATCCGCGAGACGATGCGCATTGGTTTCCTCCTCCTTATTTTTGACTGCAGTAACCGCCAGACGCCGCGATCCGAATCACTCGACCTTGGCACCCGAAACCCGAACCGCTTCCGACCATCGCATCAATTCGCGTTTCAGCAAGTCGCCGAACTTCTCGGGCGTCCCGCCGATCGCCACCGCGCTCTGCTTCTCCTTCAAATTGCTCGACACATTGGGCTGCTCGAGCGCGTGGTTCACGGCTTGGTTCAAGCGCGCGACAATAGGCACCGGCGTTTTCGCTGGCGCAAGCAGGCCGTACCAAACGTCGACCACCATGTCGGGGTAGCCGGCTTCCGCCACGGTCGGCACGTCGGGCAGGGTCGACAGGCGCTCGCGCGAGATGACAACGAGTGCGCGAAGCTTCTTCGTCTGGATCAACGGCGTGGCGACGGGTACACCTTCGATGACCACGTCGATCTGGCTCCCCCGGAGATCAGCGATTGCGGGCGCGCCGCCGTGGTACGGGATGTGGATCATACGGAAGCCAGCGCTGCGCATCAGCAGTTCCCCCGTCAAATGGGAGATGCTTCCAGAACCTCCCGTGCCGTAACTGATCTTCTTGCCGCTTTTTCCGAGTGCGACCAGATCGGCCAGCGACTCGAGGGGCGACGAAGCGTTGACGAGCACGAGCAATGGGCTGCTAGAAATAAGCGCGATTGGTGCAAAGTCCCGGAGCGGGTGATACGGATTCTTTGGGTAGACGCGGGGTTGATGGCCATCGATCCCGTATTCCCGAGAAGCAAGGTATAACCGTCTGGGGCTGCCTTCGCGACGAGATCGGCGCCGATCCCGCCGCCTGCCCCGGAGCGGTTGTCGACGACGACTGGCTGGCCGAGTGTCTTATCCAACTCCGCAGCGATGAGACGAGCGGTGATATCGACCCCGCCGCCCGGGGGAAAGCCGACGATGAGGCGGATCGGCCGGCTCGGATAGTCCTGTCCATAGGTAATGGCGGTGAACGCAAGGCCGATCAGCACCAGAAACAGCCGCGCAGTGTCGGCCGCGCCGGGCAGGGCCGATTGAGTTTTCACCTAACTCTCCTCTGGCAACTCCAGCCTTCTTCGGCGCCTGTCTTTCCATCTACAGATGAGGAATATCCCTGATTGGAACGCAGACCGCAATACAATCCCAGACTGTCCTGCTGCCAGAGTATCCCGATCGTCCCTTCCGTGACTGCGCTTTCTCACCGCCTCTGTACCGCGCCGATGATGGATTGGTCGGATCGCCATTGCCGGTACTTCTTCCGCCAGCTTGCGCCGAACGCGCGCCTTTACAGCGAAATGGTCACGTCCGGCGCGCTCCTTCACGGCGATGTCGAAAGGCATCTGCGTTTCGATCCCGCGGAGCATCCGGTAGCGCTGCAGTTGGGCGGAAGCGAGCCGGACGAACTCGCGCGATGCGCAAAGCTGGGCGAAGCGTGGGGCTACGACGAAATCAATCTCAACTGCGGCTGTCCGTCGGAGCGCGTGCAGAAAGGCGCCTTCGGCGCTTGCCTGATGAGCGAGCCGGACCTGGTTGCGGACTGCGTGGGCGCGATGCAGGACGCGGTCGCAATTCCCGTCACGGTGAAGCACCGGCTCGGCATCGACGACATCGAGCACTTCGACTTCGTGCGCAACTTCGTGGACACGTTGGTGCGTGCGGGCTGCAAGGTCTTCGTGGTGCACGCGCGCAACGCCATCCTGCGCGGACTCAGCCCGAAGGACAACCGCGAGGTGCCGCCGCTAAAGTACGACTACGTCTATCGGCTGAACCGCGAGTTTGCGGATCTGACGATCGTTCTGAATGGCGGCGTGCACGGGATCGAGGACATCGGGTCGCACCTTTCTCACGTGGGCGGGGTCATGCTTGGACGTGTGGCGTACCACCACTCGTATCTGCTCGCCGAGGCGGACGCGCGGGTGTTCGACGGGAAGGCGCCGACACGCGCGGAGGTTGTGCGTTCAATGGCGCACTATGCGGAGCGGGAAGCGAAGCGCAACGTTCCGCTGCGGGCGATCACGCGGCATCTGCTCGGCCTGTATCAGGGCCGGCCGCGGGCACGTGCCTGGCGCCGGATGCTCTCGGACGCGAGTCTGCTCGCGGGTGGTGGACCCGATCTGCTGCTCGATGCGCTCGCTGTGGTGGAAGGAGAGGCGGTCGCGGAGTGCTGACGCGAAGCGTTCTACGGGCGGCGCCGCAGTCGCTTCACGTTGCTCGTCGCCTTGGCGTGCACGGGTTTGACGGCGCTGTGGGCGATGCGCGGCAGGGCGGACATGGCGCGGTTGCCGGCGGACAATGCGGCACTCATGGCTGCGCTGCGCATCGCACTTGCCGGCGCCTTCCACAGATCCCACGGATTCGAAAAACCCTTCAGCGAGCCGAACATGGTCATGGGACTCATCGCGCTCATCAACTTCCACCACTGTTGCATGGATGCGGTGGCCATCTGTTGCTGAAACGCCATGACCTCCCGCGCCGAATCCATCCAGGCCTGGGAGAAGGCGACCACTTTCTCACTGCCCATGGTCATGAACTCCTGCTGGTCGGCAAGGCCGGGAAAGGGTCCGGCCTTCGCCATGCGTCCGGTGCGATGGCCGATGACTTGGGGTGCAGCGACCATCGTTTCCCACGTTTTCATGCCGGTCTTCCACCACAACAATGCGGGATTGTTACCGGACCAGATCTGGGTGAAAGCGCGCATGGCATCCTGATTCATGGGGAAAGCTCGCATGGGGTGGGTCTCCTGGTGTCGCAGCGGTGGCAGCGACGGCGGACGATCCGACCGATTCTACGCCGCATGGCGGTGCCCATGGAGAATTGTTCCGCAGTAGCTTTTCGCCTGTGCCCATCCCAGGCATATAATTTTGGCGTCGTCCTTCCGCAACGCAGCTTGAAGATACTCGCCTTCGATACCTCGACCGAATACTGCTCGACCGCGCTTCTCATCGACGGCGACGTGCTCGTTGACGACGTGTACGCGGGGCAGCGACATTCCGACCTGTTGCTGCCGATGGTCGATCGGCTCCTGAACGATTCGGGAACCGCCCTCGTCGATCTGGACGGCATCGCTTTCGGCGCGGGTCCCGGTTCGTTCACCGGGCTGCGCATCGCGTGCGCGGTTGCGCAGGGGCTCGCGTTCGGCGCCGACAAGAAAGTGCTGCCCGTTTCCACGCTGCTTGCGCTGGCGCAAGGAAGCGGCGCGGATCGCGTGATCGCTGCGCTCGATGCACGCATGGGTGAAGTCTATCTCGCTGCGTACGAGCGGCACGGCGGCGACTGGGGAACCGTGACCGAGCCGAGCCTGCAGGCGCGGGACACGGTCCCGGACCTGATGGGTGCCGGCTGGACTGCAGTGGGCGGCGGATTCGCGGTCGGCGACGGTGCGCTCGCAAAAGCCTGTGGCGGCAAGCTGCAGCGGGTGGACGTTTCCGCTTATCCCCGCGCTTCGGATATCGCACGGCTGGCCGTTTCCCTCTTCTCACGGGGACTCGGCGTCGCGCCAGAACATGCCGCGCCGCTCTACGTCCGCGACAAGGTCGCACTCAAGGTGAGCGAGCGATGAGCGCGCAGCTCAGGGACGAGCCGCGCATCCGCCAGATGCGGCCTGCGGACCTCGACCGCATCGTCACGATCGAAGAGGGGGCTTACAGTCATCCCTGGACGCGCGGCAATTTCGCGGATTCGCTGCATGCTGGCTACAGCTGCTGGACGATGGAGCGGGCGGGCATCATCATCGGCTACGGCGTGCAGATGCTCGCGGCGGACGAGGCGCACCTCCTCAACCTCAGCGTCGCTGCGGAGATGCACCGGCGCGGGTACGGCCGGGCGCTGCTCCATCACTTCATGCGTGTCGCACGCGATTGTGGTGCAACTTCGATTTACCTCGAGGTTCGGCCGTCCAATCTGGCAGCGCGCGATCTCTATCGCCACGACGGTTTCCGGGAGGTCGGCGTTCGGCGTGCGTACTATCCGGCCTACGTCGGACGCGAGGACGCGATCGTGATGGAGCGTCGGTTGTGAAGTCGAAGCGCGACCTGATGCTGGAGGAAATGGGACTCACGCCGATCTGGCGCCTGCGGCAACGTGCCGATCGACGCTCGGCCGGGGAACCCGATCAAGCCGAGGTCAAGCCGGAGATCGCGCCGGCGGCGCGTGCACCGCAGCCGTCAGCGGAACCCGCTCCCGCGGGCGATGATCGGCGCTCACGCATTCTGCGCATGGACTGGGATGCGCTTCGCGGCGAGGCGGCGGGTTGCACCGCGTGTCCCCTGCATCTGAAACGGACCCAGGCCGTCTTCGGCGTCGGCGACGAGCACGCGGATTGGCTCTTCGTCGGCGAGGGGCCCGGCGCGGAGGAGGACGCCCGCGGAGAGCCGTTCGTGGGTCAGGCCGGCAGGTTGCTCGACAACATGCTCTCGGCCATAGGCCTCAAGCGCGGGCAGAACGTTTACATCGCGAACGTGGTGAAATGCAGGCCGCCCGGCAATCGCAACCCGGAGCCGGTCGAGGCGCACGCGTGCGAGCCATTCCTCAAGCGTCAGATCGCGCTCATCGAGCCGAAGCTCATGATCGCGCTCGGCCGGGTTGCCGCCGTCAACCTGCTTGCGCGCGATGCGAGCATCGCGAGCCTGCGCGGGAAGTTGCACGATCATCGCGGCATCCCGCTGATCGTGACCTATCACCCCGCGTATTTGCTGCGCAATCTGCCGGACAAAGCGAAGGCCTGGGAAGATCTGTGCTTCGCGCGGGAGACGATAGGGCGGCTCGCGGCGCGAGAAAAATGAATGCGAAATAGTATGGGACACAGAGATCACAGAGAAAGATCGAGAGGACACGGAGAATGCACGAGGAGTGAATCGGGGAAGACTGGAGCAGCGTGAACCAACGCTTGCCGGGCATCGCCTGGATCCGGTTGCCCCGGAGTTCTTGCGATTCCTTCCAATCCATCACGCCCAGACGGGCAGCAGCCTTAACACGACGTTGACCCGTGCCGCCGACGCGACAAGAGCGGTGACCGCTGGCATCGGCGGGTGCCGATCCGGAGAGTGGCGGCATCAATGCCTCTGGCGTCATCTCATCGCCTCAGTACGCGACTCGCCAGCTTGCGCAGTTCGCTGTACCACAGCACCACGCTGGCCATCGCGGCGCACACCAGCCACTGGTCGAGCGTCAGCGGCACCGTGCCGAAGGCGAGGTTGAGGAAGCCGAGGTGGACGACCGCCACCTGCAGCAGCACCGACAGTGCGATCGCGCCCCAAAGCCACGGGTTGGCGAACAGGTGCGCGAACGCGCTCGTGGTCTCCGAGCGCGCGTTGAAGCAGTTGAACAGCTGCGCGAAGACGAGCACCGTGAAGCCGGCGGTGCGCGCGTTGGCGAGGTCGTGCGTGCCCTCGATCAGCCCGCCGGGCAGGTAGAGGTCGATCGTCAGCAGCGTCACCACGCGCCATCACCACGCCGATCTGGATCACGCCCGCCCACATGCGCGCGTCGATCACCCGCTCGCTCAGCCGCCGCGGCGTGCGCGCCATCACGTCGTCGGTCTGGCGGGTCGACGCCCATCGCCAGCGCAGGCCCGGAGTCGGTGATCAGGTTGATCCACAGGATCTGCGTGGCGAGCAGCGGCAGCACCACGCGCCGCCGCCGCCGGCGCCGGTCAAGCCCGATCACGCCGGCCCCGACCACGCCGAGGAACACCGTCAGCACCTCGCCCATGTTCGACGACAGCAGGTAGCGCAGGAACTTGCGGATGTTGTCGAAGATGCCGCGCCCCTCGCGCACGGCCTCGACGATGGTGGCGAAGTTGTCGTCGGCGAGGATCATCTTGGCCGCCTCCTTGGTCACCTCGGTGCCGGTGACGCCCATCGCGATGCCGATGTCGGCCGACTTCAGCGCCGGCGCGTCGTTGACGCCGTCGCCGGTCATCGCGACGATGTTGCCGTCGGCCTGCAGCGCGTCGACGATGCGCAGCTTGTGCGCCGGCGCCACGCGCGCGTAGACCGAGGTCGTGCGCACCGCCTCGGCGAAGGCCGCCTCGTCCAGCGCATCGAGCTCGACGCCCGTGAGCGCGCGGCGCGCCGGCGTCGACGATGCCGAGGTCGGCGGCGATGCGCGCGGCGGTGCGCGGGTGGTCGCCGGTGATCATGATCACCCGGATGCCGGCCCGGCGCGCCTCGCGGATGGCCACCGCCGCCTCCTCGCGCGGCGGGTCGATGATGCCGACGGTGCCGACGAAGATCAGGTCGCGCTCGAGCGCTTCGTCGGCCTGCGTGGTCCTCGCCCGGCGCCGAGCGGGCGGTAGGCCACGGCCAGGGTGCGCAGCGCCGCGTCGGACAGCGTGTCGACGTCGGCCAGGATGCCGCGCGCGCAGCGCGTCGTCGAGCGCGACGACCTCCATGCCCACCCGCACCCGGGTGCAGCGGCTCGAGCAGCACGTCGGGCGCGCCCTTGGTGATCACCACGAGCTCGTCGCCGTGCTCGTGGTCGACGCTCGATCGTCGACATCATCTTGCGCTCGGACGTGAACGGGATCTCGCCGATGCGCTCGAAGCGCCGCTCGCGCCGCTCGGTGACGCCCAGCTTGCGCTCGGCCACCAGGAAGGCCGCTTCGGTGGGGTCGCCGTGGATCTCCCACGCGCCGCCCGTCCGTCTGGCGCAGGTCGGCGTTGCCGGCCAGGCTGCCGCCGCTGAGCACGACGATGTGCTCGGCGTGCAGCGGCCCGGCGTCGAGCTCGGCGCCCTCGTGCTCGACCCGGCCCTCGGGCGCGTAGCCCACGCCGGTGACGTGGGTGCCGCCCGAGGCGGTCATGACGCGCTCGATGGTCATCTCCGAGCGCGTCAGCGTGCCGGTCTTGTCCGAGCAGATGACCGAGGCGGAGCCCAGCGTCTCCACCGACGACAGCTTCTTGACGATCGCGTTGTGCTTCGCCATCCGCTGCACGCCCAGCGCGAGCACCACCGACAGGATCGCCGGCAGGCCCTCGGGCACCGCCGCCACCGCCAGCGACACGCCGAGCAGCAGCACGGTGATGACATCGGCGGCGCTGCGGATGTCGGAGATCAGCAGGATGGTCGCCCACCACCACGACGGCGATGATGACGACCGCGATGCCGAGCATGCGCCCGATGCGCGCCACCTCCTTCTGCAGCGGTGTCGGCTCCTCCGCGGTGGCCTCGAGCATCTCGGCGATCGAGCCCATCTCGGTGTCCATGCCGGTGGCGGTGACCACGGCGCGGCCGGTGCCCTGCGCGACGGCCGTGCCCTTGAAGACCATGTCGAGCCGGTCGCCGAGCGCCGCCGGTTCGGCGCAGCGTGGCGGCATCCTTGAGCACGGCTTCGCTCTCGCCGGTCAGCGAGGCTTCCTGCACGCGCAGCGACGCGGCCTGCAGCAGGCGCGCATCGGCGCCGACGGCGTCGCCCTCGCCGAGCACGAGCACGTCGCCGCGCACCAGCTCGGCGCTCGGCACGCGCTGCGACCTGCCCGTCGCGCAGCACGGCCGAGGTCGCCGCGGTCATCCGCGCCAGCGCGGCCACGGCGTTCTCGCGCCTTGGCTTCCTGCACATAGCCGAGCACGCGCGTTGAGCGACGACGATCAGCGCGATGACGATCGCATCCACCGGCCAGCCGACCCGGCCCTCGATCACCCAGGCGACGAGCGCGATGGCGACCGCGGCCAGCAACAGGTAGATCGAGCGGGTCCTGGAACTGCGCCAGCACGCGCCGCCAGGCGGGTGCTCGCGGGGCCGCGCGGAGTTCGTTGGGGCCGTTTTCCGCGAGCCGGCGCGACGCCTCCTGCGAAGTGAGCCCGTTTTCGAGGTCTGCTCCGAGAGTTCTTGCAACTTCCTCGGCATCCTTGACGGACGGGTCTTCGGGTCTGCCTGCCTTCGCCATGTCTCGATCTCGGTTTTCAGTCCCTCTGTTCACCTCGTCGAAATGAACCGGCACGCACCTGCTGTTTTCAGGACCGCCCGCAAATTTGAGTCTGGCAGGCCGGCCGATCCCGGGTCGTTCAAGGAGGAATCAGGCTGAGCAAACCAGGGTGCAAGTTTCCGACGCCAAATATGGTAGCCAGTTTTCGCTAGGCCTCGATGATCACCTTGAGCGCTCGCGTGGTGGCAGCATGCGCGAAAGCCTCGTAGGCATCGAGGATGCGGTCCAGCTTGAAGCGGTGAGTAATCAGAAGCTTGGGGTCGATCTTATGAGACCCCAGAATGTTGAGCAGCATCGGTGTGCTGACGGTGTCAACCAACCGGGTGGTGATGGTAATGTTACGGTCCCACAGGTTCTCCAGATGGAGATCCACCTTTGTTCCATGCACCCCGATATTGGCTATGGTGCCGCCTGGCGCGACAAGTTTTTCGCACAACTCAAAGGTGGCCGGAATACCCACCGCCTCGATGGCGGTGTCCACACCACGCTCGCCGGTCATCTTCATGACCGTCTCTAGGACCTTGCCATCGGCGCTATTGACGACCGCGGTGGCGCCGAAGCGCCTCGCCACTGCAAGGCGATTGTCGTCGAGATCGATCATGATGATCTCGGCCGGCGAGTAGAACTGGGCGGTAAGCAGCGCGGCGAGCCCAATTGGCCCCGCCCCGACGATCGCCACCGTGTTCCCCGGCTGAACCTTGCCGCTGAGCACACCGCACTCGAAGCCAGTCGGCAGGATGTCGCTGAGCATTACCAGCGCCTCTTCGTCCGCACCATCGGGAATGCGATACAGGCTCGTATCCGCATAGGGAATACGGACGAACTCGGCCTGTGTGCCGTCGATGCTGTTGCCGAGGATCCAGCCACCGGTGGTGCAGTGCGAGTACATGAGCTTGCGGCAATAAACGCATCTGCCACAGGCGCTGATGCAGGAGATCAGGACCCGGTCTCCCGGCTGAAACGCGGTGACCGCCAGCCCAGCCTTGTCGACGATGCCTACGCCCTCATGACCTAGAATGCGGCCCGGCTGACAACTCGGGACGTCGCCCTTGAGGATGTGCAGGTCGGTGCCGCAAATCGTCGTTCTAGTGATCTTGACGATTGCGTCCGTGGGTGCCGTGATTTCCGGTTTTGGACGCTCTTCCAGGGCTTTCTTCGCTGGACCCAGATAAACGAGGGCTTTCATAAATGACGTCCATGTTCTTGTTAATCGGGCGCAGGTTGCCGGTTGTGGCATTCAAGGCGCGCGCGGGGAGAGGGCACTCGCGCAAAAGAATGGCTGTTTCGCAAAATGGAGTCCGTGCGCTGGCGAACATATCCATCCGGACGCAGCCGTCAAGGGCGGGTGCACGTCAACGAGGATAGGTGGTTGCGCTGGTTCTCCGGCGCCTGGGAGGGCATCATGCGCATTCTCCTTGTCGAGCTTCCGCGCGAAACGTCCTGGCGTTCGTGGCGGGACCCTACTTCGGATTTCCTTACGCACACCACTGCACCATGAGATCGTCGCGCCGCCACATTGAGCGTCACCGCATCGACCGCATCGGCTGGCTGCGCGCCGCTGTGCTCGGTGCCAACGACGGTATCGTCTCTACCGCCAGTCTCGTGGTCGGCGTTGCAGCCGCCAGCGCCAGTCAAGCTAACATTCTGTTGACCGGCGTTGCCGGGCTGGTGGCAGGGGCAATGTCGATGGCCGCTGGCGAATATGTCTCGGTCCATTCGCAGGCGGATGCTGAGACGGCCGACCTGTCGCGCGAGCGTGCCGAGCTCGAAACCGATCCCGCTGCGGAGCGACGTGAGCTGACAGCCATCTATGTCGCCCGGGGGCTCGAGCCCGCCCTGGCGCGGCAGGTGGCCGAGCAACTGATGGTGCACGACGCCCTCGGAGCCCATGCGCGCGACGAACTCGGCATTTCCGAGACCCTCACCGCGCGGCCGATCCAAGCCGCGTTGGCGTCTGCCGCCAGCTTCGCGGTCGGTGCTGTACTGCCGTTGGCCGTGGCGGCGTTGGCGCCAGAGCGGGGCCTGATTCCCTGGGTGTCGGGGACGTCGCTCGCCTTCCTGGCTCTGCTGGGCGCCATCGCCGCCCGGGTTGGCGGCGCCGGTGTCCTGGTAGGCGCATGGCGGGTCACCTTCTGGGGTGCGCTCGCGATGGCAATCACGGCGGGTGTCGGTGCGCTGTTCGGCGCGGTCGTTTGAGACGCGTGAGTACGGAGGGACTGCTTCCCTGTCCAATGACTCAATAGACGCTGCATGGGGCCGGCGAGATGAACTCCTCCTTCAGTAGCTGCCCCCCCGGTAGGCGTGGCCGGCGCTTTGCACGACGGCTCGCCTGGGGGTGGTTTCGCCCCCCATGAAGAGGGAGATACCGACGATTTCCCTCGTTGCCGACCACCGCGATCTCGGCCGATGCCCCGTCCTCCATCACGTAGGGCAGCGACACGATCGAGGTGGTGGGGAAGCAGACGTGGCGCATCTGAATGCCGGGCTCGTAAAGCACATGACCGAGCGGCATCGGACCAGTTCCAGATTCGGGAACAGCCGCACGCATTCGTCCGGCGGCAGGGCGGGGAGCAGGTGGTTCTGGCGGAGGTCAGGAGGGGTGACAAGGTCAATCGAAGGCCGCGGTTACCACCCGTGCTATTGCGCCGCCGGCGGGCTTTGAGTAGCTGGTGGTTCCGTAACCAGCTTGGCGCCGAGGGAAGCGGCCACTCAAAGCTGTCAACCTCCCCGGTGGCGAGGCATAGCGTTAAGGATGCGATAAGGAATTACGGGCAACCTGCCCGTCATCACCGGTTGGTGACGGAGGTTCTCATGGGATTCTCAGCCAGAACGTTGTTCGTTTTCGCGGCTACGTGCGCGCCGGCAATCGCGACCGCGGCACCGCAGTCCGCGCAAGATCTCCAAAGTGCGTTCGAGACACAGGCGCGTCAGCAATTGCCGGCCTTCATGGGCTTCTCTGCCCAAACGGGGGAGCAGTTCTTCAAAAACACCCACGGCAACGACTGGAGCTGCGCGACCTGCCATACGCAGGACCCACGCAACGCCGGAAGGCACGCGATGACCGCCAAGGAGATTGCGCCACTCGCTCCGTCCGCCAACCCCGAACGTTTCACCAGCATCGACAAGGTCGAGAAGTGGTTCAAGCGCAATTGTGGTGACGTTCTCAGGAGGGCGTGCACCCTCCAGGAGAAAGGCAATGTTCTCGCATATCTCCTTTCGTTCAAGTAGGAATGCCGTGATGATAAGCGACACTTCAATCGGTCGATGGGCAACGCCTCTGGCCGCCACCGTGCTCGTATTCACAGTCGTGTTTGCCTCGGCGCGAGCCAAGGCGGACGGTCACGTCTACGCCGCGACCAACGACAAGTGGAAGGGCGAATGCGGAAGCTGCCATATCGCGTACCCGCCGCAACTGTTACCGCAGAGCTCGTGGCGGGCAATCATGGACGGACTCGAGAAACACTTCGGGACGGACGCGAATCTCGACCCGGCGACGACGGCGGAAATCGCGACGTTCCTGGAAAGGAACGCGGGGCGTGAGCGCCGGACGCGCGACGGCACGACGGCGCTGCGGATCACGGACACGCGCTGGTTCGAGCACGAGCACGACGAGCTGGCTCCATCGATCTGGAAGAGCCCACAGGTGAAGACCGCGTCGAACTGCATCGCGTGCCACACCAAGGCCGATATCGGCAACTTCAACGAACAAACCCGTCGGGTACCGAAATGAGCGACCTGTCACCGACCACCACCCGCATACTGGTCTGGGATGCGCCCACTCGCATCTTCCACTGGTTGCTCGCCGCATCGTTCACCGGGGCGTACCTCACCGCCGAGTCCGAGCGCTGGCGGGACGTCCACGTCATGCTGGGGTGTACGCTGCTCGGGCTGATTGCTTTCCGGTTGGTGTGGGGGTTGATCGGCACCCGTTATGCGCGCTTCGGTTCGTTCGCATTCGGCCCGCGCCAGGTCGTCGGGTATGTGCGGTCGTTGCTGTCGCCCGCGCCGAGGCACTACCTTGGCCATAATCCCGCTGGCAGTTGGGCGATCTACCTGATGCTCGGGCTGGGAGCGCTGGCAGGGGCCAGCGGCTATGCGAGCTATGCCGACATCGGCGGGGAATGGATGGAGAATCTGCACGAGGGTCTTGCGAGCGTTATGCTCGGAATCGTTGTCATTCACGTCCTTGGCGTTATGGTGAGCAGCCTCATCCATCGCGAGAACCTGACCCGCTCCATGATCACCGGCTACAAGGCAGGCCCTGCCTCGCAGGGAATCCGGCGCGCATGGTGGACGGTCGGCGTCGGCGTCGTCGGTCTAGCGATTGCCTTCTGGAGCGGAGTCGTTCCAGCGCCCGGTCTGGCTCCCACCGCCCAAGTGGCGCAAGTTCACCACTAGGCGGCGCAGCCGGTCCATCGTAGCTGCGCGACAGCGGACATGCGCATCCTGCTCGTCGAAGACGATCCGCTTCTCGGCGATGGCCTCCAGGTCGGCCTGCGTCAGAACAGCTTCGAGGTCGACTGGACAAAGGACGGTCTCGCAGCGCGGCTGGCGCTGACGACGGAGTCCTACGCCGCGGTCGTCCTCGATCTGGGGCTGCCTCGTCTGGACGGGCTCGAGCTCCTGCGGGGACTCCGTGCGTCCGGGAACAGAGTCCCCGTGCTGATCATCACCGCGCGCGATGCGCTGGAAGATCGAGTGAAGGGGCTCGACAGCGGTGCCGACGACTATGTTGTGAAGCCGATCGACCTGCCGGAACTCGCAGCGCGTCTGCGCGCACTTGTGCGGAGATCGAAGGGTGAAGCCGCTCCGACGCTGAGCGTGGGCGATCTCGAGCTCGAGCTGGCGGCTCGCACGGTATCGTTTCGCGGGATCACCGTCGATCTCCAACCGCGAGAGTTCGCACTCCTGCAGGAGTTCATGCTGAACGCCGGACGCGTGCTCTCGCGCGAGCAGCTGCAAGACCGTCTATACACGTGGGGCGAGGAGGTCGAGAGCAATGCAGTCGAGGTACACGTCCACCATCTACGCCGCAAGCTTGCCCCGGAAGTGATCCGGACCGTGCGCGGCGTGGGCTACCTGATGCCGCGCAACCGGCATGGCTGAGCGGACTCGGCCGCCGCCGTCGATCCGCCGAAGGCTGCTGGCCGTGCTTCTCGGCGCAACGGCGATGATCTGGCTGGCAACCGGCGTCGCGAGCTATCTGGGGGCGCGCCATGAAGCGGCGGAGGTGCTCGACGCGCATCTCGCTCAGTCCGCTGGATTGCTCCTCGCCCAGGTGGGTCACGAGATCGAGGAGATCGAGTTCGAGTATGCGCCGCAGCTGCACAAGTACGCGCGGCGGGCCGCGTTCCAGGTTTGGGAAGACGGGACTGTGCCGCGCTTGCACTCGGCAAGTGCGCCCGCCGAGCGACTTTCGCCGCGGGAAGAAGGATTCAGCGACTCCGAGCTCGAAGGAACACGATGGCGCGTCTTCAGCAGCTGGGACCCGCGGCACCGCTTCCTCATTCAGGTCGGCGAGCAGCAACACGCACGCGATGAGATTGCGGCTAGCATCGCGAAGAATCTGCTGCTGCCTTTGCTTGCAGCGCTGCCGCTATTGGCGGCGCTCATATGGCTGAGCGTTGCGTGCGCGACGCGCCCCCTGCTGGCGCTAGGTGATCAGGTATCGGCGCGAGCCCCCGAGAACCTCTCACCAATCGAGCTCCCGCATGCCCCAGCAGAGCTGGTCCCCCTTGTTGCGAGACTGAATGATCTCTTCGGACGCGTCACAAAGTCCTTGGAAAACGAGCGACGCTTCACTGCCGATGCGGCGCACGAACTTCGCACCCCGATCGCCGCGCTCAAGGCGCAAGCACAGGTGGCACTGGCCGCGACGGCAAACGAGGAGCGGCAACATGCCCTGAATAACGTCATTGTGGGCTGCAATCGGGCATCGCACCTCGTTGACCAGTTGTTGACGCTGGCCCGGGTCGATCCGGCCGTCCGTGGTAGTCAACGCGATCGCTGCGATCTTCACGCTCTCGCGAGGTCGGTGCTCGCGGAAATTGCGCCGATGGCTCTGGAGAGGAAGGTCGACGTCGAACTCGAGCAGGGTACAGCCGCATATGTCCGGGCCGAGCCAGCGCTGGCCGAAGTTCTGCTGCGGAACGTGATCGACAACGCCATCCGATACAGTCCTGCCGGAACGACCGTGCGCGTTGCGGTGAGAACCGCGGATACTGGAGTTTGGGTCGAAGTGATCGACGAAGGGTCGGGGGTACCAGCAGCCGAGCTAAGCCGTCTGGGACAGCGATTTCACAGGATACCGGGCACGGACGTCGCCGGCAGCGGGCTCGGCCTGTCCATCGTGCAACGCATTGCCGAAATCCATGGCGCATCGGTGAGTTTCGCCGCGGGTCCTCACTATACGGGGCTGCAGGTCACGGTGAATTTCCCGAAGGCAAGGTAAGGCGATGATGACCTCGCGAACTCGCCGATCGCGAGAGGGTAAGCCCATCGGCGCTACAGCGGTGAAACCCTGCTCCGCGCAGCTTGGTCTCGCGCGGACGTTTGAGATTTTGTGCTGGACTGTCCTCGCTGTTCACGGATGTCCCGTCTCGGCGGTGCTTCCCGACGAGATACAGGTCTATACGGACGACACGACGCCGCCGCGCGAATTCGGGGTGGAGCTCCACGTCAACACCACTCTGAGCGGACGCTCGGAGCCGCTCTATCCTGGCGAAGTCACCCCGTGGCATGCTCTGCGCATGACGCCGGAGATTAACTACGGCGTCACATCGTCGGTGGATGTTGGCGCCTATCTCCCATTCACAAGAACTGCCGACGGCGCGTTAGACTTCGCGGGACCGCGGTTCAGGGTGAAGTGGATACCGGTGCGGCCGGACGACGATGCACTCGGAGGGTCGTTTCTCGGTGCCAATCTGGAACTTTCCTTCGTCCAAAAAAGATTCGAACTCGCAAACACGGCCCTGGAAGTTCGCCCCATCGCCGGATACCGGAATGAGCTATGGCTGCTCGCTGTCAATCCCGTGCTCGATTGGGCATTGTCGGGTCCTGAGAGCGGCCACCCTCCGTCCTTTAACCCTGCTGTGAAGGTGGCGCGCACCGCGGCGACCGGTATGGCGGTCGGTTTTGAATACTATGCGGAGCTTGGTCCGCTTAACCATCTTGGGCTAAATTCAAAGGCCCCGCAGACGCTCTTTGCAGTAATCGACGTGGACCGACGGCCTTGGGTTCTCAACCTTGGGATAGGCAGGGGCCTCAACGAGGCTACCGACCGGTGGACCATCAAAGCTATCTTCGATGTCCCTTTCTTTTGAGGTATTCCAGAATAAACGCAAGACGCCTTAGTCGACGAACTGAATGAAGCTTTTGATGAGTCCGGAGAACATACCGCTATTTCCTAACAACCGACCAGTCATCCAATGGAACCCGAGCCGTGCACTGGACTTCGCCAGACCGGAAGGATGACGACTGGAAAGGGCAAGCTTGATTGGGCCGTCATGTGGGAATACTTGATGTTGATCGTCGACGGAATCGCCGGCGCCGTTTGTCGGGACGGTATGGAATTACGCGGCCAGCGCGATCTTTACGTGGTATCGAAAGTAAGAGCTCGTCGGTCGAGAATCTCCGACGATTCCGGTTTTCCAAACTCGTCCTGCAGGCACGCCATGGTTCAGTACAAGATTTCGCAGCGCCTCATGTTGATCCTGATCATGCTGGCGAGCACCGCATTGATCGTTCCGCAACTGGGTCTGCGCAGCCTATGGTGGGATGAAGCATTCTCCTGGTGGTTCACCACCGTCAAACTCGGGGATCTCTGGCAGATCGCATGGAACCACGAAGAGCTCAACATGGTTCTCTATCAGGGGCTGCTCAACGTCTGGTCGCGCTGGGGCGACAGCGAATTCTGGCTACGCCTGCCTTCCGCTCTCTTTGCGGTGGGGGCAGTATGGGCCGTGGCAAGGCTTGGACGCATTCTATTCGAGTCGCGCGTCGCTCTGACCGCCGCGCTGCTGGTTGCGCTGAATGGCTTCGTGGTTGTCTACGGACAGGAGACGCGTGCCTACAGCATGTTGCTATTCCTGGCCACCTTGTCCAGCTATCTCCTTGTATGCGCCCTCAAGCGCAATGAGCCGAGATACTGGTTCGGCTTCGTTGTCGTCAGCGTGCTTTGCGGCTATACGCACTTCCTTGGTGTGCTGCAGGTCTTCTCGCAGGTACTCGTTGTCGGAGTGCTGGTCTATGTGGCGTCGGGCCGAGTCCTGACACGGCTTCTGATCGCTGCCGGATTCGTTCTGCTCGGAATGCTGCCCATATTTTGGTTTGTAATGACGAAGCGAAGTCAGATCGACTGGATACCCGATCCGACAGTGGGCTCGCTGGTGCTCATCATGAAGAGCTTGGTGGGGGGCGGTGGGGTGATGCTCCTGGCGTTGGTCGCGCTCGTTGTCTTCGGTTTCGCCCGACGCTACCGGGACCAGATGCCGATCGAGGGCGGCGGGAGTTTTTCTCCTGCGGCTTACGTGGTTCTATGCTTTCTGGTTCCAATCGCGTTGGTATTCGGAATTTCTCTCGTCCGGCCCCTCATGGTGCCACGTTACCTGATTGCTACCGTCGCTCCCCTGGCTCTGGCAGCAGCGGTGGGCCTCATGACGATACCGCATCGCGCGGTGCGCGCAGCTGCCCTGGTGGCGGTGACGATTCTCGCGTTCCGTTCTTCCGTTGCGCAGCTCGCCCGAGTTTCGTCTGATTTTCGATCCGCAACGGCCTACATGCTGGAAGGCGCCGCTCCGGGAGATGCGCTCATGTTCTGCCTCCCTCATGCAAAGATGAGTTTTGACTATTACGCCCAACACGCGAGCTTCGTACCGCCGACTATCTACCCGACGCACCCCAGGCCTTACAAGGAACCTTTGTTCGGCGAGCCAGGGGGCCCGTCGGCCGATGATCTCGTAACGTTAGCCGCAGGATACGATCGCGTGTGGATGCTCTGCACCCCTGGGGGATACGGAGCAATCTACGGCCCGCGCCTATTGGCTGCTTTCGAGAATTCCCACGTGATTCTCGAAGGCAAGGATTTTCCGGAAATTCGCGTGGTCCAGTTGCAGAAGCGCGACTAAATTTTCCCCCGCACCAGCGCTCTTGGAATGTCGATCGTAACCGGCGCTATGGGAAGCAAGATTCCTCGGAATGCTCGGAGCAACATACAGCTACGAGGTCGGGTGAGCGGGGATCGACCTGATAGATTTCCTTCAGGCACCCGTTCGGAGAACCAGACGTGCCTCGGGGTGTGCGTGCCGTCGAGCCCGTGGGGTACGTCTACTGCGCCTTGAGAGCGGCCATTCCGGACGTAGTGGTTTTGGGCATGAATAGCCGGAGTAGGCTGCGCGCAGCCCTTCGGCATGGAGGAAAAAGGCGAGAACATTGTTTGGATCGCTCCAGATTTGGGTCGTGTGCACAATGGCTGCGACGAAGCGCAGATCCGGCCTGACCCGGTGTGGCGATTGCAACGAGTTATTGCAAGCAGTTTTCTCATTGCTCTTCTCTGTGTTCTCTCTGGGTATTCCGTATCGAGGGCTCTCAATTGAAAGATCGGCAGGGAAAGTCATGGACACAGAGATCACAGAGAAAGATCGAGAGGACACGGAGAATGCACGGGGATTGAATCGAGAAAGACTCGACTCGCATTGCTCAGACTTCAATCGACAGACAGCTGCTCGACGTAGAAGTAGTTGGTGCTAGCCCTCTTATTTCGTATCCAGCCGAAGCGTCCGCTTTCAATTGCGTTGCGAAGAACGCAATCATCTGTCCCACGCATTTCAGCGAGCGTTCCGTACTGTGCGAGGCCGAAAGGCTCACTCGATTCGCGCGATCCCGATCGGATCAAGGTTCGCGCATTGATCGCCGCAGGTAGGCGGAGATGGGATCGAACAGGTATTGGAGCATCGTGCGCGGCGTGGACTTGATAAACACTTCGGCCGGCATGCCGGCCTGAAGCGTCAGGTCCCCCGCCGTCTTGAGCGCCTCTGGCGTAATCCTGACGTGGACTGCGTAATACGGCAGGTTGGACGGGGCGGTCTTGTCCAGCAATCGGTCAGCGGAGACGTAGACGACCTTGCCCTCGACCACGGGGGTGATGCGCTGCTTGAAGGCGGTGAGCCGCACGTCGGCGTCGGCGCCGTTGCGAACGTGATTAATGTCCTCGGTGCGGATGCGCGCCTCGATGATGAGGTCGGGGTTCTCCGGGAGGATCTCGAGGATCGGATCGCGTGGACCGATCACCGCGCCGACCGTGGTGACCTTGAGATCGACGACCTCGCCGGCAATCGGGGCGGTGACGTTTTGCCGCACGCTGGCATCGACACTTGGGCGCAGGCGCTCCTGCAGGTCGAAGATCTGCGCGGTGCTCTGCTTGAGCTCGCTCGCGGCCTCCTGAGCGAAGCTGTTGCGAAGGCTCGCGGCCTTCAGTTCGAGTTCGACCACCTTCTGGCGCGCCTGGGCGAGGTCGGCCTGATTCTCCCCGAGATGCGCCTCGTATTCCGAGAGCGACCGCTTGAGGCCGAGCAGTCGGGTCTTGCTGACGAATCCTTTGTCGAGCAGCGCCGTGTTGGCGTTCAGCTCGTCCTTCTGCAGCTGGATCGCGCTCTCGTCGGCCGCCAACTGGCGCGAGCGCGCCTCGATTTCCCTTGCGGTTTCCCGCGCTTGACTGCGGATGAGACTGGTCTGCTCGTTGAGGGCATTCATGCGCGCCTCGAAGAGAGCGGTCTCGCGCGTGATGAGTTCGGCCACCCGCGTCTCGGCGCGGCGATCGGTGAGTTCCCGGGGGAAACTGACATTGCGCGCCAGGAGTTGTTCTGCCCGCAGCCGGGCGGCCTTGGCCATTTCCGAATCCAGTTGGGTGGCGAGCAGATCCTGACTCGAATCCACGCGTACGTCGCGCAGCACCAGCAGCGTCTGCCCCGCCTTCACGTGGGTTCCGTCACGAACGAGGATTTCCCCGACGATGCCGCCCTCCTGGTGCTGCACCGTCTTGCGGTTCATGTCCACTTTGATGAATCCCGGTGCGATGACGGCACCGGACAAAGGCGCGAGCGTCATCCACACGCCGATCCCCAGAACGAGCGCAGCGATCAGGAGCAACCCGGCGCGGATCAGGCGCGAGGGATTCTCGACCTGATCGAGATCCACGGGTGACAGCGCGCGAGCGGATAGCACGTCCTGCACTTACACGCCCCCCCGTTGGACTGCATGTGCCGGCACCGGGGCAGCGACCGGCTTGAGCGGTTTCGGCGCGACTTGGGCGAGCACCTCGGCCGGCGTGCCAAAGAGATGCACCGCCCCCTCGCGAAGCACCAGCACCTTGTCCGCGGTTTCGAGCAGGCTGGGTCGATGGGTGATGACGATGCAGGTGGCTTTTTCTTTCTTCAACTCGCGCAGCGCCGCGTGCAAGGCCGACTCGCCCTCGGCATCCAGGTTCGAGTTGGGTTCGTCGAGGACCGCCAGGCGCGGGTTGCCGTAGAGCGCTCGCGCGAGCGCGACGCGCTGGCGTTGTCCCGCCGAGAGCAGGGCACCCGCATCCCCGATGGGCGTGTCGTAGCCGTTCGGCAGTCTGAGGATCATGTCATGGGCGTTGGCGCGCTGTGCCGCGGCGACGATGGCAGCGGCGTCGGGCGTTCCCATGCGGGCAATGTTTTCGCTGACGGTTCCGGCAAAGAGCTCGACATCTTGCGGGAGATACCCCACGTACTGGCCCAGGTCCTCGCGGGGCCACGCCGAGACATCCGCGCCATCCAGGCGCACCGTGCCGCTCGCTGGAGTCCAGATGCCGACGATCAGTCGCGCCAGCGTGGACTTGCCCGACGCGCTGGGGCCGATGATCGCGAGCGTCTCGCCCGCATTCAGTTGCAGCGAAACCCCCTTGATCATCATCTGCTGGCGATCCCTGAAGCCGAACACCACGCGCTCGAGCGCAAGTGCACCGGCCGGGGCCGGGAGGGTCGTGACCACCTTCTCCTGACTACATGTCCGCAGCAGGCGGTTCAAGCGACCGTAGGCGCTTCTCGCATCCACCAGCGCCTTCCAACCGGCCACCACCCCTTCTACCGGGGCGAGGGCCCGGCCCAACAGGATGGTGGCGGCGATCATCACGCCCGAGCTCGCTTCGAGATTGATGACCAGGTACGCCCCGGCCCCCAGCACCGCGACCTGAATCGTCTGGCGCACGAACTTGGTCGCGGCGGACACACGCGAGGCCGTGCGGCTCGACGCGAGCTGCGAGATGAGCACCCCGTGGTGATGCGTCTCCCAGTTCGCCAACACACCGGGGGCCATGCCCATCGCGGCGATCGACTCCGCGTTGCGCAGACTCAGATCGACAAAGTGTGAAGCCTTGCGCGACTGCGCCTGCAGCGCTTCCAGCGGCGCGCGAGAGAGGCGCTCGTTGGCGATGGTGACGATCAGCAGCATCACCGCACCGACCAGGGCAACCAGACCCAACAACGGATGGAACAGGCTGATGACGACGATGTACACCGGAATCCACGGGATGTCGAAGAGGGCGAGGATCGGGGTCCCGGCGAGAAATGCCCGAAGGATGGACACATCCCGCAGCGCATGCATGGCATTGCTGGGCGTGGGGCGGCTCTGCCCGGTCAGCATCTCCCGTAGCACGATCGGACCAAGCGCCTTGTCGAGCGCCACCCCCCCTCGGGCCAGAAGCTGAGAGCGGACGAAATCCAGCGCGGCCATCACGACCAGGGCCACCACAGTAAATACTGTAAGCATGACCAGCGTCTCCTGACTGCGGCTCATCATGACGCGGTCGAAGACTTGCAGCATGTAGACGGCCGGCACGATCAACAGCAGGTTGATCACCAGGCTGAATACGCCGGCGAAGAGGAAGAACCTGCGGAATCGGGCAATGAATGTGAGCATTACTCGGGATCGATGGAAGCCGCGCGAGCCCGCACGCATCGAGGTTTCACAAGCGGTCTCCTTGGAATCAGCGCAACAAAGCGCGAGGCATATGCCACCGAAGACCCCGGCCTGGCGGCTTACGCCAGCAAGTAGTCATGGATCGCCGCGATGTCCGTCTGGCTCAATGGGTTGATGCTCAGTGCCAGGATCGCATCGTTGAAGTCGCCGGTAGTGGCTCCTCCACCTGATGGACTGTCCTCAAAGGCGATGATCCGGCAAACCTCCTCACCGCCGCGGAAGAGGCTCCCCACCGTGGCCTGGGCGAATCCATCCGCGTTGAGCGGATTCACGGTTGGACTGCCCGGGTCGTCGTCGAGCGCGAAGAAGAGATCGGCGTGCACCAGCGCCGGCTTCGAACCGTCGAGTCGCACGAGTTCAGGCGCGACGCTGTCGGAGGCGCGCGCGAGATCGCCGCTCTCGGGATTGCGCAGCGCCAGGTCGTCCGGTCCGATGTCCTTGAAATGGGGCACCGTCTTCTCTGCGTTCGGAATCATGAACAACCCGAGCCGGTCGTTCGCGTTGACCGTGCCGAGTGAAGCAGATTCGCCGACGGACAGCGCTTTCGACGAGTTGAACACCACCTCCGGATCGAGCACGTTGCCGTCCTCGACGCGGACCGTGCCGATCGCATCATCGTACGCGGCCTTCCCACCGATCCAGGTGAGATACGTCTCGCCGCTCGCATCGGGCGCGTTGTCGCTGCTCGCCTGGATCGCTGCCTCCGGCAACGCTTGGTGCTCGTGCAGGCGCGGCAGGTCGAACAACGGCCCGCCGTTATCCTGGCTCGCGACCACCTTATAGCTGCCATGGTCGTCCTCACTCGCGCCACCGACCGCGAGGTACAGCGTCCGGTCGACATCGGCCGTGTAGACGATACGGTCATTCAACCCGACGCCCGCATCACCGCCGTTCGCAAGCTCGCTACCAATGGGGTCAACGAGTCGCAGCGACGGATCGTGGAGCGTGCCGTTCCGTGTGGCTGTCCCCTGAGCTTCGAACACATAAGTCTGGCCTGCCTCGACCTGGACGCGGAACCAGTCCTGGTCGTTAGCAAAGTCGACGCCACTGCACACCTGCTTGCTCAGGACGAGGTCTTGCGATGTGCTCGCATCCCCTGCAACGTCCCCGGTCACCTCACGCAATTTCACCGTGTAGGTGCCCGTCTGCGCGTCGTCGGCGCTGCTGTTAACATAGATGACACCATCCTCCGAAGCAGTGAAGGACGCTTGCGCATTGGCACCCACGCCGCCGTCGTCGTTCTCGGCCAGCGGCGGCAGGTTACCTGCCAACGCGTTGTCGGGTTGGCCACCACTCCAGTTGACGAAGTCGAACGACTCACCCGTCGCCCATGCCCAGCCTCCCGCCGGTTCTTCCTCCGGCGTCGGGTTTGGCTGCTGCCCGCCGAGCCACGCATCGGAGATATTGCTCGATCCGAGAAGCTGTTGGACAAAGGTATTCTCTCCTAACGACGTAATAGTCCCGAGATGCGCCCCAGCTGCAGTCGCAAGATGGTTGGCGGTCTGCCAATCCACGCCGTTCGTCATGGTGACGACTTTGTAATATTGACCGTTCCCATCAGCAGCTGCGGTCCATTGTGACCAGCTAGCCGGGTCGCCGGGGGCCGAGTCGCTTTCGACAACGAAGGCGCCGAGTGAAGCCGAGGCGGGCAGATCGTTCCACTGACCCCCACCCCACATTTCTAAGAAATTCTCATAATCCGGCCCAGTCTTGTCAGAGACGACCACTCTCGGGTCGCCCAGCGATCCAGCCAGCGTCGCGATGCCCTCCACATCGACAACGTAAGTGTGACCGGCCTTGACCTCTGCCTTGAACCAATCGCTGTCGTTGGCGAAGTCGATGGCGGCGTGAGTTGTGCCGCCGACGGCCAGGGTCGTCGCCGTGGTCTCGTTGTCCGGCTGATCGTGCGGCACCTCCCGCGCACTCAGCCGATAGCTCCCCGTCCCGGCGTCGGCGCCGGATGCATCAACGTACACCACGCTGTCGGCAGTGGCGGAATAGCCGAGCTGCGCGTTGGAACCGGCTCCGCCGTTATCATCCGACCGAATCCAGTTGCCGTCGGCATCGCTAAGCACGAGATACGGGTTGACGACGGCGCCGCTTCCGTCGGTGGCTTGGAGGTCGAACGCGTAGGTCTGTCCGGCTTGCACCTCGACCCGGTACCAATCGTGGTCACCGACGAAGTCAGTCACGCCCTTCAGCGACCCTCCGATCGCGAGCGTCGCCGTCGTACCCGCATTGTCGGATACGTCGCCCACGACCTCGCGTGCGCCCAGACGATACGTACCCGTACCGGGGTCGCCCCAAGACGGCATGCCAGCCGAAACGAAGACCGCTACATCGGCGGGTGCCGAGTATGCGATCTGGCTGTTCGCATTGCCAGCGTCGTCGTTGGAGGCGATTTCGTTGCCGTCGGCATCGAGCAGCCGCACGTATGGATTAGCCCAGGTGCCGGCATTGGTTGCGCTGCCCTGCAGGTCAAAAACATAGGTCGAACCGCTCTTGACCTCAAAACGATACCAGTCCTGATCGAACGCGAGGTCGATGTTGCCCGATACCGCGGTGTTAACCGTCAGTCCGGTTGTCGTGGCGGTGCTGCCGGGCACGTCTCCCGCGATCTCGTGGGCGCTCAGCCGATACGTACCCGTGCCGGGATCCCATCCGAACGGCATGCCAGATGAAATGAAGACCACACCATCCACCGCGGCGGAGTACGCAATCTGGCTGTTCGGGCTGCCCTTCCACCAGGTGTCGTCATTGGATGCGATCTCATTGCCGCCGCTGTCGAGCAGCCGCAGGTAAGGATTCCCCAGCGTGCCGGCACCGTTATAGCTTCCTTCGAGGTCGAATACATAGGTCGTGCCGCTCTTGACCTGGAATTGATACAAGTCCTGATCAAACGCGAAGTCGATGTTGCCCGATACCGGTGCGTTGACAGAGAGTTCGGCGGTGGTGGCAGTACTGCCAGGCACGTCGCCGGCGATTTCGTGCGCGCTGAGACGATAACTACCAGTACCGCCGTCTTCCGTTTGCGCCGATACGTAGACCAAACCGTCGGCAGCCGCCGAGTACCCAATCTGGCTGTTTGGCGTACCGGTCCACCAGGCGTCGCCGTTCGCGGCGATCTCGTTGCCGTTGGCGTCGAGCACCCGCAGGAAAGGGTTACTCAAGCTGCCCGCGCCGTTCGCGCTGCCTTCGAGATCGAAAAGGTAGGTCGCGCCGGACTTAACCTCGAAGCTGTGCCAGTCCGCGTCTTGGGCAAAGTCGATGTTGCCCGACACCGGGGTATTGACTGTAAGTTCGGCCTTAGTGGCCGCACTTTCCGGCACGTCGCCCGCAATCTCTCTCGCGCCCAAGCTATAAGTACCAGTGCCGCCGTCGGCTGTCTGCGCCGATACGTAGACCAAGCCATCGGCAGCGGCTGAGTATCCAATCTGGCTGTCTCGGGTGCCAAAGTCGTCGTTGGATGCGATCTCGTTCCCGGCACTATCGAGCACCCGCAGGTACGGGTTATTCAGCGTTCCGATTCCCCCGGCACTCCCATCGAGATTGAACACATACGTCTCGCCGCTCTTGACCTCGAAGCGGTACCAGTCCTGATCCTGCGGAAAGTCGATGTTGCCCGATACTGGGGCGTCGACCGACAGTTTGGCCGTGGTGGCAGCACTGCCTGGCATGTCGCCCACGATCTCGTGGGCGCTCAGACGATACGTACCCGTGCCCGGGTCCCCTCCGGACGGCATGCCAGCTGAAACGAAGACCACACCATCGGCGGGGGCCGAATATCCGAGCTGGCTGTCTTGGTTGGGCCAGCCGATATCATCGTTGTTGGCGATCTCGTTCCCGGCGCTGTCGAGCAAGCGCAGATAAGGGTTACCCAAAGTGCCGGCGCCGTTATAGCTTCCTTGGAGGTCGAACACATAAGTACTGCCCGCCTTCGCCTCGAAGCGGTGCCAGTCCTGATCGAAGGCGAAGTCGATGTTGCCCGACACCGGCGCGTCGACAGGCAGTGTGACTTTGGTGGAGGTGTTGTCGGGCACGTCGCCCACGACCTCCCGAGCGCTCAGACGATAACTACCGGTTCCCCCGTCGGCCGTCTGTGCAGATACGTAGACCAAGCCATCGGCGGCAGACGAGTAACCGAGCTGGCTGTTCGGATTTCCGGCATCGTCGTTGGATGCGATCTCATTGCCGTCGCTGTCGAGCAGCCGCAGATACGGATTACCCACTGTACCGGCGCCGGTAGCGCCTCCTTCGAGATCGAAGGCGTAGGTGGTGCCCGCCTTGGTATCGAAGCGGTACCAATCCTGATCGTCCGGTGCGCCGATGTTGCCCGAAACGGGCGCATCGACTGTCAATTCGAACGTGGTGGTCGTGTCACCCGGCACGTCGCTGGTGGCCGCGGACAAAATTGGTGATTGCTCAATCTGGGAGTTCTTGGCCATGACCTTTCCTTTTCTGTTGGGTGTTATTACTGACCCTACTCGGAGAGGTTTGTCTTGATCCAGATCAACCAAACATCGCGCGCGTCAGCCCCGCGCGTTTTGCCTCGGGGGTGTGCGTGCCGTCGAGCCCGTGGGGTACGTCTACTGCGCCTTGAGATGGGTCATTCCGGACGTAGTTGTTTTTGGGCACGAATAGCCGGAGTAGGCTGCGTGCAGCCCTTCGGCATGGAGGAAAAAGGCGAGAACATTGTTTGGATCGGTCCGGATTTTGCGCCGTGTGCATATTGGCTGCGACGAAGCGCTGATCCGGCCTGATCCGGTGTGGCGATTGTAACGAGCTATTGCAAGCCGTTTTCTCATTGCTCTTCTCTGTGTTCTCTCTGGGTATTCCGTATCGAGGGCTCTCATTGAAAGATCGGCAGGGAAAGTCATGGACACAGAGGACACGGAAGATCGAGAGGACACAGAGAGATGCTGCTCGAACTCTCTGTGCTCTCCGTTTTCTCTGCGTGCTCGGTGTCACAGCTCTTATTTGGATTGAAGCGCACCTTCCGAAAGCCCTCGCCCGCAGCAAGCGGGAATCCAACACCACCCGGAATACGGGCTAGAATGAGTGCTCCCAAGCCCCTACCGAGGAGGTTCCATCATGATGAGAAGAGTCCTGGCGACCGCTGCCGTAGTTTTCACCATGATGCTCTCAGGTTGCGGTTACAACACGTTGCAGAGCACCGACGAGCAGATCAAGGCAGCGTGGGCCGAGGTGCTGAACCAGTACCAGCGTCGCGCCGACCTGATCCCCAATCTCGTCAACACGGTGAAGGGTTTCGCCCAGCAGGAGCAGGACGTGCTCACGAAAGTGGTCGAAGCGCGTGCGCGCGCGACCAGCATCCAGGCCACTCCCGAGCTCGTGAACAACCCGGAAGCATTTGCGAAGTTCCAGGCGGCACAGGGTGACCTGACCTCGGCGCTGTCGCGCTTGATGGTCGTGGTCGAGAACTATCCGAACCTCAAATCCGATCAGAACTTCCGCGACCTGCAGGCACAGCTGGAAGGCACGGAAAATCGCATCACGGTGGCCCGCAAACGCTACATCGACGCCGTCCAGGAGTTCAACAACGTGGTGCGGCAATTCCCGAGCAACCTGACTGCCATGCTGTTCGGGTACAAGACCAAACCGACGTTCGCGGTCGAGAACGAGGCCGCAATCGCGGCGCCGCCGAAGGTCGACTTCGGCAAGACGCCCGCGCCGGCGGCACCTGCGCCCGCGAAGTAAAGAGCGCATGTCGCGTTTCGTCGCCGGCCTGCTGCTGGCGGCCGTGCTCCTCGGTGCGGGATGGGTCCGCGCCGAGGTGGCGGTGCCGCCGCTCAGGACGCACGTCACCGATCTGACCGGCACCCTGTCCGCGCAGCAGCGCGACGCGCTGGAGCACAAGCTCTCTGCGTTCGAAGCGGCCAAGGGCAGTCAGATCGCGGTCCTGATCGTGTCGACGACGGAACCCGAAACCATCGAGCAGTACGCAATTCGCGCTGCGGAGCAGTGGAAGCTCGGCCGCAAGGGCGTCGACGACGGCGCGCTGCTTCTGGTCGCGAAGAACGACCGCAGGCTCCGCATTGAAGTCGGTTACGGACTCGAAGGGGTGATCCCGGACGCCGGGGCGAAGCGCATCGTCTCGGACATCATCACTCCGTACTTCAGGCAGGGGAATTTCTACGGCGGCATCGACGCCGGCGTCGACACGATGATGCGCGTCGTCGAGGGCGAGCCGCTGCCCCCACCGAAGCCGCGAGGAGGGAGCGGGAGCCACAAGCCGGACATCGGGACGGTGATCCTGATCGTCATCGTCGGCCTCGTCTTCACCAGTGTTCTGTCCGCCGTACTGGGCCGATTTTTCGGCGGGGTGCTCGGGGCGGGCGGAACCGGCTTCATGACCTTGCTCGCGTCCGCGTCGCTCCCACTCGCGGTCATTGCAGGCATCGTGGTGCTGGTGCTCGGCGTGCTCACAGGCGGCGGCACCGGCTATCGCACCACGCGCGGAGGTTATCCGGGCGGCGGATGGGGCGGCGGCTTTCCCGGTGGCGGCGGGGATTGGTCCGGCGGCGGAGGAGGGGGAGGTTGGTCCGGTGGCGGCGGTGGCGGCTTCGGAGGCGGCGGCGCCTCGGGGAACTGGTGACATGGGCCCCGGCCGCTTTTTCCGGCATCTTTGCGCGGGGAGCTGGAGCGTCAACCGGGCGTTCCCGGCCCACGTCATGCAGGTGATCGCCCGCGAGATCCGTGCTGCGGAGGCAACTCACCGTGGCCAGATCGTCTTCGCGGTCCAGCCCTGCCTCGACGTGTGGCACGTCGTCCGCGGCAAGAGCGCGCGCGAACGCGCCATCGAGGTATTTTCAGAGCTTCACATCTGGGACACCGAGCACAACAATGGCGTGCTCATCTTCCTGCTGCTCGCCGACCACGACGTGGAGATTGTCGCCGACCGTGGCATTCACGTCCGCTGCGGCCCTCAGGCATGGGAGGAGATCTGCCGGAAGATGGAAGCTGAGTTCCGTGCCAGTCGCTTCGAAGAAGCCGTCATCCTCGGCGTGCGCGCCATTGGAGAACACCTCGCTCGCTACTATCCAGGCGACGATACAAATCCGAATGAGCTGCCGGACCGGCCGGTGATCATCCGGGGCTGACCGCTCTACGGCGGTTTGTCTCAACCGCCCCTCAAGATCCACCAGTCCACTAACCGGATCCACGACCGCCACGATTCCTGGAATGTCTGTGCGCCTCACCCCAATCCCATTCCTCGCGCTCTGCGCTGCACTGCCGTGCCTACCCGCGGCGGCCGCAGAGCACATCGTCTGCCATGTCACCTACGGCGGAGGGACGCAGCGCGTGGGTGCCGAAGCGGTGACTAGTCCCTACGCCGTGGCGCCGGTGTCGATCGGTTCCTATTTCCTGTTCCGCATCGTGTTTGAGCGTGAGCCAGTAAAGCTGGCGGCGGTGAAGCTCTACACCTATGCCGCCCGCGACGAGGGAACGGTGCCAATCCACATGGCGGAGTTTCCCTATCCGGCGGCGGTCCGCAGCCGCTACGGTTTCACCGGCATGCAGCGCGTGTACGAGCCGGTGCGCGACGGCGAGCTGGAGTACTGGTGCGAGACTGTCAGAGCGAAGGGCGCGCGTTGAGGTGGCTACGCGCAAGTGTTTGTGGCCTACTGCTTGGCGTGGCTACGGTGGCGTTGCCCGAGCCGGTGACTCTGGTATTTGTCGGCGACCTGATGCTCGATGGCGGGCCGGGCAGGACGATCGCGGCCGGCGGCGATCCGCTGGTGCTTTTCGACCGCGCGCTGCGTGACGCGGACTTTACGATCGGCAACCTCGAATGCCCGATCGCCACGACCGGAAGGGCTCTCGGCAACAAGCTCTGGACCTTCCGTGCCGATCCGCGCGTGCTCGGTGTGCTGACGGAGCGCTTCGATGCGCTGGCGGTGTCCAACAACCACTCAGGAGACTATGGGCGCGAGGCCTTCGTCGAGACGCTCGCGCACCTCAAGGGCGCCGGCATTCGGCCTTTCGGCGGCGGCGCGAATCTGACCGAGGCGCACGCGCCGCTGTGGATTGAGCGCAGGGGCCTGCGCATCGCGGTGCTCGGCTACAACGAGTTCAAGCCGCGCAGCTTCGAGGCGGGGGCAAACTGGCCGGGTGTTGCCTGGAGCGAGGACAGTCAGGTGGTCGCCGACATCCGCGCCGCGCGGAAGGCAGGCGCGCACATCGTCGTTCCCTTCATGCACTGGGGCTGGGAGCGTGAGCCACATCCGGGCCCGCGCCAGCGCGAACTGGCGCGGCGGATGATCGACGCCGGTGCCGACGCCGTACTGGGCGGACACCCGCATGTTACGCAGGGGGCGGATGTGTATCGCGGCAGGCCAATCATCTGGAGTCTGGGCAATTTCGTGTTCGACGGTTTCTCGTCGCGCGAATTGACCACCGGTTGGTTGCTGCGGATGCGCGTCGACCGCAAGGGAGTCGTTGCGTGGGACACGCTCGAAGCGCGCATGGACGAGGCGGGCACGCCACATCCCGCGCCCGGCGCCGAGACGCCCTGCTGGAAGCGCGGCGACTCGCGCGTGGGAAGTTGCCGCAACCCGTGACGTGAAGTGCGGCCTTGCCGCGCCGTAGGCGACCCTGACTCAGCGGGGCGCCGCAGGTCGGTACGCAGGCTTTCATCGGAGATAGCCTGTCTTGTCGACCTCGCCGTAGTCGTCCGAGATGCGCGCGGCGCAGATCCCGGCAACTCGCTGCCGAGCGCGGCATACATCGGGACAGTCCCGGAAAGCACCGTCGAGCCGAAGCCGAGGCGGATCGGCGAATTTTTCGCGACGAGCGTGTTGTTCGAAAGGGCTGTCAGGCCTTCAGTCGCGAAGAGTTGCCGCGATCCCTTGCTATTGTCCTGGCGCACGGCTATGCGGCCGTCGTCGGCTAGCCGCACCGGAAAGCCGCCGGCATTCCATTCCTCCGTGGATTGAGCTGCGGGTTGAAGGTCCGCGAAGCGCCGGACTACCGGCGGCTCGCCGCGTTGCTGCACCATATGGGCAAACTCGTGGAGAAGCAGGCTGCGCCGGCCGGCGATTGGGGCGTGTACCGGTCCCGGCCAAACACCACGTCGGAACCGACCGCATAAGGCTTGCGCGCCGACCGCGTGCGCCGATACAGCAGCCCGCTCGCCCGCCTGCAATCGCACATGACCGAGATCGGCACCGAGGTGGGCTTCGTACAGCGCGCGCGTCAATGGCGGAAGGGCGTGCCGGGCTCCCCGTAGCGCTTCGTGCACGATCGGCGGCGCGAGCTCGGAGCGGTCGTGTGCCCGAGCTTCGCGGAGCGATCGATGCGATCCACTGTCGATCGCTCCGGTCAATCGCTCGGCCTCGCGTTCTGCCGGGTTGTCGTGGCGGCCGACCCTGAGCGAAGGACTGCGGTTGCGGACGGAACGCGCAGGCGCCGAGCTTCTTTCACCGGCGACGCGTTCGGGACGGCTGACGATCATCGCGCGCGCATGGTTGCAGTTGAAAGACTGCTGAAAGTTTCATAGCGCTTCGGCATCGGCTTTCCGGGAATGGAATCGCGCAAAGCCATCCCCTTGCGATCGCGCATCCTCGCGTGAAACTCAGGGCCCACGGAGAGTTTCTCAACAATCTGCTCCTGTGGCTGCCGTCGTCAAGCGTGGATGGTTCTCGCCTTCGGGATCGATCCTAGGAGAGGTCGGGAGGGCGTTGCAGCGACGACCTACCGCCAGCCAGAGCAGTCTTGCCGGCGAGTCATGGCAACGGTGATCGGGTGCTTGTGCACGCCCAGGGAAGCCTTGATACACTTGTCCTTGTCCGGTCCTTCCATGATATTCCATGGGTATAGTTACGCAGAATTACGTCACTGACAGCAATCGAGGGTTTCGTCAGGACATCAACGCGCTTCGCGCCCTTGGAGTCGCTCTCGTCGTTCTCTTTCACTTCAAGGTTCCTGGTTTTTCCGGTGGTTTTGCCGGCGTCGATATCTTCTTCGTAGTTTCGGGTTACCTGATGACCTCGATCATCGTTGAGGCTCAGGAGCGCGGGAACTTCTCTTACGCTACGTTTCTCGCTGCACGTATCCTGCGAATCTGGCCGGCCCTGATCGTCCTGACGATGACGGTGGTCGCTGCAGCCATGCTTTGGCTGCCGCCGATCGACCTGCGTTTCGTGGCAAGGAATGGTTTTGACTCGCTGCTCTTCTGGTCGAATCAGCTGTACGCAAGCCAATCCGGATATTTCAAGCCGGAATCCGAGCAGAACCTCCTTCTTCACACCTGGTCGCTCTCTGTCGAATGGCAGTTCTACATGCTTTTCCCGTTGTTGTTGATGCTAGGACGCGCCACTTTGGGCAGACGCAGCACGATCGTGGTGCTCGGTGTCGTGTTGTTGAGCTCCACCGCCTGGTGTCTGTCTGAACCCTCGCCGGCACTGCGCTTTTTCGGATTGCCTTCGAGAGCGTGGGAACTGTCTGTGGGAGGCTTTGCGTATCTTGCGGGTCGATCCGGTCAGGGGATACTCGACCGTTCCTATCTGCGCCCGTTCCTCGCCCACGGCGGCATGGCTTTGATCCTCCTGTCACTGGCAGTGATCAACGTGTATTCGCTGTGGCCACTGCCGTGGGCTGTGCTGCCGGTGCTGGGAACGGCGATATTCATCGTAGCTTGCCACCAGCGAAACTCGCTCGTCCGGAGCCGAGCCGTGCAGACCCTCGGTCTGTGGTCCTATTCGGTGTATCTGTGGCATTGGCCCCTGGTGGCAGCGCTGCACCTTCTGCACTGGAGCGGTCGCGCATGGGGCGCGGTGCTTGGAATACCGCTTTCCTTGTTGCTCGGCTGGGCCTCGTTCCGTTTGGTGGAGGAGCCGGTTCGCAAGCAGTTCAAGCGACGCGTCCGCCTGGGAACTGTGGCAGCAGCCGGTGGCTGGGTCGTCGTCGTCGTTGTAGCTGCCGTGACGGTAAAGCTGCACGGGTTGCCGCAACGCAAACCCGATCTCGCCGTATCCCTCGAAAGCCTGGGCCGCGCAGAAGAGGACTGGAGCTTCCCGATCGAGTGCGCAAACTGGAAAGTTCGGGAGCATTTCGTCATCTGCCCCATCAACGGGCAACTACAGCAGACGTCACGATGGCTGGTCGTAGGCGACTCGCATGCACAGCACTACTATCCGTATTTCAAGGCGCACGCGGTCCACCGCGTCGATTTCCTCACGTCGTCTGGCTGTCTTCCCGTCCCCGGCGTCAACGATGCGAGATTGGGGTTTTCCTGTCCGTGGTTTGTCGACGAGGTCCGCAAGGCAGTTGCATCGGGTGCCTACGAGCGCGTCATCGTTGCGGCGTACTGGTCGGGATATTTCCAGGGCGACGATGGCATCGTCACCTGCATCTGGCGCGACAATCGTTGCGTGAACGTGATCAACGATGCCGCTTCGAGGGCTTATCTCCTGGATGAGATGGAAGCCCAATGGTCCGAGTTCCGCCGCAGCGGTGCGGAGGTGACGGTTGTGCTGCCGGAGCCTCGGCTCGAGCACGGCGAGAGTCTCCCGCGTGAGCTGGCGCGCCGCCGCTTCCTGGGAGTCGACGAGACGGAGGTGGCATCCATGCCGCTCAATCGCTATCTCGCCGATACTGAGCCGCTGCGCCTTTCCATCCTGAACATCGCGAAGAAAGTGGGCGCATCCGTCGTCGACCCGGAGGCGCAACTCTGTCATGGTGGACGATGCTGGTTGATCGATGAAAAGGGGGCGCCGATCCTGCGTGATTCGAATCACTTTCGCGCATCGTGGATTGCCCGCGACGGACACTTCATGGACACCGTCAATTAACGCGGTGGGTCGAATCGTAAGGGCGGGATCAGGTGCATTGAACCACGACCACGCGCCTTACCTGCGCCTTTCTCGAAGGCACGATTCGCTCCCTGTCATCTGACCCGATCGAAGCAGCGGGGTCTCCCCCAACCAGCAAGCATCTCTACTGCGTGGAAGCTATGCCTGCACTCGCGAATCGTCGAAGCGGGTCATTGCTTCCCGCTCAGTGAACGACCGTCTGGCGCCCATCTCGTCGATGTCATCGAGCGGTCACCAAAGCTTCACGCAAGTCGTCTAGTCTCCGCGCCATGTATTTCAACGAGCCGGGGGTCATACCGCAATGAACAGTCAATCCAATCTCGTCGCAGACGGGTACGGCCGCATCGTGCAACCGACTGCAGCGAATCGACTGCCCTTCGAACGAACCGTGGACGATGCCGGGCGCGACGCGGCGCCGAAGCCATGGCAGGTCGCCTACATCAGCTCCGCGGGCCATTCGGGATCGACGCTGCTCGACATGATGCTGGGGAATGCGAGCTACGCCGAATCCCTAGGCGAAGTCTTTCTCCTTCGCTACGAGTTCAAACGAAACGCGCCGTGTACCTGCGGTGCCCCCGTGAGGCAATGTGACCTGTGGGACCGCGTTCTTTCCCGATACGAAGAACGCACCGGAAGGTCGCGAGACACGATCAACCTGGGATGGATGCCGGCCCACAGTTCATCGAGCAGCGTCGAGCAATCGATCTACGCGGTACGCCGCAAGCTCAGCCATGGAGTGCGCGTCGGCGAACTGCACGCAGGGCTGAAATCTCCACTCCTTCCGGGACCGACCTATCGGGGTGGCCTGCAGAGAACCTCCGAACTTTACGATGACGTAGCCGGGATCACCGGAAAGCGACTGCTGGTCAACTCGTCCAAGAGCTACCTGCTCGCCGTGGATCAGTATCTCGCCTTCGACGGTCGCGTGAAGATCATCAATCTGATCCGCGATGGACGCGCCGTGTATGCGAGCTTCGTGCGTCATGGTTTCAGCCCGAAGCGGTCGGTCAAGGCATGGCAATACCACTACGAGCGGGCCCGACCACTCTTCCGGCGATTCGTCGATCCCGACGCGATTCTCGACGTCAGGTACGAAGACCTCGTGGTAAATCCGGGGCGGACTCTGCGGCGGATCACGGATTTCCTCGGCGTTCCGTTCGAGGAGCAGATGCTGACTTTCGGTCGACGGATTCACCACAACGTCAACGGAAACAACATTCGCTTCAAGGGTCAGCATCACATCGCGCTGGATGAACGCTGGCGCCGGGAACTCGCGCCGGCTGCGCTCGACTATTTCGCGAAGCGCGCGGGACGAACCAACGAGATGCTGGGCTATGGGCGTGAATGACCTTACGACGCGGTTACTGGCTGACGGGACGCCGCCGTCGGCCTCCTCGTCGTTGAAAGGCCGAGTGAGCCCGTCACTGGTTGCTCCGCTGTCCCATCTTGCGCGGCTCGAAGCGGAGAGCATGGAGATCATGCGCGAGGTGGTGGCCGAGTGCCAGAACCCGGTGATGCTCTACTCGATCGGCAAGGACAGCACGTGCATGCTGCACCTCGCACGGAAGGCGTTCTATCCGGGAACTCCGCCCTTTCCCCTGCTCCATGTGGACACGACGTGGAAGTTTCGCGAGATGTACGCGATGCGGGACGCGCTGGCCGCTGAAACAGGGACGCGCCTCATCGTGTATCGCAATCCAGAGGCTCGCGCCCTGGGCATCAACCCCTTCGAGCACGGCTCCCAGGTCCACACCGACATGTGGAAAACTCAGGGTCTGAAGCAGGCGCTCGATCTTCATCGTTTCGATGCTGCATTCGGCGGCGCCCGCCGCGACGAGGAGAAAGTGCGCGCGAAGGAACGCATCTTCTCCTTTCGCAGTGTCGAGCACCGCTGGGACCCCAGGAACCAGCGGCCAGAGCTATGGAACCTCTATAACGCGCGCAAGCGCCCGGGAGAGTCGATCCGTGTTTTTCCGCTCTCCAATTGGACCGAATTGGACGTCTGGCAGTACATCTACCGGGAGAACATTCCCGTTGCACCGCTCTACCTTGCGAAGGACCGCCCCATCGTCGAGCGCAACGGAATGCTCATCATGGTGGACGACGACCGATTTCCGCTCGCGCCCGGGGAGGCAGCGGTGCGGCGCAAGGTTCGCTTCCGCACGCTGGGGTGCTACCCACTCACGGGTGCCATTGAGTCCGATGCCGACACGCTTCCAAAGATCATCTGGGAAATGCTGACTGCCCGAAGCTCGGAGCGCCAGGGCCGCTTGATTGACCGCGACGACGTGGCGTCCATGGAGACGAAGAAGGCGGAGGGTTACTTCTGATGAAGCGTCTCGTCGAAACGGCGCCAGCCGATCTCGATCAGTACATCCGGCAGCACGAGAGGAAGGGCCTTCTGCGGTTCATCACCTGCGGCAGCGTCGATGACGGCAAAAGCTCCCTCATCGGGCGGCTCCTCTACGAATCGCACATGCTGTACGACGACCACCTGGCCGCGGTGGAGGCCGATTCCAAGAGATGGGGCACGCAGGGCGATCGCGTCGATCTTGCACTGCTGGTGGATGGCCTCGTCGCCGAGCGCGAGCAGGGCATCACGATCGATGTCGCGCACCGCTTCTTCGCGACGGAAAAGCGCAAGTTCATCATCGCCGACACGCCCGGTCACGAACAGTACACCCGCAACATGATCACCGGGGCGTCCACTGCCGACTCAGCGGTGATTTTGGTCGATGCGCGCCGGGGAATACTCCCGCAGACGCGGCGTCACAGCTATCTCGTCTCGCTGATCGGGATTCGCCACGTTGTGCTCGCGGTCAACAAGATGGACCTCGTGCACTACTCGGAAGACGTGTTCACGAAGATTGCCGAACAGTATCGGGACTTCGCAAGGCAGATCGGGCTCGAGGACGTCGTGCCGATTCCCCTGTCCGCGCTGTACGGGGACAACGTCGTGACGAGAAGCGCCCACACGCCGTGGTACGCCGGCCCCACGCTGCTGGGACTGCTCGAGGTTCTGGAGGTAGAGAGCGGGCTGGGAAAGACTACGGCCTTCCGCATGCCGGTTCAATGGGTGAACCGGCCCAACGCCGATTTTCGCGGCTTCGCCGGCACCGTTGCCAGTGGAAGGATCAGGGCGGGAAGCCGGGTTCTGGTGCAGCCTTCCGGTGGCACGGCGCGGGTGCGGAGCATCGTCACGTCAGATGGAAATTTACCGGTCGCCGTCGCTGGGCAAGCGATCACGTTGGTCCTGGAAGACGAAATCGATGTCTCGCGCGGCGACGTGATCTCCGCTGCTGAAGACCCGGCGGAAGTAGCAGACCAGTTCGAGGCCACCATCGTGTGGATGGGCGAGAGTCCGATGCTTCCCGGTCGACCGTACTGGATCAGACTGGGGACGCAGACGGCCACGGTGACGGTCGCGGAGCTGAAATACAAGGTGAACGTCAATTCGCTGGAGCACATCGCGGCGAAGAAGCTGGAGCTCAACGACATCGGAGTGTGCAACCTGTCAGTCGGCCGACCGGTCGCCTTCGATCCGTACGCGGTCAATCGGCGAACAGGTGGGTTCATCCTGATCGATCGCAAGACCAACAATACGGTGGGCGCCGGCATCCTCCACTTCGCGCTGCGCCGATCCCACAACATCCATCGTCAGCACTTCAACGTGGACAAGGTCGCGCGGGCCATGCAGAAGGGTCAGCGTCCGGCGGTGCTCTGGTTCACCGGGCTGTCCGGGGCCGGCAAGTCGACGATCGCCAATCTGGTGGAGCTGAAGCTGCACACAATGGGCAAGCATACCTACGTGCTCGATGGCGACAATATCCGGCACGGGTTGAGCCGCGATCTCGGCTTCAGCGACGTCGACAGGATCGAGAATATCCGTCGCGTCTCAGAGGTTGCCCGCCTCATGCTCGATGCTGGTTTACTCGTGATCACCGCGTTCATCTCGCCTTTCCGCGCAGAGCGGGCGCTGGCGCGCAGCCTGTTCGCCGAAAGCGAATTCGTCGAGATTCATGTAGACGTGCCGCTCGAGGTTGCCGAGCGCCGCGATCCGAAAGGGCTTTATCGCAAAGCACGGCGCGGCGAGCTCGTCAATTTCACTGGGATCGATTCTGCCTACGAAGTACCCGAGGCGCCGGAGTTGCGACTTTCTGCGGCAAGCGTCGGTGCCGAAGAAGCGGCGGACAAGGTGATTGCTTGCCTGCGAGAGCTGAAGCTGATGGACTGAGTTTCCCTCGCTTGGTCCAACGGCCCTGCGCTTGGCGCTCTGACGGGGTCCGTGATAGCGTAGCCGGCCCCTGCACCCGGGCCGCGTCATGCCTGTTTTCCGTTCTCTCCTCGCGCTGTTTCTGGTCGCCTTCGCTGCAATTGCCCATGGTGAGCCGCCGCGGGTCGAGCAGTTCTCGCCGCAGGGCATTGCGAAAGGCGTGCGCCAGGCGGCGGTCCGCTTCTCGACTTCGATGGTGCCGTTCGGAGAACCGCGCCTGGTCGATCCCTTTGACGTGAGCTGCAGCGTAAAGGGCCGCGGCCGCTGGATCGACGATCGCAACTGGGTCTACGACTTCGGCCGTGAGCTCTCTGCCGGTCTGCGCTGCACCTTCAAGACGCGGAACGGCCTTGCGGATCTGGCGGGGGAGACGGTGGCGGCAGCGACCTTCGCGTTTTCCACCGGCGGTCCCGCTGTGATCGGCTCGATGCCGTTCGAGGGTGCGCGCGCAATCGACGAGGAGCAGGCGTTTCTCCTCATGCTCGATGCGCCTGCTACGCCCGACAGTGTGCTCAAGCATGCGTGGTGCGATGTGACCGGCGTCGGCGAGCGCGTCGGCGTGAAGTTGCTGCAGGGCGCGGAGCGCGCTACGGTGCTGGAAGCGAACCGCGCTTCTGTCGAGGATCATCTCCGTCGGACATTCCGATCGTCGAACCGCGCCTACCGCAGGAGCGAGTGGACCTCTGCGGTGAACGCTGCCGACCTGCCTGTCGCTGTCGTTCAGTGCCAGCGGCGATTGCCTAACGACGCGCAGATACGGCTCGTGTGGGGGAAAGGCGTTGCCGCCGCGAGCGGTGTTGCCACTGCGCAGGACCAGACGCTCGCGTTCAGGACGCGGCCCGCTTTCCGCGCACGGCTCACGTGCACCCGCGCGAACAAGAGCGCCCAGTGCATGCCGGTGCTGCCGATCGGTCTGACGTTCAATGGGCCAGTCGCGCGCGCCGATGCGGAGAAAGTGGTGCTGTGCGGCAGCGATGGCAAGACGTATCCGGCGACCGTCGATCCCAACGACAACTTCGTGCAGCGGATCGTATTCAACGGACCCTTCCCGGACAAGGCATCGTTCAGGATCGAACTGCCCGCAGAACTCAAGGACGACGCCGGTCGTACCCTCGCGAACGCGGCGAGCTTTCCGCTCGCGGTGAAAACGGACGAGAATCCACCTCTTGCCAAATTCGCCGCGCGCTTCGGCATCGTCGAAGCGAACGCCGGTGCCGCGCTGCCGGTCACGGTGCGCAACATTCAGACAGGGCAGGGCAAGGGCGCGCCCGCCATCGATGGTCGCATGCTTCGGCTCGATCCTTCTTCGCCAGCGGTGGTCGCGGAGTGGCTGCGGCGCTTGCGAACGCTCGAGCGCAGCGAGTGGCGCTACGACCAGAAGACACGCACGAATGTTCCGGTGCGGCGCGTGGGCGAGCGTTCGATCTTCGGCGCAGGCAACAAGACAGAAGCATTCAGGGTTCCCGCTGTCGCTGGACGAAGGGACCTGGAGGTGGTGGGCATACCGCTGAAGCGTCCCGGATTCTTCGTCGTTGAAGTGGCAAGTCCACGGCTCGGTGCCGTGCTACTCGGCAAGCCACAGCCGTACTACGCACAGGCGGCGGCTCTCGTCACCAATCTCGCCGTGCACCTGAAGCTCGGTCGCGCTTCGTCGCTCGTGTGGGTGACGAGCCTTGACCGTGGGCAACCCGTCGCCGACGCGGAGATCGTGATCGCCGATTGCAAGGGGCGCGGTCACTTCCAGGGAAGGAGCGACGCGCAGGGACTTCTGCATATCCCGAAGGCGTTGCCGCCGCGCGACAAGCTGTCCGAGTGCACCGCTGCAGGCGATCGCGATTACCTTGTCACGGCGAAATCCGGCGACGACGTCGGGTTCGTGCTTTCGAGCTGGAACGAAGGCATCAGCCCGTGGCGCTTCAACCTCGAAACCGCTGCTTGGGACGGGCCCTATATCGCGACCACCGTCTTCGACCGTACGCTGCTGCGCGCGGGCGAGACCGCGCACATGAAGCACTTCGTCCGGCGCCACGCGGAGCATGGTCTCGAGTACGTGGCTGCCGAGGGGCTCGTGGACCGGATCGTGATCCGTCACGGGGGCAGCGATGATCGCTTCGAAGTCCCCGTGAAGTGGGACGCGCGCGGCATCGCCGAGTCGACGTGGGAGATTCCGAAGGAAGCCAGGCAGGGCACGTACACGGTGTCGGTGCTCGACCGCTTCGACTCCACGTCGACGAAGGATGCGCCGCGCGAGCGCAGCGCCGGCAGTTTCCGCGTCGAGTCGTTCCGCGTGCCGACGATGAAGGCGGTGCTGGTGCCGCCGAAGGAGCCGCTGGTGCGCGCGGGCAGCGCGACCATCGACGCGCAGGTGAGTTATCTGTCCGGTGGAAGCGCGGCGCTGCTCCCAGTGCGCCTGCGCGGGCTCGTTGAGCCGAAGGCGATTCAGCTGCCCGACTTCGAGGGCTTCGCGATTGCGAACGGCGACGTGAAGCAGGGCGTGCAGGAGGAAGGCGAAGCCTACGCGGAGGAAGACGAAGAACCCGAATCAGAGCCAACGCCGGGCGCAGCACAGCGGCTGCTGCCGGCGCGCTCGTATACGCTCGACAAGGCCGGCGGTGGTCGCTTCACTCTCGATGGGTTGCCGCAGTACGACACACCGCAGGTCCTGATCGCCGAGCTCGAATATCCGGACCCCAACGGCGAGCGATTCACGGCCGCGACGAGCATTCCGCTGTGGCCCGCGCGCGTGCTGCCCGGCTTGAAGCTCGATGGCTGGGTTGCTGCAAAGGACCGCCTCAAGTTCGACGCGCTCGCAGTGGACGTGCACGGGAAACCGGCGGCCGGAAAAGCGATCCGCGTGGACCTGCTGACGCGGACTTACTTCACGCACCGCAAGCGGCTCATCGGTGGGTTCTACGCCTACGACACCGTGGTCGACGTGAAGCGGATCAGTACGGCGTGCGAAGGCAGGACGGGTCGCTTCGGTCTCCTGCATTGCGACGTTAAGCCGGGCGTGTCGGGAAACGTCGTGCTGCGCGCCGAGGTGAAGGACGATGCGGGCAACGTCGCCTACGCAAACCGCGACGCATGGGTTGCAGGCAAGAACGAGTGGTGGTTCGACCAGAAGGATGGCGACCGCATGGACGTGCTGCCCGAGCGCAAGCGCTATGAGCCGGGCGAAAGCGCACGGCTGCAGGTGCGCATGCCCTTTCGCGAGGCGACTGCGCTCGTCACGGTGGAGCGCGAAGGTGTGCTCGACGGGTTCGTGACGAAGCTCGACGGGCAGGCCCCGGTGGTGGACGTTCCCGTAAGAGACGAGCACGCCCCCAACGTTTACGTATCGGTGCTCGCGGTGCGCGGGCGTGTCGGCGACATTCAACCGACGGCGATGGTGGATCTCGGCAAGCCGGCGTTCCGCCTCGGCATCGCGGAGATCGGCGTTGGCTACCGGGCCCACGAGCTCAAGGTAGCCGTGCGGCCGGAGCGCGAAGTCTATCGCGTACGGGAGAAAGCAGTGGTGACCGTGCATGTTTCGCGCGTCGACGGCGGCAAGCTTCCTGCCGGCGCCGAGATCGCGCTTGCGGCGGTGGACGAAGGATTGCTCGCACTGTTGCCCAACGGCAGTTGGAACCTGCTCGAAGCCATGATGCGCAAGCGTGGTATCGAGGTCGAAACCGCCACCGCGCAGATGGAAGTCATCGGCAAGCGACACTTCGGACGCAAGGCGTTGCCCACGGGTGGCGGCGGCGGCCGCATCAACGCGCGCGAGCTGTTCGAGACTCTTTTGATCTGGCGCGGCCGCGTCCCGCTCGACGAGCAGGGCAACGCGCGCATCGAGGTGCCCCTCAACGATTCGCTTACGAGCTTTCGCATCGTAGCGGTCGCCGACGCCGATGCGGGTCTGTTCGGAACGGGCGAGGCGCGCATACGCACCACGCAGGACGTGATCCTGACTTCGGGTCTGCCGCCGCTGGTGCGTGACGGTGATCGCGTCGCGAGCGGCTACACGGTGCGCAACACGACGGACAAGACGCTCGCTCTCGACGTGACCCCGACGCTCGCAGCGTTCGACCCCGGCGGCAAATCGCTATCGGTACCGCGCTTGACCGCGCAGCGCGCGACGCTCGCTGCCGGCGAGGCGAAGGCGCTCGGCTGGGAGGTTGTCGTGCCCGCCGGTGCGGCTCGCCTCGCTTGGGAGGTGAGCGCGCGCGATCCGCGTGTTGCGGAGGCAAGGGATACGATTCAAATCGACCAGCGGGTCGTACCCGCGGTACCGGTTGCTACCTTGCAGGCGACGATCGCGCAGCTCGATCCGGCGCTGCGTCTTCCGTTGCAGTCGCCGCAGGGCGCACTGCCGGGACGCGGTGGCGTGCAGGTAACGCTGGCGCCGCGCATTGCGGGCGATTTGCCAGGCGTGCGCGAGTACATGTCCGCGTTTCCGTACACGTGCCTGGAGCAGAGAGCGTCGCAGGCAGTCGCACTGCACAACCGTGAACGGTGGCAGCGCGTCATGGAAGCGCTGCCAGCCCACCTCGACCAGGATGGGCTAGCAAAGTACTTCGCGGGGATGGGCGGGGGCAGCAACGTCCTCACCGCGTACCTTCTTTCCATCGCGCACGAGGCAGGCATGCCGGTGCCCGATGCGGCGCGGGAGCGAATGCTCGATGGGCTCACGGCGTTCGCGGCGGGACGCGTGCGGCGACCTTCGAACGTCGGCGCGGCCGATCTGGTTCTGCGCAAGCTTGCGGCGATCGATGCCCTCTCGCGCTATCGCAAGGACCTGTCGCCGCGCCTGCTCGATTCCCTCACGATCGAACCGACCCTGTGGCCGACTTCGGCGCTGCTCGACTGGATCTCGCTGCTGTCACGCATGGAGAACGTGCCGGAGCGCGAGCGGCGCGGCACGGAGGCCAGGCGCATCCTGCGCGCGCGCATGACGCTGCAAGGTACGCTGCTCGGGTTCTCCACCGAGCGCCGCGATTTTCTGTGGTGGTTGATGGCCTCTCCCGACGCTAACGCGAACCGCGCGCTGATCCTGTTACTCGATGATCCCGAGGTGCAGCCCGATCTTGGCCGGCTTGTGCGCGGCGCACTCTCGCGCCAGCAGCGCGGCCATTGGGACACGACGCTTGCGAACGCGTGGGGTGTGGTTGCCATGGACAAGTTTTTCGCGCGCTTCGAGGGCGAAGCCGTGACCGGTACGACCGTCGCCGAGCTTGCTCGAGAGAAGCGGAGTGTCGATTGGAGTGTGGCGCGTGAGGGGGGAACGCTTGCGTTCCCGTGGCCGCAAAGCGCGTCGGAACTTACGCTGGTACAAGGGGGAAGCGGCAAACCGTGGGCGACCGTGTCGAGCCGCGCCGCCGTGCCGCTGATTGCTCCGTTTGCGAGCGGCTATCGAATCGTCCGCACCGCGACGCCGGTGGAACAGAAGATCGCCGGGGTTTGGACGATCGGGGACATGGCTCGCGTGCGCCTCGATCTCGAGGCGGATCAGGATATGACCTGGGTCGTCGTCAGCGATCCCGTCCCTGCGGGCGCGACCATCCTCGGCAGCGGCCTCGGCGGTGACTCGCGCGTCGCAGCGGCCGGTGCGCGAGCGAGCGGCGGGGCGTGGCCGGCGTTCACCGAGCGTACCTTCGAGGCGTACCGCGCTTACTACGATTTCATTCCGCAGGGCCGCTGGTCTGTGGAGTACGTGGTACGCCTCAACAACGCAGGGCGTTTCGAGCTGCCGCCAACGCGCGTGGAGGCGCTCTACGCCCCGGAAATGTTTGGCGCGACGCCGAATGTGCCGATCGAGGTGAAACCGTGAGGGCGCTGCCCCGCCGGTTTGTTCTGTTTGTCGGCCTCATGCTTGTCGCGTATTGCGCCAGTGCTGCATCGTTGCCGAGCTTCGAGTCTGTCCGCGCTTCGTATCCGGTGTCGGAGGGCGTGCTGCTCGATCGCAACGGCGAAGTCATCCATGTGCTTCGCATGGACGACCGCCGCCGCGTGTTGCCGTGGGCAGCACTCGATGAGATATCTCCAGCGCTGGTGCGCACGCTGATTGGCGCTGAGGACCGGCGTTTCTACGATCACGGGGGCGTCGACTGGCTGGCGCTCGCAGCGAGTGTGTGGCAGACCACGTCGTCGAGCACGAAACGCGGAGGCAGCACACTGACGATGCAACTCGCGGCGCAGCTCGATCCCGCGCTCAAGCCGGCCGCTGGACGGCGCGGCTTCGCGCAGAAGTGGCAGCAGATGCGCGCAGCGTGGGAGATCGAGCGCACATGGACGAAGCCGCAGATCCTCGAGGCGTACTTCAATCTCACGACGTTCCGCGGAGAGCTTACCGGCATCCGTGCGGCGGCGAACGGGCTCTTTGACAAGGAGCCGGCGGGACTGGACGAAGGCGAGGCGCTGCTGCTGGTTGCGCTGCTGCGTTCGCCGAGCGCAAGCATCGAGGCAGCAGCGAAGCGAGCCTGCCAGGTCGGAGCCGCAACGGGCGCGCGAGTCCCGTGCGATGCCATACGTACACTCGCGGTGTCAGGCTTGGACCGGCCTCCACAGACCGCACAAGGTCCCCACCTGGCGCCGCACGTCGCACGGCAACTTGTCAAAGGCGGCGAGCGATCCGCCCAGTCCTCTCTCGATGCGAAAGTCCAACGGGTCGCACTGGCAGCGCTCGGGGAGCAGCTTGCGCAACTGGCGGGAAGCAGTGTCGCGGACGGAGCGGTGCTTGCTGTCGACAATCGCACCGGCGAGGTCATCGCCTATGTCGGCAACAATGCGACGACTTCCACCTCGCGCTACGTGGACGGCGTGCACGCACCGCGTCAGGCAGGTTCGACGCTGAAGCCCTTTCTGTACGAACTCGCACTGGAGCAGCGACTGATCACAGCCGCATCGCTCCTCGACGACTCACCGGTCAATCTCACTACGCCCCTGGGGATGTACGTGCCGCAGAACTACGACAAGGAATTTCACGGAACCGTGACGGCGCGCACAGCGCTCGCTGCCTCGCTCAATGTTCCCGCAGTGCGCACGCTGATGCTGGTGGGTACCGATCCCTTCGTCGCCCGCCTGCAATCTCTCGGCTTCCGGCAGATCACCGAGGACGGCGACTATTACGGTTACTCGCTCGCGCTCGGTTCGGCAGAGGTCGCGCTGTGGGAGCTCGTGAATGCGTATCGCACGCTGGCGAATGGTGGGGCTGCATCGGATCTGACGCTGCGACCGCGAAACGCAGATACCTTCGGATCGCGCGTGCTCGATCCGTCGGTAACGTGGATCGTGGCCGACATTCTGTCCGACCGCAGCGCGCGTGGGCTTACGTTCGGCCTCGACAACCCGCTTGCCACGCGCTACTGGAGCGCGGTGAAGACGGGCACGAGCAAGGACATGCGCGACAACTGGTGCGTGGGCTACTCCGAGCGTTACACGGTCGGCGTTTGGGTGGGCAACTTCGGCGGCGCGCCGATGCGCAACGTGTCCGGAGTGAGCGGGGCTGCGCCGGTGTGGCTGGCGGTGATGAATGCGCTTCATGCGGGCGAGGAGTCCAGAGTTCCGGTGCGGCCCGAAGGGGTCGTCGTAAGCGAAGTCGCATTCGGCGATGGCGTCGAGGCGCGCCGAACCGAACTCTTCCTTGCCGGAACCGAAACGGCTGCGGTGCACCCGAAGCAGGCATTGACAACGTTACCGCGGATCACGTATCCAGCAATCGGGTCAGTGATCGTGCTTGATCCCGACATTCCCGCCGCGCGCCAGCGTGTTCTCTTTCGAATGCAGCCGAGGGTTCCTGGGTATCGGTGGCGGGCGAACGGAGGCGAGATCGCGGGGCGGGATGGGGTTGCGCTGTGGACGCCACAGCCTGGCAGCAACGCGGTCGCGCTCGTCGATGCGGCTGGCCACACTGTGGACGAAGCGAGGTTTGAAGTGCGAGGCACAACTTACCGAAAGGCTACTCTACGATAATTCTAGCAGCGTGATGCAAAAGGCATTGAATCGTTCCTCGGAAGCCGAGTCGAAAGCGCAGCGACGCGATTAACGGAGAACAAGGCATGCGCGGTCGAGTCGATCCGCAAGAATCGATGTTCAGCTACTTCTCGCCGGACTCGCGGGTGCCCGAAGACCACCCGCTTCGCCGGATCAAGCAGCACGCCGATGTGGTGCTCGCTTCGATGAACCCGGAGTTCGATCGGATCTATGCCGAGATCGGCCGCCCATCGATCCCGCCGGAGCGGCTGTTGAAGGCGAGCCTGCTCATTGCGCTGTACTCGGTTCGCTCTGATCGGCTGTTCTGCGAGATGCTCGACTACAACCTGCTGTTTCGCTGGTTCCTGGACATGAGCCTGGACCAGCCGGGGCTGGACCAGTCGAACTTCTCGCGGTTGCGCGAGCGGCTGGTCGGGCAGGACACCGCGCGCATCTTCTTCGACGCGGTGGTGGGCGAGGCGCGTTGCGCGGGGCTGCTCTCCGATGAGCATTTCACGGTCGATGGCACCCTGATCGAGGCCTGGGCGAGTCAGAAGAGCTTCAAGCCCAAGGACGGCCCGCCCTCGGGCGGGGCTGGCTCGGACGGGATGGTCGACTTCCGCGGTCAGCGGCGCAGCAACGACACCCATGCCTCCACCACCGACACGGAGGCGAAGCTCGCGCGCAAGAGCAAGGGCAAAGAGGCCAAGCTCTCCTACGGCGGGCATGCGCTCATGGAGAACCGTAACGGTCTGTGCGTGGACCTCGCGGTGCGCTCGGCGATCCAGACCGAGACCGAGGCGGCCAAGGAGATGCTCGCCCGCCAGCGCCGAAAGCGCGTTCGCCCCGCTTCCCTCGGTGGCGACAAGGGTTACCACACGAAGGACTTCGTCGCACATCTGCGCAAGCACAAGATCGCCCCGCATATCGCCCAGATTGGAGGTCGCCGTACCCCGGGGCTGGATGCGCGCACCACGCGCCACGCAAGCTACGCGATGAGTCAGCGAAAGCGCAAACGGGTCGAAGAGATCTTCGGCTGGATGAAGGTCTACGGCGGACTGCGCCGCACGCTCATGCGCGGTCTTGCACGGGTGCAGATGCACGCCTACCTCGTCGGCGCAGCCTACAACCTCTTGCGCATGAGTCGACTGTGCCCTAGCACAGGGTAGATCCGTCAGGAGAATCGAAAAATGGGCCTTTTGCATCACGAAGCCGCAGCAAGAACGCCCAATCCAGATCGCAACACCCGTCGGGCACTCCTTTGAACACTTATTGAGCAGGCCGGCAAATAGTGCGTGATTTTGATCAGGCGGCGTAGCGGACATGTTTTTCGAGGAACAGATTTCTAATCACGCGTGGCTGCTTCTGTCGCCGATGCAGATGGCTGCGCACGGTGGCGATCATCTCGGCCTTGTTGCTCGGACGGCTCTTGCCCAAGGCATTGGTCTTCACATCCTGATTGAGCAGTTCGTCCGGGTTCAGTTCGGGACAGTAGCCGGGCAAGCGGATCAGGCGAAGGCGCTGCGCGTTGTCGGCCACGAAGCGTTTGGCGGCCGCGGATCGATGTACCGGATGGCCATCGACGATCAGATAGAGCTTACCCTGGGCCTGCCGCAGCAGGCGCTTCAGAAACTCGACGAACACCGGATTTTGAAACTTGCCCTGAAACACCATGAACGCCAGTGCCCCGCGATTGGTGATTGCCGAAATCATGTTGCAGCCGAAGCGTTGCCCGGTGGCACGCACCACCGGCGTGCGGCCCAAGGGGGCATAACTGGTTCCGGTCACATGGTCACTGCGCAAGCCCATCTCGTCACCCCAATAGATCGTGGCCCGCTCGCGCTTCGCCTCACGAGCCAGCGCCGGATACTCCTCAACCAGCCAGCGCCTGATGGCCGCATCGTTTCGCTCATACGCTCGCCGCACCGGCTTCTGTGGCGTCAGACCCCACGCCTGGAGGTAGCGACCCACCGTCGTCAGCGATACAGCCTCTCCGTACTCGCGCTCAATCAGGCTCGCCACCGCCGCACGCGTCCACAGGTAGAACGGCAACTTCAGCTGATCCGGCATCTTGCCCACGATCAGCGCCCGAATCCGCGCCGACTGTGCCGCATCGAGCCGCCCTTCTCCGGCACGGCGACCGCGACGCCTCGGCTTCAGCGCCCGCAGACCCCCCATCTTGCCGAGCGCAACCCATTTGTTTACCGCCCGCAAGCTCACCGCGAACTGCTGCGCGGCCTCGGTCTGCTTCATACCGCCGCGCACTGCCTTGACGACCAACCGCCGCAGGTGTCCTTGCGTCGCTCCATCCAGCTTCCTGGCATCCGTCTTCGCTCCCATGCCAAACATTATACTGGACTACGCACTATTTGTTGCACGTATCAGTAACTGCGATCGAAGGACGTCATTTTCCATAGCTTTTGCATCAGGCTGCTAGGGTTGCTGTGCCGCCGCCCCTGCTACGCGTCCGCGGAGTCGCGTTAGGAGAACAAGTCCTCAAATCTCGTACAGACCTGTGCTGCTTGTGGGCACCTGATATCAATGAATCCCTCGACCGGATCTCGAACAAACCATAGAAGGCGATATTCGCTCTGATGCGCGTACTTCGCCAGCTTCATGAAGTACAGATCATCGCCAGCCATCTCATTGAGCGCGGTACTGACCCTTCCCATATCCAGTGCCTCGTGATCCGGCGTAGTTGTCATTGATTCGAGTTCAATGCGACCCATGTCGCGATCCACCGTCCTTCGGTGCACATAGAGACATGGACCTTCTGCACCGTATGTGAAGCGGGGCACCTCGACAGAAATGGCATGTGCAAAGGTAGTCGTATCGTTTATTCGGAAGCCAGAGTTCACGCCAAAAGTCTCCTCTAGCGATTCTGAAAGCGCGGTGGCTCCACAGAGAACATAGGAATTGGAGCCTTGTCGCATGTTCGCGCCGATAGTCTGTCCGGTACCTTCGGCATTCTGGTGAATGACCACACCCCATCCTTCCTGGGGGTCGTTCCGTTCCTCGTCCGGATGTGCAGCGAAAGCAGCGAACGAACTGAGGCGGAGAATGCCGTCGTTGAAGAAGAGGTCGACGTACTCGCGCGCCATGTAGCGGTACATATAGGGTCGCCGAATAAACCAGTCGTGCGTGAAGGGCACGCTAAGGCGATGCTGCGGTCTGCTCATCTCCTATTCTCCGCCTAAGTACAAAGTGTGTCGCCCCTAAACAGGGCTGAAGTAGTACGAACTGTAACCCACGATAGCGCTGAATTGCGTGAGCGGCGAAAAATGCGGCGCTCCTTCTCGGGCGGTGACACCGGCGCCGAAGCGGAATTTCCGCGCGCCGTCGGATTCGCGTGCACGTCTGACAGACTCTTGGCTTCGACTCGATACACGATCGTCCTAGTCCAGAAGGTCAATTGACCGCTCTGCACGCGGGCGATACCGTCCGCTTAACGTACATCGGCGAGCGCTCTGCAACGATTGTCGAAGCGAATCGCTCGCATTCGGTTGGGAATACCGTGAAAGCCTTGATTCAATTCGCCGTGCTGTGCACCCTTTGTCTTTGGGTGAACAGTCTCGCGTGCGCGGCGGAAGAGGATTTCACGGGAACCTGGGATACCAGGACCGACAAGGGCCGTGGCTATGAGATTACCTTTCTTCAAGAGGGACACCACGTAACGGGAACGTACGTGGTCCAGAACGGACGCAGGGGCCACATCGACGGCACGGTGGACGGCAACGTGCTCCAGTTCAAGTGGGAACAGGACGGGGGCGACGGCGGTACCGGAGAGTTCGCGCTTTCCACGAGCGGTATTGCATTCAACGGCACTTATCGCGCTGACGGAAACACCAGGCAGCACGACGCGAGTCTTCAGGGTGTGTGGTCGGGGGTTCGCAGGCTGAGATAGCCCGCGGCCGTCAGCGTCCTTGAACAGAGGCTTGGTTGCGCAGCGTCTATTTATCCGCGATCGCGAGGTGTCTGCGAGTACGTCCCGAGGGAAGCAGAAGGTCTGCGATCTCATCCCGCTTTCGCTCGATTATTTGGGGGTGTCAGGAATTCTGTGTGTGAGCCGGTGGATGAAATCACTCGCTCAACACGAATCGTTCTTCAAACTGGATGGCCAATTGTGCCTTGGCAGCATGCCACGAGATCGGTGGGTTCTTCCACTTCTCGGCGACGTTGCGCAGGGCGAGCCAGACTAACTTGATGGCGGCCTGATCGGTCGGAAAATGCCCCTTGTTGCGCACGGCCTTGCGCACCGAGGCATTCAGCGACTCGATCGCATTCGTCGTGTAGATAATCTTGCGCACTTCAGTGGGGAACGCAAAAAAGGGGATGACCGCTTCCCAGTTGCGCCGCCAGCTCTGGGCGATCGCGGCGTACTTGCGCCCCCACGGTCCCTGGTCAAAGGTATCGAGTTCGACGGCTGCTGCCTCGGCGTTCTCGGCGCGGTACACGGGCTTGAGCGCAGCGGCGATCGCCTTACGCTCCTTCCACGAGGCGAACCGCATCGAATAGCGGATCAGGTGCACGATGCAGGTCTGTACGACGGTGTCCGGGAACACGGCGCTGATCGCCTCCGGGAAGCCCTTGAGACCGTCGACCACGGCGATCAGGATGTCCTGGGTGCCGCGGCCGCGAATCTCGTTCATCACCCGCAGCCAGAACTTGGCCCCTTCGCTGTGCTCGATCCACAGCCCGAGAACCTCCTTGTGACCGGAGGCACGCATGCCGATCGCTAGATACACGGCCTTATTCTTCACCAGGCCTTCGTCGCGGATCTTCACCCGCAGCGCATCGAAGAACACGATGGCATAGCTCGCCTCGAGCGGGCGGGCCTGCCAGGCGCTCACCTCGTCGATCACCGAGTCGGTCACCGCCGAGACCAGATCGGGCGAGATCTCGATGCCGTAGAGCTCTCGGACGTAGGCCTGGATGTCCCGCGTACTTACACCACGAGCGTAGAGCGCGATGATCTTGTCGTCGAAACCAGGAAAGCGTCGGCGGTACTTGCCAATCAGGGCCGGGTCGAACCGACCGTGCCGGTCGCGCGGAATCGACAGCTCGAGCGAGCCTTCCGGGGTCAGCACCGTCTTGCCACTTGTGCCGTTGCGATGGTTGCGCAGCCCCGCTTCGGCCTCGTTCGCCAGATGCACGTCCATCTCGGCGTTGAGCATCCGTTCGGCCAGCGCCCTCTTCAGATCGCCGATCAGACCACCGGAATCAAGCACCGTCTTCGGGTCACGCCCGGCCAGCAGCTGGTCCAGCAGCTCCTTGGAAAATCTTTCTGCGTCGTTCTTCGCCATACAATCCTCCGTCCCTCGCGGGCAGTGTATGGCTCAACACACAGAAAATCAGACAGTCCCGATTATTTCGTCAGCCGTCGGAGCCGGGAAGGCGTTCTTCGTTGAGAAGTGCCTCGCGGCCGCACTGAGGTCCTGCTAGTTCGCAAAGCTGGGTGCAGGAGTCACGACACGCTTGCACAAACGCGTTACAGCCTCAATTGATAGTGCCGACTCACAAAGGCCGAAAAATAAACCTCCCCGTACCGGCCCTATGCCCTGTGGTAGGTCTATACTGGAGACGTTACCAAAAGGGCGTCCCAGCCCTTCTGCCCACGCCAGGTTGGGTTTGCAACTCTTGGCGTCTCCTCGGGCATCACACGCTTGCGTGATGCCGATCCTCAGCGGGTCGAGCACCTGCCATAGTTTTCTTTGTCTCTTGCGCGGCAGTCGCGCATTTGCCGAAACCCAAGCGAAGTCCTATAGGGCATTGCCCACATAGGTCCCCCACTTTTTCCGAAGAGGTTACACCATGTCCAGTCCCAACCAACCCAGTTACACCCCAGTTAGTCCAAAGCAAGCAACGGTCGATGCTCGCGGAGCAACTATGGATACAGCACTGCGTATTGCCGCGATCATGACCGAAGCCAACGAGCGTCTCTTTCGGCTGCAAAGCGAGGCCGTCAACGCAGCGTTTGCAGACAATTCGAAGCACATCAAAGCCCTGCTGAACACAACGGACTCACCCGCAGCGCTCCTGCAATGGCCGAACCTTTATCAAGAGAGCGCGCAAAAGATGATGGAGGTAACGCGCAGTTGGTTCGAAATTGCGTCGCAAACCCAGGCCGAACTGGGCAAATTGCTGGGCGAACCATTCGCTTCCTACAACGTTGAGGCGCAGAAGTATCTCGACCAGTTTGCGAACAGCATTACCGAGGGGCAGAACGCTGCCACCGCTCAGGTGAACGACTTCCTCGCCAAGACCGTCGGGAGTGAAAGCGAAGCCCAACCAGCGAAGAAAGCAAAGGTTGCCTAAGTGGAGTAAGAAGACCGCTTGATGTCGCCACTCGAAGTCTGGGCGCCATCTGTTAGTTGCGACGGACCCCGACAGTTTGACCGTCCGGGTCCTTTTTTTGGCTCTTCAGGAAATCGAGTGGGTGAATTCGGTGCACTTTAGAGGGCCGGCAGCATGCAGGTCAGTATCTTGAGTCGCAGGTACTCCTGGTCGCGCAGTCCGTATGCGCGGCGCTGGAGGACACGAATCTTGTTGTTCAAGCCCTCGACGAATCCGAGTGACACCTTGTTCTCGGGCAGGCAATAAGCAGCGATACCATCCCAATGCCGATCGATCATCTGCGCGAATTTCTCGTACGGTTTGAGCCGCTGCCAATTCAGGCTCGCGCGCCAGTTCTCGAAGAAGCGCCGCGCCCAGCCTTCTCGCTCGTAGTCCCAGAGTTGGCCGAAGGACTCCTTGAGGAGGTAGGCCGTGTTCAATCGCTTGTTCGCCGCCAGCAGCATCTTGAGCGATTTTCGGCCCTCCATCGTGAGGTTCTCGCGGCGCGAGAGCAGCGTGTACTTCTGGCCCTTGATGTAGCGCCGGTACTCGCTCTTTCGTACATTGTCGAGCGCCTCGCCCAGGTGGCGCATGATGTGGAACTTGTCGAACAGGATCGCCGTCTGCGGCGCATGCGCTGCGGTCGCGTTGCGAAACGGCTTCCACATATCCATCACCGCCAAGCGGATGCCGCGCGCCTTCTTCTCGCCCAGCCAGTCGTAGAACTGCGCCATACTCGCCTCGGACCGGTCCTCGCCGCCGAACCAGATCGGCCGTCCGCGGATCAGGTCGCTCACCACGATTCGATAGGTATGGCCCCTGCGGATGGAGATCTCGTCGATGCCTATGGCCTTCGGCCCAGGCGTGCCAGCCTTGGCCAACTGCGCCGCCATGTACTGCTTCTCCAGGGTCTTCACCGTGCCCCAGTCGAGGTTGAGTTCCAGGGCCAAGTCCTTGATCGTCGCCGAGCGGCAGCGTCGCCCCACGTAGTGGGCAAAGCGCTTGGTATAGAACGGGTTGTCGGCCAGGAAATCGAGCCGTTCGCGCTTCACTGTGCCGCAACGCTTGCACTGCACACGCCGGACCTCGAACTCCAGGTAGACACGCGCGTCGCCGCTCGACAGATCGCGAACGCGGCGCACACGCCGGTCGTACCAGCCCGACTGCACGCGGGCACAGCAGCCGCAGGTCGTTTTTTTGAGCGCCGCACAAGGCTGATGACGCGCGCCTTCGGATCACCGAACACGCCGCGCACCGTGGGTTGCGGACGAAAGCCGCGGAACGCGTATGCGTCCCACAGCCGCCGCGCTCGCTTCGCTGAATTGGGCATCCGAACATGATGCCCATTTCGCGCACCCTTCGTAACGCCTGAAAGCCAATATCCATGCCGCTTCCAGCTATGTTTACCCCCTCAAATCACCCACACGACTTCCCGAAGACCCCTTTTTTGTCTGCAATATTTCCCCCATCTCCCCGGATACTTCGCTCAAAGTCCTCGCGCTCGGCGAGCGCGACGACAGCCAGACGTTTCAGCACGATCGAAGGAAAGCTCAATATAGAGGGCCACGCACGAATCGAACACGGCCCCTGCGTTCACGCTCCGCATCTTCGCGGTGTATCCTCAGCAACCGGCGGTGTGGACGTTCGTGGACTTCCTCTTGAAGCGAGTGGCGTCGAAGCCGGACTGGGACAGTTCCACGCCCGTCGCGATTATGGTCTCCCGAGAAGGCAATATGCGATAACCGCAGGGAACTGGTCTATCATCGGGATCCATCACCTCGGAAGGACAGACCTCATGGGAGCAACCTGTATGGAAGCGACTTGAACCGCCCCGAGATTCCCGGAGACTCCATTTTTTGAGAGGATGGAGTCATGAATACGTCGAAGAGATACTCCCCCGAAGTCCGGGAACGCGCAGTTCGGCTGGTTTTCGAGCATGAGAGGGAACACGACTCGCAGTGGGCCGCGATCGGTTCGATTGCGGCGAAGATGGGCTGCACGGCGGAGACGCTGCGCGGCTGGGTACGGCAGGCCGAGCGGGATCAGGGTCGCCGTGCCGGGTTGACCAGCAACGAGCGGGATCGGCTCAAGGAGTTGGAGCGCGAGAACCGTGAGTTGAAACGGGCGAACGAGATTCTGCGCAAGGCGTCGGCGTTTTTCGCCCAGGCGGAGTTCGACCGCCGAGCGAAGTGATGGTGTCGTTTATCGATGCCCACCGCGCTGCCTATGGGGTCGAGTCGATCTGCGCGCAGCTGCCGATCGCCCCGTCGCAGTACTACGCGCACAAGGCGCGGGAAGCGGAGCCGACGCGGTTGCCGCCGCGGCTGCTGCGTGATCGTCTACTGGCGCAGGAGATCCGCCGCGTGTACGAAGAGAACTTCCGCGTCTATGGCGCGCGCAAGGTCTGGCGCCAGCTTGGCCGCGAAGGTCAGGTCGTGGCCCGCTGCACGGTCGAGCGCCTGATGCGTGCGCTTGGCCTCCAAGGCGTCGTGCGTGGGAGAAAGTGTCGGACCACGATCAGCGACGACAGCGCTGAGGGACCGCTCGACCGGGTCAATCGGCAGTTCCAGGCCAGCCGGCCGAATCAGCTGTGGGTCGCCGACTTCACTTATGTCGCGACGTGGGCCGGATTCGTCTATGTGGCCTTCGTGATTGACGTATTCGCCCGCCGCATCATCGGCTGGCGGGTGGCGCGCTCGATGCACACGGAGTTGGTGCTGGACGCGCTAGAGCAAGCGCTGTGGTCGCGTTCCGGTACCAAGGGGGTCGTGCATCACAGCGACAGAGGTGGCCAGTATCTGTCAATTCGCTACTCCGAGCGATTGGCCGAGGCCGGCGTCGAGCCGTCGGTGGGCAGCGTCGGCGATTCCTACGACAACGCGCTGGCCGAGACGATCATCGGGTTGTACAAGACGGAGGTCATTCACCGTCGCGGCCCGTAGCGACATCTGGAGGCCGTGGAATACGCGACTTTGGAATGGGTCCACTGGTTCAATCACCGCCGGCTGCTGGAACTCATCGGCAACGTGCCGCCAGCGGAATTGGAACTGGCGTACTATCGCCAGCAAAATGAGTTGGCTCTCGCAGCTTGACTCAACGTCAACAGTCTCTGGAAAACCCGGGGCGGTTCAACTGCACGGCGTGGAGCATGACATCATTCAGGCGCCGGAGTCTGATGCTCCGCCGTCTCCCAACTCCAGAAGTCGTCTTCCATTTCCACCACCGGGTAGCGTGGCGCAAGTTCCCCGAACAGTTACGGGCTGGCGAAGAAGGACTACCAGAACACCGGAATGAACCCCTGTGCAAGCAGCGCTATTCGACCTTGATGTCCGCCTGCTTGGCGACGCGCCCATACTTGTCGTACTCCGCGCGCATGAACGCGGCGAACTCCGCCGGCGGCATTCCGCCTGACTCAGCGGAGAGATCGGCGAAGCGTTTTTGAATGTCGGGCGCCTGTAGCGCTCGCGCCACATCCTGCTGAATCTTGGTTACGATCGCCGGATCTGTGCCTGCGGGCGCGGCGAGTCCGTACCAAGTGGAGATTGCATAGCCCGGAAGCCCTTGCTCGGCGACGGTCGGAAGGTCAGGTGCTCCCGAAGCTCGCTTGGGCGAGGTAACTGCGAGTGCGCGGAGTTTGCCGGTCTTCACCGATGGCAGCGCCGCCGCCATGGTGTCGAAGTTGATGTCGACGTTGCCCGCGATGAGGTCGGCCATCGCCTGACCGCTGCCCTTGAACGGCACGTGCACGATGTCCACGCCAGCGCTCAGCTTGAACATCTCGGCTGCGAAGTGTTGCACGCTGCCCTGGCCGGATGAGGCGAAGGTGAGCTTGCCGGGCTTCGCCTTCGCGTACGCAATGAGTTCGGCGACGTTCTTCGCCGGCACGGCGGGATTCACCACCAGGATGTTAGGTGTGTCGGCGATGAGCGTGATCGGTGCGAAGCTCTTGAGCGCGTCGAAAGGCAGTTTCTTGATGACGTGCGGCGCCATGGCGTTCGGGCTGACATTCGCAAGAAAGAGCGTGTAGCCGTCTGGCGCGCTCTTCGCCACCGCGTCGGCACCGATCGTGCCGGAAGCGCCCACACGATTTTCGACCAAAACCGGCTGCCCCCACATCTCCTGCAGCTTCGCAGCGATCAGCCTGGCGAAAATATCGGAGCCACCTCCCGGCGAGAAGCCTGCGATGATGCGCACCGGTCTGGAGGGATACGCCTGCGCCGAAGCGGTCGTCAGCGCCACCAGAAACGCCACCGCGGAGCAGAAAGTCAGCACGAGCATCTTCTTCATATTGTTTCCTCCTTCAAGCGGGTGGCGTCGACCGCGCCTCCGATCCGGTTTGCTCACACGTCTCGCGCACGAGATTCAACGACGGCACTCACGGCGCGCCGGCTCGCGCATGGAGAGAATCGATCAGGCCTTAAGGAAGGTCGCGTCCTGCTCCGACCTTAGACGCCACAGCGTAGAGTCCCGCGGTGGCTCCACCATGTCTGCGGTGAGGTATTCTCCGGACCGCGCTGCGCGCGCCAGTCGGTTGCCGGTCAACATGTAATAGGGCAGTGGCCGTCCCGGACCGACCGGCGCAGCATCGATGAGATGAGGCACGAGATGGGGCACCGAGTGCGTATGGTGATCGCCGATGGCGAGCACGGTTCCAGCTGGCAGGTCGCGAGCGGCCTTGGCGACCATGTCGCAGCGCGGACGGAAATTCTCGTCGACGGTCGAGTGTCCGCACAACGCAGCGGACAAAATGGAGATGGTCGCCTCGACGCCCAGCAGGTGCGTTGGATTGTAGAGCAGAAGGCGCGAGCCCTTGCGGCTGGCGGGAATGCACTTCCCTTTCAAGACTTCGAAGGTCGCGTCATCGTGGATGTCGACCACGACGAAAACACCGCCGGCGAAGCTCGCTTCATCGGCGCGACGGAAGCAGTTGAAAATGTCGACCACGCCATCGGTCGCAAAGAGTCCGCCGTCGTCAGTGCGGCAGAAGAGATCTGGCAATTCCACTGTGCGCGCAACGGGCGCATGCATTTCCGTGCAATCCGGTTTGAGTCCGGTCGCGTTGGCGACGATAGCCATCTCGCAGAAATCTGGGGTGGACTTGAGCGGCAGGCTTGCGAGCAGCTTCTCGCGCAGTGCGATGGACTCGGTTCGGCGCTCATCGGAAAGATTCCAGAGCTCGCGCATCGGCGGCACATGCAGCGATTCGCTGCGACAACGGACGGTTTCCGTGGCGGCGTCGTAGACGAAGTCATACTCGCTTGCCTTGCCCGCCGCGATGACTTCCAGCCCGAGCTCACGCGCCCATGCGACCAGCTTGATGAGGAGGCCGGGTTGATCGCCATCGACCGGCGTGTAGACGAGACCCGCAGCCCGCGCCTTGCGATAGAGCATCGGGCCGACCACCGAGTCGGCTTCCTTGGAAGCCATCGCGATGTGCTTGCCATTGCGGATGCCCTCGTCGGCTGTCCGCGCGGCGGAGTCCGGGTCACCGGTTGCGTCGACCAGAACGTCCAACGGGAGCTGCGGCAAGAGCGAGGCATCCGTTCCGATGACTCGCTTGCCGGCCTCGAGCGCCACAAGCGCCTGAGCAACCGTGTCGCAGACCACAAGCTCGTCGCGCGCGATGCCGGCGCGCACCAGGCGCTCGCAGGCGCGCTCTACGTTGATATCCACAAGAGCATTTACATCGAGGTGCGCGAGCCGCCGATCGCGCGCCGCAAGCGAGACGCCAAACTCACCGACTCCGACGACGCCGGCGCGAACAGACCGCCTCGCAGCGGAGGAAAACAGGGATTGATAGTTCATGTCATCCTCCCACGCGGAGCGCCGGGTTTATTTGGGATCGCCGAATGTGATTCGATTCTGCTGCTGCATTATGGGCTGGGACGAAGGCCCGGATCAAGGCGCGGCAAGCGGGTCCCGTCGTCCTTCCGAAGCAGACACGCTTGGCTCGTTCCGCTCGGGCTCATGGGATTCTCCCGTGTGCACAAGCGGTGGTTATGATGGCATGATTGTGGTGTACCGCTGACGAGCAGAAAGCTGCGGCTTTCGAGGCCGGCGCGGTAGCACGGGACCGCCCCCCACCAGAACGCTTACGCTAGCTCGCAGATACGACATGCCGGTATTGCTGGGTTGCATCGCGGACGACTTCACCGGCGGCACCGACCTCGCCGGGATGCTGGTCAAGCACGGCATGCGCGCGGTGCAGATGATCGGCGTGCCGAAGACAGCTTTGCCGGACGATGCCGACGCAGTGGTCATCGCCCTCAAGTCGCGGACGAATCCCGCAGCGGAGGCGATAGCGGAGTCACTGAACGCGCTCCGGTGTCTGCAGGATGCAGGATGCCAGCAGTTCTATTTCAAATACTGCTCCACCTTCGACTCCACCCCTCACGGGAACATCGGTCCGGTGGCGGAGGCGCTCATGGAGGCGATCGGCAGCGACTTCACCATCGCCTGCCCGGCGTTCCCCACCAACCGTCGCACCGTATACCAGGGTCACCTGTTCGTCGGCGATGCACTGCTTAGCGAGAGCAGCATGCGGCATCATCCTCTCACGCCCATGACGGATGCGAACCTGGTGCGCGTGCTGCAAGCTCAGGTGAAGCGCCGCGTCGGGCTCGTCGACTTCACGACCGTCGCCCAGGGTGTTGACGCAGTGGCCAGGCAGCTCGCTGCGCTGCGAAGCGAACACTACGGATTCGCTGTTGTCGACGCTCTGATCGACCGGGATCTGGAGACAGTCTGTTCCGCCTGCGCCGACCTGCCTCTCGTCACGGGCGGTTCCGGTCTCGCGGTCGGACTCCCCGAGAACTTCCGGCGCAAGGGTCTGCTTTCGCGAGAGGCCGTGGCCGACGCGTTGCCGGTCCCGAAAGGCTTGAGAGCGGTGCTTGCCGGAAGCTGCTCGTTCGCGACGCAGGGTCAGGTGAAGCTGATGCGCGAGCATCATCCTGCGTTCAACATAGACCCCATGAACATTGCGCGGGGGAGCGATATTGTCGGCGCTGCACTCGATTGGGCGGCGCAGCACATTCACCAGCAGCCAGTCCTCATCTACGCCACCGACAACCCCGAACGAGTGAAGGCGACACAGATCGAGCTCGGTACCGACAATGCCGGCAAGCTGGTGGAGAACGCGCTGGCCGCCATCGCCCAGGGGCTGGTCAAGCTCGGTGTTCGCCAGATGATCGTTGCGGGAGGAGAAACCTCCGGCGCCGTGGTGAAGGCGCTGGGCATCGAAGCTCTGCGCATCGGGCCGGAGATCGATCCGGGAGTGCCATGGACGGTGGCACTGCGGGATGGGAGCGGCGGACAGCCGCTGGCGCTCGCCCTGAAGTCGGGCAATTTCGGTACTCCCGATTTCTTCCTCAAGGCGTGGGATCGGCTCCGATGACTGCCATGATCCAGAGCCGCCGCGACGAGATGCGCCTGCGGGAAGAAATCGTCGAGTTCGGTCGCTCACTCTTCGATCGTGGGCTGACTGCCGGCAGCAGCGGAAACCTGAGTGCGCGCCTGGACGACGGCTGGCTGCTCACCCCAACCAACGCGTGCCTCGGCCGACTCGATCCCGCGAGACTCTCGAAGATCGACTGGCAAGGCACACCGCTCTCTGGCGATCCGCCCTCGAAGGAGGCGTTCCTGCATCGCGCGATGTACGAGGAACGCAAAGGCGCGGGTGCGATCGTGCACCTCCATTCGACGCATTCGGCAGCCGTGTCCTGCATGGACGGTCTTGATGCCGACGACTGCATTCCGCCCCTCACGGCCTATTACGTGATGAAGATCGGCCGGCTGCCGCTCATCCCGTATTTTCGCCCCGGCGATGCTCGACTGGGTGAGGCAATTCGCGGCGTGGCCGGCAGGCACTGCGCCGTGCTGTTGGCGAATCACGGTCCGGTTGTCTCGGGCGCCACGCTGGAAGCCGCTGTGTACGCTGCGGAGGAACTGGAGGAGACAGCGAAACTGTTCCTTCTCCTGCGTAGCGCGCCGATCCGCACCTTGAGCGAAGCGCAGATCGAGGAGTTACGAACGACCTTCAAACTCGACGCAAGACGCTAGCCCGACCGGAGCAATCCGTGCAGTTGCTATAGGACGCGTGGATCATGCCGCGAGTGCCGGCTTCCCTTGTGTCTTTCGCATCGATTTCGCTTTCAGACCTGCCGAACCTGCGATAACCATCGGGAACTGGTCTATCATCGAAGTGCCTTATCCTCGTCAGACGGCAGAGAGAACGCGATGCAACCTGTATTGAAGCGACTGCACGGCGTGGAGCATGACATCATCCAGGCGCCGGAGTCCGATGCGCCGGCGCCCTATTACGAGCCGCAGGCCAACGAGATCGCGATCTTCGAGGCGGCTTGGGCACGGCGGCTGCCCGTGATGCTGAAGGGGCCGACCGGTTGCGGCAAGACCCGATTCCTCGAGCACATGGCGTGGCGACTGAAGCGACCCCTCGTCACCGTTTCGTGTCACGAGGACTTGACGAGTTCCGACCTCGTCGGACGTTTCCTGCTCGAAGGCGCGGAGACCGTGTGGCAGGACGGACCCCTTACGCGCTCGGTGAAGGCTGGCGCGATCTGCTACCTGGACGAGATCGTCGAAGCACGCACCGACAGCACCGTCGTCATTCATCCGCTCACCGATCACCGGCGCCGCCTGACCCTCGAAAAGAAAGGACAGGAGATCGACGCGCACGAAGACTTCATGATCGTGATCTCATACAACCCCGGCTATCAGACTGTCCTCAAGGATCTGAAACCCTCGACCAAGCAACGCTTCGTCGCCATCGACTTCGATTTCCCTACGGAGGAGATCGAGTGCCGAATCGTGGCAAGCGAGGTTCCGGGCAGCGCGCCGGAGATCGTGAGTCGGCTTGTCGCAGCGGGCCGCAAGGCGCGCACACTGAAGGATCATGGCCTCGACGAAGCCACCTCGACGCGAGCACTGGTCTACGCAGCCGGTTTGATCAGCGCGGGTCTCGATCCGCTCGCCGCCTGCCGCGCCGCGATGATCAGTCCGATCACGGACGACCCGGAACTCGTCGAGGCGCTTAACGAGATCATCAGCGCGCACTTCGCGCCGGCCCCGGCTGTGTAAGCGGCATTCGCGGATGTCCCGGCTCTGCGCTTCGCCGCGGCTTCCCGCCGCTTCCGTATGAGTGCCCACCTTGCCGATCTGCTGCAGACCTATGGCTATGCAGCGGTCTTCGCCGGGACGCTGCTCGAAGGGGAGACCGTCTTGCTGATGGCAGGCTTCGCCGCGCACCAGGGTTATCTCCACCTCCCGCTGGTGATGGCGGTTGCCGCGGCGGGCGGCTTCCTCGGTGATCAGGTCCTGTTCTTTCTGGGGCGCACGCACGGCCGCCAGCTCCTCGCTCGCTTTCCTGCCTTGCAGGCACCGGCGGAGCGCGCCTTGCACCTGCTCGATCGCCACCAGACGCCGATCGTGTTCGGCATTCGCTTTCTATACGGCTTGCGCACGGCAGGGCCGCTCGCCATCGGTATGGCCGGCATACCCGCGATCCGGTTTTTGCTGTTGAACGCGCTGGGAGCGGTGATCTGGGCGGTAATCTTCAGCACCCTTGGCTACTCGTTCGGTCGTGCAGCCGAAACCCTGATGGGGGATCTGCGGCAATACGAGAAGATCGCGCTGGTCGCTTTCGCGCTGATTGGAGTCGCCGTGGCGATAACGCACCGGATGAAGCGCCGGCGGACGCAGCCGGCGGAACCTCGAGGCCGATCGTGATCGAGGACCCACGCCATTCCGCAGAAGTCGAAGAGGCGCTGGAGCGCCTGTCGGTGTTTTCCTACGTCGGGCATCGGGAGGCGATGGCGGCGTTGCCATCGATCGCGCGTCACGGCGAGCCCGTGACGCTCGCCTGGCTGCAGACGGCGAACGATCTCTTCACCCACGATCTTGAGTGCGGGCGGACGTTCGTGCGCGGCAGCCCCGTGGCGGAGGAGATTTCCGAGGAAGTGCTGCCCTGGACCGAGCAGGCGCGCACCTTCGGCCGCTGGCGCGGATCGGCGCAGGCACTTGCAAGCTTCATGAACAACCTGCCGCAAGCGTTCAGCCTGCTTGGACATGCGGGCGAGCGGCGGTGGGCCCAGATCGGACTTCTGTGGTGCCGGCGCAATCTGGAGAGCGGCGCAGCCTGGTTCGCGACACCCGTGAAGGAGCTGACCGGGCGGCAGGGTATCGCGGGAATCGAAGCGCTCGCTACGACAGCGGACGAGCTCTTCGAGCGGCGCAACCTCTTGCTATCGACCTATCTCGACGGCGCGCTGCGCGTGCGCAACCTGCTCGGGCATCGGGCAGTCCTGCCGTGGGCGGTGCGCGGTGCCGACATGCTGCAGGCGGCCCGGGTGCGCGGCGAAGCGTATTTCCGGCTGGAGTCGGAAGAGAGCCTGTCGCAGTTGCTGGACGGCATGTCCGGGTACCGCGCGCGCGATCATCAACGACTGCTGGCCATGCTCGCCCACGTGTGGCTCGGCGAAGCGATTGCGTTCAAGGAGACGATGTGGTCGCCAGAGCAGGGAAGACCCTTCGTCGAGCTGGATGCCGGTGCATTGTACCTTCCCGTGATCCTGCCCGGACGGGAGGACGCGGTGCTCGGTTCATTGCACGCGGCGGGGCACCTGCGATTCGGTACCTTCGACGTGAACGTGCTCGCGGAGCTGGTGAACGTTGAACGCGAACCCCTGCCGTCCTTGGGCGATCTGCTGCTCGAACTCGTCGCACCGTGGCAAGGCGACCTCACACGACTGCTGCTCTGCTTCGACCTCTGCGAGGACCTGCGGGTCGATGTGCGGTTGGGCGCAAGGGTACCCAACTATCTTGCGCGACTCGTACGGCTTGCGGAACAGGATTCGGTGCCGGAGGGCGTGGCATCCGTTTATCGCGATCTTGCCCTTTCAACGCTTCGGCTAGCGTTGGGGAGCGCGAATACGGGACTCACGTCAGATGTCGCAGAACGTTTGCGGCCTTTGCTCGTGCCTGATGCGACTGTCGCCGACGCGTTCCGCTGCGCTGAGTGGCTGCTCCGCAATGCGGCGCTACCGCTGCTTCAGGACCACGAGATTCGCGAGGCGTACCTTCCCGCGCGCGGCCCGAATCTCTCTCGGGTTCTGCGGGGGAAGGGGCGAAAGGGAGACGGTGCGCCGCAGTCCGGCGAGTCGCAGCAGTCGGCGCCGCAGCCGTCCGACGTATCCGAAGCCCGCAGAGGAGATCAGAGCGTCGACGAAGCGGAGGGCGCGACCGGTTCGGCGCAGCGCGGGGCGACCGGCGCCGTCGGCAGAAGGCCCGGAGAGTCGGTGCGTCGGCGCGGCAACGGCAAGACGGACGCGATGTCCGCGCGGGAGCGCGGTCACCCGTATCCGGAATGGGACTATCGGCTCGGTCGTTATCGGCGCGATTGGGCTTGGGTGCAGGAACACGCGCTCGCGGAGTCGAACGCTGCGGAAGCAGCGCGGCTCGCCACACGCCACGCCCGCACGCTCAAACAGCTGAAGCGCGCGATGCAGGCTCAGAAAGCGACGCGCCTCGCACCGCAGCGGCGGCAGCTCGAAGGCGAGGAGATCGATATCGAAGCGGCGGTCGGGTACGTTGTCGAACGTCAGGCAGGACGGGCGCCGGGCGCAACGGTGTACAAGCGTCGCCTGCCGAACCAACGCGAGACGTCGGTCATCCTGCTTGCGGACCTGTCGACCTCGATCATGCAACTCGTGCCCCAGGGGGGCGGGCGTCTGGTGGACCGGGTGCGCGCAGGCATTCTGCTGTTCGCAGAGAGTCTCGAAGTGGTGGGCGACGCTTACAGCATCGGCGGCTTCTGCTCGAAGTACCGAGACAACGTCACGTGGTACACGATCAAGGATTTCGACGAGCCGCTGTCGGTAAAGGCGCGCAACATGATCGGCGGGCTGTCAGGGCGCCTCGCAACGCGCATGGGAGCGGCGATCAGACATGCCGTTACGCGCTTCAAGCGGATCGAGAGCCGCCGCCGGCTGCTTCTCATGGTATCCGACGGTCGGCCCGAGGACTACGACGACGGCGGCGACCGGCGCTATCTGCACGAGGACACGCGCATGGCAGTGAAGGAGGCCGTCGCGAACGGGGTCCACCCGTTCTGCATCACTGTCGATGCGCTGGGTCAGCAATACCTTCCGCAGATCTTCGGGAAAGGTCACTACCTGGTGCTTGACCGGATCGACAGCCTGCCGGTGAAGCTGCCGGAGATATACTTGCGGCTACGGCGGTAGGAGGGTTCCATGAGTCCGAGACGGTTGCTCGAATGGGTGTTGCTGGCGAGCGGATTGGCGGGCGTAACCGCGGCCGCGCACGCGGACGCGATCTACAAATACATCGACGAGAAAGGGAGTGTGACCTACACCTCCGTGCGCCTGAAAGGCGGTGGCAAGGCGGAAAAGCTCGATGCGCCCGAACCACCGAGCGCCGAAGACGTTGCCGCTGCGCGCCGGCAGGTGGAGATCGACAAGCAGCGGATCGAGAAATACGAAGCAGAACGCCGCGAGCAGGAGGCAGCGGAAGCGGCGTATCTGCAGCAGGCGCAGCAGTTTGCTTCGCAGCAGGCACTGGCGGCAGGCGAGGGCGAGGATGCGGGCTACTATCCGGTGTGGGGAGTCGGTCCCGCGTTCAGGCCGATCCGACTCCGGCCGAAGCCGATCAGGCCGATCAAGCCGATTTCACCGCACCCCCACTCCCGCGCCGGTGTACCGATGTCGAAGGCGCAAGACGCCCCAGGTCGATGGCGCTGAGGAACACTGCAGGCAGCCGTAGAGAGAATGTCTCATCTCTCCGCCCCACGTCGATAATGCATGAGGTCGTAGACCGATGTTTCATTTCTCCACTGGGACGTGCCTGCGCCACGGAATCCGCGTGAGCGGTCGAGAGCGGGCGCAGGCGCAAGACGCGCGTCGCGCTAGGGCTCCTCCCGGTCCTGGTCGTGTCCGTGCTTCTTGGTCAACCACGCCATCGTCAGCGATACGAACAGACCGAAGATGACCACGATGGAATTGATGCTGAGGTTCGCCCTGATCATCAAGGCATAGACGCCGAGCATCGCGAGTATGCTGAGATTCTCGTTGAAGTTCTGCACCGCGATGGAGTGCCCCGCGCCCATGAGCAGGTGGCCACGGTGCTGCAGCAGCGCATTCATCGGAACCACGAAGTATCCCGCCATCGCGCCAATCAATATCATCAACGGGACCGCAGCGCGCCAATCGGTGATGAACACCATCGCCATCACCGTCACTCCCATTGCGATGCCGACCGGCAGCACCCGCACCGCATGGTTGAGCGGCACCCATTTCGCAGCCACGGCGGAGCCGATGGCGATGCCGACGGCGACCACCGCGGTGAGTTGCGTTGCGTGCTCCATATCAAACTTGAGTGCGGTCGCCGCCCAGGTGAGGACGATGAGTCGAAGCGTGGCACCGGCGCCCCAGAACAGCGTCGTCACCGCAAGTGACACCTGGCCGAGGGGATCGCTCCAGAGCAGCTTGAAGCTGTGCCAGAAATCGTGCAGCAGATACCACGGCGTGCGTTGCGGCATCTTGTGATCGATGGGCACCTTCGGGATGTAGAGGTTGATCATTGCCGCGAGCACATAGAAACCAAGGATGATCACGATGGCGAACTCGGGCGCGGTGTCGATGCCGGCGTTGAACTCGAGTCCCTCGAGCCGATCCACGATGTGTTCCTCGATCCGGTGACCGATCAGCATGCCGCCGACGATCGCGCCCAGGATGATCGCGGCGACGGTCAAACCTTCCATCCAGCCGTTCGCCCACACCAGCTTCCGGTGCGGCAGATACTCGGTGAGGATGCCGTACTTCGCCGGCGAGTACATCGACGCGCCGATTCCGACGAAACCGTAGGCGAGGAGGGGATGCAGCCCGAGCAGCATAGCCCCGCAGCCCACAATCTTGACGGCGTTGCTGACGAACATGACCTTGCCCTTCGGAAGCGCATCGGCAAAGGGACCGACGAAGGGCGCCAGCACGATGTACGAAAAGACGAAAAACTGTTGCAGGACCGGCGTCTGCCACGCAGGAGCGTCCAGCGTCTTGAGCAGGGCGATCGCCGCGAACAGAAGAGCGTTGTCCGCAAGGGCAGAGAAGAACTGCGCTGCCAGAATGGTGTAGAAGCCGCGATTCATCGACGAGGATGCCGGCGGTTACGGCCCCGCTCGTGCAGGCCCGGCGCGCCCTGAAGGTCGCCGGTTTATACCATGAAAGGATTGTCGCGGAGAATCGCCCCCTGTCCTGATGCGGCGCCACATCGAGATTCGCAGAGGGGCTAGTGTTCGTGCGCTTGCTTCTTTCTGCTCGCATCCGCGCTACCCGAAGGACGTGCTTTCGTGCTTGAATACGCGTCGTTTCGATGGGGGCTGTACGCTTCAGCGATCCGCCGGATGGTATCTATCCGCCATGGCTCTCGTCGACCCACGCAAGATTCCCCGCGGCGCACCCAGTTTGATGAACGGGTCAATCGTCGCACGGTTTCCCACGCACATGCCGCGCAGGCGGATATAGATCACGGATGGCCAAGCCTAAGATCGCTTACGTGTGTACCGAGTGCGGCGGTCAGACCCTGAAGTGGCAGGGACAGTGTCCACACTGCAGCGGTTGGAACACGCTGGTGGAGGCAGTCGCGGAGAAGGCGGCTTCCCGCTTCGCTCCGGTTGGTGCGACGAGCGAGGTCCGTCCCCTGTCGGAGGTGCAGGTCGACGCACAATCCCGCATCGGGACCGGCATCGGGGAACTCGACCGGGTGCTGGGCGGCGGTTTCGTGACTGGCGGCGTGGCGCTCCTCGGCGGTGATCCGGGAATCGGCAAGTCGACGCTGTTGCTCCAGGCCCTGGCGGGGCTGGCCGGAACGCGCCGCGTACTCTATGTGAGCGGAGAAGAGTCCGCGCACCAGATTGCGCTGCGGGCGCGACGCCTTGCCCTCGATGCGCGCCGCCTCGACATTCTCGGTGAGATCAATCTCGAAAAGATCCAGGCGGCACTCATCAGCCACAAACCCGAGGTCGCGGTGATCGATTCGATTCAAACCCTGTACTCCGAGGTCCTGCAGTCGGCGCCGGGAAGCGTGGCCCAGGTGCGCGAATGCGCGGCGCAACTCACGCGGCTCGCGAAGTCCGCCGGGACTTCAATCGTGATGGTCGGGCACGTGACGAAGGAGGGCGCGCTGGCGGGTCCGCGGGTGCTGGAGCACATCGTGGACACGGTCCTCTACTTCGAGGGCGACACCCATTCCAGCTTCCGCCTCGTGCGGGCGGTCAAGAACCGGTTCGGGGCGGTCAACGAGCTCGGCGTCTTCGCCATGACCGAGCGTGGTTTGAAGGGCGTGAGCAACCCTTCGGCACTTTTTCTCTCCCAGCACCGGGAGCAGGTGCCCGGCTCCTGCGTGCTCGTGACCCAGGAGGGAACCCGTCCGCTGCTGGTGGAGATCCAGGCACTGGTAGACGCGGCGCACAGCCCCAATCCGCGCCGTCTCACGGTCGGTCTCGACACGAATCGTCTTGCCATGCTGCTCGCCGTGCTGCACCGCCATGCGGGGATTGCCTGCTTCGATCAGGACGTCTTCGTGAACGCGGTCGGGGGTGTCAGGGTGAACGAACCGGCAGGCGACCTGGCAGTGCTGCTCGCGATCGTGTCGAGCCTGCGCGGACGGCCGCTGCCAGACCAGCTGGTCGTGTTCGGGGAGATCGGCCTTGCCGGCGAAGTGCGTCCGGTGCAGCGAGGCCAGGAGCGCCTGAAAGAAGCGGCCAAGCTTGGGTTCACGCGCGCGCTGATCCCGACGGCAAACAAGCCCCGCCAGACGATTGCGGGAATCGAGGTTATCCCGGTCGAACGAATCGAGGAAGCGATCGACAGTCTGCGGCAGTGATCCCCAAGGACCGTTTTCGCGGAGTTCCGGCGTGGGGCGGCAGGCTGGTATAGTGTCGCCCTTCGCCCGCACCCGTTTCGAACCGCAGGCGATACCACGGGCAGCCCGACGCGCAGCAGTGCGGTCGTCGCGAAGTGCGCTCGGGATTGATACAGGAGGATTCATGAAGTTTTCATTGCGTGACGCAACCACTGTCGCTGGATTCTGCGTGGCGCTTGCGTTGTCCGGATGTGGTATGTGGCCCTTTGGGGAAAAGGAGTCCGGCACGCTTTCTGCACAGCCCTCGGCCCGCACTGCATCAGGTGAGCGTGAGCGCGCAAGCCCGGCACCTCGTTTGCAGGCAGGGCTTCCGATCCAGGGATCCCTTGCAGTGTTCGTCGACCCGAAGGTGTTTTCCACACGATCGGTTGCGTCCTACGGCCTGGACGAGAAGATATTCAATGAACGGACAATGATCGAGCAGGCAGCGATGAAGTCGTTCCGGAGCCTCTATACCCAGATCGGTCCCTATGTGGAAGGAAAGGACACCGACGCGACCCTGAGTGTCACCGGAGACAGCTATTACAACCCGATCATGCGCACCTATTACGTCAATGTGCGCGCGTCGATGTACATCGGCGATGCCGCGGATTCGATCGGCACGTTCAAGTCCAAGGCGCAGTATGACGGCGGGATGAACGATCCGGACGCGTTCCTGAGGGCCTACGGTCTGGCCACCGACGACATCGCCCGGCAGATTGCCGCCAGCGCGGATTTTGCGGAGGCGGTCAGGACACAACGTTAGCGGGCTGACCATGCCGGAACCGGGCGACGCAATCCGTACGGATTCGTGAGGAGCTCCGGAGGTTGAGAGACAAACCAGAAAAAAAGTGGGGGGGAAAGTGGTTTCAGGTCGACGTCGGTCTTTTGCCGTTTGTCTGTGCGCGCTGGGAGCGATCTCCGCCCCGACCACGGGCGCACGGGCGGCAGGTTTCCAGCTGATGGAGCAAAACGCCAGCAGTCTGGGAAACGCCTACGCGGGCACTGCCGCCATCGCGGAGGATGCCAGCACCATCTTTTTCAACCCGGCCGGGATGACGCGGTTGAACGGTGGGAATCTCGTAGGGGCTATCAACGCGATCAGACCTTCGGTGGAGTTTCAGAATACTTTGTCGAACCCTGCGCTTGGGTTCAACGCGGGAGGTGACGCCGGCAGCTGGGCGTTCGTGCCCAATCTGTATTACGCGCACGCCATTCACCCGGATTGGAGTGTCGGCATCGCCGTCAACTCCCCGTACGGCCTGAAGACCCAGTACGACACAAACTGGATCGGCCGCCTTCAGGGTATTGACTCCTCGCTCAAGACGATCGCGATCACGCCGAGCGTCGCCTACCGCATCAGCGATATGGTGTCCGTCGGGGCCGGCGTGACGGCGCAGTACGCCGATGCGCAGCTTACCACCGCTGTGAGTCTTCGCGGCCCTATTGCGAAGGCGACCGGCAGCGATTGGGGGGTAGGATGGAACGCCGGTATCCTGGTCCAGCCGCTGGCGAGCTTTCGCGTCGGCCTCAGCTATCGCTCGTCGGTGAGCGAATCGCTGGAAGGCTCGTTTACTGTTCCCGGGCGTATTGCAACCCAGGATCGCGCGCAGCTCAGAACCCCGGCGACAACGACGCTGAGCGCTGTGCTGGATCTCGATAGCCAATGGCAACTTCTCGCGGACGTCGCCTGGACCCAGTGGAGCAGTTTTCAGTCGCTGACGGTCGTCGATACGGCTACCGGAGGCGTACTGGCGCGGACGGTCGAGAACTGGCGCGACGTGTGGCGCTTTGCCGGTGGCGTTAACTACAAATGCTCTGAGCGATGGAAGTTTCGCGCTGGTGTTGCCTACGACCAAAGCCCGGTTTCGGACGAGCACCGCACCGTGCGCATTCCCGACAGTGACCGCACGTGGCTGGCGGTGGGGGTCCAGTATCAGTTGGCACCGCAATCCGCGATCGATTTCGGCTACGCCCACGTTTTCTTCTCGTCTGCCCCGATCAACCAGACCTCTCCGGTCGGCTCGCGGTTGAACGTCACCGGCTCGTTCGACTCCGCGGTGGACATCATCGGCCTGCAGTTCACCCAGAGATTCTGACTCTCGCGAGGTTTTGGGGTGACGGACGAGCCAGGAGTGCTCCGGGTCGAGGTTCTGCACGTGCCGTTCAGCGACATGGATGTCCTTGGGCATGCGAGCCACATCGCGTACTTTCGCTACATGCAGGAGGCACGAGTCGCTTGGGTGCTTGCCCTTTCGGATCAAATCCCGGCCAATCAGGCACCCGTGGTCGTGTCAGCGAGCTGTAACTACTCACGCCCCGTGAACTATCCGGCGACGCTGGAAGTCGTCATGACGGCTGGAGCCACCGGGCGCAGCAGCTTCGTGCTGCACTATGAGATTCGGGACAAAACCAGCCAGCAGGTGGTTGCGACAGGCGAAACAAGGATGGTTTGGTTTGATCGACGCACGGAGAGATCCACCCTGCTTCCGCAGGCGGTCAGAGTGCTCCTGGAATCGAGCAGCTGACGAGTCGGCCGCTCTGACCCCGGCTGTCCGGGCCGATGAAATAAAGGTACCAAGGCATCAGCGCCTCCGGCATCGGCAACCGCTCCGGTTCCTCCGCCGGGTGGCTCCGGCCGCGTTGGGGCGTCTGCACTGGTCCGGGAACCAGCATATTGATTCGCAGCCAGGGTTGCTGCTCCCATTCGTCCGCCTGAATCCTTACAAGCGCGGAGAGAGCTGCCTTGGATGCGGCGAAGGCGCCCCAATACGCCTTGGGCGTAACACCATGGGTTTCACCCGTGACAATCACCGCTGCGTCCGGAGCGGCTGCGAGCAGCGGCAGACACGCCCGGTTCAGGGCAGCGGGCGCGGCGAGGTTCACTCTAAGCGCGGCCAGCCAACGTTCGAGCGGAAGATCGGCTAGGCGTCTCAGCCCTTCGAAGTGCACGGCGCTGTGGAGGATGCCGTCGAGTCGCCCCAATTCGGAGCCGATGGTATCGGCGAGGCGTTCGAAGTCGGCATCGGCCGCTGAGCGAAGATCGAACGCAACCATCGCTGGTTCCGGGTGGCCTGCTTCCTGGATGGCCTCGTAAACCACTTCCAGCTTGTTCGCCTTGCGCCCGTGGAGCACCACCGTTGCGCCATGCGCGGCGAAACTGAGGGCGGCCGCGCGCCCCATACCCTGGCCGGCTCCAGTGACGAGAATCACCCGACCTGCGAGCAGATCGGCCGGCGGCTGATAAGGCTGCGGGATGTTCTCCGTCTCCTGCATTTCGCTACCTCATCTTTACGTTGCAGGCGCTAATGCGCGATCCTCATCCGCCAGGCGATCCAGAGCTTGCGCAATGGCGTCAAGTCAACGCGGCGGTCGAGCACGCAATGGGGTTCTCTCCGGATCTCACCGAGCACGGCTTGGTAGATGGCAGCGACCGTCAATGTCGAGCACTGGGCCTTGCGGTCTCTCGGCGACATCGTGCCGACGGCCGCGGCGAAGCAGCGTTTGGTGCGCTCTATCTCAAATTCCATCAACTTGGCGAACTCGGCCGTGGACTGGCAGCGCAAGACATCGGCAGGGCGCACGTCGAAGCGCGCCATCTCATCGACGGGCAGGTAGATGCGGCCGCGTTCCGCGCTCTTTCCAACGTCGCGAATGATGCGCGTGAGGTGGATCGCGACCCCGATATCCCGGGCGCAGGCCACAGTCGCTCGGTCCGCGTAACCAAATACCTCGGCACAGAGCGCGCTCACTGTGCCCGTCGTGCGTTGACAGTAGTCCGCCAGTGACTCGAAGCTCGCGTAACGGTTCTGGCCGAGATCCGCGGCTACACCGTCCATCATCTCGTGAAACCTTTCCTCCTTGAGACGGTAGATCGCGACGGTCTCTTTTAGCGCCCGGGCAACCGGATGCTGGGGCAAGCCTCCGTATGCCGTGTGGATCTGCTGCCGCCACCAAGCAAGCCTGGTACGGGCGAGCCCAAGGTCGGAGCATTTGTCGACGATATCCTGCACCTCCCGGGCGAATGCATGCATGGCTATGGCAGCCCGGCGCTCCTCCCGGGAGAGGAACAAGAACGCGTAGTAGAGCGTGGACCCGGCCCCTGCGACTTTGTCCGCACAATACTCGTCGGGGCTCATGGTAGAGGAAAGACTGCCGCAACTCCGCGGCGATGCAGGAGCGGCGGCGAACAAAAGTTTCCTGAGGCTTTCTCTGGGGCGAATCAGGGTTTCTTGGAAATCCCGCTGGCGCCTGCCAACCGCATCCATACGCGCGAGTTCGGTCGACGGGACCGACCGCATTATATTACAATTACTTAAGCTCGATGTCGGAACCCGCGAAAGTGGCGGAATTGGTAGACGCACCAGACTTAGGATCTGGCACCGCAAGGTGTGGGGGTTCGAGTCCCCCCTTTCGCACCACGCGGTGAAGTCCGACGAGATCCTCTGAGGGAAAACTCCAATGCAAGCAACACTGGAAAGTCTGGATGGTTTGGCACGGCGGCTCAATGTGTCGTTGCCGCTCACTGAAATCGACACCGAGGTGCAGACGCGCCTCAGGAAGATCGCACGCACAGCGAAAATCTCGGGCTTTCGGCCCGGAAAGGTGCCACTCAAGATCGTGGAGCAGCAGTTCGGGCCACAAGTTCGGCAAGAAGTCCTTGGCGACGTGGTGAAGCGGAGTTTCGGGGAGGCAGTGCGCGAGCAAAACCTGAAGGTCGCGGGGTTTCCGAACATCGAGCCTAAGCCGGACGGCACAGATGCCGCCTTCGAGTACAGCGCGACCTTTGAAGTGTATCCGGAGGTGAACGTTGGAACGATCGCTGGAGTCAAGCTCAACCGACCCGTGCACGAGGTCACCGACGCGGATGTAGATGAAACCATAAATATCCTTCTGAAACAGCGTGTTAAGTACGACACCGTAGAACGGCCCGTAACAGACGGGGACGAAGTAGTGATCGATTACCGGGGCACCATCGACGGCGTGGAATTCCCCGGGGGCGTCGCGACCGACTTCGTCGTAGTGCTGGGCCAAGGTCGACTGTTACCGGCATTCGAAACCAATCTCCACGGAATCAGCCCCGGAGATCAGACGACCTTCGAGCTCGCGTTCCCCGAGGACTACCATGGCGCCGAAGTGGCGGGCAAGAGCGCTCGCTTCGAGGTGACAGTGAAACGTGTGGCGACGCCGCGGCTGCCCGACGTAGACCCGCAATTCGCGCGGGAGATGGGCGTTGATGACGGCGATGTCGCGAAGCTTCGGACGGAGGTGCGTTCCAATGTCGAGCGTGAGGTGAGGAAGCGTATCCAGGGTCGCCTTAAGGAGCAGGTCATGCAGGCCTTGCTGGATGCGGTGCCGATCGACGTTCCGAAGTCACTCGTGGATCTTGAAGCGCAGCACCTCGCGCGCGCGGCAATCCAGGATCTGGCAGCGCGCGGGATGGACGTGAAGCAGATTCCGGTTCCACAAAATCGGTTTGAAGCCCAGGCGAAACGCAGGGTTAGCCTCGGCCTGATTCTTGCGGAACTCGTGAAGATTCACGGCTTGCAGCCACGCCCGGAGCAGATCCGGAAAGCGATCGAAGAACACGCGCAGACGTTCGAGCGGCCGAACGAGGTCCTGAAGTGGTACTATCAGGTGCCTGAGCGATTGAACGAGTTCGAGTCGGTGGTGCTCGAAGACAACGTGGTCGAATGGGTGATCGGCGGTGCGCAATTGCAAGAGCAACCGATCGCATTCGATCAACTGATGAGTAAGAGCTGATATGCATAGTCGCAATTGGGAGCCGCAAGGCTTGGGCTTGATCCCGATGGTGATCGAGCAAAGTGGCCGTGGCGAGCGGGCGTACGACATCTACTCGCGTTTGCTTCGGGAGCGCGTGGTATTTTTGGTAGGACCGGTAAACGAAGTCTCTGCCAACCTGATCGTCGCGCAGTTGCTGTTTCTCGAGTCGGAGAATCCCGACAAGGATATCTCGTTCTACATAAACTCGCCGGGAGGCTCGGTGTCGGCAGGTCTCGCGATCTATGACACGATGCAATTTATTAAGCCGGACGTTAGCACGCTGTGCGTAGGTCAGGCGGCGAGCATGGGGGCGCTTCTTCTCGCAGCAGGAGCAAAAGGCAAACGTTATTGCCTGCCCAATTCGCGCGTAATGATTCATCAGCCAATGGGTGGTTTTCAGGGGCAGGCCTCCGACATAGAAATCCACGCTCGGGAGATTCTGTTCCTCCGCCAGCGCCTGAACGAGATTCTGGCAAATCACAGCGGCCAGGACATCAAGACCATCGAGAAGGATACGGACCGCGACAACTTCCTGAGCGCCGATGAGGCCGTGCGATACGGGCTCGTGGACAAGGTGCTGGCGAATCGCTCAGCGGTTTCGGCGTAGGACTGACCCTGATGCAAGTCGGATACTGCGCCCATGTCGGATAAGGTCGGAGGCGAAAAACTTCTGTACTGCAGCTTCTGCGGCAAGAGCCAGCACGAGGTGCGCAAGCTGATCGCAGGCCCTTCAGTTTTCATTTGCGACGAATGCATCGAGTTGTGCAACGACATCATTCGCGAAGAGACGCAGGGAGACCAGGCAACCAAGGGCGTGAAATCCGACCTTCCTGTGCCCCGGGAAATCCGCGAGATTCTGGATCAATACGTGATCGGGCAGGAGCAGGCGAAGAAGATCCTTTCGGTTGCTGTGTACAACCACTACAAGCGGCTCAAGACTCTCAACAAGACGGAGGATATTGAGCTTGCGAAGTCGAACATTCTCCTCGTGGGTCCAACCGGATCGGGCAAGACGCTGTTGGCCCAGACCCTCGCACGCCTGCTCAACGTCCCGTTTGTAATGGCTGACGCGACCACGCTGACGGAAGCGGGTTATGTCGGTGAGGACGTGGAAAACATCATCCAGAAGCTCCTGCAGAAATGTGACTACGATGTGGAGAAGGCCCAGCGGGGGATTGTGTACATCGACGAGATCGACAAGATCTCGCGTAAATCCGAGAACCCCTCGATCACCCGCGATGTGTCCGGCGAGGGTGTGCAACAAGCTTTGCTCAAGCTCATCGAGGGAACCATCGCCTCGGTTCCTCCCCAGGGAGGGCGCAAGCACCCGAACCAGGAATTCGTTCAGGTCGACACGACGAACATCCTCTTCATCTGTGGCGGCGCGTTCGATGGCCTCGACAAGGTGATCCGGGCCCGTTCCGAGAAGGGCGGGATTGGCTTCGGCGCCGAAGTGAAGAGTCGTGACAATCGCAAGGACATCGGCGAGGTATTGCGAGAAGTGGAGCCGGAAGACCTGATCAAATACGGCCTTATTCCGGAGTTTGTCGGCCGCCTTCCGGTGGTTGCCACGCTTACGGAACTGGATGAAGGCGCCTTGATTCAGATTCTGGTGGAACCGAAGAATGCGCTCGTCAAGCAATATCAGAAGCTCTTCGCCATGGAAGGCGTGGATCTCGAGGTGCGGGAGCCTGCTTTGCGCGCAATTGCCCGCAAAGCACTCGCACGGAAGACCGGGGCGCGCGGCTTGCGCTCCATCCTCGAGCAAACACTGCTCGATACCATGTTCGACCTGCCGTCTCTCGACAATGTCATCAAAGTCGCAATCGATGACGTCACTGCGGGCGGCGAAATCAAACCGATCCTGATTTACGCAGATCAACCGAAGGTCGCCGGCTCCGTCTGAGTCGACCGGGCATCGACCTACCCTTTGCCTCGGGCCCCGAAGCAGGGTATCGTTAATCCGAATATTTGCGGCGTCTGTGAATTCGGCGCCCAGTTCTCCGTCAAACCTGAATACCCCTAGCAGGTGCCTTCATGTCTGAATTGGACGATTTCGGCCAAGAACATCTCACGCTCCCGCTGCTTCCCCTTCGGGACGTTGTGGTCTTTCCTCACATGGTGATCCCGCTCTTCGTGGGACGCCCGAAGTCCATTAAGGCGCTGGAAAGCGCTATGGAAGCGGGCAAGAGCATTCTGCTGGTGGCACAGAAGTCGGCAGCGAAGGATGAACCCTCCGCTGAAGACCTCTACGGGGTCGGCAGCGTTGCCAGTATCCTCCAGATGCTGAAACTGCCCGACGGGACCGTGAAGGTGCTCGTGGAAGGATCGCAGCGCGCGGTGATTCGCGGCGTTAGCGATCTCAAAACGCATTTCGCTGCGGATGTGGTGCCCGTTGCTCCCGACACGGCGAGTAATCATGAGATCGAGGCGATGCGCCGGGCCATGATCGCTCAGTTCGACCAATACGTTAAGTTGAACAAGAAGATTCCGCCCGAGGTCCTGACCTCCCTGGCAGGTATAGATGAGGCGGGTCGCCTTGCGGACACGATCGTGGCGCACCTTCCTCTCAAGCTGGAGCAAAAGCAGCAGGTGTTGGAGATGTTCGAAGTGAAGCGCAGACTCGAACATCTGCTCACCCTGATCGAAACCGAGCTCGACATTCTCCAGGTCGAAAAGCGCATCCGCGGACGTGTCAAGCGCCAGATGGAGAAAAGTCAGCGCGAGTACTATCTGAACGAGCAGGTCAAGGCGATCCAGAAGGAACTCGGCGAGTTGGAGGAGGGTGCCGATCTCGACGAGATCGAGAAGCGCATAAAGAGTGCGCATATGACCAAGGAGGCGCGGGCGAAAGCGGAGGGGGAACTGCGCAAGCTGCGCCTCATGTCGCCAATGTCCGCCGAAGCGACGGTGGTGCGGAATTACATCGAAGCGCTGGTTTCCCTTCCGTGGAAGAAAAAGAGCAAGATCAACAAGGATCTCGGCGCAGCGGAAGAAGTGCTGGAGCGGGATCACTATGGTCTCGAGAAAATCAAGGAACGGATTGTCGAGTATCTCGCCGTTCAACAGCGGGTCGAGAAGCTCAAGGCGCCGATCCTCTGTTTGGTCGGCCCTCCCGGTGTGGGCAAAACATCGCTCGGTCAGTCCATCGCGCGCGCGACCAATCGCAAGTTCGTGAGGATGTCCCTCGGTGGGGTGCGAGACGAGGCCGAGATTCGAGGTCACCGGCGCACTTACATCGGCTCCATGCCCGGGAAGATCCTGCAGAGCATGACCAAGGTCGGCGCACGGAACCCGCTCTTCCTGCTGGACGAAGTGGACAAGATGGGGATGGATTTCCGTGGTGACCCGTCCTCTGCGCTCCTTGAAGTGCTCGATCCTGAGCAGAATCACACGTTCATGGATCACTATATTGAGGTCGAGTACGACTTGTCGGACGTGATGTTCGTCGCGACAGCAAACACTCTCAATATTCCACCACCGCTGCTCGATCGCATGGAGGTCATTCGGCTTTCCGGGTATACGGAAGACGAAAAGGTTCACATCGCCACGCGCTACCTGCTGCCCAAGCAGATGAAGAACCACGGCTTGAAGAAAGAAGAGCTGCTGGTTTCTGACAGCGCGTTGCGCGACATCATGCGCCACTACACGCGCGAAGCGGGCGTCCGCGGGCTCGAGCGCGAGATCTCGAAAATCTCCCGCAAGGTGGTGAAGGCACTGATTCTGAAGAGTACGCCACACAAGATCTCGATCACGCCGCGCAACCTGGACAAGTATCTCGGCGTCCGCCGTTATACCTACGGTATGGCTGAGAAGCACAATCAGGTCGGGCAGGTGACCGGCCTAGCCTGGACGGAGGTAGGCGGCGAGCTGCTTACGATCGAATCGGCAGTGCTACCGGGCAAGGGCAAGACGATTACGACAGGTAAGCTGGGAGAGGTTATGCAGGAATCGGTGCAGGCGGCGCTATCTGTAGTGCGCGCGCGCTCGGACAAACTCGGGATTCCCGAGGACTTCTATCAGCGCAAGGACATTCACATACATCTGCCGGAAGGTGCGACGCCGAAGGATGGCCCAAGCGCGGGCATCGGTATTTGTACTGCCATGGTTTCCGCGCTGACCGGAATTCCCGTTAAGGCCGACGTGGCAATGACCGGTGAGATCACCCTGCGCGGCGAAGTGCTGCCGATCGGTGGGCTCAAGGAAAAATTGCTTGCGGCCCACCGCGGAGGAATCAAGATCGTTTTGGTGCCCGAGGAGAACACGAAGGACCTCGTGGAGATTCCGGACAACATTAAGAACAGGCTAGACATCCATCCGGTGAAGTGGATCGATCAGGTCTTTGAGTTAGCCTTGGAATCGAAGCCTCAGCCGCTCCCCGAGAAAGAGGAAATCGTGGATGTCCCCGCCGCGGAGCCAAGCTCTGCTGCGCCGGTCGTCAAACACTGATACCGGGTCGGGCCTCCCGAAGGCGCAGACGTAGAACACCTTGACATGCGCTTTTTGCGCTTGCTATAAGTCGCGATTGGAGTTGCTTCCCTGCCGACGCGCCTGATCGCCGGCCTTCCCGGCTCCAGCGATACAAAAGAGAAGAGACAGCGGTCAACAATCGGAAGGGAGGAGTGAGGTGAACAAATCTGAGCTGATCGAGGCTATTGCCAAGAGTGCCGATATTTCCAAGGCTGGGGCGGAGCGCGCGCTCGACAGCGCGATCGCATCGATCAAGCAAGGCCTGAAGAAAGGGGGTTCGGTGACGCTGGTGGGGTTCGGCACGTTCTATGTAGGTAAGCGTGCCGCCCGCACCGGGCGCAATCCGCGCACTGGCGCTTCGATCAAGATCAAGGCGGCCAAGGTTCCAAAGTTTCGGCCTGGAAAGGCATTGAAGGACGCGCTAAACTAACAAGTTGTCAGTTCGGCACACGCAGGAAGTTCGCCTGACGATTGCGGGTGCTTAGCTCAGTTGGTAGAGCGTCGCCCTTACAAGGCGAATGTCGGGAGTTCGAACCTCTCAGCACCCACCAGTGGCCGAACTGAAGGGTTTGCATGGAGTGGTAGTTCAGTCGGTTAGAATACCGGCCTGTCACGCCGGGGGTCGCGGGTTCGAGTCCCGTCCACTCCGCCAGTAACGACGAGGCGAACGAAAGTTCGCCTTTTTTCATTCCAGCCATCAACGCGATTGCACAGCAGTCGTTCAGCGGCATTCTTGCAGATTCCCTCATGTTCGATTTCGTCCGCAACAAGAAATGGGTGGTTCAGCTGATCCTTGGCGCCATCGTTGTCACCTTTGCCTTTTTTGGCATCGACGCCTACTTTCGGAACGCCGGTGCGGGAAGCGCTGTCGCGAAGGTAGGCGACCAGCGAATCACTCAGGCTGAGTTCAACGAGGCCTTGCGCAGGCAACAGGAGCAGGTGCGTCAGCTTCTGGGAAATCAGGCTGACGCAAGCACGCTCGACAACCCGGAAATCCGCGCCGTCGTCCTCGACCGGATGATCCGGCAGCGGATGCTGGTGGAGCAGGCAGCGCGGGAAGGCATCGTGGTTCCCGATGGCGAACTGCAGAAGCTCCTCCTCGATATTCCCGAGTTCAGGGAGGGCGGAGCGTTTTCCATGGCGCGCTATGAGGAATTTCTCAAGACGCGCAGGCGCACCGCAGTTCAGTTTGAAAACGAGTTGCGCGCCGATCTGATGGCACAGCGGTTGGGTGATGCCTACATGGGAACGGCCATCGTGCCCACAGCTGCGGCGGACCGACTTGCCCGACTGAGGGACCAGAAACGGGAAGTGAGCCTGTCGGTGATCAACGCCGAGCAGTTTCTCGATCAGATCAAGCTCGATCCGAATGCAGCCAGACAGTTCTACGACAGCCATCAGGCGGAGTTTCAGATTCCCGAGAAGGCTCGCGTTCAGTATCTGGTACTCTCCCCTGAGACTCTCCTGAGCCAGGTGACGGTGTCGGAGGAAGAGGCGCGAGCGTTCTATCAACAGAACCTTAGCCGCTTTCAGAAACCGGAGGAGCGCCAGGCGAGCCACATACTCATCAACGTCGATAAGACTGCGACCCCCGAGGCGAGATCTGCGGCGAAGGCAAAGATCGAGAACCTTTTCGCACAGCTACGACAAAGGCCTGACAGCTTTGCAGCGCTGGCGAAGGCGAACTCCCAGGACACCGGCTCAGCGTCGAAAGGCGGTGACCTCGGCTCCTTCGGGCGCGGGATGATGGTAAAGCCATTCGAGGATGCAGCGTTCGGGCTAAAGGTCGGCGGCATAGCCGGGCCGGTGGAAACGGAGTTCGGTTACCACATCATCAAGGTCACGGCGATCAAGCCCGCGCAAGTGACGGATTTCGCCCAGGCCAGGGCGCAGATCGAGCAGGAGCTTAAACGCCAGAAGGCAGAAAAGCGGTTCGCCGAGGCGGCAGAGACATTCAGCAACCTAGTGTACGAGCAGGCGGATAGCCTCAAGCCCGCTGCGGAACAGCTCAAGCTGACGGTCCAGGAAAGCCCCTGGCTCGCGCGCACCGGATCCGACCTGCCATCGCTTAACAACCCGCGTTTGCTCGCCGCGATCTTCTCCGACGACGCGTTGCGTAGCAAGCACAACACGGAAGCGATCGACATCGGGAACAACACCCTCGTGGCTGCGCGCCTGATCGAACACAAGCCGGCGGCCATGAAACCCTTCGAAGAGGTGAGTGCCGAGATCAAGAAAAACCTCCTGCTCCGGGAAGCGCAGAAAATGGCGCAGAGCGAAGGTGAAGCGAAGGTCGCGAAACTGCGCGCGGGCGAGCAGATCAAGCTCGCCTGGAGCGATCCGAAGATCGTGTCGCGCAGCGCCGCGGAGGGTCTTCCTCCGGAAGCCCTGCAAAAGGCATTTCGCGCCGACACCTCAAAGCTGCCTGCTTTCACGAGCGCCGACCTCGGCGGCGGCGGCTATGCCCTCATCAAGGTGCTGAAGGTCATCGAACCCACCGAGATCAAACCTGCGCAACGTCGCGAGCTGACCGCCGCACTGACCCAGGCGACTGGACAGGAAGATCTCTCCGCCTACCTCGGCAGTCTGCGCAGGGGCTACGACGTCAAGGTCAATCAGGATTTATTGCAGCAGAAGCAGCAGTGAGGCGTCCGCGCCGGTTCGAGGAGCTTCAATCCCCGGCGGAATCGGTCGTCGACAGGTCAAGGGCCACGTGGCTGAAACCGCAGTCGACGTAGAGCACCTCACCCGTGATCCCCGCAGCGAGATCGCTGCAGAGAAAGGCGGCTGCATTGCCGACGTCTTCGATTGTCACGTTGCGCCTCAATGGCGCGATTTGCTCGTGAAAGCCGAGCATCTTGCCGAAGCCGGAGATGCCGGCGGCGGCGAGCGTCTTGATGGGACCAGCGGAAATTCCGTTGACGCGAATGCCCTTCGGCCCGAGGTTGTGGGCAAGGTAACGCACGCCGGCCTCGAGGCTTGCCTTAGCGAGCCCCATCACGTTGTAATTGGGTACCGCGCGCACCGCGCCCAGATAGGACAGCGTGAGGAGTGCCCCCGATCCGCCCTCCATCATGGGGAGGGCAGCCTTCGCGAGAGCCGGAAAACTGTAGCTGCTGATCTCGTGTGCGACGCGAAACGAATCACGGGTGAGTCCGTCGAGAAACTCTCCCGCCAGCGCTTCGCGCGGTGCGAACGCAATAGAATGCACCAGGCCATCGAGGCGATCCCAACGCTTCGCGAGTTCTGCGAAGACGGCCGAGATCTGTGCGTCATCGCCGACGTCACACGGATAGACGAGATCGCTGCCGAACTCCTCAGCGAGCTTGAGCGTGCGGTCGCGAATGCGATCGCCCTGGAAGGTAAAGGCGAGCTGCGCACCTTCCCGCGCCAGGGCCTGGGCAATGCCATACGCAATCGACCGATTGCTGATCATTCCGGTCACGAGAACTTTCTTGCCGACGAGAAATCCCATGGTGGCCGCGCTGGAATGAAAGCGCGGATTATAGCCGAAAGCTGGTGGCCGCTCATGGCGCCTTCTCTTGTCACTCCCACAGCTCGACCGATGACTCGCATCAGAATCGCGATCTGCGGGCTCACCCTCGTCGGCTGTCTTGCCGGCTGTACGGATGTGCCGTGGAATGATCCTTATCCGGCGGCGGATGCAGGTGCGAATACGTTCTACTCGGCATTCACGGAGCGGCCAAAGCACCTCGATCCGGTGCAATCCTACAGCGAGAACGAGGCGACATTCACGTCGCAGATCTACCAGTCACCGCTGCAGTACCACTACTACAAGCGACCCTATGAGCTGATCCCGCAAACGGCGGAAAATGTTCCGCAACCCGCTTACTATGGGGCGGACGGAACGCGTCTACCGGATGCTGCCGATGCGGCAGCCGTGGCCTACAGCGTTTACGACATCCGGATCAAACCGGGTATCTTGTATCAGCCGCACCCGGCTTTCGCCAGAGACGAATCGGGGCATTTGCGCTACGGTGATTTGACGGCGCAGAAGCTTGCGGATATCAATACGCTGGCGGACTTCAAGCAGAGCGGCACGCGCGAATTGACTGCCGCTGACTATGTGAACCAGATCAAGCGCCTCGCGCATCCACGACTGCATTCCCCGGTGTTCGGTCTCATGAGCGAATACATCATTGGACTGAAGGACTATTCGGCGACCCTGAAGAAGGCAAACGAGGCCCTCGCCCAACAGGGCAGAAAGGACGCGTATCTCGACCTCGGCCAGTTTCCTCTCGAAGGTGCGCAGGTGATCGATCGGTACACGTACCGCGTGAAGTTGAAAGGGAAATATCCGCAGTTCGTGTACTGGCTGGCGATGCCGTTCTTCGCGCCCGTCCCGGAAGAAGCGGAGCGCTTCTTTGCGCAGCCCGGCATGGCGGAGAAGAATTTCACACTCGACTGGTATCCGGTTGGAACGGGCCCTTACATGTTGACGATCAATAATCCCAATCGTCAGATGGTGCTCGAGCGCAACCCGAACTTCAAGGGCGAGTTGTTTCCGAGCGCAGGCGAAGCGGGCGATGCGGAAAGAGGACTTCTCGCCGACGCCGGCAAACCGCTACCCTTTATCGACAGGGCGGTGTTCAGTCTGGAGAAGGAAAGCATTCCATACTGGAACAAGTTTCTGCAGGGCTATTACGATGCGTCCGGCATCAGCTCCGATACCTTCGATCAAGCGGTCGCGATCAGCGGCCAGGGAGACATCGGGCTCACCGACGCGATGCAGGACAAGGGAATCCGCCTCGCCACCTCGGTTGCGCCGAGCGACATCTACATGGGCTTCAACATGCTCGACCCGGTCGTAGGCGGCTACGGCGAACGCGCCCGCAAGCTGCGCCAGGCAATATCCATCGCCACGGACTACGAGGAATACATCGGCATTTTTGCGAACGGCCGTGGCATACCGGCACAAGGGCCGATCCCGCCGGCAATATTCGGCCACCGGCAAGGCGCTGCCGGCATCAACCGTTACGTGTACGACTGGATCGATGGCAAGCCGGAACGCAAACCGATATCCGAGGCGAAGCGGCTGCTCGCCGAAGCGGGGTACCCGGACGGCATCGACAGTGTCACCGGGAAGCCTCTTGTGCTCAATCTCGACGTCACCGCTCGAGGACCGGACGACAAGGCAAGGCTCGACTGGATCCGCAAGCAGTTCGCGAAACTCGATCTTCAGCTGGTCGTGCGCACTACCGACTACAACCGCTTCCAGGACAAGATCCGCAAGGGCAATGCACAGATATTCCAGTGGGGATGGAACGCGGACTACCCGGATCCCGAGAACTTTCTGTTCCTGTTGCACGGTCCACAGAGCCGCGTGAAGCACGACGGGGAGAATTCCGCCAATTACGCAAACCCTGAGTACGATCACCTGTTCGATCAGATGAAGAACATGGAGAACGGCCCGGAGCGGCAGGCCATCATCGATCAGATGCTCGAAATCGCGCGCCGCGACGCGCCTTGGGTGTGGGGTTTGCATCCCAAGGAATACAGCCTGCACCAGCAGTGGATGTTCAATCAGAAACCGAACCAGATGGCCCGCAACGGCCTGAAGTATCAGCGCCTCGATCCGCAGTTGCGCAAAGAAAAGCGCGCGGAGTGGAACCGCCCGGTGCTCTGGCCAATCATCGCCGGCACCGTGGGGCTCCTGATTGCACTGATGCCGGCGTGGATCTCTTATCGACGCCGCGAGCTGCGAGCGGCGGCCCGTGCTTAATTACATTGTCCGGCGCATTGCCTACGCCATCCCGATTCTGATCGGAGTGAATCTCATCACCTTCGCTCTTTTCTTCGTCGTCAACACTCCTGACGACATGGCGCGCATTCAACTCGGCGCGAAAAGGGTCACACCCGAAGCGATCCAGAAATGGAAGGAGGAGCGTGGCTACGACAAGCCGCTCCTGTATAACGAGAGGGCCGCAGGCGCCGCGCGCTTCACCGATACGATCTTCTACGAAAAGTCAGCGAGACTTTTCGCGTTCGATTTCGGACGCTCCGATGATGGCCGTGCCATCGGACGCGAGATCCGCATGCGCATGGGCCCGAGCCTCGCCATCGCGCTACCCGTGTTCCTGATCGGACTTATCGCCTACATCACGTTCTCGCTCATCATGGCGTTCTTCCGCGCGACGTATCTGGACTTCTCCGGGGTAATTCTGTGCGTGGCCCTGATGTCCGTCTCGGGCATGTTCTACATCATCGGCGGCCAGTATCTCGTGAGCAAGCTATGGCGGCTGACACCCATCTCTGGCTTCGGCGATGGGCTCGGCGCGGCAAAGTTTCTGGTGTTGCCGGTGCTGGTGGCGCTCGTTGCGAGCGTGGGCGAACGCACGCGCTGGTACCGCACCATCTTTCTCGAGGAGATGAACAAGGACTACGTGCGCACCGCGCGGGCAAAGGGACTATCAGAAATGCGGGTGCTCTTCACCCACGTCCTGAGAAACGCGCTGATCCCGATTCTCACGGGCGCGGTGGTCGTGATTCCCATGCTCTTCATGGGAAGTCTCGTGACGGAATCCTTTTTTGGCATCCCCGGGCTGGGAAGCTACACGATAGACGCAATCAGCAGTCAGGACTTCGCGGTGGTGCGAGCGATGGTCTTTCTGGGTTCGTTTCTCTACATCATCGGCTTGTTGCTCACCGACCTCTCCTACACGCTTGTCGACCCGCGAATCCGGCTCGAATGAACTTCAGCATCGTCGTCCTGTGGACCGACGCCTTCGTGTTCGCGCTCGCCGCTGCCGCGGTGGCATTCGGATGCTACGTGCGGCGCAAGGAGCACCTCCGGGGACCGTGGCGCCGCGTTGCGCGATCGCGGGCGGGTATGGCTTCTCTGGTCGTGCTGGCAGCGTTCGTGGCGATCGGTCTCCTCGACTCATTGCACTTTCGGCCCGTTGTCGCAGGCGCCGGGAAGAACGGAGAGAAATCGTACGCCGTCGATGTGCTCTCACTATTCGATGTTCTGGCGGCGCCGCTTCGCGCGCGGAAGGAGAAGAGCTACTCGGCGCCGCTCAGCGCGTACCTGTTCTCCAAGCAGACCGTGGAATTCCCGGACGGACGCCAGGCGCGGGAATATCCGCGTCTCGCCTTCGGCGGCGCACATCTTGCGGATCCTGAGACAGAGCGCGGTCCCGACATCGTGAAGCGCACGTTGTGGGGTGCAGCCGTCGCCATTTGTCTGTGGGCACTAATCAGTATTGCGACGGCTTTTTCGCTTGCCCGACGGCGCGGATCCAGCTTGGCACGAATGAGTGCCGCAATCTGGCGTGGCCGCACCGACGTTGCGTGGAACGTGATACTGACCACGATTGGGGTGGGGCTCCTCGTGTCGATGCCGGTCGTGCTGCTCTCCAGCCACTACCACGTCTTCGGAACCGACAAGGTAGGGCAAGACGTACTCTATCTTTCCCTCAAAAGCATTCGCACCGGGCTCGTGATCGGAACGCTCACCACCCTCGTCACACTGCCACTCGCACTGCTCCTGGGCATCATGGCCGGGTACCTCGGCGGACGGGTCGACGACGTCATCCAGTACCTCTACACGACTCTCAATTCGATTCCCGGTGTCCTCCTGATCGCGGCCGCGGTGCTGATGACGCAGGTGTACATGGACACGCATCCGGAGCTCTTCGAGACTGTGAGCCATCGAGCCGACTTTCGGCTGCTCTTTCTCTGCATCATTCTGGGCGTCACGAGCTGGACCGGGCTGTGCCGGCTGCTGCGGGGCGAAGCGCTCAAGCTGCGTGAGATGGAGTACATCCAGGCTGCACAAGCGTTCGGGGTGCGGAAGCTGCGCATCATCACCCGCCACATTCTGCCGAACGTTATGCACATCGTCCTCATTGCGGTCGTGATGGATTTCAGCGGGCTCGTTCTCGCCGAAGCGGTGCTCTCCTACGTGGGCGTCGGTGTCGATCCCTCGATGATCAGCTTCGGCACCATGATCAACAGCGCGCGACTGGAGATGGCGCGGGAGCCCATGGTTTGGTGGTCCCTCGCCGCTGCGTTCACATTCATGTTCTTGCTCGTGCTCGCTGCCAATCTGTTCGCCGACGCCGTGCGCGACGCTTTCGATCCGCGCGTAAATGTGCGCACCTGGGTCAAGGAGGCCGACGAGAGCGCGCCAGCTGCCCTGCAACCGGCTTTCGAAGGTTCCAGGCAATGAACGTCGCGTCGCTCCTGGAAGTGGAGAATCTGAATACCGTACTGAATACAGCGGCCGGGCCACTGCGCGCCGTGGATGGGCTCTCATTCACGATCGCGCGTGGGGAGACCTTTGCGCTCCTAGGCGAATCGGGCTGCGGCAAGTCGATGGCCGCGCTTTCGGTCATGCGGCTGCTCCCAGATGTCGGGCATATCACCGAGGGCAGCGTCCGGCTGGACGGCGAAGAGCTTCTTGCGTTGTCGGAAGCGCAGATGCGGAGCGTGCGCGGCGCACGCGTCGGCATGATCTTCCAGGAGCCGGGGACTAGCCTGAATCCTGTAATGACGATCGGCGATCAGATCGCGGAAGCCATCGAGTATCACACCGGGCAAAGGGGAGATGCGGTACGCCATCGGACGCTCGAAATGATCGATGCGGTAGGCATTCCCGACGGGCTGCGGCGTCTCGGCGAGTACCCGTTCCAGCTCTCGGGCGGAATGAAGCAGCGCGTGATGATCGCGATGGCTCTCGCCTGCGAGCCCGATCTCTTGATCGCGGACGAACCCACGACAGCCCTCAACGTCACGATCCAGGCTCAGGTGCTGGAGTTGCTGCGCGACCTTCAGCAGAAGAGCGGGATGGCGGTTCTGCTCATCACTCACGATCTCGGCGTGGTTGCGGAAACGGCGCATCGCGTTGGCGTCATGTATGCGGGACAAATCGTCGAAAGCGCACCGCGCGCGGAATTCTTCCACGACTGCCGGCATCCGTACTCGCGCAAGCTTTTCGCCTCACTGCCGGAGCGTGCGCGGCGCGGTGAACGGCTTGCCGTCATTCGCGGCAGCGTCCCTTCATTGTCGCGCGAATTCACCGGCTGTCGCTTTGCGGAGCGCTGCGACCAGGCATGGGATCTGTGCCGGAGCAGCGCGCCTGCGTGGCATGCAGTGAGCGATCAGCACGGGGCAAGATGCCACCTGCTCGCGAGCGAATCGGCGCATGCCAAGCGTCCCGAAAGAGAGGATTCTGCTCCTTCCGAAGCGGCGGCGCCGGATTCTTCCGTCCACGCTCCCGCTCCGTTGTTGACCGTCACCGACCTTCGAGTCCACTTTCCCATTCGCAAGGGCTTGCTGCAGCGAGTGGTGGGGCACGTCAAAGCAGTGGACGGCGTATCGCTCGCCATTCCCGCCGGACGGACGCTGGCGCTCGTGGGGGAGTCCGGCTGTGGCAAAACGACGGTGGCGAAGGGCGTGCTGTGCCTGGTCCCGACGACGGGCGGGCGCATCGACTTCGACGGCGTCGACCTCCTTGCCCTGGAGGATGAGGCGTTGAGGCCGCGCCGGCGGGATTTTCAGATCGTCTTCCAGGATCCCTTCTCCTCCCTGAACCCGCGCATGCGGGTCGCAGAGATCGTAGAGGAGGGGATGGCGGCGCTGGGAGTGGGCGACGATGCCGTGGACCGGGCCGGTCGCATCGACGATCTCCTGCGACAGGTCGGTCTTTCTCCGGAAATGCGCAATCGCTATCCCCACGAATTCTCGGGGGGGCAGCGCCAGCGTGTCGCAATCGCGCGAGCGCTATCGGTGAATCCGCAGTTGGTCCTCTGCGACGAACCAACGAGCGCCCTGGACGTGTCCGTGCAGGCGCAGATACTCAATTTGCTGCATGAGCTGCAAGTCCGCCTCGGCCTTGCGTATCTTTTTATCACCCACAATATTTCCGTGGTCGCGTTTCTCGCCCACGAGACGGCGGTCATGTACCTCGGGCGAATCGTCGAACAGGGAAAGGTGGACGAGGTGCTGGGCCTGCCGATGCACCCCTATACGCAAGCCCTGTTGTCAGCGGTCCCGACGGTGGATTCAGATGCGCACCGGCAGGTGATTCGTCTTGCGGGAGACATGCCCTCGGCGGCGCATCCGCCATCGGGGTGCCACTTCCATCCCCGCTGTCCAAAGGCGATGCAGCAGTGCCGCGTCACCTATCCCGAGGAAACGATCGTGACGGCAACGCACCGGGTGCGCTGCCATCTTTACGCCGTGTGAACAGGGTCAGTGGCTCGCGCGCGCGAGCACCGTTTTCTTGGGTTTCGACTTGCTATCGCGCGCCGTGGACGCCTTGGCTGAAGAAGCGGAAGTCTTGCGCGCTTGGGGAAATTGCTTGGACATCGACGGGGATTTGGTGTTCGTCGCGACCTTGGAGGCGCCCTGAGAAGCCGCAACCGCTTTAGCCGAGGCGGCGGCCGGTTCCACCAGCGCGAGCTGAGCAGCAATCGAGTCCTCGACCCGGTCCGTGGCCTGTCCACGCCCTTGCACGAGCAGCGTTTGCCCGGGCTTCAACCGCGTCCCTGTAGTTAGTCCATTGACTTCGGCAAGGCGTCCGAGGGGCATACCGAAGTAGCTGGCGATGCGGTCGAGCCGCTCCTTGTGGCGCACGGTATAGGTCCGCCATGTGACGAGCGGGCCGCGGTTGCTCTCCAGATTGGCTTCGAACTGGTCGGCCTTGTCCACCGGAACGAGCAGGGCTCGATCGCCCCCCGGAATCACCACCTGCCGGTTGTAGGCGGGATTCAGCGAAACGAACTCAGCGAGGGAAATTCCAGCGAGCCGCGCTGCTGCCTCCGCGTCCATCTGACGTTCCGTGGAGACCGCCACGAAGTAAGCCTGATTGGGAATATCGAGGACGGTCAACCCATAGCGTTCCGGATTCGCAACCAGATTCTTCACCGCCTGCAGCTTGGGAACGTAGTTTCGGGTTTCCGCCGGAAGTTGCAGGCTGAGATAGTCTGTGGGCAGACCCGCTGCGGCGTTCTTCGAGATCGCACGCCCGACCGTACCTTCGCCCGAGTTGTACGCGGCAAGGGCGAGATCCCAGCTGCCGAACGTCTCGTAGAGCATCTCAAGATAGTCGAGCGCTGCCTCCGTCGCTTGCACCACGTCGCGACGCTCGTCATACCAACGCGTCTGATCGAGTCCGAAGCTGCGACCCGTCGACGGAATGAATTGCCAGATACCGGAGGCGCGCGCGGGCGAATAGGCGACGGGGTTATAGGCGCTCTCGATCATGGGCAGCAGCGCGATCTCGGTCGGCATGCCGCGCTTTTCGACCTCTTCAACGATGTGGTGCAGATAGCGGCGACTGCGATCGAGAACGCGCGCGAAGTACTCGGGGCGGTTGAGGTACGCGGCAAGGTGCTCGGCAACCAGTGGACTCTTGCAGTCCGGCATGGCAAAACCGAAGCGGACGCGCTCCCAGAGCGATGCGGAGGAAACCGTGAGGTCACGGCCCTCAGCCACCTTGAACACTGTGACGCTGACGGACGTTTGTTCAACATCGCTCGCCGGTGATGGCGCGAGCGCGGGTTGATTCAAGTCGGGGCTTTCGCCCTCGGATGGGGCGGGCGCTTCACCCGCGGGGGTGGGTATGGCAACGATGGTCCCTTGCGCATGAACCGGGGCCTGAAGCGTTGCCACGCCGAGCGCGAAGACGACTGCTGGAAGGTAAGATCGCATTTGGCTTCCTCTGTCGTTTCGGGGTTTTGAGGATGGTAACCAAGCCGTAATGCTAAGGTCAAGGTAACGCAAGACTCGTGCGTGGCCGAAACGAGCGGCTTTCGTGCTGGAAAACAGCGTGCGGATCTCGTCGACCGGAACGGTGGTCCCCTAGAAACCATCCTTCCAGCTCCGCAACGTCCCAAACACTTCCACCGGGTTGGCAAGGGATCGGCCGGCGTGAACGTTCGCGGCAGAGACAACCTCTGGGTCGTCGCACCGAAGGAAGGGATTGGCCGCCTTCTCGCGGCCGAGCAGAGAAGGCAGAGTCGGCTCATCGCGGCTGCGCGCTGCGCGCGCCTCCCGTTGCCAGGCGACCAGCATCGGATTACTCGGGTCCACAGTCAGCCCGAATTTCAGGTTGGCCTCGGTGTATTCGTGGCCACAATAGACTCGGGTATCCTCGGGGAGCGCCGCCAATCGCGTGAGTGACGCGTGCATCTGAGCAGGTGTCCCTTCGAACATTCGCCCGCAGCCGCAGGCGAAGAGCGTGTCGCCACAGAAGAGCAGGTTTGCCCCATAATAAGCAATGTGGGTCCGGGTATGTCCGGGGATTTGGATCACCTGGAGCCGCAAGTGCCATCGGGGTAATTCCACGGTATCGGTTTCTTCGACGGCCTTGGTTACGCAGTCGATGCGGTTGTCGCGAGGCGCGTACACGGGAACCGGAAAAGCGGCGACCAGCGCGCCAATACCGCCGACGTGATCGCTGTGGTGATGGGTGGCGAGAATGGCGTCGAGTTGGAGTCGTTCGGCCGAGAGATACTCCAGGACAGGATTCGCATCACCAGGGTCGACCACGACGGCGTGGGCATGGTCCCGCAGGCACCAGATGTAGTTATCCTTGAAGGCGCGGAGTGGGACGATCTGGAAGTTCGAAGTCATAACAATCCATCTTAGACGCTTCGCCCCCGATGCAGAATCCCCCTCCATCGCTCCCCGACTGGTTCGAGTCGCCTCTCGGACGCTATGTGCTGGAACGGGAGTTTGCCTACCTCGATGGCGTGGTGGTCGACCTCTTCGGCTTCAACGCGATCCAGATTGGACTGCCCGAGGTCGATTTCCTCCGCGCAAGCCGGATTCCGACCCGTTGCCGCCTCGGACCTGACGGGCGAGTGCACCTGCGCTGCGATCCCGAGCTGTTGCCCATCGCCGCCAATAGCGTGGATGTTTGCCTGCTTCCGCACGTCCTGGAATTCGCGTCGAACCCGCACCAGATTCTGCGGGAAGTGCAGCGGGTGCTGATGCCGGAAGGGCACCTCATTGTTTCCGGATTCAATCCATGGAGCCTCTGGGGTGTGCGGCGCACCCTCAGAAGGAGCGCGGCGCATCACCCCTGGTGCGGCCGTTTCATCAATCTACCGCGATTGAAAGACTGGCTTGCTCTGCTTGGATTCGAAGTGGCAGGCGGTCGCACGGCCTGCTATGCGCCCCCGTTCAGCCGCGAGAAGTGGCTCGGCCGGTGCCGCTTCATGGAGCCCGCGGGAGACCGCTGGTGGCCGATTGCAGGCGGTGTGTATTTCGTCGACGCGGTGAAGCGCGTCCCGGGGATGCGCGTCATCACGCCAAAATGGAATGGCCGCGCGAAGCCGAACGAACGGCTCGCGGCAGCCTCGCAGCAAGTCGCACGTGGGCGGCTGCGCCTCGTTGCGAAAGAACAAGAGTGACCACGGAAACCGGCGTCGTCAACGTCTACACCGACGGCGCATGCAAGGGCAATCCCGGGCCCGGGGGCTGGGGCGCGCTGTTGCGCTTCAAGGACAACGAACGCGAGCTCTTCGGCGGCGACCCCGCCACCACCAACAACCGCATGGAACTGATGGCAGTGATCGAGGCCCTCTCCGCGCTGACCCGTCCATGCCACGTCCGTTTGCATACGGACTCGCGCTACGTGCAGCAGGGGATGACCACGTGGATCCACAACTGGAAGCGTCGCGGTTGGCGCACCGCCGACAAGCAACCCGTGAAAAATGCCGATCTGTGGAAGCGGCTCGAGCAACTCGTATCACGCCACGACATGGAGTGGATCTGGGTCAAGGGTCATTCGGGTCATGACGGAAACGACCGGGCCGATGCGCTTGCAAACCGCGGCGTCGAAGTGGGTCGGGCCGGCCTTTGAGCTGCGGACGGCACGGGTCAAAGGTCATGCGACAGATCGTCCTCGACACGGAGACCACGGGTCTCGATCCCGCCCTCGGCCACCGGGTGATCGAAATCGGCGCGGTAGAAGTGATGAACCGGCGCCTGACAGACCGCCGGTTCCACCACTACCTCAACCCTGAACGAGACAGCGATTCCGGTGCGATCCAGGTCCATGGCCTTACTGCCGAGTTCTTGCGGGACAAGCCGAAGTTCCGGGACATCGCCGCCGAGTTTCTCGATTTCATCCGCGGCGCGGAGCTCGTCATTCACAACGCTCCGTTCGATGTCGCGTTCCTGAACGCCGAGCTGACACTCATAGACCTCGATGGGATCGAAACCTGCTGCGGAGGCATCACGGATACGCTGCGGCTCGCCAAGGATCTCCATCCCGGCAAGCGCAATGGTCTCGATGCACTCTGCGAGCGTTACCAGGTAGACAATTCCACCCGCACGCTCCATGGGGCGCTGCTGGATGCGCGGCTGCTCGCGGACGTGTACCTCGCGATGACCCGAGGCCAGGACAGCTTCGCCATGGACCTGCAGGAGGTCGATCAATGGCAAGCGGGGCTCGAGTACGCGGTAGAACGCGTGAGCATCCTGGTGTTGACAGCGACCGAGGAAGAAGTCGCGGAGCACTTGCGTCTGCTCGAAGAGATCAATACCGCGAGCCGCGGGCGGTGCATTTGGAATACTCTCGGGCATGTCGCAGCGCTATCCACATCTGAGCTCGTGCAACACAGTGGCGCCGCCTTGATGCTCGTTCCAGACGGCGGCTGAAATCTAATCTGGATGGAGAAAATCCCGGTGACCGAAGAGCGTGCGATAAAGATCTTTGCGGACGAGGAAGTCGACGAAAACGGCCTCCCTCGCTATCGGCAGGCGGAGCTGCGGGTCGTGGCCATGCCGAAGGACGCGAATCCGTCCGGGGATATCTTCGGCGGCTGGATCATGTCTCACGTCGACGTAGCGGGAGGCATCGCCGCCATGCGCGCTGCCCGCGGGCGGGTTGTGACGGTGGCGGTGAATTCGTTCACGTTCAAGCAGCCCGTTGCGATCGGCGACCTCCTGAGCCTCTACGCAAAGGTGATCAGAATAGGCAGCACATCGGTGACGGTTGACGTGGAGGTCGTCTCGCAGCGCTGGGCCGAGTTCGGCCGCACTTTGAAAGTGACCGAGGCCGTGCTCACGTATGTGGCAGTCGATGCGCAGGGCAACAAGCGACTCATGAACACGACGTAAGGGCGCGGCGAAAAAGCTCCCTCGCGTACCGCGTCCTTCTAAGGTACTGCGCCTGCCGACGCGACCTTTGGAGGAGAACTGCGGCGCTGGGCAGCCTCGCGGAAGAACTCCCAAAGCCACTTTGCCGTGCGCTGGTCGAGCACGCAAAGGAGGGTGCCGTAAAGCGCCACGCCGAACCCGATGCACGCAATGAAATGCGGCCATGAGTGAGAGGTCGGCAATGCCAGACCGACCGTCCAGACGTTTACGGCCATCACCACAGCCGCCAGCAACGGCATGCGGATCGACGCGAAGTATTTCCTCATGCTGACGCCACCCACCTGGTGCGCAACGTAGAGCAGGAGGGGAGCATTCACGAGAATCCTCGCGGAGAAGCAAGCGAGGGCGCCCAGCAGCGTAAGCTTTCCAGCGCTCAGCGCAACCGCGAGCGAAAGGACGCTGGCGACCAGCGCAGGGACTAACAAGGGCAAGGGCTTGCCGATCGCCTTCAGATAGGGGCCAATCGCCGATATGCTCCCGCTCACGACCCAGAAAATACAAAGCACCCAGATCAGCGGAACCGCCGGCAGCCAACGCGGACCCAGGATGAGTTCGATCGCCATGGGAGCAAGCGCTGCAATCCCGAGAAACGTTGGAGCGCTGACAGCGAATATGGCGCCCGCGGCGCGCGCCAGGACCGACCGGAGATCTGCTCTGTTGTGCTGGAGTGCGGAGAACACCGGCAGGAAAAACCGCTGCGCCACCGTGTTCAGCACCTGATTGATCGTGTCGGTCAGGCGCATGGCGAGGTTCAGATACCCAAGCGCGGTCACGCCGTGAAAATATCCGAGTCCGGCGATGAACGCCCGGCCTGCGAGATTCCAGAGCAACCACTCGACGGAGGTAATCCATCCGAAGCGGAGCAATTCGATCAGGCGGGCGAACGAAAAGCGCAGCGCGGGTCGGTACCGGTAACCCTTCCAGAGCATCACAGTCGCCACGACCTTGCCGAGCAGATCCCCGATGACGATGCTCCACACGCCGAAATCAAGCACGGCGAGCGCCACCGCCGACGCGACACTTACCGTGCGACCGGCGAGCGTTCTTTTCGAAAGTTCCCGAAAGCTCAGTTCCCGCTGCAACATTATCGCAGGCAGCCCATTGAACCCCGCCAATATGAGCGAGAAACTGTAGACGCAAGTGAGATCCCTGAGGAGCGGATTCGAGAACAACGTGGCGATGGGACCGGAAAGCAGTACGCAGGCGAGGCATGCGGTTGCCGCCATCGCCATCATTGCCCAGAAGGCTGTATCCAGATGACGCGCCTGTAACGCGCGCCGCTGGATAAGGGATTCGGAGAAAGGTGCGGTGACCCAGAACTCAGCGAACGTAATCAGGGCAAGGACGAGGGACACCATCCCGAAGTCTTCGGGGCTGAGCAGATGTGCAAGAAGAAAAAGAGAAGTCGCCCCGAGCAAGGCGGCGCCCACCGATTCGATGAGTGCCCAACCGATCGAACGTGACGTTCGCCGCCTGATGGCTTGCCGCATCATGTCGACACCCTACGCAGTAACGTGTTTATCGGTACGCTTCCAACCGCGAAACGTCCTTGTACTTCTTCGTTCCCGTCACTGCGCGCCAGCATCAGGACTTTGCGATCGCCTGTTTGCCAAAGACCGCCCTTAGAGAAACAAGTTCCTCAGGTTATTCGGAGAGTGCGCGCCGCACGCACCCTTGCCACCGCTTCCAACTGGATGGAGATACAGCACCCGCCAGACTACGAGGGCCAGAACGGTGATCGGGTTGTGACGGCAAGCGACGCGCTGTTCGCTGTGCCTCGCGACCGCCAAGGCGCGGTCGTCAACAAGATCCGGCACAAATGCATGAAGAATCTTACGCAACTACTTGATTGAACGAGTGCACGGTCCGTACCCGCCGGAGCGCAACCCGTTACGAATCAAGAGACTAGAAATCGAGCGGAAAAAATTGAGAGCAGAAGCGTCGTCATCAGGCGACACCTCCAAGACGACATGGGAAACACCTCAAGAATCAATGGGTAACAGCGCGTCGCCGATGGGCGACAACCCTGCAAAAAGGCGCCGGCGAACTACCCGGAAAGCACGCCCACAGGGGGCTTATTCTCCGTTGGATGGGTGCAACCCAACGAATGCCATGTGGTGAATCGTGTGGTTATTGGCAGATCGCCCGGGGATTCTTCGGCTGCCTACGAACGGCCTTCGAGGTTGCTTCGTCGTCGCGCGGGATCTGGTGGCGGTGCTTCAACCGAATAACGCTAGCAACATGCTGATTATGCCTCCATATAAAATCAAGAGGATCGAAAGATGCCCCCAAAGTTGCCCCCAAGACTTTATGTGTCCTAAGCGATTCGACCTGACAGACAACGTCTGATGGTTTCGAACTATCCCCGGTTCAAAGACCGGGTTCGAACTTCCGAGAACGACCGAGATGGAATGGACACCGCCCTCCCTTCGGGGATGAAGGGGGAGACGACAAGGTAGGGGCCCTCCAGGACCGACGGCATCGATGTGCCAAAGTGGAGTTTCGACACAACCACTTGAGGAGCGGAGGGCCCGAGATGAATGCTACGACATACGGATTGGACGTTGCCAAGCGAGTGTTCCAGATGTACTGGGTTGAGGCCCAAACCGGTGAGATTGTGAATCGACGGTTTGGACGTGACGAGTTGATTAGGTTTCTGGCGCAGCGGCCGGTTGGGCGGGCGGCTTTAGAAGCATGCGGCAGTGGGCACTGGTGGGCGCGCAAGATCAAAGCGTTCGGGCATGAGGTCGTGCTGTTGCATGCGAAGTTCATTCGCCCGTTTGTGCAGACGAACAAGACCGATGCGGCGGACGCGCGGGCGATCTGGACGGCGGTGCAGCAGCCGGGAATGCGAACCGTGGCAGCGAAGACAGAAGATCAGCAGGCGATGCTTGGTATGCACCGGATGCGTGCTTTGCTGGTCAAGTTCCGAACTATGCAGGTGAATCAATTGCGGGGGTTGTTGTACGAATTTGGCGTGACGTTTCGCTCAGGACGGCAAGCCGGGTTGAACGAAATCCGAGCACGGATGGCAGAGTTGGAGGATGCCCTGCCGGGCGTGTTGATTTGCGGTCTGGAGGACCAGTTGAGACGTATCGATGGACTTGAGCAAGATATCAATCAGCTTGAGAAGCGGATCGGTACCTGGCAAAAGCAAGACGCAGCATGCCGGGCGATCGCGAAAGTACCTGGCATCGGCAAGCTCACCGCGACCGCGCTGGTAGCGATGATGGGTGATGCGAAGACGTTCAAGTCGGGACGGGAGTTCGCGTCGTTTTTGGGATTGGTACCACGGCAAAGCGGTACCGGTGGCAGGATCCGATTGGGATCGATCTCCAAGCGAGGCGACCCATACTTGCGCACGCTGTTGATCCACGGTGCGCGATCGGTGATGTACCACGCCAAGGTGCCGACGACATGGCAGACAGCCATTCAAGCGCGACGACCCGCCAACGTGGCGGCAGTGGCCTTGGCCCACAAGATGGCACGCACGGCATGGTCGATTCTGGCTCACGGGTCGCCGTATCAGAAGGACCACGTGAGCTTTAAGCCTGCTCAGTAAGTGGCCGGCAAACTTGAACTGGATGTCGATGAGTCGATAGGTTGCTGAGGTTGATTCCGGGTGATGGCAAGACAGGTTGGACCGCAAGAACGCAAACCTGAACACAGCCGTGTGCTCAAACGCACGTGACCGAGATGAGGACGTTCCTGGCAAATTCCATCAGGGCCGGCAGGCTTCGGCCTGCAAGAAGAGGCCGATGAAATGGACGCCCCCACCCTTAACGGCATCGACGTGCCAAAGTGGAGATGTCAATTCAACCACTGGAACCGAGAGGGCGTCCATCATGAAGATTACGACAATTGGCATCGACTTGGCTAAGAACCTGTTCCAAGTGCACGGCGTGGATCAGCGCGGCAAGACGACATTGCGCAAACAGCTCAGGCGCCACCAGGTGACGGCGTTCTTCGCCAACCTTCCTGCTTGCCTGATCGGTATGGAAGCGTGCGGCAGCGCTCATTACTGGGCTCGCAAGCTGCAGGGCTTCGGGCACACAGTGCGGCTGATGGCGCCGCAGTTCGTCAAGCCCTACGTGAAGACCAACAAGAACGACGTAGCGGATGCCGAGGCGATCTGCGAGGCTGTGGCGCGGCCGAACATGCGCTTCGTGCCGATCAAGAACGTGGAGCAACAGGCGGTGCTCGCACTGCATCGGGTGCGTAAAGGGTTTGTAAAAGCGCGTACCGCGCAAGCCAACCAGATCCGCGGGCTCCTTGCCGAGTTCGGGCTCATTATTCCTCAGGGCATCTGGCATCTCGCCAAACGAGTACCTGAACTGCTGGAGGATGCGTCCAACGCACTGCCAGGCGCGTTCCGGCCGCTCGTGCAACGCCTAATGGATCACCTCAAGGAGCTCGCCCGGCAAGTGGGCGAACTCGAGCGTGAGATCCAGCGATGGCATCGGGGCAATGAGGCCAGCCGCAAGCTGGAGGAGATTCCCGGCATCGGGCCGATCACAGCGAGCGCATTGGTGGCCTCCATCGGCGATGCGAAAAGCTTCGATAACGGTCGCCAAGTGGCCGCGTGGCTCGGGCTGGTTCCCAAGCAGCACTCCAGTGGCGGCAAGTCGACCCTTCTGGGTATAAGCAAGCGTGGCGACTCGTATCTGCGAACGCTGCTGATTCACGGGGCGCGCTCGGTGATCCTGGCGAGCAACGCAAGCCGCAAAAGGATGATTGGCTGCATCAACTGCTGCAGCGGCGCAACCCCAATGTGGCGGCCGTAGCACTGGCCAACAAGAATGCGCGGATTGCGTGGGCGATGCTGGCCCACGATCGCAACTTCCGAGCTGATCACACGTCCGCTGTTGGGTCTTTGTAAGCAAGTCGGCTTGAAGAACATGACGCAACCATTCGAAGGAGATCCACACCGCCGATTGCTCAGGCAATCATGAAGTGATGGCAAGCCAGGTCAGACCATGGTTGGCAAAGCCCGATATATCCGGAGCACGTGAAGTGCGCGAGTGCCGATTGAGGCGCCAACCAGCAAATTCCATCAGGGACAGCGGCGTCGCCGCACACACAGTCCGGATGTACGGATGCAATCTTGACCTTCGAGCCTTCACGAATTGAAAGCTTGGCAAACCGGGGGCGTCCATGTACGGATATAAGACTGCAGCCAGTACCTTGTCCTGCATCACATCAAGATCGACTTGGCAAACCGGGCGGTGTCCATATAAGGCCGTGTGGAAACGTCTTGCGGCCTCCTGACCCACGTCGGGTTACCTCTGCGATCGCAACCTTGCTGCTGACGCCGTCGATATTGTCCCGTGTGGGTTTTTTGGAGGGCCGGCGCGCGATTCTGAAGCTGCAGAAGGTCTGATTGGACTGATTGCAGCAAAAAAAAGAGGCTGGGCCCCTTACGCTTTCATTGCGGCAATCGTGGCGCCGAAACCTAGCAGGCTCGTCAGCCGCTTCAGGTTATAGGCGAGCACATGCAGGCTCATCTCGGTACGAACGCGCTCAAGGGTCTTCGTCAGGAAGTGGGTCGAACCCATCCAGTACTTGATCGTGCCGAACGGGTGCTCGACGGTTTGGCGTCGCACGCGCATCTTCTCGGGCTCGCGGTCGAGCCGCTGTTGCATGGCCTCGAGCACGGCCTCGTGTTCCCAGCGCTTGACCCGCCGCTCCGGGCCCGTTGTGCACTGCGCCTTCATCGGGCAGGTTGCACATACCGAGCACCAATAGCAGTGCAGGGTCATGCCGTTCTCGATCGTGGTGTAGTGTCGGATCAACCGTTGCCCAGCGGGACAGCGGTACTGGTCGGTTGCTGCGATGTAAACGAAGTCCTGCTTGCCGAAGCGGCCCTCGGCCTTGCTGCCTGAGGTCAACGGCTTGGGCACGTAGGCCGTGATGCCGGCTTGCTCACAGGCGAGGAGCTGTTCGCCGCTGAAGTAGCCGCGATCTGCTACGACGTTGAGATCTTCGATGCCGGTGGCGGACCGCGCTTGCTCGGCCATCTCAGCCAGCGCGGCTCGATCGTGACCGACGTTGCTAACCTCGTGCGTAACGATCAGGTGGTGCCTGTCATCGACGGCCGTCTGGACGTTGTAGCCGACGATACCGGTGCCCCGGCCGCTGGTGGCCATCGAGCGGGCGTCGGGGTCGGTCAATGAGATCTGACCGTCTGGCGCATCGCGCAGTCGTTGCTCCATCTCTTTGAGCCCTTGCATCTGCTGCTTGAGCTTCTCGATCTTGTCCCGGAGCCGGGTCGTCCTGGCTTCGGCGCCTTCGGACTGCGTGCGATCGGCGGTGTCCATCGCCGCCAGGTAGCGGTCGATGCTCTGCTCGATCTGCGCCATGCGGGCGCGCACCTTGCCGCTGGTGAAGTTGCGGTCGCGGTTGTTGACCGCCTTGAACTTGGCTCCGTCGATGGCGACGATCGACTGCGAGAACAGGTCGAGCTTGCGGCACAGAACGATGAACTGGCGGCACGCATTGCGGATGGCCTTGCCGTTGTCGCGCCGGAAGTCGGCGATGGTCTTGAAGTCCGGTGTCAGTCGGCCGGTCAGCCACATGAGCTCGACGTTGCGCTGGGTCTCGCGCTCCAGGCGACGGCTGGACTGAATGCGGTTGAGATAGCCGTAGATGTAGATTTTGAGCAAGACCGAGGGGTGGTATGCCGGTCGCCCCGTGGCCGCGGGGTCAATACCCTCAAAACCCAGTTTGCCCAGGTCAAGCTGATCGACGAAGACCTCGATCACCTGGACGGGATTGTCCTCGCCGACGAAGTCATCCAGGCACTCGGGCAGCAGCGTAGTCTGGGTTCGGCTTTGACCTTGGACGAAACGCTTCATTGATTAAGCTCTCGCACAGACTATGCCCATAGCATATCACATCCAAAGCGTTTTTACACAGTCTGGACCCGTTGCTGCCTGTCGCGCTCTGGATAAGCGGACGTTCGCGGACTTCGCTGAACGGCCAAGAACAGGCGGTCGATTATTTCCTCCATAGATTCTATGGTCTATGTCAAGGGATTCGTGAGACGCGCAGGATCGAATTCGGTCTTGTAGGTGTAGATCGACCAGGCGGTACGAGCGATGCGCCGAGCGAGGATCACGAGGGCCGCAGTGCTGGATAGGCCCTTGGCCCGGTAATGCTCGTAGAGTGGCCGCCATGGCTTCGTCTTTACGGCCGACAGCGCCGCCAGATAGAGCAGCCGTCGCAGTTCGGCCGGTCCGCGTTTGGAGAGGCGCCTTTTGCCGCGATGCTGTCCCGAGTCATCCGGTCGAGGATCCAGGCCGGTGAAGGCGACGAAAGCGTCCGCGTTCTTCACGGGCACTCGCTCAAGGGTATTGACCAGCGCGGAGCCAATGACCGTGCCGACGCCGGTAATCGTGCACAAGCGCGTGAAGTTCTGTTGGCGATCGGGACTCGCTTCGACCAACGCCTTGACCCGCAAGTCAATGCGCGCGATCAGGTGATTGAAGTGCGTTCTTAGCGCCTTGAGCTCCTCGGCGAATCCGCCCAGTTCATGAAGCGACATTGCGACCGCTTCACGCAGGGAGATGAGCGTAGCGCGACGTTTAATCAGTCGATCAATCTCGCGTTGCTGCGGTGTGGGTGGGATCCAGGCGTGCAGCTTGGTATGTTCGTGGGCGATCATCCGGGCGATGAGCTCGGCGTCCACACGATCGGTCTTGCCCCGCAACCCAACGGCCTTGGCATAGTGGCGGGTATCCTTGGGATTGAGCACGAAGACCAGAAAGCCGAGCTGGTGCGCAGCCTCAGCGAACAACTCGTGATAGGTACCGGTGGATTCCACGCCGATGCGGCTGCCCGCAGGCAGACTCCTGAGAAAGGCAAGCACCGCAGTGCGCTGATTAGCGACCTCGCGCACGGGGAAGCTTCCTTCAGAACAAGCCACCACGATTGCGTCCTTGGCGACATCGGCGCCGATATTGAGCACTGCGGACGGGGTTTGCATGATGTGCCTCCGTTGACTAGGCTTAACGGTGCTGGGGTGGAACACACCCGCGTGAGCTTGCGTTCAAATCGGCGGTCGTAGCCGCTAGATTCCTCATCGACGCTTGGCGGTGTGGGTGGGGGGATTCTTTGGAAGTCTGTCTCTCGAGACTGAAAGCAGATGCAGTCATTGGCCCCTCCACCCCGGCTTCTTCACTGTTTCAGAAGAAAGCCGAAAACACCACCCCACCATACAAGCAGGCATTCGATTACGCCTTTGCTTTGCTGAGGCCGGTCTGAGCTAGCACCCGGCTACGCGGACTCGTAATGTCGTAGTCATCCTTGACTATTCTTAGTTGCCGATTCCATTGCTCGTTTGGGCAGTCGGCCGTCCTCTGGCGTCTTCGTTATTGAAAGCATGCGGCATCGGACAAATTCTCGCCCTTCGCAGCTCTTGGAGAAATCCACACGTTGAGCGTGACAGGGAGCATCCGCACGACTGCCTCGACCACGTCATCGTATACAGGAAGGCTCTTCGCTCTTTAGCGCTGCCAACTCTCGCCTGTCGGGTGCCTTAAGCCAGAAGCATCCAGTCGTTTGATTTGGATCAACGCATTGCTATGCACGACCGAGTAGAAATGAAGGTCACCATCCTCCAGAACTTGCCGGATTTCCTTGAAATCAAGAACAGGGCGACTTGGCCTTTTGCTCCCCGAGCGCCAACAATCCGTGGCCCGTATTGCTGACGTTTGTCGACGGCGAGATTACCGTACGTGACCTGGCCGTCCAGATTGTTGGGGAGCAGCCCATCACAAAGGGTTGGGACGTTGCTGGCCTGCCAACAATCTATGCGCTTTCCGGCGCCATTATCGGGGCGGGGACCCACGTTGACCTGCGCGTTTCTGGGGTATCGGTTTCCGGTGAGCGCGCGCCGAAGGACACGATTTATGGATTCAACGTTTACAACGGTATTCTCTCCCAAGGGGGGCTTGCCGGATCTGCGTCCCCGGGGCTGGCCGGTTTGTACGAGGTGCGCGACTCACGTTTCAGCAATTTGGCAACCAGCACGGATGTGGCCAATTTGAAGCACGCGGTGGTCGTGATCGAGAACAATATTTATGATTATGAGCTGGCCTATTCGATGGTGGAGGTCGCTGACCTCACCAACACGAATGTGAGGATTTCCAACAACCAGATCACCTCCTCTTCGCTTGGAATTAGCGTGACCACATACGGTTTCCAACCAAACGGATTCACGGATAGCCGACTCTTCATAGACCACAACACAATCAAGGGCGGAGGCACCGCCATCACTATCGATGGCACATTGAAATTTAGCGGCAAGACTAGCTGTCAGCTTGTTCTCAACAACACCACGCGCGTTACCAAGCTCCCCGCCATAGTCCTGGGTAAGGGAACCAAAGATTGTCTCGTCATCACCCACGAGGCAGGAACCGTTCAAGATTCTGACACGGGCAACCAGATCATTACCGTGCCGCGCCGATGACGGGATACTGCCGTCGCTGAGTCGATTCGGGCAGTCCGGCACCGCTGCCAAGATCGGGCCGCCGCCGAGCGCGTGCAGATCAACGTCGCGGTTGGCTCCTTTAACTCTGAATTAACTTGCTAAGGGTAGAGCCTGCGATCGGGATTCAGGCGGTCTCTCGTCACCCAACGAGAACCCGGAAATCTAGTCATTGGCTGATTTCCGGGTCGGGCCGCCCGCAACTTGGCGTTCGCTGAAACGGGTCGAGACCGCCATCGAACGGGCCGCTCTCAGCGACTTCGCCGTAACGCCCGCTCTTGGCCGGAAGTGAGCGTCGGACGCTGCGTCCGCAAAGATTCTATGGTTTATGTCAAGGGACTCGTGAGACGCGCAGGATCGAAGTCGGTTCTGTAGGTGTAGATCGACCAGGCGGTACGAGCGATGCGCCGAGCGAGGATGACGAAGGTCGCGGTGCCGGAGAGGCCCCTGACCCGGTAGTGTTGGTAGAGTGCCTCCATGTCTTCGTTGTTGGTGCCGACATCGCCGCCAAGTAGAGCAGCCGGCGCAGTTTCGGCTGGTCGGCGTTTGGAGAGGCGCCGTTTGCCGCGATGCTGTCCCGAGTCATCCGGTCGGGGATCCAGGCCGGTGAAGGCGACGAAAGGGTCCGCGCTCTTCACGGGCACCCGTTCGAGGGTGTTGACCAGAGCGGTGCCGACGACCGGGCCGACGCCGGAGATCGTACACAAGCGCGAGAAGTGCTGTTTGCGATCAGGGTTCGCCTCGACCAACACCTTGACTCTGAGGTCGATGCGCGCGATGAGCTGATTGAAGTGCGTCCTTAGCGCCTTGAGCTCATCGGCGAATCCACCCCGTTCATGGAGCGACATTTCGACTGCTTCGCGCAAGGAGATCAGTGTGGCGCGGCGTTTGATCAGTCGATCAATCTCGCGTTGCTGCGGTGTGGGCGGGATCCAGGCGTGCAGCTTGGTGTGTTCGTGGGCGATCATTCGGGCGATGAGCTCGGCATCCACACGATCGGTTTTGCCCCGCAGTCCAACGGCCTTGGCATAGTGGCGGGTATCCTGGGGATAGAGCAGGAACAGCAGAAAATCGAGCTGGTGGGCAGCCTCAACGAACAACTCATGATAGGTACCGGTGGATTCCACGCCGATGCGGCTGCCCACAGGCAGACTGTTGAGAAAGGCAAGCAACGCGGTGTGCTGATTAGCGACCTCGCGCACGGAGAAGCTTCCTTCAGAACAGGCCACCACGATCGCGTCCTTGGCGACATCGGCGCCGATATTGAGCACTACGGATGGGGTTTGCATGATGTGCGTCCCTTACGTTCACTTTAACGGTGCTAGGGTGGAACACACCTGCGTGAGCTTGCAGTCAAATCGGCGGTCGTAGCCGCTAATTCCTCACCGACGCTTGGCGGTGTGGGTGGGGGGATTCTTTGGAAGTCTGTCTCTCGAGACTGAAAGCAGATGCGGTCATTGGCCCCTCCACCCCGGCTTCTTCACTGTTTCAGAAGAAAGCCAAAAACACCACCCCACCATACAAGCGGTCATTGGCAACGCGGCATGCCCATTCGGTGACCGACCGCTTCGGCCGAGGAGCGGCCATCGCCGCTGGTATCCTCGATCGTCTCTTCCTGGCCGACCTGGGACCTTTTGGAACGGCGCAGTCCGACCGATTCTGTTGAAAACTCCTTTTCCGGGACCACTCGAAAAATTCCCGGCCCGCAGAGGCGTCGCTCCTGCTCGATTGTGAATAGCAATACTTTGATCATGATCAATCAATGCGCTGTTAGCGTTCGCGGGAGATGGTGTTCGCGGAGTACCATGATTTGGTCGGGGATGCCGCGTCTCACGCGTTTAATGTATGGATTTTGTCCAAGGGCCTCTGGGACGGCGCGGCCGCGGAAACACAAGCTCGCGTGGGTCATGCGCGAGCTTGACCGACTTGAAAGAGGTAGAGAGACAATCATGTACGGAAAGCTGAGAAGTGGTCATTACCTAATCATCTGCGCGCTCTTGAACGTCTGGATTTGCACTCAGGCAGCTCAGGCTGCCTACGTGCAGCCGATCACCGATCGAGCTAAGGTCCAGCTCAACGGCACGTGGAAGTTCATTGCCAGCGATACCCTGAATGGGGCCCAAGCCCCTGCGTATCCGGACAGCTCATGGACATCGGTCTCGGTGCCTCATACCTGGGATTCGGTGACGAGTACCACCAAACACAGCAATAGCTGGTATCGCACCCACTTCACGATTGCGGCGGCGGATGCCGGCAAGCGCATCCACGTGTATTTCGAAGGCGCTTTCCAAGTGGCCAATGTCTACGTCAATGGCCAGTATCTGGGACAGCACCGCGGCGGCTACACCCGTTTTATCTTCGACGCCACGAGCGCGATCACCTTCGGCGGCGATAACGTGCTGGCCGTCAAGGTGAGCAGTGCCGACTGCGCCGATTGCTTGCCCGACGGCAATACGAGACTGTTCAAAGGCTACGGCGGGCTTTATCGCAAGGTCTGGATAGTCAGGACCAACCAGTACCATGTTGCGACGAGCGACTACGCCTCAAGCGGCGTCTATGTCACGCCGTCCAACGTGAGTGCGGCCTCAGCAAGCGTCTCCATCAAGACGCTGGTGACGAACAGTGGCACGGTGGGCAAGACCTTCACGGTCAAGAACTTCTTAACGGATGTGAATGAGAACAACATCCTCTCCCTCCAGAGAAACGTCGAAGTCGCGCCCAACACGACTGTCGCAGTCACGCAGAGCGGCACAGTGAACAGCCCGCAGCTCTGGAGCAAGAGCAATCCGTATCTCTACAACCTACACGCCAACGTGTGGGTCGACGGTGCGATCAAGGATTCGGTCAACGAGCACACCGGATTCCGCTATTACCAGCTCACCAGCAGTGACTTCACCTTGAATGGCGCGTCAATGCGGCTGCGTGGTGTGGGCAAGCACCAGGAAACGGAGTACCACGCCAGCGCCGTGACGGATGCCGAGCTCATCCAGGACTGGGACAACCTTCAGGATCTCGGGGTGAACTTCGTGCGGCTGGCGCATTACCCGCACGCTGTGCTCGAGTATGACGAGGCCGACAAGCGCGGCATCATGGTGTGGGCCGAGAATGGCCACACCAATGGCGGCGCGCCGACGCCCAACGGCGACAACATCACGCGGGAGATGGTGTATCAGAACTACAACCACCCTTCCATTATTGTCTGGAGCGCGGGTAACGAAGCCGGCACGACGGCGGCCTCTCAGTATGCCGGCGTTCTTCAGGCCGCCGACAGCTCGCGTCCGGTGGTGTACGCGTCGAACGGCCAGACCCCGTCGAATGTGGATTTCGTCTTCAAGAATACGTATGCCGGCTGGTACGGCGGCTCCATGTACGACTTCCTGAAGGCAAGTGACCATTGGATTTCCGAAACGGGCGGCGGTATGGTTGTTGGCACGCACACCGCGAACTACTTCGCGATGAACCATACGGTCAACTCCTATGAGCCGGAGGAGTATGGGGCGCTGGTCAACGAGGTCCGCTTCCACGACCTGTTCAACAATCCGACCCATGTGCCGGCCTTTTCGAGCTGGGTATTCCGTGAATTCGCGAGCGACCAGTACAAGGCAGTCATCAACACCAAGGGGCTCCTGACCTTCTCGAACTACAAGAAGGACGTGTACTACCACTTCAAGTCATTCCTGAAAACCTCACCAGTCATCCATGTGGTAGGAGCGCACCACTTTTTGCGCGGCGCCAATCCCGCGGGCCAGGGAGATGTAAAGGTCTACTCCAACGCCACCACGGTGACACTCAGGATCAACGGCGTGACCAAAGGCGCGAAGACCGATGGCGGTTATTCCCATCCGAACGGGACCGTGATCAAGAACGTGTTCTACTGGAAAAACGTTCTGAGCCTTGGCAAGAACGTGATCGCCGCCACCGACGAGGCTGGTAACAGCGACGCGGCTACTATCTACTACAAGGGCACTGGCAGCACCATGCCAGCCGAAAGCGGCGCCAAGGTAAAGAACCTGACCTCGAGCAACGCCAGTTCGCCGGCGTACTTCATCAACAAGGCCATCGCCGACCAGCGGCCCTTTTACTGGGATTTCGATGGCACGGGGGACAACACCTTCGAACGTCGTGCCCTCGGTCGTGGCGGCTGCAACCTGGATCGCGACCAAGCGCCAGAGCGATCCGGCCAAGACGACCGGCCTCGCCTTCGATCTGACCGCGGCCGCCACCGTATACATTATGGCGACGAAGCAGGCTACCACTCCTGGCTGGATCGCCAGCGCCGGCTTCGCCGACACGGGGGTCACTGGCAAGTGGCGCGATAACAATCTAAAGCTGGTTAGCTACGCGCTCTACAAGAAGACTTTCGCCAGTGGCGCTCACGTCAGCCTGGGGAGTTCGGCGATCGACTACGTCGTGTTGGTCAAGTAATTTCGCACTTAGGGCTGGCAGGTTCTCCCGCTAACTTAGTCGGGCAAAGGCCGGGCCGTGATACTGCGCAGAGGATCTCAACCGCCGCCATCGCAGCCTTCTGGAGTACCGGGGATCGGGCGTCGCGAAGAGAGGGGGATGATCCAGACGATCGAGGTGGTGAGAGAATCGAACCGAGCGCCTAGGTGCAGTGCGCGAGTCACTGCTTCGGATCGATAGCGCCGGTGAACGGCCGCTTTCGGTCGCTTCGCTGCAAGGACTGCTCTTGGCCGAACTGGGACTTCTTGGAACGACGCAGTCCGACCTATTGTGTT
>CAVVES010000018.1:0-324075 GCA_963747225.1 uncultured beta proteobacterium | reverse complement strand
TCGTTGAGTGAGGAAATTGTCAGATCCCGCCGCGTAGTGGGATTGCGAACGATCAAGGTGAGGCCTCCCCGGGCTAGCGCTTTGAGGCCGTGTTGCACGCGCCATTGCCATCGTCCTCGGTTGCATCGCCGAGACGGGTGGTTGCGTAGAGATCGCATGCCATCTTGCCACCGCCTTTGAAACTGCCAATGCCACATCCGCCGACCCGATCCGTGATCGGATTCTGCGAGAGAGCCTTCACCTCGTCTTCGAGAAGGCCCTTCAGAGCGCCCACACCGAGAAAAAGCTGCGGGAAGTTCACCGTCTCTACGCCCGCTTCTTCGGGTCTGCGCCGACTAACTAAGGTTTCGTTCCTTCAGATCCGATTGACTAATTCCCCGCGGCAAGCGCCGTAGCCTGCCCGTCGATCGCGGCCGGATTGTGAATCCGATACCACTCTTCGCGCGTCATCTCTGGGCGGACGAGGAACACAACCGGGCTGACCGCGTCTCCACGCACATCCACGGCCTGCCTAGGCCGGCCGTCGAGGCGATCGAAGATGAACGCCATCGCGGCAAGGTCGCCGGTCGCAGCCTGATTGAGGACGACTGGGCAACGTCAGTTTGCAGCAAGGTAGGACACTGATCACACCAAGGTATGACACTGGCCCCGAATTTCCACGAGCCTGGCAAATTGCGCCACGCTCAGATGCCGGGGCAAACGAGTGCGAGCTGGGGCCGCATCACCCTGTACAGCCCGAACGGCGGGGGCTAGCACCTCCCAAAGGGTTCGGGTTTTTTTAGGGCAAAAGCGCGGGTGGGGAGTTAATTTTCACTCTTAGGCTCCACTCCTGGAGCTTTTCAGCTGGAAAATTATCCGGCGTGCGCGACCGCGCCACGTCTCGTTGAGTGAGGAAGTACTTGCGCCTGCTCTCCGGATGGGCGCTATAGACCCTGACCTGCCGGCCGAGGTGCTCCGAACCGGTCATTGAAGACCACAGAAGCAGACACTCAGCGGAAGCGTCACGACAGCGAACCGATACAGCGGCGATCACCGAAACGTGGCCTCGATATATCGCGTCAGCTCGTCCGATGTGATGTCGCCGTCGCGGTCGGTGTCGATGTCGTTGAAGTGAGCCTGCAGCTCGATGATGCCCTGCGCTTCGCCTACTGTCACGACGTTGTTTTTGTTGAGGTCGGCCAGGCGGAACATCGCGATGTAGCGCTCGGCGGACTGTCGGTTGTAATCGGCACGATCGTCCGCGACCGCGAGAGTGCCGATGCAAGCGGCCATCAGCGGTATTCAGTGCGACCACCGTCGATGAATTCATGGTGTGCCTCCGCAAAGTCAGTCAACGATGTCGTCGCGTTCCTTCGTGTCGGCCATGAACTCAGCAATCGAACATCTCGCCCTTCGCCACAGTCGTAAACGGGCCCGGAACTCCGAAATCCCTGCATCTTCCAATTGCCGCCTTGGATTCGTGCCGGATCGTGTACTACGTCCAGAGCACGGAGATTGCGATGCGCCGCCCGCAACGCCATATCCTGATTGATTTCCCTCAGCAACATGTGTTTCATGATCGTCACTGGTCCCAAATCATGTCCGTAAGATGTTGCAAATCGACAATGGCGTAGTGGGCGCCAACTGGCATCGTTTTTCTGTGCGGGAACGTACACAGGTGGCTCGGCGGCGCAAAGCAAAAAACCCCGCTGGGGGCGGAGGCCTAGTCACGGCTACGTACGCGCAGGACCCTCTAGAAGACCGGGACGAAGACGATCGTCCTGAAGTTGGAAAACGAAAAGGTCCGAGTTCTCATCCGAGTTCTCGATTGGGACAGCAAACCGGGAGACAAGGAACCGATCCCATCAGCATCCCGATATGGTTGTTCTACTTATGTGACTACCGGAAGCTATACCTCAACGGCGCCGGACGGGAAGAGTAGTGTGGTCAACGTCAAGGCCGGAGACACGGTGTTCAAGAAGGCGTTCACGCATTCCGTGGAGAAACCCCGGGGAACACGGAGGTCGAGGCGATCCTGGTGGAATTCGGCCTTCTCGGACGGATCGATGAGCATCGTAGACTGGCTTCCATTTCGCAAAGTCTTGTACTGGATGTCGGACAATTAGATGGGCCATCTGGACCTCCTTTGATGTTGCAGGTAAATCAGGCTGCCTGGCACCAAGAGTGCCGCACCGACGCCCTGCACCGCCCGAGCCACGATGAGCCGGTGGGTGTCACCGGACAGCGCGCAGCCCACCGAACCCTGCTTGCCGACGATAGGCCTCGAACGCTGTGGCATGCAGATCGCTCCCGATAGCGGTCAAAGCGATCGTCAAAATTTGGCGGTAGCGACGCCGGAAGTGACGGCCTCCAACGGTTGCGCGGGTAATTTGACTTCTATTGTTTGCGCCATAGATATAGATCCTTCAACCCGGCTGACAACGTCGACCGACCTCAAAGAGAAGATGACGGAGGCAGGCGTAGCGGGTCCGCCTGAGATCGTCTTTCTCTCACAAGCGTAGCCGCGGGTAATTCAATACAAGCACCGCGATCGCTGATGTCCTTGTTCGCGAGTTGCTCTCGGCAACGACGACGGCGACCGGAGGAAAGCCGGGAAACTCGCGGCTGCTGGTTGGAGCCATCGAGAAGCGCCAGTACGCGAGTAGATAACGTCAGGCTGCCCGGCCTGCGCCGCGATCGCACTGGATGATCGTTCACTGGTAGCAAGGCACGTTGCCATAAACTATGGTTAAGGCGTGGTATGCGGTTGGGGATGTTCGTTGGCGGCTTTGGAGGAGGACAAGCGACATGCTGAGACGAATCTACTGCCTGGTACCGAATCTGCAAGTCGCCCGCAAAGTGGTGGACGAAATGCTGCTCGCCCGCGCGTGGAGGAGAAGCATATTCATGTACTCGCGAAGCGTGGGACGCCCCTTGAAGACCTCCCCGAGGCGACGATGATGCAGAAATCGGACTTCATTCCAGCCATCGAGCGCGGCGTGGCGCAAGGCGGGGTGGTGGGTCTGCTTGCCGGCTTGGCGGGCATCGCCCTGACCCCCGGTGCGATGGTGATCGCCGGAGGGATCATTCTCGCATGCAGTCTGACGGGTGCCGGGGTGGGTGCCTGGATCGGCGGCATGATCGGCTTGAACATCGGCAACACGCGCCTCAAGAGGTTCGAGGAGGCGATCGAGAGGGGCGAACTTCTGCTGATGGTCGATGTGCCGCTCGCGCGTGTCGACAAGATCAGTGAACGCATCAAGCAGCACCATCCGACCGCCGATGTCGGGGGTACCGAACCGACGATTCCCGCCTTCCCGTAAACGGCGCATTAGGGCGAATCGGTCGCTTTGCCGACACGCAGGGGGTGCAGGCGCGAGTCACGTTACCGTGCAGGTTCGATCAGCTCGGGGCTGTCGTTGCTTGACGTTGTTGACGCGGGGGCTGACGGGGTACGCGATCATTTCCTTGGCGGGATAGGGATCGAGCAGGGGCTCGATCTCCTCGATCTGTTGCACGTCAGGATGGAGCCAGAACTCAGCGTCTTGCTCGGGACGGATGATAAGCGGCATGCGATTGTGGAACGTCTTCGTCAGTGCGTTCGCCTCGGTGGTCAGGATCGTGAAGGTGTGCAGTGCGTCTGGCTTTCTCGCATGCCAGACATCCCACAGCCCGGCGAGAAAGAACGGGTCTTCTGAGGTCAGTCGCACGGCGTGGGGAATTTTCCCCGCTGGCGTTTCCTTCCATTCGTAAAAACAATCGGCGGGGACCAGGCACCGCCGTTCGCGGATGAGCTTCTGGAACATCGGCGTGTCCTTCGCCGTTTCGGCTTGTGCATTGATGGGATGCGGTCCTGCGTTCGGGTCCTTGGACCAGAACGGAACGAGCCCCCAGAGCACGGCCTGGATCGTCGCTTCCCTCCCATCTGGCGTGGCGCGGATGATCGGCTGAGGCACGCCGGGAGCCGCGTTATAGCTCGGCCGCCAATCCTTCAGTTCGTCGATCATTGGAAGACCGGCCAGGAACGCCTCCAGGCGTTCGCGGCGAGACCATCGTCCGTAACGGCCACACATCAGAAAGGCTCCTCCCCTACCTGCATCGGTGTTGCGTTCCTCGGATCAGAATCCATTCGACCTTATCGAGCAAGACCTGATCGTTGCGCCCGCCTACACCCAAGCAGGTCGCACTGAAATCATGAAAGCTGTAAAGATTTGAGGTCGATCCAATTACTTCTACCGTTAGCCTATGTGTAATGGTGTGTCGAGGAAGTTCGCGAGTGTGCCCGCAACATATCGTGGTGACTTGTATCTAAGTGGAGGGCCACCGGCCGGCGTGTCGATCGGTATTTGGTGAGAGGATGGAAGGAGGGCATTGAGATGGCAGGCATACTGGAAGGGAAGGTTGCGCTCGTGACCGGAGTGAGCGCAGACGGTCAGGTCGGACAGGCGGTGGCGAAGGCCATGGCGGAACACGGTGCGTTGCTCGGGATCGTGGCGCGCAGTCGGGACGAAGTGACGGCCCGCGCCGAGGAACTGAAAGCGGCCGGGGCCCGGGTACTCCCGCTGGTTGCGGATCTTACCGATGAGGCGGGGGTCCGCCGGCTGGTCGAGAACATGATGGCCGACTGACGGCAAGATCGATATTCTCGTTAACCTGGCCGGCGGCCTCACACGCTACAAGTCGGCTCTTGAGCACAGTTTGGAGGATTGGCAGCACGAGGTGGGAAACAACCTGCTGTCCGCTTTCCTGACCTCTCGGGCGGTGTTCCCGAAAATGCGGGACGGTGGAGGCGGGGTGATCGTCAACTTCGCCCGAGCGGGACTTGCTCAAGCCAATATGGTGGCTTACAACTGCGCCCAAGGCGGGTGTCGAAGCGCTCACGCGCACCTTCGCCCTGGAGGGAAGGGATGCGGGCATTCGCGTCAATGCCGTGGCCCTTGGGCTGGTGGACACCGCCTCGAATGTGGAGGCCATGAAACCCAAGGACCTGATGAAGCGGGCCAAGCGCGAGGACATCGCGCAGGCGGTGATCTTCCTGGCCTCGGACGCCGCCGCTGGGATTACGGGCCAGGTGATCGCGGTGACCGGTGGAGGCATCTAGTCCCAGCGTGCCTGTCGCCTAACGGACGCACGGTTGAACAGTGACCACCTGATAGCGAGCACGAGGGGCAGAAGACCATTCAATCCTCTACTGGGTACGTCGGTTTGCAGTATCACACCAAGGTATGACACTGGCCCGGAATTTCCACGAGCCTGGCAAATTGCGCAACGCTGAGATGCCCGGGGCAAACGAGTGCGAGCTGGGCCGCATCACCCTGTACAGCCCGAACGGCGGGGGCTAGCGCCTGCAAAGGGTGGGAGCTTTTTAGGGCAAAAGCGCGGGTGGGGAGTTAATTTTCACTCTTAGGTTTCCACTCCCGGAGCGTTTCAGCTGGAAAATTACTCCGGCGTGCGCGACCGCGCCACGTCTCGTTGAGTGGGAAATTATTGCGCCTGCTCTCCGGATGGGGGCGCTATCGACCCGATCCAGACGGTGAGCCTTTCAAGGAGCGGACATTCAACGGCGTCTGAGTTCAGCGGTAACGCCTAGGCGAGCCGCTGAGCGAAGTCACTGTGGAGTTACTTGGTCGGCAGCGGTAGATCACTGCTCCAAGCGTCGCGTGCCACGCGCCATTTACCATCCGCGTCGTGGTGGTAAAAGTTGACGCCCTTGCCGGTGTCCTCGACAGGCCGTACCGCCCCCTGTGAAGTATCGGTTGACTTGTAAGAATGCCGCTCAAACGCCCCGTCACCGGCGACGACAAACTCGAACGATGTCCCAGTGAATCTTGAACGCCTTGAAGTATTCCGCCGCCCATGGACACATCCCCGCTTTGCCTACCAGCGCGGGTTCATTTGGGCTTCACTGGCGCTCACTAGGGTCTTGGCGAGGAAATGCTTCACCTGAGCTTCGGCGATGTTACGCGCGTCGGTAACGGCCTTCGCAAACTGGTCGCGAATGTTCTGCGCCTCCACGTTGTGGGAAGCGAATGGTTTGCCCAGCAATTTGGACAGCTCGGCCTGGGTTTGCGACAAAATCTCGAACCAACTGCGCGTTACGTCCACCATCTTTTGCGCGCTCTCTTGAAAGAATCTTGGCCATTCCGTGAGCACTGCCGGTGACTTTGCCGCGTTCAGCAGGGCATTGATGTCCTTTAAATTGTCTGCAAACGCTGCATAGGCGGCTTCAGTTTGCAGCTTGAAGAGACGCTTGTTGGCATCGGTCATGAGCGCGGCAATACGCATTGCCGTGTGCATAATCCGTTGCCGACCATCGACCGTTGCTTGCTTGGGACTCACTGAAGTGTGACGAAACATGGTGCGACCTCTTCGGAAAAAGTATTGGACCTACAGGGGCAGCGCCGCTATAGGACTTCGCTTGGATTTCGGCAAATGCGCGGGGTCGCGCACGAGTCAAAAGAGAACTACCGCAGGTACTCGACCCACTGAGAATGGGCATCACGCAAGCTGGTGATGCCTGGGGAGACGCCAAGAGCCGCAAACCCAGGTTGGCGTAGGCAGAAGGGCTGGGATTGCCCTTTCAATAACACTTTCACTATAGACCTAAGCACAGGGCACAGGGTACGTGCAGTGAGGTTTATTTTTCGCCCTCGGGTGGGTTAGCACCGTGAACTGAGTTCCCTACGCAAACGGACACCAAGCGGTCCGGCTCTCTGACTTCCTTCAAATTTTCTCGCCTGGATGTGGACGAACAAACAACGTCCAAGCAAATTGGGTCACATTCCATTCAAGGTCCGCTTCCAGGCGATTCTGGGGGCGCCACCGACCGACCGGTTTTGGCCGAAATCGGTCTCATCGTCGATGGCACCAGTTCGACCTAACCAGCCACTTGCGGCGCCCCCTTCAGTGAGTCAACTTGGAACACATCCGAGCGAACGGTGCACCATCCAACTGGCAGCAAGCCGTTGTAGCGCGTTTGCACGCGTCTATCTCTGTGAGAACCACTTGTCATAGAGTTCCCAGTACCGCCCGTCCTCATACATTGCGAGCAACGCACCGTTGATCCGTTTGCGTAGGGGGCTGCCATCCGCGATGGCAATTCCGTATTTTTCCGGTGCGAACACGGGACCTACGACTCGCACAGTTCCTTTGCCTCGCCTTGTGGCCAGGTACTGAAGCGTCGGTGCGTCGAAGACCATCGCCTGAACCCGACCTCGCACGACGAGGTCGTACCCCTCCTCTGCAGAGGAGACATCCGCATACGGCAAGCCCTGCACAGCCAGGTAGTCGGCGGCGACGGTGCCGCGCACGGTTACGATCTTCTTTCCTCCGAGGTCTGCCGGTCCGTGGATGTTTGAATTCAGGCGCTCGACGATCTGCGAGGAGGTCACCGTGGCCGTCAGTTGTGCAACGAGCACCACGCCGAGCAGCCACATGAAGACTACAGCAAGCCGTTTGACCACCCTAGGGGCGTCTCGATCGCCATGCTCGCCAGTCGCGATGATCAGCGCGACAGCCCACAACCCTTCTCCTATGCCTTTCAGATACCCCTTCTGGAAAGTCTTGGTTGTGCGGCGCTCGACCATCCATAGAACGTTTGCCATGACGAACATGATCGCAATGGCCACACCGAAAAGCGTCCCCATTGTCAGCCACGGGATCGAGCCGAGCACATCCAGCACGCGATTGCTGCCTTCAGTGCGTACCATGATCCGCAAGCCCGAGTCGAAATAGGGCTGAGTGAAATCCACTAACTTTTCGCGCTCCTTGGTGATCGTGATCGCAGCGATCGCCGCGTCTGCTTCGCCGCTTTTCACCGCCTGGAGCTGTTCACCGACCGTCTTGACTTCAACCCATTCAGTATCGACCTCCAGCCTCTGCGCAAGCGCTCTCCACAGATCAATGCTGAAGCCGGTCAGCTCCGTGCCCTGCTTGAGCACAAAGGGCGCGATCGGTTTGACCGCCACGCGGAGTGCCTTACCGGGTGCTGGGTGCTCAGCATATACGCGCGCCACGCCGGCACCGAGCAGCGTAGCCATGACCAGGAACAGTACTCCAGAGGGCGTCTTCAGCCTTTGCGCCAGTACGGCCTTGGCTGCACGCAAAGCGAGAGTGATTCTGAATGCCATCGGGACGTGTTCGCCGAGTTCCATGGGCGCTCTCGGCACAAGATGCTCTCTGGGAGAGTCAACGCAGTTTATGCAGTGCACACTAACTCGGCAATCGAGTGCCGGAACTCGGGACCAGGCCGGCAAGCTCGGCGCAGTGCTGTTCCAGTTCCCGCCCGTGGTTCTACTATTGGCGCTCGAATCTCGCGCACATCGCGCACTGTGCGCAGGTGCTGGACGAATATCAGGTTGCGATGGCGTTCCGCAACCGAACCTGGTTTGAAGACAAGCACCGAAGCGACGTGCTCGCCTTCGAGCGGGAGCAGCACCTGGCTCACGTGGTCGTGGATGAGCTGCAGGGCTTCCTTCAGCAGTATTCCGGCAGCCTGGGAAGTTACCTGTCCTGGCCTCGCGGTCTTCCGGCTGCACGAGTACCGGGAAGACGAACTGCGGGAGTTCGTCCCGCCTGCGCGCCGGCTGGCGCAACAAGCCCAGCGCGTTCGTAGAGTTTGCACCTCCACCCGCCGGCAAACGGTGTATGAGCACGGAGACGAGATCGCGACCGGGCCATACTACACACGCTCGGTAGGAGTTGAATTTCAGCGCGAGTCGCCATAAAACTTTCGGCGCCAAAAAAGGAGGGGATCACTATGCCGCGCGCCTCCCTTAAAAGAACCTACCCAGACGCTCCCGCAGAGCCAGCGATCGATCTCGGCCCCGTCTCGTGCGGGCACATCGCGGAAATGTGGTTGCCCCGATGCCCTGACTGCGGCGGCATGCTGCTCTGGGTTGAGGCGTCGCACGGCGCGGGCGCACGGGAATGCGCTGAGTGTGAGGCCGTGTTTTTGCTCGAACTTAATTAGCGGACTCGTCGACCGCACCAGACTACACCTGGCGGTTCCAGACTACACGGGAAGAAGGGCTTGGGGCTCGATCGCCTTGGCCCCGCAATGCCCGTTTGCGGGCATTTCTCGATCCTACCGTGTTAGCACGTTGAGGATTTGCTGAGCGTCCCGTATCCGCCGCCCGAGCTGGACTAGCTCCTCGACGGTCGGCGGAATGTAATTGTTGTGCTGCTTTGTCTGGATGTCGCGGTCGTGCAGCACCGGCTCCTGGCCGGGTATCCGCACCCACACACTATGCAGCACGCGATTCCGATGCTTGGTCAACTCCTCGGCATCGTCGAGCAGCTTATTGAGCACGTCGGCTCGGTCGGGATCAGCGTCGTACCTCTCGTTGATCAGATCGCGCGTCCGGTCGCGTAGGTCCTTGGTCATGAAGTGCGTCTGCTTCCAGTAGCCCGGATCGTCGATGGAGATGCCAAGCGCCCGTTTAATCGTTAGCCGGAGCGTGTGATCCAGGTGGCTGTGCAGGAGTGCCACTCGGCCAAGCTCGCGCAGAACGGCGTCGTCGGGGAGGTAAAACTCGCCTTCAGTGCTCATGGGCGCCTCGTGTCCACGGCTCAAGTGGGAACCCCCTTCCTTCAACGTAGCTTCTCGCCGAGAAAATGTGGTATTCCAGCTTGCTTTGGTCACAAAGGTCGCGGACCCGCAACGGACCCATTTCAACTATTGGTTTGTCGTTTTGATCTAAGACCTTAAATCGAAGCGTGTTCTGGTATCTCTCCACACGGACACGGCACCGCAATGGCAAAAATGCGCTTTCAAGCGTCCCTTTTATCGTTTCGGAAGACAGCTTCATGGGGCAACCCACTAAGGTTAGCGTCTACTAACATGCTAGCGCTGCTGCTCGCCGACGGTCAAGAACCTAACCGGTGGCCTGTTGCAAGCGAGCCACACTGTCTCTCGCGTGCCCGCTGTGTCGGTTTACCGCACGCCGAAGCTGCGGGATCACTCGTCGCGCCTGCTTACGCGATTGCACAAGGGCGCCAGAATACACGCGGGAGGCTCGGTTCTTGGGGCTCGATCGAGCTGATGCTGCAATGCGTGGGTGACCCCACCGGTACCTTGACATAGTTCCGACGAGTCTTTATGGTGTGCAAGTAATCACTAACCTTGGAGATCAGCCATGCAGAAGCTCGTTGCGAATACGTTTACCTGCGCACATTGCGGGGAACCAATCACCGGAGAATTGGTGGTAGGAATTAAGCTGAGCCAAAATGAGGACATGCTTACAGGCAACGTGTTCTTCCACGACACCTGTCACACCGCGAGCGGCAACCAAGCTGCGCCCGACCCTGCGCCCGTCTGCTAGGGGTACGCCGAAAGCGCCGTCTTGTGCGAGGATGAAGACCCTTTCAACCAGCACAGGTGGGTGACAAAGGGTTCGTGTAGAGACATCGCTGCTGTATGTGCCTTCGCAACGTATGCAGACCGTGCGCTGCAACCGGCTGTCCCTCCAGGTGGCGTGGTACATCACCGATCGCGCACCGTGGATCAAACGCGCGGAAGTATGGGTCGCCTCGCTTGGAGATCGGTCCCAATAGGATCCCGCGCCGGTGCCACTTTGCGTGGCACCAAACCCAGAAACGACGCGAATTCCCGTCCCGACTTGCACATCCTTGCATCACCCATCATCCCTCCCACCGCGGTCGCGGTGAGCTTGTCGGACACTAAAGAGTACAAAACTGGCAAGGTATTGTGCCTTGCAAATTTAAAACTGAGTATGAACCTCAGGAAAAAGCTGAACTCAATTGTGACGGCCAACCTTTCGTTCAACGTCTGGGTCCGCCTCAGCGATCGAGCCGGCCGCGGAAGATCTTGAGCGCGTGCAATAGGTCCGCAATAAGCCCTTCCTGAAAGCGGTAGCTCATCTCCTGGCCCATTGGTACCAGTATTGACAACGATTGTCGGCGGCAGCGCTCCCGAAGCCGTCCAAGGTCGCCCATGATTGCATCCAGCCGCGCGCGCGCCTCCGGGTCGCGGTGTCGGTCCTCTGGCGTCATCGCCGCAATCTCACCCACGGTGATCTCAGGCGCAAAAAGGCGTGACACCTCGCTCTCGATGCGCACGCGCCGCGCGTCGATGCGCCACAGGCGGAAGCGGTGCCACACTGCCAGGGCACCGAACAGAAGCGAAAAGGCGAAGATGAGCTGAAGCCAGCGGGCCGTCGGCATGATGTCAATGACCCACGGCACATGGGCACCCACCGGATCCGGACCGTCGTTGTCGTAGTAGCTGCGCGCGGCTGAGGCCAGATCCAATCCCGTCAGGTTTGCCCGCTCGCGGTTCACGCGCACGAAGTCAGGGAAGACGCGAACAAGAGCCGTGATGACACCTTGGGTGGCCGACTCGCGCGCGCAGCCGTTACCGATCACGAGCGTGTCGATCTGAATGACTCGCTTGTCCGTCGGTGGCAACCGGCGGATGGGATCGTAGTGTCCCGCTCCGATTAGGCCTGCGCGCGCGAAGGGGAGCCGGTGCGCAAGCGCGTCTGCGTCGGTGATGTCGACAATCTGGAGTTTATGCTCGCGCACGGCTTCGACCACGAGCTGCGCGTCCGCGTCGATGACCATTGCGCCAAGATCCAGCTCACCACTTTTGAGCATTGCGAGCTGTTCGTCCCAGGGGTGCATCGTCACCCTGAGATCCAGCTCGGCGAGCGGAGCCAGCACCTGCCGCGCTACCTGCTCGGTGCCGCTCCCAACGGGACCGATTCCGATCCGCTTTCCGCGCAGATCTGCCACCGATTGAATCCGGTCCGCATCGCGTCCGAGCACCACGAGCGACTCGGGCGTGCCGAGGCGTCCGATCAGCTCGAACGGATGTGCGTCGGGCCACGCCAGCCCTTCTTGGACGAGGGCGAAATGGACGCTGCACGAGGCCTTGCCGGCGGCCAGCTTCGCGATGTTCTCGACCGATCCGGCAGTGGCCAAATTATCGATGCGCCCGCGCTGGCGCTTCGCTTCGGCGGCCAGTCTCGCAACGATGGCGTAATAGTTGCGCTGCTCGCTGCCCGAGAGAAAGGCGACCTTGACGTAAGACAGGTCGGGGTTGCGGCCGTAGACTGCGGCGAGCAGAGCGAACACGCCCAACGCCGCGAACAGCAACACGGTCTTAAGCGTGCTCGAAGGCGCTTGCGCCAGTCCAAGCGTGCGGAACCGGTCTCTCAACAAGGTACGCACGAGCGTCTTCTAGTCAACAGGCGGCGTCAGATGGGCAGATCTGCATCGATCGTCCGATCCCAGAGCGCGTCCTGTCGCGGAATGCGGTCATGAAGTGCGACCGGCCGAGCGCACATACACCTTGTAGAGGATACCTGCGGAATCGGGGAAGTACAGGAGCAGACGGTCAGCAGATCAAGTTGACGGATACCGCGACCGGCGCCGATTCCGGCGAACAACTCAGACGCCTTCGACGATGCGGATTTCCCGTTCGGCACCGTCTCCCAGAGCGGCCAGCGCGGCCTGGTAGGCGGGGCTGTCATGAGCGGCAACAGCCTGCTCGACACTGTCGAACTCGATCAGCACGATGCGCTGCTTCAGGCCGCGTTCGTAAACCTTCGCCGGCTCGCCGCGCGCCAGAAAGCGGCCTCCTCCGGCAGTGAGGGCAGGACCGGCGAGCTTCGCGTATGCGGCAAGTTTGTCAGGGTCCTTCACGGCGCGATACGCGCTGACCCAATAAGCCTTCGGCATGGTGTTTCCTTTTCTCGCTGCAGGTCGCGACGGAAGGATATTTCAATCACGCCAACTTGAGTATCCGGGGGTTGGTCGTGCCCGTCAACGGTCGGTATTTGGAAGCAAATGACGGTCGGTGCAATGTGCACGAGTGACCGCTTTGTATGAAACGCTTGGCGGGCTGCTGTTGGGCCGTTCTATGTCAGTCACCCACACGCGCCCCGTTTGCCGAGCGACTCAGACCGTGTGTGAGAAGTCCCGTCGGTCGGGCAGGGGTCCCCGTGTTCGGTCCGTCGGGCTGTGCACCGCCTAGTTTAGGCAGCGCCTTTACGCAACGGAACCACGCGGCCACCAGGTGCGTCGTAGAGTCCCTCGACTATATCCAGAAGCCGGCGCTCCCAAGCCTCTAGCGCCGCACGTTTCTCAACCATGTAGTTGTGCCGATCGTAATGCGCGGCCTGCACGCCGCCCAACCCGTGGGATTGCAACTGGGCGCGCACGTCCCTGGAAATGGCAAGCGCGGCGTGCATCGTCTCGCAAGTGCGGCGCAAGTCGCCGCCACGGAACATCGCCCGTGCACTGCCCTTCTCCACCATGCGCAGGGCCACCGTGTGCACCAGATCGGATAGCGTGCTCGGGTGGATCGGTGCGCGGCCGTCGGTCGAGAGCACATTTGGCGCACTTCCGTTGATCGCCAAGGCACGCGCCAATAGGTCGGCTGCCGTTTCGGTAATCGGCAACAGATGTTCTCGTGGACGTTCGCGCATACCCTTCGGATCGAACAGCAACACGGTCCGCGCATCGAGGTCCACATCCTGGGCCGGATGCGGAGAAGCTGGGCGAAGCGTTGGCCGCCAAGAACGATCGCGAGGCGTAGCGAATCCCGCAACATGGGCGAGGCGCCTTCGAGTTCCTGCCAAAAGGCCCGCAGCTCGTCCGCGGACAGCACGCGATCTCCCTTCTGGTTTGCACCCCGAACGCGCTTGATGGCCGCGACCGGGTTTTGCTCGATGCAAAAGGTCTCGGCGTGCTCGGCCCCCAGAGAGAATGCGGCGCGCAGGAAAGATCGAACCTTGTCCGCCTGCCGCCGGATACCGGCGTCGGTCATGCGCCGCACGATGGCGCGAATGTCCTGCGGCCGAATGTCCGCTGCCCTTTTCTCCCTCAGCTCCTGCCACTCGGGCACGTCGAAGACATGCAGACGCAGCGCACGGCGCACTTCGTCGGCGGAATACTTGCCCTCGCGCTTCAGGTGCTCGATGTAGAACTCCAGCAGTCGGCCGAAGGATTGGGACTGCGCCCGCAAGGCCGCCCGCGCTTCGGCTTCGACCTGTTCCCGGCGCTGTCGCGAGCGCTCACGCTTCTCGGCTTCGAGATACCCGTGCACATCGCCATGGTCGGAGCGAATCTTTACCAGCTCGGCGCACCGGGTGCGCGCTTGATCGAGCGTAAAGCTGGCCAGTCCGTCGCCATCCGACTTGTACGGCCCGATCGCATAATGCACCCGCTTGCCGTCGGTTCCGGTGTAGCGGTAATAGAACAGCTTGCTACCACCCAGCTTGACCCGGAGAACCAGCCGCCCGGCCCCACGCACATGCATGTCATCGGTCAACCAGAGATCATTGCCCGCGGCCTTTGCTGTCCTGATCCGCGTATCAGTAAGTTTCCCCATCTCGTCCCCGGTAGCCGTATGGTAGCCGTTCATTCACGGCTACCAGCGCATTGTATCGGACGAACATGGACGCATCTACCACCTGTAATCAGGTACTTGTGGATAGTCGGCGGACGCAGACGGACTTACTCGGAGTGCAACGCAAGGTGACTGAAAATCCTTGTGTCGGTGGTTCGATTCCGCCCTTGGCCACCAAATAATTGTTCAGCAGCATCAGCAAGTCCATGAGCCCGCGCAGATGCGGGCTTTTTTCGTTTGCTCAGTGCCAAAAGGGTCGACGATCCATGGATAACCGGCTGCGGCACTCACTGTAAGGCCGAGAGCGCCGAGCCCCCGAAGGACCGCACTTGTTGCGATCGACCGTTGGATGGGCATGCGATTCAGCCTTTTGTCAGCACCTGCGGTACGCTATCGATGCCCAGCGGTATGGTGCCACCAGATGGCCAGGTAACCGAAACATGGTCGCGACCACGACTAAATCGAGAGCAGCGCTGAACAGAATTCCTGGAAGCGTGTCCCGCGATGGTAAGTCGCGATTATCGGCGGTTGATGGGTCGAAGCTGATCGGCCAGTTCGTCCTCTGTAAACATGAAAACCCTGCGCCGTCCGGATGGCTGGTCGAGTCCATCGGCTCGTGGTTTCTCGGGCGGCACCCGAACCTGCCGGTGATGCGTTTGATCGACAACGATGGTCGCGCCGCCGGCTGGATACTCGGCTACCCGATCAGCGAGGACGGCCGGTTGCTTGCGGATGACGAAACGCTCCACCTGTCAATGCAAACCCGGGAGTCGCCCGATGCGCTGGAAGCGTTGATCTCTACTCCTTCGGCGGGCGCTTCGCCGTGGTCTGGCTCGATGGGTCGGCGGGACGCTTCTATCTTGATGCCTGCGGCTCGCTCGCCGCAGTGTACTGTGCGCGCCAGGGGCTACTGGCTTCCACACCGAGTCTCGTACCCTCCGACAAGCACAACGGCCCTCGCGTGGAACTGGTGCAGGCGATCGGTTTTCCTTTCCGGCAGGGCTCCTATCCTGCTGGACTCACTCCGCGTCACGGGATCGATCGGCTACTTCCCAACCATTACCTAGACTTAGGCAAGTGGCAGCCCGTGCGCCACTGGCCGAAAGACCCGCTGGCTGCATCGTGTTCCACCGAAGACGCGATCGCCGAGATCTCCATGATCGTCAAGCGCCAGATCCGGGCCGTCGTGACCACGACGCCGACGTATCTGATGCTGACCGCGGGAAAGGATTCGCGGATGCTGCTTGCTTGCGCTCGGGACCTGGCAGATCGATTGGAGATGGTCACGGCAAATCACGACGACGAGATCGCTGAGATCGATTGTCACAGCGCACGGCAAATCGCGAGCCGCTTTGGCTTCAAGCACCGGGTACTGTCGATGGTGGCAGCTACGCAGGACGATCTCGAAGAGTGGACGTACCGGACCGGCTGCTGCGTCGGTGAGGTTCGCGGGTGGCAAGGCGCGAGAATGTACAAGGGCCTTCGGAACGGACATGCCACGCTGCTCGGTACCGTGGGCGAACTCGCAAGGGGTTACTGGTGGGGGGCGGACGATAACGAGACGACAGTCATTGCGCCGGAACGGCTGGTCGCGCTGTGCAAATGCCCGCCCCATGCCGAGCTGATTGCGCGAGCGCGGGCGTGGCTGGACGGCGTTCCGACGACCAATGCGCTCGATACGCTGGCGCTGTTTCTGCTCGAACAGGACTGCGGGTGCTGGGCCGCTGCGTGGGCATACGCCGACTGCGACTACGGGTACGACCTGTTCCCGCTGTCTCACCGACGCATTATCGAATGCATGCTTGCGCTGCCCGTGTCTTACCGGCGTTCCGGCAATCTTCAGCGAGACATTATCGCCCGCGAATGGCCCGAGCTTCTCGCGTGGCCCTTCAACCAGGAGTCGGGTCTGCGGCGGGTTCTTGGAAAAGCGAAGCGGGTTTCCCGAAGACACATCGCATCCGCGCTGCAGATTGCTCTGAGCCTCGCTTCGCGCGTGCGAGGAACAATCCAGACGCCGGGTCCTGGAGCGATCGACAGCCTCAAGTGACAGGTATCTCCTTCGATGCGCGGACCCACTGGCGTCGAGCGTGGCTACGATTCGAACAAGCGCGGTGCTTCATATATCGGGTCCGGGCGTATCCGAGCGGTCAACAACGATCAATACTGAACCCACCATGGAGGCCAGCGCTTGAGAGTTGCCATACTGGGGTCAGGAGCGGGCGCGAGTGCGACTGCCTATGACTTCGCCGCTCATGGACATCGCGTCGGCATGTTCGACTTCGAGGCGCGGCGCGATGTCATCGCCGCAGTCGGGCAGGCTGGCGGTGTAAGAGCGATCGGAGAGATGGAGGGCTTCGCGCCGCTCGCGTATGCCGGTCACGACATAGACCGCGTAGTCGACGGCGCGGACCTGGTGATTGTGGTCGCGACGGCTAACCGCACCCGCGCATTCGGAGAGAACTGCCGTGGTCGTCTTGCTCCGGGCCAGATGGTCATCGTCTCACCGGGGTCGTGCATGGGAGCATTGGAGTTCAAGCAGGCGGCGGGTTTCGGACTGAAGGAAGAAGGGGTCATCGCAGCCGAGACTTCGACCCTTCCGTAGCCGGATGTTGACAGTGCCGGGCGCGTCCATGCGCGCCGAGTAACTCCTCCTTTTCCAGTGCGGTACCCTGCCAGCGTGTTCTTCCGAACTCTACGCATCCGCAGAAGGTCTACGCAGTCAATACGGCAGCACCCCCGGTGCGCTCATCGCCACGGGAAAGCAGCCGACAATTTCCCGATCCCACCGAGAGGAGATGACGATGGTTACACTCGACATCAACGGTAAGCGCTATGAGATCGATTTGCCCGATGACACACCGCTGTTATGGGTGCTGCGTGACGAGATCGGTCTCACCGGAACCAAATTCGGTTGTGGCATGGCCTTGTGCGGCGCCTGTACCGTGCACCTTGACGGCGAGCCCTCGCGCGCCTGCGTGCTGCCGATCTCCACGCTCGCCAACAAGGAGATCACTACCATCGAGGGGGTCGGGAACGACAAGGTCGGCAAGGCGGTGCAAGCGGCGTGGATCGAGCTTGGCGTGCCCCAATGCGGTTACTGCCAGGCTGGGCAGATCATGTCCGCGACGGTGCTGCTCAGGCAGAAGCCCAAGCCGACCGATGCCGACATCGACGAAGCCATGGCGGGCAACATCTGTCGCTGCGGCACGTATGTGCGCATCCGCACCGCGATCAAGCGTGCCGCTGGCACGCAGGGAGCCAATGCATGAACGCGCCGCGCGATTTGACGCGTGCCCGGGCGGGCATGGTACAGCTGGATGAGAACCTGGTGATCGCCAATGTGAGCCGGCGGCGCTTTCTGCAGCGCATGTCGGCGCTGAGCGGCCTGGTACTGGCAGCGGGATTTTCCACGGTGTTGCGGGCCGCCGAGTCGCAGCCGCGCAAATACGGCGTGGACAACATGCCCCACGGCTGGGTCGACGATCCTCTGGTCTTCGTCGGGATCGCCGAGAATGGAATAGTCACGATCGTGTGCCACCGCTCGGAGATGGGACAGGGTGTGCGCACCGGCATGCCCATGATCGTAGCCGACGAGTTGGAAGCGGACTGGAAGCGCGTGCACGTCGCCCAGGCGCCCGGCGACGAGCTGCGCTACGGCAACCAGGACACGGACGGCTCGCGTAGCACGCGCCACTTCTTCGAGCCGATGCGCCGCTGCGGCGCCGCGGCGCGCATGATGCTCGAGGCCGCCGCCGCTGCGCGATGGGGCGTGCCCGTGAGCCAGGTGCATGCGAAGAATCACGAAGTCGTGCACGGTCCGACCGGACGCCGATTGGGGTATGGCGCGCTCGCGAAGGCCGCCGCGACCACCCCAATTCCGAAGCGGGATGCGATTCGTCTCAAGAATCCCGCGCAATTCCGTTACATCGGGAAGAGCGATCTCAAGCTGGTGGACGCGCCGGACATCGTGAGCGGCAAGGCGCAGTACGGCATCGATACGCGACTCGACGGCATGCTCTACGCCGTGATCGCGCGGCCGCCGGTGTTGGGCGGCAAGGCCACGAGCTACGACGCGACGGACACCCTCAAGGTGCCAGGCGTCATTCGCGTCGTGGAAATTGAGGGTGCTCCGCCGCCACCGGAGTTCAATCCCCTCGGAGGCGTCGCGGTCATCGCGCGCAACACCTGGGCGGCGATGCAGGGACGCAATGCGTTGAAAGTGGTTTGGGAGGCCGGTCCGAATGCCAGCTACGATTCCGCGGCCTTCAAGACCTCGCTCGAGGAGTCGGCTCGCAAACCCGGTGGGAAGGTCGTGCGCAACGACGGCAATGTCGACAGTGCTCTCAGCAGTGCTGCGCGGCGGATGCAGGCGGAGTACTACATGCCGCATCTTGCCCATGCGACCATGGAGCCGCCCGCGGCGACTGCCCGTATCGCCAATGGCAAGTGTGAAGTGTGGGGCTGCTTCCAGTCTCCCCAAGCTGCCCGCGACCGCGCCGCCAAGCGGCTGGGTATGGCGGTCGAGGACGTGACGGTTTACGTGACCCTTCTCGGGGGCGGTTTCGGGCGCAAGTCCAAGCCCGATTACGGCATCGAGGCTGCGGTGCTCTCCAAGGCCATGGACGGCAAGCCGGTGAAGGTCACGTGGACGCGGGAAGACGACCTGCATCACGATTACCTCCACACGGTGTCCGTCGAGCATCTCGAAGCGGGCATGGATGCGCAGGGCCGGCCGGTCGCATGGTTGCACCGGACGGTTGCGCCCACCATCGTCTCCACCTTCAATGCCGAAGCGCGGAACGAGGTGCCCTTTGAGCTAGGCATGGGCGCGATCAATATTCCCTTCGCGATTCCCAATGTGCGCATCGAGAATCCGGAAGCCATTGCGCACACCCGCATCGGCTGGTTCCGCTCCGTGTCGAACCTCCCCCATGCGTTCGCCGTGCAGTCGTTCGTCGCGGAGCTTGCCACAGCAGCCGGACGGGACCAAAAAGACTATCTCCTCGAAGTGATCGGACCAGCTCGGAAGGTGAGCCCCACCGTGCTGGGCGATACGTGGAACCACGACGAATCGCCGGAACGCTATCCGGTGGACACCGGCCGCCTGCGGCGGGTGATCGAGACCGCCGCGCGCAATGCGGGCTGGGGCAAATCGTTGCCCAAAGGGCAGGGGATGGGCATCGCGGGACATTACAGCTTCGTGAGCTACATCGCCGCGGTTGTGCAGGTGGCGGTGGACGACAAGGGTGAAGTGACCATTCCGCGCGTCGACGTTGCAGTGGATTGCGGCGCAACCGTCTATCCCGATCGTATCCGCGCGCAGATGGAGGGTGCCTGCGTCATGGGCGTCGGGGTCGCGATGCTGAACGAGATCACGTTCAAGGACGGCCGCGTGCAACAGGACAATCTCAATACGTACGAGCTCTTGCGCATGCCAGCGGCGCCGCGCGAAATCCACGTGCACATTCTGCCCGGAGATTATTCCAAGCCGATGGGAGGGGTGGGTGAGCCGGGAGTGCCCCCGATTGCGCCGGCGTTGTGCAATGCGATCTTCGCCGCGACGGGGAAACGAATACGGCAACTGCCGATCCGCGATCAGTTGAAGACGTGAGGTAGCGTCGCTTACTAACGCCGCCGGCCATGCGATCCCGGTTGAACTGGGATATCCAATCTGCTCGGTGAAACACGGCCGGCGTTGACAGGAAGTCGCGAGCCAGATCGGCAGTGGATCGCTGCCGGTGGATTTGCTGCCCAGCATCGCCTTGGCCATCCAGCCGGAAGAGCGCGAGAAGCGGCGCAGCGGTGCTCTCAACCGTCTTGCGGAACGGCTGCGGCGTTTGCCGATTCCCGTCATCGGCCGCCTCGCCGACGGCTGCCTGCTGCTCGATCTGCGCTGCCTCGAAGACGAAGCGCGCTTCGTCGAGCAACTCGCCGGGTTGTGACCGGTCGTGGCGGCACCGAGTCGCAAACGTACATGGGTGCTGCTCCACCGCTGGCTCGGTATCGGGCTCGGCGTCTGGTTCGCGCTCGTCGGCATCACCGGCAGCATCCTCGTGTACGAGGCGCCGGTCGACGCGTACCTCAATCCGGAATTGCTGCGTGACATGCACACCGGTGCGTGGTTGCCGCCGGAAGCGATCTACGCTCGCGTCGGGAAGGAGTTCGGCTTTTCGCGGATCGAGCGCTTGACCTTGCCGGTGGAGCGCGGCGACGTGTATCGGGCGATCGTCCAGGTCGGACCCCGCGTGCGCATTGCGCCGGCGCGGGTCGAAGCTACGTTCAGTCCGGTGAGCGGAGAGCTGCTCGGTACGCGCGACGCGGCCGCGCGCGGATTGGCGCGGCCGTACCTCGTGAAGACCGTTTACGACTTTCACCGGAACGTGCTGCTCGGTAACGCCGGTTCCAACCTGGTCGGAGTTGCCGGATTCCTGATGCTCGCATCTGCCTTGACCGGCATGTACGCGGCGTGGCCGCGTCAGCGCAGCGGGTGGAAGCGTCTGGTGACAGTGAAGGTGCGCGCCGGCGCGACGCGGATTCTGTTCGACGTTCATCGCTCGCTCGGTTCGTTGCTCTGCGCGCTCCTCCTGCTCGCCACGCTGACTGGGAGCACCCTCGTGTATCTCAAATACGCACGTGATCTGGTCGGTCTGTTTTCGAAGGTGGCGCCATTTCCGGTGGTGCCGTGGCGCGACGATTCCGCCGCGAAATGGCCATCGTTCGAGGAGCTGATCGCCAGCGTGAAAGCTGCCCATCCGGGACAGGCGATCACCGAGATACACATCCCCACCCGCCTGCCCGGTGGCTATCTCTTCTACCTTCGTGGACCAGGAGACGTACACCGGCTCGGAGACACCCTCGTCTGGGTCGATCCTGCAAGCGGCGATTTTCTTTTCGAACGCGGCGATCGAACGCGGACCGCCGGCGAAACCTTCATGCACTGGCTGTTCCCTTTGCACAGCGGCACGGCGTTCGGCAAGCCGGGATTGATCGCGATGTTCGCAACCGGTCTTGCCCCGCTTCTCCTGATCTCGACGGGACTCTGGGTGTGGCTGCGCAAGCGGCGGGCTGAAGCGATCGAGCTGCGACGTCGAAGCGGGAAGGAGCCGGCGGGCCGCGAACGCGCCGGCGAAAGAACTCCGCCGCTTCGCCCTTCCGTTTCGATGCACTCTTTCACGACGTGGCTTCGTCGTGGGATTCATGAGTAACCCTGCTGCATGATCATCGGCACCGCAGGACACATCGACCACGGCAAGACGACGCTCGTGCGCGCGCTCACGGGCGTCGACACCGATCGCCTGCCGGAGGAAAAAGCCCGCGGCATCTCGATCGAACTCGGCTACGCGTACGCGTCGCTTGCCAACGGCGACGTGCTTGGGTTCATCGATGTGCCGGGACACGAGAGGTTCATCCACACGATGCTCACCGGCGCGACCGGCATCGACTTCGCGCTCCTGGTCGTGGCGGCGGACGATGGAGTGATGCCACAGACGCGAGAGCATCTCGATATCCTGACGCTGCTCGGCATTCGCGCAGGCGCGATCGCGCTGACCAAGGTCGACGCGGTCGACGCTGGGCGCGTTGCCACCGTCGAGCGCGAGTTGCGAATGCTGGTGGCGCACACACCGCTCGCGGCCGCGCCGATCTTTGTCGTTTCCGGCCGCACGGGCGCCGGTATCGCTGCCTTGCGGCAGCATCTCGCGGAGCGTGCTGAGGAACATCATCGATGCGCGGACAGCCGCTACTTCCGTTTGGCAGTCGACCGGTCGTTCGCGCTCGCAGGGATCGGGACGGTTGTGACCGGTACCGTGCATTCTGGCGAAGTCGGTCTGGGCGCCACTCTGATGGTCGTCCCGTCGGGGTGCAATGTTCGCGTCCGATCGATCCACGCACAGAATCGGCCGAGCGAACGTGGTGTGGCCGGCCAGCGCTGCGCGCTGAACCTCGTCGGTATCAGCTACCAGGATGTGAAGCGTGGCGACTGGATCGTCGATCCCGCGGTCGCGCTGACGACGGAGCGGTTCGACGCGCGGCTCGAACTGCTCGATCGCGAGTCCAAACCATTGCGTTCCGGTGTGACGGTCAACGTGCACCTGGGCGCTGCGCACGTTCCGGGGCGGATCGTGGCGCTGCAGGGGGACACCGATGCGCCGTCCGATCGCGGTGAGCTCGCGCCGGGCTCAAGCCAACTGGTCCAGATCGTTCTACAGAATCGCATCGCGGCGTGGCGCGGCGACCGCTTCATCATCCGCGACACATCGGCAGTGCGGACCATAGGCGGCGGTCGAGTGCTGGACCCGTTCGCGCCGACACGCTACCGTCGCTCGCCCGAGCGGTTGTCAGTGCTGGCAGCGCTGGAGGCGGACACACCCGCATTGCAGCTGGCGCAGCTCGTCGAGCACGCGCCGTCTGGAGTGGATCTCAAGCGCTTCACCAGCGCCGGCAATATCCGCGATGTTTCCGCCTTGATGCATGGACTCTCTGCGCGCCGCGTCACGCGCGAGGCGACTGATTTCGCCATCGGCGAGGACCATTGGTGCGCGCTCCAGTCGCGCGCCGAGGAGCATCTCGCTGCTTTTCACCTTGCACATCCTGACGAACTCGGTCCCGACGGCGCTCGACTGAAGCGAATGGCGTTTCCCAGACTCGATAACGCGCTGTACCTCGCGCTCGTCGACGACCTGCTCGCGCAGCAACGTGTTCGCAGGGGCGGACCCTGGCTGCACCTGCCGGGACACGACAACGCGCCGTCGCCTCAGGAGCGGGCGTTGGTGGAGAAGCTGCTGCCGCGACTTCTCGACACGCCGTTCGATCCGCCATGGGTGCGCGATCTGGCGCGGGGAGCCGCACAACCAGAGGCCCTGGTGCGGGCGGCGCTAATCCGCGCGTCGAAGCGCGGTCAGATCTACCAGGTCGTGCGTGATTTGTTCTACCATCCGCTCGCGATCCGCGACCTTGCTGCGCTGGCGAACAGCCTGCAGGAGACCGAGGGCGAAGTGCGGGCAGCGCTTTTTCGCGACCGTAGTGGACTCGGTCGCAAGCGCGCGATCCAGGTACTCGAATTCTTCGACCGCGTCGGCTTCACGCGCCGCGTGCGCGACAAGCATGTTGTGCGGGCAGACAATCTGGTTTCGATCGATGTCGCGCCTGCCTCGGCAAGTGGCGGAACGCGCCGGAACGCGGTCGATGAGCAGCTTTCATAGGAAGAGAATCGTCCCTGGTGGGGCGGCCGGGCTTCAAACCCGGTTGGGGGCGCTAGGCGCTTCCGGGTGGGTTCGACTCCCATTCTCTTCCGCCACGAACAAACCCGCGTCGGCAGCGCCATGCGTAGCCGACGCGGATTGCGACGGTTCGTCGCCGGTTCGGCGCGGACAAATTTGAAAGGAAGTGCAACATGGATCGACGTACGTTCCTGAATGTTTCAGCCGCGGCCGCTGCTGCTGCAGCCATGCCGCAGATCGCCAACGCCGCGCCCGACAAAGCGCTCGAAGCTCCGCCCACCGATGCGGGGTGGCGCCACTTCGAAGTGGTCACCGCCGTTGAATTCACACCGGAGGACGTTCCCGCGAAAGTCTGGCTGCCGCTGCCCCAGTATCGCGACACCGATTACCAGCGGACGCTCGACATCCGCTGGACCGGCAACCCGACACAGACCGGAATCTATCGGGATCCGAAATACGGTGCGCCGGCGTTTTTCGCACGATGGGAAGAGCGCAACGCGCCGCCGACGCTGCAGGTCACCTTCCTCGTCGCGACGCGCAACCGGCACATCGATACGACGAAACCTGGCGCGCTGCATCCTGTGTCGCGGGAGGAACTCGACTTGTATCTGCAGCCGTCGGCGCACATTCCTACCGACGGCATCGTGCGCGCGACCGCGACCCGCATCCTGCCAACTGCCAGCGCAAGCACGGTCGAGCGCGCGCGTGCGATCTATGAGTGGATCGTCGAGAACACCTACCGCGACCCGAAGGTTGTGGGCTGCGGCACCGGCGACATCCGCTTCATGCTCGAATCCGGGAATCTCGGCGGCAAGTGCGCGGATCTGAACGCGCTCTTCGTCGGGCTCGCACGGGCGGCCGGTATCCCCGCACGGGACTTGTACGGCGTGCGCGTTGCCGATTCCGCGACCTGGAAGAGCCTGGGCAAAAGCGGGGACATCACGAAGGCGCAGCATTGCCGCGCCGAGTTCTATCATCCGAACTTCGGCTGGATTCCAGTCGATCCCGCCGACGTGCGAAAAGTCGTCCTCGAGGAGGAAAAGGAGCGCCAGCTTCCGCTTCACGACCCGCGCGTCGATCTCGCGCGGAAGACGCTGTTCGGTTATTGGGAAATGAACTGGGTCGGATTCAACACCGCCAGCGACACGCGCCTGGCCCCAACAACGACCAAGCCCCTCGGACACTTCATGTATCCGCACGCCGAGACGGCCAAGGGCACGCCGAGCCAGTACGACGCGCAGAAGTTCCGCTACAGCATGACCGCGCAAGAGGTGAAGGGATGATCGACCGCGGCCCCGATGCGAGCTGACGGCGCTCGGATCATTCAAGGGATACGTTTCGAGCAAATCCTGTCGTGACGATAATTCGCGGTTTCGACTTTCCGGACGCGCTGTTCTACCTGATCGAGCACGACACCTGGGCACGCCTCGACACGAACGGCATCGCGACCATCGGCATCACGCCGCTCGGAGCCCACATCTCGGGCGAGTTCATCGAGTTCATGCCGAAGCCTGCCGGGGCTTCCATTGAACGCGAACGGTCCCTCGGGCTGCTGGAAATGTCGAAGATCATTCGCGCGGTGCGGTCGCCGGTTGCCGGTGTCATCGTCGAGGCGAACGGCAGAGCGAAGACGGCGCCCGAGCTGATCAATGCCGATCCTTACGGCGAAGGTTGGCTCGTGCGCCTGCGGCCGACTGCGTGGGAGAGCGATTCCGAACTGCTCGTGACCGGGACGAAAATTCCGGCGGCGGTCGAAGCCTATATGGGACTCCTCTCCGAGACGTTCGGCGAGGCGCCGCCATGAAAAACCACCTCGCCGTTCTGCTCTGGGCGGTCAGTCCCGAAGCGCCACACCTGTGCGCGACGCCCTTTTTTCATGCTGCGGCAGCGGCGGCAATGGACGTCGAAGTCGAAATCCACTTTTCGAGTCGGTCGGTGTTGCTCTTGGCGCGGGGCGTAGCCGACAAGCTGTACGCAGGCGTCGATCGCCAGATGAGCATCTACCGCCACATGCAAGAAGCCCGTCGCTTCGGGGCGAGGTTTTTCGCATGCAGCGACGCGCTGGATGCGCACGCGGTGGACCGGGGGATGCTCATACCGGAAGTCACCGGCATCGCCGGCGTAGCGGCATTCCTCGGTCGCGCGCTCGATCCCGAATGGGCAACGCTGATCTTCTAAAGGGAGGGTGTGATGCGGTATGCCAGCGAGGTCGCGTGCGAATGACCGAGGTTTGCTCGGGTCATTTCGGCGGAGCCGGGAATGTAGCGTAGGGCGGCTTCGGCTCCTGGTCTGGAGGCAGGTAAGCCGGTGCCGCGGTGCCCGCGGGACCCAGGTACCTAATGTACCGATAGAGCGCGCGCAGATCATCCTTCGTCATCTCGCGGAACACGTACCACGGCATCGGGGGCCGTGACTCGAGAGTCGTCGCCTTCTTCAGCCACTCTTCCTCCGTGAGCGTTTGCATATAGAGGCGCAGATTGATGGCGTAGGTCGTCCCCCACGGCCCGCGCCAGCCGAACGAGTCACCGGTCAGCCACTGCGCCTCCGGCACCTTGCCGCTCATTACCATGTATCCCGGCGTGTGGCAGTCGTTGCATCCCGCAATCTTTGCGAGATAACGCCCGCGCTCGATCCATTTGCTGCTCGTCGATGACCGGGATGCGGCCATCGCCGTCTGGGCAATGGCCGCGCTCGTCGCGATCGTACCGATCACCAGACTCATTGCGATGGACAGAAACGAAGGACTGAACCTGCTGCGACTGTTAGTCATGCTTCGCCCTGTCTAGAAGCTCGTGGGCCAATGCGGCCAGGGAACACGAAAACGAAACGAGGGGCGGCGGTGCGCCCCCCAATCATGGCCGCAGCGAAGGAGTTACTGCTGCGATGCCTTCTTCTTCTTGCTCGTCGTCGGGGCAGGGGTTGGCTGTTTTACAGGATCGGAACCTTGGACGCCGAGCGCGCCTCCGGTACCCGGTCCGCCCTGGATGGTCTGCGGCCGGTAGTTCCGCGCGGCCGTACCAGGTTATTGTATGAATCCGTAAACGCGGCGACGATCACTTTCCCCTCGGCGGTGTTGGCGTAGCCGCCGCCCGCCGCGCTGAGCCCGCCGGTGAAGATGCTGCCCATGGCGCCGAAGTCCGTGTTCTTCGCGCTGCCTTCCGCCGCAGCCACCTGCACGCCGGATCGGTTGTCGACCAGGGTCAGCATCGTGCTGGCCTCCTTGAATCTCATGCTGCCGGCAACCCCTCCGATCACGCCAGCCCAACCTGGGAGGTGGCCCAGGCTCGCGCCGAGGCCGCCGGCGTCGTTCTGGCTGAAGGTGATCGACGGGCTCATGGAGTAATCCGCCGAGACCAGCTGCCCCCTGCCGAAATTGGACTGCTGGCGCAGCTCACCCGACTCCTGGAGCGCGCGTTCCTGCATCATGTTGTTCATGGCGCGGCCGCGTTCCACCACCATGAAGCAGTTCGACTGCTGCACGAGCAGCTTCAGAACCGGGGTCGTGGAGCCGAGGTGCATCTGGCCGGTCAATATTCCATACCAGGAGGCGCCCTGATCCTCGACCACGGCCATCGTGCCGAGCGGCGTCGGGCATTTCTCGAGTGCGCTGTTGGCGTTCTGCGCGTTGGCGCCACCGGCGGAGCCGGTCGCGACTGTCTTGGCATCCTGCGAGCCCGTCTGCATGTTCGAGCATGAGGCGAGCGCTACTGTTGCGGAAACGGTGAGTGCGGAGCGGACCCACCCCGAGAAGACAGACGTAGACATGATTCCCCCTGTGCGAAAGCGATCCCTCGGGACCACGAAACTTCACCCGTCACATTAGCTAAGATTCAGACCAAAAAAAGGTCATATGCCTAAGCGGTAGGGCCTATTCACTTCCGGCCGGCTTGCACTTCGATTTTCCAGGCAGCGGGGCATGGACGCCGGCCGTGCTGCGCCGCGTGCGGACTTATGGGGACGCCGCTGCGCGACGGGGGTCCGCGGGGTGCCGCAGAACCTCGAAGTAATTGAAGATGATGACTACTGCCGCGAGGTCGGGGTTCCCTCCCAGGTCGAAAGCGGGCAGCAGGTCCCGCCGGTCCAACAGGGCGCGCAGCGACGGATATTCGGTCGACGCCGTGAGCAGACGATCCGCGATCGCGTGCATCCGCTCTTCCACCATCTGAGCGGTCTTCCAGCCTGCCCGCGAATATTCCAGCGCGAGCAGTTTCTCGTGTCGTTCGACCAGGCGCTCGGCTTCGCGCACGGGGGACCATTGAACGCGTGGTGGCGTCGCCGACGCCTCGGGCGCCGGCTCCTGCCAGGTGCGCAGGACTTGGCTTCGCTGCATCTCGAACTCTCCCTCTTGGATTGACGGCGTGGAACCGGCCAACGCGGTGCTCAGGTCGGCACCCGACCGCCCGCCAGGGCGAGCAGGCCGCGCTTCTCGATGAACCGAACGATATCACCGATGCCCTGCCCGGTCTTCAGGTTGGTGAATACGAAGGGCCGCTCGCCGCGCATCTTGCGCGCGTCCCGATCCATGACTTCCAGCGACGCACCGACGAGGGGCGCGAGATCGATCTTGTTGATGATGAGGAGATCGGACTTGGTGATTCCGGGCCCGCCCTTGCGGGGGATCTTGTCGCCCGCAGCAACATCGATCACATAGAGGGTGAGGTCCGACAACTCCGGGCTGAAGGTCGCGGCGAGATTGTCCCCGCCGCTTTCGACGAAGACGATGTCGAGCGCCGGAAACCGGCGATTCAGCCGTGCCACCGCCTCCAGATTGATCGACGCGTCTTCGCGGATCGCCGTGTGCGGACAGCCGCCGGTCTCCACGCCGATGATGCGCTCCGGCGGCAGCGCTTCGTTGCGCACAAGGAACTGGGCGTCCTCTTCTGTGTAGATGTCGTTGGTGACGACCGCGAGTTCATAGTGGTCCCGGAGGTACCGGCACAGGGAGAGGGTGAGCGCGGTCTTGCCCGAGCCCACCGGCCCGCCGATTCCAACGCGCAGGGGCTGCTTTTCGATCATGAGCGGAAGAGCCTGGTGTACTGGGTTTCGTGCAAGCTGCTCGCGAGCGCGAGTCCGGGCGCGAAATTCGAGAGCGCTTCGTCCTCGGTGGTCGAGGCTGTTTCCATCGCGCTTTGCAGGGCCGGCATGAGCGCCGTCAGCAACTGCTGCCCCGCGACCTGGCCGAGCGGGACCAATTTCATGGCTGCCAGCACTTGGTTCTCGACCCACGACCAGCCGTAGGCGAGCAGCGCAGCCGCCGGGGGAATACGCCACGCAGCAGCGGCGAACGCGGCCACGGCAGGATAGGACGGCTGCTCGATTTCGTCGAGAGGTGTGCGGTCCGCTGCGCTGAATTCACCAAGCTCTGCCAGCAGACGTCGCAGGGAATAGCCCATCTGAATGGTCTCGGCATGGAGTTCCGCGGTTTCGCGGGCAGCGAGAAAGCAATCGTTCCAGCGCAGGACGGCGGCGTGATCGGACGCGCGCCAGGCGTGGTAGAAACGCCACCACAGCGGCGCTTCGAAGCGCGCCATGCTGAAACGCAGCGCGTCCTCGATCCAGGTTCGCGCGCTTGCCACATCGCGGACTTCACCAGACTCCACCGCCCACTCCAGCCCCTGCGAATAGCTGTAGGCGCCGACCGGCAAGGTCGGACTCGCAAGGCGCAGCAGGCGGGTGAACGCGCCCGGCGTGATGGACAAGGTTGCTTCGGCGGGGCTCACGCGGTGTGCGGCGGGCGCTGGAAGTACTCGTGGATGAAGCCCGGGCGCTCGCCCGGTTCGTGCACATGTCCACGGCCGCCATAGGCGCCCGCCTCGGGCTCGAACGGCGCGTCGATCGTCACGACCTGCGCAGCCATCTGCAGCAACATCTCGCGCAGGACGGGGTCCTCGGCGAGTCGCAGCCATCCTGCGCCGAGCTGGACAGCCACGTGGCGGTTGCCAAGATGGTAAGCGGCCCGGGCAAGCGCTACCGGATCGTCGCAAGTCACCTGCATCACCCGCTCGGATTGCGCCACGACGCGCACGAGACGGCCGTCGTCGGCGCGCAGGCAGTCGCCGCCGCGCAGCACCGTGCCGCGTGGCAGCAGAAGTGCGACATCCTCACCGCCTTCGAGCGCCGTGCGCAGGCGACTCTTCTGACGCAGTTCGAAGGGAAGCTTCAGCTCGACGGCCTCCGGCGCCGAGGTGTGCTCCATGCGCTCGCGGACCACCAGCATCGTCAGAAGAGAAAATAACGCTGCGCCATCGGCAGCACGCTCGCCGGGTCGCAAACGAGCAGCTCGCCGTCCGCGCGGACCTCGTAGGTTTGCGCGTCCACGTCGATGCGAGGCGTCGCGCCATTCAAGGGCAGGTCGGCTTTCCTGAGCGCGCGCGTGTTCTTCACGGCAATGATCCGCTTCCTCAGCCCGAGTACTGCCGCGATTCCCGCCGCTGCGGCTGCCTGCGACACGAACGTGACCGATGTCGCAGCGCACGCACTGTCATAGCTCCCGAACATCGGCCGATAGTGCACCGGCTGCGGTGTCGGAATGGTCGCGTTCGGATCGCCCATGTTCGCCGCGGCGATAAGGCCGCCCTTGAGAACCATCTCTGGCTTCACGCCGAAGAACGCCGGCTTCCACACGACGAGATCGGCGAGCTTGCCGACTTCGATGCGCCGACTTCATGCGCGATGCCGTGGGTGAGCGCGGGGTTGATCGTGTACTTCGCGATGTAACGCAGCGCGCGGAAGTTGTCGTGACGCGCACTGTCGGGCGGCAGCGCGCCGCGCTGCACCTTCATCTTGTGCGCGGTCTGCCACGTGCGCATGATGACTTCGCCGATGCGGCCCATCGCCTGCGAATCGCGCGACATCATGCTGAACGCGCCGAGGTCGTGCAGCATGTCTTCGGCGGCGATCGTCTCGGGGCGGATGCGCGACTCGGCGAAGGCGACATCCTCGGGGATTTTCGAGATCGAGGTGGTGGCAGACCATGAGCATGTCGAGATGCTCGTCGATCGTGTTGACCGTGAACGGCCGCGTCGGATTCGTGGACGACGGCAGCACGTTCGCCTCGCCGCAGACGCGGATGATGTCCGGCGCGTGACCGCCGCCCGCGCCTTCGCTGTGGTAGGTGTGGATCGTGCGGCCCTTGAACGCGGCGATCGTGGTCTTCGACGAAGCCGGATTCGTTCAGCGTGTCGGTGTGGATGGCGACCTGCACGTCGAATTCGTCGGCCACCGAGAGGCAGTTGTCGATCGCGGCCGGCGTCGTGCCCCAGTCTTCGTGCAGCTTCAGTCCGATCGCGCCCGCGCTCGACCTGCTCGCGCAGCGGTTCGGGCAGGCGCATTGCCCTTGCCGAGAAAGCCGAGGTTCATCGGATACGCTTCCGCCGCCTCGAGCATGCGGTGCATGTTCCAGATTCCCGGCGTGCAAGTCGTCGCATACGTGCCGTGGCCGGACCGGTGCCACCGCCGATCATCGTGGTGACGCCCGACATGAGCGCGTCTTCGATCTGCTGCGGGCAGATGAAGTGGATGTGCGTGTCGATGCCGCCGGCGGTGACGATCATGCCTTCGCCCGCGATGACTTCGGTGCCGGCGCCGATCGTTATGGTGATGTCCGGCTGAATGTCGGGATTGCCGGCGTTGCCGATGGCGATGATGCGACCGTGCTTGATGCCGATGTCGGCCTTCACGATGCCCTGCAGTCGAGGATCAGCGCGTTGGTGACGACGATGTCCGCGACCTCCGCGTCAACGCGCCGACTCTGGCCCATGCCGTCGCGGATGACCTTGCCGCCGCCGAACTTCACTTCTTCGCCGTAAGTGGTCAAGTCGCGCTCGACTTCGATGAAGAGCTCCGTGTCCGCGAGGCGCACGCGATCGCCCACCGTCGGCCCGAACATTTCGGCGTAGGCGCGACGACTGATCCTGAGCGTCATGGTTTCAGCTTTCCCATGACCCTGGCGTTGAAACCGTACACGACGCGCTCGCCTGCGAGTGCGACGAGCTCGATCGTGCGCGCCTGGCCTGGCTCGAACCGCACTGCGGTGCCGGACGCAATGTTGAGCCTGCGGCCGTAAGCCGCCGCGCGATCGAACTGCAGCGCATCGTTCGTCTCGAAGAAGTGGTAGTGAGAGCCGACCTGGATCGGCCGGTCTCCGGTGTTCGCCACGGTCAGCGTCAACGTATCGCGGCCGACATTCAGCTCGATCTCGCCGGAGGCGGTCTCGATTTCGCCGGGAATCATGTCGCCTCTCCGGCCATCATCGGTTCCTCGGCGTCGTCTGCGAGGAGGAAATTGCGCACCACCGAAATCTGCTCGTCATCGACCAGCGCCGGCACATGGCCGACCCCGGCGAATTCCACCACCTGCACGTTCTTCTTGCGCTCCTGCATTTCTTCCACGGTCTCGCGGGGCAGCACGTTCGATTCGGCACCTCGCAGCACCAGCACCGGGCATTGCACCGCATCCCACACGCTCCAGAGGTCGATGCCGCGCAGGACTTCCAGTCCCATGGGCAGCTCCGGATCGAGATGCGGGGGCAGTCCCTGGCTGATCGCCGGATCGTAGCGCAGGACGAAAGTGCCGTCTTCTTCCTGGCGCGCGCTGTGTTGCGCGAGATGGCGCCAGTGCTCATCAGTCAGCGGTCCGAAGCTCGCACAGGCTTCGCGCACGTATTGCTCGACTTCGTCCGCGGAGGCGAAAGCACCGGTGTTTCCGACGTGGCCTTTCAGCCGGACCAGCGCGTTCCACGGCACGAACGGCCCGACATCGTTGAGCACCAGGCGGCGGATCGGCGAGCCGCGCTTCGCTGCGAGCAGCATCCCAATGAGTCCCCCCATGGAGGTGCCGACCCAGTCCAGCTTCGTCGCCTGACTGCGGCCCGACAGCCGCGCCTGCAGGCCCGTGAGAAAACTCGAGCGGATCGGTGTCGTGATGCGCGCGACCAGCGCCGCGGCATCGGAGAGATAGGTCGAGAAGCGATAGCAGGACTTGTCCTCCAGGCGGTCGCTGTCGCCACGGCCGACCACGTCCATGCACACCACACGGCAATCCCGCGCGAGCACTTCCGCCAGATAGTCGAAGTCGCGGCTGTTGCGGGCGAGGCCATGCACGCACAGCACCACGTGCGGATTGGACGTCTCGCCCCAATCGGTATAGGCGACGCGATGAAATCCATCGGGACCCAGGCTCAGGAAACTCTGCAGCGTGACCGGCAAGGGAAGTCTTCCGCTCAAACGATGGGCTGATGCACGGTGACGAGCTTGGTGCCGTCGGGAAATGTCGCTTCGACCTGGATCTCGGGGATCATCTCCGGCACGCCTTCCATGACGTCACCGCGACCGAGCAGCGTGGCGCCGAAGCTCATGAGCTCCGCGACCGTCCTGCCTTCGCGCGCACCTTCCAGGATGGCGGCGCTGATGAACGCGACGGCCTCCGGATAGTTTAGCCTGAGACCCTTCGCCTTGCGGCGCTCGGCAAGGAGCCCGGCAGTGAAGAGCAGCAGCTTGTCTTTCTCTCGCGGTGTGAGTTCCATGACCGTGGTGGTCCGGCGGATTTCCAGCTTGGGCAGCACTGAGGCCGCCGTGAACCATAGCGTGGCCGATCGGCCGGGTCAATCAGACGGCGACGTAGCTGCGCACGTTCTCGGCGTCCATGTCGGCGCCGCGTCCGCTCTTCACTACCTGTCCCCGCGACATCACCACATAGTGATCGGCGAGCGCCCGGGCGAAGTCGTAGTACTGCTCGACCAGCAGGATCGCCATGGTGCCGCGCGCGAGGAGGCCGCGGATCACCCGCTCGATGTTCTTGATGATAGAGGGCTGGATGCCTTCGGTGGGTTCGTCGAGGATGAGCACCTTGGGACGCATCACCAGCGCGCGGGAGATCGCGAGCTGCTGCTGCTGTCCGCCGGAAAGGTCGCCGCCGCGCCGATGCAGCATCTCCTTCAGCACCGGGAACATTTCGAACACGTCGCCAGGAATCGGATCGCCGCGCTTCTTCGTCGCGAGCCCCATCAGCAGATTTTCCTCGACCGTGAGCCGCGGAAAGATCTCGCGCCCCTGGGGCACGTAACCAATGCCGAGCGCCGCGCGCTGGTGCGGCGACAGGGTGGTGATGTCGGCACCTTCGAAGCGGACGCTGCCGGAGGCGATCGGCAGCAGACCCATGAGGCAGCGCAGGAGGGTCGTCTTGCCGACGCCGTTGCGGCCGAGCAATGTCGTGCACGCGCCCGGCGCGATCTCGACGTTCACGTCGCGCAGGATGTGGCTGCCGCCGTAGTACTGGTTCAGGCTCTCGACTCTCAGCATTTCACGTCTGCCTTTCGCTACCTGCCCAGGTAGACCTCGATCACCCGCGGGTCGGCCTGGACCGTCTCGAGCGTGCCTTCCGCGAGTACGCTTCCCTCACACAACACCGTCACCTTGCGCGCGATGCGACCGACGAACTCCATGTCGTGCTCGACCACGACGACCGAATGCGTGCCGGCGAGCGCGAGGCACAGGTCGGCGGTGCGCTCGGTCTCCTCGTCGGTCATGCCGGCGACCGGCTCGTCCAGCAGCAGCAGCTTCGGCTCCTGCATGAGCAGCATCCCGATCTCCAGCCACTGTTTCTGTCCGTGGGAAAGGAGGCCGGCTTGGCGGTCCGCGGATTCGGAAAGGTGCACGCGCTTCAGCGTCGCGGCGATGCGATCCCGCTGCTCGTCATCGAGCACCGCGAACAGGCTGGCATGCACGCTCTTGTCGGTTTTCAGCGAAAGCTCGAGGTTCTCAAACACGCTGTGGCGTTCGAACACGGTGGGCTTCTGGAACTTCCGCCCGATGCCTGCGTGGGCGATCTGCGGCTCCGACAGGCGCGTGAGGTCGATCGTCTGGCCGAAGAACGCGCGCCCGGCGTCCGGTCGCGTCTTCCCCGTGATCACGTCCATCATCGTCGTCTTACCGGCGCCATTCGGGCCGATCACGCAGCGCAGCTCGCCGTCGTCGATGGTGAGGTTGAGGTTGTTGAGGGCCTTGAAGCCGTCGAAGCTGACCGTGATGTCGTCGAGATAGAGGATGGTGCCGTGGGAGAGGTCCACCTCTCCCGGCGTGACCGCTCGACCGTACCCGGGCCGGCCTGCTTGGATCCCTCCGTCGAAGGCATCGTCGATGGCGTTCATGTCGCTTTCTCGCGCCGGCGTGTGAAAAGACCCACGATGCCTTGCGGCAGGAACACGGTCACGACGATGAAGAGCAATCCGAGGAAAAAGAGCCAGTACTCGGGAAACGCCACCGTGAACCAGCTCTTCGCGAAATTCACGATGCCGGCACCCGCGAGCGCGCCGAGGAGCGTGCCGCGCCCGCCGACCGCAACCCAGATGGCGATCTCGATTGAATTGGCCGGCGACATCTCACTCGGGTTGATGATGCCGACCTGGGGCACGTACAGGGCGCCGGCGATGCCGCAGATCACCGCGGACAGGGTCCAGACGAACAGTTTGTAGCTGCGCGGGTCGTACCCGGAGAACATCACCCGGGTCTCCGCGTCGCGGATAGCGGTCAGCACGCGCCCGAGCTTCGATGTGACGATAAAGCGCGCGCCGAGCAGCGTTGCGAGTAGCACGCTTGCGGTGATGGTGAAGAGCGCCATGCGCGTGTGCGGGGTGGCGATCGTGAAGCCGAGGATGCGCTTGAAATCGGTGAAGCCGTTGTTGCCGCCGAAGCCCGTGTCGTTACGGAAGAAAAGCAGCATGAAGGCGAACGTCATCGCCTGCGTGATGATGGAGAAGTACACGCCCTTGATACGCGAGCGGAACGCGAAATAGCCGAAGACGTATGCGAGCAGTCCCGGCACCAGCACCACGAGCAGCGCTGCGTACCAGAAGTGGTCGGTCCCCATCCAGTACCAGGGGTATTCCTTCCAGTCCAGGAACACCATGAAGTCGGGCAGCTCGCTCTGGTAGACGCCCTCACGGCCAATGGAGCGCATCAGGTACATGCCCATCGCGTAGCCACCGAGCGCGAAGAAGACTCCGTGCCCAAGGCTGAGAATTCCCGCATAGCCCCAGATCAGGTCCATCGCGAGGGCCACGATCGCGTAGCACATGATCTTGCCGACGAGAGTGACCACGTAATCGGACACGTGGAACGGACTTTCCGTCGGCACTAGCAGGTTGAGGACAGGGAACAGGATCAGGAGCACTGCCGCGGCGGCAAGAAGCGCGGTCCAGCCCTGGGGTCCGTAGAGACCCGCGAAGCGCGAAGGGGCAGTTGACTGTGGACTCATGTCACGCGTCGGCGGCGCGGCCCTTCAGGGCGAAGAGTCCCTGCGGCCGCTTCTGGATGAAGACGATGATGAAGACGAGCACCGCGATCTTCGCGAGCACCGCCCCCGACCACGCTTCGAGAAACTTGTTCACGATGCCGAGTCCGAGCGCCGCATACACCGTCCCGGCAAGCTGACCGACGCCACCCAGCACCACCACCATGAACGAATCGACGATGTAGGCCTGACCGAGATCAGGCCCCACGTTGCCGATCTGGGACAGCGCGCAGCCCGCGAGTCCGGCGAGTCCGGAGCCGAGACCGAAGGCGTACGTGTCGATGCGCGCGGTGGGAACGCCGACGCATCCCGCCATCGCGCGATTCTGTGTCACGCCGCGCACGAAGAGTCCGAGGCGGGTGCGGGTGAGCACCAGCCAGACCAGGAGCAGCACGATCGCGGAGAAGAAGATGATGGCGATGCGGTTGTAGGGCAACACGAGATTGCCGAGCAACTGCACGCCACCCGACAGCCACGCCGGATTCTCCACGGCCACGTTCTGCGCACCGAAGATCGAACGCACCGTCTGGATCAGGATGAGGCTGATGCCCCAGGTTGCGAGCAGGGTCTCGAGGGGCCGGCCATACAGGTGCCGGATCACACTGCGCTCGAGCGCCATACCTACGAATGCGGCGGCGAGAAAGGACATCGGCAGCGCTACGCACAAGTACCAGTCGAATGCTACGGGGAGATAGCTGCGAAACAGGTTCTGTACCACGTAGGTCGCGTACGCGCCGATCATGATCAGCTCGCCGTGAGCCATGTTGATGACGCCCATCAAGCCGTAGGTGATCGCGAGGCCGAGGGCTGCGAGCAGCAGGATGCTGCCCAGGCTGATGCCGCTGAACACGCGGCCGATCAGTTCGCCGCGCGACAGCCGTGCCTCCACTTCGCGCAGCGAACGCTCCGCCTCGGCGCGCACTCCGACATCCGGCTCGACATACTCGCCGCCCTTCTTCTCGAGCACACCGAGCAGAAGAATCCTGGTGTTCGGGTTGGTGCTCACCGCCAGGGCCTTGACGGCAGCGAGCCGAACCGATGGGTCCTTCATCTGCAACTGGAGCGTCGCCTGGGTGAGCACCAGCAGGGCGCGGACCTCGGCGTCCGATTCCTTCTCAATCGCCTTGGTGACGAGGGGCAGAGCGGTTTCATCCGCGCCGCTCTGCAGTTCCTTGGCCGCCTCCAGGCGGACGGACTTCTCCGGCGAGAAGAGCCGCAGGCTCGCGATTGCCCGCGCGAGGTCGCGCCGCACACGGTTGTTGACGATCACGTCTTCCAGGTTCTCGGGTGCGGGAGTGACAGCCGCGCCGGTCGCAGCGTCGGTTGCAGCGCCGTTGGCGATGATGAAGACGCGCTTCCCGTCGGCGGTCTGCACCGCGCCGTCATTGAGTGCCTGAAGAAAGGGCAGCGCCGCCGCCGGGTCGCCCGCGACGACGAGCTTGTTCACCGCATCGACCTTCTCTTCGCTGTCGCCGAACGCGATCGCGTGGACGACCTCGGGGGGAAGCGCCGCGCGGACGGTCACCGGCAGCGACAGCAGTGCGAGGGCGAGCAGTCGGATGAGGTAATTCACGAAGGACATCAGAGACGCGCCGAAGGTGCGGGGCGCCGGGCGGCGAGCTGAACGCTTCGCCCGTTGCCGCCTTCGAATTAGCGGATCACTTCTTCTCGGGCTCGTCCTTCTTCTTGTCGTTGCCGGCGATGAACGGGCTCCATGGCTGCGCGCGCACCAGTCCCTTCGGGTCTTTCCACACCACGTTGAACTGGCCGTTTGCCTGGATCTCGCCGATGTACACCGGCTTCCACAGGTGGTGGTTCTTCTCGTCCATCTTCATCGTGAAACCGTTGGGCGAGGGGAAAGACTGGCCGGCCATCGCCACGATCACCTTGTCGACGTCGGTCGTCTTCGCTTTCTCGACTGCTTGTTTCCACATCCACATACCAACGTAGGTTGCCTCCATCGGGTCATTGGTGATGGGCTTGTCGGCACCGGGAAGCTTCTTCGCCTTGGCAAATGCGGCCCATCGCTTCTTCCATTCGTCGTTCACCGGGTTCTTCAGCGACATGAAGTAGTTCCACGCCGCGAGGTGCCCCACGAGCGGCTTGGTATCGATGCCGCGCAGCTCCTCTTCGCCGACCGAGAACGCAACCACCGGCACGTCGGTCGCCTTCAGGCCCTGGTTGCCGAGCTCCTTGTAGAAGGGCACGTTCGAGTCGCCGTTGATGGTCGAGACCACGGCCGTCTTGCCGCCGGCGGCGAACTTCTTGATGTCCGCGACGATGGTCTGGTAGTCGCTGTGGCCGAACGGCGTGTACTTCTCGTCGATGTCCTTCTCGTCCACGCCCTTCGACTTCAGGAATGCGCGCAGGATCTTGTTCGTCGTGCGCGGGTAGACGTAGTCGGTGCCGAGCAGCACCCAGCGCTTGGCGCCGCCGCCCTCCTTGCTCATGAGGTACTCCACCGCTGGAATCGCCTGCTGGTTGGGCGCGGCACCGGTGTAGAACACGTTCTTGGACAGCTCTTCACCCTCGTACTGCACGGGGTAGAAGAGCAGGCCGTTCAATTCCTCGAACACCGGCAGCACCGACTTGCGCGACACCGAAGTCCAGCATCCGAATACGACTGCGACCTTGTCCTGAGTGAGGAGCTGGCGCGCCTTCTCTGCGAAGAGCGGCCAGTTCGAGGCCGGGTCGACCACCACCGGCTCGAGCTTCTTGCCGAGCACGCCGCCCTTCGAGTTGATTTCGTCGATGGTCATCAGCGCCATTTCCTTGAGCGCGGTTTCGCTGATCGCCATGGTCCCGGACAGGGAGTGGAGCACGCCCACCTTGATGGTGTCGGCCGCACGCACCGGCGAGAGCCCGCACAGCAGGCCGAACCAGCTGGCGACCGCGAGCCGCCACAGAGAATCCCTTCGTATCATTCTTGGTCCTTGGTTGAGATGTGGCAGAGATCGGATGGCAACGGGGCAAACGGGGTCCCCGCCCGCAGCGACCGGGCCGTCAGCAGGAGCCGTGCCGGAGGGATGAAGCCTTTATTTACCAATACGTTGAAGCTTGAAATCGATGCTCTGAAGGTCCTCGGCGCGAGAGATGCGGCTCGATGGTGGTGCACGCTTGTCAGCCGTTACCCTTGCCGCGCCCGCTATTGGTGCGGAGGCACCACGGGCTCGTCGATCAAGTGCGCCAGATGCGGGGCAGTTGAGCCGGACGCCCGACGAGGGCGGGGCGCAGGATCTCCCAGGTTTCGACGAAACGCTGCCGGGCCTGCTCGGCGGAGTGGCCGAGATAGCGGGCGATGACGACGCCGCGCAACGCCGTGACCGCGAACCGGTCGTCCCCGGTGCGGCGCAGGGTTCTCAGAGCCGCGATGAGTTCAGGCGGAGGCGCGCTTCCCGCCGCCACGAAGGTGCCGACGACGCTGAAGCCGGCCACGCCGATCACCGAACGCAGCAGCGGATCGCCGCCCGTGAGTCTGCCGCGCTCCAGCCACAGCGGCCGGTTCGCGCATCGCACCTCGGTAACCTGTGCGAGGCAGCCGCTCGCGAATGCTTCGCCGCTCGCGCGCCGGCCGAGGCAGATCACTTCCCATCCGAGATAGCGCGCGCCAGGGTCCAGCAGCACCTCGGTGCGCAGGCGCGCGTGGGCCCCGTCGAACAGAATCGTCTCCTGGGGCAGCCATTCGAGGGTCGCGCCGGAAGCGACGTGGAAGCGTAGATCCTGAAGGGCGGAAATGCCAGGAGAGCGATACCACTTGGACGCACCGGGCGTGGTGAGCACCGCGTGCGAGCCCGTTTCGAACTGTGCCTCGATCAGTAATTCGTCGCCGCCTACGACACCAGCCGGAGGATGTAGCACTACGTTGTGGCAAACCCCATCGCCTTCCGGATACAGGCTCTTCTGCACCGCCAGGGGACCGCAGTGCCTGCGCGCTGCGAGCACTGTCCGCGTGTCGCGGCGCGCGTAATTCAGATGCAGTTCGGCCCGCCACCCTGGCGGCGCCAGTTCCCGTTCACGGTCGGGCCGTGGATGTGCCAACTACCGCTCCGCCACCGCTGCGGCGCCAGGCCGCGGGCGGGATGCCGATCTCGCGCTTGAACGCCCGATTGAACGCGGCTTCCGACTCGTAGCCGGTCTGCTCCGCGATCTGGGCGACGCTCAGCCCGCGTGAACGAAGTAACGTGGCGGCTACGTGCAGGCGCCACCGGGTCAGGTACTGCATCGGCGGCTGGCCGACGAACTGGGTGAACCGTTCCGCGAGCGCGGACCGGGAAAGGCCGACCTCCCTGGCAAGCTCCTCGACGGTCCACGCGCGTTCGGAGTGCGCGTGCGTGAGCGTGAGCGCACGTCCGACGAAGCGGTCGCGCAAGCCCGCGAGCCAGCCGGTCTGCTCGGCGGGGAGCGATTCGGTGTAGCGGCGCACCGCTTCCACGAACAGCAGCTCCGACAGCTTCGCGAGCACCGTCGCGCCGCCGGCGCGCTGCGCCGCCGACTCGGACGCGCCGAAGCGCAGGGACGTCTCGATCCAGTTCGCGGTGGGGTCCAACCGCACGTTGACGCGCAGGATCGGCGGCAATGCGTCGAGCAGGGGATTCGACTGGCGCTTCTCGCATTCGAGGAAACCGCACACGACCTGCGTCGTGGCTCCGCCGCCTCCGTAGCGCAACCCCACCACTTCGCCCGGCTGCGGCTGTGTGTACACCTCCCAGGTGGGCACCGGTGTCACCTGTGCAGCGCTCGCCATGACGTGAGAATCGCCGTGCGGCAGTATCACCACGTCGCCCGCGGTGAGACGCACGGGATCGGCGCCGGGCATGATCGCGACGCACGTTCCTTCGGTGACGAGATGGTAGTAAACGAGGTGGTGCTCGGCAGCGCTTGCCGAAGGCGCGCTAAGTCCCCATGGGGCCGACAGCTCACCGTGGAGGAATACCGCGCCCGTCAGGCGCACGAGCCGCAGCACGTCGGAGAGCGCATCCATGGTTTCGATCGAAGCGGTGTTTCGCGCAAACAGTCTGGACGATCAGTCATTAACGGATCGCGGTCCCGGCCCGATACTAGCACCCGTGGCGAGTAAGTGGTGGACGGTGAACACCGCTTCCGGCCCGGCACAACCGATGGAGGAAAAACGATGGAAACGACGGCAATGCGTTCGGTAGCCGCAAGGAAGAGCGCGGACTGGCTCTCGGTCGCACGTCAGCATGCAGCGCGTTTCGCGGCGCGGGCGGCGGCAGCGGACGATGAAGACCTGTTCGTGAGCGAGAACTTCGCCGAATTGAAGGCGTCGGGTCTCGTCGCGGCCGGGGTGCCGGCGGAGCTGGACGGCGGCGGTGCCAGCCATGCCGAGCTCGGTGCTATCTTGCAGGAGATCGGTCGCCACTGCGGTTCGACCGCGCTCGCTTTCGCCATGCACACCCATCAGGTGGCGACCGCCGCGTGGCGTTGGCGTCACCAGCAGGCTCCCGTGGAGCGACTGCTGAAACGCGTTGCGACCGAGCGCATCGTGATTCTTTCGAGCGGCGGCTCGGACTGGCTGCAGAGCTCGGGAACGGCGACGCGGGTGGACGGCGGCTTCCGCATCAATGCGCGCAAGATCTTCGCGAGCGGCGCGCCGGCGGGCAACCTGCTCATGACGAGCGCCGTGCACGACGATCCGCAAGCCGGCCCGACGGTGCTGCATTTCGCCGTTCCGATGGATGCGCTCGGCGTGGAGATCGTTCCGACCTGGAGCGCGCTCGGCATGCGCGGAACCGGCTCCCATGACATCGCGCTCGACAACGTGTTCGTCGCCGACGCCGGCATCAGCGGCATGCGTCCGCAGGGGAAGTGGCACCCGCTCTTTCACGTCATCTCCATGATCGCGATGCCCCTCATCTATTCCGCGTACGTCGGTGTGGCGCAGGCAGCGCGGGACGTGGCGCTGCGGCAGGCGGAAAAGCGCCGCGCCGCCGATCATCTCGTCCATCTGGTCGGTGGCATCGAAAACGAGCTTGCGGCCGCAAAGCTCGCGCTGGCGGAGATGTTTGCCGCAGCGGCGACCAACAAGCCGGGGGTTGAAACCACCAACCGGGTCATGATCGGGCGAACGCTCGTTGCCCGTTCGGTGCTGAAGCTCGTCGACCTCGCGCTCGAAGCCGCGGGAGGCAGCGGGTTCTATCGCAGCGTCGGGCTCGAGCGGCTGTTCCGCGACGCCCAGGCCGCACGCTTTCACCCGTTGCAGGAAGGCGCGCAGCGGGACTTTGCCGGGCGCGTCGCGCTGGGACTCGAAGTCAGGGCCTGAACGGCGTCGAAGGCGCGACCGCCTTGACGCCGTTCAGGAAGGGCGATCGCTATTCGGGGATTGCGCCGAAGATGAAGTTCGCCTCGAGCATGACACCGGGCTTGCCGATGCCGCCGAACCAGCGCTGGAAGATTTCCACGATCTGGCCGCTGCGGTAGATCTGCGCGAGCGCCGCGTTCACCGCGAGCCGGAAGTTGTCATCGTTCCGCGGCAGCGTGATCGCATAGGGTTCGAACGACAGGTCCTCGGTCAGCAGGGCGATCTTCTTCGGATCCTTTGCCTTCGGTGCTAGCGCCATCAGCAGCACCTTGTCGCTGGCGAAGGCATCGATCTCGCCCTCTTCGAGCTTGGTCAGGCCTTCCTCGCGGTTTTTCACCGGTACGATGGTCGCGTTGACCACGTTGCGCTTGAGCGCTTCGTTCACCGCCTTCTCGTTGGTCGTGCCAGGAATCACTCCGATCTTCTTGCCGGCAAGATCGGTGACTCCGCGCGCCGTCGAGTCGGCACGGATGAGGAGCCCGGTGCCGTCGACGAAGGTGAAGCTGGAGAAGTTGACCTGCTTGAGGCGGGAAAGCGTCACCGTGGTGGAACCGCATTCCATTTCCGCCTGACCCTTTGCGACTGCTTCCATGCGGGTTTGAACGGTGACCGGCACCCATTTGATCTGGATGCCTTCCACACCGAGCTGCTGGGCGATCGCTGCCACGACACGGCGGCACAGCTCGATGCTGTAGCCGGTGGGCTCCTTCGAGCCGTCGGCGAACGAAAACGGTATGGCGTCGCTGCGATAGGCGATCGATACGGTCTTGGAGTCCTTGATCTTCTTCAGGTGGCCATCGAGCGCCTGGGCCGACGCGAAGACAGGGGCGATCAACAGGGTGACGGCAAGCACGGCTGTGCGAATCATGGGTACGTAGCTCCTTGGCTGGGGGAAAAGCAGCGCAGGGTAAGGGTTTTTGCTGCGGGCAGCAAATGCAGCCGTGAGTCGCTTCGCCGACCTCACTGCGCGAAGCGGATCGTGTTGCCCTCGACGAACACCCAGTCGCCGCGCTGGAAGAGCGGCGGGAAGTTCTGGGGGATCGTCTCCATCTCTCCGTTCCGGAAGCGGACGGTGATCGACCAGATGTTCTCGTCCTTGTCGACGGCAGCTTCGCCGATGAAGACCGGCGCGATGGGCGGACCGACAGCGATCCCCTCCGCCGCGCCGACATAGGTCCCCGGGCCATCCACTCCTGCGACCGGCACCCACTCTTTTCCCTGATACCAGATCGACAGCACCGTCGCGCAGGATGGACCTTCGCAGATCGGCTGCGGCGGCGGCCCCGACGATTCGCCGATAACCTCGATGGGCGGATTGGCAGGCTGCGCGGCCGTGGTGCTCACCGGCAAACCGGCGATGGCCATGAACAAACCAGCAGCGACGAGCTTTCTCTCCATCCCGGACTCCTTTGTGCGACCCGCGCATTCTACCGGCTGCTCGCCACCCGCGGGCGCCGTCCAGAGCCGCAGCCAATCAGCGCATCACAGCTCAGAGACTTGGAGTCCAGTGACTCAGGAAATGGGGGGCGCGCAACACACCCGAAAGCCGATGCTCACGTTGCGGGAGTCGGGAGTGACGCCGTCGCGGTAGGTGCAGCAGCAGTTAGTCACTGAGGCTGGTCCACGAACCGCCGCGCAGCACCCGCATATCGCCTCCGCCTACGGATGCATCGTGAGGCTCAATGCGCTTGGTCAGACACCATTCCCAGACATTCCCCGCCATATCGAACGCGGCGTAGGGTGAGACACCCTGGGGATAGCTGCCGACCGCCGTGGTCTGGCCCAGGGAGTGAGAACCCGCGTGACCCTGTGTCCCGTCAATGTTTGCATACCCGGGCTCAAACTGTTGGCCCCAAGGGAATTCCTGTCCGTGTGTGCCGCGCGCGGCTTTCTCCCACTCCTGCTCTGTGGGCAGGCGCACCTCCCATCCCTCGGGGATTCCTCCGCGACCACGCAACCGCGCGTCCAGCCAGCGGCAGAAGGCGATCGCCTCGTACCACGACACCGTCTCGCCCGGGTGGTTGGAGGGGGTACAGCTGGTCTCGCCTCTTCGGGCCGGTCGGCGAGCCCTTCCCGCCATGCATCGGTCTCGTAGCCGCCGTCGGCGATGAGCATTGGAACTGCATGTTCGTGATCGGATCGCGCGCGATCCGAAAGGCAGGGAGTGAGATTTCTCGCTTCTCGTGGCCGTACTTGAATTCGCCCGCGGGCACTTCGCACCAGGAAATGTCCGGGACGCCGTTTCTCACGCCGACACCGGGCCGGTCGTCCAGTGCGAGGACGCCGAGCGTGAGCCATAGATGAGCGCGCTCGGGCGGGCGAGATGTTCAAGGGCATGCTGGCAGGCTGCGCGTAGCGCCGTGGCGAAGCGCTCGAGATTCCAACCGCGCGCATGGGCAGCCTCCAGACAGTCTGCCGGCAGTAAAGCGGGAACTGGCTCGGCTTCAAGCCTGCCCGGTTCGAGATGCGAGAGCAGCGATTCGTAACCGCGTATCGTCTCTTCTGGCGAATCCTTGTCGGCAACGGCGCAGAACAGGAACTTGAGCGTGCGATGCCAAGTTTTCGTATTGGAGTGCTGCGCGAGAACATCGCGGGGTTTCTCGCCGACCCAGCGCAGCCGCACCGCCGCTAGGAACTCCTGGAAGCTCAGGTGGTAGAAACTGGCACGCTGTCCCGAACGCGGCACCGGCAGTCCTGAGTTGGACAACAGATCCTCGCGACGGCTGCCGGCGTCGCTGGCGCCCCCTTCGGTGGTCCAGTCAGTCTTGGACAGGTCGGCGAGGATGCGGTCGACCTCGTCGAAGTCGACCTCCGCCTGTGGGGAGGTTCTCAGGTGTCCAGCGTCGCCGCGATGCATGCCGAGCGCCACCGCCGACAGCGAAGCGCTAGCAGCTTCACGCCACTGCGCACCGAATCTCGAGCGCGAAAGGGCTGGGAAACAGACGCGATGAAAAAGGCGGTTGTGCTCGCTGCAGTGGGCGAAGCCGCGACTGGCTCGGCGTTGCTGATCGTTCCATCGCTCGTTGGGCGGTTGTTGCTGGGCGAGGAACTGACCGGCGTCGCCGTGCCGGTAGCACGCGTGGCCGGCATTGCCCTGATCGCATTGGGGATCGCCTGCGGGCCGTCACGCTGTATCTCGCCTACGTCGGCCTCGTGGGCGTTTCGCCGGTGTCCTTCTGTGGCCTGCGGTCGTCGTGCACGTGATCCTGACGGTGCTTTTGGTTCGGCCGTCAACAAGCGCCAGCAAGACGAAACCATAGTCAGACTAGAGCCGCTCGGTTTTGCCTGACACGACGCGCAAAACAGCGTAGCAGGTTAATCGCTACGGCGTGACACAACGGTCAGGTTACGTTCGCGCGTTCCGGGGTCTGGCCCCTTTCCTTGCATGAAGCGTTCAAGGCGAGCGTGACTGGCTGCACATGTGACAACCTGATCGCAGGCGCTCTGCGGGTGCAGCAACGCGCTTCTGCCCGTTGCAACTCTTCAAGCGTTTCTCACAACTCGACCGCTCTCCGCGATCGATAAACTCGTAATATTCTGGCGCGCCCGACACGATTCGAACGTGCGACCCCTGCCTTCGGAGGGCAGTACTCTATCCAGCTGAGCTACGGGCGCGTAACTGCCTCTAATTTTATTGTTTTTCGCGGCTACGGTCCATGCAACGCGGTTTTCCGGGCAGTTGCGTTGCCGCTATAATGCGTGCGCGGTAGTGAGCGCTGTACCGAGATTCCGCCACCTTAGGAACTTGCCATGAGCGAGATTCACATCGAAGAACACCACAGCCCGATCAAGACGCCGAAGCAGCTCATTACGGTGGTGGTGCTGGCCTTTCTCGTTCCCATCACGATCATCGTGCTGCTCACGCAGTTCATCACCACGGGGATCATTCTCGACCCGAACGGCACGGCGATGATGCCCGAATACATCGCCCAGCGGTTGAAGCCCGTAGGCCGGGTGATGATCGCGGCGGGCGGCGGCGGAACCCAGGCGGCTAAGACCGGCGAAGAAGTCGTGAAGGCGGTGTGCGCGGCCTGTCACGGCACCGGCGCACTCGGCGCGCCCAAGATCGGGGACAACGCGGCATGGGGCAAGCTCGCGGCCGAAGGCCTCGACGCGCTCCAGGCGATTGCCATCAAGGGCAAGAATTCGATGCCGCCCAAGGGCGGGAATCCAGCCCTGTCCGATCTGGAGATCGCACGGGCGATCGTTTACATGGCGAATCAATCCGGCCAGAAGCTGAAGGAACCGGAAGCCAAGGCTGCGGACAAGAAAGAGGGCGCGAAGCCAGCCGCGGGCGGTGGGGCAGCGGACGGCAAGGCCATCTTCGACAAGACGTGCGCGGCCTGTCATGCGACGGGCGTCGCGGGAGCTCCGAAGGCGGGCGACAAGGCCGCGTGGGAACCACGCATCAAAGAAGGCAAGGACAACCTCTTCGCGCATGCGATTTCGGGCAAGGGCGCGATGCCGCCCAAGGGTGGAAACGCGAGCCTGAGCGACGACGAGGTGAAGGCTGCGGTGGACTACATGCTGAGTCTCGTGAAGTAACCCGGTCAAGCCGAAACAAAAAGCGCAGACTCTCGTCTGCGCTTTTTTTGTCTCCACGCGCGTTCACTCATTCACCCCCTCACCCCCTCACCCCCTCACCCCCTCACCCCCTCACCCCCTCACCCCCTCACCCCTTCACCCCTTCACGCCTTCACCCCTCAACATCCACGCTCGACATGTCCATCTATGCTGTCGGGGACATCCAAGGTTGCGACGAAGCATTCGAGCTGCTGCTCGAGATGATCGAATTCGCGCCGTCGCGCGACCGGCTCTGGCTGGTCGGCGATCTGGTCAATCGCGGTCCGCAATCGCTGGCCGTGCTGCGGCGTGTGATGGCGCTGGGCGAGGCGGCGGTCACCACGCTCGGCAATCACGACCTCCATCTGATTGCCGTCGCGGAGGGCATTCGCAAGCTGCACCGGGGCGACACGCTCGATGACGTGCTTGGAGCGCCGGACCGGGAAGACATCCTCGATTGGCTGCGCTCGCGCAACCTCATGCATATCGAGGGCGAGCACGCTCTCGTCCACGCGGGCCTGCTGCCCCAGTGGACGACAGATCAGGCGCTCGCGCTCGCGCAAGAGGTGGAATCGGCACTACGCGGCAAGCGCTTCCGGCGATTTCTCGCGCGCATGTACGGAAACCAGCCGAACCGCTGGAGCGACTCGCTCGCCAGCGCTGACAGGCTGCGCGTGATCGTGAATGCGATGACCCGGATGCGCGTGTGCACGCCCGACGGCAAGATGGACTTCGGGTTCAGTGGCGGCGCGGAAGACGTGCCGGCGGGCTACCTGCCGTGGTTCGCGGTGCCGGGCCGCGCCAGCCGCGACCGCACCGTCATTTGCGGGCACTGGTCAGCGCTGGGTCTGCGGCAGGAGGAACGACTGCTGGCTCTGGACAGCGGATGCGTGTGGGGTGGGACTCTGACGGCGGTGCGGCTGGACGATCGGCGACTGTTCCAGGTTTCCTGTGCACGACTTCGAGGGACAAAGCGGCCGCAATAGCCCGCTCGGCTTCTCGCGCGAGCTCGCGTCGTTTCCGGTTCACGCTCGGAATAGGCGGCGCGAAGATCACCTCCGCACGCAATTCGCGCTGAGCGATGAGCTGCTGAATCGACTGCAGCAGCGACATGTCCCCGTAGTAGGCCGCCGCGACGTTGACGGAGCCGTCGGTGCGCAGATACCGAACCCCAGTCGGATAGAGCGCCGCGCCGACGGCGATCGCAGGCTGCAGCAGCGAGGCGTGAAAGTGATGCAGAGCGCGGCCGTCGCTCGTCGTCCCTTCGGGAAACACCGCCACCCGGTCTCCTTCGGCGAGCGCTGCGCGCATGATTTCGTTCAGACGCCCGGTGTCGCGGCGCCGCGCACGTTCGATGAAAAGGGTGCCGGCGCGCTCGCACAGGATGCCCACGAGTGGCCACTCGCGAATCTCGGACTTGGCAACGAACCGGGTCGGGCAGACCACGTTGATCACGAAGATATCGAGCCACGACACGTGGTTCGCGGCCAGGAGCGCAGGCTGCGACCGGTCGGTCGGCGGCGCGCCGCGTGCGTCGATGCGAAGGTTGAGCGCGCCCGCCACGCGCGTGCACCAGCGCTGCATCATGGTGACCCGTGCGAGATGCGACAGGAATGGGTAGACGAGGAGCACTCGCGCCAGCCCCTCCGCGAGGAGCAGCAGGAGATGGGTGAGGCGCCAGCAGCGTACCGGAAGTGAGGTGCTTCCGGCGCTCATTCCTTGAGGAAGTGTTTGCGGTAACGCGGGGTCATGCGGGACAGCGGAAGCAGAATCAGCAGATCTGCCGTGTTGAAATCCGGATCCCACGCGGGTGCGCCGCAGACGTAGGCACCGAGCCGCAGATAGCCCTTGATGAGGGTCGGGGTCGCAGCGGGCAAACTGCCGTTGAGGGCATCGAGAGGCAGCGGGCAGCGCGGAAACGCGCGATATTCCGGCGGGCTCAGGTAGTCGCACTTGATGCGGTTGTACACGCTCGCGGCCACGTGACCACCGTCGGCCATGCTGATGCTCGCGCAGCCGATCAGGTAGTCGTAGCCGTGATCGATCATGTATTCGCCCAGCCCAGACCACAGCAGCGCGATGGTTGAGCCGCTGCGATAGTCCGGATGCACGCAGGAGCGTCCGACCTCCACCATGCGATCGCGCAAATGCGCGAGGCGCACGAGATCGAACTCCTCGTCGGAATACAGGCCGCCGATGCGCTGCGCCTGCGCGCTGGGGAGAATGCGATAGGTTCCGACCACTTCATTGGTCGCGATGTCGCGCACCAGCAGGTGGTCGCAATAGGGATCGAACGCGTCGCAGTCGATGCCGGGTTCCCGGGACGACAGGCGCGCACCCATCTCCTCGGCGAAGACGCGGAAACGGAGGCGCTGCGCTTCACGCACCTCAGCGGCGGTGGACGCGTACTGAACGGAGAGTCGATGGCGGAAGCTCTTGTGGAGCCCGCTCTCCCTGAGAAGCATGTCGGGTTCGGTGAGTTCCATTTCCGCCAAGGTAAGGGCGAGAAATGACCGGAAAGTTACCGTGACGTTAAGGTTTGATGTGAACGGTAACTCATCGCGGGTCGCCCCGCAACCCGGCTCTGCGTCTAGCGGCTTACGCGCGTGACGCCCTGTCCCGAGAGAACGCGGACGCGATCGCCCGGCTGAAAAGTGGTTCTTGCGTCGACCGCCTGCACCACAGCAATGATCTGGCCGCTGTCGAGCTTCACCGTTATCTCGAGTCCCTGGTTCTTGGTCAGTCCCTCTTCCGCAGCGGCGCCCGCGAGGCCGCCAGCTATTGCGCCCACTGCAGCGGCAACCGCGCTTCCGGTCCCGTGGCCGATGGTGCTCGCGGCGATGCCGCCCGTGACGCCACCGGCGACCGCACCGACCCCGCTCTTGGTCCCTTCGATCTGAACTTCACGGACCGCCTCGATGGTTCCCATCCGCACGTTCTGCTCGGTCCGCGCCTGATCGCGCGAATACACGTCCCCCGCCTTGCTGCTCGCGCAGCCCTGGAGCGCTGCTGCCGCGAAGAGGAGGCCGAGTGCTGCCGCGCTCGTCCGCCATGAATCCCTATGTTCGATCACCATAACGTACTCCCGAACTTTTCCCGGTACATGTCCCCGATTTGACTGCGGCTCGCGAAATGGTTCTGTCCACCGCGCTGTGCAATCTTCAGCGCGCCCAGGAGAGATGCAAGGCGACCCGTCTGGGGCCAGTCGAACCCGTGGGCGATGCCGTAGAGCAGGCCCGCCCGATAGGCATCCCCGCAGCCGGTGGGATCGACCACCGCTTCGGCTTGAACGGCCGGGATGCCGTAGCGTTTACCTTCGGCGAGAATCAGCGAGCCCTCCGCGCCGCGCGTGACGATCACGGCCTTCACACGCCGCGACAGGGTATCGAGTGTCTCTCCGATGCGCTCCTGCAGCAGTTGTGCCTCGTAGTCGTTGAGGGCGACGTAGTCTGCGAGGTCGAGGAAGAGCCGCAGTTCCTCACCGTTGAACATCGGCATCCCCTGACCAGGATCGAACAGGAACGGGATGCCGGCCTCGGCGAATTCCGCGGCGTGCTGCAGCATGCCGTCGCGGCCGTCCGGCGCCACGATCCCGAGGGCGATGTCCGCCGCGTCGGTCACATGGTTCGCATGGGAATGATTCATCGCGCCGGGGTGGAAGGCGGTAATCTGATTGTCGTCGAGATCGGTCGTGATGAACGCCTGCGCGGTGTAGGAATCGGGAACGCTGCGCACGTGGGTCTGGTCGATGCGCAGGGATTCGAAGCGTTTCGCGTAGGGCTCGAAGTCTTCGCCGACAGTTGCCATGACCACCGGCTTGCCGCCGATTATGTCGAGGTTGTATGCAATGTTTCCGGCGCATCCGCCGAACTCGCGGCGCAGCTGGGGAACCAGGAACGACACGTTCAGGATGTGGATCTTGTCGGGAAGGATGTGATTCTGGAACCGATCCTGGAACACCATGATGGTGTCGAAGGCGAGAGACCCGCAGATAAGGGTGCGCATGATGGAGTCGAGGCGAAAAAGGAGGCGCGGAGTATAGCATCGGGCCCGCCCCGGGCCGGCGCGGCGCCGGATGAGCGATTCAGCCGATGAGGACGAGCAGCCAGATCACGGGCACGTTCACGAGGCTGACGAAAACGGCAGCGCTTCCCGTATCCTTCGCGCGCTTGGCGAGCGGGTGATGCTCGAGGGAGACGCGGTCGACGACCGACTCAACGGCCGAATTCAGAAGCTCGACGATTAGGACGACGAGAATCGCCCCGATCATCAGCGCTTTGCCGACACCACTTGCCGGAAGGAACAAGGCGACGGGAATCAGCACGGCCGCCAGGAACACCTCCTGGCGGAACGCCTCTTCGTGCGCGAACGCGGCCTTGAGTCCGGCCATGGAATAGAAAAACGCTTTCCATACGCGCTTCATCCGGTCCTGCCGTCGTGGGGTGACTGCACGCGCGGCCGGCGAGCGACCGCGGCGACTCCGCTGCCGGTGTGTCGCGGTCAGTCAACCCGGCCCTACTTCAGCGCGGCCAGCGCAGCCTCGTAGTCGGGCTCCTGCTTGATCTCGGGGACCAACTGCGAATAGATGACCTTGTTGTTCTCGTCGAGCACCACCACCGCGCGGGCGGTGAGTCCCTTGAGAGCGCTGTCCCCGATGTCGACGCCGTATTTGCCGTGGAAGCCATGATCGCGGAAAGTCGAAAGCGTGACCACGTTCTCGATGCCCTCGGTGGTGCAGAACCGGCTCATGGCGAAGGGCAGATCTGCGGAGATCACGAGCACGACCGTGTTCGCCGCGCTGCCTGCCTTTTCGTTGAAGACGCGGGTGCTTTTCGCGCAGGTCGGCGTGTCCAGGCTGGGCACGATGTTGAGGACTTTCCGCTTGCCCGCATACTCCGCGAGGGAGAACGTCCTTCAGATCCTTCGTGGTCAGGCTGAAGTCAGGTGCGCGATCGCCAGGTTTCAGGAACGTGCCGGTTACGCTGATCGTATTTCCCGCAAGGGTAACAGCCATCTTTCTCTCCTCCATCTTCGGTCGGGTTGCACGGGTATCGACTTCGTCGCGGTCAGCCGGAGGGCTTGGCTTCGTTCAGCGCCGTGCCATCGGCGAGGTCGGGCATTGTAGCGCTCTTTGCGCATTCAATCTCAACACCTACGGCGCCTCCGGGTAGAACAGAAAAATGCGATAGCCTTCGGCCCGCACCGACCCGGTGTCGAGGGCGAGGCGCAAGTTGACGTCGCTGTGGGCCGCCAGGCCGTCCGCCACGGAAGTTCCGCGCTCGATGTATTCGGTCGGCCCGAGAACACGTCGCGCCAGTACCTCGTCGCGGGCATTCTGCAGCGACAGTTCCAGGGAAGGGAACGCCACCGCGAAAGGCGCGCTGTTGCGCAAAGTCACGATCAGCGTGATCCGGCCGGGCACCTTCGGATCATCGACGATCATCTCGTCGCCCTCGATCGACAGGCGCTCCTGGGTGCGCGGCAGGGCAAGCTCGCAGCCGGAGACGCCGCACATCGCCGCCAGGATCGGGCGCAGGCCCGGATGCTCCGCAGCGAGCACGTCGCGCTGACGCATCGCGAGCTGTGCGACGAGAAGGAGGGCGAGCAGCGCCGACGCGGTAACGCTCCGCCAGTTTCGACGCCAGGAATGCGCGGCCGGCGCACGATCCTCAACGGCGAAATCCGGTTCGGGCTTCCACGCACTGAAGTCGGCTCCGGGTGGCCGTGGTTCGCTCGCGGGAAGCTGAGGGACGACCTGTTCGGTCTCGACCGGAAGCTCGTCCGTGGTGCGCGTTTGCAGCGGCGAATCCACCACGAAATCGAGGGACTCCATGGCGGTGGGCTGTGCGACGGACGCTTCGGGCGCCGGTGGGTCCGCTGCCGAACTCCCCGCATCCATCTGTCCAGGGGCGAGATGCGCGAGGCCGTCGAACACAGCGTTGCACCGGCCGCAGCGAACCTGCCCGGCCCGCGCGCGCAACTGGTCGCTGGTAACCCGGAACAGCGCGTCGCAGATCGGGCAGCGGGTTGCGAGGCTCATGGGAACGTTGAAGTGCTCACGACCGGAAACCCGTGAGAAGCGCCCAGCCATCGTCCGTGGCGTGCACTGTGAGGGGGATCGTCGGTGCGTAGCTCGCCATCACGTCTGCAACCTGACGCTCGAGAATGCCGGAGAGGACGAGCTTCCCACCGCTCCCTCGCACCCGCGCGGCAAGGAGCGGCGCCAGCGCGCGCAGGGGATTGGTGAGGATGTTCGCGATCACGATGTCGAAGTCGCCGGGCGGCAGGGCGTCCGGGGCGACAAAGCGCGCGGCAACCCGATTGCGTTCACCATTGCGCGCGGCGGCAAGCACCGCCTGCGGATCGATGTCCACGCCGGTTGCGGTTCCTGCCCCGAGCTTCATCGCGGCGATGGCAAGGATGCCCGAGCCGCAGCCGTAGTCGAGCACGCGATCACCCGGCGCGACATGATCGCCCAGCCATTCCAGGCACAGCCGCGTCGTCGGGTGAGTGCCGGTGCCGAACGTCACCCCGGGATCGAGTACGACGTTCACGGCGGATGGGTCGCGCGGCTCGTGCCAGGTGGGGACGACCCATAGCCGTTGGGAGATTCGGATCGGTTGGAACTGCTGCTGGGTGTGACGCACCCAGTCGGTATCGTCGAGCCACGCCTGCTCGATGCCCGCGGTGGCTTCCATTCCCGCACATGCGAGGGCGATCCGCGCGACGGACGCACCGTCCGCGTCCCTGGGAAAAAGTGCAGTCAGGCGGGTGGTCGCCCAAAGCTGTGGCGTCGAGCCCGGCTCTCCGTAGATCGGAATCTCGCGGCCGGGGTACATGTTTCCGTCGGCTGCCTCGACCGAAGCGGCACCGCCGTCCAGCAACGCGTCGGACACCGCTTCGACCGCATCGCCGGGCACCAGAAAGGTGACGGATTGCCAGATCGCAACACCGGTGTCGGCAAGCATGCGCTCACCCTCCTTTGCTGGCGGCGAGCTTCTGCTCCAGGTAGTGGATACTCGTCCCGCCGCGCAGGAAATTCGCGTCCGTGAGCAGTTGTTGGTGAAGCGGGATGTTCGTGACGATCCCCTCGATGATCATCTCGGAGAGCGCGACGCGCATCCGCGCGATGGCCTGCTCCCGCGTCTCGCCGTAGGCGATCAGCTTGCCGATCAGGGAATCGTAGTAGGACGGCACGGTGTAATTGGCGTAGATGTGGGTGTCCACGCGGATGCCCGGGCCGCCCGGGGGATGATAGGAAAGGATCCGGCCCGGCGATGGCGTGAACTTGTAAGGGTCCTCGGCGTTGATGCGACATTCGATGGAGTGACCCCGAAAGATGACGTCCCGCTGCTTCACCTTCAGGCGCTCGCCCGCTGCGATGCGTATCTGCTCCTGCACGATGTCGATGCCCGTGATCATCTCGGTCACCGGGTGCTCGACCTGCACGCGGGTGTTCATCTCGATGAAATAGAACTCGCCGTCCTCGAACAGGAACTCGAAGGTGCCGGCCCCGCGGTAGTTGATCTTGCGGCAGGCCTCCGCACAGCGCTCGCCAATCCTTGCCCTTTCGCGCGGCGGAATGAGGGGCGCCGGCGCCTCCTCGATGATCTTCTGGTGGCGCCGCTGCATGGAGCAATCCCGGTCGCCGATGTGAATCGCGTTACGATGCTCGTCGGCGAGCACCTGGATCTCGACGTGACGGGGATGTTCGAGATACTTCTCCAGATACACCATGGAATTGCCGAACGCGCCTTGGGCTTCGGCCTTGGTCGTCGCTACCGCATTCAGAAGCGCCGCCTCGGTGTGCACCACGCGCATGCCGCGACCACCACCGCCGCCCGCCGCCTTGATGATGACCGGATAGCCGATCGTGCGCGCGAGCTTCACGATCTCCGCTGGGGTTTCGGGGAGCGCGCCCTCTCCCCCGGGCACGCACGGCACGCCCGCGCGCCTCATGGCCTGCTTGGCACTCACCTTGTCGCCCATGAGGCGGATGGTCTCGGGGCGTGGTCCGATGAATACGAAGCCGCTCTTCTCCACCTTTTCGGCAAAGTCCGCGTTTTCCGAGAGGAACCCGTAGCCGGGATGGATGGCCTCGGCGTCCGTCACTTCCGCGGCGCTGATGATCGCGGGAATGTTTAGATAGCTCTCGCTCGATCGCGGGGGTCCGATGCAGACGGACTCATCGGCAAGGCGCACGTACTTCGCCTCCCTGTCTGCCTCGGAATGCACGACTACGGTCCGGATCCCGAGCTCGCGGCAGGCGCGCTGGATGCGAAGCGCGATTTCTCCGCGGTTGGCAATCAGTATCTTCTCGAACATGGGCGAGGGAGAAGTGAAGGACTAGCCCCGGGCGATCGATCCGTCTCAGGCGATGACGAAGAGAGGTTCACCGAACTCGACGGGCTGGCCATTATCGACGAGGATCGCCTTGACGACGCCAGTCTTGTCCGATTCGATCTCGTTGAGGAGCTTCATCGCTTCAATGATGCAAAGGGTGTCCCCCTCCTTCACCTGAGACCCGACCTCGACGAAACTGGGTGCGCCGGGCGAGGCGGCCCGGTACAGGGTGCCCACCATGGGGGATTTGACCACGTGACCCTCGGGCACGGCCGGTTCTCCCGCGCCTTCCGCCGCCGCTTCCGACGGCCGCGCGGCCGTCCCGCTCGGGGCCGCAGTCACGGCCGTCGGTGCGGCAGCTACCACCTGAGCCTGGGCGCCCACGCGCGCAATCCGCACACGCTCTTCCCCCTCGGTGATCTCCAGCTCGGCGATCCCCGACTGTTCCACGAGGTCGATCAACTTCTTGAGTTTTCGTAAATCCATGCTCAGCCTCCCCTGCGATAGCCGAGTGCGAATTCCAGGGCGAGCTCGTATCCCCGAGCCCCGAGCCCGGTGATCGTGCCAACCGCGAGATCGCTGAAGTAGGAATGATGGCGGAACGATTCGCGCGAAAAGATGTTCGAGAGGTGGACCTCAATGAACGGCACGCCGACCGCCGCGAGGGCATCCCGCAACGCGACGCTCGTATGCGTAAACGCGGCCGGGTTGATGATGATGAAGTCCGTTCCCGTGCGCGCGGCTTCGTGCACCCGCTCGATCAGCGCCGCCTCCGAATTGCTCTGGAAGGTGTCAAGTCGTACGCCGGCGCTCTGCGCCCGGTGCGCCACAGCCGCATCGATCTGCTCGAGCGTCGTGCGGCCGTAGTGTCCGGGTTCGCGGGTGCCAAGGAGATTCAGATTCGGGCCGTGCAGGACGAGAATTGCTTGCGGAGTCGGCGCGCTCATCCGTGGAGTTTGCCGCAGTTCGCGCCATTGTGTCCAGCGTTTGGCGGCCATTCGCCGAAATTAACGCAATTTATATTCACAGGCGCAGCGTTGCGATCGACCCGCCTCCGTCACAGCATTTTCTCGATCTCGCCGACCAGCTTTGCTTCGTCGATCGCGCCAAGTTCAGTCTTCACCGGTGTTCCGGCGCGGTCGAAAATCACCGTGAACGGCAGCCCGCCCGAGCGGTTGCCGAGTCGACGCGAGAGTTCGAGCGCTTCGAGCCCGCCAATCACCACGGGATAGTTAATGTGGAATTCCTCGACGAAGCTCGCGACCTTGGCTGCGTCATCGACGGCAACCCCCACGAACTGGACCCCACGCTGGCCGTACTTTTCCTGGATTCGGACGAATTCTGGTATCTCCTTCCGGCACGGCTCGCACCAGGTCGCCCAGAAGTTCACGAGAACAACCTTTCCGCGCCACTGATCGAGCCGTTGCGGCGTCCCCGAAAGGTCCTTCAGCGTTGCCTGAAGCGCATCGCCGCTTCCGCCGCCGGAAGTCTGCGCGGACCGACCGAAATACCACGCATGGATCGCGAATCCGACTCCGGCAGCGACGACCGCTATCAACGCGGCGAGCGCGAGCTGCCGGGCCCGTGCGTCCATCAGGCGCTCGCCCGAGCGAGAATGCTGAGGAATTCGTCAGCTGGCTTGAAGCCCGTCACCCGCAGACTCGTCCGCTCTTCCCCGGACGGCGCGAAGAAGATGTAGCCGGGCGGACCGAAAAGGTTGAACCGCTGCAGGAGCGCTTTGTCTTCGGCGGTGTTGTGCGTGACATCGACCTGGAGGAGAACGAATTCGTCGAGCCTCGCACGCACGCGCTGATCGCTGAACGTGAAGTGATCCATCTCCTTGCAGGACACGCACCAATCCGCGTAGAAATCGAGCAGCACCGGCCGCCCGCGAGCCTGCGCGAGGCGCGCCTCCAGAGCGCCGACGCTGCGCACACGCTCGAACTGCAAGCCGTTGCTGCTTGCCCCGTCACCTGCCGCGCGCAAGCCCGAGAGGGGCTGCAGAACATCTCGCCCTCCGGAAAGCGCACCAATCAAGAGCGAAACGCCGATTAGGAGTGCGATCACTCCGACGCCCTTCCACAGCTTGCGGAACCCGGACGCCCCATGAGGCAGCGGATCGAGCGCATGCAGGTAAATCGCCGAGCAGATCAGCAGCGCCGACCAGAGGAGAAGCTGAACCGCTGCAGGAATGAGTGGCGAGATCAGCCAGATCGCCATCCCGACCATCACGACCCCGAACACCTGCTTCACCGATTCCATCCAGGGGCCGGACTTGGGCAGCACGGCGCCGCCGGTGGCTCCGATGAGGAGCAGCGGCAGTCCCATTCCCAAGCCCATGAAAAAGAGCGCAACGCCGCCGTGCACCACATCGCGGGTCTGGGAAATGTAGAGCAGTGCCCCCGCGAGCGGCGGCGCAACGCACGGCCCGACGATCAGCGCGGACACTGCGCCCATGGTGAACACGCTCGTAAAGTGACCGCCGTGCAGGCGGTTTGCCTCTGCGGCGAGCTTGCTCTGAAGGAAGGTGGGCAGCTGAAGCTCGTAAAAGCCGAACATGGAGAGTGCGAGTCCGACGAAGATCGCCGCGAAGGTCCCGATCACCCAGGGGTTCTGAAACGCAGCCGACAGCATCGCGCCCGACAGGCCGGCGGCCACCCCGGCGGCGGCGTAGGTAAGCGCCATGCCGAGCACATAGGCAAGCGCGAGCGTGAAGCCGCGCGCGTGGTTGAGCTTCGCATGGTCCTGCCCGGCGATGATGCCGGACAGAATGGGGATCAGCGGAAACACGCAGGGCGTGAATGCGAGAAGCAACCCGAATCCCAGGAACGCCGCGATCGCTGCCCAGAGTCCTCCGCTCCTGAGCGCGCTTGCGATGCGGCTGTCCTCCGCACGGTCGGCCGCCTCGACGTAGGCCGGTGCGACCGCGACCGCAGCGACCTTCTTCAGATCGAGGTTGAAAGTCTTCGACATCGGCACGTAGCAAAGACCCTGATCCGCGCAGCCCTGATAGTCCACAGAAAGCAGGGCGCTGTGGATGCCGTCCCGATCGTGGACGAGGGGAACGACGGCGTCGAAGGGTACGTGATACACCGCGGTCGGCCCGAAAGTGGGGTCGTTCTTGGACTCCGCCGCAGGCAGTTCGACCGCGCCGGCATGCAGACTCGTGGGAGTGTCGACCCGGAACGCCAGCTTGTCCTTGTACAGGTAGTAGCCTTCCGCCGGCGTGAAGCGAACAATGGCCGACGTTGGGTCGCGCAGCGTCGCCTCGACTCGAAACGCCTGATCCGGAGGTAGGAAGTCGTTCTGTGACTGGCCGCGCGCACCGAACGATGGAAGCATGTCCTTTCCATCGACGGAGCGATCGGTGGCGGCACGCGTGGGCAGAGGAGTCGTCTGAACCTGCGCGTTTGCGGCAAACGCGCAGGAGAGCAGAATGAGGAGCAGAAAGAGGCGGGGAAGACGCATTCGGAGCGAGGCAGGTGATCTACGCCGGCAAGTCCGTGGTCTCGGCCTGCAGCCAGTCCAGGTAGGCCGGCAATCCGTTGCCGAGGGGGACCGCGATGATCTCGGGAAGCTCGTAGGGATGACGTTCCCTGATCATTCGCTCGACCGCGGCATAGAGGGACGCGCGCGTCTTGATCAGGAGGGGCACCTCGTCGGCCGTTTCCGTCTCGCCTTTCCAGCGATAAACCGAAGTGCAGCCACCGAGCACGTTCACGCACGCCGCAACGCGCGCCGCGATGAGTTCCCGGGCAAGGCCGAGCGCGCTGTCCCGGTCCGGCAGGTTGGTGAAGATCAGGATGGCATCCATGGCTGAAATCGAAAAACAGCGGATTCTACCGGCATTCGTCGCTCCCCCCGCCTTGCGCAGCGTCGGTCGGGCGCCATTCAGCGAGCGCGGCTTCCACCGTGGGATAGCGAAGCTGCACCCCGAGTTCCTTGCGCAAACGCGCGCGCGTCAGCCTGCGCGACTCGGCCATGAACGAAAGCAGTTCGGTCGGGAGGCTCGCTCGAGCTTCCTCCCAGGTCACACGCGGCGGGTGTGGAAGGTCAAACGCGTCGGCGACCGCGTTGAAGTATTCGCCCATGCGCAGCTCGCTCTCGTCGACCGCATGGTAGACACGCCCCGGTCGTCCCTTGCGCAGCGCGGCGGCGCAGATCGCCGCCAGATCGTCCGCATGGATATGGTTCGAAAAGCCGTCGTGATCGCGGTCGAGGGCCGGCGTCCCCGCCCCCAGCCGCGCGAGCGGGAGCCGCTCGCGCGCATAGATCCCGGGCACCCGCAGGACCGGAACCGTCACCCCGGTCCGACGCTGAAAGGCGCGGAGCAGGCGTTCCGCATCGACCCGCCGGCGCGCACGATCGGTGCGCGGATTGACGCGCCGCGTCTCCGGCACCCGCGCCCCGGCGCAGTCTCCATAGACCCCCGTGGTACTGATGTAGAGGAGGCGGCGTGGTAAACTTCGCCCCCTTCCAAGGGCCGCAAGCAAGCGTTTGGTCCGACGGTCGCGAGGGCTGTCCGCTGCCGGGGGAGCGAGGTGAAGAACCGCGTGCGCCAACCCGGCAATGCGGCGCAGGCTGCGGCGATCGTCGAGGTCACCCGGGACAGGGGTAATGTGATGGGCGCGCAACGTGGAATTGCGCTCCGTGGTACGCGCCAGGCCGTAAAGGCGATAGCGTCGGGAGAGAAGCGGAGCCGCCCGCAGCGCGATGTCCCCACAGCCCACGATCAGCAGTCTCCGCATGGGCCAAAGTGTACGGGAGATCCGATGGTCTCCGGCAACCCTGCCCGGGCGCGAGTGGAGAAACGACCCCCATGACCTGCCGTGTCATCATCAAACCCAGTGACCACGCGTTCGACGTGGAACCCGACGAAACCGTGCTCACGGCGGCGTTGCGCCAGAGTTTTCCGTTGCCGTACGGATGCCGGGACGGTGCATGCGGAACATGCAAGGGACGCGTGCTCGATGGAAAAGTCGACTTCGGACGCTACCAGTCGACGGCGCTGAGCGATGCCGACCGTGAGGCGGGCTACGCACTTTTCTGCCAGGCCAAGCCGCTGTCTGATCTCGTCATCGAAGCGCGCGAAATCGGTGCGGTCCGTGACATTCCGATCAAGATGCTGCCCTGCCGGGTGCAGCAGCTGGAACGGCTCGCACCCGACGTCATCGCCATGCACTTGCGGCTGCCGGCGAATGAGCGCCTGCAGTTTCTTGCCGGTCAGTACATCGAGATCTTGCTGAAGGACGGCAAGCGGCGCGCCTTTTCGATGGCGAACGCTCCTCACGACGACGAGCACCTGCAGTTGCATCTGCGGCACTACCCGGGCGGGTCCTTCACCGCGTACGTGTTCAACCAGATGAAGGAGCGGGAGATCCTGCGCTTCCAGGGACCGTTCGGCACGTTTTTCCTGCGCGAAGACAGCTCGAAACCGATCATCTTTCTTGCGAGTGGCACCGGCTTTGCGCCGATCAAGAGCATCGTCGAACACGCGTTCCACCGGCACATCGACCGCACGATGAAGCTCTACTGGGGCGTCCGTACCCGGCCGGATCTCTACCTCGATGCCCTCGCCCGCGGGTGGGCGGACGAGCATCCGAATTTCAGCTATGTGCCAGTGCTTTCCGAAGCACGTCCCGAGGACGCATGGGAGGGTCGCACTGGATTGGTCCACGAGGCGGTCATGGCCGACCATCCGAACCTCTCCTGGTACCAGGTTTACGCCTGCGGCGCTCCGGTGATGGTAGAAGCGGCGCACCGGGACTTCACATCGCGATGCGCCCTGCCGGAAGACGAGTTCTTGTCCGATGCGTTCACCACCGCGATCGACGCCTCGAAGAAGAGTACCGGCCAGTCCTGACGCTTCGTTCCGTTACACCACGGTACGCCGGCGACCACCGGTGTTCGACTTGACCTGGGACAGCACGAGGTTCAGTCCGTTGCGGTAGTGTTCCGCAGCGGCCTGATGCTGGCCGCGTTTTTCCTTGAGATCCGCCAGGGCGAGGTAAGCCGAATAGCTCTGCTCCACGGAGAGGCTCGCTTCCAGGTAGCTTTCCGCCTTTCCCCACAGCCCCTGCCGCGCGCAGAGGCGCCCCAGCGTAAGCAGCAGGATGGCATCTCCGGAATGGTCGGGCAGCCATTTCTCCGCCCGTTCGATCTGGTTGTGCACATCGCTCCCCAGGCATTCGCCGTACAGGGCGACGAGGTCGCTGTCCCAGCTCTCCGCGAGACTTTCCTCGACGATCTGATGTGCATCGTGGCACGCTCCCAGCGCGATGAACGCCTGTGCGCCGACGGAAGCGATCTTGGTGTCCTTGCGCTCCTCTTCCGGCATCTTCTGCCAGTAGTCCCGGAGCGCCGAAGCGTCCAGCGTGCGCCGGCGCAGATTCTCGATGTGGGCATTGCGGCTGATCTGCTGAACGCGCAGCGCATCGAACGCACCGCGCTTGCCGAGACTCGATGCAAGCTGCAGCACCCGGTCCCAGTTCTTCAGTCGCTGCTGCAGTTTCAGCTCGAGCTTGAGCACCGCCGGATGCCGGTGCTGCACGCCGCGCAGGGATTCGAGCCCCTCGTCGAAGCGCTGCTGCTCGGCGAGGAGCTCGGCGCGCGCGACGAGAGCCAGATCGCGGTCGCCCGACTTCGCTTCGGCTGCGTGCGCGAGATAGTCGTCGCGTTTGTCGAACGCCCGCAGCTCGTGGGCGGCGCGCGCTGCCACCACTGCGGAAAGCGTCGGCGACTCTCCGAGCTGGTAGGCCTCGACCGCCGACTTCTCCGCCCGCGCGAAACGGCCGACGAAGAGCGCGCCGACCGCTTCGTTCAGCGCGCGCCGCCCCCGCTCCTGGCGACGCTGCTCACGGTACTCCCGCACCTGTTCCGGCATCCGCACCGCCGCCGCGACGAACCGCGTGATCAGGTAGAAGAGCAGGTAACCTGCGATCAGCAGCAGCACCAGCAGATTGATCGAAATCTCCGCCCGATACGGCGGCACGACGACGAGCACGTAGCCGCTCGAGTAACGGGAGGCCACGGTCAGGCCGACCGCCAGCGCAGCCAGCGCCAGCAGCCAGAGCAGTGCCTTCATCGGCTCCGGCTCCCCCGACGCGGGGCAGAGGGCGCCGGAGCCTCTGCCGCCTCCTTGACGCCCTCGCGCCGCGCGAGCTTGAAGTTGCGCACGGCTTCCAGGCTCTCCGCGATATCGGGCAGTTCGATGTTCACGGGACTTTCTGCGAGCTCGCGCAAGGTCGCGAGCACGTTGGTCACCGCCGCGCTCCGGGTGTCGAAGTAGCGGTTCAGCCAGTCTCGCGCCGCCTTGATATCGGCGCGATAGGTTCCCTGGTCCCTTTGCAGCAGGGCGATCCGCGCAGAGAGAAGGCGCAGCTTCAGATTCTCGCGCGCGAAGTACGCCTGCTCCGGCGCGAGGAGGGGCACCTCGCGCTTGTCGAGCTTCTGCAGGCGAACCATCTGCTTGAAGTCGGTCCACGCTTCGCGCAGCACGCGCCGCCACGCCGATTCGTCGGGCGGTAATTCGGGAGCGGTGGTGTGTTCAGCCGGACGCACTTCCATTGCGAGCGGCAGTCCGTCGACCTGGGCAAGAATGGTATCGAGCTTGACGCTGATGCCGACGGTATCCACGTAAGGCACAGCCTTGAGGCGTTCGATATCCTTGGCGATGACCTTGCGCAAAGGAATGAGCTGCGGCTTGTCGGCACGCTGCAGGCGGTTGTCCGCTGTGTGAAGCGCGATCAGCGCCGAGCGCACGTCGGCGGCAAGCTGCAGTTGCTGAGATGCGATGAGCAGAATCTGTTCGATCTCCGCCAGCGACCAGTCGTCGCGGCTCCGTGAAAGCTCCTGGTATAGCGCTTCGAGGGCGACCTGCTGGTTCTGGGATCGGGTCAGATTGTCGTCGAGCACACCGATCTTCACCTGGAGGTCACGTGCGCCGTCCTGGGCCTGCGCGGCGATCACGCGCGCTTCGCGGTTCTGCGCCTCCATCTGGGAAAGACGCCGCGCGAGCTCCTGACGCAGGGACTGCTGCTCACTGCGAGCGTCGAGCCAATGCCACGCGAGGAGTGCCAGCGCGAGCGCTGCCAGGGTGAGGGCGACCGCGCTGTAGGGAGAACGCCCCACGCGCTGATTGACCGGCAACGCTGCTTCACCTGGCGTGGTAACCGGTGGCTGGGGCTGTGGTGCCGGCTCTTCCATTGCCTTGTCAACCATCGGCGTTCGGGAAGTGGCGCGTACGCCACCAGTCGATCATGCTGCGCACGACCCCGGCGTCGCCGGGGTCGGTCACCACGATCCGCGCGATGCCGAGATCACGGCCAGTTTCAGCGATGCGCGGATGCGGGACGAAGAGCGGCGTGCTAACCAGGTGCAGCCGTGCCGAATCGCCGATCATGTCGTAGAGGTTGCGCAATCCCTCGCTGCTCGTGACGACGACGCCGGACAACTCGTTGCGAGCCCACATCGCAGCGAGCGCAGCGGTGTCGCCGCCGGGCTTCGAACGCCGATAGCATTGCGCGTATTCGACGATCGCGCCGCGCGCGACCAGCGCATCGTGCAGCACCTCGCGCCCTCCTTCGCCGCGAAATATCACCACACGTTTCCCCGCCACGTCCTGCATCTCCTGCAGGTCGAGCAGCGCTTCGCTGTCGAAGCTTTCACTGGGCACAAGGACGTGCTTCGCCCCATAGCGCTCCAGTTCCCGCGCCGAGCCGGCACCAATAGTCGCAACGCGCAGCGCCGGAGGCAAACCGCCCTGGCCTGCGATCAGGCTCATCGCCTTCATCACTGCATTCGGGCTGATGAAAATTGCAAGGTCGAAGTCCGCAAGACGGCGAACGAGGGACCGCAGCGGCCCCTGATCCGGCACGTCGAGAATCGCGAGCGCGGGAAACACCACAGGGATTCCGCCCGCGTCCCGAATGAGGTCCGAAAGCGCGCGCGCTTGCTGCTCGGGTCGCGTCACCAGGATCGTGCGCCCTTCGAGCCCATGCTCGGCGAGTGCGCCTGTGCACGGTTCCATCATGCGTTCGCAAGGCGCGCAAGAATCTCGGCGGCTCCGCGCCGGTAGAGCTCACGGGCGACCGCTTCGCCAAGCCGCTCAGGAGCATCCACGCCGCCATCCGCACGCGCGGATAAATATCTGCTCCCGTCGGGTTGCGCGACGAAGCCGGTCATGTGAATGCGTCCCGCCTCAAGACGGGCGAACCCGCCGATGGGAACGTTGCAACTGCCGGCTAGCGCACGGCTCATGGTTCGTTCGGCGCGCACGCACCGCTCCGTTGCATCGTCGTTCAGCGGAGCGACCGCCGCCACCATATCCTGACGATCCTCTCGACACTCGATACCCAGCGCTCCCTGCCCCACCGCTGGAATGCTCTCGTCGACTGGAATCAGGCCGGCGATGCGATGCTGGAGTCCGAGGCGCTTGAGACCGGCAGCCGCGAGAATGATGGCGTCGAACTGCCCTTCGTCAAGCTTGCGCAGGCGCGTCTGCACGTTGCCACGAAGCGGCGCCACGTCGAGGGCCGGATAGCGCGCCCGGATCTGACTTTCGCGCCGCAGACTGGAAGTGCCGACCACCGCCCGTGCCGCGAGGGCCGAGAGGCGGACGCATCGAGCGGAGACGAGCGCGTCGCGCGGGTCTTCGCGTTCACTGACGGCGGCGATGGTGAAGCCCGGAGCGAGCGTCATCGGCACGTCCTTCATCGAATGCACGGCAATGTCCGCCACGCCGGTTTCCAGTGCGGTTTCGAGCTCCTTCACGAAGAGACCCTTACCGCCGATCTTTGCGAGCGAAGTATCCAGCTCGCGGTCTCCTTCTGTGGTCATTCCGAGAAGGGCGATCTCGCTTTCTGGGTATAATCGCCTCAGGTTCTCCTGAACATGGCGTGCCTGCCAAAGTGCAAGGGGGCTCTCCCGGGTGGCGATGACGATGCGCCGCGGAGCGTGTCCGATTCCGGGTGGGCTGCTGCTCAAACCACTTCTCTCTGTTGTCTGAAGAGCCACTCTGGGGCGCGAGGAACGCCGCAATGACTGCGGCGATTCTAGCATGTGCCCCTTCTTCGAGGTGTCCGAAGGCCCTGAGGGCCGCTCACGCGTCAACGCCGGACACCAATGCGTCAACGTCTTCGCGTCGACGACCGCCATCCGAAGATGCAGGTCCTCGGCCCATGGGGAGCCAGAATGAATGACCAGATCAGCGCTGCCAGCCCGGTAGCCGCCGTGGCGGAATCCGACAAAGACGCCCCGCTGCGCGAGGACATCCGCCTGCTCGGCCGCGTGCTGGGTGACACGCTGCGCGAGCAGCATGGCGAGAACGCTTTCGCGCTCATCGAGGGCATCCGGCAGACGGCGATCCGGTTTCGGCGCGACCGGGAACCGTCCGCAAAGCGTGAGCTGGAGACGATGCTTTCGGGGCTTTCCCACGCGCAGATCATCGAGGTCGCCCGTGCGTTCACGCTGTTTTCGCAGCTCGCAAACATTGCCGAGGATCTTCACCACAACCGCCGTCGCCGCATCGAGCAGAGGGCGGATTGCCCGCCGCAGGAAGGCTCGCTTGCTCTGGCGCTGCGCCGTGCGACCGAGGCTGGCTTCAGCGTCGATGACGTGCAGAAATTTTTCGAGACGGCGGTGATCACGCCGGTACTCACCGCGCATCCCACCGAAGTTCAGCGCCGTGCCGTCCTCAACCGCCAGCGCGAGCTCGCGCGGTTGCTCTTGGAGCGCGACCGCGTACAACTGACCCCTGAGGAGCAGGCGAGAAACGAGGATGCAATCCGCCGCAACGTGCTGTCCCTCTGGCAGACGCGGGTGCTGCGCTCCGTGCGACTCACGGTTGCCGACGAAATCGAGAACGGCCTTGCCTATTACGAGGACACCTTCCTGCGGGAGATTCCGCGCTTGTACGCCGAACTCGAGGATCAGCTCGCGACGGCGTGGTCCACGGCTCCGCCAGCCATGCCGTCCGTGCTGCGGATGGGAAGCTGGATCGGAGGAGATCGCGACGGCAATCCCTACGTCACCCATGAAGTGACGCGCCATGCGATGAAGCGCCACGCGACGGTGGCCTTCGACTATTACCTGCGGCAGACCCATGCCCTCGGGGCGGAGCTGAGCATGTCGCGGCGGCTCGTGACCGTGAGCCCAGAGGTCGAACAACTCGCCGCCGAATCGCCCGACACCTCGGACCATCGTGCAGACGAGCCCTATCGGAAGGCGCTCACCGGGATCTACGCGCGTCTTGCCGCCACGGCTTATGAGTTGGTCCAGTTCACGCCGGACCCCAAGCCCGTCGGGGATGCAACCCCCTACGCGGAACCCGTGGAGTTCATAAGGGATCTGGATGTCATCGCCGCCTCCTTGCGCAATCACAGCGCCAGCCGCATCGCGAACGGCCGCCTGCGAACCCTGCTTCGCGCGGTGGACGTGTTCGGGTTCCACCTCGCCACGCTCGACATGCGGCAGCACTCGGGGGTGCACGAGGCCGTCGTTGTGGAGCTCTTCGCGCGCTCGAGCGTCATGCGCTACGGAGAGCTCGACGAGGAGCAGCGGATCGATGAACTGCTGCGCGAGATCGCGACGCCACGACCATTGCGCTCACCGTTCATCGAATACAGCGAGGCGACGCAGAAGGAACTCGCCATCTTCGATGTCGCCGCCGAGATCCATCGCAGCTATGGGGCGGACGCGTTGCCCAATTACGTGATCTCGAAAGCCGATGGCGTGAGTGATCTGCTCGAAGTCGCCTTGCTGCTGAAAGAGGTCGGGTTGCTGCAAGCGCACCCCGAGCCGCACCTCGCCCTGAACATCGTCCCGCTCTTCGAGACCATTGCCGACCTGCGCGCATGCGGTCCGACCATGGACCGCCTTTTCAGCCTGCCCGGCTATCGCCGGCTCCTCGCGAGCCGCGGCAATACTCAGGAGGTGATGCTCGGCTACTCCGACAGCAACAAGGACGGCGGCTACCTTACCGCGAACTGGGAGCTGCACAAGGCCGAGGTCGAGCTGGTCAAGGTTTTCCGCAAGCACGGTGTCGAGCTGCGCCTCTTTCACGGTCGTGGCGGCACCGTCGGGCGCGGCGGTGGACCCAGCTACCAGGGTATCCTCGCGCAGCCGCCCGGTAGCGTGAACGGACAGATCCGCATCACCGAACAAGGCGAAGTGATCGCGAGCAAGTACTCCGATCCCGACATAGGACGCCGCAATCTGGAAACGCTCGTCGCAGCCACGATCGAGGCGACGATGATTCCTCGCGCGCACCCTGATCACGATCTCGATGCGTATTACCGCGTTATGGAGGAAATGTCGGGGAGCGCCTATACGGCGTATCGCCATCTCGTGTACGACACGCCCGACTTCGTCGCATTCTTTCGTCAGGCTACGCCGATCACCGAGATCGCGGATCTGCACATCGGCAGCCGTCCAGCGTCGCGCAAGGCGTCGGATCGCATCGAGGACCTGCGGGCCATTCCCTGGGTCTTCAGCTGGTCACAGGCGCGCATCATGCTGCCTGGATGGTACGGATTCGGGACTGCCGTCGATGGCTTCCGCACACGGGAAGGCGACCCCGGTCTGCGGACGCTACAGGAGATGTTCCGCGTCTGGCCGTTCTTTCAGGCGATGCTGTCCAACATGGACATGGTGCTCGCGAAAAGCGACATGAGAATCGCGTCACGCTACGCCGAGCTCGTCACCGACGACACACTGTCCGAGCGCATCTTCACCCGCATCTTCCGCGAATGGCAGCGGACCGTGGAGCAGCTCTGCGCCATCACCGGCCAAAGACAGCTGTTGTACTCGAATCCGTCGCTCGCCCGGGGCTTCCGCAATCGTCAGCCCTACATCGACCCCCTCAATCACCTCCAGCTCGGGCTGCTGCAGCGGTTTAGATCGGGCGATCAGGATGACAAGGTCAAGCGTGCGATTCTGCTCACCATCAATGGCATCGCTTCGGGTCTGAGAAACAGCGGTTAGCGACCCCGCCACGTCGCTGCATCCTGCGACCATGCTGATGCGCCGCCCGGATCGCGGCGCCGCGAAGGGATTGCCTAGCCGAAGATCAAGCTCCGTGCGCCGTGCACGAGCAGCCTCGTGAGCGGAGCGCGAATCCTGTGCGGAAGATCGACCGGCTTGAGAAGCATCTTAACCGACATCTCGAACGGGAAATTCCGCTTCATGATGTCTTTCAGCTTCTTGTTGTATTCCTGGAAGTGGCGCTCTTCGAAGGCGATATCGGGAAACCGAACTTGAAAGGCATGCTTGTACGCGACGAGCGAATCCTCGCTCTTCGCCTCTGCAATGCGCTTGAGGATTGCACGGACGATCCGGGTGCGGCTCATCGTCTCGGTCTCCCGGTACCTTTGGAAGTAGTGATAGAAGTAGCTGAAATGGCGTACCTCATCGCTCTTGATGTGGTATGTCAGTTCTTTCAGCAGCGGCTCGGTGGTGTAGTTGTGGATCGCACGGTAGAGGGCAGATGTGCCCGTTTCCACCACGCAGCGCGCTGCCATCTCAAGACCACGGGTCGGCTCGAACTCGTCGACCGTGCACATGGCCGAGTACTCTTCGAAAAAACCCGCATTCGCACGCTCCCAGTCGAACTCCGGCCACACTGACTGGATGTAGGCGCGGAGCGCGCGTCCATGCTGCATCTCCTCCTGCTCCCAACGGTCCTTCAGCCAGCCTTCGACCTCCGGGTCACCAGCGTAGTACGCGCTGAGATTGCGCGTGTACAGATCGGATGCGGCTTCCACGAACGACGACGTGACGATAAGAAAAAAAAGCGTATCGTCGTGCCGTGCGTTTTCCGGCTGCAGGATGGAGAAGTCGATCTCTTCCAGCCGCCATGGCAAATCGGGGAGGCCGCCGGCTGGCAGCGGCGAGGACGAGGTTTGGGGAGAACTCACCGCGGATATTGTTATCACTGTTACCGAATAATGAAAGTTTATCAGCGGCCTTCAGGGCTTGCACGGCAGATCCACACTCCCATTGGACCCGCTCGCTCCCATGATCTCGATGCGTGACGCCACATTGCCGCTTGCCCACTCATGGGACCTCACGCCGAAAGAGGCGGTTTCGCTGCAACGGGAACTCGCGCAGTACGTCGTTCGAGAAGATCGCCTCGACCCGGTCGAATTGGTTGCGGGACTCGATGTCGGATTCGAGGGCGGACAGGCCCGCGCGGCGGTCGCCGTGCTTTCTTTCCCGGCTTTGGAGTTGGTGAATCAGGCGGTTGCCTGCGTGCCGGTCCAATTTACCTACATCCCGGGACTGCTGTCGTTTCGCGAGGTCCCGGCGGTGCTCGCCGCCCTCCGTGCATTGACCTCGCGCCCGCATCTTCTGTTATGCGACGGGCAAGGTATCGCTCATCCCCGCCGCTGTGGCTTCGCTAGTCATGTCGGACTTGCGACTGGAATTCCCTCGATCGGAGTCGCAAAGAGCCGATTGATAGGGGCGCACAAGGCGGTACCACTCACCAAGGGAAAATGGGTTCCGCTCATGCACCATGAAGAAACAATTGGGGCGGTCCTTCGGACTCGGACCGGTGTCGCGCCACTGTTCGTCTCAATTGGCCACCGGGTAAGTCTGCCAACGGCAATTGGCTATGTGCTCGCGTGCACTACGCACTATCGACTGCCCGAAACCACTCGTTGGGCCCATCGACTCGCGTCGGGTCCGCGCATTTCCCGCGCAGGGCGCTGAAAACAGCGCGACGGCCCGAAGCCGCCGCGCTTTCGTTCCCTTTCCTGACCGATCAGGCGTGGCCGGCAAATTCCCGGACCACATGCTGCTGGCGCCGCGATACCGGTAGTGTTTCCGCAATGCCCTCGAGGGTGACGACCCAGTGGCCTTCGCCGTTTCCGTTGGTGACCCGCTCGAAGCCCGTAACGAAGGGGCGGCCGACCAGACAGTTGCGGTGAATGCGCAGAAACCGGTCCGCGAATTCCTCCTCCAGTCGGGTCAGGGATTCCTCGATCAGGTATTCCCGTTGCGACGTGCGGATGGTTACATACTTAAGTTCGGCCTTCAGGTAAACGATCTCCTTCAAGGGAATCAGGTGTACGCGGCCGCGTTCCTGCACGGACAGGTGCGAGCGTGGCTCGGGCTTCATCTGCTGCAGTATGTCAAGACGCAGCGGCGTAAATTGACGGACGCGGTTCAACGCGTCGAACAAACGTCCCAGGCGGATCGGCTTGACCAGATAATCGACCGCATGTAGTTCAAAGGCCTTGATCGCGTAAGCGTCATAGGCGGTCGTGAAGATGACGTTGGGGGGATCGGGAAGCTTGCGCAGGTGTTCAGCGAATTCCACACCGTCCATTTCGGGCATCCGGATATCGAGCAGTACCACGTCCGCCGGCTGGCTGTTCAGCAGTTCGAGGGCGGTACGGCCATCCGCGGCCTCTCCTACTACTTGGAGCGGCATCTTCTGGCAGCAGTCGGCGAGAAGATCACGCAGGCGGCTGCGGGCGGGAGCTTCGTCATCGACGATGACGACCCGCAGCTGTTGATCGACAATCTTCACGGGGCGATCCTCAGTGGGCTGCAGAAGTGACGTATGGCATGACGATGTGGACATGATAGGTACTCTCTGTCACGGTATTCGTGAGACTGGCTTCGGCGTCAAAGTGAAGTGCAAGGCGCTCCCGGATGTTTGCAATCGCCATTCCATTGCCGACGTGGTGACGACCCTGTTTTCGAAGCGGGTTGCTTACCACGGCGTGCAGGTCCTTGCCTTTCCGGTAGACGTCTATGGCTACAGTGCCTGGTTCGATAGCAGGTTCAATGCCGTGGTAGACCGCGTTCTCGATGAGCGGTTGGAGGACGAGGGGTGGAACCAAGGCATCGCTCGGCATATTCTCGATCTGCCAGTTCAGCCGCAGCCGCTCGCCCAATCGAAGCTGTTCGAGATCAAGGTATTGGTTGCAGAGCGCGATTTCGTTTGTGAGCGGGGATAGCTGCCGGTTGTCCTGCATCAGTACCCGGAACAGTTCGGCGAGATCCTCGAGGGCGGTCTCTGCCCTCCGCGGCTCAGAGCGGATCAGCGACAGGACCGCATTCAGGCTGTTGAAGAGGAAATGCGGTCGGATCCGTGCCTGCAGGGCTTGCAGCCGCGCAATGGTCAGCGCTGGCGACAGGAGGCGGCTGCGCATATTGAAGTAGCCCATGATGAACGCTGCCGCACCCAGGGCGAGAACCAGGGCTCGCCCCAACCCTCCTGCCTCCCCCATCAGGCTTTCGCCATAAACGCAGACCACAAATGTGACGACACCAACCAGGGCAAAGATCAGCAGGATTCCGGCTGAATAGGAGGCCTTCTGCAGCAAGGGACTGACCCCCATCAGCGCGATCAGGGAAAGAAGCAAAATCGGTTGAAAGAGCGCCGAAATCTCCACGAGCTGACGCCCGATGGTCTCCACACCCGGTGCCTTGAGCACTGCGGCGGCGAGCGCCATAGCGTTCGCGACGACCAGCAGGCGCAGCACCACCCCGAGGTTACGGAAATTCGGCAGGAGCACCGCGTCGGCGTTTTGATTTATACTCGGCATACCCTCGAGATACGCGGAACTGCAGGATTATTCGGGAAGTTTTTATTTTTTTCCTACTTCCCGCCGCGTGAAGTCTGTCCCTTAAAGCAAAGCCGATGCCCGACAAATCCTCGTCTGACGGTCTCGCCACCTCCGCGACATGGTCAGGGCGCTTCGCCGAGCCGGTCGATGAATTGACGAAGCGCTACACCGCCTCGGTGAGCTTCGACCAGCGACTCGCGGAATTCGATATCGAGGGCTCACTCGCCCATGCGCGAATGCTTCATGAAAGAGGGATTCTCGGCAGCGCCGATCTCGCCTCCATCGAGGGGGGAATGCGGACCATCCTGGATGAGGTCCGCAGTGGCACCTTCCGCTGGTCCCTCCACCACGAGGATGTGCACCTCAATATCGAGCACCGTTTGACCGAGCTGGTCGGCGACGCAGGCAAGCGCTTGCACACGGCGCGTTCAAGGAATGATCAGGTCGCGACCGACGTTCGGCTTTTCGAGCGCGCGGCGATCGACACGATTGCGCGGCTGCTCAGGGATCTCGAGCGTGCGCTGCTCGATCTTGCCGCCGCGCACGCCGCCAGCATCATGCCTGGCTTCACGCATTTGCAGGTCGCCCAGCCGGTGACCTTCGGCCATCACCTGCTAGCCTACGTGGAGATGCTCCAGCGGGATCGCGGCCGCCTTGCCGATTGCCGCAAGCGACTGAATTACCTGCCGCTGGGCGCGGCGGCGCTTGCGGGGACCTCGCACCCGATCGACCGCGAGCGCGTCGCGCGCGAACTCGGTTTCCAGGGCGTATGCGAAAACTCACTGGACGCGGTCTCGGATCGGGACTTCATCATCGAATTCGTCGCTGCCGCAGCGTTGATCATGACGCACCTGTCGCGTCTGTCAGAGGAACTGATTCTCTGGATGAGCCCGCGCTTCGCTTTCATCGACCTGCCCGACCGCTTCTGCACCGGCTCCTCAATCATGCCCCAGAAGAAGAATCCCGACGTCCCGGAACTGGTGCGCGGAAAGACGGGCCGTGTGACTGGACATCTGGTGGCTTTGCTCATGCTGATGAAGGGTCAACCCCTCGCCTACAACAAGGACAATCAGGAGGACAAGGAACCTCTCTTCGATACGGTCGACACGCTCGCCATGACCTTGCGCATTTACGCTGACATGGTGCGCGGGATCAAGGTGAACACCGAGCAGATGCGCACAGCGGCGCTGGAAGGCTACGCGACGGCGACCGATCTCGCGGACTACCTCGTGCGCAAAGGCGCGCCGTTCAGAGATGCCCACGAAGCCGTCGCGCGGGCGGTGCGGCTCGGGCTGGAAGGGAATCGCGACCTGACGGAGCTCAGCCTCGCAGACTTACGCAGCTTCTCGCCGCTCATCGAGGCAGACGTTTTCGACGTTCTTACGCTGGAGGGCTCGGTTGCCAGTCGCAACCACATCGGGGGGACTGCGCCGCGACAGGTGGAAGCCGCCATCGAACGCGCCCGCAGGCGTATCGACGCGGACGCACCGCAAGCCCCTTGAAGGAAGGGCGGTGGGAGCGCGCTCCCTACCGGTTCGAGGGCCAACGACGCCGCCTAGGTTGTAACCTTTTCCCGCACCAGCTTCTGCAGTCCACCATCCTCGAACATCTCGCGCATGATGTCCGAGCCGCCGACGAACTCGCCACCCACGTAGAGTTGTGGAATGGTCGGCCAGTTGGCGTACTCCTTGATGCCCTGGCGAATCGCGGAGTCTTCCAGAACGTTCACGGAAAAGAACTGCTGAACCCCGCACGCGCGAAGGATCTGAACCGCCGCGGCGCTGAACCCGCATTGGGGAAAGTCGGGCGTACCTTTCATATAGAGAACAACCGGATGCGTGGTCACCTGGGTCTTGATCGCATCGTGGACAGTCATGGCGACTCCTTTGAAATCAGCGAATATTAATCACCGGTAGCGGGGGGATGGTACGGAGAGCACCGTCTGCAGTCAACGTGGAGAGCACCGTCTGCAGTCAACGTGACTCTATTCGACCACCGCTCACGCGTTCGATTCCCGCCAAATCCCGAACGGAAAAGGTCTCGATAAACCCGCCGTCGGAAAGCAAGGCCCGGCACTGCTCGGCCTGATCGTATCCGTGCTCAAGCAGCAGCCAGCCATCGCCACGGAGGTGTGCGGGTGCTTGATCCACGATCTCTCGAATGCAGTCGAGGCCGTCCGCGCCTCCATCAAGCGCGGCGCGCGGCTCGTAGCGAAGGCCACCGCTGACGAGATGGGGATCGCCGCGAGCAATGTAAGGGGGGTTGGAAACGATGAGATCGAACCGTTCACCCGCGAGCGGCGAATACCAGCTGCCCTGCTCCAAGCGCACCCTGCCGGTGGCCAGCCGGGCTGCGTTCGTCCGGGCAACGGCTATCGCACGCGTACTTACGTCCACGGCAGTGACCCGTGCGAGCGGCCACAGTCTGGCAAGAGCGATCGCAAGGATGCCGCTCCCGGCGCCCAAGTCGAGCACCTTTCGTGAAACGTCCGCCGGCAGGCGCTCCAGCGCCGCCTCCAGTAGCAACTCCGTTTCCGGCCGCGGAATCATCACCGCCGGGGTGACGAGAAAGTCGAGGCCATAGAATTCCCGGGTCCCGACGAGATAGGCGTAAGGCTCACCCCGGCTGCGCCGCTCGACGAGTGCGTTGTAACCCGATCGAGCGTTGGGATGAACCGGCTCCCGATGACGTGCCGTGATCCCGGCACGGGAAATGTTCATCACCTTCGCCAGCAGGCCCGACGCCTCCCGATGGCCCTCCGCGAACGGCAATCCGAGTTTGGCGGCAAGCCGACCGCCGTCGCGGGCAAGCACGGCGCCGATCGATTCCTCGGGCAGGCTCAAGGACGCGGCCGTCGCGCGCGCACCCTCGCTCACACTTCCTCAGCCATTGCGGCGAGCTGCTCCGCCTGATGCTCGGAGAGCAGGGAGGCGATCAGTTCGGCCAGATCCCCATCCATGATCTGATCGATCTTGTAGAGGGTGAGGTTGATCCGGTGATCGGTGACGCGTCCCTGCGGAAAGTTGTAGGTACGGATGCGTTCCGAGCGGTCGCCGCTTCCGATCAGGGATTTCCTCGTCGCCGCCTGCTGCGCCATTTGCTCCCGGAGCTTCCTGTCCTTGATGCGGGCAGCGAGCACGGAGAGCGCCTGCGCCTTGTTCTTGTGCTGCGAGCGGTCGTCCTGGCACTCCACGACGATGCCCGTGGGCAGGTGCGTGACGCGCACTGCCGAGTCGGTCTTGTTGATGTGCTGGCCGCCCGCGCCGGACGCGCGAAAGGTGTCGATACGGATCTCGGCGGGGTTGATCACGACGTCGCTCACTTCGTCAGCTTCCGGCATCACTGCCACGGTGCAGGCCGAGGTGTGAATGCGGCCTTGAGTCTCGGTGACCGGAACGCGCTGAACGCGGTGACCGCCCGACTCGAACTTGAGCTCGGAATAGGCTCCCGTGCCGATGATCTTGGCGATGATCTCCTTGTAACCCCCGAGGTCCGACGGGCTCTGGGAGATCACCTCGATCTGCCAGCGCCTGCGTTCGGCAAAGCGCGAGTACATTCGGAAGAGATCAGCGGCGAAGAGGGCAGACTCGTCACCCCCCGTGCCCGCCCGGACTTCCAGAAAGATGCTCCGCTCATCGTTCGGGTCTCTGGGCAACAGAGCTTTCTGGAGCTCCGCCTCGATGCCCTCCACCCTGGCCTGTCCCTCCTGCAACTCCGATTGTGCGAACTCGCGCATGGAGGGGTCCGCTGCCATCTCTTGGGCGGTATGCACGTCGTCCAAGGCGCGGCGGCGCGCCTCGTACAGGGCGACGACGGGCGCGATCTCGGCATGCTCGCGGGTGAGCCTGAGGTAGGCGTCCATGTCGGCGGTGGCCGTTTCGGCCGACAGCAACCGGTCGAGTTCGGCGAGCCGCCGGGAAAGCTGTTCAAGCTTTCCGGCAAGGCTGACGTTCATTCGTGACGGTGGATGTTATAGAGGCGCGACAGCAGCGCGAGCAACTGCGCGCGGTCCTCGGCCTCAGCACTGCCGAGGGCGTGGGTCGGAGCGTGGAGGAGCTTGTTCATGAGCGCGCGGCTGAGATGGTCGAGGACCTGTTGGGGGTCTTCCCCCCTGGCGAGGCGGCGCACCGCCCGGTCCATCTCGTGACGGCGCGCACGCTCGGCCTGATCGCGGAGGGCGCGGATGGAGGGCACGGCCTCGCGGTTCTCCAGCCAGTGCAGGAAGTCCTGCACCTTGTGATCGATGATCGCCTCGGCTTCGGCAACCGCCGCCTGGCGCGAGTCCACGCCTGTCTGGGCCACGCGCCCGAGATCGTCGACCGTGTACAGGAACACGTCGTCGAGCTCGGCCACCTCCGGCTCGATATCCCGCGGCACGGCGAGGTCGACCATGAAGATCGGGCGATGGCGGCGTGCCTTGACGGCGCGCTCGACCGTCCCCTTCCCGATGATGGGGAGCGGGCTCGCCGTACAGGAAACGACGATGTCGTAGGCGGGCAAATGCTCGGCCAGATCGTTGAGCGCAATGGTCGCGGCGTCGAAGCGCCGTGCAAGCGCAGCAGCCCGCTCCGTCGTGCGGTTGGCGAAGGTAACCTTGCGCGGATGTTCGGCGCAGAAATGCGCGGCACAAAGTTCGATCATCTCGCCGGAGCCAATGAAAAGCACGCTCTGGCCGGCGATCGACGGATAGATGCGCTCCGCCAGCTGAACCGCACAGGACGCCATGGAAACCGAGCTGGCGCCGATCTCGGTATGACTGCGCACCTCCTTCGCGACCGAGAAGGTGCGCTGGAAGAGCTTGTGCAGCAGGACGCCGAGTGTTCCCGCATGCTCCGCGGCCTTGGCTGCTTCCTTGAATTGACCCAAGATCTGCGTCTCGCCGATGACCATCGAATCGAGGCCGCTCGCCACCCGAAAGGCATGCTTGACGGCGCTCTGGGTCGGCAGGGCGTAAACGTAAGGCTGCAGAGATGGAACGCTCAGGCGGTGATATTCCGCCAGCCAGTCGATCGCCGCCCGCGGCTCATCGGTGTTGCAATAGAGCTCGGTGCGGTTGCAGGTGGACACGATGGCAGCCTCGTGCACCGGCCGACCGCCAACGAGGTCGCGCAGCGCCTGTTCGACGCCATCGCCCTGGAAAGCCACCTGCTCGCGCACGGAAAGCGGCGCGGTGTGATGGTTGACTCCGATGGTGAAGAGTTGCATGCCCGATAAAGCCACGGCCGGCCCGGTGGCCGCGGAAAGGTGAATCGTATAGTAACTCGATTCGCCCCTGGCATCCCGGCCCGGGCGCCGTTCAGCCTTCCCCGCCCACCGGGACCAGCGCGGGCGGCAGCAGGCGCCCGAGTTCCCGCCACGTTGCCGGGTGCGCGTCGAGATAGGCGATCCGCTCGCGGGCAAACCACGCGTAGCGCTCAGCGAGCGTAGCAGTCGTCACCCGATATCCCACCCCGCCCAAGATCCTGGCGGCATTCGGCACACCGCCGAACATCCAGTCGAGCATTACGTTGCCGAACTCGAAGTTGAAGTGCTCCGGGTCCTGCCAATAGGTCATCAGAGTCGAGGTCAGTGGCTCCGTGATGTAGTTGTTGTACCCCTGGAAGTCCCAGATCTCCACCGAGGCGGGCGGGGCGGGGCGATGCGCCTCGAGATAGCCGGCGAGATGCCAGAGGGCTCGCCAGCGCTCTTTCTCCCGTCCGCACAGGTAGTCGGTTTCGACGCTCAGCACGTGCCGCGGATAGACCGCAAGGCGCAGGGTCACGTCGCGGCCGGAAACCGCCTCGACGATGCGCGCAAGCCCCTCCGTGTCGAATGCGACGTCCTCGGGCACGGGAAATGGCGCGGTGCCATCGTGGAGAGAGCGTTCGAGGTTGTCCCAGCGGCAGCCCTTGGCGTCGTGCAGCACCGAGGAGAAGAACTGCTGGAAACGCCGATCGACCCCCGCATCGTAGCGGGAGTAGAAGTACATTCCCTCCCGGGTGTGGCTGCCCCGCTCGGCCCGGCCCTGATGCACGACGGTCTCGATGGCGGCGCCGAGGGCGCTGGGAGAGAGCAGGAGTGCGGTCCAGGACGTCTCACGCATGTCGGCGATGCTCTCGCTGCAGTCGAACGCCGGCAGCGGCTGGGCGTGAATGCCGAGCACGACGCGCTTCACGGGCGTCACCGCGAGCACGTATTCGAGGGCGCAGAAGTTCATTTGCCAAGGCGCCCCGGCGAGCGCGAAGTTGTAACTGGCCGCGGCGCCGTCGCGAGTGAGCGCCGGATGCAGCGGATCGAAGCCGATCTCCGCGAAGGAGCTGCCCAGGATCACGGCTTCCGGCTTCTCCGCCGCGACCACGGCAGGCTTCACGTTGCGCTCGAAGCGGCGGAACTTGGTCTTGATCGCGTTGAAGCCATCGATTTCGACGTCGCGAAAGTACCAGAACGGATCCACGACGCGCGTGAACGTTGCCGTCACGCCCAGCAGCAGCACGAGGCTGGTAATCACAATCGCCACGTAGCGCTTTGGCCTTTCCGTATTCACGTCCGGGACGCTCGACCGGTCAATGGACCGCTGCTTCCGCGTTCGCTGCATCTGCTCCCTCCCCGCCGCGCTTTTCCACGCCCGCCTCGGCAAGCAGGCGGGCGAGCCTGCGCGTACGTTCCGACCGGGCCGGTGCCCGCAGGTGATTCACCGAATCGGAGAAGTCCTCGTAGGGGAACAGGAAATCTTGGGGCGTGCCGACGACCTGGAACTGCCCGCTGGTGCGCAACTGCTCGGCCGTCGATCCGATCAGCTCGCGGTTCAACTCGTATTCCGCGTACGGATAAACACCGAACGTTAGGAGCACCCGCCCGCCCCGCGCGCGAATGGAAGCCGCGACGGCGTTGAGTTGGTCCACCACTTCGGGCTTGAACGCGTCCGGCCTGAAGGCCGTGTCGCGCGCGGCAAGCCGGTCCGCGGGTACCGGAACGATCTCCTCACTGCCATCGCCGAAGCGGTTGACCACCTGCAGGTAGCGCATGTAGCCGTTCCCCGCGAGGGAATGGTTACCCTTTGACGGGATCACGAACAGCGCCCCGATCTTGTCGCGGATGAGGAGCAGGAAGTCGGACATCAGCGCTTGCGTCGGCTGCTGGGAATAGTAAAGCCGCCATGCCGCCTTCGGGTCGACGGCCAGGAACCAGCGGTAGTAATCCTTTCCGAACGGCATCAGGGTCGTGAAGAGGATCGTGTACTCGGGAACCATGAGCACTGTGTCGCCCGGGCGAACCTGAGGCAGGATCACCTCGAGCGGCGCGAGGATGCCGAGGCCGCCGAAGACACCCATGTTTACGACCCGGAGACCGAGGGTTTGCTGGAGCAGCGCACTGTCGACGCCGAACATGAGGTTGCTGCCGCCGACGAGGATCAGTCGCGGCGCCGGCTTGGAAGTCAGCATCACGCGCTTGTCGATCAGCATGGCGAGCTGGTGTTTGTAGGGAAACGGCCCGAAATAGAGGACGCCGAGACTCCCGAGCACCAGCGCGGCAAGGAGCGCGACCCGCCCCAGCAGCTTCGTCACATCGGAGCTCGCGTGCATCGCTAGAACTGGAAGTAGATGAAGGGCTGCACGTGCGTATACATGCCGTAGGCGAGGATGGTCCATACGAGCAGGAAATACAGCGTCCAGCGCAGCGCCCAGTGACGGCCGGCCAGCATGTGGCGGATGCTGCCGTGGCTCTGGAAGGCGTGCGCGATCTCGAGGCCGAGAATCGAGAAGAACGCAATCCGCAGTTCGCTGTCGTCGAGGCCAATGCTCTGGTAGGACAGCGCCCGCTTCCAGTAGTCCTTGTTCCACCAGGAGTGAAAACCGTCAAAAAGGTGGGTGATCACGTACCAGGCCTCGCTCATCGAGGTCGACCGGAAGATGATCACCCCGAGGACGAATAGACTGAAGGTGATCGCGACCTGCAGCCCATGGCGCAGCCACGGCAACCGCTGCAGTCCGAGAGCTCGTGCAATCGCCTCGCGGAAGGCCAGGGTCGCGCTGCCGATGACGATCATGACCCCGTTGAGGCCGCCCCAGACCACGTACGTCCAGTTCGCGCCGTGCCAGAGGCCGCTGAGCAGAAACGTCACCAGGAGGTTGAAGATGCTGGCGACCATGACCGAGACCCGGTTGCCGCCGAGCGGAATGTAGACGTAGTCGCGGAACCAGGTCGACAGCGAGATGTGCCAGCGGCGTCCAGAACTCGGACGATCGACGCGAGGCGATACGGGCCGGTCGAAGTTCTCCATCAGGCGGAAGCCCATGACCTGCGCGGCGCCGATGGCGATGTCGGAGTAGCCGGAGAAGTCGCAGTAGATCTGGAACGCGAAGAAGACCGTGGCGAGCGATCAGCGGCAGCGCCCGTGTGTGCCGTCGGGTCGCGCGTAGACCGCGTTGACGACGACGGCGAGGCGGTCGGCGATCACGACCTTCTTGAAGAGGCCCCAGGCCATCAGCTTGAGGCCGTCGGCGACTCGCTGATACTCGAACGCGTGATGCTCGCGGAACTGGTGCAGCAGGTTCTGCGGCCGCTCGATCGGACCGGCGACGAGCTGCGGAAAGAACATCACGTACAGGCGAGTAGATCCCGAAGTGCCGCTCGGCCTTCTGGTTGCCGCGGTAGACCTCGACGACGTAGCTCAGGCTCTGGAAGGTGTGGAACGAAAGCCCGATCGGCAGGATCAGCGCGAGCGGATCGACCGCGAAGTTCAGGTTGAACTGGTCCGCAGATCCGGTCACGTTGCTGCCGAAGAAGTTGTAGTACTTGAACACGAACAGCACGGCGCAGGTGACGACAATGCTCGTCGATGAGATAGCGTCGTCGCTCGGCTCCCTGCGGAGCGCTCGATGAGGATGCCGGCGAAGTAGTCGACGACGATCGTGAAGACGAGGATCAGGATGTAGATCGGCACGAAGGCCATGTAGAAGAAGCAGCTCGCGATCAGCAGCCACAGCCAGCGCCAGCGCTGAGGCAGCAGGAAATAGCCTGTCGTGACGATCGGGAAGAAGAGCAGGAACTGGAGCGAATTGAAAAGCACGGTGCAAGTCTTCTTCTTTTACTGCGCTGGCGACGAGGATCGCCTTATTTCCGGCGGGAGCAGGCGCATCAGCGCCTCCCACGTCTCGGGGTGCGCCTCGAGATAGCGCGCTCGCTGCTCCGACAACCACCGGTACCGGGCGGCAAGTGTAGCCGAACTGACCCGGTATCCGAATGCCGTCGCCGGGTCCGCGCCGGGGCTGGCGCTGCCGAACATCGCGTCAAGCATCTGATCGCCGAGCTCCGGGTTGAAGTGGATCGGGTCCTGCCAATAGGTCAGGATGCCGCCGCTCAAGGGTTCGGTGAACTGCGGTCCGTATCCCTGAAAGTCCCAGACTTCAACCGATGCCGGTGGCAGCGGAGCGTGCGTCTCGAGATATCGCGAAATGTGATACATCGCCAGCCAACGCTGGGGCCCGCCACCACACAGGTAGTCCGCTTCCGCACCGATCACATGCCGCGGATACAGAACGATCTTCAACTGGACGTCCCGGCCGGAAATCCAGCCGAGGATGCGCGAAAGCCCGCTCGTGTCGAACGGCTCCGCCGGGTCGATCGTGAGGGTAGGCACCGGTTTCCCGAGGGAATGGCGCAGTTGCTCTTCGGAGCAGCCGGCCTTACCGTGCAGGAATTCTTCGAAGAACACCCTTGCCCGGTGCTCCACGCGCGCGTCTTCCCGGAAGAACAGGTACCTGCCTTCCGGCGTATGCCGCTGCGGCTCGCGCGGGTCCTGGCTGCGCAACGTCTTGATCGAATGCTGTACCGCCTGCGGCGACACCAACACCTCGGCAAGACGCGTCTGATCCATCGCGGCGCGCAGGCGCGAGCAGTCCTCGGCGGGCATCGACTGGGGCACCATGCCGAAGACGATACGCTTCGCATCGGTGTGGGCGAGCACGTATTCGAGGGCGCAGAAGGCTTCCTTCCACGGTGCCCCGGCGAATGCGAAGTTGTAGCTTTTCCCTGCTCCACCCCGCGCGAGCGCGGGATGTAGCGGCTCGAAGCCGATCGCGGCGACCGAGCTGCCGATGATCACGGATTCGGGGCGGAGGCGCCGCAGGACGGCCGGCTTCACCTCGCGCTCGAAAAAGCGCAGCCGGCTTTTGACGGCGTTGAAGCCTTCCATGCGCGGCGCGCCGAAGTACTGGAACGGGTCGATCACGCGAGTGAAGGCGGCCGTCAGAAGCATGAGCAGCACGGTGCCGCCGAGCAGCCAGCGGCCATAGCGCGCGAAGACGGCGTCCTCCACTTTAGAACTGGAAGTAGATGAACTCGCTGAAGCCGCTCGACATGTACAGCAGCCCGAAATAGGCCACGAGCGTCATCGCGAGAGCCCAACGCGTGGTTGGCTGCCAGCGCAGCCACGGCATGGAAGCGCGGGCTTCGGGGCGATAGTCGAGGGCCGGATCGAAGCGCTCCATGATCTCCTGCGTGTTCGGTGCGAACCAGACGATGGCGAGACCGGCGACGAGCCAGTTGATGAGCGTTCCCCCCGCGAACGTTGGCGCATCGCGGAAGCGCACGCCGTGCTGCGACAGCCAGTCTCCCGCCGCGCCGAGGCCGGTGAGCCACTTGAACGGCATTTCGATGCCGTTCAGGCCGGCCATACCCTGGAGGACGGCAAAGGCGGCGTCCATCGAGGTGGCGCGGAAGAACACCCACGCCACCACGACGGCGAAAAAGGTCAGCGCCTGCGCGGCGATCCGCCCGCTGCGCGTTCCGGCTTCCGGATCCTGTCCGGGCCGCTCGCGGAGCTTCTGCCATGCATGGTTCACGGCCAGGTAAAGACCGTGCAGCCCGCCCCAGACGACGAAGGTCCAGTTCGCCCCGTGCCACAGCCCCCCGAGCAGCATGGTGACCATCAGGTTGAGGTAGCGCCGCGCCGCCCCCTTGCGATCTCCGCCCAGGGGGAAATAGAGATAGTCGCGGAGGAAACGCGACAGGGTCATGTGCCACCGGCGCCAGAAATCGATAATGTTCGTGGCCTTATACGGCGAATTGAAGTTGAGCGGCAGCTTGATCCCGAACAGGCGCGAGAGCCCGATGGCCATGTCGCAGTACCCGGAAAAATCGAAGTAGAGGCGCAGCGTGTAAGCGAGCACTCCGCCCCACGCATCCAGGAACGCCAGGGCAGTGCCCGCGGCGGCAGCGTCGAAGACGCTTGTGGAATGGGGCGCGATGCCGTCCGCGAGCACGGTCTTCTTGAAGAGTCCGATGAAGAAGATCGTGAGGCCGACCGCGATGTTTTCCCGGCTCATGCGGTAGGTCGCGGGCTGGGCGAACTGCGGCATCATCTCGGCGTGATGCAGGATCGGCCCCGCGATCAGGTGCGGGAAGTAGGTGACGAAGAGCGCGTAGTGGACGAGGTTGTACTCGCGCACCTTGCCCTGGGCGGCGTCGGCCAGGTATGCGATCTGGGTGAAGGTGTAGAACGAGATGCCGAGCGGCAGGATGATCTCTCCGATCAGCCAGTGTGCGCCGAGCGCATGATTCAGGTTGTCGACGAAGAAGTTGGCGTATTTGAAATAGCCGAGCAGCAGCAGATCTACGCCCACGCCGATTGCAAGGGCGCCTTTCGCACGACGCGGACGCCCCGACCGCAGAAGGCTCTGAATCCGGGTGCCCGTCGCGAAGTTGAATACGATGGAGAACGCGAGCAGCAGGACGTACTTGGGGCTCCACCAGCCGTAGAAAAAGAACGAGGCGAGCGCGAGCCATGCCGCTGCACCCTTGTGGCTCTTTCTCGCGAGCGCGAAAAAGACGAAGAAGGTGACCGGGAGGAACCCAAGGATGAACGCGTAGGAATTGAACAGCATCGACGGCTGGCGCGGCTCGGCAGGCCCGGCGCGCCGAAAGCGGCGGTTCGGGCTCGATTCCAAAGCCGCGAAGTATGAAGGAAGCGCCGGTGGCTGAGAATACGGGCCGGTTCGGGAAAGTAAGCCGTCGCGCCTCTAGAATGAGGGTCCCGAAGGAGAGTCGGGGTACCAGCCAGAGTCAAGCGGCTTCGATGCGACGTCCCCGCCTTCCGTAGTGGCGCGATTTGGATCTCGTAACCGAGGCTGCATCTGACAGGCGATGTCTGAATAGGTTAGCTTAGGTTCGTGGACGACCGGGAAAAAACGGCCAGAAGCCGCCGCTCGGTGCCACGGCCTAATTCGCGTCAAAAGCGGTTATCCCAACGCGTCAGCCTCAACGGGCCCCGTCGGACACCCTAAATCGACCTACCAGATTGCGCTCGTCATCGTCGCGAACGCGCGTTTGCGGCGCCGGAGCGGTGGATTGGGGAATGGGTAGCGGCGAATGCAGGGTAGGTCGCACCGCTTGAGTCAGCTTAGGATCGGTATTCCGCTCCTGCGAGAACGGGCAATCGGCTGCTATGCCATCGCGGCGTGCCGGAATGCCGATCGATACCCGTGATTTTCCGGGTCCGTGGTATCAGCTCGACAGCTATCGAGCGTGCGATGCAGCTTCTTCGATCAGAGCGGCAACCTCCTTCGGCCTGGAGATGTACACCGAGTGGCTGGCGCCTGAGACTTCGACCGTGTGGCTGTTGGCTCGTTTGCCATACCACCGTTCGAGGTCGGGGTTTATGGTTCTGTCTTTTGTCGCTACCAACATCCAGCTCGGTTTGCTTCTCCATGCAGGTGTGGTGATGACCGTCTTAAAATTGTCAGCAGCGTTGAGCACCTGCGAGCGCGCCATGAAAGCCGCCTGCTCAGCAGACAGGTCGGCGGCGAAGTACTCGTGAAACTGCGCGGGGTCGAGGTAGGTGAAACCGTCTGCCGTCTTCTTTATCGCAGTAGACTTACTGAGGTCGCTCGGGAAGCGCTTTCCGTCGTCAGCCTCACTCTCCCCAGCATCTGGCACGTGGGCCGCGATGTACACCAATCCGGCAACCGATGGATCCGTCCCCGCTTCGGTAATTACGGCTCCCCCATAGCTGTGAGCGACAAGAATGCACGGTCCATCTTGTAGAGCAAGGACGCGCTTCGTAGCAGCCACATCTTCTTGGAAGGACGTCTCCGGCTCCTGGACGATGCTGACGTTATACCCATCCTTGACCAGGATGTCGTAAACGCCCTTCCAGCCAGAACCATCTGCCCAGGCGCCGTGAACCAGAACAATATTCCCGACGCGATCCTTTTCGTTCTGCGCTGAGAGTGCGCAGCCGGTCAACAGCAATAACACGATGCCCAGGGACTGAGATATTCCTCGCGCCACTCGCGTTGCCTTCATTGAACTACTCATTCTGTCGCTCCTTTTTTGCGAATTGATTTGCATATCGGTGCGGCAACAGCACTCGTTTTCAGAAGAGGCCCCACACGTCTCCCGTTGAAATCGGCGCCGCTCAAAACTCCAAAGCGCCGCCTGTTCGCAGGTCGGGCATTGCCCTCGCTGCGTCTAATGGCCCGTCGTGTCCCCTTGGCGGCTCGCCTCGAACAGGAACCAGGTCCGTCGCTCTGCCTCGTCGATCCAAACTTCAATGAGGCTGGCGGTTGCGATGTCTCGATGTTCCTCGCAGACGTTGTGTGCTTCACGAAGGTTGGCCGCCAGCGTTTTGTTGTCCTCTCGCAATTCGGCGAGCATGTCGAGCGGCTGGACGTACCCGGCATCGTTGTCGAGCAGGCGTTGTGTTCGTGCAATGTGCCCGATCGACCGGAGTGTTGTTCCGCCCACTTTGCGGATGCGTTCGGCGATGGAATCGGTCATGGCAAAGAGCTGGTCGGCCTGTTCGTCCAACAGGAGGTGATAGTCGCGAAAGTGCGGGCCGCTCATGTGCCAGTGGAAGTTCTTCGTTTTCATGTAAAGGGCGAACACGTCGGCCAGGATGGCGTTCATGGCGGCCGCGATGTCCCTGGTCCCCGCCGCCTTCAGATCGGTGGGAGTGAGCAAAGGAGCTTGTTGCCTGGATTGCAGGTCCTGCGAGTTCGACGTCACGGTATTCTTCATGGTGTCCTCGTTTTGTGGAAAGTGGGTCGGGCTTCGGCGAAGCATCTGCGCCATCTTCGTGATGGCCATGCACAACGACGAGCTTAGTATCCCCGGGGCGAGTTGCTGTGGCGTTTCAACCGGCGACATGTGGATGACAACTGAAACTCGCGTAGCCCGTGCGCCGTGCTGGCTTGCCTACGCTTGACGCGACCCCGCAAGCGGGGTCATTCGGCAGCATCCCAGGGATTCGTCGCGCGACGGTCGTGGCCGCGGTCGAGTCAGCGCAGGACGCGCCCGAAACACTCGGCGATATCCTTGCTCTGCAGCGGCTTGCGCAGGACTTCGTCAATCCCGGTCGCGCGCGCACGCTCGAGCATTTGCGCGCCGGCGTAGCCGCTCATCAACACGATCGGAATGTCGGGCCGCAGCAGTCGAATCTCACGGGCGAGATCGGTACCGATGAGCCCGGGCATCGTCTCGTCGGTCAGGACGATGTCGAAGCGCTGCGGCGCGTCGCGGAATGCCTCCAGCGCTGCCACGCTCGAACTGAATCCGACGGGCTCATAACCGAGCTCGGCCAGCGTTTCTTCGGCGAGCGCAACCAGCGCTTGCTCGTCGTCGACGATCAGCGCCGTTTGGCCATCGCCTCGCGGCAAGTCCGTGGCGACCTCAGCCGAGGGAGCCGTCGCTTCACCGGCAATCGGTAACCAGATCGTAAAGGTCGTGCCGCGACCGACGGCGGTGCGAACGTCGATCGCGCCGCCGAAATCCGCCACGATGCCATGCACCAGCGACAGACCCAGGCCGGTTCCCTCACCCACGCCCTTGGTGGTGAAGAAGGGGTCGAACATCCGCTCGAGCACTTGCGGCGCGATCCCGCTGCCGGTGTCGCTCACGCAGAGCCGCACATAGCTTCCCGGGGCGACGCTGCCGTGCGACAGCCGGCGGCTTTGCGCCACGTCCGCGCGATCCAGGACCACCTCGAGCACTCCGCCATTCTCCATTGCCTGCAAGGCATTGGTGCAGAGATTCATCGCAATCTGGTGCAGCTGGGTCGTGTCACCGACGATCGCCGCGTCACCGGCCTCGAGATGTTTCGTAAGACTTACGCCGGGAGGAAGGGAAGTGGCAAGCAGTTCCAGCGTTTCTGCGATCACGGCTTGCACGTTAACGGGACCGCGTTCGCCGATACCGCTGCGACTGAACGCGAGAATACGCTCGACCAGCGCCTTGGCGCGGTCGGCGGCATGCATCACATTGTCGAGGTAGCGCCGCAGGACGCTGTCCTTGGCCTGAGCCTTTTGCGCGAGCTCACCGTAACCGAGGATCGCGCCGAGGATATTGTTGAAGTCGTGTGCGATCCCACCGGAGAGGGTTCCCATCGCTTCCATTTTCTGTGATTGACGCAGATGGACTTCGAGGCGCTCCTTTTCGGCCTCGGCGTTCTTGCGCGCGGTGATGTCGATCGCCGACCCGACAAAGCGGTGCACCTTCCCGGACGCATCGCGCATGCAGCGTCCCCGCGCCTGCAACCAGTGCCATTCGCCGTCTGGATGACGAACGCGATATTCGGCCTCGTAACGATCGGTACGTCCCTCGAAATGATCGCGCGCCGCGCCCATCATCCGGGCGACGTCATCGGGGTGAATATCGACGGCGGCCATCCATGCTTCACGAGTAGTGACCGGGACATCCGCACCGCGGCCGTGCAGCCGCCTCATCTGCGGCGACACGAACGAGGCTCCATTCTCGAAATTCCAGTCGAAATGGCCCTCGTTCGCGCCTTCCATCGCCAGCGCGTAGCGTTCCTCGCTTTGGCGCAGCGCTCGTGCGCCGTCTTCGATCTGGCGCAGCTGTCGAGTGAGCGCCATGTTCGCCAGCGTGCCGAGCAGCATGATCAAGAGCGTCCTCGCGGCGACGTGATAGGCCTCGCCGCGCCATGGATCCAAGATCGCGGCACTGTCACGCGCTACAGAAATCATCAGGGGAAAGCTCTGCACGCGCGCAATGGTTACGAATCGCAAAACTCCGTCGATGGGACTTTTCATCTCGGGGACAGACATGGGTAGTAGCGCATCGGCCAAAACGACTACGTCGGGATACTTCTGTCCGATCGATTCGGGCGTCGGCGGCTGGCGCAGCACCAGTGTTCCGTCGTTGCGGAACAGCGAGATGGCGCTCCCGGTTCCCAGGTTGATGGCACGATAGAACTGCTGGTACTCGTCAAGTTCGACGATCGCCGCAACGACGCCGACGAATTGCCCCTGGACATCCTTCAGTCGCCTTGACAGCACGAAGGAGATACGGCCGAGCGATCGCGTCACGATCGGCTCGCTGACGAAGACCCCCATCCGGGGATTATCCCGGTGCGCGATGAAATACGCGCGATCCGCGACGCTGAACTCTGTTGTGGCGGTCTCGCGTGAACGGTAACGTCGGACGCCCGCCGCGTCGATGATGCTCAACAGAGCAACTTGTGGCAGCTCCGCAGCGCGGGCTGCCAACATCGCGTTGATCGATTCGGACGTCGCGTTTGGCGAGAGGCCGGAATACGCGTCGGCGCTGGCCTGCAGCAAGACATCGATCGACTGCAAGCTCCGTTCGATTTGCTCGGCGAGCGCGGTTGCGACGTTGGCGAGCTCGCGTTGCGTGTCGGCAATCGCGTGACGGTAGGAACGCCAGACATCGTAAGCCGACGAACCAGCGATCACCGCCAGGGCAACCACGCCGACCACTATAATCCAGGCGCGCAGACGCGCGGTCCGGGTGGCCTTGTCGTCCGACCGCGTTTCGGCGTCCAGGACCCCCATCGATTTACCGCACGCTCACTTCGGTGAGCCGATCACGGTGCGCACGGCGCTCACCAGCTCGTCTCGGCCGAACGGTTTCGCGATGGCCTGGTGCGCGCCCAGTGCCTTGGCAGCCGTGCCGTCGGCCGCGATCCCGGACCGGAACTGACAGGAGATCGCAATAACCGGGACGCCCGGGAGCGCCGATTGCACCGAGCGTATCCTGGTGGTGCCGATGTGGCGAGGCATATAGACATCGACGATGACGAGGTCCGGATTGCCGGTCGGCCTTATCGCCGACCCATCCCAGGTGCGGACGCGATAGCCCTCGGCGCTCAACCACTCCGCGAGCAGTCCTCGCATGAGCTTGTCCTCTTCAATGATGACGATTTCCGACATGATCCTATCCGGAACGCGGCCGTTCGTTGCTCGTGAACCCGTCCGGTTATTACATCGGAACTTCGCTGCGCCGCGGTTTCCAACCCCCGCGCCAGGATTACAAACGTAGCGGTGAATGCGGTTCTACACATTGGATTAGGGGCGGTCGGCAGGTCGCGACGCGACCTCGATCGCGTGCGGCGACAAGGACTTGGAGCTCGGTGAAGGGACGCTCCTGCGCGCCATCCTTCGCTGCGACCCTCAGTACAGGACTGCGACCGGCGTGTCGAAGAGGTAGCCAGCGCCACGTTCGGTCTTGATGTATTCGGGCTGCGACGGATCCGTCTCGATCTTGCGACGCAGCCGCAGGATCTGGACGTCGATCGAGCGATCGTAGACTTCCGCGTTGTGCAAGCGCGAAAGATCGAGCAGCTGTTCGCGCGAAAGCACGCGCTGCGGTGCAGCGCAGAATGCCTCCAGCAGGCTGAATTCGCCGTTGGTCAACTCGATGCGCTTGCCGTCCGCTCCGGTGAGCCTGCGCGTGCGCAGGTTCAACTCCCATCCGGCGAAACGATACGCGCGCCTCTTTTCGTTGCGTGCGGGGAGCACCTCGCTCGCGGTCTTGTAACGGCGGAGGACCGCGCGCACGCGGGCGAGCAACTCGCGCGGGCCGAACGGCTTGGTGAGGTAGTCGTCGGCGCCGAGCTCAAGCGCCATCACGCGGTCGGCCTCGTCTTTCCGGCCGCTCACGATGATGATCGGGATCTCGGAGGTTTCGCGCAGTTCTTTTGCAAGCTGCATTCCGTCTTCGCCGGCCAGCCGCAAGTCGAGCACGACCACGTCGACCGCGTGCTCGGCGAGGACCTTCTCCATCTCCGCCCCGGTCGCCACGGTAGTGACGCGCAGGTCGTTTTCGCCGAGGTAGTCGGCGATCAACTGGCGCATCGCCGCGTCGTCGTCGATCGCGAGCACATGCGGCGCTAGGGTCGTCGTCGTTGTCATGTTTGGTGCAAGCAAATCAAGAGTTTACTCGTTGGATCCTTGAGCCGACAAGGTGGCTGGCGCGTTCCAGACCATCGTCCCGACGCCAAAGCAGCCGCTGGTTGCACGCGCCTCGCAAGCGGGTGCCGCGGTCGGCGCGTTTGCTTGGTGGATGGGCCGTCTCCGCGCGCGTTGCTACGACTCCACAAATCGAGGTTCAGCTTCCACTCGAGGCAGACGGCCGTTGGCTACAGCCCTCTGCTGGGCGATCCAGTACGCTGGATAGGCCACGCTGTCCACACCGCCCCCACCCTCGCTCGCCGCGCGATCGAAACACTCGAGTGTACGGTTCGCGAGCGGAAGCGAGGTTCCATTGGTGGCAGCCTCCTGGCCCATATAGCGCAAGTCCTTGCGCATCGTGTCGACGTCAAATGCTGCGGCGCCCGAAGCGTTTCCGTTCATGGCGGCGACGACTTGTGGAGCTCTTGTGCGCAGGATCGCCGCACCGATATTCGAATCCGCGAGAAGGTCAATTGCAAGTGCAGCATCCGTGGAGGAATCGATCAATAGCAAGGACTCGCCAAGTGCTTGCCAAAAGACGGCCAGCAGGAGATTTGCGGCAAACTTCATCCGTGCTCCGGCACCGAGCGGCCCGACGTGCTCGACACGACGGCAGAGTTGCCCGAGCAAGGGGCGGGCGCGTGCGAACGAAGCGGCTTCGCCGCCCGCGAATCCGACCAGCGCCCCTGACTGCGCAACCGCCATCGAGCCGCTCACGGGGCAATCGATGAAGTCGGCATTGCGAGATGCTATCGCTGGCGCGATCCGCAAATGAGTGTCCGGGCTTACCGTGCTCATATCGATGAAAAGGCGTCCTTCCACGCGGCCGGTCAGGAGCCCCTCAGCGCCAAGGTAAACGCGCTCAACGGCTGCACTGCGCTTGAGCTTACCTTCAACGACGTCTTTGACCATCTCGCGTCGACCAACAAGGGTGAGTCGGGCATTCTTGTGGATGTTCATCCGGCTGAGCTCCTGAAAGATGCGGGTTGGATCGCACCTCCCAGTCTCTCAAACTCAGTCCGGATGAACACAAACAACCTAGTGGAACATCACACCTAGGTCGCCAACCCCGAGTCGTCCCGCGAAGGCGGAGCCATGAACTCGGGACCAACAGGATCCTTCACTGTCTGCAGGAGAATTTCCTCGATGCGCTGCTTCGCCTGGTCGTCGAGCTTCCACCCCATCGCGTCCTCCACCGGGTCGAGCTGAGCCGGGCGACGGGCACCCCACAGGGCGATAGTGTCACCCTGGTCCAGCACCCATCGCACCGCGAGCGCGATTACTCCCAAGCCATAACGCTGCCGCGCGTATCGGTCGAGCGAATCCACCGCGGCCAGGTATTGAGAGAACCGCGGCTCCTGGAACTTGGGATCGTTGCGCCGCAGGTCGTCACCCTTGAACCGAGTAGCGTGCGTGATCGTTCCCGTGGGGAGCCCGCGACATAGGGCGCCGTAGCACAGCACGGCCATGTCGTGCTGCGCCGCGTACGGAAGGACGCCGCTTTCGGCCTCGCGCTCAAAGAGGTTGTACGGAGGCTGCACCGAGTGGATAGGCGCGGCCTCCAAAAATTCCTTCATCTGCGCGGGGGAATAATTGGACACGCCGATCGCGCGGATCTTTCCTTCATTCAGCAAACGCGCAAGCGATGCGGCGGTCTCGTGGATCGGAACGAGTGGATCGGGCCAATGCACTTGGTAAAGGTCGATGTAATCCGTACGCAAGCGCCGCAACGAGTCCTCGACCTCCACCCGGATGCGCGCAGGCGAAGAATTTCGCCACACCTTGCCGTCTCGCCACTCGAGGCCGACCTTCGTCGCAATGACTGCGCGGCCGCGCAGGCCTCCCGAGAGCGCCGAGCCGACGATCTCCTCCGAACGGCCGAATCCGTAGACCGGTGCCGTATCGATCAGCGTGATGCCGCGCTCGATCGCCGAGCGGATGGTCTGGACAGACTCATCGAGGTCGGTATTTCCGCCCCACATCCAGCCGCCAATAGCCCACGTGCCCAAGGCCATGCGCGAAGCGACAAGACCGGATGCTCCGATCTCAATCGTTTCCATGGTTCTCACCGCGTGCGTTTCACCTCGAGCCTTGTCACTCGCCTCGGACGATTGCGCCTTGCTGCCGTTTTGAAAAGTTTCGAATGCCATGAAAAGCTCCTTGAATGGACGCAGGCCCTCGACCGTGTGGGGCGAGAATGCCGCAACCCGATGTTCAGAATGTTTCGATTTGCCTGGCGCATATTTCGTTTGAAACGGGCGGTACGGGAACAAAAGTCTCGGTGGTGACAGCCCGCCCTGGGAGCGTCCCGATTACGACCGAGCTTCCGGGGCGAATCTCCGCGTATCTCTTGCCAAGGTAGGCGCCCGCGTCGAGGCGGCGCGCTGAAGCGCGAATTTAGTAGGGAAGGCAGCGAGGTCCAGAATCGACATTCGGAACCGAGCGGGAAACCAATCTGTTTGTGGAAGACGGCGCAGTGCGGTAGTGAGTGGTGAGCTGCGACGGTGAATGGCAAATCGCAATCTGCAAGCGGAAGGGCTGTGAAGCTGTGTGTCACCCGACCCTCTTCCGCGACAGCGAGAGGGTCTTGCGACGTTGCTCGATCCTGACTCTTTGATCGCGTGAGTGTTCGATCGCAGCACCCGCAATCCTCAAGCGGCTTGCGGCTGACCGAGAATCGAGTTAATCCGTGCGTAAGCCGTTTCGCCGGCCTCGAGCCTCACCGTGGGTGCTTGCGGGTCGTTAAGGTGAAACGTCACCACCGGATTGCTGCGCCCGAGCCGGCCTTCACGGTATTCGTAGGTCACCTGCTTCACATCGTCGAACGAATAGACGCCGGACGTTCCGGAGTGAGTGGCGGGAATGAGCGCGAGCCGCCGACGGTGCGTGTCGAATGCGACCAGGTTCAAACCGCCGTAGATCTTCTCGTCGGCGGTGAACCCAAGTTGTGCGAGGCGGTCGCGCTGCCTTGACTTCGGATCTTGGCCCCGGATCACGCGCACGACGATGAAGATCGCCAACGATAACCAGCCGAGGAGCAGGGCCCAGTTCTCCTGTCCGTCGGCCCCCATGATGGTGATGATGGCCCCGCCCATCGAGACCACGATTGCCAAGCCCATGAGCAGCTCGTCGCTCTCGATGAGCAGACGCTCGCGCAGGGAGGCGAAGCGGTAGGATTTGCTTTGCATGCTCATCTCCTTAGAAAATGGTGTCGCTCTCGACGACCAACCTCGAGTAGGCGTCATGTGGTCGCCGCTGTGGCACCGCCCGTCCCTGAGTGCTGTTGGAACGAGGTGGTCGCCAATCGATTGCTGCCGCTTATCGAGTTCCCTTGGGCGAAACCGCCCTCGCCGGATCCCAGCAGACACAGTTGGCATCCGAGGACGTTGCGGGGCCCCGGGGCCGCAGGACCTATCTCTCGGTAGGCAACGCAGTTGCACCGAGACGGTCCATGCGGCGTCGTAGCATTTCGTTCCGGGGCAACGACATCACTCTCCGGAACCATCGGTCCTCTCCAACTGGTGTTGGAGCCAAGTGTCGTTCTCTTGGTCGTGTCCCGCTCGTCCCTCGGCCCCACGGGCCGGCGCTGGGACGTACGTCGAGTAGTCGTAGCCGTCGGTTTCCTGGCGTTGTGCCTCGAACCACGCATTGTCGGCAGGCGGTTGCCCCGGCCGTCCGGCGGCACCGCGGTCCGGTGCTGGGACGTAGGTTTGTTTGGCGTAGTCATAGCCGTCCGTTTCCTGGAGCTGCTGCGCTAGCCAATCGTCTGCCATCGCGGGCAAAGCCGCTGCGGCGAGCACGGCGGCAGCAAACACACTTGATAAGATCTTGCGTTTCATGATCATTTCCTTCTTTGATTACACGGCAACGTTGCCGTCACGAGACGTATATTCGAGGTGGCGCGTTGCGGAGCGATTACTCGCCACGCGGCTTTTATTGCGACTGAAATCGTTGCGCGAGACTCCGACCTTCGGCTCGTTGACCGTTGATCTCGCGAGCGCGTGTCAGCATTGCGGCGGTGATCGCAGTGTCCGCCATTGAAACGAGGAGCGCGGAAGACTCACGGCATGGGTTCCGTGCCTCCATTGCTCACATTCCTGTTGATGGTCGTTTCGGGCTGGGTCCATCGCCGGCAGCTCATCCTCAGTTCCTTCAGCCGAGAATCGAGCAACTAGCGGGGTAAGTGGGGTCGGTTTAGGGATGCTGAGCGTGCGCTGCTTGCTCGGCAGGTGACCTTTGAGACCGGGTTTGCGGCGATGCGAGGAATAACGGAGCCGACGGTCCTTCTCGATCCGCCAAGGCCTTGTGGAACTCGAGCAGCGCGGTCAGTCCGAGGACGAAACGATCAAATGACATCAGATTCGGCGCACGCTGCCGGGAGCGATTGCTGATCAGGATCTGATGCTTGAGCAACAACTACTCCGCGGCGAGGGCACGGATGCCACCGGGGCGTAGCAGTTTCGCAAGGGTGACGAGCAGTCGAATCGGGAGGAGAACGGGTTCGCGCATGGGCGCAACGCTATCGCGCACGCAATGCTGCGCAAGACTTCTGGGAAGCGGTCTGGGAGCGCGGCGAGGACGGGCTTCTCAACATAGAAGCCATCGCGGAAGCTTCCTGGCAGGTTCATGGGCAAGCTCGCAGCGCCTGGACGCACGAAATCGATCTGCGGCCCTTCAAGAGAACCCTTCTCAGGAGAGGCGAATAAGGACTTGGAGCAAGCCGGCGGTAGTCGTCACATGTCCGCCGTAGCTATCTTGATGGTTACGAATGGGCCCGCGCCAGTCGCTCAGCCGTCCGAGGACGGCGTGAGGAGATGTCTGCTTCTCGCTCATTGAATGGCTGCTACCAAGAAGCACGAGAGGACGGCTTGGGGTCGTTCTCGGAGGTTCGAACCCGGTCTTTGAAACGAGCGTAGTTCGAAACTATCAGACGTTGTCTGTCAGGTCGAATTCGGTAAGGACAGTTTAGAGTCAGGCCGTCACTGTAACTGCGTTTTGAGCGAGTTGCCTGGCGTACTGCGCGGCGGCTTCAATCCACCCAAGGCTCGTTTTGGACACGGCGGGACCTCCGCGTGCAACATTGGCGGGTGCCGCTGCCCTGAGCTTCCTCTACCACCACGCGCCCACAGCCGACAAGTGAGGGATACACTCCGCGCGACTTTTTCCCGTGATCGCGGTCAGAATGCGGTCCCCTGAACGTCACTGCTCCCTGTCCGTCCGATGCCCAACCCCCCGTCCGATTCGATCGTCATCCGCGGCGCGCGCCAGAACAACCTCAAGAACCTCGACCTCGAGATCCCGCTGAACGAACTCGTGGTCGTGACCGGCGTGTCAGGCTCAGGGAAGTCGTCGCTGGTGTTTGACACGCTCTACGCCGAAGGTCAACGGCGCTATGTCGAGACCTTCTCGCCCTATGCGCGCCAATTTCTCGACCGTCAAGACCGCCCTCAGGTCGACCGTATCGACGGCATCCCTCCGGCGATCGCGATCGATCAGACGAACCCGGTGCGCACTTCGCGCTCGACCGTGGGCACGATGACCGAGCTGAACGATCACCTGAAGCTGCTCTTCGCGCGCGGTGCGCAACTGTACTGTCGCAGCTGCGCGCAACCGGTGCGGCGCGATACGCCCGATTCGATCTACCAGGACCTTCTCACGCGCGCTGCGGACGCCCGCGACCCGCGGCTCGTCGTCACGTTTCCGATCGAGGTGCCGAAGAGCTTCACCGAAGCCGAAGTGCTGAAGCTTCTGGAGGCGCAAGGGTATACGCGCATCCACGCGCGTACCAAGACCAGGCTCGAAGTCGTGCAGGACCGGTTCCGGATATCGAACGCCGAGCGCGCGCGGGTGATCGAGGCGCTCGAAGCCGCGCTTCGGGTCGGCCAGGGCCGCGCCGACGTCCATCCCCAATCTGACGACGACGCCGAAGCCACCCTTCCCCCTTTCCCCTTCTCCCTTCCCTCACCCTGGCGGTACTCGACGGACTTCCACTGCGCCACCTGCGACATCCATTACCGCGAGCCGAGTCCCAGCTCCTTCTCGTTCAATTCGCCCCTCGGAGCATGCGACACGTGCCGCGGCTTCGGGCGCGTGATCGGCATCGATTTCGGCCTGGTCATTCCGGACGAATCGAAAAGCCTGCGCGAGGGCGCGATCAAGCCCTGGCAATCGCCCAGCTTCCGCGAGAGCCAGGACGATCTCGAGAAGCACGCAAAGCGGTCCGGCATTCCGCTCGACGTGCCTTGGCGCGACCTCACCGATGCTCAGCGCGATTGGGTGCTCGAGGGGGACGACGGCTGGGTGAGCTGGGCAAAATCGTGGCCGGGCAGGTGGTATGGCGTGCGGCACTTCTTCGCGTGGCTCGAAACGAAGAGCTACAAGATGCACATCCGGGTGCTCTTGTCCAAGTATCGCGCCTACACCCCTTGCTCGGCCTGCGGCGGCGCACGCCTCAAACCGGAGGCCTTGCTGTGGCGGCTCGGAGGGAAGGACGACGCCGACAGCGTTCTCACTCCGGCGGCGCGCTTCAGGCCGCCGGGCGTGACGTGCTCTGGCGAGCAGCTCACCGCGTTGCCCGGTCTCACGATCCACGACCTCATGCTGCTGCCAATCGACCGCTGCGCGGCATTCTTCGGTCGTGTCCAGCTTCCGGCACCCACGGACGAAGCGGTCGAACTGCTGTTGACCGAAATCCGGTCACGGCTCGGATATCTGCAGCAGGTCGGGCTCGGTTACCTGACCCTCGATCGCCAGTCACGAACGCTCTCCGGCGGCGAGGTTCAGCGCATCAATCTCACCACGGCGCTCGGCACTTCGCTCGTCAACACACTGTTCGTCCTCGACGAGCCTTCGATCGGCCTGCACCCGAGGGACATGGGGCGCGTCATCGGAGTGATGCAGCGACTGCGCGATGCCGGCAATTCCCTCGTTGTGGTCGAGCACGATCCGCAGATCATGTTCGCCGCCGATCGCATACTGGACATGGGACCGGGGCCGGGCGAGCGCGGCGGCGAGATCGTGTTCTTCGGCTCGCCGGAGGCACTTCGCGCGGCGCACACCCTCACCGCGGAGTATCTGTGCGGCCGCAGGCGCGCGGACGCCGACGTTGCGCCGAAGACGCCCATTCGGGGTGGTCGCACGTTGGAACTGTTGGGCGCCGCGGAACACAACCTGAAAGACATCGACGTCGCGATTCCGCTGGAGCGGTTGGTGTGTGTGACGGGAGTTTCCGGTTCGGGGAAGTCCACGCTCGTGCGGGACGTGCTCTACGCTGCCTTGCTGAAGGCGAAGGGAAAGCCCACGGAAGCGCCGGGAGAATTACGCGAGCTGCGCGGCGCCGAACACATTCACGAGGTGGTTTTTGTCGATCAGACACCGATCGGCAGAACCGCACGTTCGAACCCGGCAAGCTACGTCGGCGCGTTCGACGCGATTCGCCAGCGCTTCGCTGCCGAGCCGCTGGCGAAGGAGCGCGGCTATACGGCAGGCACCTTCAGCTTCAACGCCGGCAACGGCCGCTGTCCCACTTGTGGCGGCAACGGTTTCGAGCACGTCGAGATGCAGTTCCTCTCCGACGTTTACCTGCGCTGCCCGGACTGCGACGGCAAGCGCTTCCGGCCCGAGGTGCTGGAGGTAACGGTCGAGGGCCGAACGTCGCAACAGTCGAAGTCGATCGCGGACGTGCTGGAGATGACGGTGTCGGAAGCGATTGCGTTCTTCGCTGCGCAGCCTCAAGTGGAAGCGGCACTGCGGCCGCTCGTGGAAGTGGGCCTCGAGTACCTCAGGCTGGGTCAGCCGGTGCCGACGCTCTCCGGCGGCGAAGCACAGCGGCTCAAGCTCGCAGCCCATCTCGTCGAGGTCGTTCGCCCGCCCACCTCCCGCACGACCCGCAGCGAATCGCCCGTCGCTCGTCACAGGTCGCTGTTCCTCTTCGACGAGCCCACGACCGGTCTGCATTTCGACGACATCGCGAAGCTGCTCGGAGCGTTCCGCCGCCTGCTCGCGGCCGGTCATTCGCTGGTGGTGATCGAGCACAACCTCGACGTCATCCGGGCTTCCGACTGGATCATCGACCTCGGGCCCGAAGGCGGTGAAGCAGGGGGCGAAATCGTCGCCGTCGGCACGCCGGCCGAGGTGATGACGAACCCCCGTTCCCATACCGGCCGCGCGCTCCACGATTACGAGGCTGCCCTGCACAGCAACTCCAGCGCGACGCGCCTCATCGCGGCGGAGCAGCGTCCCCCTTTCCCCTTGCCACTTCTCGCTGCCCGCTCCATCCGTGTCCACAACGCGCGTGAACACAACCTGAAGTCGATCGATGTGGAGATTCCGCGCGACAAGTTCACAGTGGTGACCGGCGTGTCCGGCTCCGGCAAGTCCACCCTGGCGTTCGACATCCTGTTCGCGGAAGGGCAGCGTCGCTATCTCGAATCCCTGAACGCCTACGCGCGCCAGTTCGTGCAGCCGGCGTCGAAGCCGGACGTGGACGCCATCCTCGGTATTCCGCCCACCGTCGCAATCGAGCAGCGCATGAGCCGTGGCGGCCGCAAGAGCACGGTCGCGACGCTGACCGAGCTCTACCACTTTCTGCGGCTGCTCTATGTGAAGCTTGGCACCCAGTACTGCCCGAACTGCAACGTGCCGATCGAGCCCCAGAGCTTCGAATCCCTCGCGGGCCGGTTGCTGCGGGAATTCCGCGGACAGCACATCGGCTTGCTCGCTCCGCTCGTGGTGAACCGCAAGGGCTACTACACCGACCTCGCGAAGTGGGCTGCCGCGAAGGGTCACACGCATCTCCGCGTGGATGGAGCGTTTCTCCCGACCGACCGATGGCCGCGCCTCTCGCGCTTCCAGGAGCACACCATCGAGCTGCCGGTGGCGGACCTTCACATCGCCCCGGATAACGAGTCCACCTTGCGCGAACAGCTCGCGCGCGCCCTCGATGCGGGCAAAGGTGTCGTCCACGTGATCGCGCCGCTCGATCACCTCATGGAAGGCTGTGCCCCGGCGCGCGAAGCGGTATTTTCGACGAAGCGGGCGTGCCCGTCCTGCGGCACGAGTTTTCCCGAGCTCGACCCGCGGCTCTTTTCGTTCAACTCGAAACACGGCTGGTGCCCCGCGTGCTACGGCACCGGCCTCAAGCTCTCCGGCATCGACTGGAGCGACGAACGAGCGAAGACGGGCGCCGAGGACCACGTGCTCGATTCGTGGCTCGAATGGCTCGAGATCGACGAGACCTGTCCGGCCTGCGACGGTCAGCGCCTGAACCCGACCGCGCTTCACGTGCGCTTTCGCGGCCAGTCCATCGCCGACCTGACGGCGTTGTCGGTCGAGGGCGTCGCCGCGGTCGTCCATGGATTGGAACTCGCAGGCCGCGAAGCGGAAATCGCACGCGACATTCTCGCCGAGCTCCGCTCCAGACTGCGCTTCCTCCAGGAGGTCGGCCTTTCGTATCTCGCGCTCGACCGCTCAGCGCCGACGCTCTCCGGAGGTGAGGCGCAGCGAATCCGGCTCGCCGCGCAACTCGGATCGAACCTGCGCGGTGTGTGCTACATCCTGGACGAGCCGACCATCGGCCTGCATCCGCGCGACAACCGCGTCCTGCTCGATACGCTCGGTGCGCTCAAAGCGAAGGGCAACACACTGGTCGTCGTCGAGCACGACGAAGACACGATCCGCCGCGCCGAGCACGTCATCGATCTCGGGCCAGGCGCCGGCAAGCTGGGCGGGCACGTGATCGCGACGGGCACTGCCGCCGAGCTGACGCGAAACCCGAGCTCGGTCACCGGCCGCTGTCTGGCCCACCCTCTACGGCACCCGCTCGCGCCGCGTCGTCCGGTCGATCCCGACACGTCGCATCTGCAGTTGGTCGATGCGAGCCTACACAACCTGAAAAACGTCACGACCGGCGTTCCGCTGGGTCGGCTCACGGTCATCACGGGCGTTTCCGGGTCCGGCAAGTCGACCCTCGCGCGCGATGTGCTCCATGCGAACCTGCAGCGCCTTATCGCCAACGACAGGAAACGGAAGCAGCAGGCGCCGCTCGTGGGTTGCCGCGAGCTGCAGGGTTGGGAAGCGCTCACGCGGGTGCTGGAAGTCGACCAGACGCCGATCGGCAAAACGCCGCGCTCCTGCCCGGCCACGTACGTCGGTTTCTGGGACGCGATCCGGCGCCTGTTCGCGGACACCCAGGAAGCGCGCATCCGCGGCTACACCGCCAGCCGCTTCTCCTTCAACACCGCCGGCGGGCGTTGCGCGGTCTGCGACGGGCAGGGTGTCAAGACCATCGAGATGAGCTTTTTGCCGGACGTGAAGGTGACGTGCGAGGCATGCGGCGGCGCGCGCTTCGACGCGGAAACCCTGATGGTGCGCTTCAGGGGGAAAAACGTGGGCGAAGTCCTCGCCATGAGCGTGGACGAAGCGGTCGAATTCTTCTTCGCGCACCGCGCCATCCATCACGCGCTGTGTCTGTTGCAGGACGTGGGACTCGGTTACCTGCAGCTCGGCCAGCAGAGTCCGACGCTCTCCGGCGGCGAAGCGCAACGGATCAAGCTGGTGACGGAACTCTCCAAGACCGGAGCGAAAGGTGGCTCGCGGCCCAACCGACCTCAAGCACCTGCGCGGAGCAGCACCCTATACATTCTCGACGAACCCACGGTCGGCCTGCACATGGCGGACGTTCGAGAAGCTTCTGCGCGTCCTGCATCGCCTGGTCGACGCCGGGAACACGGCGGTCGTGATCGAGCACAATCTCGACGTGATGGCCGAGGCCGACTGGATCATCGACCTCGGGCCCGAAGGGGGCGATGCGGGCGGAGAAATCGTGGCCGAGGGCATGCCGGAGGATCTGGCGCGCCAGCAGGAGCGCTCGCATACGGAGCGGGTACTCGCGCCCTTTCTCATTGAGCGGCGCGCCTAGCAGCGGCGCGACGAAGATCGGGAACGGTGCGTTCCCGCCGGAATCGCCTTCAGCCGAAGATACGGAGGTACGAGGCGAGGCCCATGGAGAGCCGCTGTCCGCGCAGATATTGCCCCGCGTCCTCCTCGCCCTGGAAAGCGCCCTTGACGAAGCGCGGGTGACCCTGCAGGTCCACGCACTTGCCCAGCACCGCAGCGCCGAGGTGCTCTCCGAACAGATTCCGGTAGCCAGCCGCCATCATCGCCAGACCCTCCTTCCGATCCTCGATCCCGAGCATCTGAAGGACGCGATCGTGGTAGCCGAAGACATAGCCGAGCGCGAACGGATCGCGCCTGATCGATGACGGCACCGCGCACGCGAGGCTGATCTGCAGCGCGAGGATGTTGCTCACCACTTGAGTGGCGAAATGGCGCTTGTCGGACGATTTTCGGAAAGTGCCAGGCATCATCGGATACGTTTGTTTCGCAGCAATCGACAACTGAGTGTGGTGCACGGCGGTCACTCCATGCGGTCACCATACCGGCGACCGGGCGACTGTCCCGCAACGCGCGTGCCACTTCGGTTGCGAGGTCGCGATGACGCGGCGTAGCGAACGGAAAAATGCCGACGGTTCCAAAGTTTATCTTCGCTCGTCTGCTCTTCGCGGGAGCCACTCCGTACACAAGGCGCACGGACGACCCGTCGCGCGGGGGCGACAGCATCGCGTGGGAGAGCGCTCCGCATCGCGCACCTCCGTCTCTGCGTCAGCCTCTGCACGAGTCACGGCAGGCATGGTTTTCCGAACTGAAGCTGTCGTCGGTAAGCGACGCCGCGAGAAAACGCAACCTCGACCTGCGCTCGCGAGAGCGCGCTATCATTCGCGAAACTCCTTCGATCATTTGCCGTCAATCCCTCATGAACGCCCTTCCGGAAACCGTACTCAAGCCCCACATCAAGGATCTCGGCGGATTTCAGGTCAGGCGGCTGCTGCCGGGTTTCCCGACGAAGATGATCGGCCCCTTCGTCTTCTTCGATCACATGGGACCGGCGACCTTCCCACCCGGAGCCGGTGTGGATGTTCGCCCGCATCCGCACATCGGCCTCGCCACGGTGACCTACCTGTTCGAAGGGGCCTTGATGCACCGGGACAGCCTCGGCAGCGTGCAGCGGATCGAACCGGGTGACGTGAACTGGATGACGGCGGGGGAAGGTATCGTCCACTCCGAGCGCTCGCCGGACGACGAACGTCCGCGCGGCCCGAAACTCCACGGCATCCAGACGTGGGTTGCGTTGCCCCGGTCGCACGAAGGCACGGAACCCGAGTTCCGGCATCACCCGGGGGCCACACTCCCGACCATCGAGCAGCGCGGCGTCGCGATGCACCTGATCGCTGGAGCGGCCTTCGGCGAGCGCGCGCCGGTGCGCACGTACTCGGAGATGTTCTACTTCGCCGCGACGATGCCTGCCGGTTCTGTGCTGGAATTGCCGCCCGAGCACGAGGAGCGCGGCGTCTACGTGGTCGAGGGCAGCGCCCGGGTCGGCGGGCGCGTCGTCGAACCTTTCCACCTCGCCACACTTGCGCCCGGAAATACCGTGGAGATACGGGCGGATGGCCCCGCCCGGCTCATGCTGCTGGGTGGCGCCAGGATGGACGGCGACCGCTTCATCTGGTGGAACTTCGTGGCAAGCTCGAAAGAGCTGATCGAAACGGCAAAGCTGCGCTGGAGCGAGCAGCGCTTCCCGTCCGTTCCGGGCGAAACGGAGTCGATTCCTCTGCCCGGCTAGCCGTCGAGCCGGACCACGATCTTGCCGACGTGCGCGTTTGCCTCCATGAGGCGCTTCGCTTCCTGCAACTGCTCGAAGGGGAACACGCGATCGATCACCGGCCGAATTCGTCCGTCCGCGATCGCTGGCAGGATATCGCTGACGAACCCGCGCACCGTCTCCGCCCGCATCTCGGGTGTGCGCATACGGTTGCTCACGCCGAACAGGCGCAGCCGCTTCGAGTGCAGCGCGTCGATGTCGATCTCGCTCCGCAGCACACCGTCCACCGTCCCGACCGTGGCAAAGCGCCCTTCGAAAGCGAGGGTCCGCATGCATTCGGCGAACACCGTGCCGCCGACGTTGTTCACGATGAGGTTCGCGCCTTTGCCGCCGGTCGCCGCCAGCACGGCATCGGCAAAACCGGGACCGCGCACGGGAAGCCCGACATCGAGCCCGACTGCCTCGAGCCTTGCCAGTTTCTCCGGCGAACCGGAAGTGCCGATCACGTTCGCGCCGAGCACCTTGCCGACCTGTACCGACGCGACCCCGACCCCGGAGGAAACTGCCGTCACCAGCAGCCACTCATTGCGCTGTAGGTTGCCCTGCGCGATCAGCATGTCGTGCACGACCATGAACACGAGCGGCACGCTCGCCGCCTCTTCCCACGACAACCCGTCGGGAACGGGCACCGCATCGCGCACATCCATGAGGGCGAATTCCGCGAACGCCCCCACGCAGCGGCCCATGATGCGGTCTCCGGGTGCGATGCCGGTCACTCCCTCGCCGACCTGCTCGACCTCTCCCGCGCCCTCCTGGCCCGCGGGCTTGGGCTGCGACGCCCGTCCCAGCGCGGCCAGGAACTCGCCGCGATTGAGCGACGCGGCGCGGATACGCACCAGGATCTGACCCGGCTTGGGCGCCGGGACTGGAACCTCGACCGGCTCCAACAGGCCTTCCGTGCCGGTGGCACGCAGGTGAAACGCTTTCATGGCGGTAGACTATCCCATCCCGCGAACTTATGGGCGGCGAACGAGTCCGCTCAATTCCCCCTCTTGAAGCCCCACCAACCATGCTTCGCGACCCAGCCCCAACCTCGATCCATCTCAAGGACTACCAGCCGCCAGCATTCCTGATCGACACCGTCGATCTCGATTTCGACATCCGCGAGGACCACGCCCTTGTCCGTGGGCGGCTTACGGTCCGCCGCAATCCGGGCGCGCGCGATGCGAAAGCGCCGCTGGTGCTCGACGGCGATGAGCTCAAGCTGGAGTCGATCGCGCTCGACGGTCGCACGCTCACCGCCGATGAATTTGCGCTCGATGACGCCCATCTGACCGTAATGCGCGTGCCCGACTCCTTCACGCTCGATACCACGGTGCGCATTCACCCCCTGAACAACACGAAGCTGATGGGCCTCTTCGCCTCGAAGGACGGGCTCTTCACCCAGTGCGAAGCACAGGGATTCCGGCGCATCACCTTCTTCGTCGACCGGCCGGACGTGATGGCCCGCTACACCACGACGATCCACGCCGACCAGGACCGCTATCCCGTGCTCCTCTCGAACGGGAATCTGGTCGCGAGCGGAGTGGGCGAGCCCGTCGCTTCGCCGCAGCCGTCCGGGCACGCAGAGCGGATCGCGGTCAACCTGCTCCACCCCGTTCGCGGCGCGGCACCTGCTTCTTCCGCGGGTCTGCGCCATTGGGCGAAGTGGGAAGATCCGCATCCGAAGCCGTCTTACCTGTTCGCCCTCGTGGCGGCGAAGCTCGACAAGCTGGAAGACACCTTCGTCACGAAGTCGGGACGCACCGTGACGCTCTCGATTTACGTGGAGCCCGGCAAGCTCGACCAGTCCGCGTTCGCCATGCAAGCGCTCAGGAAGTCCATGAAATGGGACGAGGATGTGTTCGGCCTGGAGGTCGACCTCGACCAGTACATGATCGTCGCGGTCGGCGACTTCAACATGGGTGCGATGGAGAACAAGGGCCTCAACCTCTTCAACACGAAATACGTGCTCGCCCGGCCGGACACCGCGACCGACTCGGATTTTCTCGGTATCGACCGGGTGGTGGCCCATGAGTACTTTCACAACTGGACCGGCAACCGGGTCACGTGCCGCGACTGGTTCCAGCTTTCGCTGAAGGAGGGGCTTACCGTCTTCCGCGATCAGGAATTCGGTGCGGACATGTATTCGCGTCCGGTCGCGCGCATCCAGGAGGTGCGGGGACTGCGTGCGGCGCAGTTCCCGGAGGACGCCGGGCCGATGTCGCATCCGGTGCGGCCGCAGTCGTACATGGAGATCTCCAATTTCTACACTTCCACCGTCTACGAGAAGGGCGCGGAGGTGGTGCGGATGATCCATACGCTGATCGGCAAGGACGCGTTCCGCCGCGGCATGGATCTCTACTTTCAGCGGCACGACGGTCAGGCAGTGACCACGGACGATTTCGTCGCGGCGATGGCGGATGCGTCCGGCGCGGATCTCGACCAGTTCAAGCGCTGGTACGATCAGGCCGGCACACCGGTGGTGGAATCCAAAGGCGAATACGACGCGCCCGCGCGGACCTATGCGCTCACGCTCCGCCAGCGCACGCCGCCCACGCCCGGGCAGAAGGAGAAGCAGCCGCTGCACATCCCGTTCGCGGTGGGGCTCGTCGGGCCGGACGGGGACCTGCCGCTGAAGATCGCAGGCGAAGGCCCGGCGACCAGCACCGAGCGCGTGCTGTCGCTGACCCAGGCCGAGCAGCGCTTCGTGTTCGTGGACGTGCCCGAGCGCCCGGTGCCGTCGCTGCTGCGGGGATTCTCCGCACCGATCGCGCTGAAGCACGACTACAGCGACAGCGAGCTGGCGCATCTGATGGCCCACGACACGGATACCTTCAATCGCTGGGAAGCGGGTCAGCGCCTTACGGCCAACATCATGCTGCGCGCGATCGCAGCCGGCGACGGCAAACCGCTGGCGGTACCGGAGGCGTTCACCGAGGCCTTCGCCCGGATCCTCGTGAATGCCGATGGCGATCCCGCCTTTGCCGCCGAGGCGATGACGCTGCCGACCGAAGCATTCCTTGCGGAGCAGCTCGATACCGCGGACCCGGAAGTGCTCCACAGCGTTCGCATGCAACTGCGGCGTCACATCGCCGGAACCCTGCGCGAGCAATTGCTCCACAGCTACCACCAGCACGTGGTACCCGGACCATACAGCCCCGATGCAGGATCGGCCGGCAGGCGCAGTCTGCGCAATGCGTGCCTCGCCTACCTGATGGACCTCGACGAGGCCGAGATCCGTGCGCTCGCCATGCGCCAGTTCGAGGGATCGGACAACATGAGCGACACGATGGCAGCACTTTCCACACTGGCGAACGCCGAGGGTCCGGAGCGCGCCGTTGCGCTGGAGCAGTTCTACCGCCGGTGGAAGCACGAACCGCTCGTCGTGGACAAGTGGCTGGCCGTGCAGGCGACTTCCCGTCTGCGGGGCACGCTTGCGGAGGTGGAGCGAATCACCCGGCATGAAGCGTTCGACCTGCGCAACCCGAACAAGGTGTATGCGCTCTTGCGCGGTTTCGCCGCCAACTACGTGCGGTTCAACGCCGCCGACGGCAGCGGTTACCGATTCCTCACCGACCAGATCATCGCGCTCGATCCGCTGAACCCGCAGGTCGCGTCGCGCCTCGCCCGCGCTTTCGACCGCTGGAAGAAGTTCGACACCGGCCGGCAGGCACACGCGCGGGCTGCGCTGCAGCACATCCGGAACACGGACGGATTGTCGAAGGACGTGCTGGAAGTGGTGAGCAAGGCCCTCGTCTGAAGCGGTAGCTATTTGCCGGACGGCGCGGCCTCGCTTGAGGGAGCAGATTTGGCCACGCCCAACGCAAGCTCGCGCCTGGCCTTGTGGTTCCGCGCGTCGCTCGCCTCGATCACCAGCTGCGGCATTTCGCCCGAGACTTTGATCTGAGCGAGCGGTACGCGCATCCATCCGTGCTCCGCCGGCTCCGGTCCGAATACGGACTTGCCATCCTGGAACAGGCTCACCCGATAGGGTTCGCTCCCGCCGGATACGCGAACCGTCACCTCAGTGGGCGAAGCAAGGGCACTCACGTCGAGCGCCGCAGCGCCGCCGTTATCCGCGGAACCAAAATAGAAGCCGACGATGGTGCCGAGGATGCCCACGAACGGAGCGAGGACCTCGCGCCCGCGCCGGAACCGCTCTTCCACTTCGTCGGGCGCACTGGCCTCGAGAAAAAGTCCTCCCATGATTAGGATCAGCGCCAGGCAGACAACGACCGCCGCCACGATGAAGGTGATGGCGCCACGCGCGTAGTCGGGATTCTGCAGCTGATCGATCAGCGGAAGCGGCGAGCGATTGAACGCATAGAACACCGCCACCAGGAGGATGAGTATGATTGCCGCGGCCAGCGTCTTCACGTTCATGGAGTACGTTCCTCGTTCGCTGCCTGAATCGGCCTACGCACGATACATCCGCCCTTCGCGGCGCGTCCAGCACCGCCGTCAGCGCAACCCGCGCCGTAGCTACGAGCTCGGACCGGTCTGCTCGCTCTTCGCCTGCATCCGCGCGCTGAAGCGTTCGGCATCGACCACCGCGCGCTGGTGCATGCCTTCTCCGATCGGCTCCTTGTCGTCCATCGCGCTCACCCGAAACGTGAGGGTGCGACCCTCGACCTTCACCAACTCGGCCACCGCGCGCACGGTCATGCCGACGGGCGTCGCGGCGATGTGGCGTACGTCAAGGTGGACGCCGACTGTCTGCTGACCGGGCGCGAGCGCTTCCTCGGTCGCGACGACCGCCGCCTTTTCCATGAGAGCGATCATGAGCGGTGTCGCGAAGACGTGCACGCGTCCGCTCCCCACACTGAGCGCGGTGTGCTCCTCACCCACCACAAGTTCGGTTTCACCCTTGAGTCCTGGCTTCGGTCCCAATGTCGTCATCGTTTTTCTCTCCACGAATCGCGACATGGTAGCGAAAGTGCGTGGGGCGCACGAGGGCTCCTAAGGAGACTATTGCCCGCGACCACGCTTCTTGCCATATTCTGCGGATGACACCTCCGTCTTTCGAGCAGAGAGATGAGCAAGAAGCGGGTTTACGTCTCTTCCACCTACGTCGACCTCGCGCAGCATCGCGCCGCGTTGAAGCCGACGCTGGAGAAAGCCCAGTTCAACGTCGAGTGCATGGAGAAGTATCCGGCATTCGACGAACGACCGAGGGACAAGTGCCTCGCCGATGTCGCGCAATGTGACTACTACGTGCTGATCCTCGCGCTGCGTTATGGCTTCCAACCTCTGGAGGACAACGCGGAACAGATGTCCATAACCGAAATGGAATACGAGCAGGCTGCTCGTAACAGGAAGCCTTTGCGAACGTTTGCATCTGGACACTCCTGTTTGGTGAGTCAATTCTGTCGAAAGAGCATGCATGGGCAGCGATCCATCTCCGCCTGGATGTCGCTGCGGCTGTTCCACTGGTGCTGATGCATGAGCGCCGCGTTCGCTTCGCGCGCCTGGTAGCTCTGGACCAAAAAGACCTCGCTTGCGCACCCAACAAGCAGCACGCTCGCCGCGAAGTTGCGATGAATCGGTTCCCATGTATGTCAGGTAGGTTCACAGCCGGTGCATCGGAAGACCATCACGGAGCCGGCACCACCCGGTAGTAGACGCCATTGGCGCCGTAGGCCGGCTGGAACCAGGTATTGCCGCTCAGGTAGTAGGTGCTGCCTCCCCGGTTGATGGAGAGGGCGCCCGGCGGCAGTGCCGCGTAGTTGACGCCCATCGCGTAACTGGTGGTAGCTCCCGCTGCATAACCTGCGGAGTAGGCGCTGGCGGTGTTGGCGCTGGCCGCACCGGTTGCGACACCGGCGTTATAGGCACTGGCCGTATTCGCGCTGCCTGCCGCGACACCGGCGGAGTATGCGTTGGAGGTCGCCGCCGCAGCGTTGGACGAGGCGATGGCCGCGCCTGCGGCCAAGCCGACCACGGCACCAGCCGCCGCCGCACAACCGTAGCAGCCCGAGGACGGATAGGTGGACACCACCACCGGCGGGTGGTACGGGTAATAGGCCGGGGGATGGTACGGGTAGTAGGCGGGGGGATGGTAATAGGCGCCGCCATAGCCGGGCGGATGGTAAGCGGTCGCACCATAGGGAGTGGTGTGGTAGGCGCCTTCTCCGTACTTGCCCGCCGTGGTGCCGCCGTACATGTTGGTATGCTCGCTGCCGCCGCCCCAGGCATGCGCGGAGCTGCCGCCATACGCATTCGTATGTTCGGTGCCTTCCCCATAGGCGTGCTCGGTGCTGCCGCCGTAGCGGTTCGCATGGGACCACGCAGCGGCCGTTCCGGACCAAAGCGCCGAGATCAGGAATCCTGTGAAGGCAATAGCGATCTTGTTCATGGTGTGGCCTCCTCAATGCGCCTTGGAGGGTGGAATCGTGGCCTTGCTCCTCGACGGGGGTTTGATGTTCGGAACAAGCTTTTGCGCCGGATGGGCAAACGGCATGGGTGTCGCCGCTGCCGCCTTCGCCGATTCGAAGAACTCCGTGGCGACCGGCGGGTCGATCTGCCAGTTGGAGAGCTCCATCTCGTGACGGAGCTGGGCCGGATCGTTCAGGTACGCCGCACGCACGCGGCGCGGCAGTTTGTCCTCCACGCCGATCCAGGCCTGCACGAACACCCCGTTGGTCACATACGCCACCATGTCCGTCCTGGTCCCGCCCACCACGGTCGACTGCCCGATATAGAACGCGAGCTCCAGCCCGTCTGCGATGTCCTTGTAGGGGTCGGTCACGATCAGATCGGTGAACGGAAAGTAGATCGCTGCCGAATCGAATGCGAAGTCGAGCGCGCCGTCGATCGTGGGTGGCGCATTGGTGACCGCCACGAGGTTCTCCGCTGGTGCGAACGCCATCATCGTCTTGCCGTTGTAGTAGAACTCCGAGGCCGGGCCATCGCCGAACGTGACCACCCGCAGCTTGTTGGGTCGCAGCAGCGCGACGTCCGACTTGGTCGTGAAGATGAGGGGCGGCCCGTATCGGCTCGGGCTCTCGTAGGAAACCACAGCCGTGAAGGTCAGCGACTTGGCGGCGGCGAGGCGGGCACTCGTTGCCTTGAGGATGTCGATCGCCCTGGGCTCGATCACCTTCTGCACCGCGGGTGCGCCAGCGGCTTTGCCCGGTGACTTGGCAGATTTCGCAGCTTGCGGCTTCATGGTCTGCGCTTGCGCGGCGTTCGCACTCCCAGCCCACAGCACGCCCAGCGCGACGATCAGCGCACACCAGAAGGACGGTCTTCGCGGACTTACGACCATCATGGAATCATCCCGCACTGGAACATCTTGTTCGCGATGGGCGCCGCGACCTGGTTGATGAAGGTGGCGGCCATCTGGGGATCGTTACGCAGCATCTGAATCGCCTCCTGTTCGCGCGGCGATTTCGGCTGGCCCTTCTTCTCCCACAGTTGCTCGCAGGTGGACTGCTGGTACTTTTCGATCACGCGCTGGGCGAGCATGTCCAGGATCGGGTATTGGGCGTCGGCGGCGCCCACGAGGAGCAGGGCGGACACCAGAACGAACAGGCAGGAACGTTTGATCACGGGTTTCTCCTTGCCATGCGCGGCTGGATCTCGATCGATCCAGCCGTTTTTCCGGGTTGCGCCGATCAGCCGGGCACGTTGCCGAGCTGGGCGGCGTCGTAGGCGGCGATGATGCGCACACTCTGGTAGCGCTTCTCGACCTGCATCGGCGCGCCCTTCGGCGCGTACATGTCGCCGATCGCGGAAACCTTGAAGAACTGATGCGGGGTGTTCACCAGATACTGGTTGATGATCGGCAGCGGGGCGTCGGAGCGTTCGACGCTGAGCTTGCGATTGATGGAAGCTGATCCGATTGCCGAGGCGCTGCCGATCGACACCAGAATCACCTTGCGCCCGCGGCTCTCACGCTGCAGGTAATCGAGGAAGTTGACCAGACGCTGGTATTGGAACTGGTCGAGAGTAGCCGAGCCTTCCGCGAAGAACAGGGTGATCTGGCCGGTGCCCTGCTGCGCCGAGATCTGCTCGAGCTTCGCGAGCGCGGCCTGGGAATTCTGCAGTTCCTTGTTCTCGGTGCCCTGCATCTTGCTCATGTCGCCGCCGAGTCTGTCGAACTGCTGCATGGCGTTGTTGTTGGTATCCGCGATCTCCTGCGCGAGTGCGGTGGTCTGCCCTGCGGAAGCCCCGCCGAGCATGGTGCCCTTCGGCACGGTCACGTTCTCCTGCCCGGCAGGCCCCTGCAGCGAATAGCTCTGCGGTTGACCACCGCAGCCGGCGAGGGCTGCGGCTGCGGCGATGGCAATCATCGTTACGGAATATCGGATCGATGTCATGGGAAAACTCCTTCTCAGCGTGTGAGTGGTTTTGGGGGCGTGCAGTATAGGGGGATATGAAATCCAGCGGCAATTGGGGGCGCGCGGTCAGCGGTGGAGCGCGCCATTGATCGCACGGAGCAGGGCGTCGCCGTCCACGGGCTTGGCCAGGTAAGCCCAGGCTCCCAGGCCGAGCGCGCGGCTTCGAGATTCCGCGGTGTCATGCCCGGTGATGACCACCACCGGTACTTCCGGACGACGCTCGGCGAGCTGCCGCTGTACCTCGAAACCGCTGAACTCCGGCATGTGCAGATCGAGCACCAGGCACTCCGGTACGTGATCGCTGATCGAGCGCACGAATTCGCTGCCGGACGCGAAAGTCTCCGTGGCAAAGCCGGCAGACGAGACTGGTCCCCGATTCCGCTACACCTGCTGGATGACGGGACCAGAGCGCTGGCCCATCGGTGGTGAGAATCGTGATGGTATGACGGATTCGTTCGTCTACGAGTAGTCTCTCCGCCCGGTCGCCTGAGCGAGCTTCACCCCGACCAGTTGCGCGACCACGACGGCGATATAGAACTGTCCGAAGACGGTCTCCAGGATCACCAAGACCGTAGCTGGCGCGCGCACCGCCGCCACATCACCCGAACCGATGCTCGTCAGCGCACCCAGGCTGACATAGTCAAACACCGCGATGCGGCCGTGCCACGTGTCGAGCGTTCCCTCGAATCCGGTGCCCAAGCTGAACGAGCCGGGCGAGAACGCCTCAGCGAGCGCAAAGATGTTCGCCCACGCCCCGGCTGCAAGCAGATAGCCGCATACCGCGCCGAGCACGTCGTCGGTGTGCACGAGGGACTGCTGGAAGATATTCCGAAGAATGACACAGGCCGCGAAGCCGTACAGGAGGAGCAACGCGACGTAGTAGACCAGCTCCAGAGGCACCTGCCGCGACTCCGGAACGGCGAAATGCGCCCAGTGAGCGGACAGGGCGATTGTCAATGCGAAGAACGCCACTGCGCGATTTACACGCCGGTCGAAGACGATGAGAAAGACGAGCAGCAGCGTCGTGGCGAGGAACAGGTCGGAAAGGTGCGGGCCGAGCACCAGCCGATGCGGAAACGAGTCTACGAACGCCGCGCAGACCAGAACGGCGAGAAGGATGGCGTACTTGTGTCTACGCAGTGTCTCCATGGATGCTTTTCACGAAAGCGAAAGTGCGGTTTGCGCGAGGTTCCGATGGTTGGGTCTGACGTCACGCACAGGAAGGGAAGCGCTCGGCTGCGCTTCAAGCGCGGCACGCTTACGATTGAGGGGTCACGCCCCGCAGCACTGCAAGACGCTTTGCCGTGATCGACGCCCACTTGTCGAAGGCATCCTTCGCGTAGGACCAGCTCGTGAACGAGTTCATGTAACCGCTGGCCCAGGTCTGAGCCGCACCGCCCGCGCCCGAGTCCAGGCTCGCCGCGTACTTGCGACCGATCTCGGTGTCCCGGCACTCACCCACGATCTTTCCGGAGACGCCGTCGCGAAACTGCACCTCGATGCCCGTCTCCCCGAGATAAGGGGTCGAGCCTGCGGGCCTTCCGGTCGCCTCCCCCGATCCGATCTCCGCGACGAACGCATACGGTACCGCGGTACCGAGCACGCTTTCAGCGACACCGGTCGGGACCAGATCCGTAAGGGCGATGCGCATCCTGAGCACACCCGGACCGGTCTGATCGACGGCCTTCATCTGTGGCTGCAGTGCCGTGACCAGCGCCTGGTGAAAATAGTCGGTGAGCGTCTTGAGATCCGTCGGGTCGATGCCTTTGCCCTCAGTGCCCGGTTTCAGCATGACCTGAATGCGCTCGATGAGCACCTTGTCGTACTGCTTCCAGTTCTGGTCGGGTAAGCGCCAGCATTGGCCACCGCCACCGTCGGGCACCGGCCGCAATCTGGAGTAGTCGCTCAGGAAGCCCGAGCGCGTCAGTCGCTTGCTGTCGCTGGCGGTAACCGCGGTACCGCTGCCCATGATGGTGGACTCCGTGGATGCGCAGCCGTTGAGGAAAACCGCGCTGGCAAGGGCCAGAGCTGCAAGCAGGTGCGTGCAATGCGGACGGGTATCAAGTTTCAATGCCGTCTCCTGGTGAGCTAGATAGTGCGCCGCTCGTCTGTGCAGCGCGATCCGATCTGTTCCTCGATTGAATCAACGGAAACCGGGTGGCTACCGTACAGACTGATCCAGCGAGCGCACGGCGCCCGCGATGTCCTGGCTGAGTCTGGCGAGGGCGCGGCTGTGGGCGGCGGCCAGAGCACAGTGAGCGTGGGCGCCCACGACCCCGGGGTGCAGAGGAACACCACACTTCCATGAGGGTGTCGAACCCGGACGATCCGAGGGTGTTCGTCGTGCACCGGCAGGACGTTGTAGCAGATTGCAGCAGCGATGGCGAGCGCCCACGTGACCAGAACGGAGTGAGGCACGAATCGGGCGCCCGACGCGAAAGTCTCTTAGCAAAGTCGGCAGACGAGATCAACCGCGTCAGGGCCACACGAACATCGGCGTCGTCGTCCGCGGACGGCCACTGGCGGTGGTCGCTCGCGTGACATGAGCCATCGTCGCAAGCGGAATTGCCCGCTTCAACTGGACCTTGGTCTAGGATCGGCGGGGTGCCAACGAGACGGAACAGCCAAGAGTCGCACGGTTGAATCGTTTGGGCGCGCCAGTCACGGATAGAAGAGGGCACTTGAGCGCCCTCTTTCTTTTTCTACGCGACCGCCGCCTGGGTGACCCGCCCAAGGCAGCCTTGCTCGAACGCTAGCGCACGGGCTTACCCAGGGATCAAACGGCGGGTCCCTCCTGCGGCTCTCTCAGCATCGATTGCTTGGGGGTGCGTAACTGGCTAATGTATCCGTAGGCCCGCGTGTTACTTGAACGGGGTACGGCGCTCTGGTCATAACGCGGGTACTTTGTGCGGCTTGTTGTGGCACCCCTCTTGGACTTGCGTGACTCGATGGTTTGAGAACGATGACTCGTCAAAAACAACAGCAAGGTTTTAGTTTCGACCTGCATACAGCCCTGTACATGGCCGATAGCTACCTGCGGATGGCTGATCGAGCAGTAAACGAACTCCGTTCGCCTGACAGGACTGCACTCGAAGATAGGCAGCCGGGACCGATATGCTTGGCTATTTCATCACTAGCCTTTGCTTTAGAGGTCTACTTCAAGTCCATTCTATTCTCTCTGAATGAGCACACCGCAATGGGCCACGACTTGGAAAGCCTCTGGAACAAGTTGCCGGATTCCATACAGACGTGGCTCACCACAAACTTCAACGCCAACTATACGTCCAGCGGCAAGGACTGGTCCCCATCATCTTGTTCGGCCCTCTAAGCGGTACATCCGAAGTGGCGAAAGTGCAAACCCCCGGTGCGTCCGCATTTGACATGATCAACGGTCACCGCCTCGCATTTACAATCGGTAGGTACGGATACGAGCTGCCGCCATCACCAAAACTGAAACCGGTACTGCATAACGTGCCCGGTCTGCAGCCCCTTTCTTGGCTCGCTCGTGCATTAGCACATCATGTCGCCAATGAACTCCAAGCGGCAAAAAAGGAAGCTGAGAAAGAAGGACGTGGGCGTCACAGTGCGCAAATAAGCCTACCGAGCGGCGCTATCGAAAGATCTCCACTTGGCGAATCAAAGTAAAAGTCCATTGGGCTATCTCAAAAAACATACGAGATTGTCATCGCTGCGAATACCGACACGTTGCGTCATGACGGCGCAACAAGCCACTGCAGCGGAAGCCACCGTGACGGTGGTTCGCCGAGAAACGGTCGCGTCGACGTCGCGTGCAAAGAAGGAATCAGAAGTGGCGACCCTTGAGCGGCACGCCGATTAGCACGCAGACAGGGAGATGGCGACTTCCTCTGTCCAGCGCCCATTTTCATCCTGCCGGGCACGCCAGTCACGGATCAAAGAGGGCGCTTGATCGCTGTCCGACCCTTCACCGAATTGATTCCGCTGCGGGATCGGCAAGCTCGGCAAGATTTTCTTCGTCCGTGAACTCCAGCGATTCGGAATTGACGCAGTAGCGCAGCCGGGTCGGCGCCGGTCCGTCCGGAAACACGTGGCCGAGATGCGCATCGCAGCGTGCGCAGAGAATTTCCGTCCGCGTCATTCCGTGGCTGTGGTCATGGTGTGTGACCACGTTCTCGTCGGCCACCGGCTGGAAGAAGCTCGGCCAGCCGGTGCCTGAGTTGAATTTCGACGACGACGAAAAGAGCGGCAGCGCGCAGCAGATGCACGCGTACACGCCGTGCCGCTTGTTGTCGAGCAGCGTTCCGCAGAACGGCCGCTCGGTTCCCTTGCCGCGCGCGACCTGGAACTGCTCGGGCGTGAGTTGAGCGCGCCACTCTTCGTCGGTCTTGGCGACGCGATCGACTTCGACCGGACCCACGAGCTCACCAGAGCGATTGAAGACTTTGACTTTCATCGCCGACCCTCCTGTGCCTTGTTGCCATCCATCGCGGTCACGCTGCGACCTCAATGCCAGATCTGCCGCTGCGGCTCCTGCTGTGGCGCGAGGTAGAGCGTGAGGACCCTGCTGCCGACCATGGTCACGACGCCACGGCGCCGGTTGTTGCCGGTGTCGCTGAACTCGAAGCCGTACACGCGCCGCAGCCGCAGTTGACCGTCGTCGTCGCGCATGGGCCACACCGATTCGATGGCCACGGTGTCGTCGAGAAACTGCAGCCCTTCGGCGTTGCACGCGGCCCGGCTCGCTTCGACGGCAGCTTCGCGCGCCTTGAGGCCGAACCACGCCGTGCATCCGCCGCAGAAGAGCAGCAGCAGCGCTGCGAATTCCTGGATCGACACGATGGACGCCGCTCCGACTTCAACGTTCAGTCCAGAAGAATACCTGAAGGCAGACCGGGTGAAGACGGGCAGCGTCGCTGCCCGCGTCGCGCCGAAAACGAGTAAGGGTTTGCAACCGGTTCCAGCGGCGATCAGGCTGAGTTCCTACACGCGGCAGCGGAGTGCGGCGCGGTGAGGCGTGGGGTGAATGTGCATGCGGCGTGCATCAAGGAACGAGTCACTGACCCACCGTGCACCTATGCGCGCCACGTCTGATAGGCGCCGATGCCGAGGCAGATCACCGCGGGCCAGAAGGTGAAGAAGAACAGAAGGCCGGGACCGATGGGATTCGGGTTCGGGTCCGGCCACAAGCCGATCGCCGCAAGAAGGATGATGGCGATGAGCGGTGTCCAGCCGACCACTGCCAGCCCGAGTCCGACCCGCGACCAGCGGTTGCTGAGATATTTGTTCTTCATCGATTTCTGTCAATTTGTCGGAATGGTGGCTCGGGACTGGCGTTCTCATTTCGACCGCCTCAACTGCGCGCCAAGCAGCGCGATGGCGGCAAGCACCATCACGACGGTCCCGAACTCGCCTGCGGTAGCAAAAATATTGCCCTGTTGTGTGATGAGGTATCCCGCGATCACGGCCGGGACGCCCATAGCGAGATACGACACGACGAACGTTACGGACAGCACGCCCGCCCTCTCCTGCGGAGCCGCGAAAGGCAAGACGGTCCGAACAGCTCCCTGGAAGCCCGCGCCGAACCCTATTCCCGACAGGGCCGTGCCGAGAAAGAACAGCACCGCGGAGTTATGCGACAAGGCCGTGAGAGCGATCGCAACGCCCGCGAGCAAGGCCGATGCGCCGAGGGACGTCAAGGTGCGTGGCTCGTGACGCTGCAGTAGCAGGACCGCCAAGCCGCCGCTTCCTGCGAGCACGGCGAGGGTGAGGCCGCCGAGCAAGGAAGAGTCGAGTCCGAGCATGCTCCGAATCAGCATCGGACCCAGCGACGCGTAGAAACCCGCCAGCGCCCAGGTGGCCACCAACGCGGGAACGGCGAGCACCAGCGGCTCGCGAACGGTGCTTGGCAGTTTGAGTTGCGGCTTGAGTGAAGCGAGCGCGCCCGATCGCGGTTCGGTCGGTTCGCACATGAGCACCACCCCAACGCTCTGCAGGAGGAAGATCCCGCCCAAGACAAGGTATACGAGGTGCGTTGGCGCTGGCAGATATTGCACCATGAGACCCGAAACGATGGCTCCTGTCGCCGTTCCCAGAAGCGGTGCGATAGCGTTTGCCATCGTGCCGCGAGCGCGATCGACATCGAGCATCCCTGCGCCTACGGCGGCAACGGCGGCGCCCGTCGAAAGACCTTGAATCACCCGCGCGATCAGCAACTCGGGCACACCGTGCGCCGTCGCGAATACGAGCATCGTTGCTGCCTGCGCAATGGTCGACACGATGAGAACCGGTCGCCGGCCCACATGGTCGGACAGCCTTCCCACGACGAGCAGCGCGCTCAGAACGGCTACCGCGTAGATTCCGAATACGATCGTTACCGTGATGGGCGAGAACCCCCATTGGGCCTGGTAAATGGGATAGAGCGGCGTCGGCGCGCTCGAGCCGGCGAGGAACGACACCGTGATCGATGCCAGAAGGTAAAAGGTCGCTTTCGCAGACAAGCGCCCAGCCGGCATGAAAGTCGGGACACTCGCAGAGGTGGCGGACAAGCAGGTCATGAAGATCTCCAGCTTTCGTTTCAGATGGCTGTGCGCCCGGCGTCGGCGGCGATTACGGCGCCGGTGACATAGCTCGCGCGTGGTGACGCGAGAAAGGAAATTACCTCGGCAATTTCCTCGGGGTTCGCAGCACGCTTGAGAAGAGTGGTGTCACTGATGGCCTTGAAGGTGTCGCGGTCGCCGCTCGTGTAGACGGGGCCCGGCGCGACGGCGTTGACTCTCACGCCACTGTGGCTGAACTCCGCGGCCCATGCGCGGGTGAGCGAAGCCAACGCTGCCTTAGTCGCGCTATAGGCCGCTCCGCCCGCGAGCCCGACCTGTCCAGCCATGCTGCCGATGTTGATGATGTTGCCCCGGCCACGAGCGACCATGCGCGGAGCGATCGCTGCGACCAGGAAGTATGGTGCGCGGACGTTTGCAGCGAATAGCGCATCGAACGTGGAGATTTCGAGGTCCGCGGTGGCACCAAACCACCAGAAGCCACTGTTGTTGACCAGTGCGTCGACGTCCAACGTTTGGTCTGCGAGGCGTCGAACCCCTTCTGGATCGGTCAAATCGGCGGCGATGAAAGTCGCCTTTTCTCCTTCGGCCTCGATCGCACGGACTGTCTCTGCGCCTCTAGCGGCGTCACGGCCGTGGACAATCAATTCGTAGCCGTCGCGGGCGAGCTGGATGGCTGCAGCGCGACCTATACCGGAAGTTGATCCGGTAATCAGTGCCTTACTAGTTGTCTGCGAGGGTGGTTGCACGGTGGACATGGGCTGTTTGCCTTTGCTGTTTGCCTTTTCAGTTGAGTCGCGTAAAAACAGACAGGTCTGTCTGGAACTTGCACTATACAGACCTGTCTGTTATTGTCAACCCCATGGCCACGACGACTTCCACAACCGAACGCCTTTCCGCCCGCGAGCGGCTCTTGGCTGCTGCCGAGGAACTCTTCTACGAGGAGGGGGTTAACACGGTCGGCATCGACCGCGTGATCGAGCGGGCTGGCGTAGCGAAGGCATCGCTTTACAGCACCTTCGGCAGTAAGGAGGAACTGATCCGCGCCTACCTCGCTGCCCGGCACGAGGCGCGCAAGGAAAACATGAAGACAAAGCTCGCGCGTTACGCGACGCCAAGAGAGCGGCTGCTCGGAGTCTTTGATGTGATGGGTGAGCTCTTCGCGAGCTCTAACTTCCGGGGATGCGCGTTCGTCAGGGCGAGTGCCGAGTCCCGTGCCGGCAGCAGCGTGAAGAGTGTCTGCGACGACTCTCGCGCCTGGCTGCGGTCACTCTTCACCGAGCTTGCGCGGGACGCTGGCGCACCGGAGCCGCAACGTCTCGCGCGGCAACTTGTGCTCCTTTACGACGGCGCGTCGGTATCGGCGCAGATGGACCACGATCCGGGTGCGGCGGCAGCGGCGCGCGCTGCGGCTTCGGTGATGCTGGACGCCGCGACGGGCTCCGCTTCCTCGATCTGACGAACTACGTTCACTTCCGGCAGGATGGTTCGAACCGATCGGGCTACTAAGAGCACGCTTGGGCTGTGCCTGAGCGGTCAGGGGGCGGCGGTGAATGGGCTGTCGCGAGCGGCCTGAACCGAGCGCTGGCTCGCACGCTTCAGCAACTCGCCCCAGACATCGTCCGGTTTCTCGTGAAAGATGTACCGGGGCGAAGCGGTCGTCGCGAACCAGCTGCCTCTCTCGATTTCGGCCTCCAGTTGACCCGGAGCCCACGCGGCGTGACCCGCGTACACGCGAATCTCGCGTTCGCCGTCTTTGCGCCGCAGTACGCGCTCCAGCAGCGAGACATCGGCGCTGAGATAGAGATCGTCGAGAATGTGGATCGCGTTCTCGTGCCGCTGCTTTGCGCGGAACACAAAGCCCAGCCTCTCGATCGCAACGGGGCCACCGAAGTAGACCGGACGTTGCACCTTTTCGAGCGTCTCATTGTCGGGCATCAGGCGCGACAGCGGCACATCGAGCGGTCGGTTGATGATGATGCCGCGGGTCGCAAGGGGTGTGTGCTGCAGGATGAGCACCACCGTCTCACTGAAGTTGGGATCCGTGATCCTGGGCGATGCGACGAGAAAAAGCGCGGCTGGCCGGTCCTGAGCGAAAGCGGCGCCGCACGCAGCCACGAGAGCGAGCGTCGAGCACAGACGGACGAGGATGGGGAACTCGGCGAACACAGTCTGCTTCGCCACGTATACCGGCGGGGTAGGGTCTGGGCGTAAGCTAGCACAGGCTCGGCATTAGAAACAACGAAACGCCGTTCGCGGGAGGGGTCGGAAGTTGAGGCGAATTGGGGAATCGCCCGACGGGCATGGCGCACGCCCCAGCGCCGGCCAGGAAGCCGGTAAACCGGGTCTGCAGCAGAGGGGGTGTGAAGCCACCATGCGGCTGTTGGCCGGCCGGTTGCACTAATGAATGTCGCGCTGCACCCGCTGGATTACGTCGCCCTCGTCGTATTCGTCGCATGCTGGATCGGCACGAACTGGTTGATCGCCTACCGTGCTTCGAGAAGCCCCAGCGTGCATGACCTGATAAGACCCATTCGCTCGGATTGGATGCGCCAGGTTCAGCTTCGATCGAATCGCATCGCCAACTCCGCACTCATCGGCCGCTTGATGAATAGCGCGACCTTCCTCTCGTCCACGACCGCGCTCATCCTCGGGGCCTCCTCGCGCTGCTCGGCACGATGGAGAAGAGCGTCAACGTGGTCAAGAACCTGCCGTTTGCTGTCGAGCTTTCGCAGCAGCTGCTGGAACTCAAGGCGCTGGTGCTGATCGGGGTGTTCGTGCTGACATTCGTCAGATTTATCTGGTCGCTCCGCCAGTTCGCCCTGATCACCATACTCATCGGCGCCATGCCCGATCCCATGAACGTCGGGGACAAGCATTGGGAACTCGCAGAGAGCGCGGGAGGACTGATTGGGGCTTGCCGGCGACAACCACACGAAGGGCTCGCGCACATATTACTTCGCTATTCTCTTCCTGTGCTGTTTCCGGCACCCGCTGTTGTTCCTCGCGGCGAGTCTCACCGTCGCGGTGACGATATATTGGATGGATTTCCATTCCAAAACGCTCAGCGCGATTCGCGGCTGAATGGTTGCGTCGGGCGCAACGAACCGTCTCCGGTAGAATTGCAGTCCTCGATCGGACGGGCAACCAAGGGTCCCTGGTAGCGAAGATGGAAATGATGGAACGCAGGTTGAGCCCCTATTCCACGCTCTCCGATCGTGGGCACGGGACTCGCGCGCGAGCGCAGATTGTTACTTGGCTCCTCGCCTGCTGCGCCCTCGTATTCGTGATGGTGGTGATCGGCGGCGTCACGCGACTCACACACTCGGGGTTGTCGATCACCGAATGGCAGCCGATCGTCGGTGCCTTGCCGCCGCTTTCCGACGACGCCTGGCGGGAAGCTTTCGGGAGATATCAGCAGACGCCGGAGTACAGCCAAGTGAATCGCGGCATGACCCTCGCGGAGTTCAAGCCGATCTTCTGGATGGAATGGCTGCACCGGTTCCTCGGACGCATGATTGGGCTCGCGTTCCTGGTCCCATTTCTGTGGTTCCTGCTCCGCAGGCGGTTCGACGCATCGCTCGCTCTCAAGCTCGCCGGCATCTTTGTCCTCGGCGGGCTGCAGGGATCGATGGGCTGGTACATGGTGAAGAGCGGGCTCGTCGACGACCCGCGCGTGAGTCAGTATCGCCTCGTGGCGCATCTCGCCCTCGCCCTCCTCATATATGGACTGATGCTCTGGACGGTGCTTGACCTGCTCGCGCCGCGCGTTGCAGTGCCGGCCGCCGAGCCGAGTGTGCGGAAACTGCAGCGCTTCTCGATTTGGCTGCTCGTGCTGGTGTTCGTGACGCTGCTCTCGGGAGGCTTCGTCGCGGGTATCCGCGCCGGGTTCGCGTACAACACCTTCCCGCTCATGAACAGCCACGTGGTGCCGCCCGAGATCTTCACCCTCGATCCCTGGTGGATGAACTTCTTCAGCAACATGGCGACCGTGCAGTTCGACCATCGCCTGCTGGCGTCACTGCTCGCGCTGCTGGTGTTCTGGTTCTGGCTGCGCGCGCGCCGGGTGCAGATGCCGGGACGGGCGCGGCTCGCATCCCGTGCGTTGCTGGGGGCGCTCGTTCTGCAGTTCACGCTTGGAGTCGTTACGCTGCTCCTGGTGGTGCCGATCCCGCTGGCGGCAGCGCATCAGGCCAATGCCGTCGCGCTCTTCAGTTGCGCAATATGGTTGGTGCACGAGATGCGGAGCGCGGTGGACCAGCGCAAGCACTCGCCGGGCCGCATGGGTTGAGTTCGGGTGCTGCGGAACAGTCGGCGATACCCCAGCGCGCTCGATTCGTCTTAGAGCAAATCGATGACGTAGCGATTTGCAGTCAGTGGCACCGACGTTTGCACGACGCAATCCAGTCGCAGGTTGGGAAGGTGACGTTAGCGTAGAACGCCGTCGTGCCCCGCGGCTTTGACGTGCATCAAGCCGGAACGGTGGGATGCAACGCGGTGGTCGGAGGACAAGGCGAACAGGCGGCTGGAAGAGTCGCATTGTGCTTCGCAGCATCGGGCGCTAGAATGGGGTAGGTTCGGCCGTCTGCGTGTGGCCCGGTCGTCAGACGCGCTCACTGCCGGTAGTTGGGCCACCGGTCCTTCGCTACAATCGGGGTGTCTCGTGTATCGTTCTGCAACCACCAAAAGCGTTGTCAGTGTCCCACGGGAGTTACCGCCCATGAGTCTCAGATCCGGATCCGACGAGCGCGACTTCTCCAGCCCGCTCCGCTTGCCGAAAGCCTTCGCCGATATCGCACACCAGAGCAGCGACCTGGTCACCGACTTCATCAAACGCCAGACCCCGGGAAGCGCCCTCTTCATGGGAGACGAGCTTGGAGTCGGGAAGGCGTTCCTCGACATGACGGCGCGCATGATGCAGGACCCGTTCAAGCTCGCCCAGGCGCAGGTGAACCTGTGGCACGACTATATGCTGCTGCTCCAGACCTCCATGATGCGGATCTTCGGGCACCAGCCCGAGCCGGTCGCCGCCCCATTGAAGAGCGACAAGCGCTTCAAGCACGAGGCTTGGGAAGAGCATTTCCTGTTCGACTACGTCAAGCAGTCCTATCTCATTGCTGCCCGTCATCTGCACAACGTGGTCGGAAACGTCGAAGGTCTCGACGAGCAGACGAAGAAAAAAGTCGATTTCTACACGCGCCAGTACATCGATGCGCTGGCGCCGACCAACTTCGTCATGACCAACCCGGAGGTGCTGCGCGAAACCGTGGAATCGGGTGGCCAGAACCTCGTCAAAGGGCTGGCAAACCTGCTCGACGATATCGGACGCGGCAACGGTCAGTCGCTGCGTATCAAGATGACCGATCCGAATGCCTTCAGGCTCGGCGAAAACATCGCCAACACGAAAGGCAAGGTCGTCTATCAGAACGAGCTCATGCAGCTTGTCCAGTATGCGCCCTCGACCCAGACCGTATTTCGCAAGCCGCTCCTGATTGTTCCGCCCTGGATCAACAAGTTCTACATCCTCGATCTGCGGGAAAAGAACTCGTTCATCAAGTGGGCCGTGGATCAGGGCCACACCGTGTTCGTGGTCTCTTGGGTGAACCCGGACTCGACGCTTGCCCACAAGGACTTCGAGGATTACCTGGTAGAGGGCACGCTGGCCGCGATCGAACAGATCGAGAAGGCGACTGGCGAGGGCGAGGTCAATGCGGTCGGTTACTGTCTCGGCGGGACACTGATTTCGAGCGCGCTCGGTTATCTTGCGGGCAAGAAAGAAACGCGCGTCGCCAGCGCGACCCTGTTCACTACGATGCTCGACTTCGAGGAACCCGGCGAGCTGGAGATATTTCTGGACGACAAGACCATCAATTCCCTAGAGAAGAAGATGGAGCAGCGTGGCTATCTCGAGGGTCACGAGATGGCGGGCACGTTCAACATGCTGCGGGCGAACGATCTCATCTGGTCGTTCGTGATCAACAATTATCTGCTTGGAAAAGATCCCTTCCCATTCGACCTGCTGCACTGGAATTCCGATTCCACGCGCATGCCGGCGAAAATGCACACGTACTACCTGCGCAACCTCTACCAGAGAAACCTGCTGCGGGAGCGCGGCGGTCTCACGATGGCGGGCAGGTCGATCGACCTCAGAAAGGTGACTACCCCGGTCTACTTCCTCTCGACGGTCGAGGACCACATCGCTCCGTGGAAGTCCACTTACCGGGGCACGCAGCTTTTCAGCGGCCCGATGAAATTCGTGCTCGGAGGCTCCGGTCATATCGCCGGAGTCATCAACCCTCCCATTGCCAACAAGTACGGCTACTGGACGAACCCGAAGCTCGTCGAAGATTCGGACGCGTGGCTGGCGAGCGCGAAGCAGCACCAAGGTTCCTGGTGGCCGGACTGGCAGCGATGGGTCGAGAAGTTCGCGGGCGAGAAGGTGCCCGCGCGCGTACCCGGCTCCGGTGGCTTGAAAGCCCTCGAGGATGCGCCGGGGTCCTATGTGAAGACACGCATCGACGATTCCAAATCCCGCTGACGGCGATGGAGCAGGGGTCGTTGCGTAATTCGTAGATCATCGCGCGGGTCGTCCGACCCGCGCTTCTTTTTGCGGCGCTCGCGCATCCTGCGCGGGACAGGAGACCCGAACCATGAGTTACGAGAACCTCACTCTCGAAGAGCGCGGGCCGGGATTGTTGGTCCTCACCATCACTCGGCCAGCGGCGCTCAACGCCTTGAACCGCGCGACGCTGGACGAACTCGCGGACGTGGTTCGCAGTCTGCGCGATCCCCAGGGCACCCGGGCGCTGCTTATCACCGGGGCGGGGGAAAAGGCGTTCGTCGCGGGTGCGGATATCCGGGAATTGTTGGCACTCACCCCGGTTCAGGCGAAGGCACTGGCAGAATTGGGGACCGAAACGTTCCGCGGCCTGGAACGGCTGGCTATCCCGACGGTCGCCGTAGTGAACGGCTTCGCTCTTGGAGGCGGCTGCGAGCTTGCCATGAGCTGCGACATGATCCTCGCTTCGGACCGGGCCGTATTCGGTCAGCCCGAGATCAACATCGGGATCATGCCCGGATTCGGCGGCACCCAGCGCTTGCTGCGCCTCGTCGGGCGCGCCCGGGCACTCGAGCTGACCCTCACCGGCCGTCCGATCAAGGCCGACGAAGCATACGCGATGGGACTCGTCAATCATGTCTACCCGCATGCGGAGCTGATGACCCGCGCACTGGAACTGGGAGGTGCCCTGGTCTCGAAGCCGCCGCTACCGATGAAGCTCGCAAAACAGATGGTGCAGCACGGGCTGGACATGAATCTCACCGGCGCGACGCTCTGGGAAACGGACGGCTTCGCGCTCGCTTTTGCCTCCGACGACCGCCGCGAAGGCATGCAGGCCTTCCTCGAGAAGCGGCCGCCAAAATTCTCGGGCCACTGAGATCATTTGCACTTCCGTGTGAGAAGTCTGGGAATCCCGGGCTGCAGAGCGCGGTCATAAGCGAAAGGTTCCGGATGCGACCGCGCATCCGCAACGTGACCGTGAAGGGAGGGCATGGCAAATGGAAATGCATGACCACGATCCCCAGGAAACTCAGGAATGGCTCGACGCCCTCGAAGCGGTGCTGCAGGTGGAGGGACCGGAGCGGGCGCACTACCTTCTCGAACGCCTCATTGAAAAGGCGCGACGCTCCGGTGCCTATCTTCCCCACAGCGCGAACACGGCCTATATCAACACCATTCCCACGCATCGGGAGGAGCGCTCTCCCGGAGATCACGAGCTCGAGCACCACATCCGCTCATACGTCCGCTGGAACGCGCTCGCGCTGGTGCTGCGGGCCAACAAGCACACCAACGTCGGCGGTCACATCGCGAGCTTCGCGTCCGCGGCGACCCTTTACGACGTCGGTTACAACCACTTCTGGCATGCGCCCTCGGCGAACCACGGGGGGGACCTCGTTTACTTCCAAGGCCATTCGGCCCCCGGTATCTACGCTCGGGCGTTCCTGCTCGGACGGCTGACCGAGGAGCAACTCGACAACTTCCGCCAAGAGGTGGACGGCAAGGGACTCTCCTCTTACCCCCACCCTTGGCTCATGCCCGACTTCTGGCAGTTTCCAACCGTCTCCATGGGCCTCGGTCCCCTGATGGCGATCTATCAGGCGAAGTTCATGAAGTACCTGGCGGACCGCGGTCTCGCCGACACGGAGGGCCGGAAGGTCTGGGCCTTCATGGGCGACGGCGAGATGGACGAGCCGGAATCCCTGGGCGCGATTTCCCTCGCTGTCCGTGAGAAGCTGGACAATCTGATCTTCGTGGTCAACTGCAACCTCCAGCGCCTCGACGGGCCGGTGCGCGGCAATGGCAAGATCATCCAGGAACTCGAGGCCGACTTTCGCGGTGCGGGGTGGAATGTCATCAAGGTGATCTGGGGCTCGTATTGGGATCCGCTTTTCCTGACGGACAAGAACGGGCTGCTGGTCAAGCGCATGGCGGAATGCGTCGACGGGGAATACCAGACCTTCAAGTCCAAGGATGGTGCCTACGTACGCAAGCACTTCTTCGGCAAATATCCTCAACTTCTGGAGATGGTGGCCAGCATGACCGACGACGACATCTGGCGCCTCAACCGTGGCGGGCACGATCCGCACAAGGTCTACGCAGCCTATGCGGCGGCGGTGAAGCACACCGGCCAGCCGACGGTAATCCTCGCGAAGACCATCAAGGGCTACGGCATGGGCGAGTCGGGTGAGGCGCAGAACATCACCCATCAGCAGAAGAAGATGGGCACCACTTCCCTCAAGGCATTTCGCGACCGCTTCGGACTGCCCATCCAAGACGACCAGATCGAGGAACTGCCGTACCTCAAGTTCGAGGACGGTGCGCCGGAAATCGCCTACATGCGCGAGCGCCGGATGGCCCTCGGCGGATACCTGCCTGCCCGACGCGGCAAGGCCGATGCGCTGACGGTCCCGTCACTCTCCGCTTTCGATTCCCTGCTGAAGAGCTCCGAGGATCGGGAATTCTCCACGACGATGGCCTTCGTGCGCATCCTCAATCTGCTGGTCAAGGACGCGCGGATCGGACGGCGCGTGGTGCCCATCGTCCCCGACGAGTCGCGCACGTTCGGCATGGAAGGCATGTTCCGGCAGCTCGGCATCTGGTCCTCGGTCGGCCAGCTTTACACCCCCCACGATGCCGACCAGCTCATGTATTACAAGGAAGATAAGCACGGCCAGATCCTGCAGGAAGGGATCAACGAGGCAGGAGCGATGGCAGACTGGATCGCCGCGGCCACGTCCTACAGCACCCATGGCGTGGCGATGGTTCCCTTCTACATCTTCTATTCGATGTTCGGCTTCCAGCGCGTGGGCGATCTCGCGTGGGCAGCCGGGGATTGCCGCTGCCGCGGCTTTCTCATCGGCGGCACCGCCGGTCGCACGACCCTGAACGGCGAGGGACTGCAGCACGAGGATGGCCATAGCCACCTGCTCTCGTCCACCATCCCCAATTGCATTTCGTACGATCCTGCGTTTGCTTACGAACTCGCAGTCATCGTCCAGGACGGCATGCGGCGGATGTACGCGGAGCAGCAGGACGTCTACTACTACATCACGGTGATGAACGAGAACTACCGCCATCCCGCGATGCCGGAGGGGGCGCAGTCAGGCATTCTGAAGGGCCTGTACCTGCTCCGGTCCGGTCCCGCGAGTGCACAACCCAGAGTGCAGCTCATCGGCTCCGGAACGATTCTCCGTGAGGTCATGGCAGGCGCTGACTTGCTGCAGGAGGAGTGGGGAGTGAACGCCGACGTGTGGAGCGTGACCAGTTTCTCGGAGCTGCGCCGCGAGGGCCTCGAAGCGAGCCGCTGGAACCTTCTGCATCCGGACGCTCCGCCACGCCTCTCCCATGTTGAGCAATGCCTGACGGACCGCAAGGGGCCAGTCATCGCTGCCAGCGATTATCTGAAGCTCGTCGCCGACCAGATCCGTCCCTTCGTTCCGGGGCGCTTCGAGGTGCTTGGCACCGATGGCTTCGGCCGCTCTGACACCCGGGAAAAACTGAGAGGCTTCTTCGAAGTCGATCGTCGTTGGGTAACGCTTGCGGCTCTCAGTGCGCTCGCGGCCGATGGTAAAGTTCCGCGCGACCGAATCGCGGAGGCGATCCGAAAATACGGCATCGATCCGGAAAGACCCAATCCAGCAACGATCTGAGTGAACCAAGGACGGAGAGCAAGCGCTGCAGCCTGCCCTCTCCCATCATGTGAGAAGCTCGTGGGCGCCACCAAGGAAGTGCTGGTCCCGGATATCGGGGACTTCAAGAACGTTCCGGTGATCGAGGTTTTGGTCCGGCCCGGTGACGTGGTGAATCCTGAGGACCCACTCGTCACCCTCGAATCCGACAAGGCAACCATGGACGTTCCGGCCCCGTTCCGCGGAACGGTGAAGGATCTCACGGTGAACGTGGGCGACAAGGTGTCCACGGGTTCGCCGATTCTTGTGCTGGAGGCGGAAGATGCGCCCCGCGGGGGAAATTCCGCCCCTGCGAAGACTTCCGTACCCGCTGCATCCGTTGCGCCGGCGGTCCCGTCCGCAGCGCCGGTGGACCAGACGCCCCAAGTTCCCTCGGCACCCGTTCTCACGCGGGAATCCTCCGTCGCGCGGAAGGGTCAGCCTCCCCATGCGAGCCCAGCGATCCGACGCTTCGCGCGCGAGCTGGGAGTCGACCTTTACCTGGTCGGTGGCTCCGGACCGAATGGTCGCATTCTCAAGGAGGACGTGCAGTCGTTCGTCAAGGCCGCCCTCGCTTCGCCGGCCCCCGCCGAAGCGCCAAGCTCTGCGGTTGCTGCGGTCGGCGGAATCAACTTGCTGCCGTGGCCGCAGGTCGACTTCGGAAATTTCGGAGTCATCGAGCGCCGAGCCCTTTCGCGCATCCAGAAGATCTCCGGCGCGAACCTCCATCGCAACTGGGTGATGATCCCCCACGTCACTCATTTCGACGAAGCCGACATTACCGCGCTCGAGGCTTTCCGCAGGGAAACCGGGGACGCGACCGCGAAGCAAGGCATCAAGGTCACGCTGCTTCCCTTTCTGCTCAAGGCGTCGGTCGCCGCCCTCAAGCGCTATCCGGTATTCAATGCTTCCCTCGATGGCGATGAACTCGTGCTCAAGCGCTACTATCATCTGGGGTTCGCGGCGGACACGCCGAACGGCCTTGTGGTTCCAGTCATCCGGGACGTCGACCAGAAAGGCGTACTGCAGATCGCCCGCGAAATCGGTGAGCTTTCCGCCTCGGCTCGGGATGGCAAACTCAAGCCTGCGGACATGCAGGGTGGTACCTTCAGCGTCTCGAGCCTGGGCGGCATCGGCGGCACTGGCTTCACCCCGATTATCAACGCTCCTGAGGTGGCGATCCTCGGCGTCACTAGGTCGACGCGTCGCCAGGTGGAGCGGGACGGGCGGTGGGTGCCGCGTCTCATGCTGCCCCTCGCGCTGTCATATGATCATCGGGTCATCGACGGCGCGGCGGCAGCGCGGTTCGTCGGCTACCTCGCAGCCGTGCTCGCCGATCTGCGGCGCGCCGTCCTATAGGCCCAACGGCACGAACGAGGGCGCAAGCATGAACAGAACCGGTCCCATCGGCATCCTCGGAGGCACATTTGATCCGGTCCACGTCGGCCATCTGCGACTCGCGGAAGAAGTTGCGGACGCGTGCAAGCTCGAGGTCGTGCATTTCGTTCCCGCTGCGATCCCGCCCCATCGCGCCACGCCTCAAGTCACCGCGGCTGACCGGCTCGAGATGGTGCGTCTCGCCATCGCCGGCAACCCGCGCCTCGTCATCGACGAGCGCGAGCTCGCGCGCACCGGGCCGAGCTACACGTTCGATACGCTGACGGAATTGCGGCGGGAAGTCGGCGCGACGCGACCGATCTGTCTGGTGGTCGGGGCGGACGCGTTCCTCGACCTTGCCACCTGGCATCGCTGGCATGAGCTCTTCACGCTCGCGCATGTCGCCGTCGCTCATCGCCCCGGTTTCCCCGTGGACTCGTGGGGGCAACGCATGCCCCAGCCGTTGGCGCGAGAGTACGAGGCGCGACGCCTGATGCAGCCGCTTGCGATGCATCTGGCGCCCGCCGGCGGCATTGCCACCATCGCCATCACGGCTCTCGACATCGCCGCGACGCGCATTCGCGAAGGTCTTCGGGTGGGGCGCTCGCAGCGCTATTTGATCCCCGACAGCGTTCTCGACTATATTCGAGCGAGGCATCTATACAAGGAGCTGGATGGAACTGGAGCGGATGAAGGGGGCGACAGTTGAGGCCCTCGAAGACGTGAAGGGTCGGGATATCGTGGTGCTCGACACGAGCCGGCTGTCGTCGCTTTTCGATTGCATGATCATTGCCAGCGGGGATTCGACGCGCCAGACGAAGGCCATGGCGAATCGGGTTGAGGAGCGGTTGAAGGCCCTCGGTGCCCATGTTCTCGGGGTGGAGGGGGGGCGCGACGGCGACTGGATCCTGGTGGATCTTGGAAACGTGATCGTGCACATCATGCATCCGGCTACCCGCGCTTACTACAACCTGGAAGAGCTTTGGGGTCCGCAATCACTGCCCGCCACCCGCCGCCGCGCCGCGGCGACCTGACGAAGAGGCATAGCACCCGGTGCGGTTGATCGTGGTGGCTGTCGGTCACCGTATGCCGGCGTGGGTGAAAAGCGGGTTCGACGAATATGTACGGCGCCTGCCGCGGAAGACGGGTTTCGAACTGATCGAAGTGAAACCCCACCCCTGGGCTGCCAGCCAGAGTGAGGAACGCTCCATCGCCTGGGAGGAGGCACGCATCGAGGCAGCAATGCCGGCCGGCTGCTACCGCGTGGTTCTGGATGAGCGCGGCAAGGAGTTGACGAGTCTGGAGCTTGCCGCCAAGCTCGAAGGGTGGCTTGGTGCGGGGCGTGACGTTGCGTTGATCATCGGGGGCGCCGACGGCCTGACCGAGCACTTTCGCCACTCCGCGGACTTTCTCCTCGCCCTTTCACGGCTGACCCTTCCACACGGTCTGGCGCGCGTGTTGCTCGCCGAACAGTTGTATCGCGCGATTTCCATCATGCACAATCATCCCTACCACCGAGAATAGGACGACGCCCCGAGGCGCCGCGCACACGGAGCAACCCGGTGTCATTTCGAGAACAGCGGATCTACCTGGCATCACGCAGCCCGCGGCGGCGCGAGCTCCTTAAGCAGATCGGCGTCAATTTCGACGTTCTCCTCCTGCGCGAAGACCCATCCCGCGGCGAGGATGTCGACGAGCGCACGCTGCCGGGGGAGAACCCTGAGGATTACGTGACCCGGATCGCAAAGGCGAAAGCCGAGTTCGGGTGGATGCGCGTTCTGCAACGACGCCTGCGACCCAACCCCGTCCTCGGCGCGGATACATCCGTGGTTCTGGACGGGGGGCTGCTCGGAAAGCCGGAGAATCGAGAGGACGCAGAACGATTGCTCGCAAAGCTTTCCGGACGCTCCCACCAGGTGCTTTCAGCCGTTGCCGTTTGCTATCGTGAGCAGGTGCAGTTCCGCCTTTCCTCCACGACCGTGGATTTTCGTCCGATCACGGAACAGGAGATTAGCCACTACGTGGCAACCGGCGAGCCGCTCGACAAGGCCGGTGCATATGCCATCCAGGGCCGCGGCGCCGCCTTCATCCGCAACATTGCCGGGAGCTACTCGGGGGTGATGGGGTTGCCGTTGTTCGAGACCACGGCGCTGCTCCAGCACTTCGGCTTCGAGGTCCTGTGACCGAAGAGATCTTGGTCAACGTCACGCCCCAGGAGACCCGCGTTGCTGTGATGCAGCAGGGGGTCGTGCAGGAGCTGAATGTCGAACGCTCGAGCATGCGCGGTCTCGTTGGAAACATCTACCTCGGGCGCGTCGCGCGAGTGCTGCCGGGAATGCAGTCGGCGTTCATCGACGTTGGCCTTGATCGCGCCGCGTTCCTGCACGTCGCGGATATCTGGTCGCATCGGCATGGCAGCGAGGAAGCCAAGCCCATCGAGAGATTGCTCGCCGAGGGTCAGAGCATCCTCGTTCAAACGATCAAGGATCCGATCGGCACCAAGGGTGCTCGGCTCTCCACGCAGATCAGCATGGCCGGCCGCTTCCTTGTCTATCTCCCGCAGGAATCGCACATTGGCGTCTCCCAGCGCATCGAGGACGAGGGCGAGCGCAATCAGCTGCGGGAGAAACTGCAGCATGCCCTGCCGGAGGACGTCGCGGGCGGCTTCATCATCCGCACCATGGCCGAAACCGCGACGGTGCCCGAACTGGCTTCCGACATCGACTATCTGCGGCGCATCTGGCACGGCATACACGAAGAGTCTCTGCGCGCGAACGCTCCCGCCTTGCTCTACCAGGATCTCAACCTGAGCCTGCGCGTGCTGCGCGACCTCGTGAGCGGCGAAACCGTTCGGGTGCTCGTTGATTCGCGCGAAACACACCAGAGGATGCGCGCCTTCGCCGATGCCTATATCCGAAATTTCAGCAATCGGATCGAGCACTATCTCGGCGAGCGCCCGCTCTTCGATCTGCATGGTGTCGAGGACGAGATCGAACGTGCGCTCGCACGGCGGGTCGATTTGAAGTCGGGTGGCTATCTGATCATCGATCAGACCGAAGCGCTTACGACTGTCGACGTCAACACAGGCGGGTACGTTGGCGGGCGCAACTTCGACGACACGATCTACAAGACCAATCTTGAAGCGGCGCAGGTCATCGCGCGCCAGCTTAGACTGCGCAACCTGGGCGGGATCATCATCATCGACTTCATCGATATGGATAACGAGGAGCATCGCGCTTCCGTCCTGTCGGAATTCAAGAAAGCGCTCGCACGGGACCGTACGAGAATGACGGTAAATGGCTTTACTGCGCTGGGATTGGTGGAAATGACCCGCAAGCGCACGCGAGAGAGTCTTGCCCATGTGCTGTGCGAGCCGTGCCCGACCTGCCAGGGTCGTGGGGAGGTGAAGACCGCGCAGACCATCTGTTACGAGATCCTGCGCGAGATCGTGCGTGAAGCGCGGCAGTTCAACGCCCGGGAGTACCGCATTCTCGCTGCGCAGACAGTGATTGATCTGTTTCTCGACGAAGAATCCCATGGCCTTGCCATGCTGGGAGACTTCATCGGTAAGCCGATCTCGCTGCAGGTGGAGAGTCAGTACTCCCCTGAGCAGTACGACGTGATACTGATCTAACGAGTATTGGTGAGGTCCGGTCGCGCGGATTCAGCGGTGAGAGACGTCTCTCAGCGTTGCAGGGCCCAGTTTCCCGACCGGCGTCTATCGACGGGGAGTTGCGTCGTTCAGGCTGCGTGAGCTGGCGCGGCCGCAGGAGCATGACCTGCCAGAGTTTCCTTTACCGCCGTCAGCTCCGCGTGCTTGGCCCGTAGTGTTACCTGACTGGCGTGCAGTTCCTTTGCCCGGTCCTGCGCGGCGCTCAGGTTATCCGTTACTTTACGGAACCCTTCCACACGGCGGTTCAGCAAGCCCTCATGTTCCTTGACCTGGAGCGAGAGAGGTCCGAGCGCGCTTTTGAGCCACGAATTGACCTCCGCCCTGGCTCCGTCGAAAACCTCTCGCGCCTGGGTGACGAGCCCATTGTAGAAGCGGCGCAGCAGAAAGTGCTTCTCCGTCATCACGTTGACTGGGTTCCGGCAGAAGTCTTCCACCTGCTTCTGCAGCGCGAACATGGCAACCGTGTGACGTTCCAGGCTGAGGGGAGGAGGAACCAGTCGTGCGAAACCGTAACCCTCGTGAAAGCGGTGATAGATTCCCTCAACGAGTTTCTGCACCTCCGCCGCAAACTTGAGGATGTCCTGACTCTGTTTCGAATAGTGCTCGAACAGGCTTTGCATTGCGCGCATAAGCCCGGGGGTGGTCCAGCTCGCCTCGATATTCTCGCGGCCCTGCTCGAGTATGTGCTCGATTGAGCCCGCATCGAGATTCGTGAGCAATGTGCTTCCCTGCTTGATGACCGCAGCGGAAGCCATGCGAAACCCCTGAACCTGCTGGGCGTAAGTCGCGCGGTCCGCCTCCAGCTTCACCAGCATGGCCTTCGCCATCGCGCGATTCTTCCCCGCCAACTGCTCCAGTTCCTTCAATTCGGTCCGGGTTGCGTGCAGTTGGTTCGTCACGGCCTGAAGCGACGAAGTGACCATAGCGCCGATCTCGCGTTCAACAGAGGCACGGAGAATGTCCTGCTTCGCAGGAACGATTTCCTCCGCCAGCACGCGCTCCAGCGCCTTGATACCGCTCCTCGTGAGCAGTTCTTCATCGTCCCGGACCCTCGCCAGCAGCGCCTTCTGCGCAGATATCGGGAAAACGTGCCTGCGTGGCAGGCTCAAGATCTGTGCGGTGCTGTCGACCTGACGGTCGATGCTGGCCTGAACGGCGGTCGGTCCATTCAGGTCATCCCAGAGCAGATCGATCTTGTTCAGGACTGCAAGCCGGCGCGGCACGAAAGTCTGCACGTATTTCTGCCAGACCTCCAGGTCGGACTTCGTGACTCCCGTATCCATTGCCAACAGAAACAGCGCCGCGTGGGCGTTCGGAATCATCGAGAGCGTCAGTTCGGGTTCCGTGCCTAGCGCATTGAGTCCCGGCGTGTCGAGCAGGACAAGGCCATGCTTCAGCAGCGGATGGGGATAGTTGATCAGCGCGTGCCGCCACGCAGGAATTTCAACGCGGTCACCCTCGCGCAGAATGACCGACGAGGTGCTGGGCCCCGAGTCATCGAGGAGGCCCAGATCTCTCGCCTCCTGTTCCGACACCGTTTTGGCGGCGGCAAGCTCCTGCATCGCCTGAACCATTTCCTCGTGAGAGTCGAGGTTGAGCCTGATCTTTACCCACTCGATCGGCGAACGTTTCAGCGTCGCGATGCTTTCGTTGCGTTTCCGGGTCTCGATCGGAAGCAGTTTGATGTGAGGCGGCTCCTGGGGATCGTGGTAGATCTCGGTCGGACACATGGTGGTGCGGCCTACGTCCGAGGGCAACAGCCGGCGCTTGTAGTTGGCGAAGAACAGAGCATTGATCAGCTCAGTCTTGCCTCGCGAGAATTCGGCGACAAACGCCAGGGTGACGCGGTCTTGCTTGAGGCTTTCGATGAGGTCATAGATCCGGAGCGCATTCTGGATGTCGACATGGCCGTTTGCGTCGAGCCATGATTGATAGCATTCGATACCGCGGATGAGGGTCTCGCGCCACTCGGAATAGTGGGCTACCTGCTGTTCCAGCTGGCTGTTGCTCATCGTTCCTTCCAATCGCTCTCTGGGGATAGCGTTTTTGTCTGCCGCGCAAGACGCGGCATTGTGCGGCGGGCGGAGGCTCGGGTCGGGGCGTGCGGTTTCGGGGGCGCCGGCGGCGACGTCGGAATGTCGCCGCTGATTCACCGCCAGACTCACCAATCTCCTGTGGGGACAGAACCTTATGCCCCGCCGAGGGAGCGGTCTACGCAATCAACATGCCAAACGCGATCCGTTCCAGGGCCGTGACGAGAAGCATCAGCAGCAGCTGGCAAAGGACAAAGACGACGAGGGGGGAGAGGTCGACGCCGCCCAGGAGAGGAAGGCGCCGCTGAATGGGCCGCAGAAAGGGTCGCGTAAGCCCGTCGAGAACGAACATTGCCGGACTGCCGGGACTGACCCAGCTGAGAATGGCCTGGGCGAAAACGAGCCCCATGATGAGATAAAGCGCAAGCCGCAGCAGGTGGGTTGCCGCCAGCAGCATGACGGCGAGCACGATCGCGGGGGCAGCGCCGGGTAGAGGCCGCACGCCAAGGAAGGCCAACCCGCCTATCAGCAGGGTCGCCGCCAACCAGGCGGCGACAAGGCTCGCGAGGTCATGCCCGCGGAATCCAGGAATAACTCGGCGCAGCGGTCGAACGGCGAAGTCCGTCACGGCGATCACGAAGCGGGAGAAGGGGTGCGCGTACGCGCTCCGGATTCCCTGCATCAGGAAGCGCAGCAGAGCGGCAAATATGAACAGCGTTACGACGGTATCGAGTAGAAATCCGAGCGCTTGGCCGATCATCGAAGGGTTACGGCCTGCTGGGCGAACTGCCCAGCTCTTCGCCGAGCGCCCGCGAGCGCTCGGCTGCACGAGCCACTGCGCGGGCAACGATCTCCTTCAGCCTGGCAGTTTCGAACACCTCGATGGCGCTCTCTGTCGTACCGCCCTTGGAGGTGACACGCGCGCGAAGTGTCCGCGCGTCGTCCGAGCTGCCGGCGGCGAGCCGTGCCGCGCCGAGCACTGTCTGTACGGTGAGCTGACGCGCAGCAGCCGTGTCGAAACCCTGCTTGCGTGCCGCTTCCTCGAGGGCTTCGATGAAGTAGAACACGTAGGCGGGCCCACTGCCGGAAATCGCCGTCACGCCATCCATCTCGCCCTCGTCGGCGAGCCAGAACGTCTCACCAACGGCACTCAGGATGCTTTCCGCGAGGTTGCGCTCACTGGCGTTGACTGCGGTCGTCGCGAACAGGGCCGACATTCCCAATCCCACCAGCGCAGGCGTGTTGGGCATTACACGCACGACGCGCCGATAGCCGCCCAGCCAGCGCATAAGGTCTTCGGTTCGGATCCCTGCAGCAATGGAAATGAGAAGCTGATGGTGAAGCGACGATGCGAGGGTCTGCGCGACTTCCCGCAGTTGCTGTGGCTTCGTGGCGAGCACTATGCACTCGGATCCCGCGAAGGCCCTATCGAACGTGGGCCGTGCCTCTATGCCGAATTCGCGTTGCAGTCGCACACGCGCTTCGTCGCTGACCTCGATGACGTGGATTTCTCCTGGATCGAAGCCCTTTCCGATCAGACCGCCGATCATGGCGGAAGCCATGTTGCCGCCGCCGACGAAACCAATGCTGACCGACATCTTTACCCCACGCGGATGTCGCTGGACGAGCCGCCCGTCACTTGCCCTCCACCAACTTCTTCAGGTTCTCCAGGCCCGCCTTGTAGACCCCGGTAATCGTGTCCACCGCAGCCTTGTCGTCTGCACCCTCCTTGGGGTGGTCGGACAGATCCTTGCGCTTGAACTCACCCTCCCATTCGACCACCGTGGTGCCCTTCGTCTTGCCGGGTTTTACCTCGATCTCCGACACATAGTTGCTGACCGGCAGCACGCCTTCGATGATGCTGTACTTCATTTCCCGCTCGTGGTCATTGTGTTTGAGGAGCTTTTCCTTGATGGTTCCGCCGCCTTTCAACGTGAGTACGCGAATCGCTCCCGCCTTGTTATCCACGCCTTCGGTGATCTCCACTTTCTCGACCGCCGGATGCCATTCGTTGAAACCGCTGAAATTCTTGACCTTCGCCCACACGGCGTCGGGCGTGGCGTTGATGGTGACGTACTCTTCCACCTCGAGCTTGTTGTCATTCGCGAATACCGCGGGGGAGGCGAAGAGAAGTGCGGCGATGATTGAGCCAAGGACGCGCTGCATGATTTCTCCTATGGTTGATCGGTGCAGTCCGACGCTGTTGTACCCACCTTGATGCGCGAACCGCCGCAGTATAGGGGGCTGCGCAATCACCGGCAATGGGCCGCGTTCCTACGTTAGCGGCGGGGGCCGAAAATAGCGGTGCCCACTCGCACGATGGTTGCACCCTCGCAAATAGCCGCCTCCAGATCGTCGGACATGCCCATGGAAAGGGTATCGAGAGGGATGCCGTCAGCCTGTATCTGGGCGCTGATTTCGCGCAGCTTGGCGAACCAAGCGCGCTGCGCTTCGAAACGGGGTTCCATCCGCGGGATGGTCATGAGTCCGCGCAGGCGAAGGTTGGGCAGACCCAGAACGACGCGCGCGAGTGCGGGGGCGTCGGTCGGTGAAACACCGTTCTTGGTCGCTTCTCCGCTCGCGTTTACCTGCAGGCAAATGTTTAGGGCCGGAAGGTGAGGCGGGCGCGCCGCGGACAACCGCTCTGCGATCCGTGCACGATCGACCGTGTGAACCCATGCGAAATGCTCGGCGATCGCGCGCGTCTTGTTGCTCTGGATTGGTCCGATGAAATGCCATTCAATCGGCAAGTCAGATAGCTGGTCCATCTTTTGCAAGCCTTCCTGCACGTAGTTTTCGCCGAACGCGTGCTGGCCGGCGTGCCATGCTTCCCTGAGAAGCGACGCCGGCCAAGTCTTGCTTACGGCAAGCAATCGAACATCGGACGGCTCTCGACCCGCGGAACGGGCCGCTATCGCGATCCGCTCGCCCACGGATTGCAGCGCCAATGCCACTGTGGACATAATGCCGCAAGCGCCTTGTGAAGTGCCTCTAACTCGCGGATCCGCCATCAGAAAATCTTCCCGGTCCGTCACCCCATTCGAGGTCGATTCTAATGGACATCGCTGAACTGCTGGCCTTCGCGGTCAAGAACAAGGCATCGGACCTTCATCTGTCGTCCGGGCTGCCCCCCATGATCCGCGTGCACGGCGACGTGCGCCGAATCAATCTTCCGGCCATGGAGCACAAGGACGTGCATGCCATGGTGTACGACATCATGAACGACGGCCAGCGGAAGTTCTACGAAGAGAACCTCGAGTGCGACTTCTCGTTCTCGATTCCGAACCTGGCGCGCTTCCGCGTGAACGCCTACGTGCAGCACCGTGGCGCAGGCGCAGTGTTCCGGACCATTCCGTCCAAGGTCCTCACCCTCGAAGATCTGAAGGCACCCGAGATCTTCAAGGAGATTTCCAATCAGCCGCGCGGCATCGTGCTGGTGACCGGACCTACGGGCTCCGGCAAGTCGACGACGCTGGCGGGCATGATCAACTTCATCAACGAGAACGAGCACGGGCACATTCTTACCGTCGAGGATCCGATCGAGTTCGTGCACGAATCCAAGAAGTGCCTCATCAACCAGCGGGAGGTGGGGCCACATACCCTGTCGTTCTCGAACGCGCTGCGCTCCGCGCTTCGGGAAGATCCGGATGTCATTCTGGTCGGTGAGATGCGCGATCTGGAAACGATCCGCCTTGCGCTCACGGCGGCCGAAACCGGCCACCTCGTCTTCGGCACGCTGCACACGAGTTCCGCAGCCAAGACCGTCGACCGGATCGTCGACGTGTTCCCCGCCGCGGAGAAGGAGATGGTCCGGGCGATGCTGTCGGAAAGCCTGCGGGCTGTGATCTCGCAAACCTTGCTCAAGACCAAGGACGGCGCGGGTCGCGTTGCCGCCCACGAGATCATGATCGGCACCCCGGCTATCCGCAACCTCATCCGCGAGAACAAGATCGCGCAGATGTATTCCGCGATCCAGACCGGCCAGCAGTACGGCATGCAGACCCTCGACCAGAATCTTCAGGATCTAGTGCGAAAGAACGTGGTTTCCGCGCCGGAGGCGCGCAACCGCGCGATGAACAAGGACTTGTTCCCCGGCTGAACTGACAGCGACAGGGAGAGCCGGAGAGAGGAGTCAGACGGTGGAAAGAGATCAAGCAGTCAAGTTCATGCACGACCTTCTGCGGGTCATGGTCAGCAAGAAAGCCTCGGACCTTTTCATCACCGCCGGCTTTCCGCCTGCGTTCAAGGTCGACGGCAAGGTGATGCCGATATCGAATCAGACCCTCACGCCTACACACACCCAGGAACTTGCGCGTTCGATCATGAACGACAAGCAGACGGAGGAATTTGAGGCCAACAAGGAGTGCAACTTCGCGATCAGCCCGCCCGGAATCGGCCGCTTCCGGGTTAACGCCTTCGTGCAGCAGGGTCGCGTAGGACTGGTGCTACGGACCATCAACTCCGCCATTCCGAAGCTCGAGGAGCTCGGGCTCCCCCCCAACTCAAGGAAATCGCGCTGACGAAACGCGGTCTCGTGATCTTCGTCGGCGGGACCGGGTCTGGGAAGTCGACCTCGCTCGCCGCCATGATCGGCTTCCGCAACGAGACCACCCAAGGTCACATCATCACCATCGAGGACCCGATCGAGTACGTGCACGAGCACAAGAACTGCATCGTCACGCAGCGTGAAGTTGGCGTGGATACGGACTCATGGCATGCCGCGCTGAAGAATACTCTGCGTCAGGCACCCGACGTGATCCTCATCGGCGAGGTTCGCGATCGCGACACCATGGACTACGCAATCGCGTTCGCCGAGACCGGTCACCTTGCCATGGCGACACTCCACGCAAACAGCGCGAACCAGGCGCTCGACCGCATCATCAACTTCTTCCCCGAAGAGCGGCGGGCGCAGCTCCTGATGGACCTGTCGCTCAACCTGAAGGCCTTCGTCTCCCAGCGCCTGATCCCGATGCGAGACGGCAAGGGACGAGCCGCCGCCGTCGAGATTCTCATCAACTCGCCGCTCATCTCGGATCTCATCTTCAAAGGCGACGTGCACGAGATCAAGGAGATCATGGCAAAGTCCCGTGAACTCGGCATGCAGACCTTCGATCAGGCCCTGTTCGATCTCTACGAGGCGGGCAAGATCAGCTACGAAGATGCGTTGCGCAACGCCGATTCGGTGAACGACCTGCGCCTGCGCATCAAGCTCTACGGCCAGGCCTCCAAGGACCGGGATCTCACGAGCGGACTCGACAACCTCACGATCGTATGATTGTCGGCGTGTCAGCCGCGCCCTGTTGCACCCGCAGCGAACCTTCCACCATCGCGTATTCGTAGAGCCGGCATTCGATCGCGCCGTTGAAAAGTGGTATGCGGCGCGTCGTCTTCAGCCGTATCAACCTCGGAAATTCGCTGTCCGCGCTGAGAATGCAGGCGCGCCAGCCGGCAAACCGGCGTTTCAACACATCTCCCAGCTTCGGATACAGCACTCGCAGTTTCTTCACTTCGCCGACTCTCACGCCGTAGGGCGGGTTCATTACTATCACTCCCGTCGGGGATGGCGGCGTCACGTCCAAAACGTCACAATGTTCGAGCGAAACGACACCCTCCAGACCAGCCTGCGCGAGGTTTGTCCGTGCGAGTCGCACAATCTTTCCGTCGCTGTCGTTGCCAAAGATGGCGAGCCGCCGCACTGGCAGCACCCGCGACTGCAACTCCGATTTGATGCGCTGGAACACCTTCAAGTCGAAGGGCCGCAGCTTCTGGAATCCAAACCTGCGCTTTAGGCCCGGTGCACGTCGGAGTGCAATGTGCACTGCCTCCACGAGGATCGTCCCGCTGCCGCACATGGGGTCGAGAAAAGGGATGTCAGGCTCCCAGGCCGCGAGCCGAAGAATGCCCGCCGCAAGGTTCTCCCGCAACGGGGCATCGCCGCCGCTTCCGCGCCAGCCGCGCTTGAACAGTGCTTCGCCAGACGTATCGAGGTAAAGCACATAGCGGTGCGCATCGAGGAATGCGTGAATGCGAACGTCGGGGCGTGCCGTGTCGACGCTGGGTCTTTCCCCGGTCAGTTCGCGCAACCGGTCGCAGACGGCGTCCTTGATCCGCAACGTGACGAAATCGAGGCTTTTCAGCGGGCTTCTGATCGCAGTCACATCGACGCGGATCGTGCGCTCCGGTCCGAACCACTCCGACCACGGCAGAGCCCGAACGCCTGAGTAGACATCGTTTTCGGACGCGTAGTCGCCGTTGCCGATTCGCCACAGTATCCGGCTCGCGACGCGGCTCTCCAGATTTGCACGCATGGCCGTGGAGAGGTCGCCGGTAAATTCCACCCCCCCCGGTCTGATTTCGATCCCGCGTGCGCCGAGGGTCGCGAGTTCCTCTGCGAGTATCGCCTCCAGGCCGCGCGGGCAAGTCGCGAAGAGAGTTTCGGAATGCATGGGAGGGCCTTGTGCGGCAGCGGTACGGGATTCTACGCTATAGTCGCGCCGTCACTTTTCGGGCTCTGTCGTGAACAATCTTGCTGAAGGGCTGAAACAGCACGAAGCCACGTCCACCAAGGTGCTGTATTACCAGTGGAGCGGCGAGGAGTGGAAAACCTACACCGCAGGGGAGATCGTCGATCTCGCGGCGCGCTGGCAGCAGGCGTTCCGGGAACGTGGCTTCGAGCGCGGCGACCGGGTCGCGATCTGCACGAAGAACAGCGTGTACTGGGTCGCCATCGACCAGGCTTGTCTCGGGCTCGGCCTCGTCGTAGTGCCACTTTATGTGATCGACAATCCCGAGAACATCGCCTGGTGCATCGGCCACTGCGAAGCACGGCTGCTCATTCTCGAGAACGCGCGCATGCTGGATACGCTGCGCAAGGCCTCGGCGGCGCTGCCGCCAATCGTCTGCCTTCAGGCCGAGCCTGGCGCGGAAGTGCAAACGCCGCGCAGCTTTCTTCCTGACCAGGCGCGGGATTTCGCCGTCCTGCCCATGGCGGACGACGCTCTTGCCAGCATCGTCTACACGTCAGGCACCACGGGGCGCCCCAAGGGCGTCAAGCTGTCGCACCAAAACATAATCTCGAACGCCGAAGCCGCGTTGAAGGTCGTGGACCTCACCGAAGCAGACTTGCTCCTTTCCGTCCTGCCGCTGTCGCACATGTTCGAGCGGACCTGTGGTTATTACGCTCCGCTCATGCATGGCACGCCCGTGGCTTTTTCGCGCGGCGTGCAGCAGATCGGCGAAGACCTCGCTACGCTCAAACCGACGATCCTCATGGCGGTGCCGCGGGTCTTCGAGCGCTTCCTCGTGCGCATCGAGCAGGCGGTCAAGGACAAACCGCTCAAGCGCAAGCTCTTCGAGCGCGCGGTGGCGGTCGGGTGGCGCCTCTTCAACGGAGAAGCGGACTTCATGGATCGCGCGCTGTCCCCCGTCCTCCGGCGTCTGGTCGCAAAGCCAATCCTCGACAAGTTGGGTGGGCGGCTGCGTCTTACCGTGGTCGGCGGCGCTGCGCTGGAGCACCGTGTGGCACGCCATTTCCTCGGCTTGGGACTGATCATGCTTCAGGGATATGGTCTGTCGGAGGCGTCGCCCGTGGTCGCTGCCAACTATCCCCACGACAACGATCCGGCTTCAGTCGGTTATCCCCTGCCGGGGCTCGAAGTGAAAGTGAATGATCAGCACGAGCTGCTGGTGCGCGGTCCCTCGATCATGCTCGGCTACTGGCGCAATCCGGAAGCGACTGCCGCGGTGCTCTCCTCCGACGGGTGGCTCAACACGGGAGACCAGGTCGACATTCACGAAGGTCGCATCTACATCAAGGGCCGCACGAAAGACATCCTCGTGCTCTCCAATGGGGAGAAGGTTCCCACCGACGAGATCGAGCATGCGCTCCTCGAAGACCGGCAGTTCGAGCAGGTAGTCCTGGTCGGTGAGGGCAGGGCCTATCTCATTCTTCTCGCCGTCACCCATGAAACGGACGAGAAGAAGCTCACGAAGCTTGCGAACGAGTGTCTCAAGGGATTTCCCCGATACATCCGCATCCGGCGCGTGCTCGCGACGAAGGACCCATGGACGTTGGAAGAGGGGCTGCTCACCCCGACTCTGAAGGTGAAGCGCGCCAAAGTACTCAAAAGGTTCGAGAACGACATCCATCGGGTGTACGACGAGTCAGGGCTGACCGAGTAGGCACGGTCCGGCTCTGTCCGGCCGTCAGACCCATCACGGCTGCACATAGACATCGAAGCGGATCCGTTTCCACGGATTGCGGTCTTCGACGAGGCGGCTGACGCGTGCCTCGACCTTCGTCCCGCGATCCATGTGGCGCGCGAGGTCGGCGTTGTCCGCGCGCGGCACATATCCGAGTTTTTCCCCGCGCCATTCCACGCGCACCGCGTTGGGGTCGTATGGGTTGCCGGGTTCCCGTAGCAGCACCAAGGGATCGCCGACCTTCATTTCGCTCCAAAGGATCTTTCCGCGATAGAACTGAAAGCCGGCGAGGGGCGAGCTCTGAATGAGGATGCGTGGTGCCGCCGCCGGGGGTGGTTCCTCCGCGTAGCCGACGCTCCCTGCCAGCAGCACGCTCAGCGACCACATCGCCAGACGTGCGGGTTGCCGGGTCGATCGTGCGCGTTTCACAGCCCGGGTTTCACGACGACCAGAATCACTATGGCGACGAGTATCAGCACTGGCACCTCGTTCATCCAGCGATAGAAGACATGGCTGCGACGGTTACGGTCGCGCGCGAACTCACTCACCACCTTGCCGCACCACAAGTGATAGCCGATCAGCACCAGCACCAGCGCGAGCTTGGCGTGCAGCCAGCCGCCGTGGAAGCCGTAGCCGAGCCACAACCACGCGCCGAGCGCGAGGGCGAGCACGGCAGAAGGCGTCATGATCCCGCGGAAGAGCTTGCGCTCCATGACTTTGAAACGCTCGCGGGACACCGTATCGCTCGCCATGGCGTGATAAACGAAGAGGCGCGGCAGATAGAACAACCCCGCGAACCATGTGACGACGAAAACGATGTGGAAGGCCTTGATGTAAAGCATGTTGCGGAGACTCGGCATGGTTACTTCGCGATGGTATCCGATCGGATGTGAAGCGCGCATGCTCCACGACGGTCAGAATCCGTGCGCTGGGTTCACGTCAATTGAGCAGGCGGCGGCGCATCAACACCAGGGCGACGTAGTAGCCCGCGGCAGCGTACGCCGCCAGCACGGCAGTGTTTCGCAGCAGCATCGGAGGGAATTCTCCGTGCACGAGGGGACGCGCGATTTCGATGGCGTGGGTGAGGGGTAGCCAGGCGGACACGGTTTGCAGGAACGGCGGCAGCTGGCTGACCGGGAAAAATACGCCGCACAGCAGCACCATGGGTGTGATCACCAGCGTGAAGTAGTAGAGGAAAAAGTCGTAGCTCGGTGAAACGGCGGTGATGGCAAGGCCGAGGCTCGCGAAGGTGAGTCCAATCAGTAGCGCAAGCGGGATAAGGAGCAGCGTCAGCGGTGAGTGGGAAAGACCCAGAACCCAGATCACGGTCAGGATCGCCAATCCGGAGAGCACGCTCTTGGACGCAGCCCAGACCGCCTCCGCGAGCACCACGTCGTCGAGATCGATGGGTGCATTGAGGATCGAGTTCCACGTCCTTTGCACGTGCATGCGCGAGAAAGCCGAGTACAGCGCCTCGAAGGTTGCGCTGTTCATGGTGCTGTAGCATACAGTACCGGCAGCCAGAAACGTGATGTACGGGCGGCCGTCCACCTCAGGCAGGAGGCTGCCGAGGCCGTAGCCCAGCCCCAGCATGTACAGTACGGGGTCGGCCAGATTGCCGAGCATCGACGGGATCGCCAGCTTGCGCCAGACGAGGAAGTTGCGCCGCCATACCTGCACGAAGCGCGGGCTGACTGCAGGGAGGGCGAAGTGCTTGCGGTTCAAATCTGCTGCGGCCGTCACGCTCAGCCGGATTCTGCCGCGATGTCCTGGGTGAGCGTCATGAGGATATCCGCGTACCAGGCGCAGTTGAGGTTCAGGCGCTCGTCCTGCTCGATGTCCCGATCGAAGACGTCGAGGCGCGCGGCGTGCACGCCGAGCAGCATCCACGGGAGTCCCTCGCGTCCAGTGCGCTGAATCGATGCCCGGGCGACCACCGGAGCGCCGCTCGTGCCCCGATGCGTCCTCGCATCAGTCAGGAAATAGCCGTTGCCCTGAAAGCGCATGCCGAAGGCCGAGGCGATGACTGCCTGCCGGGCGACCGGCAGCCGATGCAACGTGTCGTGAAAGCCCAGCGGGAAGCCCACGATGAGGACTGAGGTTCCAACTTCCATGCGCTCGAGGTCATCGACGAGGTGCGCCGGCGTGAACGGATGCGCGACGAGGGTTTCCGGCAGGGCGTCGGGAAACAGTTCGAGCGCGACCACGTCGACCGTGCCTGACGAATCGAAGCCCTCCCGCCACACCGGCCCGCCGGACCCGTAGAGGGGAATCGAGAACTGCGTCGTCGCGGCCACGTTCTCCGGGTCCGTATGCAGTTCGATCTCGATCCGGTCGGGGCGGTGATTGGTCGCCTCGTCGAGCACGACGTGCCGGTTCGTCACCAGAAACAATCGGTCACCGCGGCGGAAGAAGAATCCGGTCGCATTCGTCAAGGTCGTTGAGCCATACATCGTCGTGACCCGGGTGACAGCGAGAAGCAGCGACTCAATCACGGGAGCGTTCGGAACAGAGGGGAGGCGGAGAGGCGCTCAGATTTTAACCCGCCGGGGAGAACTTGAGCAGCAGCGGCACCAGCAGGGCCGTGGCGATGCTGTTCAAGCCCATCGCGAGGGCCGCGAATGCGCCCGCGGTTTCGTTCACTTGGATAGCTCGGGCAGTTCCGATCGCGTGCGCAGTCAGGCCGACCGCGAAGCCGCGTGCAGCGGGGTCGTGCACTTTCAGCATGTTGAGCAGGCTGCGCGCCATGATCGCACCGGAGATTCCGGTCACCGCGACAGCAACCGCCGCGATCGAAGGCAGACCGCCGACCTTCTCGGCGACGCCCATCGCGATCGGCATCGTCGCGGACTTTGGCGCGAGCGACGCCATGATCTCTCTCGATGCGCCGAAGGCCCAGGCGATCGCTACGCCGGAAACGATGGCAGTGGTCGAGCCGACGAGCAAGGCAAGCGTAAGCGGCAGCCACATCTTCTTCAGGCGTTCGAGCTGGGCATACAGCGGGATCGCCAACGCCACCGTGGCCGGCCCGATCAGGAAGTGTACGAACTTGGCGCCCTCGAAGTAGGTGGGATAAGGCGTGTTCGTGGCGACGAGTACGCAGACGATGGTGGCGACCGCGATCAGAACCGGGTTGACGAAGGGGTTGAAACCGCTCCGCCGATATAGCCAGAAGGCAACGAGATAGGCGACGAGGGTCACTGTCAGCCAAAGCAGTGGCGAAGCTGCCAGGAAAACCCAGATATCGGAGAGGACGTGAGTCATTCGGGGCTCACCTTCGCACGCGCCAGCAGCAGACGGAGCGTGAACGCTGTTACCACAAGCGTGATCGCGGTGCCGCCGATTCCCGCAATCAGGAACGCAACCCACTCGCGGCCCACCCGCTCGAAGTGAATCATCACGCCTGTGACGGCCGGGATGAAGAGCAGCATCAGGTGTTGCAGGAGATTGCCAGAGGCCAGGTGCAGCCGCTCGGGCACACGGCCGTACAGCACCAGCGCCGCGAAGAGCAGCAGCATCCCGATCAGGGGGCCGGGCAACGGCAGCTTGAGCCACTGAACCGTCACTTCACCCAGCAACTGAAAGACGAGCAAGGCGGCAAATCCGTTGAGCATGGGGTGTCCGTCGAAGTTGGAAACGCGGTTGCTGGCGCAGATTGTGGACCGTGAAGCCGCGTGCTGTCGACGCTGACGGCGAGCGGACCCGTGAGTCCGGCCAGGAGAGGTCAGCTGATTGCGGGAGAGTCGCGCATATGTTTCCGCTCGAAGTCTCATTCTTCGACGACCAAGTCGCACGGATTTTGCACCCGGGTCGGCGACACGCAATTGTGAGAGCACGATCATGGAAGCCAAAAAGATTCAACGTGTCGGCCGCTACTGGCTGGCAACGAGGCAGCGCCCGGACGGACAGTGGGTCGCGTGGGCTCAGGCCACACCGATCTATTCCGACTCTCCCCCCACCGAGCCCGACGCACGGGTGTGGTGCGCAGTCGGCTGCTCGCGCGAGCGGGCCGCGGCTAAGGTCAGGCGGGAGCTTGCCCTGCCACCCTACGACGCCGCGACCCTCCGCGAAAAAAGAAACTGCTGGCTCATGCTGGCGGGGGCGATGGGCCTGGTGCTCGCCGGTGCGCTCACCACCGAACCGACGCTGGTCTGCGGCGGCATCATCGGCATCGTCCACGGCCTCTATGCCTGTGTCTGGCTGGCGGAGCAGGCCGATGAGGGCAGTACCTAAGCGGGATACGCTGATCGCGTGTCGATCGGACGCAAAGGTGCCGCTTCACTGCAGCCACTCAATTCCCGGCCTGAGGATGCAAACGATCGCTCAGATCTACCTCCTCGCGAGTCGCCTTTAATCTCGCAATCCGCTCCGGTCAGCCTAAGAGAGAAGGGTTTTGCCAGATTCATCTTGTAAAGACTCACCCTCTAGATCTTCCCTACGTGGAACCATCCGTGAGATCACTCCTTCTGCAACGAGCCCGTCGAAGAAGATCTGCCGCGCCTTGTGCAGATCAACAATAAACAAACCGAAGTCCTCATTTCCTCGCGTCGGTATTCTTGGGTACTTCGCATACAGTGCAGACAGGGTATCTTGGCGTCGCTGTAAGAGTGCCGTGCTATATAGTCCGCGAACCTGGTAGTACTTGATTCGGCTCAGTGCTGCGGTTGCCTGCTCCACTTGCTGCCCTACCATCCGTTCCTCGATCTCCATTGGGACTCCCCACCGTTGATCATCGTTGAGGAAGTCAACATATAAACCGAGCTGTCGTAATTTCTCCCGGGTTTGGGAGGAAAGGTCATTTGCACCTACTGAGCTTTACGTAAATACATGACGTCAAATGGGCAATTCGGCCTGCTGCCAGAACGCGGTGATGAGGCGCGGTCGGTGTTGCATGGACTTGAGGCGGTTGCGGGCGAAGGTGCCGACCTCACCAATGGTATGCACACAGAGATTGGCCAGCTCGCGCTGCTTCATGTAGCCCCAGATGTACTCGACCGGGTTGAGTTCTGGCGCGTACGCGGGCACTCGTTCCAAGACCAGGTGTCCGTCGAGCGATTCGACATAGTCCCTGACGAGGCGGCTGCGGTGCGCCGGCAGGCCATCCCAGATGACCAGCAGCTTGCCGCGAATGTGCTTGCTCAGCGCTTGCAGGAATTCGACGAACTGCCGGCCGCGGATCGCGCCGGCATGCAACCGGAAATAGAAGTTCCAGAAACTGATGCCGGCGATGACCGACAGTTGCTTCCAGTTGAAGCTGTATTGCAGGACCGGGGTTTGCCCCTTCGGCGCCCAGGTCTTGACCCGCGTGGGTCGCTCGCTCAATGCGCTTTCGTCGATGAAGACGATGGTTCTGCCTTCGCGGCGGGACTTTTTTTTAGCGCCGGCCAGCGCTTGCTGCGCCAATGCTGGGTCGCCGCTTCGTCGCGCTGGATCGCGCGCCCCGCCGGACGTTGGCTGGAGAAGCCCAGCTCGCGCAGGATGCGCCAGACGTTGACCGTGCTGTACGCCATCCCAAACTCGCGCTCGATCAACTTGGCCACCCGCGCCAGCGTCCACACCTCGCTCGGAAAGTCGTTGGCCACCGCGCCCGCCAGCAAGGCTTTGCCCAATTGCTTCTTCTGCGCTGTATCCAAGCCACCGGGGCGTCCCAACGGTTTGCGTCGCCACGCCTGCGGGTCCTCGGCCAGCTTCCTGGCCCAACTCGATGCCGTCTGCCGACTCACTTCCAGCGTACGCGCCACCTCGGCCTGTGCTACCCCGCGCGCGAGCATGCGCATCCCTTTGCGCCGACGCAATTCCAGTTCCTTGAAATCTCGTTGATATCGCCTCGTCACCATGCCCGCTCCTCGAAGTATGCGCACTTCGATTAACGCTCATGATAGCGAAGCGGTTGTCATTCATTTACGTAATTCTCAATAAGTGTGCACCCATCTGTGCGTACAGAAGATCATTCCACGTGGGCGCGGCCCCATGGCTGTACTTCTGCCGGTGTGAGCGGAATTCTGCCCAAGCGAGCTTCCACGCTTGGCAATGGCCCGCCGGTAGCTCGGACATTGCGTGTACCACAACAACCTTCCCCGCTTCCTCAAGGGCCGTGACGGCCAGCGAGTAAGCTCGAGCGAATCGTCGGTGAGCCCTCAGAAGAGTCACCTCCGAAAGCAGTGCTTCGACGTTCGCAACCACCTGCTCGATCCCATCCGCGATTTGCGTCAGTGTTATTGAGCCTTCATAGCGGCGGAGAAACGCTTCTATCTTACGGTCTCGTTCCTCCATTATTCGAAGAAACTCCTCTTTCGGGACGGTTCTTGCCAGCTCGAAGAAATCCATTTCGGCAACCGACTTGTCAGATGTCTTGATCTGTTTTTCGGCCTTACCATTCCGAGGAGGAGTCGTTCTGAGGGTCTCTAACGAGGGCTGCCCAAAAAAAGTCACGTCGGGCTTCGGTGCAGAAGCAATCACAGGGTATTTCCCTTTGAACTGCTCCGCACAAGGATTAAGGGGGCACGGATGGAGGCGGAGGTCGTCTGCCCCAATCGCAACCTTGGGCAGCGCACCGGCGTGCCTGATAGCGTGGGGCAGGCCCTAATCCCGCAACTCCCGCCCTGTCAGCTTGAGAAAGACATCCTCCAGATTCGCCGGCCGGTGCAGGTACCGCAGGCGTGGCCAGTCCTTTAGCGTTGCGATGAGCTGATCCGGCTCCCGCAGGTAGCAGAATACGGTTTCTCCCGCCCGCTCGCAGCGGTCGGAAAGATCGCGCGCGGAGCGCTCCTGCCAGTCTTCCACACCCTCGCCATACACTTCGACTACCTGAGGCTCGATGTGATCGGCGATCAGCGTCTGCGGCGTGCCCTCGGCGATGAGACGCCCCTGATCGAGCACCGCGAGGCGATGGCACAGGCGCTCGGCTTCGTCCATGAAATGGGTCGTGAGGAGCAGCGTCTTGCCCTGCGCCGTCAGGCGCTTCAGCCGATCCCAGATCAGGTGCCGCGCCTGCGGATCGAGACCGGTGGTCGGTTCGTCGAGGAAGACGAGGTCCGGGTCGTTCAGAAGCGCCCGGGCAAGGGCGAGGCGCCGTTTCATCCCCCCCGACAGCGTCTGGATCTTCAGGTCGGCACGTCCCGCGAGGCCCGCGAAGTCCAGCAGATCGGGAATGCGCCGCCGGGTCACCGCGTCGTCCTGGCCGAAATAGCGGCCGAACACAAGCAGGTTCTCGAAGACGGTGAAGTCCGGATCGAGGGTATCCGATTGGGGAACGACGCCGATCCGGACGCGTGCTTCGCGTGCGCGCTCGGGCACTGGCAGCCCGAAAACGTGAATACTGCCGCCATCGGGGTCGATGTGTCCGAGGCACAGCCGCAGCGTGGTGGTCTTGCCGGCGCCGTTCGGTCCGAGCAGGCCGAAGCACTCTCCGACCCTCAGTTCCAGGTCGACGCCGGCCACCACCTCCACATCGCCGTAACGCTTCGTGAGCCCCTTTGCGTGCAGCTGAACCGCCGTGTTCCGCTCCGGGACGGCGGCGCGCACAGTCTACTTGGTGGGCGACTCGGACCAGCCGCGTGCGGCGGCGATCACCATGTCGTGGAGGCAGTGCAGCTGTCCGTGGAAAAAATGACCGGCGCCGGGCAGCACGAGAACCGGAAGCTCATGCGGCCGTGCCCAGTCGAGGATGTCCGCGAGGGACACGACGTCGTCGCGCTCCCCGTGGATCACGAGCGTGTTCTTCGGGACCTTCTCGACCTCGAAACGGCCGACGGCCGGGGCGACCAGCACCATGCGCAAAGGCGCGAGATGTTGCGCAACGCGGCTCTGGACAAAGCCTCCGAAGGAGAACCCGGACAGCATGACCGGAAGATCGCCGGCGCGCTTTCGGGCATACGCCGCCACCGCAAGCATGTCCTCGGTTTCGCCGCGTCCGTCGTCGTAAGCGCCGTCACTCTTGCCCACGCCCCGGAAGTTGCAGCGCACGCACAGGTTGCCGAGCTCGGTGAAGGTGCGCGCGAGGGTATTGACCACCTTGTTGTCCATGGTCCCGCCGAAGAGGGGATGCGGGTGCGCAATCAGCGTGATGCCGCGGCGCTCGCCGACGGGCTCGTTGACCAGGATCTCTAGCTTGCCCGCAGGCCCCTCGATCGATGATTTCTCGGGAGGCGGGGCTCTCATATGCGCAGCCTTTCCACGATGCGCCCGTGCTTCAGATGCTCGTCGATGATCTCGTCCACGTCGTTTTTGTCGACATACGTGTACCAGACCTCGTCCGGATAGACCACGATGACCGGGCCCTCCTCACAGCGGTCGAGACAGCCCGCCTGATTCACGCGCACCTTTCCCGGTCCCGCGAGGCCCAGCGCCTTGACGCGGTCCTTGCAGTACCCTCGCACTTCCGCGGCGCCGTGATTGTTGCAGCAGGCTTCGCCCGCGGCGCGCTGGTTGCAGCAGAAGAAAACGTGATATCTGTAGTAGCTCAAGACGATCCCCGTTCCGTGCGCGGAATTATAGCGCGGTGCCTCGGTCCCGCTAGCGGTGGCGATCCGGCGCGACGCAGATGTTCCGGTGCCTTTCGATCCTCGCCCCGACTTCCCAAAAGGGCGCCATTCCGTGGACAACGGAAACCCCGCATATAATGCGCGGTGTTTTTCCCAGACCGTACCGGTCGTACCCCGCCCGCGAATGAAAGGAGAGTCACATGAGGTTGCTGCAGTATTTCCTTGTCTACCTGCTGACCGTCGCCGCCTGGCCCGCCCATGCGCGGGACAACGTTCCGGAGAACGTACAGATAATGCGCGACGTCCAGCAGAAAGACGCGAAGACACTGATCGCGGAGAACCTCAAGCTGACCGACTCGCAAGCCGCCGCCTTCTGGCCCGTCTACGACCGCTACGACGCCGAGCGCTCGAAGATCGAGAATCGAATCGACGCCGTGATACAGGATTACAAGTTGACCTGCGAGCGGTCCCCCTGCGACCCGAAGGCCGGGCAACTGCTCAACGAATGGATGAGCGCGCGGCATGACCTGGAAGCGCTGCGTCAGTCCTACATCGCCCAGTTCGGCAGTGTCCTGCCGCCCACGAAGGTGCTGCGGCTCTATCAGATCGAAGGGCTGCGGGAGGCCGTGATCCGCGTCGACCGCTTCAAAGCGGTTCCGCTCGCGAAATAGTCGACGGGCAGGGTGGCTTGCCGTTCGGCGTGAGGGAATTCACGCCGCGCGTTTCCTGCTGCGCCCGAGATAAAGCCAGCCGAGCGCTAGGAACGGCCACGCCTTTGCAACCGTGTGGGCGAGGCCGGTAAAGTTGAGAAGCTGGCCATAGTGCCAGTCGAAGAGCTTGAGAAAGGCAAGGTCGCGTGTCTCGCTCGAGAAGACCTGTGTCGCGACGATCACCACCAGCAACGAGAGCGCGCAGGCGTACCGGCGCACCCTCTCGGGAGCGAACATGAACACGGCGGTGAGCCCCAGAGCGTAGCCTGCGCCGATCCATACGTCCCGCGAGAGCCACCCGAAACGGGCTTCCGGCTTGAGCAGCAGAACCGCGCCAACGAGCTTGATGAGCGCCGCCGCGACCGCCATGATGGCGGCGCCCGCGAGGGCGTGCCAGGGTTTGCGCACGACGAAGGTGAGCATGAGCCCCACTGCGAAAAGGGTGAACATCGCCGCACCCGTTTCGAGCACACTGACGCGCGGCGGAGCCAGGTCCGAAGCGGGCGCGGTGCCCGGGTTGCCGAGGCTCGCGATGTTGCCGAGCAACGGCAGCGAGGGATCAAGCTGCGAGAAGAGCCAGAGCGCGACGAGCGCGAGACCGAGATCGGCGCGTGCACCGGGGTGAAATCGAGCGCGCAGGGATTCGAAGCGGTGCCGAGCGAAATCGAGGCTACCCGTGCGCACGGCGATCATCGCTCCCATGAGAGCGCCGGTGACATTCATCAAGAGGTCGACGTTGGAGCTCTTGCGGCCGGGAAGAAACGCCTGCACGAACTCGAACCCGAAGCTGATGAGACCGCCAAGAATCACGGCCGCAAGCAAGGCGACCTCGCGGGGCAGGTATGCCAGCACGGCGAGCGCGATCAGCAGGCCGAGCGGAACGTAGGCGAGAACATTGATGAAGAGATCGAACCACGTCCAGTAGCGCGGCCACGGCGCGGTGAGAAACGCGATCGCCTCACCGGCGGGCTCGCGCCACCCGGTGAAGGGAGAGAGGCTGGCATACGCGACGAGCAGCAGATAAGCTATTGCGAGAAACCATGCGAGACGGGCGCCACTCGCCCGGATTTCCCCCGAGGGCTCGCTGCTCATGCGGTGCGCCCCGCCATCCGGTTCGATCATCACGCGTGACATATTACGATATCTTCAACGGCGACGCGGACGGTCTGTGCGCCTTGCATCAGCTGCGGCTCTCCGAGCCGCGCGACGCCGTCCTCGTGACTGGTGTGAAGCGCGACGTGCGGCTCGTGGAAAAGGTCGACGCACAGGCTGGCGACGAACTTGTCGTGCTCGACGTGTCGCTGCGCGAGAACGCCGAGGCGCTCGTGCGGCTGCTCGCACGCGGCGCACGGTGCCGGTATTTCGATCACCATTTTGCCGGCGAAATACCGGTGCACGAAAAGCTGGACGTGCACATCGACACCAGCCCGGACTTGTGCACGAGCCTCATCGTCGATCGCTATCTCGGTGGTCGTTGGCGCGCGTGGGCGGTGGTCGCGGCATTCGGCGACAATCTGGATGACGCCGCTCGCGCAGCGGCCGTGCCGTTGCAGCTCGCGCCCGGAAGGATCGAAAGGCTCGCGGAGCTCGGGCGCTGCCTCAACTACAATGGCTACGGCGAACGCATCGAGGATCTCCACTACGCACCGGTGGAGCTCTACCGCTTGCTTTGCGGCTATCGCGACCCGTTCGCCTTCATCGAGCACGAAACCGCATTCGGTCTTCTCCGCGACGCAGAGGTGAACGACATGGCGCTGGCCGCGCAAGTGCGGCCCCTTACGGAATCGGAGAGCGGTGCGGTGTACCTGTTGCCGGACGCAGCGTGGAGTCGGCGCGTCGTTGGCACGTTCGCTAACAATCTCGCGCGCTCTGCTCGAACGCGCGCGCATGCGGTCCTCGTAGCGAAACCTGACGGATACACCGCGAGCGTGCGCGCACCCCTCACCAGACCGACTGGCGCCGACGCGCTGTGTCGTCGCTTTACGGGGGGAGGAGGACGTGCCTCCGCCGCCGGAATCAACTCCCTCGGTGCTGCGGATCTCGAGCGCTTCGTCGCGGAGTTCACGAGCGCTTTCTCCTCCTGAGACAGTCCCGCCGGGAGGCGCGCAGGGCTAACTGGGCTGCGGTGGCGGCGCCGCCGACCGTGCTATGCTTTTCGTGCATTCGTTCGGCCAACCAGGCTCACTCTGCAGGAGGCCTCCATGAAAGCGTTCCGCATCTCTTCGGTCGTCACCGTCAGCGCAATCTGTCTGGTTGCCGCCGTTTCCGCGCCGGCACGCGATGCCTCGCCCTTTCACCGCTGCGTGAACGCAGCGCTTGCGGTCAAACCCGGAGAAGTACTGGAGGTCGAGCAGGAGCACGAAGGCGGGAGGCAGCTGTACGAAATCGATATCCGCGGCAAGGATGGACAGCGGTGGGAACTGAAGTGCGACATGGCGACCATGAAGATCATCAAGGTCGAGCGCGACGACGATGACGACCACAAGAACTGACCGCCTCATGGTCGTTCTTCGCCCTGACGGGTATGCGCGCCGGCGGAGTCGCGGCGGAAATTGTCCCCCTGCGATCAAACTTCGCAGGGTGCGATGCGTGAAGGGCGCACTCGACTGACGTAGCGACGGCGATGATGGAATCTGCTGCTACCGCCTCGGAGCCGTATTGGATTCCACCGGGGCGCAGGCTGCGCCACATCGCCACCGGCCTGCTCGTGATGATGCTTTTGGTGTACGCCATCGCCACGGTGTACGTTCCCGTCTATCCGTGGCTCGGCTTCGTGCGCGCGTTCGCCGAGGCCGCAGTCGTCGGCGCGCTTGCCGACTGGTTCGCGGTGGTCGCCATGTTCCGGCATCCCCTCGGCCTGCCGATCCCGCACACGGCCATCATCCCCCGCAACAAGGATCGCATTGGCGCGAGCCTGGGGCGTTTCGTCGAGGAGAATTTTCTCGAGCCGGACATTCTCCATGGGAAGCTCGCGGATGTGGACCTCGTGCGCCATCTCGCCGAATGGCTGAAGCAGGAGGGGCGGAGCGCAGCGATCGCGGCGAACGCGACCGATCTGTTGCCGCAGATCCTCGATGCCGTGGAGGACGAGGACGTATCGCGTTTCGTATCCGAGCAGGTGGTCGCGCGCGTCGGCGAGATCGAGGTTGCACCGCTCGCGGGCGAGATTCTCGGACTGCTCACCCACGACAGCCGCCACCAGGAGATTCTCGATGCTCTGCTCCGGGCCGCTTCCCGGCTGCTGCACGAATACGACGGCATGATCCGGCAGAAGATCACCGAAAACACGGCCTGGCTGTTTCGCAAGTTCGCGCTCGATGCGGTGGTCGCGAAGACAATCCTGTCCGCCGCCGAGCAACAGCTCGAGGAAGTGAGCAACGATCCTCAGCACCCGTGGCGGCTGCGTTTCGACGAGGCGGTGCGGGAGTTCGTGACGCGTTTGAAGACGTCCCCCGAATACCGTGAGCGCGGTGAGCAACTCAAGAACGAGTTGCTGCGGCAGCCAGCCGTGCGCACCTATGTCGCCGGGCTGTGGGGCGAGATCAAGGAGGCAATCCGGCGTGACGCTGCGCGACCCGACTCGAAGCTGAAGGAGCGCCTCGCAGCCGTGGTGCTTGGCTCGGCGGACGCGCTGCTCGCGGACACGGTGTTGCGTACCAAGGTGAACGACTGGGCGAAGGGCGCGATCGTGCGCACCGTCACTTCGCGCCGGCGCGAAGTCGGCCTTCTCATCGCCGAGACCGTACGGCGGTGGGATGCACGCACCCTCACCGACAAGGTCGAGCAGCAGGTCGGCAACGATCTGCAGTACATCCGGTTGAACGGCACCATCATCGGCGGGCTCGCCGGCGTTGCGATCCACAGCGCGACACTGCTGTTCTTTCCGCACTGACGCCGCGAAGGGGCGACTCCAGGAACGGCGTCAAACCTTGCCGTGCTGCCCCGGGCTCGACGCGTGATGATGAATAGGACCGATGCCCTCGTGGGCGAGGCCGTGGGTGGCGGCAGGGTGCGTGTGATGACCGTGACGCAACTCGTGGTGAATGCGTGGGTCGTGGGGCAGGAACTGCGGCATCAGCGAGCCGATGATCATGCCCGCCGCGCTCGCGATGAGGCCCGCGAACTGAGCAGGCATGAAGGGATCCTCGGGACCGAACAGCAGCAGCGCCAGCCACACGGAAAGGCCGCAGAATATCGACACGAGTGCGCCCTGATTCGTCGATCGTTTCCAGTAGACGCCGCACGCGAGCGGAATGAAGGCACTCACCAGTGTGATCTGGTACGCGTTCTCGACCATCTTGAAGATGCTCGCCTTGGAGTTGATGGCGTAGAGGGTGACGACCAGCGTGAAGATCAGCGTCACCGTCCGCATCGAGCGGAGCAGTTTGCGGTCGGACATCGGGCCTATCATCGGTTTAAGGATATTCTCGGTGAAGCTGACCGAGGGCGCGAGCAGCGTTGCCGACGCGCAGCTCTTGATCGCGGAGAGGAGCGCTCCGAAGAACATCACCTGCGCGAAGAGCGGCGCATGGTCCAGCACGAGGCGTGGCAGGATGAGTTGTGAGTCGCGGTCGATGAGTCCCTCCACCAGCTTCGGGTCGATCAGCGTGGCGGAGTAGACGAGGAACATCGGCACGAAGGCGAACAGGAAATAGAGGCAGCCGCCCAACACCGAACCCCACACGGCGATGCGCTCGGTCTTCGATGACTGCACGCGCTGAAAGACGTCCTGCTGCGGGATCGAGCCGAACATCATCGTGATCCAGGCGGCGGTGAACCCGATCACGTCTTTCGCGTTGAGCGCCGGCCAGAATTCGAGCTTGCCCGCCTGCAGCGCATGATCGGCGACCACACCCACGCCGCCGACCATGCCGCTCACTTCGCTCCCGATATAGAGCATGCCGAGCACGATGACGATCATCTGGATGAAGTCCGTCACGGCAACGGCCCACATCCCGCCGAAAAAGGTGTAAACGAGTATCGTGATGGAGCCGATCCACATGCCGGCAAGCCTGCTGATCTCTCCGGCGGACACGACATTGAACACGAGACCGAGCGCGGTGATCTGGGCGCCGACCCATCCGAGGTAAGAGACGACAATGGCAATCGTCGTCAGCACTTCGACCGCCCGGCCATAGCGCTTCTTGTAGAAGTCCCCGATGGTCAGCAGGTTCATGCGGTAGAGCGGAGCAGCGAAGAAGAGGCCCACGAGGATGAGGCACATGGAGGAACCAAACGGGTCGGCGACGACCCCCTGCAGGCCTTCTTCGAGAAAGGTGGCGGGAATGCCGAGCACCGTTTCCGACCCGAACCACGTGGCGAACACCGTTGCCGTCACCATGTAGAACGGAAGGTGCCGTCCGGCGATGGCGAAGTCTTTCGTGTTGTGGACCCGCGTCGCTGCGTAAAGACCGATGGCGACGGAGACGACCCAGTAGATGATGACAAACCAGAGCAGCATGCCGAAATCCCCGCGAGGCCGCGGAGCGCGCGACCCGAGGGCATTGTATCAAATGCTGCGGCGCACCGCGGATGGCGAACGGACGGTCACGCGAAGTAGTACACGTAGAGCCGCCAGAAGAGGATCGCCCCGAGCAGCACGGCGATAGCAAGGAGGAGTCTGTTCTGGCGTCGCTGGCTGTCGACCAGGCGGGCGAGTTCCTGGCGCAGATCCGAAGTGCGATCCTCTGCCAGCCTGGCGTGCACGAGCCGCGGCAGCTGCGGCAGCAGTGCTGCCCAGCGCGGCGCCTCCTGCCGCGCTCCGCGCACGAGGGCGCGCCATCCCACCTGCTCGCTCATCCAGCGCTCGAGAAAGGGCAACGCGGTCTTCCACAGGTCGAGGTCGGGATCGAGCTGCCGGCCGAGTCCCTCGACGTTGAGCAACGTCTTCTGCAACAGCACGAGCTGCGGCTGGATCTCGATGTTGAAGCGCCGCGAGGCCTGGAAGAGGCGCAGCAGCACCTTGGAGAACGAGATCTCCTTCAGGGGTTTGTCGAAGATCGGCTCGCACACCACCCGCACCGCGCTTTCGAACTGGTCGAGGGGCGTGTCCTTCGGCGCCCAGCCCGACTCGATGTGGGCTTCGGCGACCCGGCGGTAATCGCGGCGAAAGAACGCGAGAAAGTTCTGCGCGAGGTAGTCCTTGTCGAAGTCGCTCAGGGTGCCGACTATCCCGAAGTCGAGCGCGATGTAGCGGCTGTCGGAGCCGACGAGGATGTTGCCGGGATGCATGTCGGCATGGAAGAAGCCATCGCGGAACACCTGCGTGAAGAAGATTTCCACACCCGCGCGGGCGAGCGGCCGGATCTCGGTGCCCTGGGCGCGGATCGCCTCGGTCTGGCTGATGGGGATGCCGTGCATGCGCTCCATCACCATCACCTCCGTTGCGCACCAGTCCCAGTAGACCTCCGGCACCACGAGGAGAGGCGAACCGAGGAAATTGCGCCGGAGCTGGTTTGCGTTCGCAGCCTCGCGCATCAGATCGAGCTCGTCGTGCAGGACACGGTCGAACTGCGCAACGATCTCACGTGGCTTGAGGCGCTTGCCCTCCGCCCAGAGCGTCTCGACGAGACTCGCGCCCACATCGAGGAGCGCGAGGTCCTTCGCGATCACAGTCTCGATGTCAGGCCGCAGGATCTTGACCGCGACTTCCCGGCCGTCCGGCAGCTGCGCGAAATGAACCTGCGCGATCGAAGCGCTCGCCACCGGCTCCGGATCGAACTGCGTAAACACTTCGGCCACCGGCTTGCCGAAAACCCTTTCCAGAGTCGCGAGGGCCTGTTCCGACGGAAACGGCGGAACCTGATCCTGCAATTTCGCAAGCTCATCCGCGATGTCCTGGGGCAGCAGGTCGCGGCGCGTGGAGAGCACCTGGCCGAACTTCACGAAAATGGGGCCGAGGTCCTCCAGCGCCATGCGCAGGCGCACCGCGCGGGGCATATCGAGCTTGCGCCAGAAGAGCAGGAACCTGATCGTGCCCCGCAGGCCGCGCACGCGCTCGTGACCGAGAAAAAGCTCGTCGAGTCCGTAGCGGAAACTGACTGAGAGGATCTTGAGAAGGCGCAGTAGCCGCCGCATGCGCGCGTTGGGGAATCGATCAAAGCCGGCCAGTATATAGATTGTGGCCGAAAAGAGCCCCGACGCCGAAACGGCTGCTGCCCGCGCGGATTGCGCGCCAGCCCCGCGCAATGGCAGGACAGGGACTGCTGGTTGCCTAGCCGCCGGATTCGCTGCGCGGCTGAAGTCGGTCCAGGCGCTTCTCCACCCGGGCGACGTTGTCCCGCAGAACATCGACCGCGCTGTTGAACGCCTTGACCTCGTCGGCCGACGGGACGGTGCCGCGCTCTTCCTGCAGATACGCGGTGATCGACCGCGACACGCTTTCCGCCACCCGTCCCGGAACCTGCGCCGCCTCGCGACCGAAGCCGGCGATGCGATGCGCGGCCACGTCGCCCACGAGCTTGCTCAGGTCCTCCTCGAAATCCCAGCGCAGGTGGGTGAAAAGATAGGAGATCGCACCGGCGAACTCGCTGTCCCCCGTGACTTCCGCGCGAGATATCGCGCCCGCGGGATCGCGCAGCACTTCGGGCAGAGAGCCGGCTGCGACGGTAATGGTCACATCGGGGGCAGCGCCGTCAGCCCCTTTCACATGCCCATCCGCCTGCACCGAAAGGGTGAAGGCCGCTGGCGGTACCGCGAGGCGCGCGCACTTGCCGGCGAAGGGCAGAAGCTTTTCGCGCGCCCACGCCTCGCGCTGCAGCAGCTGGTTGATCGCCACAGCTGCAAAAGCGGAAAACACCTTACGCGACCTGCTGGATTCCGGCGAGGAGCCACACCGATTTGGCGTCGGCGAGATTCTTGGTGACGTGCCAGATCTCCTCGAACTCCTGGGGCAGCCCGTCGCCATCCTCGCGCAGATAACCGCTGAACAGCACGCTCGCGGTCGCCACGTTGTTCTCGGTGGAGACATCCAGCAACTTCGCGTCGAGGGTCACGGCGTTGACCTGCTGCGGTCCCGGCGGGCGGTCGCGGATCTCGGACTCGAGCGCCGCGTACAGTTCCGGCGTGGTGTAGTCGCGGATCGCAGTAAGATCACGTGCGTCGTTCGCGGCCTGGAGCTGGACGAAAGCGCGGCGCGCGTGCTTCAGGAATCCGTCCGCGTCGAAGTCGGCGGGGATGTTCCGTGCGGTCGTTGCAGGAGCGGCAGCGGTGGGCAGCGTCGCGGCCTCGCGGTTTGCGATCGGTCCGTGCGGTTCCACCCGCCGCAGTCCCGGGCTGCCAGCTGGCTGCAGGTTGCCATTGGCGAGCGTACGAGAGCGTCCGAAAGTGCGGAAAAGGAGCAGGGCAGCGAACGCGAGCGCCGCGATCATTAGTACGTCGCCCATCTTGATGCCGTCGAAGGCACCACCGAAGAGCAGCGCACCGATGAGTCCGCCCGCGAGCAATCCGCCCAGCATGCCGCCGAAACCGGGTCGCGGTCCGGGCGCGGATTGCGGCACGCCCGCTGGAGCCTGAGGCGGCTTGGGTGCCACCTGCTCCCGCTGGATGGATTCGCGCTGCTGCCCGAGGCTCTTGCCGCCACCCAAGCGCCGCGCTGCTTCGGCGTCCGAGGCGCCAAGCGCGAAACCGAGCAGCAAAGCGGAAAATGTGGTCAATATTTTATGCATTGTTTCCTCCTGTGCGTTTTTCACTCTCCCCCGTATCATACCGGCGGTTCGGCATCACGCGTGAGAGGACGCGCGCGCCGCAAAGTTCTCGTGCACGAGTCGATGACTGCACTCACAATCCGGCAGCGTGCATGCCTTAGCCCGCCTCGAACGCCAGGATCTGCAAACTTTGCCCAACCCCAGTAGAGGAATGTCCATGAATTTTAACCAGATGATGCAAACCGGCTCTGACATCGCAGTCCGCGTCGGCATGCAAATCCTTGCGGCGATCGTACTGTTCATCGCCGGTCGCTGGCTGATCGCGCTGTCGGTGCGCATGATTTCAGCAGCTCTCAACCGGCAGAAAGTCGATCCGACCCTGATCCGGTATCTGGGCTCGATCGTGACGATCGCGTTGAACGTCGTCCTGGTGGTCGCGATCCTCGGTTATTTCGGGGTCGAAACCACTTCCTTCGCTGCCCTCATCGCCGGCATGGGCATCGCGATCGGTGCCGCCTGGGGTGGGCTGCTTGCGAACTTTGCGGCGGGCGCCTTCCTGATCGTGCTGCGTCCCTTCAAGGTTGGAGACTTTGTCACCGCCGCCGGGGTCACCGGTACGATCGAGCAGATCGGCCTGTTCGCGACCGCGATCAACACACCCGACAATGTGCACACAGTCGTGGGCAACAACAAGATCTTTGGCGACACCATCCAGAATTTCAGCAACAATCCGTTCCGGCGCGTCGACCGATTGGCGCAGCTTGCGCACACGGTCGACCCCGCGGACGCGATCGCCCGCCTGCGTGCTGCCGTGTCGGCGATTCCGAACGTCCTCGAGAAGCCGGCACCCGACATCGAGATCCTGGACTTCACCACCTATGGACCGGTGCTCGCGGTACGGCCCTATTGCCACAACGATCACTACTGGCAGGTGTACTTCGACACCAACCGCGTGATCCGCGAGGTATTCGGAGCCGCAGGCTACCCGGTGCCCGAGACCCATACCGTCCTGCGCAGCGTGGCGGCAGTGGCGGGCTAAGCGTGCGCCTCAGACACCTACGGCGACAGGAATCTCGGGTCGAATGCGTAGATGCAGGTATGTGTGGGCGTCGCGTAACGCCGCCTCGACCGCCTCCGGCGTTTCATCCCGGGCGAAGATGAAACCTGCGTAGGTGCTGCCTTCGGGAACGGGCACCAGCAGTTGTCCCGGTTCGGCGGCAATCGTCACGTCAGTGATCCCTGCCACGGCGCGCGCCGCATCGAGCCCGTCGACACCCTCGAAGATTCCCCGCGCCGGAATCGGCATCATCATGACGCCCGTAGCCTGCCCATGTTCGACACGCGGCATGGGCATTCCCAGCGCGTGCCGCAAGACCACAGCTTCGAGACTCATCCCGAGTGCGGGACGGAGCATTCTTCCGCACAGACCCCCGATCGAACGCGGTGCGACTTCGAGCAGAAGGATCCCCGCGGCGTTCACGCGCATCTCGGCGTGAACAGGGCCGCCCGTGATTCCGGCCGCTGCGCAGATGCGCTCCGCCTCGGCGACGATCGCGCCCTGGGTCGCTTTATCCAGTCGCGACGGTGTCACGTAGATCGTCTCCTCGAAGTAGGGTCCGTCGAGGGGATCGGGTTTGTCGAAGAGCGCCAGTGTGTGCAGCTCGCCGTCCTTCAGCAAGCCTTCGAGGGCAAACTCGGGGCCGGCGATGAACGACTCGATGATGAGCCCCAGGGAAGCCGCGTCGCGATCCGCACGCCGCTGAATCGCGCGCACCCGATCGACCGCCGAGATCAGCGAATCACAGTCGTCAGCGCGGATCACGCCGCGGCTCGCGGAAAGCCGCCGCGCCTTGACCACCACCGGAAACCGAAGCTGCCCGCAGAGCGACGCTGGATGGATGCCCTCGGGCAGGGAGTAGAACTTCGGATGGGGCAGGGCGAGCCGGCGCTGCAGTTCGCGAAACGCGAGCTTGTCGCGCAGCGTGCGCACCGCAAGGGGAGAGTTGGCGGGCAGTCCAAGGCGTTCGGCGAGGAGCGCCGCTAGCTCGACGCCCTGATCGTCGACGGCCAGCACCGCATCCACGCTCGCATCAAGGTAAGCGAGCGCTTTCCGTGCAGCGTGCTCCGGTTCGCTGAAGGGAAGCGCGAGCACGGGATTCATTCCCCAGAGCGGCGCAAGCTTGTGGCAGTAATCGGCGGCGACGACGATCTCGATGCTCAGGTCGCGGGCCGCCGCGAGGAAGTCCTCGTTGCGATAGGACGACGTGGGCAGGAGCAGCAGAACCCGTTTCATGGGCTCCAGGCTCACTTCCCGGGCGCGTATGCGGTGAGCTCCCAGCGCGTGCGCGTGCCCTTCACCAGCTGATCGCCTGGCGACCGCCGATAGTCTTCATGCTCCCAGTCGACAATGCTGCGGACGGAACCGGACACTTGGGGTGAGTACCAGTCGAGCAGCGTGACCGTCGTGCGGGAGCGCAGTTCTTCGAAGTCTTCAGGGGTGAAGGTTCGGCGCACCCTCAGCGCCTTGAACTTGCCTGCGGGAACGGTCACGTCTTCCCACTGGAGCGCCTTGCCGATCAGTCTGATCTGGGTTTGCCGGCCGCTGTCGGGGTCGGTCGCGCGCAGGGTCTCGGCCCAGCTTGTCCCCGGCTGCAGGGGAAAGCGGTAGAGCGTGAGAGCCGGAAGGAACTCCACGCGGTTCGACTTGCCGCCAAGGCGCGCGAGCCACGGCCAGCCCCGGGTGCCGAGCCGTTGCCAGTTGCCCGCTGCATCCCACTGCTCGCTCGATGGCGGACCGCCATCCGGAGTGAAACTTGCAGTAATGCGGTCCGCGGCCACGGAGACGACCTCGATGCGTACACCGCCAAGCTCGCGGCCGGTCGCTTCCGCGCGCTGCCGGTACACCCACGCCATGCCGGGCTTGAACGACGGGGCGGGAATCGCATCCTCCCCGAAAGCGATCACCGGAACCATCGACGCAAACATCACCGCTGCCGCGGCGCAAATCGAGCGGCGCGGCGCGCTGCCCACGTTCTGGTGCTTCACTTGGCGGGCTTGTATTCGATGAGTTCCCAGCGCAGACGATCGCCCCGCGTAAGCGTGCTCGAGGGGCGCTGCCGATAATCGAAGTAGGTGGAGTCGAACCACGTCATTACGACGCGGCTCACTTCCGGCAGATACCAGTCCACTTGGGTGAGCGTCGTCTGGGATTTCCACCACTCGACGTCCTGCACGAACCCCCTGCGCTCGATGCGCAGTGCTACGAATTCGCCCGCCGGAACCTTGATCCGTTCCCAGCAGCGCGCCGTGTTGTTCATCTGGATGGCGGTCCGCTGCTGAGTCGCCGGGTTGATGGCGACGACGTTGTCGTTCCAGCTCTGTCCGGCACGAAGCGGGAAGGGAATCGTGTTGAAGGGTGGCGAGAAACCCACGGTCTGCGATCCGTAGGAAAGGCGCGACAGCCAGTCCCAGCCTCGATTTGACACGCTCTTCCAGGCCCACGCGCGGCCGTACTGCTCAGCAACGGCTTGTCCGCCCGGCAGCGTCGTCCGCGTGTCGATCGCATCGCCTGTCGTTCCTGTCGTTTCGAGGACGAAGACACCGCGATGAATCTTCGTGTAGTCGTCGATCTGGCCATAGGACCAAGTGTCACCGCGATTTACGACCGGCGCTTCGACCGTGCCGCGGTCAGGCGCGCATTGGGGAATGCCCAACCCTCCGCCCGATCCGGCGCAGCCCGCGAGGGCGAGCCCGCAGGCGAGAGAGGCAAGGTGGCGGATAAGACGGGTCATGGGGAATCTACGCGTGGTCTGCGAGGACGGCTACCGTGCGGCCGGTTTATAGTCGAGAAGTTCCCAGCGCAGGCGATCTCCACGGATGAGCACGTTCTTGCGGTCCTGCCGGTAGTCGTAATAGTACGAGTCGAACCACTGCATCACGAACCGGTTGATCTCGGGCAGATACCAGTCGACTTGCGTGAGAAACGTCTGCGACTTGTACCACTCCAGGTCCTGGAGATACACGTAACGCTCGATGCGGAGCGCGGTGAACGCGCCGGCGGGAACGGTGATGTTCTCCCAGCAACGCACCGTGCTGCTCATCTGGATGGCGATCCGCTGCTGAGTGCGCGGATTGATGGCGACGAGGTTGTCGCTCCATCTCTGCCCGACGCTCAGGGGAAACGGCATCGAGTCGAACGGCGGGGAGAACGCGACCGTGGGCGATCCATATGCAAGGCGCGACAGCCAGTCCCAGTTGCGGGTCGACACCGTCTTCCACGCCCAGCCACGGTCGTAGGTCTCGGCGGCGGCCGGAATGCCGCCCGGCAGTGTGAGCCGCGCCTCGATCGCGTCCGCGGTGACGCCGGTTACTTCTAGGACGAACACGCCCTGATGGATCTTCGTGTAGTCGTCGAGCTGACCGTAGGACCAGATGTCGCCCGGCCTCACCACCGGCGCTTCCACCGCACCGCGATCGGGCGCGCACGATGGGATGCCCAATCCTCCGCCGGGTCCGGCGCAACCGCAGACCGCGATCAGCGCCGCAAGAGGCACGAGGAAGCGAGCGAGGTGGGTCACGGTGATCAGAAGCTTTCGAGCTGTTGCAACGTCGGCTCCGCGCAGCAGTACCAGGGTTCGGACAGCCTCGGTATCGGCAAACCCGGATCGACGCCTTCGAGGGATGGCGCCGGACGGCCCACCGCGTCGTGGGCGAGCCGCCAGAGAGCGGCGAAGGTGTCGCGCCGCGATCGGCCCGACGCTTCGGATGCGGCGACGCACGCCATGATCGCCTCCTGCAGCAAGTCTACGCGCGCATCCGCGTGCTGCCAACGATAGCCCAGGAGCGCGGCATCGAAAGCACCAATGTGCTCGTGAAAGCCGGGCAGCTCGAGCAGTCGGGAACCCTGGGGAACGAGCAATCGGATCGCGAACTGGATCGGCGGCACGCTCTCCACGAGCCCGAGGCGGACTACTTCGCCGAGAAGCGCGAGATAGCCTTCGGGGGTGGTCCACGGCGTGAAGGCGACGAACGTTGGAGCGAACCCGATGCCGGCGCCGTGCACGAGCCGCGTCGCACGCTCGAAATGGGCGCCGGTGTGGTGCTTGTCCAGGAGCGCGAGCACTGCGTCGTCCACCGACTCGACCGCAGAGGTAATGAAGAGGCAGCCCAGCCGTGCGAGCTCGGGCAGGAGGTTCGCGTGATCGATCAGGTGCTGCACCTTGATCGTGGCGTCGAACGTGATCCGCGGAAACTCCGCATGAAGCTTGCGGGCGACCCTGACCGCGTGGGTCCGACCGTTGAGAAAATCCGGGTCGCCGAACGAGATGTGCCTCGCACCGGCCGCTGCTTGGTTGCGAATGTCGGCCATGACCACGGGCACCGGCACGATACGGAAGCGTCCCCCATACACCGGAACCACCGGGCAGTGGCGGCACAGGTGCTTGCAGCCGCGACTCGCTTCGGCGAATCCCGTCACGCGCTCGGTGCCATCCGGAAGGATCAGCTTTGCGTAGCGGCCGAGCGCAGGCAGCCGCGAGCGATCGGGGGCGACAAAGGCGACTTTGTCGAGGGTGATAGTCGGCGCAACCTGGGTCGCGCTGACCTTGCCCTGGCGAAGACGGCATGCAAGATCGAGCAGTGCCGGCTCGAATTCGCCGCCGAGAATGGTCGACGCACCGCGTTCGCGCAGGAACCCCTCGTTCATCGGTGCATAGAGACCATAGAAACAGACGTGGGCGTGGGGCGCGAGCTGCCGAAGCCTGGGCAGCGCCTCGATCGCGATCCGGGTAGCGGTGTGCATCCCCACGTGGATGGCGACCAACCCGCAGCCAGCGAGCTTTCCCGGTACCAGCTTTTCGAGGGAGAGGTCGACGCACTCCACCTCGAAACCTGCGTCGCCAAGCCACGCTGCGGGCGATGCGAGCGCGAACGGCTGGCGGCCGAGTTCGTAAGGATTGACGAGCACGACCTTGAACGGTCGAGCGTCGCTTGCGCCGGGGTCAGTGGTTCTCGACTCGGGTCGCGGATCGGGCGTTTCGAGCATCGGGAGAAAAGCCGTTCACCCCTTCGGGTATTGGGATCACGACGGCGAGGCGAAAGGGAAGCCGAGTCCCAGTCAGTACTTCCACCCCACGTGCAGCGCCACCACACCCGCCGTGAGGTTGAAGTAATCCACCTTGTCGAATCCTGCATCCAGCATCATGCCCTTCAATTCCTCCTGGGACGGAAACATGCGGATGGACTCTGCAAGGTAGCGGTAGCTCTCGGCGTCCTTCGCCACGATCTTGCCGAGAGCCGGCAGCACGTTGAAGGAATAATTGTCGTAAAGCGATTCGAGGGGTTTCCAGATGCGCGAGAACTCGAGCACGAGCACGCGCCCGCCAGGCCTGATCACGCGCCGCATTTCGGCGATGGCGGCATCCTTGCGCGTGACGTTGCGCAAGCCGAAGGCAATACTCAGGCAGTCAAACGTGTCGGTCCTGAACGGCAGCCGCTCGGCATCGCATTGCACGGCCGGGACGATGTGTCCCGCATCCATGAGCCGGTCGCGCCCGATGCCGAGCATCGATGCGTTGATGTCCGCAAGACACACACTGCCCTCGCGACCCACCCGTACGGCGAATTTTCGCGCGAGATCGCCGGTGCCGCCCGCGAGGTCGAGCACCCGGTCGCCGCGCCGGACGCGGCTCTGCTCGAGGGTGAACTGCTTCCACAGGCGATGCAGCCCGGCCGACATGAGATCATTCATGAGGTCGTAGCGCTCGGCCACCGAGTCGAACACGCCGGCGACGCGTTGCGTCTTCTGGTCCTCGGGGACGCTCTCGAAGCCGAAATCGGTGGTCTTAGTCACTTGGACTTGGGCTTGTCGGGGTAGGCACCGGGCCTCGGTTCACGGCTTTCCCCCGCTGCCTCGAGACGCTCCAGATACCGTTTCCACAGCTGCTCCTGTCCGTCGCCGAGCCAGTACAGGTAATCCCAGGAATAGATACCGGTATTGTGGCCGTCCGAGAACACGGGGCGTACCGCATAGTTGCCGATAGGATCGATGTTCTGAATCTCCACGAACCGCTTTCCAGCCTGCAGCACCTCCTGGCCGGGTCCGTGACCCTGCACCTCCGCTGAGGGCGAATACACGCGCAGCAACTCGTACGGCAACTGAAAGGTGCGGCTGTCGGAGAAGGAAACTTCCATTACCCGGGACTTCTGATGCAGCTTGATCTCGGTCGGCTGCGGCGTCTGCTTGTCGAGGCCTGCCATGCTGTGGATCCGGTGAGCCATGCCATCGTGAAAAGAAAAATCATAAACGACCCGGGGGTTTGGGGAAAATTATCGACTTCCGCGCCATCCCGATTTGTCACCGCACTGTAACAGTGATTTCATATTATCGACGCGGTTCAATTTCCATGAGGTTCCCGCGATGTCCGCTACCGTGCTGGTCGTCGAAGACGAGCCGGCGATCCAGGAGCTCATCTCCTACAATCTGCTGCAGGCCGGGCACCAGCCCATGCGCGCCGCGAGCGCCGAGGATGCGCTCGACATCGTGCGCCACGCACTTCCGGATCTCATCCTCGTCGACTGGATGCTGCCGGGTTTGAGCGGACTCGAGCTTGCCAGGCGCCTGAAGTCCGACAAGCGCACCAGGACGGTCCCCATCATCATGCTCACCGCGCGCGCCGCGGAAGAGGACAAGCTCTCCGGTCTCGAAACCGGTGCCGACGACTACATCACCAAGCCCTTCTCGCCGCGCGAGCTGAACGCCCGGGTGAAGGCCGTGCTGCGCCGGCGGGCGCCGCAGATGACCGACGACGTGGTCGAGATCGAGGGGCTGCGGCTCGATCCTGCGACCCATCGCATCAGCGGCGATGGCGAGCCGATCAGTCTCGGGCCGACGGAGTTCCGGCTGCTGCACTTCCTGATGACTCATACCGAACGCGTCCATTCGCGCACGCAGCTGCTCGACCAGGTCTGGGGTGATCACGTGTTCGTCGAGGAGCGCACCGTCGACGTTCACATCCGCCGCCTGCGCATGGCGCTCGAATCGACCGGCCATGACCGCTTGGTCCAGACGGTGCGCGGGAGCGGCTACCGTCTCTCGGTCGACTGAGCGCCAGCGCACGGCCGCCCCGGCGGGGCGCGCTGTCGCCCCCGTGAGATAATGCGCCGTCCCGGGAACCCCTCCCACGGGCGACCGTTCCGGGTTCCCCTATCGGAGGCTTGACGACTTGGATATCTGGCGGCGGCTCTTCGCGCTTCTCGTCTGGCTCTCCGTCGTGGCGCTCATCATCGGTGCCCTGGAGGGTCCGGTTACCGCGATTGGGGCCGTGTGCGCGATTCTGCTCCTGCTGGTGCTGTTCTACTGGCGCGACCTGGCTGCGCTTCAGCGCTGGCTGAAGGATCCGCGCCCGGAGGCGGCACCCAACGTTTCCGGAGTGTGGGACCCGGCGTTCTCCCAGCTCGCGCGCATGGTGCGATCCCAGCGCCGGAGTTCCTCCGAGCTCAGGGTCACCCTCGACCGGTTCCAGCTCGCCGCCGCGGCGATTCCGGACGGCGTCTGCATGCTCGACGCGAGCGATCACATCGAGTGGTGCAACCCCAGCGCCGAGGCCCACCTGGGACTCGATGCCACGCGCGATGTCGGCAGCCACGTCACGAACCTGGTACGCAATCCGGCGTTCGTCACCTTCCTCTCCGACGCTGCTAGAGCGGCACCGCTGCGCCTGAAGGTGAAGCGCGGAGAGCGCGAGCTCGTGCTCTCGCTGCAGGTCGTCCCCTACGGTGAGGAGCAGAAGCTGCTCATGAGCCGCGACATCACGCGCTTCGAGGAGGTGGAGACGATGCGGCGCGACTTCGTGGCGAACGTGTCGCACGAGCTGCGCACGCCGATCACCGTGGTCGCGGGCTTCCTCGAAACCATCGCCGACATGCCGAAGCCGTCGCCCGAACTGCTGGAGCGATCGGTGCGGATGATGCGCGATCAGACCGTGCGCATGCAGCGGCTGGTGGAGGACCTGCTCACCCTTTCACACCTGGAAGGCGAGCAAAATCCCCTGCAGGAAGAGCCGGTGAACGTGGGAGATCTCGTGCGCAAGCTGCGCGTGGACGCGCGCAGTCTTAGCGAAGGCAAGCACCGCGTGCAGCTCGTGCTGGAGAGCGACGCGTGGCTGCTCGCGAGCGAAGACGAACTGGGCAGCGCATTCGGCAACCTCGTCACCAACGCGGTCCGCTATACCGGAGAGGGCGGCACGATCACCATCGGCTGGAAGAACCGTGGCGCCGATACGGTCTTCTGGGTGCAGGATACGGGCATCGGCATCGAGGCGCAGCACATTCCGCGGCTCACCGAACGCTTCTACCGGGTGGACCGCAGCCGCTCCCGTGCCACCGGCGGCACCGGCCTCGGCCTCGCGATCGTCAAGCACGTGCTGAACCGTCACCAGGCGCGGCTGGAGGTGGTGAGCGAACCGGGAAAGGGGAGCACGTTCAGTGTCGTCTTTCCGCAGCAGCGCGTGCTCGCGGCGCCGGAGAGGCCAGCGTCAGCGCAGGACGCTTCCGCCGAGTCTGGCGGCGAGACCGTCGCGTAGGGTCGCTCGGAGATCAGGGAACGCACGCGCCGGAACTTCACGCTGTCGAGCGCTCCAGATCGGCCCGGGAAAATGCGGATCGTCAGGCCAGCGCGGGATCACGTGCCAGTGCAGGTGCGGGGTCATGTTGCCCAGGCTCGCGAGATTGATCTTGTCCGGCCGCAGCACTTCACGCAAAAGCCTCTCAACCTCGAACGTCACCGCCATCAGATGACTGCGCTCGTCCGCGTCGAGGTCGGTCATCTCCTTGACGTGAGCGTTCCAGATCACGCGGCAGAAGCCTGCGTAGTCGGGATCGTCCACGAGCACGACATGAAGGCGCTTGTCCCCCCAGAGCAACGCGCCGCCGGGGGTGTCGCAGAGGTCGCAGGTCAGCGTTTCGGGCATCGGTTCTCGTCTATTTCATTTTGAAGAGGTTGCGCAAACCCAGACCGATTAGGAACAGGAAGATCAGGCTTAGCACTTTGTGGAACACGAGCAAGATAGACAGCCATGGACTCGGCTCTGTGGGGAACAACGTCGCATGCAACGCCCTGGATGCGTGGTCGAGACCGACCAGAGGCAGGCTGTTCAGAACGCTGTACGTTAGCCACCGAAGCGTTTGCGACCCATCGATGGCACGACCGGGTAGCCATAGCATTGCCGAGTCGGAAAAGCTCGCGTACACCGCCGCGAATGCGAGACAGAAGGCGATAAGAAAAAGGAGCGGTCGCTCTACGCTGGCCCCATAGTCCGACAGACAACCGTACAACGCGTACAGGATCGAACGCAGCCACTTGCTCAAGCCGCGGGAACGCCAGAATTCGAGGCGCTCCTCGCGCATCTCGCGGCGAAAGAAGAACTGTTCTTCCCGCGTCGCTTGGTGCCTACTCATTGCGAGCTTCAGGGTACGATAGGCGCGCGATGCTTCGCTCGTGCCAACTGGCTTCGGGGGAAAGGAATCCTCGTCGAAGTGCGTATCTTGATGCAACTCGCAGTTGTGGAACAGCGGTGCTGCACCAAAGCAAGCCTCTGCGAAATTGGCAGGGGCCGTGAAATTCCGGTTGCTGAAATTAGCGACCCCATAGAATTTGGTGCGGGTGAACGTAATCTCGCCGAACCCGTCGCCCGGAGTACCTCGAAAGTCGACGGCTCCGTCGAATTGGCAGTCGCTGAAATCCGCCACCCGTATCGTGGCATTTCTGAAGGAGGCGTTCTTCCCAAACTTGCACTTCTGAAAACTTACCCGTTCACCAAAGTTGGCGTGGGAGAGATCTGCATTGTTGCCGAATTTTGTGTCGTCGAGGCAAAGGCGGCCGCCCTGAAACGACACCCATTGGAACGATACGCCGTCGCCAAACCTGCAGTCAAACTGCGCCCAATGGATGTCTTGGGGCAGCGGTTGGCTGCGACGGACTTCGAGGCCTGTCAAGAGAGCGTTGCGTCCGAAACCTGCGCCGCGAAAGCTGACCCCCTCAAGAAAAGTGCTGTTACTGAAAGTGGCTGAGTCCCCAAATCGCGCCTTATCGAATCGAATGATTTCTTTGGGAAACTCCTGATGAGAAAAATCTGCGCCGTCGCCGAAGTCGTAGCCAGAGAAGTCGATCGGTTCGATTCGATGGAGGGCAACGTGTTGATTGCGCTTTTCATCGTTCCACTTCACGGCGTGGCGCCATGAACGGGTTGCCTCGTCCCACTCTGTCGGGTAGTCCGCACGCCAGGCATTCCACGCTTGGCGTCCAGCCTGCGCAAGTGCCAGGAAGCCGTTGGGGGTTGGGTCGTTCGGTGTTCCGCGGTCTTCCGTGTTCTGTTCGAAGACTTCGCGATACGAGTTAGGGTTTGGTCGAGATTGCATGCCACGCGGGTTCGGTTGCGCTGAATTCCCGGGCAAATGTTACAACAACACCCTCTCAATTCCGCCGTTGTTCGCCTTCGCCACGTACTCGCTCATCCACTTCTCGCCCAGCATATGCTTCGCGATCTCGACGACGATGTAATCGGCCTCCGTGCCGGAGTCATTGTCGTAACGCGACAGCCCCTGCAGGCAAGACGGGCACGAGGTGAGAATCTTGACGGGTCCGTCGAAGCCATCCTGACGTAGTGCGGCGGCGCCTTTCTCCATCTCTTCCTGTTTGCGATAGCGCACCTGCGTCGAGACGTTGGGCCGGGTCGCCGCGAGCGTGCCCGACTCGCCGCAACAGCGTTCGTTGAGCGCGACCGCGCTCCCCATCAGTTCGTTCACAACCTTGATCGGCTGGTAGGTTTTCATCGGCGTGTGACAGGGATCGTGGTACATGTAGCGCACACCGTTCACACCATCGAGCTTCACGCCTCTTTCCAGCAGATACTCGTGGATATCGAGCAGTCGGCAGCTGGGGAAGATGCGGTCGAACTCGTACTTCATGAGTTGATCCATGCACGTGCCGCACGAGACGATCACCGTCTTGATATCGAGATAGTTGAGCGTGTTGGCGACGCGGTGGAACAGCACACGGTTCGCCGTCGTGATCGCCTGCCCCTTGTCGTCGTGCCCCGCAGAAGTCTGCGGATAACCGCAGCACAGGTACCCCGGGGGCAGCACCGTCACGACGCCGATGTGATAGAGCATTGCCTGGGTCGCGAGCCCCACCTGACTGAAGAGACGCTCGGACCCGCACCCTGGAAAGTAGAACACGGCATCCGATTCCTCGTTCGCCTTCGCGGGATCGCGAATCACCGGCACGATGTTCTTGTCCTCGATTTCGAGCAGTGCACGCGCGGTGCGCTTCGGCAGTCCGCCCGGCATCGGCTTGTTGATGATGTGGATGACCTGCGCCTTGAGCGGCGGTTGCCCGACGGTCGCCGGCGGCTGCCGGGTCTGCCCGCTCGTGAGCAGGAAGCGCCGACCGAACTCGTGCGCGATACGCTGGGCCTTGTAGCCCCAATCTATCATCAGCTTTCGCACCAGTTTGATGGTGGCCGGATCGGTCGCGTTCAGGAATAGCATCGCCGCCGCGGCACCCGGCCGCCAGCTTTTCTTGCCGTGGGCGCGCAGGAAGTTGCGCATGGCGATCGACACATCACCAAAGTCGATGTCCACTGGGCAAGGCGTCACGCACTTGTGACAGACCGTGCAGTGGTCGGCGACGTCCTCGAACTCGGCGAAGTGCTGCAGCGAGACGCCGCGCCGCGTCTGCTCCTCGTACAGGAACGCCTCGATCAGAAGCGAGGTCGCGAGCACCTTGTTGCGCGGACTGTAGAGAAGATTCGCGCGCGGCACGTGGGTCGCGCACACCGGTTTGCACTTGCCGCAGCGCAGACAATCCTTGATCGAGTCCGAAATGCGCCCGATCTCGGATTGCTCGAGGATCAGTGACTCCGCGCCGAGCAGGTTGAACGACGGCGTGTACGCATTGCGCAGGTCCGCTCCCGGAAGCAGTTTGCCGCGATTGAAGCGTCCTTCGGGATCGACCTTCTGCTTGTATGCGGCGAACTCGTCGAGCTCCTGGGCATCCAGATATTCGAGTTTCGTGATACCGATGCCGTGCTCGCCGGAGATCACGCCGCCCAGGCTTCTCGCAAGCGCCATGATGCGGGCGACGGCGGCATTCGCCTCCTGCAGCATTACGTAGTCGTCCGAATTCACGGGGATGTTCGTGTGCACGTTGCCGTCGCCTGCATGCATGTGCAAAGCGACGAAGACGCGGCCTTTCAGCACGCGCTTGTGGAGAGCGTCACACGCTTCGAGCGTCGGGACGAAGGCGCGCCCGATGAAGATGTCCTGGAGCGGTGCCCGCACTTCCTGCTTCCACGAAACGCGCAGCGTATGATCCTGCAGTATCGAGAACACCGTTCCCGGATGGCGCGCGAAGGTGGCAGCAGCGTCCCCGAACCGCTCCGCGTGTTCGGCCAAGAAGCGCTCACAGGGCATGTCAAGGTTGTCGAGCAGCGCCTGCCAGCGCACGTGGGTCGCCAGCAGCAGTTCGTTCGCCTGTTCCACGCGATTGTCGAGCAGCTCCTTCGCGGTGACCTGCACTTCATCCTTCGCGAGGGGCAGCTCGCCCACGAAGAACCCAGCCAACGCTTCCAGCAACTTGAGCTTGTTGCCGATGGAAAGCTCGATGTTGATACGTTCGATCCCTTCTGTGTAGTCGCCCATCCGCGGCAGCGGAATCACCACGTCCTCGTTGATCTTGAACGCGTTCGTATGCTTCGCGATGGCTGCGGTGCGGGCGCGGTCGAGCCAGAACTTCTTGCGCGCTTCGCCGCTCACGGCGACGAAGCCTTCGCCGCTGCGGCTGTTGGCAATGCGCACGACATGGGACGCGGCCTCGCCCACGGCGCGATCGTCGTCGCCCACGATGTCCGCGATCAGCACCATCTTCGGCAACCCCGCGCGCCGCGCCTTCGTGGCATAACCCACGGCCTTGAGATAGCGGTCGTCGAGATGCTCGAGCCCGGCGAGGATCGCTCCTCCGGGACGGCGGTCGAGATATTCCTTGATCTCCACGATCGACGGCACCGCTTCGCGCGCCTGACCGAAGAATTCGAGACACACCGTGCGGATGTGCTTCGGCATTCGGTGCAGCACGAAGCGCGCGGACGTGATGATGCCGTCGCAGCCTTCCTTCTGGATGCCGGGCAGGCCGGCGAGGAACTTGTCGGTGACGTCCTTGCCGAGACCAGTCTTGCGGAAGCGGTTTCCGGGGATGGTCAGGATCTCGGCCTCTCCGCGGGGCGTCCTGCCGTTTGCCGCGAAGCGCTCGACGCGAAAGCGCGCCACGTCGACGTCGTGGATCTTGCCGAGATTGTGATCGAGGCGCGTGACTTCGAGCCAGTCCGCATCCGGCGTGACCATGCGCCACGAAGCGAGGTTGTCGAGCGCAGTGCCCCACAACACCGCTTTCTTGCCGCCCGCGTTCATCGAGACGTTGCCACCGATGCACGAGGCGTCCGCCGAAGTCGGATCGACCGCGAAGACGAATCCCGCGCCCTCCGCCGCATCCATCACCCGCCGCGTCACGACGCCAGCGCCGCAGCGAATGGTGGAAATCAGTTGATCGAGACCGGGCAGCGCAATGGATTCCACCGCACCAAGGGTGTCGAGTTTCTCCACGTTGATGACGGCGGAGAACTTCGTGAGCGGCACCGCACTTCCTGTGTAACCGGTGCCGCCGCCGCGGGGAATGATGGTGAGGCCGAGCTCGATGCACGCGGCGACGATGGGCGCCACTTCCTCCTCGGTGTCCGGATGGATGACGATGAAGGGATACTCGACGCGCCAGTCGGTCGCGTCGGTGACGTGGGACACGCGCGCAAGGCCGTCGAACTGGAGATTGTCTTTCCGCGTGATGCGGGACAGCCGACGCAGCGCCTTGCGTCGCAATTTTGCGACTTCGTCGAATTCCTTCTGGAAGCGGTCAACGGCGGACGTGGCAGCTTCCAGCAGGCGTGCGACACGCGGATCATCGTTGTCCCGACGCTTCTCGATCTCGCGGAGGCGATGGCGCAGCGCTTCGACCAGCATGCCCCGCCGGCGCGGATTGGCGAGCAGATCGTCCTCGAGATACGGGTTGCGGGAAACAACCCAGATATCGCCGAGCACCTCGTACAGCATGCGCGCAGAGCGGCCCGTGCGGCGGCTACCGCGCAGTTCGTTCAGCAGATCCCAGATCTCGGTGCCCAGCAGGCGAATGACGATCTCGCGATCCGAGAACGAAGTGTAGTTGTAAGGGATTTCCCTCAAACGCGCGGTCATGGCCTGTCAGCCCTTCCGGGGCTTCGGCTTGAGATCGAAGGGGAGGGATTCTACCGCGCTGCAACACGCGTGACGACCGCAAAACGGCAAATGGCGGTTGACGCAACGGAAAAAACGCTGCCTCACCGCCCGGGACTTCCCTTGGCGGATCGGGTATCTTAGGCGTCTGGCGGCACCCGATTCCCGTCCGATGCGAGGATGGAGCAGTCGCCATCGCACTGCGAGTGCGGCGCCGCTCTCCGCGACGATGCTTGTGCATTGAACAATGGAATTTTTTCCGACGAGGCTGGTCGGAATCCTCGCCCGCCGATCAGCGCGCGCGACACGACCGGGAATCTGCATTCTCCCGGACTCCGCTTCGCTCCCGTGGAACTGCATCGAATCCCAAAAAAGCGGACAAGAAACCTCCATGAGAAAATACTGCATCGCGTCTCCCGGCGCGCATCGACGCTGTTTTGCGCGCCTCAGTCCGGTGACGCGCGGAGCGGCGCTGCGTATCGCCTCGATCGCCGTTCTTGCGCTCGCTTTTTCGGTGTCCGCGCGGGCGGAGCGCACGATCACGCTGGAAGAGGCGATCGTGATGGGCGAAGAGTTCAACCCGCGGCTCATCGTGAGCAGGGGGCGCGAAGAGGCCGCGCGGGCAGGCATCAACGTCGCACGCCAGTTTCCCAACCCGACGTTGGACATTTCCGGCGGACCGCAGCGTCCGCGCAACGACTCCGGCACGCTTTCAGGGACCACATGGGGTGTCGGCGTGGCGCAGCCGATCGAGTATGCATCCGTGCGCGATTCGCGCCGGCGCGCGGCGGAAGCGGGCTTGGGCTCCGCTGAGGCGGGCACCCTCGCTTTTCGCGCTCAGCTGCTCGCGCAGGTAAAGTCGAATTTCTACGAAGTGCTGCAACGTCAGGAGCAGCTCGGGATCGCCGAAGAGGACGTCAAGCTTCTGAGCGAGATCCGAGATCGCGTCGGGCTGCGGGCGCGGGTGGGGGAATCGCCGAAGCTCGACCTGATTCGTACCGAGACCGAGGTGCTGAACGCGCAGCGCATCCGGGACAGCGCGGCGGTGCGGGTGAGGCAGTCGAAGCTCGCGCTGGGAAATCTCATCGGCATCGCTCCCGGTGAGGATTTCGGCGTGCGCGGCATCGTCGGAACCGTTCCGAAGTTGCCGGATCTCGATCCCTTGCGCAGTCAGGTCGCCCGGAACAATCCTCAGCTGCAACAGGCCCTTGCGGAAGAGGAGCGCGCGCGCAACCGGTTGCAGCTCGAGCGCGACCTGCGGGTTCCGGCGCCCACGCTGCAAGCGGGGTATGTGCAGGAGCCGGACAAGGAAGTCGCGCGCTTCGGCGTCGCGATCCCGATTCCTCTTTTCAACCAGCGTCAGGGGCAGATCGCCGAGGCGCTCGCGGAAGTGAAGGTGGCGCAGGCGCAGCTGCGCTCGCAAGAGCTGGCGCTCACCCGGGAGGTGGACGCGGCCTACAGCAACTTCCTGCTTGCGCGCCAACAGGTGGAGACGTTCGAAAGCGCTCTGCTCGAGCGCGCACAGCGCACTCTGGAGGCGGCCGAAGCCGCGTACCGGTTCGGCGAGCGCGGCATCATCGAATATCTCGACGCGCAGCGCACCTTCCGCTCCGTGCGGCAGGATTACCTGAATTCGCGTTACGAGCTGCAGTACGCCGTGATCGAGATCGAGCGGCTCGCTGGTCAGAACACCGCAACCACGGGAAATCCCCGATGAAGAGAATCATCACCGCACTCCTTGTCTGCGCGCTCATTCCGGCGCTTGCGTCCTGCGGCGGGAAAAAGGAGGAGGCGAAGGCCGCTGCGGGGGCGACCGCCGTGGACCCCAACGTCGTGACCGCGGACGATGCGCTCCTCGCGCGCCTCAAGGTCGCGCCCGTCGCTCAGGAGCCGGTGCGGGAGACCCTGCGGGTGCCGGGCAGCGTCGATATTGACGAGCGGCGCGTCGCCCGCATCGGCTCCAACGTGACCGGACGCATTACCGAGGTTCGCGCGTTTCGCGGCGATCGTGTGGCGGCAGGCCAAACCCTGGCTGTTTTGAGCAGCAGCGAACTCGCTCAAGCGCAGATGACCTTTCTCACCGCCGTCGCCGACGTGGACCTGAAGACCCGCGCGGTGGATCGCGCGAACCAGCTGCTTGCGGCGGACGTCATCGGCAGCGCGGAACTGCAGCGGCGCGAGAACGAGCTGTTCGGCGCGCAGGTCGCGATGAACGCCTCGCGCGATCAGCTGCGGCTGATGGGCATGGCGAAGGGCGCCATCGACAAGCTCGCGCGCACGCGCGAGATCAACTCCGTCGCGCAGATCGTCTCCACCATGGCCGGCACGGTAATCCTGCGCAACATCAACCAGGGTCAGGTGGTGCAGCCGGCCGATGCCGTCTACACGATCGCCGATCTCGCTCACGTCTGGATTCAGGGCGAGGTGCCCGAGCAGCAGGCCTATCTCGTCGGGCTGAACGAAGACGTGAAGATCGAGGTTCCGGCGCTCCCCGGCCGCGAGATCACCGGAAAGATCATCTTCATCAGCGATACGGTCAACCCGGAGACGCGGACGGTGCAGGTGCGCATCGACGTGGTGAACCAGAACGGCGCGATCAAGCCGGACATGCTCGCGACCCTCCTCATCCGGGGCGTGCCCCAGAAGCAGCTGGTGGTGCCAGGGCCTGCGGTGGTACGCGAAGGCAACAAGGACTTCGTCTTTCTCCACGACGCCAACAATATATTTCGCCTCGTGCCGGTGTCGCTCGGTCCCAACAGCGGGCAGGTGGTCGTGGTGCGCGAGGGGCTCAGGGAAGGCGATTCCATCGTCGTCGACGGCGCCTTCCACCTCAACAACGAGCGCAAACGCAAGAATCTCGGTTAGGAACGTCGGATGCTGCAAACCCTTCAGGCCAGCGTCGCTGGCATCGGCAGCAGGGCTGAACGCGCATGATCGAAGCCATCATTCGCGCTGCGCTGAAGCAGCGCGTCGCGGTCGTCGTGGTGGCAATTGCCCTGACCATCTTCGGTGCCATGTCCCTGAGAAAAGTGTCGGTCGACGCGTTTCCCGACGTCACGAACATCCAGGTCCAGATCGCCGCGGAAGTGCCGGGCCGCTCGCCCGTGGAAGTGGAGCGCTTTGCCACGATCCCCCTCGAGATCGCGATGACCGGCCTGCCCGGGCTCGTCGAAATGCGCTCGGTGAATCGCAACGCGCTGTCCCAGATCACCCTCGTGTTCACCGACGATACCGATGTGTACTTCGCACGGCAGCTCGTCATGGAACGCCTGCTCGAGGTGGGTGAACGCCTGCCGCCCGGTGTGAAGCCGGTGCTGGGGCCGGTGTCGACCGGCCTCGGCGAGGTCTATCAGTACACGCTGGAGCGGCCTGACGACGGCAAGCACGAGTTGACCGCCGCCGAGCTCACCGAGCGGCGCACGATCCAGGACTGGGTCGTGCGCCCGCTGCTGCGTGGCATCCCCGGAGTCGCGGACATCAACTCGATCGGCGGGTACGAAAAGCAGTACCGGGTGATCGCCGATCCGGACCGCCTGCGGCATTACGGCGTCACCCTGAAGGATGTCTACACCGCGCTCGCCAACAACAACGCGAACAGCGGCGGCGGGGTGCTCCGGCAGTACGCCGAGCAGTACCTGATTCGCGGCATCGGTCTCATCGAATCCCTCGAGGACATCGGCAGCATCGTGCTCAAGGAGCGCAATGGCACGCCCGTATTCGTGCGCGATGTGGCGGAAGTGAAGTTCGGTCACGCCGTGCGCTTCGGCGCGGTCATTAAGAACGGCGACACCGAATCGGTGGGCGGTATCGTCCTCATGATCCGGGGCGGCAATGCGAAGGAGATCGTCACCCGGGTGAAGGCGCGGGTGAAGGAGATCAACGCCAAGGGGATGCTGCCTGACGGGCTCAAGATCGTCCCGTATTACGACCGGACCGATCTCGTCGATGCCGCGATCTGGACCGTCTCCAAGGTGCTCATCGAAGGTATCGCGCTCGTCATCATCGTCCTCTTCCTGTTCCTCGGCGACATCCGCTCGAGCCTCATCGTGGTGGTCACGCTGATCGTGACGCCCCTCGTCACCTTCATGGTGATGATCGAATACGGCATCTCCGCGAATCTCATGTCCCTCGGTGGCCTCGCGATCGCGATCGGGATGATGGTGGACGGATCGGTCGTCGTCGTCGAGAACACCTTCCGCCATCTCGGCGAGGCCAGGCACACGGGAGAAAGCCGCAGCTTCGTCGTCCTGCGTGCGGCGACCGAAGTCGGCAAGCCGGTGCTCTTCGGGGTGGGCATCATCTGCCTCGTCTTCGTGCCGCTGATGACGCTGCAGGGCATGGAAGGCAAGATGTTCGCGCCGCTCGCCTATGTGATTGCGATCGCGATGTTCGTTTCCCTCGTGATCTCGCTCACGCTGTCGCCGGTCTTGTGCTCCTATCTGCTGAAGGGAGGCGCGGAGCACGACACGCGCCTCGTGGCGATCGTGAAGCGGCCGTACCTCCGGCTCTTGCGGGTGACGCTGGCGAATCCGAAGAAGGTGGTTTTCGGCGCGCTGCTGCTGCTCATCACGAGCGTCGCGCTCTTCCCATATCTCGGCACGTCTTTCATTCCGGAAATGAAGGAGGGATCGATCGTGCCCGGTATCAACCGCGTACCGAACATGTCCCTCGAGGAATCGATCGCGCTGGAGACCGAGGCGATGCGCCTCGTCATGGAGGTACCGGGCGTCGAGATGGTCGTGTCCCAGCTCGGCCGGAGCGAGAACCCGACCGATCCGCAGCCGGAGAATGAGTCGACGCCCGTCGCCACCGTGAAGACGGCGAAGGAATTACCGCCGGGCTGGGACCAGAACGACGTCGCCGCGGCGATCCGCGACAAACTACAGGTTCTGCCCGGCGTCCAGATCGTGATGGCCCAGCCGATCTCCGATCGGGTCGACGAGCTCGTCACCGGCGTGCGGTCGGACGTTGCCATCAAGATCTTCGGGGACGACGTCGAGGTCCTGAGGGAAAAGGCGGACGAGGTCGTGAAGCTGCTCGGCACCATCCGCGGCGCCTCGGACGTGCGGCTCGAGCGCGTGAGCGGCCAGCAGTACCTTACGATCGACATCGACCGTCGCGCCATCGCCCGGCACGGACTAAACGTGGCGGATGTGAACGACATCATCGAGACCGCGATCCGCGGCCGCGTGGCGACGGAGGTCTACGAGGGAGAGCGGCGCTTCTCCGCAGCGGTTCAATTCCCGGAGGATTTCCGCGATCGCCCGGACAAGATCGGGCAGATTCTCCTCCGCTCTCCGAACGGCGCGCTCGTGCCCCTGAAAGATCTCGCTCACATTGAGGTCCGCGAAGGGCCGGCCCAGGTGAGCCGCGAAACGGCGAAACGGCGCATCGTCGTTGGCGCCAACGTCCAGGGTCGCGACCTCGGCGGCTTCGTGGCCGAGCTGCAGGCCGCCGCAGCGGACCAGATTACCCTGCCCGACGGCTATTACTTCTCGTGGGGGGGGCAGTTCGAGAATCTCGAACGGGCGACCAAACGTCTGCTGATCATCATTCCGATCACCATCCTCGCGATATTCTTTCTCCTGTTCGTGCTGTTCAATTCCGTACGGTTCGCGGCGCTGATAATCCTGGTGCTGCCGTTCGCGTCGATCGGCGGCATCTTCGCCCTGTTCCTGACCGGGGAGTTCCTGTCGGTGCCTGCGTCCGTGGGTTTCATCACGCTGTGGGGAATCGCCGTGCTGAACGGAGTGGTGCTGGTTTCCTACATCCGCGCGCTGCGCGAGGAGGGCAGGCCGCAGCACCTCGCGATCGTAGAGGGGTGCAAGCAACGGCTGCGGCCGGTGCTGATGACCGCGACGGTGGCGATGCTGGGCCTCATTCCGTTCCTGTTCGCCACCGGACCGGGATCGGAGGTGCAACGGCCGCTGGCGGTGGTGGTGATCGGCGGACTGATCACGTCCACCCTGCTCACGCTGATCGTGGTGCCGGCCCTGTACGGCTGGTTCGAGGAGAAGAAGATCGAGGCTTGAGCTGCGCGGCTGCCCATTCGGGCAAGCTGCGATGGCGAAAACCAGAAGTCAACGAGGGGTTGCCATGAAGGAAATCAAGGCCGTTATCCAGCCGTCGAAGCTCGCCCGAATCCGCAGCGCGTTTCGCCACGTCAAGGATTTCCCCGGCATGACCGTCACGAAGGTCGAAGGCTGCGGCCGGTTTTCGCAGCATGTGCGCAAGACCATCCGCGAGGAGCTGACGGAATTCAGTCCGAAGGTGCGCATCGAGATCGTGGCGCCGGACGACATGGTCGTCGGGATCCTGCAGGTTCTCGTTGAAGTGGCCGGAACCGGCCAGCGCGGCGACGGCATCGTCTGGGTGACCGAAGCCGAACGCATGATCCGGCTCGCGGAGCAGACCGGGCCGGCCGAGTGATCGCGGCCGCTTGAAGCGGAGCTATGTCAGATGCCGCCGACCGCCTTCACCAGTTCCTGTTCCAGATCAGTATCGATGGTCGCGAGCGATACCCGCACCTGCTCCACCTTGTCCCTCCGGCCTAGCTGCGCATAGAGCAGACCGAGCTCGAGCCACGCGCGCGCGAATCCCGGATTCAGCTGCACCGCCCGCAGAAAGCCGTCCACCGCGGTATCCTTGCGATTGAGTCGCGCGTTCGCGCGTCCAAGGAAATACCAGGCGTCCGGATCGCCGCCATCCTCCTTCGACCAGCGTTCGGCGATCACGAGCAACGCGTTCCAGTCCTGTTCCGATTCGAGGGGCACCGCCTGCAGGAAATACGGCTGGTCTGCCCGCACCTGACCCCAGAACGGCGGCACGTCGCGGGCGAGCGGCGCGACCGCCTGGGCAGGCTGGCGACGCAGCTCCGCGATCCAGTCCGCAGGGATCGCATAGAAGTGGCTGTCGCGGCTCCCGCGGGCGCGGAAGGTGGTGAGACCGAGCAGACGACCCGAGTCGTCGAAGAGCGCTCCACCACTCGCACCGAGGTTGAACCCCGTGGTGGTCTCGATCACCTTGCTGCCGTCGAACTTGTGGAGAGCATGCACACGGCCATTGGCGAACATCGACCCGGCACCGCCGGGAAAGCCGACCGAGTACACCACCTGCCCCGGCACGACATCTTCGACGCTCCGCAATACCGGCGCGGGCAGCGGCGCCGGCGCGACCTTGAGCAGGCAGAGGTCGCGCGCAACGTTCACCTGCTGTGCTTCGACGGTGAGCCAGATGCCACCTTTGCGCACCTGGATCGAATCGGCGAACTGGGTGACGTGGCAGTTGGTGACGACTTCACCGGGTGCGACGAACACGCCCGAGCCGAATGCTGTCCTGCCGTGCTCGCCCTGGGCCTGGATCTTCACCACCGACAGCGAGATGCGCGCGATGAAGGCTGGATCGTGGTCATCGACGCCAGGGCTTGCGTGCGCGGTCATCGGCATCAGCGCCAGCAACGTCCTCCATCCGAATCGGCCCATCATTGCTCCCTGGCGCACAACCATCATGCGACCGCGGCGGAAAGAGAAAAGTTCTAGTGGCGGGGCTGCGCGTCCGCTTTCACTGCCTGACGTGACCGTCGCCGACCACGATGAATTTCACCGAAGTCAGCCCTTCCAGCCCGACCGGGCCGCGCGCATGGATCTTGTCGGTCGAGATGCCGATCTCCGCGCCAAGACCGTATTCGAAGCCGTCGGCGAAGCGCGTCGAGGCGTTGACCATCACCGAGCTGGAATCCACCTCTCGCAGGAATCGGCGCGCACGGTTGATGTCTTCGGTGACGATCGCGTCCGTATGCTGCGAGCCGTAGACAGCGATGTGCTCGATCGCCTGGTCGATGCCGTCGACCAGGCGCACCGCGAGGATCGGCGCGAGATACTCGGTGTACCAGTCGTCCTCCGTTGCCTCGAGCATTCCCGGCACCAGCCGGCGCGAGGCTTCGCAGCCCCGCAGCTCGACGCCCTTCGCCGCATAGATCTCCGCCAGCCTCGGCAGGATCAGCGGCGCAATGCGACGGTGGACGAGCAGCGTCTCCATGGTGTTGCAGGTGCCGTAGCGCTGGGTCTTCGCGTTGTCCGCCACGCGCACGGCCTTGTCCAGGTCGGCGTGATCGTCGATGTACACGTGACACACGCCGTCCAGGTGCTTGATCATCGGGATGCGCGATTCGGCAATCACGCGCTCGACCAGTCCCTTGCCTCCGCGCGGCACTATCACGTCGACGTACTCGCTCATCCGCAGGAGTTCTCCGACCGCCGCGCGATCCGTGGTCTCGATGACCTGCACCGCGGTTTCCGGCAATCCGGCGGTCCGCAAGCCCTCGTGCACGCACGCCGCAATCGCCTGGTTCGAATGAATTGCTTCCGAGCCGCCGCGCAGGATGGCCGCATTGCCCGCTTTCAGGCAGAGACCCGCAGCATCAGCGGTCACGTTTGGACGCGCTTCGTAGATGATCCCGATCACACCAAGTGGTACGCGCATGCGCCCCACCTGGATGCCGGAAGGACGGAAGCTCATGTTCGTGATCTCGCCCACCGGATCGGGCAGGGCAGCGATCTGGCGCAGTCCCTCGGCCATTCCCTGCACGCCCTGCGGCGTCAGGGTCAGGCGATCGATCATCGCCGCTTCCAGTCCCGCCTTTCCGGCGGCGGCTACGTCCTCCGCGTTGGCGGCGAGGAGTTTCGCAGCGTCGCGCTCGATGGCTTCAGCCATGGTCGCGAGCGCGTGATTCTTTGCATTGGTGTCGGCCCTCGCCATGGCGCGGGACGCAACCCGGGCGGCCTTGCCGACGCTTTGCATGTAGCTCTGGACATCCATGAGTCTGCTCGTATCGCTGCGAAAGTCCATTCTAGCCCGAACGGCGCACGGCGGCCTGCCGTGTTGTCCGCGCCACGGCGGGCGGCGGAGTCTGGTTGAGGAACAGCGCGAGTCGGGCGAGTTCCGACCAGGGGTCGCCGCGCTTGAGACCCTTTATCATGCGGTCGATGTCCGCTGCCTGAAGCAGCGCGTCCTCGATGCGTGCAAGGGGAATCCTGCGGGCGGCGCGAGCGATGAGCGCCTGTCGCGGTCCCCATATTTTCGCGCCTTTGACGGCCGCCTGCTCGTTGGCGCCGTTTGCCAGCGCCGTTGCCACGCGCGCAACGGCCCGCAGCGTCTCGGCGACCGCCCACAGGGCGAGGGGCAGCGCGACGCCTTCGCTTTCGAGTCCGCGCAGCATCCGGAACAGGTAGGCGACATCGTCCGCCAGGAATGCATCGCCGAGCGCGTTCGGGTCGTAGCGGGCCACTTCGAGCACCGCCTGCTCCACTTCCGCGAGCGAAAGCGGACCTTTCGGACAGAGCAGATCGAGCTTCTGCACCTCCTGCCGCGCCGCGAGCAGGTTCCCCTCGACGCGGTCCGCGATGAATTGCAGCGTCGCCGCATCGGCGCGTTGCTCCTGCTCGGCGAGACGACTGCCGATCCAGCGCGGCAGGTCTTGCCGCGGTACGACGTTCGCAGCGACCAGCGTCCCGGCGGCCGAGAGGGAGGTGAACCACGCTGCCTTGACTGCGCGCCAGTCCATGTCGGGCAGCTGTACGAGCGTCACGGTATCCGGCGGCAGGTCCTGAACGTAAGCCTCGATCGCGGCGGCCCCTTGCACGCCGGGCTTGCCGTTCGGAATGCGCAGCTCGATGAGGCGCAGGCTGCCGAACAGGGAGAGGCTGCGTCCGACAAGACCCAGATCGGACCAGTTGAAGCCGGGCTCGGCGGTCAGAATCTCGCGCTCTGCATAGCCGGCTTCGCGCGCTTTCGCGCGGATGCGGTCGGCGGCTTCCAGGGCGAGAAGCGGCTCCGCGCCGTAAACGGTGTAGAGGGGAAGGACGCCGCGGGCGAGCTCCCGCGGCAGCTGTTCGGTCGTGAGGCGCAAGGTAGGGAGTTCGGCGAAAGGTCAGGCGTTCAGCCGGTCGAGCAGCTCGCGGATCTTCTCCGGGTCTTCGGCACGCAGCATCTTGTTCGCGATCGCCGTGCACGACTCGAGATCGGCCTTCAGCACCTGCTGCTTCACCGCAAGCAGGTGCGCCGGGTGCATCGAGAAGAGCTTGAGCCCGAAGCCGAGCAGCACGCGGGTCAGCCTCGCGTCACCGGCCATCTCGCCGCATATCCCTACCGGCACCCCGCCCTTGGCGGCGCCGCGGATGATGCCTGCGACCAAGTTGAGTACCGCCGGATGCAGCGGGTCGTAAAGGTGCGCCACCGCGCCGTCCGCCCGATCGATCGCGAGGGTGTACTGGATCAGGTCGTTGGTGCCGATCGAGAGAAAGTCGAGCTTGCGCATGAACATGTTGAGGGCGAGGGCTGCCGCGGGGATTTCGATCATGCCGCCGATGAGGATGTTCCGGTCGAACGGCACGCCCTCTTCGTCCAGAGTCTTCTTCGCCTCCTCGATCAAATGCAGCGTCTGCTTCAGCTCGGCCACGCCGGAGAGCATCGGGATCAGCATACGCACGTTGCCGTAGTGGGAAGCGCGCAGAATCGCCCGCAGCTGAGCCTGGAACATCTGCGGTTCGGAGAGGCAGAAGCGGATGGCTCGCAGGCCCATCGCCGGGTTTGCGGTCACCCGCATGTCGCTGTCGACGCGCTTGTCGGCGCCGAGATCCAGGGTGCGGATGGTCACCGGCAGGCCATGCATTTCGCGCGCAACCCGGCGGTAGGCTTCGAACTGCTCGTCCTCTCCTGGCAGATCGGGCCGGTTCATGAACAGGAACTCGGAGCGAAAGAGGCCGATACCCATCGCGCCGCTCTCCTTGACCTCTTCCACGTCATCCGGGATCTCGATGTTCGCGTGCAGCTCGATCGGAGTGCCGTCGAGGGTCGTCGTGAACGTGGTGCGGAGGCGCTTCAGCTTGAGGAGCTCGATCTCCCACTGATTCTGGCGCAGACGGTATTCCGAAAGGATCTGCTTGTCCGGATTGACGATCACTACGCCCTGGACGCCGTCGACGATCAGCGGCTCGGCCTCATGGATCAGCGCGCGTGCATGATGCAGCGCCACCACGCACGGGATGCCGAGGCTGCGGGCGACGATGGCGGTGTGGGAGGTGGCACCGCCCACATCGGTGATGAAGCCGGCGAACTGATGCTGCTTGAAGAGCAGCATGTCCGCGGGAGACAGGTCGTGGGCGACCAGGATGGCGCTGTGCTCGCCGCCGCCCATCGCGCTCGGGATGTAGCCGGGCTGGCCGAGCAGCGCCTTCATCACCCGCTCCACCACGTGCAGGACGTCGTCCTGGCGCTCGCGCAGATACGTGTCCTCCATCTGCTGGAACTGCGTGATGAGCGCTTCGGCCTGCAGCTTGAGGGCCCACTCCGCGTTGCATTGCTGCGTCTCGATCAGGCGCCGCGGCTCCTCGGCGAGGGTCGAGTCCTCGAGGATCATCTGGTGCACGTTGATGAAGGCGTCGAACTCCGGCGGCGCGTTCGGCGGGATGTGACGGCGCAGCACGGAAAGCTCTTCCCGCGTCTTGTCGATCGCGGCGTCGAAACGTGCGATCTCCTCGTGGACGCGCGACTTCGGCACCACGTAGTGGGCGACCTCCAGCCGGGCGTGGGAGACAAGGTGCGCATAGCCGATGGCAATGCCACCCGATACGCCGATACCGTGGACGGTGAAGCTCATCGCTGCGCGATCGAGATAGTCAAAATTGAAGCGTCAAGGGTGAAGGGGGAAGTGGGAAAGCTGTTGCCCTTGATAGAGGCAGCCCGTTCCGCTTCGCTTTTCTGTCGTCCCGAACTGCCGTCACTCCCCCTCGCCGAAGCGGTCGGCGATCAATTGCGCGAGGGCGGCTATCGCCTGTTCCTCATCGGGCCCGTCGGTTTCAATGGAAATGCTGGAGCCTTTGGCTGCAGCGAGCATCATCACCCCCATGATGCTCTTGGCGTTGACGCGGCGGCCGTTGCGCGTGAGCCAGACCTCGCTCTTGAATTGCCCTGCGAGCTGGGTGAGCTTTGCCGAGGCGCGGGCATGCAGCCCGAGCCGGTTCACGATCTCAGCCTCCCGTTGCTGCATGTTCCGACTGCGGACAAGGCATGCGCGCAACACCTTCACAGCCGCCCGACACCGCCTTTTCCACCAGTTTCGCAAGTGGCTCGTTGCGATAGGTAAGCGCCCGTACCAACATCGGCAGACTTACCCCTGCCACACCCTCCACGCGGTCCGGGACGAGCAGCTTGGAGGCGATGTTAGCGGGCGTCGCACCGAGAATATCCGAGAGCACCAGCACGCCGTCCCCGCCGTCGAGGATCTTCACCATCCGGACGGCCTGGGGCAAGATTGCCTGCGGGTCGTCGTGCACCGTGACGCCGAGCTGGAGGAGCTGCAGCGGCCGGCTGCCGATGACGTGGCTCGCGCAATGGATCAGGCTTTCGCCCAACGTTCCATGCGCGACGATCAGGATTCCGACCATGGGCTTTAGTTTTTCGTCAGGAACCGCATCCAGCCGAGGGGCTGAATTGTACTACCGGCGCTCGCCGTGTGCAGAGCGCTCGAGGGCATCGATCATGAGCGCTGCGGAATTGAACCCCGTCTGCTGGTGGATCTCCTGCATGCAGGTCGGGCTCGTCACGTTCACCTCGGTAAGGTAGTCCCCGATCACGTCGATGCCGACGAACAGGAGACCCGCATTCCACAGGAGCGGTGCGACGCCTTCGGCGATCTCCCGATCACGGGCGGAAAGCGGCTGTGCGACGCCGATGCCGCCGACCGCAAGGTTGCCGCGGGTCTCTCCCGGTTTCGGGATCCGGGCGAGGGAGTACGGCACCGTCTCGCCCGCGATCAGGAGGATGCGCTTGTCCCCTGCGGAGATTTCAGGGATGAAGCGCTGCGCCATGATGGTCCGACGTCCGAAATGGGTGAGGGTCTCGATGATGACGCCGAGGTTTGGATCATCGACCCGGACGCGAAAGATCGACGCGCCGCCCATGCCGTCGAGGGGTTTGAGGATGACGTCGCCGTGCTCGGCAAGGAATGACCGGATCAGGGCGTCCTGACGCGTGACGAGTGTGGGCGGTGCGAACTGCGGAAAGCGCGCGATGGCGAGCTTCTCGTTGAAGTCGCGGATCGCACCCGGACGATTGAAGACGCGCGCTCCCTCCTGTTCTGCCAGTTCGAGCAGATAGGTGGAGTAGACGTATTCCATGTCGAACGGTGGGTCCTTGCGCATCAGCACGGCGTCGAATTCGGCAAGCGGAATCGACTCGGGGTCGCCGGCGCGGTACCAGTCGTGCTCGTCCCCGGTGAGTGTCAACGCCCGACCCTTGCCGACTACGCCCCCTCCGCCCCAGGCGAGGTCGCCCTGGTGGAGCGCGAAAAGTACGTGCCCGCGCGCTGCTGCCTCGCGCATCATCGCGTAGCTCGAATCCTTGTAGGGCTTGATGGACCCGAGGGGATCGAGGATGAACGCGAGCCGCATGGAGCGCTTGTTGCGGGAATGCGCGGCGCTGGACCGGGCGTCTAGCCGGCCAGCGCAGCCTGCGGCTGGAGATGCGGCTCGGTCCGCTCGAGCTCGAGGGCGCCCGCGAGCAGGGAGAGGCGCGCGACCACGCCGTACGAATAGAACCGGTTCGGCAGGCCCCCCGTCGCATTGAACGGTTCCGGAAGGCACGACGCCTCGAAGGCGAGGGGAACGAAGTGCATCCCCGGCGCATTGAGGTTCTCGTCGGTGCCGCGACCCGTGTGCACGCGGTAGAACCCGCCGACCACGAAGTGATCCATCATGTAGACGACCGGCTCGGCGACGGCGTCATTGATGCTCTCGAAGGTGTAGACGCCTTCCTGCACCATCACTTCCTCGACCTGCAGCCCTTCCTTGACAACTGCCATCTTGTTGCGTTGCTTACGGTTCAGTTCACGGACGTCGTGCGGGCTTTTCGCGGTCATGATGCCCATGCCGTAGGTGCCGGCGTCGGCCTTCACGATCACGAAAGGCTCGTGGTCGATGCCGTACTCCCGGTACTTCGAACGGGTGTCGGCGAGGATTTCCGACACGTAGCCGGCGAGGCAGTCCTCGCCCTTGCGCTCCTGGAAGTTGATCTTGCCGCAGGTCGCGAAATAAGGATTGATGAGCCAGGAATCGATCCCGAGCAGCGCACCGAACTCGCGCGCGACATCGTCGTACGCGCCGAAATGGGTGGACTTGCGCCGCGCCCACCATCCCGCGTGAAGAGGCGGGATCACCGCCTGCTCCAGATTCTCGAGGATCGAGGGGACGCCCGCCGACAAATCGTTGTTGAGCAGCACGACACACGGATCGAAGTCGGCGACGCCGATCCGATTGCGGGTGCGGACGAGAGGCTCCAGCTTGAGGGTGCCGCCTTCGGGCAGGGCGAGTTCGATGGGGCCGTCGAGATTCGGCACCAGGCTGCCGATCCGCACGTTCATTCCCGCCCGGTGCAGCACGTTTGCGAGCACTCTCACGTTCTGCAGATAGAACAGATTCCGCGTGTGGTTCTCGGGGATGATGAGCGCGCCGCGCGCGTCCGGACACACTTTTTCGATCGCCACCATGGCGGCCTGCACGCAAAGCGGCAGGAACTCGGGATTCAGGTTGTTGAACCCTCCCGGGAACAGATTCATGTCTACCGGCGCCAGCTTGAAACCGCTGTTGCGGAGGTCGACCGAGCCATAGAACGGCGCGGCATGCTCCTGCCACTGGCCGCGGAACCAGTGCTCGATGGTGGGCATCGCGGTCAGGATGCGGTCTTCGAGTTCGCGCAGGGGGCCGGACAGGGCAGTCGTGAGGTGGGGAACGGTCATGGGGCACCCGAGAAAATCGTAATTGTAGCTGACCTCGGAAAACGCCTCGTTCCCGTTTGTTGTTTCCTAATACGCAACAATGATTCTCTCAAGTTGACATCAAGGATGGGAGACTTCATCATCTGAAGTCGCACGAAACGACGCCCGCAGGCGAATCTATCCATGGCTCTCGGCCTGTTGCGCCTTGCTTTCTCCCGCGATCGCACAGAGCCCCGGATGTTTCGCCGGCACGAGCGGCTGAAAGACACCTACGACGTCGTGATCATCGGGGCGGGAGGGCACGGACTCGCCGCTGCCTACTACCTCGCGCGCGATCACGGAATGACCGACGTCGCGGTCCTTGAACGCGGTTACATCGGTGGCGGCAACACGGGACGCAACACCACCATCATCCGGTCCAACTATCTCACGCCCGAAGGCGTTGCCTTCTACGACCACAGCGTGAAGCTTTGGCAGGACCTCGCCGCGGACTTCGACCTGAATCTCTTCTATTCGGTCCGCGGGCATTACACTCTGGCCCACACTGATTCTGCCGTCCGCACGATGCGGCTGCGTGCGGAGATAAACAAGCACCTCGGCGTGGAAAGCGAGCTTGTGGGTCCGGAAGCGGTTCGGGAAGCCTGTCCGATGATGGACATGAGCTGCGGTGGTCACATGCCGGTGCTCGGCGCGCTGTATCACAAGCCGGGAGCGATTGCCCGTCACGACGCGGTGGCATGGGGCTATGGGCGTGGCGCTGATCGGCGTGGCGTGGAGATCCACCAGCAGACTGAAGTGCTCGGTATCGATGTTCACGGCGGCCGTGTCAGGGGCGTGAGCACGAGTCGCGGCTACGTATCGACGCCGAGGGTGCTTTCGGCAGTCGCCGGGTTCACGCCGCGCGTGCTCGACATGGTCGGGCTGCGCTCGCCGATACAGGTTCACCCGCTGCAGGCGATGGTGAGCGAGCCGTTGAAGCCATGGCTCGATTCCATCATCGTGTCGGCGAGCCTCCATGTCTATGTAAGCCAGTCCGCGCGTGGCGAGCTCGTGATGGGCGCCGCTCTCGATCCCTATGAGGTGCAATCGACGCGCTCGACCCTCGATTTCACCGAGGGCCTGGCGACTCACATGCTGAAGCTGTTTCCGTTTCTGTCGGAAGTCGGCGTCAACCGGCAGTGGGCGGGCATGGCCGACATGACCCCGGACTTCGCGCCGGTCATGGGCAAGACTCCGGTGGAAGGGTTCTATCTCGACGCAGGCTGGGGCACATGGGGATTCAAGGCGACACCCGTATGCGGCAAGACGATGGCGCAAACGGTGGCGCGGGACGCCGACCACGATCTCATCACCTCCTTCAACCTCTCCCGGTTCGAGCGTTACGAACTGACCGGAGAGAAGGGTGCGGCATCGGTGGGACACTGAACGTGAAGCTCATGCCCTGCCCCATCAACGGTCTGCGCCCCGTAACGGAATTCCATTACGGCGGAGAGGTGCGTGGCATGCCGGAACCGGGCGCATGCACCGACGCGCAGTGGGCCGACTATCTCTTCAACCGCAACGGTGCGCCGGGCGTGAAGCACGAATGGTGGTGCCATGTGCCGAGCAACACGTGGTTCATCGCCGAGCGCGATACGGCAGCCGATCGCGTCCTGCATACTTGGCTCGTCGGCGAGGAATCGCAATAGTGGAACGCCTTCCTGCCGCACCCCACGAATGGATCGACCGCGCGAGCGCGTTCACCCTCAGTTTTGAGGGGCAGCGCTGCCAGGCGCTTTCCGGCGACTGCATCACCAGTGCGCTCTGGGCAGCAGGGGTGCGAGTCCTCGGCCGGAGCTTCAAATACCATCGCCCGCGCGGCGTTCTCTCACTCGCCAATCACGACGTCAATGCGATGTTCCAGTGGGGTGCGAAGCTCAACCTGCGCGGCGACGTCACGCCGGTTCAGCAGGGAATGGTGCTCAGGGCGGTGAACACCACCGGGGATCTCGCGCACGACAAGGCGCGCTTCCTCGACAAGCTCTCGCGGTTGCTGCCGGTCGGGTTCTACTACAAGGCTTTCTACAAGCCGAAGTGGCTCTTTCCGAAGTGGGAGCGGTTGTTTCGCGCCCTGACGGGCCTCGGCGAAGTGCATTTCGATGCACCGAAATCCACGCCACCGAAGCGCTACCTGCACGCCGATCTGCTGGTGGTCGGCGCCGGCACAGCAGGCCTTTCGGCAGCGATCACCGCAGCACGCGCCGGTGTGCGCGTCGTCCTCGTCGACGAGAATCCCAAGCCAGGCGGAAGTCTGGGCTATCAGCGCACCGGCGAACCGGGGAACACCACGGTTCTCGACGAATTGCTCGCGCAAGCCGCTGAACTGTCCAACCTCGATCTACGATCCGGAACGTACGCCGCAGGGTGCTACGCCGACTTCTGGATACCCCTCGTCAGCGCGAGCGGCATGGTCAAGCTGCGGGCGCGTTCCATGATCGTCGCGACCGGTGCGCAAGAACAACCCGGCGTTTTCCGCAACAACGATCTCCCCGGCGTGATGCTCGCGTCGGCCGCACAACGCCTCGTCTACCGGTATCGCGTGAAGCCGGCCGACGATGTGATCGTACTCACCGCGAATCGCGAGGGCTACGCGGCAGCGCTCGACATGATCGCGAACGACGTTCGCGTGGCAGCGGTGGTGGATCTGCGCACGGAGGGCGAGACAAGCCCGGACGGCGACGCGGTGCGCGCCAGAGGCATCGAATTGCTGACCGGCTGGTGCGTGTACGAAGCTCGATCCGTGGACAACTGCGTCGAATCCGCTGTGGTGTGTTGTCTCCTCAAAAGCGGTGAAGCCGATGTCACGAGCGCTCGCGTCATTCGCTGTGACGGACTCCTCATGAGCGTCGGCTGGGCGCCCGCCGCGGCGCTTTTGTATCAGGCGGGGGCGCAGATGCGTTTCGACGAGGCGCTGCAGCAGTTCGTTTCCGACACGCTGCCTCCCGGCGTCTTCGCCTGTGGTCGCGTCAACGGCGTGTTCGACGTTGCACAGAAGGTGAACGACGGTCGGGGCGCCGCGGCCGAGGCGCTGGCGTGGCTGGCCGGCACACGATCCACGGGGCGTCCGCAGGTGCGTGATGGGCGCTGTCCGAGCCATCCGTATCCGATCGTCACGCACCCCCAGGGAAAGAACTTCGTCGATTTCGATGAAGACCTGCAGTTGAAGGATCTTCTCGACGCGGCGCGCGAAGGCTTCGACAACATCGAACTCATGAAGCGCTATTCGACTGTCGGGATGGGGCCGTCGCAAGGCAAGCACTCGAACATGAACGCCATCCGGATACTGGCGAGACTCCACGGTGAACCGTGCGGCGCGATCGGCACGACGACGGCGCGCCCGTTCTATCACCCAGTGCCACTGGGCGTGCTCGCCGGTCGCAGTTTCAGTCCGTATCGCACGACAGCGTTGCACGCGCGTCACGAGGCGCTGCACGCCGTCTTCGCGATGACCGGAAACTGGCTGCGGCCGGAACACTACGCGCGCGCCGGCGAAAACAAAGACGCATGTGTGCGGGCCGAGGCGCACGCGGTGCGCAACGCAGTCGGCCTGATCGACGTCGGCACGCTGGGGAAGCTCGAGGTACGCGGACCGGGCGCAGCGGAGTTTCTCGAGCGTGCCTACACCGGCGCGTTTGCCGACATGAAGGCGGGTTCGACGCGCTACGCTGTGATGCTCGACGAGACCGGCGTGATCGCGGACGACGGCGTGGTTGCGCGCATCGCGCAGGAGCACTTCTACTTCACGACCACGAGCGGCAACTCCGCTTCGATCTACCGGGAACTCACGCGGCTCAACGCGATATGGCGTCTCGATATGGGGCTGGTGAATCTCACCGGTGCTTGCTGTGCCATGAACCTGGCGGGACCCGATGCACGGGCGGTACTGAGACGCGTCACCGACCTCGATCTGACCGAGCCGGCATTTCCCTGTCACACCGTGCGCACGGCGACCGTTGCCGGCGTGCAAGCCCGCGTCCTGCGCGTCGGGTTCGTGGGAGAAGTCGGCTTCGAGATCCATGTCCCTTCCGACCAGGCGCCCGCCGTGTGGGACGCGCTCATGGATGCGGGCCGCCGGTACCACATCCGCCCTTTCGGCGTCGAGGCGCAGCGCCTGCTTCGGCTGGAGAAGGGACACCTGATCGTCGGGCAGGACACCGACGGACTAACGACGCCTCTCGAAGCCGGCCTGCGCTGGACGCTGAAGATGCGCAAACCTTTTTTCGTGGGCCAGCGGAGTCTCACGGCCCTGGAGAGAAAGCCGGTCAAGCACGTCCTCGTCGGGTTCGCCCGCGACACGCGCGAGCCGGCGCCGAAGGAAGGTCATCTCGTTATCGACAACGGGAAGATTGCTGGACGCGTCACCAGCAGCGCGTGGTCGGATACGCTCGGCATGCAGATTGGGCTTGTCTACGTGGCCCCACCTCTCTCGAAACCAGGTACTGAATTGCAGATACGTTGGGACAATGGCGTGCTGCTCGCTGCGCGGGTCGTGAAGACGCCGTTCTACGACGCCGCGGGAAACCGCCGGAAGATGGGAGAAGAAGCCGATGACCCCCTCGAGGGCAAGCCCGGTCGCAGCGCGGCTATCGAGGCTGAGATCTGACATGCATGAGCTTCACGGCATGATTACCCCTGCCTTCGTGACGGACGCGGCACGCGCATTCGACGCGGTGTCGATCACTGATCTGTCATGCCTGCCGGGTTGCGGCTTCAAGGGACCATTGGCGGAAACCGCCTTGCGCTCGTTCGGTGTCGTTCTGCCCTCCGAAGCGAATTCGTGGACTGCGTTCCACGGCGGCGGCGTCGCGCTGCGGCTCGGTCGCAGCGAATTTCTGTTCCAGGACGGACCGGATACAAACGCGATCGGCACATTGCTGGACACGCTGAAAGACGGCGCGGCCGGCGTCTATTCGGTGTCGCGCCAGGATCTCGTACTGGCGCTCACAGGGCCAAAGCTGCCCGAGCTTTTCGCCCAGACCTGCAGCTTCGACTTCGGCGAGTTCGAACGGAAGCCGGACCTCGTCGCCATGACGACGATGATCGGCGTGTCGGTAACACTCATCGCGCGTGACTTCGCCGGGCGTCACGGTATTCAGGTGTGGTGCGACAGTACCTTCGGGATCTATTTCTTCGTGCACTTGTTCGACCTTGTCGAGGAACTCGGTGGCGGCGCGGCAGGTATCTGCGACCTCTATCCTGGCGCGCAATTCCTCACGGCATAACCTTCACCTGCAGGAACCGACATGACTCCAGAAAAAGCCAGGAAATGGCTCAAGGACAACAAGATCAAGTACATCCTCGCGCAGTTCGTGGACATACACGGATCGGCAAAGGCAAAGGCGGTGCCGGTGGAGCATCTCGACATGCTGCTCACCGACGGCGCGGGCTTCGCCGGATTCGCGCTCTGGGGTTTTGGCATGGGGCCGCACGGGCCGGATTACATGGCGGTGGGCGATCCCGCCACTCTGCAGGCGATCCCGTGGATGCCAGGCTTCGCGCGCATGGCCACCTGGGGCCACACGAACGGCAAGCCGTACGCGTACGATTCGCGACTGGTGCTGAAGCGTGCGCTCGATCGGCTTGCGAAAAAGGGGATGACGCTTTACACCGGTATCGAGCCCGAGTTCATGCTCCTCAAGCGTGATGGCAACGGGCGCGTCATGCCTTGCGATGACAGCGACACGCTGGAGAAGCCCTGCTACGACTACAAGGGCCTTGCGCGCAGCGCGCCGTTCCTGGAGCGTATGACCGACGCGCTGCGTGCCGTGGACATCGATGTCTACCAGATCGACCACGAGGATGCGAACGGACAGTTCGAGGTCAATTTCACTTACGCCGACGCGCTGACCACCGCCGATCGCCACATCTTCGTGAAGATGGCGGCATCGGAGATCGCGAATCAGCTCGGCCTGATCGCCACCTTCATGCCGAAGCCGACCTCCAACAGAACCGGCAGCGGCGCGCATTTTCATCTCTCGATCGGCGATGCGAAGACAAAGAATCTGTTCTTCGATCAGAAGGACAAGCGCGGCATGGGTCTGTCGAAGATGGGCTATCACTTCATGGGTGGACTCCTCCATCACGCCCATGCGCTGACCGCGGTGTGCGCACCGACCGTGAACAGCTACAAGCGGCTTGTGGTCGGCCGCGCGCTGTCGGGAGCGACCTGGGCGCCGGCCTACATCGCCTACGGCGACAACAACCGGACCTGCATGGTGCGCATTCCCTACGGTCGCATCGAGCTGCGCCTGCCCGACGGCTCCTGCAATCCGTATCTCGCGAGCGCTGCGATTCTGGCGGCAGGCATGGACGGAGTCGAAAAGGAGATGGACCCCGGCGAGCCGAACAATACCAACCTCTATGAATGGACGAGCGCCGAACTCAAGGAGGCGCGGATCGACGTCCTGCCCCAGAACCTGAACGAGGCACTGGACGCGCTGGAGGCCGACGCCGTCATCTGCGAGGCCATCGGACCCGAACTGGCGGAAGAATTTCTGCGCCTCAAGCGCATGGAGTGGGTGGAGTATCAGCGCCACGTCTCCCAGTGGGAGGTGGATCGATACCTGGAATTCTTCTGACGGGGGCTGGTGAAGCCATGTGTGGAATCGTGGGATTGCTGGTGAAGAATGCGTCGTTGCGGGAGCGGCTCGGCGAGCTGATGGTGCCGATGCTGATCGGCATGACCGAGCGCGGCCCGGACTCGGCGGGGCTCGCCGTGTTCACCGAACCGCTGCCCGGAAGCGAACGCAAGATCAGTCTCTATTCGGGGCTGACGGAGCAAGGGGACGATTTCAGCTGGCTCGTCCTAGCCGAGGAGATCAGCAGGCATTTCTGTGTCGAGGTGAAGGTCGAGGCCAAGGGCAACCACGTCGTTCTTGCCGCCGCAATCTCGCCAGAGCCTCTGAAGAGGTGGATCAGGGAGCGTCATCCGAAGCTGCATTTTCTGTCTGCCGGTCGCAGCATCGACGTGTACAAGGACACCGGCACGCCTGCGGAAGTCGCGCAGCGGTATGACTTTCAGTCGCTTCGGGGCTCGCATCTCGTGGGCCACACACGCATGGCGACCGAGTCTGCGGTGACGCCCGACCGCGCTCACCCTTTCACAGCCGGTGAGGATTTCTGCCTCGTGCACAACGGATCGCTTTCCAATCCCAATTCGATTCGCCGCCAGCTCGAGCCGCTCGGCATCGAGTTCGACACCGACAACGACACCGAGGCCGCGTGCCGTTTTCTGGAGTGGCGGATGCGGGAAGGTGACAATCTCGAGGCAGCTCTGCAGAAGGGTTTTGACGAGCTGGATGGTTTCTACACGTTTCTCATGGGCACGCAGGATGAGCTCGCCCTCATCCGCGACGCGTTCGCGTGCAAGCCGGCTGTCGTGGCGGAGACCGACGACTACGTGGCGATCGCGTCCGAGTTCCGCTCTCTGGCGCGGCTGCCGGATGTGGGTCACGCAAGCATCTTCGAGCCGAAGCCCGAAGAGGTGTACGTATGGCGAGCGTGAACACCGGCCGCGCCGCGGCAGCAATCGATGCTCCCGGGACCATGGAAGGAGTCGTCATCTTCGATCTTGCCCGCGATACCGTGCGCGAGCTCAATCGGTTCCTGCACCACGATCTCGACAAATACGCCCGCCGGACAGTCGTCGTGCGCCACCCGGATGGTGCGCACAGCATCGCGGTCGGCGTCGACGCGCCGGCCACCGTCGATATAGAGGGACATGCCGGCTACTACGCGGGCGGGATGAACAAGCAGGCTCGCATCACCATTCATGGCAACGCAGGTCCGGGTGTCGCGGAAAACATGATGTCCGGCCGCGTGCACGTGAAGGGTTTCGCTTCGGTTTCGGCGGGCGCGTCCGGCCGCGGCGGATTGCTGATCATCGACGGCGATGCCTCGCTTCGGTGCGGCATCTCGATGAAGGGCATCGACATCGTCGTCGGCGGTTCGGTCGGCGACTATTCGGCATTCATGGCGCAGGCCGGGCGGATGGTGATCTGCGGCGATGCGGGCGATGGCCTGGGAGATTCGCTGTACGAAGCGGTCATCTATGTGCGCGGCGCGATCGAGTCGTTCGGCGCGGATGCCCATGAGGAGTCGATGACGGATTCGGACCACGCCGCGGTCGAGGAGTTGCTCGCGGAAGCTGGTTATGGGCACGACCCGAGAACGTTCAAGCGTGTCGCTTCCATGCGCAGTCTGTATCACTGGAACGCAGACGCGAATCAGGAATATTGAGGGACGAACCAGGTGCGAATCCGAACATGACGGAGCGAGCAGGGAGCGAGAACCGCGTCCAACGCGAAGAGAGCTGGGGTTACGACCGCAGGACGATCGACTACATCCGTAATGCGGCAGCGCATGGGCTGTACGAGATCCGCGGCCTCGGTGCGAAACGCCGCGTGCCGCATTTCGACGATCTCGTGTTCCTCGGCGCGTCGCTATCCCGCTATCCCCTCGAAGGCTACCGCGAGCGGTGCGAGACGAAGGCCATCCTCGGTACCCGCTACGCCAGCAAGCCGGTCGAGCTTGCGATCCCGATCACGATCGCGGGCATGAGCTTCGGCGCGCTGTCGGCGAACGTGAAGGAAGCGCTCGGCCGCGCAGCGACCGAGATGGGAACCTCCACGACCACGGGCGACGGGGGCATGACGTCCGAGGAGCGGCTCTCCTCGAAGACCCTCGTCTACCAGTGCCTGCCGTCGCGGTACGGATTCAATCCCGATGATCTGCGGAAGGCGGACGCCATCGAAGTCGTGATCGGACAGGGTGCGAAGCCCGGCGGCGGTGGGATGCTGCTGGGACAGAAGATCAATCCGCGGGTTGCACGGATGCGTACACTGCCCGAAGGCGTCGACCAGCGCTCCGCGTGCCGTCATCCGGACTGGACCGGTCCTGACGATCTGGCAATCAAGATCCGGGAGCTGCGCGAGATCACGGATTGGGAGAAGCCTGTCTACGTGAAGGTCGGGGCGACGCGCACGTTCCACGACGTGAAGCTCGCCGTCCACTCCGGCGCCGACGTGGTCGTCGTGGACGGTATGCAAGGTGGCACTGCGGCGACGCAGACGGTGTTCATCGAGCACGTGGGCATTCCGACCCTCGCTGCACTTCGGCAGGCGGTGGAAGCGCTCGAGGATCTCAACATGAAGGGCACAGTCCAACTCATCATTTCCGGCGGTATTCGCACGGGGGCGGATGTGGCGAAGGCGCTGGCGATGGGGGCGGATGCGGTTGCTATCGGTCAAGGAATGCTGTTCGCGCTCGGCTGCAACCACGACACCTATTTTCAGAACGGCCAGCATCATTCCGCCGTGGAGGATTATGCACGCCTCGGCAGTGCGCCCGGCTTCTGTCATCACTGCCATACCGGACGTTGTCCGGTGGGCGTGACCACGCAGGACGCGGTGCTCGAGCGGCGCGTCGAACCGGAGGTTGGCGCGCGGCACGCGAAGAACTATCTCCGGACGCTCGCCATGGAACTGACCACTGTCGCGCGTGCGTGCGGTAAGCAGAACGTGCATCACCTCGAGCGTGAAGACCTGGTCGCGCTCACCATAGAGGCCGCGGCGATGGCGCGGGTGCCGCTCGCGGGAACGGAGTGGATTCCGGGCTACGACGGGCGATAAACATCATGCCGCCGTGAAACCCGGTCGCAACGATCCGTGCCCCTGCGGCAGCGGCAAGAAATACAAACATTGCCACGGCGCCGCATCCGCCGCGCCGACTTCAACGGCCTCGGCACCCGCTGCCGACTCGGCGATCGGTATCGCCGCGAGCGAGCTGCGAGCTGGTCGCCTCGAGGCCGCGGCCGCACGACTCGACGGCGTATTGCGCGCCAGCCCCAATCGTCCGGATGCGTTGTTCCTCCGTGCAGGCGTGGCCCACAGACAACAGGATTACGGTTTCGCAGCCGAGCTGTTGACGCAGCTCATCGCGCAGCGACCGCGCTCAGCTGAGGCCCACTTCAATCTCGCCCTTTGTCGCGACGCCCAAGGGCGCAAGGCGGAAGCCGAGGCTCGCTATCGCGAGGCGCTGCGGCTGCAGCCGGACTTCACCGATGCTTGGACGAATCTCGGCAATCTGCTGAGAAGCGCAGGGCGTCTCGACGAAGCGGAAGCGTGCCACCGCCGCGCAGTCGACCGGACACCAGACGCGCCGCGCGTGCGCATCAACCTCGCATCCACCCTGAAGAGCATGGGCCGCCTCGTTGCGGCTGAGGAGCAATGTCGCGAAGCGCTCCGCCTCCATCCCGATCTGCCCGAGGCGCGCAACAACCTCGGCAACGTGCTCGTTGCGATTGGGCGCGCCGACGAGGCGGTTCGCGAACTGGAGTCCGCGCTGCGTACACGACCTGACGATGCGGATATCGAGTCCAATCTCGCCCTCGCGCTCAAGCTGGTCGGACGCGTCGGCGATGCGGTCGTCCATGCGCGAAACGCCTTCCGACACCGCACCGACCGGCGCTCCGCGAGCGCGCTCGTCGACTGTTTGAAGCTCGCACGCTTTGAAGCAACAGCCCCCGACCTGGAGGCGGATCTTGCTGCGCTCATCGCATTGCCGTCCGTCGAGCCGACCGATCTCGTGCCGGCGATCGCGAGCGCACTGCGCGCGAATGCAGGACTTGCTGCACTGCTGCGAGCCACTGAAAAGCCGAAGGACCGGTTGCGCGATTGCGCCGAGGTTTTTGTTGCTGCTGCCAACGCGCTGGACAATCCGCTCCTGCTGCGGGCGATGTCGCTCACGATCCTCTTCGATCCGGATTTCGAACGTTGCTTCACGCAGGCGCGCGCCGCGTTGCTCCTCGACGATGCACTCAGAGGTCGAGTCCCGTTTGCTTTCCTCGTGGCGCTCGCACACCAGTGCTTCCTCGTCGAATACGTCTACGCGGAGTCGTCGGTGGAAACCGATGCGGTCATCACGTTGTCCCGCGAGATCGACCGTGCGCTGGAATCGGGGCAAGTGCTCGCGCTGGATCGGGTCGCGATGCTGGCATGCTACCGGCCGCTTGGCTCCGAAACCTTCGCTGCGCAGGTTCAGGGACGGCCTGAGCTCGCTCCGCTCTCTGCCGTGATCGCGCGTCAGGTGACCGAACCGGTGGCGGAACAGAGCATCGCTGCGACATTGCCCGCGCTATCGAGCGTCGAGGACGTGGTCTCGCGCAAGGTTCAGGCGCAGTACGAGCAGCATCCCTATCCGAGGTGGTACAAGCTGGGGATGCCGGAACCACTTGCGTTCGCGCGGGCGATTCGACAACTGTTTCCCGCTGTGGCGATCGATCCCGCCCTCGATTCGGTCTCACCGCGAATACTCGTCGCGGGCTGTGGCACGGGCAAGCACGCGATCCTGACGGCGCTGCGTTTTGAAGGCGCGCGTGTCACGGCCGTCGATCTGTCGCGAACGAGCCTCGCGTACGGCGCCCGCCAAGCACGCGCGCTCGGAGTTGTAAACATCGACTTCCTCCAGGGTGACATCCTCGAGCTTGGCATCCTCGAGCATGGCTTCGATCTCGTCGAGAGCTTCGGCGTGCTCCATCACATGTGCGATCCGATGGCGGGTTGGCGCGTGCTGACGGATCTGCTGAAGCCGAATGGCCTGATGATGATCGGGCTCTACAGCGCGACCGCCCGGCGACCCGTTGTCGAGGCGAGGCGGCGGATCACGGATGGTGGATATCCGGCAACGCTGGCCGGCATCCGGTGGTTTCGTGAGGAGCTTCGCGATGGAGTTGATTCTGGACTGCGCGCGGCGCTCGATCGGAGCATGGACTTCTACAGCACCAGCGGCTGTCGGGACCTGCTCTTCCACGTTCAGGAGCATCGCTACACGATCTCTGAGATCGAGGCGTCGGTCGCTGCGCTCGGGCTCGAGTTCGTCGGCTTCGAGTTGCACGATGCGACGGTGCTCGCCGCTTTCCGCTCCCGTTTTACCGACGATCCGGCCGCACACTCCCTCGCGGACTGGGCGGTGTTCGAGGACGAGAATCCGGACACGTTCGTGGAGTCGTACAAGTTCTGGCTGCGCAAGCCGGCCAAGTGATCATGGAAAGCCGCAAGGACTAGAATGTGTCGCCATGAACGAACCCGTCCGTCCGCCCAGACCGGCAACGTCGGCAGAGACCAACGACGCTGACGATCGATCGCTTTATCGGCATCTCGGCGCGACCATTCGCAGTTTGCGGCAGAAGGACCACCTGACCATCGCGGATGTCGCGGCGCAGGTGGGGATCAGCCGCGGGATGCTTTCGAAGATCGAGAACGGTCAGGCGGCGACCAGCCTCGACACGCTGTCGCGTATTGCCGCTGCATTTGGTGTCTCGCTCGCCTATCTCTTCCGTCACTACAACATTCCGTCCGGCGGCGCGCAGCTCGTACGCTCCGGCGAAGGCATGGAGGTGGTCCGGCGCGGTACGCGGCGCGGCCACACCTACCACCTGCTGGCATACGATCAAGGTCCGCAAAAACTCTTCGAGCCCTTTCTCATCACGATGGACGACGCCTCGGAGGTGTTTCCGACGTTCGAGCATCCGGGCACGGAGTTCATCCACATGCTGGAAGGCCGGATCGAGTATCGCCACGGCCAGCAGACCTACCCGTTGGGGCCCGGTGATTCGCTCACTTTCCGGGGTGACGTACCCCACGGACCGGAGAAGTTGATCGAGCTGCCGATCCGGTTTCTCGCGGTGCTCATCTACGGCGGGGCCGGGGAGACCTGACCCAGAGCGTTGGAGAATCCTGTCCGAAATGAATGGCTTCACGATCGACACCGCGCGTACTGACGACATTCCTGCGCTGCAGCTACTGCTCGCCGCACTTTTCTCCATCGAGACCGATTTTCGTGTAGACGGTGGACTTCAGCGGCGCGGGCTCGCTCTGTTGATCGAGAATGGCGAGCGCGCAGTTGTCCTGGTCGCGCGGGATGCGAGTGGTGTTGCCATTGCGGTGGCCAGCGCACAGCTCGTGATCTCGACGGCAGAAGGCGCGTCGTCCGCGTGGGTCGAGGACGTCATCGTGGGAGATGACCACCGTGGAATGGGCGTTGGCCGGGCACTTCTTGCGGCGCTGCTCGACTGGGCACGTGATCATGGCGCCACACGCGCCCAGCTGCTTGCCGATCGCACGAACGAGAAAGCGCTCGATTTCTACCATCGGCTTGGCTGGCAGCCCACGCGACTCAACGCGTGGCACATCGATCTGCGGAAATGAAAACGGGCGCCCGCAGGCGCCCGTTCCATGTCGTGTGGTAACCGGATTTACATATGATAGGCCGACTCGCCGTGCTGGCTCTCGTCCAGCCCCTGGCGTTCCTGCTCTTCCGTCACCCGCAGGCCGACCACCGCATCGACGATCTTGTAGGAAACGAAGGCGACCACGCCCGACCACACCAGAGTCGTGATCACACCGGTTGCCTGGATCATCAGCTGGCCCGCAATCGAGTAATCGGGGCTGACGGCGTTCGCAACGTAGTCGTACACACCGGTTCCGCCGAGGAACGGCGCGCAGAATATCCCGGTGGACAGCGCACCCCAAATCCCTCCGAGGCAGTGCACGCCGAACACATCGAGGCTGTCGTCGTAGCCGAACATGCTCTTGAGCCCGGTGACGCCCCACAGGCACAGGATTCCTGCAACCAGTCCGATGACGATGGCGCCCATCGGACCGACGAAGCCGCAGGCCGGAGTGATCGCTACGAGACCAGCGACGGCGCCCGAGGCAGCGCCCAGCATGGTCGGGTGGCCGCGCACCATCCACTCGGTGAACATCCACGAGAGAGTTGCCGCAGCGGTCGCGATCAGGGTGTTGACGAACACCATCGCTGCCACGCCATTGGATTCGAGGTTCGACCCGACATTGAACCCGAACCAGCCCACCCACAGCAGCGACGCCCCGATCATCGTCATGGTCAGGCTGTGAGGCGGCATCTGTTCCTTACCGTAGCCGAGGCGTTTGCCGATGACGAGCGCACCCACCAGTCCGGCGATGCCCGAGTTGATGTGCACGACTGTTCCGCCGGCGAAATCGAGCGCGCCTTTCTGGAACAGGAAACCGGCTGTGGCTCCCGCCGCTTCCGCCGCCTTGGCGTCCGTGTAGGCGTCGGGCCCTGCCCAGTACCAGACCATGTGTGCGATCGGGAGATAGGAGAAAGTGAACCACAGCAGCATGAACAGCAATACCGCGGAGAACTTCACGCGCTCGGCAAACGCGCCGATGATGAGCGCAGGGGTGATCGCCGCGAACGTAAGCTGGAAGGCGACGTAGATGTATTCGGGGATGTACACGCCCTTGCTGAACGTGGCAGCCCCCGAATCGGGAGTGATTCCCGCGAGAAACGCCTTGCTCAGACCGCCGAAAAAGGCGTTGCCCTCCGTGAACGCGACGCTGTAGCCGTAGAGGGTCCACAGTATGGCGAGCATCGAGAACGTGACGAACACCTGCATCAGTATCGATAGCATGTTCTTGGCGCGCACCAGGCCACCATAAAATAGCGCGAGACCCGGGATCGTCATCAGTATCACGAGAACGGTCGCGACGATCATCCACGCGGTGTCGCCCTTGTTGGGAGCGGGCGTTGCCGGCGCTGCAGCTTCGGCAGGCGCCGCCTCAGTCGGGGCTTCCGCTGCCGCGGCGGAAGCGGCAGCCGGGGCGGTGGCTTCAGCCGCCGGCGTGGCCGCGGCGGGTTTATCCTCGGCGAAGGCGGGTGTTGAGAACAACACCGAGCCGAGGATGGCGAGCATGGCGAAAAACTTTTTCATTCGGACTCTCCTGGTTTACAGCGCGTCGACGCCGGTCTCGCCGGTACGGATACGAATGGCTTGCTCCAGATCGACGACGAAGATCTTGCCGTCGCCGATCTTGCCGGTATTGGCGGATTTCTCGATTGCCTCCACCACCTGGTCCAGCAGTTCGCTTTTGACGGCGACCTCGATCTTGACCTTGGGCAGGAAGTCCACCACGTACTCGGCACCGCGATAGAGCTCGGTATGGCCCTTTTGTCGGCCGAAGCCCTTGACCTCGGTGACGGTGATGCCCTGAACGCCAATGGCGGACAAGGCCTCCCTCACCTCGTCAAGCTTGAACGGCTTGATGACGGCAGTGATCAGTTTCATCGTCGTTTTCCCGTTAGAGATTGAGAAGCAAACTGCAAATATCGGCGCGGACGCGGCAGCAATGCACAGGGACGCCTGCGCTGCTGCCTAGATGCGCCGGGAACTACCCGTTAGCTGCACTTACAGGTTGTACGCGCTCTCGCCGTGGTACGAGACGTTCGAGTCCTTCCCGTTCCTCTTCCTCGGTGACCCGCAAGCCAACGAGCAAGTCCGCGATCTTCCACGCTATGAACGCGACGGTTCCTGACCAGAGGATTGTGACGAGCACGCCCTTGCACTGAATCCAGAACTGCGCGCCGATACCGGGGTAGCCGACCTTGCCGGTCACCCAGTCGGTGACGAGACCCGGCCCTCCGAGCGACGGATCGTTAAACACGCCGGTCAACAGCGCGCCGAGAATTCCGCCAACCGCATGCACGCCGAAAACATCGAGTGCATCGTCGATGCCGAGCATCCTCTTGAGGCCGTTCACGCCCCAGAGACACACGAGGCCCGCAGCGAAGCCAATGACGAAAGCGCCGGGAATGCCGACATTGCCGGCAGCTGGCGTGATGGCGACGAGGCCGGCGACAGCGCCGGACGCGGCGCCGAGCATCGATGGCTTGCCCTTGATGATCCACTCGCCGAACATCCACGAGAGCACGGCGCACGCCGTCGCAAGATAGGTGTTCATGAACGCGAGGGCGGCGGAATTGTTCGCTTCGAGGGCCGACCCGGCATTGAAGCCGAACCAGCCGGTCCACAGGAGCGACGCGCCGATCATCGTCATGGTCAGGTTGTGGGGCGTCATCGCTTCCTTGCCGAGACCCAGACGCTTGCCGAGAATGATCGCACCCACGAGGCCAGCGACGCCCGAGTTGATGTGCACCACCGTACCACCTGCGAAGTCGAGGGCTCCCCACTGCCAGATCAGGCCCGCCTTCGCGTTCGTGGCGTCCACGACCTCGGAGGCCGTGTAGGCGTCCGGGCCAGCCCAGAACCACACCATGTGGGCGATGGGGGCGTAGGCGAAAGTGAACCAGATGACTACAAAGATGAGCACCGCGGAAAACTTTACGCGCTCCGCCGTCCCACCCAGGATCAGGCAGCACGTAATCGCGGCGAACGTGGCCTGGAACGCCACGAACACCAGTTCGGGCAGCGGCGTGTTCTTGCTGAACGTCGCGGCCATTGCAAACTCGCCCTTCGCTGAATCGAACGTGCCATTCAGGAAAAGCCGGTCAAAGCCTCCGAAGAACGCGTTGCCCTCGGTGAACGCGAGACTGTAGCCGTATATGCACCACAACACGGTGACGAGCGCGAACACCACGAAGACCTGCATCAGCATCGAGAGCATGTTCTTCGATCGCACGAGACCGCCATAGAAGAGCGCGAGGGCCGGCACGCTCATCATCAGCACCAGGGCGGTCGAAGTGAGCATCCACGCGACATCCCCCTTGTTCGGTGTCGGCGTCGCCGTTGCGGCCGTGCTGGCGTCGGCGGTGGTTGTCGCTGCCGGCGCCGCGGTCGCTGCTGCGGGCGCAGTCGCCACTGCTGCCTTATCCTCGGCGAAGGCGGGTGTTGAGAACAACACCGAGCCGAGGATGGCGAGCATGGCGAAAAACTTTTTCATTCGGACTCTCCTGGTTTACAGCGCGTCGACGCCGGTCTCGCCGGTACGGATACGAATGGCTTGCTCCAGATCGACGACGAAGATCTTGCCGTCGCCGATCTTGCCGGTATTGGCGGATTTCTCGATTGCCTCCACCACCTGGTCCAGCAGTTCGCTTTTGACGGCGACCTCGATCTTGACCTTGGGCAGGAAGTCCACCACGTACTCGGCACCGCGATAGAGCTCGGTATGGCCCTTTTGTCGGCCGAAGCCCTTGACCTCGGTGACGGTGATGCCCTGAACGCCAATGGCGGACAAGGCCTCCCTCACCTCGTCAAGCTTGAACGGCTTGATGACGGCAGTGATCAGTTTCATTGCGCTGTTTCCTGGATATAAGCACAGCAGCCAATCGAGGCGGGCTGGCAGCCCGCCCCACGTTTCTTGTCGTTTTTGTAACCGATGCTCAGAACGTCTTCTGGAGGAACGCCACGACCTGCCCGTCCGAGATGTTGTGCGGGAACGTGGGCGGACCATAGACCGACGAGTCCGCATCCCAGGTATCGGTATAGAAAACGCCGACGGTGGTCGCGTTGAGCCACGGCGCAAGCTTGCCGAGGTCGTAGTTCGCGCCGACCTTCCAGTCACCGTAAGAGTAGAGCTTGTTGTTGGAGACGCCGAAGTTCGATCCCATGTAGTACTGGTATCCGACGTGAGCGATCAGCGTGACACCGTAGTCTGCGATCGGATACGCAGCCGTCAGGTCACCGTACCAGGTTCCGGCCGAATTCCGGACGCCGAACGTGTTGCTCATCAGGCTGAACGAGTTCTTGAAGGTGATCCACTTCCAGCCAACAGAGAAATAGCCTTCCCAGGTATTTGCCGACGCGCAGCACTGCCCGCCGAGGAAATCGCGGTTGATGTTGCCCGGATAGGCGTAGTACAGGGTGCCGACGTCGAAGGTGAAATCGTCCATGAACGTCGTGCGCCAGCCGCCGTAGAAGTCCATTTCGATGCTCGAGCTCGAATATGCACGACTGTCCGTGAGCCAGTTGATGTTGGAGTTCCAGTTGCCCACGTAAAAGCCGGTTTCGTGGCTGAAATCGAATCCGCCTTGCACGGCGGGTTCGCGGTTGGTTTGGGAAAGTCCACGGAATATGTACTGGGTAGCAATGCCGATGTTGCCCGTGAAGGTATACGGCGACTTGGCGTCCTCGGCAAACGAGGCAGCCGGAATCAACGCACCGACGAGCGCTGCAGCGAGTAATGTCTGCTTCTTCATTTGATGGTCCCTTTCTGAGAAGGAGGAATGGGAGGTTATAACTCCGGGCGTCGGTGGTAGCATGCCGTATGCCAGTAATATTCTCGTGCGTAATCAAATATTTGAGACGTTTTTGCCGGCACACCGCTATTCTGGACGCACAGAAAAAGTGCGAGAAATTCATCAAAGGCACGATTGGAGTGCGGCAAAGTTGTGACTTTTCCTTCCCAGTCAGGAGTGCAGTGTTGCGTCGATACAACATCGGGCTTGACAAATCGGAATTTGCTAGACTGGCTAGATCGATCTAGAAAACCGAGCGGGAGAACGGACATGATCAATTCGAAAGTGCTGGACGACCTCAATGCGAAGGTGAGGGAGATCATCGACAAGACTCCTGCCCGGGACGTTGAGAAGAATCTCAAGGCGCTCCTTACGAGCGCGCTCTCGCGACTCGATCTGGTGACGCGGGAAGAATTCGAAGTGCAGACCCAAGTTCTGCTCCGCACTCGCGAGAAGCTCACCGAGTTGGAAGCGCGTCTCGACCGTATGGAGAGCCAGACATCCAACAGCGGAGGTGCAGGTTGATCGCGACCTGCCACGCACCCTGCCGACTGGTCGCTTGAGCCTCGCCGTCGTCTACAGCCGGGCGCTCGCGGGGATGGCTGCGCCGCTCGTGAGTGTCGAGGCCCATCTCGCCAACGGCCTGCCGAGCTTTACCGTGGTGGGTCTCCCGGAAGCAGAAGTCAAGGAATCCAAGGATCGCGTGCGCGCCGCGCTCCAGAATTGCCGCTTCGAGTTTCCCGCGCGCCGCATTACGGTCAACCTTGCACCGGCCGATCTTCCGAAGGAGAGTGGCCGGTTCGATCTGCCGATCGCCATCGGCATTCTCGCGGCATCCGGCCAGATTCCCCAGGAGAAGCTCAAGGGCCACGAATTTGCGGGCGAGCTCGCATTGAGCGGAGATCTGCGCCCGATTCGCGGTGCACTCGCGATGACCGTCAGCGCATGCCGCGATGGGCGCAGCTTCATCCTGCCCCGGGAAAGCGCAGCGGAGGCAGCGCTGGTCGATGATGCCGAGGTTCTGCCGGCTTCGTCGCTGCTCGAAGTCTGCGCACATCTCGCGGGGCGCGAACCGCTCGCCCGGTACGCCCAACACCCATCTGCCTCAGCGCCGGAATATCCGGACATGCAGGACGTGAAGGGACAGGTGCAGGCGAAACGGGCTCTAGAGATCGCCGCTGCTGGTGGTCACAGCGTGCTCATGTCGGGTCCGCCAAGTACTGGAAAGAGCATGCTTGCCCAGCGCTTTCCGGGAATCCTTCCGCCGATGACGCCGGAGGAAGCGCTCGCGTCCGCGGCAATCCAGTCCATCGGCAGCAACGGGTTCGATCTTCACAATTGGCGGCGCCGTCCGTATCGGTCGCCTCACCACACCGCGTCCGCGGTCGCATTGGTCGGCGGCGGAGCGAGCCCGCGCCCGGGCGAGATATCCATGGCGATGCATGGGGTGCTCTTTCTCGACGAGCTGCCGGAGTTCGACCGCAAGGTGCTCGAGGTCCTGCGCGAGCCCCTTGAATCCGGCCGCATCACCGTTTCGCGCGCGGCGCGGCAGGCGGATTTCCCGGCGGAGTTTCAGCTGATCGCGGCCATGAATCCGTGTCCCTGCGGCTACCTTGGCCACTACAGCGGTCGATGTCGCTGCACTCCCGAGCAGGTTCTGCGTTACCGTGCGAAGCTGTCCGGGCCGCTCCTCGACCGTATCGACCTCAGGATCGAAGTTCCGGCAGTGCCGCAGGAGGAACTCGCCAAACGCGCGGGCGGCGAGACCAGCGCCGTGATTCGCGCACGGGTGGAGGCAGCGTACGCGCGCCAGATCGGGCGTCAGAAGAAACCGAATGCAAAGCTCTCGACGCGCGAGATCGACAAGCACTGCGCGACCGACGAGGCGGGACAGGCATTGCTGAAACAGGCGGTGAGTCGCCTTGGCCTGTCAGCGCGGGCGTACCACCGGATACTCAAGGTGGCACGCACAATTGCCGATCTCGCCGGTGCGCCGGACATCTCGTCCACCCACCTCGCGGAGGCGATTCAATACCGGCGGTTCGATCGAAGTTGAGGCGCGTTACGTCGACGGTTGTCGGTGCCCGCAGGCTGCGCGGGGGCGATGGCGGCGAGGGCGCATCCCTCAAATCCGAAGATTTTCCTTTGAATAGGTTTCGCGGTCGTTCTCGTGCACTTCGACGCAGAGCTGGACTTCGAACTCGGGCATGCTGCCTATGTCCTGCAGGACGTTCGAGCAGCTTGCGCGAGATGTCGCGCTTCAACTCGGGGGGGCGTCCAGAGAGAATGAACAGCTTGAGGTGGATGAATGCCCGCTCTCCGAGAGACGTGCCGATCAGGAACGTGTCTAGCGGCAGCGCGCGGCTCTTGATGTCTTCTTCCTTGAATACGCCGGTCTCGAGCAAGGCTTCATTGAGTTTCAGCAGCAACTTTCGCGGATCGAAATGGGTCGCGAGATTGCCGCTATACTCCAAGGTGAGATGAGGCATTCGACACCCCCTGAGCGGTTGATGTACCAACCTTGCACCAGCGGCGGCCTTAAATCAATACCTCACGTCATCGTGCCTGCCGTCAGCCCCTATCCCGTCCCTTTCCATCAGTGAGGAGTCGGCGAGACGCTCTCGCGGTGATCGCGAGTCGCCGACCACTGCATCAGTCCGCGTACACGCCTGCCTTCTTGATGATCGGACCCCACTTGTCGATCTCGCTCTTCAGCAGCGCACGCAGTGCTGCCGGGGTGGCACGATCCTGGGACACGGGCTCCGCACCCAGATCCGCAAGCTTCGCTTTCACGCTCGGATCCTTGAGTGCTTCCTGGAGCGCGCTCACCAGCTTGTCGATGACCGGCTTGGGCGTTCCCTTCGGTGCAAAAAGACCGTACCAGATGTTGACCTCGAAACCCGGCAGCCCCGACTCGGCGACCGTCGGCAGACTGGGCATTGCCGCCGCCTTGCTCTTGCTGGTCACCGCATAGGCCTTGACCTTTCCGGCTTTGACCGGCGACACGACGTTGACGATCTGATCGCACATGATGTCGAACTGCCCGCCCATGAGGTCGTTCATGGCGGGGCCTGCGCCCTTGTAAGGCACCGTGGTCACGTCGGTTTCTATCGCGCTGAAAAAGAGCAGACCGCACAGATGCGACGCCGATCCCACACCCGCGTGACCGTAGTTGATCTTGTCCTTGTTCGCCTTCACATAGGTCACGAAATCCTTGAAAGTACCGGGTGGGAAATCCTTCTTGGCCACGAACACCATCGGTAGATCGGCCACTACGCCGATCGGCTCGAAGTCGTTGATCGCGTCGTAGCGAAGGTTCCGATAGAGCGCGGGGTTCGTCGCATGGCTGACATGGATCATCAGCAGCGTGTAGCCGTCCGGGTTCGCCTTCGCGACCTTGGCGGTACCGATCGTTCCCCCGGCTCCGGCGGCGTTCTCGATGATGACTTGCTGCTTGAGAGTCTTGGTCAGGCTCCCGCCGATGATCCGCGCCAGGGTGTCCCCGGGTCCGCCTGCAGAGAAGGGCATCACCACCGTGATGTACTTGGTGGGAAAATCTTGCGCCGCGGCGCCCGTCGCCAACACAAGCGCCGCCCCGGCTACCGCCGCACGTAAGGCTTTCTGGAACATCGATCTCTCCTTTGCTAAGGTCACGAAATTTATTTCGACGATGGAATTGCAGCGGAGGCGGCCACCACGCGGTCGACCATCTGCGGCGCGGCGCCGAGATAGTTTCCCGGGTCGGTAAGCTTGTTGATCTCCTTTCGATCCAGGCGGCTTGTCACCTCCGGCATGCCGGCGAGAACGTCCGCGAGCGTGCCGCCTTTCTCGTTCACCGTGCGACACGCTTCGTAGACGACGTCATGCGCTTCGTTGCGGCCGAGGTGCGGCGCAAGCCCCATCATCACGGCTTCGGCGACGATCAGTCCCTTCGACATATCCAGATTCTGGCGCATCCTGTTCTCGTCGACGATGAGGCCATCGAGCATGAACTTGGCTTGGTGCAGCGCCCCCGCGGTCAGAATGAAACTCTCGGGAAGCGCGATCCATTCGGCATGCCAGGGACCGGTGGCGCGCTCGAAGTCATGAATCATCGCGTCGAGCATCAGGCCGGCATGCTGGCGCACCGCCTTCGACGCCGCGAAGATCAGCTCGCTCGAGATGGGGTTGCGCTTCTGGGGCATCGTGCTGCTTGCCCCACGCCCTTTCACGAACGGCTCATAAACTTCGGCAAGCTCGGTCGCCGCCATCAGCATCACGTCGTAGGCGACCTTGCCGAGCGATCCCGTCAGGAGGCCCAGGAAGTTGACTGCCTCGGCGAGCCCATCGCGCGCGACGTGCCACGTGGCCACCGGCACTCCCAAATCGAGCTCCTCCATCATCGCCTTCTGGACTTCCAGGCCCTTGTCGCCGAGGGAAGCGAGGGTTCCGGCGGCACCGGCAAACTCGCCGACCAGCACGCGCGGGCGTAACTGCTGGAGCCGCTCCATATGCCGGTCGAACATGGCGAGCCACACCGCAACCTTGTAGCCGAACGTGACCGGCAGCGCCTGCTGCAGGTGAGTCCGGCCCGCCATCGGCGTGTCGCGGTAGCGCTTGGCGAGGCGGGCAAGGATTACACGCAGGTCGTTCAGCTCCGACTCGACCAGCGCGAGCGCATCGCGGACCTGGAGGACGACGCCGGTGTCCATGATGTCCTGCGTGGTCGCGCCCCAATGGACGTAGCGTCCGGATTCGCCGCACATCTTTCCGAGCTGGTGCACGAGCGGCAGGATCGGATAGCCGACGATCTCCGTTTCGTGCCGCAGGAGATCGAAATCGAGGGCATCCACCTTTGAACGAGCGGCGATTTCCTTTGCGGCTTCAGCCGGGATCACGCCGCAGCGCGCTTCGGCACGCGCGAGGGCGACCTCGGCCTCGACGTAGCGGGAGATCAGCGTGCGATCCTCGAAAATCTCGCGCATGCGCGGCGTACCGAAGGAGTCGCGAAAGAGAACGGAATCATAGACAGTGGTTGCCACGGCACCTCCTTGTGGTTTGCTGGCGATTACGCGGCGCGCATCCCGACCGCTCCGGCAGCCTAATACGATGAGCCCTGCGGTGAGAGAAATCTTTCAGGATGGTCCGAAATCCTGTTGGTTTATTCCGATAATCGCAGCGGCGGACCATGGCGCCGACGCCTGGAAGACGGAAGGTTCTTGACGATCGCAACAGGTAGGTTGGTTCAATGCCAACGACCCAACTCCCATGCCGAATAATAGCCATACCAAGCCAGTCTGCGACAAGGTCAGACGCCCGTCATTTTCCTTGCATTGACAAGGCGGTCGTACGTGTCGCCATCCAGAAAACCCAATGCGATGGCGGCATCCTTGGGCGAGATGCCCTGCTCAAGCGCCGTCTTTGTGATCTGTGCGACGCGGTCATAACCGAGCACTGGGTTCAGCGCGGTCACAACCAGCAGCGCGCTTTCCACGTTAGCCGCGAGTCGCTTGCTGTTCACGTCGAGGCCGCGCACAAGCCGCTCGGCGAACACGCGCGAACTGTCGGCCAGCAAGCGGATCGATTGCAGCAGGTTGTAGATCAGCACCGGCTTGGCGACGTTGAGCTCGAAATTGCCCGAGGCACCGGCCATCGTGATCGTGACGTGGTTGCCCATGACCTGCAGACCCGCCTGTACCGCGACCTCGGCGATGGTCGGATTGCGTTTGCCCGGCATGATCGACGAGGTCAGGCCGTCGTCCGGGATCACGAGTTCGCCGAGACCGCAGCGCGGACCCGAGCCAAGCAGCCGGATGTCGTTCGCGATCTTCACGAGCGAGGTCGCAAGGACGTTCAGCGCGCCCGAGGCTTCGACGAAGGCGTCGTGCGCCGCCATCCCCTCGAATTTGCTTGGGTTGGGTACGAAGACAATTCCCGTGAGCGCGGTCACCTCCTCGCAAAAGGCCAAATCGAAACCCGGTGGTGCGTTGAGCCCGGTGCCTGCGGCCGTGCCACCCTGGGGCAATACGCGAAGGCGCGGCAATGCCGCATCGACGCGGTCGATGCCGTGGCCGATCTGGCGCGCGAAGGCGTCGAATGCCTGCCCCATCATCATCGGCACAGCGTCCATGAGGTGGGTGCGCGCAATCTTGACTACCTCGGCAAAGGCGTCGGCGCGCCCCTGCAGGCGATTCCGGAGCAGCACGAGCGTGGGTCGCAGGCGTTGCTCCAGTTCGAGCACCGCTGCAATGTGCATCACCGTCGGAAAGCTGTCGTTTGACGACTGGGATGCGTTCACGTGGTCATTCGGGTGCACCGGCGCCTTGGTTCCGAGCGGCTGCCCGAGCAACTCGTTGGCTCGATTGGCAATCACCTCGTTCGCGTTCATGTTGGTCTGGGTGCCTGACCCAGTCTGCCAGATCGTGAGCGGAAAATGGGCATTGAACCGGCCATCGCGCAACTCCTCGGCTGCGGTGCAGATTGACTCGGTCAATGCGATATCGAGCGTGCCACAGCGCCGGTTCGCTCGTGCCGCGGCCAGCTTTTGAATACCGAGCGCACGGACCAGACACGGCGGGAAACGCTCTTCGCCGACCTCGAAGACCCCGAGCGCGCGCTGAGTCTGCGCGCCCCAATACCGGTCGGCGGGAATCTCGACGGGGCCAAAGGCGTCGCGCTCCACGCGAGTGGTGGGATAGGCAGTGGTTGCCACGGCACCTCCTTATGGTTTGCTGGCGATTACGCGGGCGCGCATTCCGACCGCTCCGGCAGCCTAATACGGTGAGCACGGTGAGAGAAATCTTTCAAGATGGTCCGAAATCCTGTTCATTCATTCCGATGATCGCCGATCGAAGCCTCGCTGATAGTGCTTCGGAGTCATTCCCGTCACCTTCCGGAAAACGGCCGTGAAATGGCTTTGATTGGCGAAACCCAGCGCGCCGGCAATCTCTACGATAGGGACCTGCCTGGCGGCGAGCCGTTTCGTACTCTCGTGGACCCGTTCGCGGAGCACATACTGATAGGGCGTGATGCCTGCCGTGTTCCTGAAAAGAAGGCAGAAATGGTGGGGACTCAAGTGGACGACGGCCGCCAGCTCGGCAAGACCAAGCTCCCGCGAGAGGTGGGCACGAACGTACTCGCGAACACGGGCGAACTGCGTGGAGGAGAGCTTGACCTTCCTCAATTCCCCTCCGGCGCTGGGGTGGGGATATCGATTAGCGAGATAGGTGACGAGCGCCAACGACAGCGACTCTCCGTACAACCTTCCCGTCCCGCAGCCGGCTTCGATCTCCGCTCGCATGTTGCAAAGCAGGGATGCGACCTGTGGATCCGGGACGCCGTACTGGAAGGCCAACGGCAGATGGGCGAGATAGGTCTCGTTCGCCAATGGATGTCTGAGTACACAGGGGCCGACTTCGACGACGAGCACCTCATACCTTCCCGACCAGGAGCAAGAGTCAATGTCGCGGCCCCCGGGGAAAACGCAAATTCGGCCCCGCTCCAGGATGAAGCTGCTTTCTACTCCCCCGGTTTCGATCCGCATCCGCGCGCGTCCTCCGGTGCAGAGCACGACCAGACTGTAGGTCAACGCCCGGTGGACCAACGAACCACTCCCCGAAGCATGCTGCGCTTCGAGCAGGAAGCCCGGCCAGTCCGTTCCGGCGCTGGAAAGTCTGGGCTCGCCGAGTCTAAAGGGTCCCAAGCACCTGGGCTGGACCCGCCCGGGAGCCGGCGCGTCCGACGACCCGTCCCAAAGATCCGCTAACTCCCTCCAATCCATCCATCGCTCCACTGGCAGTTTGCCGGTGCCAACACAATATGTCCGGACAAGTGTCAGCATTCTAATATGTGCGTACATAATGTCAAGCGGTGCGCTATACTTTTTTTGTGATTCCTTTACGGGTACGACTTGATGAGTGAAACTCGTTATGCGCAGGTGGCGCGCGATCTCGCCGACGGCATCGCCTCCGGGCGCTTTCCGGTCGGGGCGCTTTTACCTACCGAACTTGAGCTCTGTGAGCACTTTGGTGCCAGCCGGCACACGGTGCGCGTGGCGCTGCGGGAGTTGCAGGACCTCGGCCTCGTATCGCGGCGCAAGCGGGTCGGAACGCGGGTCGAGGCGGCGGAGCCTTCCGGGGGATTCAACGAGTCGCTCGCGTCGATCGAAGACCTCGTGCAGCTCGCGGCGACCCACGTGCGCGTCGTGCGCAAGACCGAGGACGTCGTAGCGGATCGTACACTCGCCAAAGAGATCGGCTGCCCGGTCGGGGCGCGCTGGTTGCGCGTGTCGAGCCTTCGGATCGACCAGGAAAAGAAAACGCTGCCGATAGCGTGGACCGAAACCTACATCGATGAGGCTTATGCAGGGCTGCTCGGCGCCATTCAGAAATCACCGGGGACCTTGATCAGCTCGCTGATCGAGACGAAATACGGCAGGCGCATCGCTGAGGTCCGCCAGACCATCGAGGCGGTCGGCGTTTCTCGGGCTGTCGCATCCGAGCTGCGGGTAGACCCCGGATCGCCGGCGCTGAAGGTCGTGCGACACTATGTGGATCAGGGCGGGCAGGTATTCGAGATTTCCGTCACCATTCACCCGGCCGAGCGATTCAGGTTTTCGATGCGTTTGAAGCGGGAGCGTGCGTGACGTCTTTACCTCCCCGAAAGCGGACGCCGAGAAGTCAGAGAATACAGAGCACGCAGAGAAACGGCGTAAGCCAGAAGCGGAGGCTTGATTCTGGGCCACTCGTTTAGTGAAGGCGCGAACATTCCGAATCCGATTCTCTCGGCTCTCTCCATTTTTTCTCCGAGCTCTCCATGCCCCGCGCTTTTGAACTTCAGTCAGCCCTTTTCAAGTGAACGAGATCGACAACTGGACTGAAGAGACGCGCTCCGCCTATCTTTATCGTGTCATTGCGGGAACCGAGAATGGCACGGTGCGAGAATCGCTGTTCCACGAGTTGGCTAAGGCGGCCAATCGGCAGGCAGCGATCTGGGAAGGTCTGATGGAAGCGACGCGGCATGCGGCCGGTGTCACTTTCTTGATCGGCAAACTGCTCGCGTCAGTCTGAACTGACTTCAATCTCACGCATCTGAGCACCCATCGGCCCAGCGTCCCCGTCCCGGACGCTATTTGCTAACATGCGGGGCCTGCCCGAACCGGGCTCCACTTCCCGCGCGCACAGTCCCTCCATGCACAAGCACACCGGTCACCGTATCGAAGCACTCCTTCGCCAGCGCATCCTGATCCTGGACGGCGCGATGGGCACCATGATCCAGAGCTACAAGCTTTCGGAGGCGGACTACCGCGGTGCGCGCTTCGCCGACTTCCCGCACGACCTGAAGGGCAACAACGATCTCCTCGTCCTCACGCAGCCGGCGATCATTCGCGAGATTCACGACGGCTATCTCGCTGCAGGCGCCGACATCATCGAAACCAACACCTTCAACTCGAACGCAATGTCCATGGCCGATTACCACATGGGGGACCTGGTGCACGAGCTGAATCTGACGGCGGCGAAACTCGCGCGCGAGGCAGCGGATGCCTCCGAGGCGAAGAATCCGGACAAGCCGCGCTTCGTCGCGGGTGCACTCGGCCCCACCACGCGCACAGCCTCGATCTCGCCGGACGTGAACGACCCCGGCTTCCGCAACGTCAACTTCGACAGCCTTGTCGCGGCCTACACCGAGGCGGTGGACGGTCTCGTCGAAGGCGGCGTCGACCTGCTGATCGTGGAAACCATCTTTGACACGCTGAACGCCAAGGCCGCACTCTTCGCGATCGACCAGTATTTCGCCGACCACGGTGTGCATCTGCCGCTGATGATTTCCGGCACCATCACCGATGCCAGCGGCCGCACCCTGTCGGGACAGACTGTGGAAGCGTTCTGGAACTCCGTTGCCCACGCGCGGCCGCTCTCCGTCGGACTCAACTGTGCGCTCGGGGGCAAGCTGATGCGCCCTCACATCGAAGAGCTTTCGCGGATCGCGAACGTCGCCATCTCCGCCTATCCGAATGCCGGTCTGCCGAATCCGCTTGCGGAGACAGGCTACGACGAAACGCCGGCGGATACCGCTGCGTTTCTCGAAGAGTTCGCGGCGAGCGGTTTTGTCAACATCGTGGGTGGCTGCTGCGGGACCATGCCGCCGCACATCAAGGCGATTGCCGATGCGGTGTCGACCATCGCTCCGCGCACGATTCCGCAGATCGAAAAGAAACTGCGGCTCTCGGGTCTTGAGCCGCTCACCGTTGGTGACGATTCGCTTTTCGTGAACGTCGGCGAGCGCACCAACGTCACTGGCTCGAAGGCGTTCGCACGTCTGATTCTTGCGGGCAACTACGGCGAAGCCCTGACCGTCGCGCGTCAGCAGGTGGAGAACGGCGCACAGATCATCGACATCAACATGGACGAAGCGATGCTCGACTCGCAGCAGGCCATGACGACGTTCCTGAATCTGGTCGCGTCCGAGCCGGACATCTCGCGCGTGCCGATCATGATCGACTCGTCGAAATGGTCAGTGATCGAGGCGGGTTTGAAGTGCGTACAGGGCAAGGCAGTCGTCAACTCCATCAGCATGAAGGAGGGCGAAGCCGAATTTCTGCGCCAGGCGCGGCTGGTGCGGCGTTACGGCGCGGCTGCCGTCGTGATGGCCTTCGACGAGAACGGCCAGGCCGATACGCTCGCTCGCCGCATCGAGATCTGCACCCGTGCGTATCACCTGCTCATGAAGGAAGTCGGTTTCCCGCCCGAAGACATCATCTTCGACCCGAACATCTTCGCGATCGCGACCGGCCTCGAAGAGCACAACAACTACGCAATCGACTATATCGAAGCGGTGAAGGGGATCAAGAAGGCGCTGCCCCACGCGAAGATTAGTGGAGGCGTATCGAATCTATCGTTCTCGTTTCGCGGCAACGAACCGGTGCGCGAGGCGATGCACACAGCGTTCCTCTACCACGCGGTGCAGGCCGGCATGACCATGGGCATCGTCAACGCCGGTCAGCTTGGGGTGTACGCGGAAATACCGAAGGATCTGCTGGAGCGCGTGGAAGACGTGCTCTTCAATCGTCGTCCCGACGCGACTGAGCGCATGGTCACCTTCGCCGAGAGCTTCAAGGGCGAAACTAAGGAAAGGGTCGAGGATCTCGCGTGGCGCAACGCGACAGTCGAGGCGCGTCTCAGCCATGCGCTCGTGCGGGGCATCACGCAATGGATCGTCGAAGACACGGAGGAAGCGCGGCAGAAGTTCGAGCGGCCGATTCAGGTGATCGAGGGTCCACTCATGGACGGCATGAACGTCGTCGGCGATCTCTTCGGCGCCGGCAAGATGTTCCTGCCGCAGGTGGTGAAATCCGCGCGCGTCATGAAGCAGGCAGTCGCGCACCTCATCCCTTTCATCGAGGCCGAGAAGGCGGCTGGTGGCGGCAACCAGAGCAAGGGGAAGATCGTGCTCGCCACCGTAAAGGGCGACGTGCACGACATCGGCAAGAACATCGTCGCCGTGGTGCTCGCCTGCAACAACTTTGACGTCGTGAACATGGGTGTCATGGTCCCCTGCGAAAAGATTCTCGAGAGGGCGCGCGAGGAGCAGGCCGACATCATCGGCCTGTCTGGGCTGATCACCCCCTCGCTCGAAGAGATGGGCCACGTCGCTAAGGAGATGCAGCGCCAGGGTTTCACCGTGCCGCTCTTGATCGGCGGTGCCACGACCTCGCGCGTGCATACCGCAGTCAAGATAGAGCCGCACTATGGGGGCTCCACCATCTGGGTGGCGGACGCTTCGCGCAGCGTCACCGTCTGCAGCAGCCTGATGTCCGAGGAGCAGCGCACGGAATACATGGCAAAGCAGAAGGTCGAGTATGTCAAGGTGCGCGAGCAGCAGAAGGGTAAGAAGGGGCCAGCGCCGTCGTTGCCGTATGCAGAGGCGCGCGCGCGCGGCTTCAGGCCGGATTGGAGCGCATACCATCCGCCGGTGCCGAATCTCCCGGGCGTCAAAGCGCTTCCTGGTTATCCGCTCGCGGAACTCGTGCCATTCATCGACTGGACGCCATTCTTCCAGACGTGGGAGCTTACCGGCCGTTACCCCAAGATCCTCGAAGATGCGGTCGTCGGCGAGGCCGCGCGCGCATTGTGGAGCGATGCGCAGGCGATGCTCGCGCGGCTGGTCGAAGAGGAGTGGCTGCGTGCGAGCGGAGTGGTTGGCCTCTTCCCCGCGAACACGGTCAACGACGGCGACGACATCGAAATCTATCGCGACGAATCGCGGTGCGACGTGCTGATGACCTTCTACAATCTGCGCCAGCAGACGCAGAAGCAGGAAGGGCAGTTCAACCGCAGTCTGGCGGATTTCATTGCGCCGAAGGATTCGGGCGTGCGCGACTATATCGGCGCCTTCGCCGTCACCTCGGGCATCGGCATCGACGAGCGCGTGGTGGATTTCGAAGAGCGCCACGACGACTACAGCGCGATCATGCTGAAGGCGCTTGCCGACCGTCTCGCGGAAGCGTTCGCCGAGCACCTGCACTGGCGCGTGCGCAGGGAGTTCTGGGGCTACAGCCCAGACGAGGACTTCAACAGCGAGCGTCTCGTGCGCGAGCAATACCGCGGCATTCGTCCCGCCCCTGGATATCCGGCGTGCCCGGATCATACGGAGAAGGGGCCGCTGTTCGATCTGCTCGACGCGCCCGACAACGCGAGCATGAAGCTGACCGAGAGCTATGCGATGCTGCCTACTGCGGCGGTGTCCGGCTTCTATTTCTCCCATCCCGACTCGCAGTATTTCGCGGTCGGCAAGATCGAGCGTGACCAAGTCGAGGATTACGCGCGGCGCAAGGGTTGGGATCTCGCAAAGGCAGAGAGATGGCTCGCGCCGAATGTGGGATACGAGCCGTGAGCGTGGTGAACGGGGTGAAGAGCCCGTCACGCACTTGGCACCAATGCAGCGTATACGCCTCATTCCTCCTTGCGGGATAATAGAGGAGAGACATATGCCACATGGTCGAGTCGAACGTGCCGAGGCGGTTCTGGAAACCCACAACAGCGGCGCTTTGCAAGCGCTTCCGGGCGTCGGCGTGGGCGCTGTCCATGAACGTAGGCTCTGCGGCCAGGCACCCACAACCCGCTGAACTGAAGGCCGTCCGCGATCAGACCCGTGCTGATGCAGAGCGCACCCACGAAGCGATCGATCGCACAGGGTCGGCCACTACACCGCACGCCTTCCTGGAAGCCACCCGATGGAGTGCGATTCGATGACCGCGCGCGCAGCGGCGGGTAGTGTGCGTGCCGTCCCGCAGCCCGTAGCCGCAGCGCTCACGCGCGCCGCGATCTTCCTGGTCGTGACGGTAAATCCAGGCTCCGACAATCGCGCGAGCCTGCGGTCTTTTTGCGGAGACCTGCCCGCGCTGTTGCGCGCAGTGGAATTCCGTGACCTCGAAGCGGGGCTTTCCTGCGTCATGGGGTTCGGGTCCGACGTCTGGACCCGGCTCTTCGGCGAGCCGCGGCCGGCGGAGCTGCATGCGTTCCGCGAGATTCGCGCAGGAACGCGCCATGCGGTCTCCACGCCGGGTGACCTTCTGTTCCATATCCGCGCGAAGCGCATGGATCTATGCTTCGAGCTCGCGACGCAGATCATGGCGCGCATAGGCAAAGCGGTTTCGCCAGTGGATGAGGTACACGGCTTCCGTTACTTCGACGATCGCGATCTCCTGGGATTCGTCGACGGAACGGAGAATCCGCGGGGCGAGGCCGTGATCGACGCCACGCTTATCGGCGAGGAGGACGCGGCGTTCGCGGGCGGAAGTTACGTCATCGTGCAGAAATATCTCCACGACCTTGACGCGTGGAACGCGCTCTCCACGGAGGAGCAGGAACGAATCATCGGCCGAACGAAGCTGTCCGACATCGAATTGGACGATTCCATCAAGCCGACATCAGCGCACAGCGCACTCACGACGATCGTTGAGGACGGCAAAGAGCGCAAGATTGTGCGCGACAACATGCCGTTCGGCCGTGCTGGCCAGGGTGAATTCGGCACCTATTTCATCGGTTACAGCCGTACGCCCCGCATCATCGAACAGATGATCGAGAACATGTTCGTCGGCCGCCCGCCCGGCAATTATGACCGGCTGCTCGACTTCAGCCGCGCCGTGACCGGAAGCCTGTTCTTTGTGCCGTCCGCGACATTTCTGGAGTCCATCACCGAAGACGAGCCGGCGGTTGACATGCCGCCCGCAGCGTCGGCGGCGGCCGATTGCTCACAACCCCTCCTGTCGGTGCATGACGCTTCGCTCGGCATCGGCTCCCTAAAAGGAGACATCCGGCATGAATAATCTCCATCGCGAGCTTGCACCCATTTCCGACGCGGCATGGGCTCAGATCGAAGAGGAAACATCGCGCACGCTCAAGCGCTACCTCGCCGGACGGCGCGTGGTCGACGTGCGGGGGCCGGCCGGCACCGCCCTTTCCGCCGTTGGCACCGGCCACCTGCGGACTATCGCCGCGCCGGGCGACGGCATACTTGCGAGGCAACGCGAGGTGAAGGCGCTGGCGGAACTGCGGGTTCCGTTCGAGCTGGATCGCCAGGCGATCGACGACGTCGAGCGCGGCGCCAATGACTCGGACTGGCAACCCGCCAAGGATGCCGCGCGACAGATCGCCTTTGCGGAAGACGGCGCCATCTTCGACGGCTATGCCGCTGCCGATATAGTCGGCATCCGCCAGGGGACCAGCAACCCGATCATGACGCTTCCGGCCGAGGTGCGCGATTACCCCGAAGCCGTGGCCCAGGCCCTGAGCCAGTTGCGGCTCGTCGGTGTCAATGGGCCCTATACGGTCTTGCTCGGCGCCGACGCCTATACGGCCCTCGCCGAGACCAGCGACCACGGATACCCGGTGCTGGAGCACGTCAAAAGGCTGGTCAAAGATGAGATCATCTGGGCCCCCGCCATCGCCGGCGCCTTCGTGCTGACCACCCGTGGCGGCGATTTCGAACTGCACATCGGCCAGGACGTCTCGATCGGCTATTTGAGCCACACCGATACCGCCGTGCGCCTGTATTTGCAGGAGACGTTCACCTTCCTCCTGCTTACCACCGAGGCCGCCGTCGCTCTGGCGCCTCCCGCGAAGGCACAGACGAGCTGACGCGCCTGCCAATCAACCTGCCGTGCCCTCGACGATCAGGCGGAGAAGATCGAGGCCTTGCCGTCTCATCCAAGGTTCAATCGGCGCTTGCCGATGATGCGCTGTTGAATGTGCTCAAGCACGCCGCAACAGAGCTGGGGTATGCGCTGCAGTGAGGATCATCCAGGCAGCACGGCGTGCTACCCGCGAGGCGTGGCCACTTGGCAGGGCGTCCCAGACGTGATCGCGAGGTCAAGCGAGAAGGCTCCTATCTTTCTGGTTACGCGATACCGGCTTGATTGTTGGGCGGTCGAAAAGGAGCTAATGCATCCGCAGACGTCCGTGTTACTCGAACGGGGTTGCAGCCCAGTGGCCAACTTGCGAAGAAGACCGGACTTCGCAAGTGAGACTGCGAATCGACAAGGACGAGCGCGTTGCCCTTCGATGAGACCAATGCCTACCTCCAAGAGCTGGGCTTCGACGTACACGGCCGCGCGAGGGGTCAAAGTGGCGCCTGTCATCTCGTAGCGTCAAAGCGCGGAAACTGGGATCACGGAGACAAAGAGTGCCGGAGCTTTGTTGCTGCGCGTCTCGACAACACCAATGCGGAGTGGATCAGGTTCCGGTTCTCGGTGTCTCGCACAGCGTTGAGTTGCCAATGGGTCCAAGAACTGACCGGAGATCCAGAGGTATTCCTACTCCAGGCGGGGCTTCTCCGGTTTCAGCGGCTCCTTCTCTCGGACGACACTCCCGGCCGTAAGGAAGAGTTCATGCTCCACACCCGCTCGGATAGGGCCGAGTTCGAGATGCAAACTCCTGCCGCGTTACGAGCGGAAGTAGCTCGAGTCAAGGAGGAGGTTCTCGAGTATCTATGGCAGAGCAAGTATCGCGGCAGTAAGCGGACGGTAGAAAAGCTTCAACCAGCAGAGGTTGTTGAAGCGACGGGAGAAGAGGAACCCCCAAACCCGGCCAAGTCGGATGAGCATGATTTGTTCATAAGTCATGCATCCGAGGACAAGGATGCCTTCGTGCGTCCACTTGCGGAGGCACTCCGGAAAGCTGGGCTCGATGCTTGGTACGACGAATTCTCGTTACGTTTGGGAGACAGCCTCAGAGAGAGTATTGATTCCGGGCTTAGAGCCGCGCGACACGGCCTTGTAGTCTTGAGTCATCATTTCTTCGCCAAAGAGTGGCCGAAGCGCGAGTTGAATGCGCTCTTCGCGACTATGAAGGCTGGAAAACGTAGGATCCTCCCTGTCTGGCATGGGCTATCCGCAGAAGATGTGCAAGGATACTCCCCGCTAGCGGCCGATCTTGTCGCAGTAAACTCCGCGGAAGGCCTCGGTGCGGTTGTGAAGAAGGTCCTCGATGCACTCAATGAACAAGCTACACAAGCAACGGAGAAGTCCAAGAGCTCGAATGCGCCCGAGTCGCCGAAGGAGCTTGAACCTCTCCGAGAACAAGTGCTACTGGCGACTACGGAGCACCCTGGAAGCACGGCAGAGGAGGTTGCAGCAAAGGTCAAAGTCGGAGTTCAGCTCGTTCAGCATCACCTTGAACAACTCGAGCACCTGAAGTTCGCTCGCGTCGCACATATTCAAGGTAGCGAGTGGGATGGCACCCCGCATAGGGTTGAGTGGTCGTGCGACAAAGCCGGAAGAGAATATCTGGTCTCCCGTTCGCTCCTCAAGTGAAGCCCCTAAGCCTGCCATCGAGTCACCTCGCTCTAGCAGCCTGATGCAAAAGCTATGGAAAATGACGTCCTTCGATCGCAGTTAAGTGTTCAAAGGAGTGCCCGACGGGTGTTGCGATCTGGATTGGGCGTTCTTGCTGCGGCTTCGTGATGCAAAAGGCCCATTTTTCGATTCTCCTGACGGATCTACCCTGTGCTAGGGCACAGTCGACTCATGCGCAAGAGGTTGTAGGCTGCGCCGACGAGGTAGGCGTGCATCTGCACCCGTGCAAGACCGCGCATGAGCGTGCGGCGCAGTCCGCCGTAGACCTTCATCCAGCCGAAGATCTCTTCGACCCGTTTGCGCTTTCGCTGACTCATCGCGTAGCTTGCGTGGCGCGTGGTGCGCGCATCCAGCCCCGGGGTACGGCGACCTCCAATCTGGGCGATATGCGGGGCGATCTTGTGCTTGCGCAGATGTGCGACGAAGTCCTTCGTGTGGTAACCCTTGTCGCCACCGAGGGAAGCGGGGCGAACGCGCTTTCGGCGCTGGCGGGCGAGCATCTCCTTGGCCGCCTCGGTCTCGGTCTGGATCGCCGAGCGCACCGCGAGGTCCACGCACAGACCGTTACGGTTCTCCATGAGCGCATGCCCGCCGTAGGAGAGCTTGGCCTCTTTGCCCTTGCTCTTGCGCGCGAGCTTCGCCTCCGTGTCGGTGGTGGAGGCATGGGTGTCGTTGCTGCGCCGCTGACCGCGGAAGTCGACCATCCCGTCCGAGCCAGCCCCGCCCGAGGGCGGGCCGTCCTTGGGCTTGAAGCTCTTCTGACTCGCCCAGGCCTCGATCAGGGTGCCATCGACCGTGAAATGCTCATCGGAGAGCAGCCCCGCGCAACGCGCCTCGCCCACCACCGCGTCGAAGAAGATGCGCGCGGTGTCCTGCCCGACCAGCCGCTCGCGCAACCGCGAGAAGTTCGACTGGTCCAGCCCCGGCTGGTCCAGGCTCATGTCCAGGAACCAGCGAAACAGCAGGTTGTAGTCGAGCATCTCGCAGAACAGCCGATCAGAGCGAACCGAGTACAGCGCAATGAGCAGGCTCGCCTTCAACAGCCGCTCCGGCGGGATCGATGGGCGGCCGATCTCGGCATAGATCCGATCGAACTCCGGGTTCATCGAAGCGAGCACCACATCGGCGTGCTGCTTGATCCGGCGAAGCGGGTGGTCTTCGGGCACCCGCGAGTCCGGCGAGAAGTAGCTGAACATCGATTCTTGCGGATCGACTCGACCGCGCATGCCTTGTTCTCCGTTAATCGCGTCGCTGCGCTTTCGACTCGGCTTCCGAGGAACGATTCAATGCCTTTTGCATCACGCTGCTAGGCTGCGGCCCGGGCTCGCAAGCATCGGCGCGCTCCCGCTACTGGTCCACGCGCACCACCCTATCGTTCGGATTGCCGTAGTGCTGATACGCGCCCCACGTATTCCCGTATGCGCTGATCTGCGCCCGAGCCGTCTGCAGCGCGTCGCATATGCAGACGCTGCTCAGTAGCGATTCATAGAAGGTCCGCGCGAGGTTTGTCGCCTGCTCGTCATCCAGCGGCCAGCCGCTGCCGATGTAGTTGCTCACGCCGCGCTCGAAGAACGCCTGCGCGATGCTGGCGAGTCCCTTCGACTGCTCGTCGGGCGACAGCGCCTGCTCCTTCGTCGTTACCGCGGAGAAACAGGCACTGGCGAAGACCAGTCGCGGCACCTTTCGCGCGGGGAAGATCTCCCGTACGGAGAGCACGCTGTCATTGCTGCCGAAGCTCATCAAGCGAGCGGGAATCGGTTCGCTTGCAGGTCTGCCGAACGAACGGATACGAGTCTTAGCGCTCTTCCGGAAGCATGGCTTTCGGCAGCGTCACCGGTACTTGATCGCAATCGCGATCAGACGGCGTGTGCCACCGGTACCGGTCCCTACCGGCCCCCACCACGGATCGACGAAGACGACGGGAAAGAGCCTCGTGTCGTCGCGCACGATCCACGCGGCGTCCGCGCCGAGGTTTGCCGCGCCGCTTTTGACGTTCGCCTCGAGCCGCCCGCGCGTAACCTGGAACGGCGCGTCAACAAATATCTCGCCGAGCTTGACGTTTGGTTCGGGCGGGTCTTGAAACAGGATCTGAACCCGCGTGGAGATGGTGCCGGGCTGCTCCGTAGGGAGCGAGTAACGCACGGTATTCACGGCCACCGGAGCGCAGGCGGCACCCGCAAGGGCTGCGGCGACCAGCAGCGGAGTGTTGCGACGGCTCATGATGCGATGGTACTCGAATTGCTGTCCGGTGTGACCGCGCGCGGGGTGATGCGTTCAGGCTGCCTCCTGGTCGGAGGCGCGTGCGGTGAGACTGATCTTCCCGGTCCGCGGCGTCGGTAGTAATCTGGCTGTAAGGAAGAGCCGGCACGGCGGGAGTTGCGGCGCCGGTTTCCGCATTTCCGATATTCATGCAGGTGCGTTCGTTCATGAAGAAACTCATCGCCTCATTCGCAGCAGCCCTGATTCTCACGGGCTGCGCCACCAACCCGGTCACCGGCCGGAAACAGTTCATCATGGTTTCCGAATCCGAGGCCATCGCCGCTTCCAAGCAGGCTTATGCGGCGGAACTCGCGCCGCTCGCGAAGCAGGGCAAGGTCGACAACAACCCCGCCATGACGAAACGCGTGCAGGACATCACCGGCCGGCTCGTCGCCCAGGCGGTCAAATATCGGCCCGAGACCGCGAAGTGGGATTGGAGCGTGAAGGTGATCGACGATCCCAAGACCCTGAACGCTTTCTGCATGGCGGGCGGGAAGATGGCGATCTACAGCGGCCTCATCACCAAGCTGAATGCGAGCGACGACGAGATCGCGAACGTGATGGGTCACGAGATCGGACACGCGCTCTCCAATCACACGGCGGAGAAAATGTCGGTCGCGATGGCGAGCCAGCTCGGCGCGGCGGCGGTGGGCGCAGCCGCGGGATCCAAATATGGTGGCGTGGCCATGTCGGGCGCCGCGGCAGCGGCGGCGCTTGCCGTGCAGTTGCCCAACAGCCGCACCGCCGAGAGCGAGGCCGACCGCATCGGCATCGAACTCACCGCCAAGGCGGGCTACAACCCGAATGCCGCGGTTTCACTCTGGCAGAAGATGGCGAAGGAGGGCGGCTCGACCCCGCCCGAATTCCTGAGCACACATCCGGCGCCCGCCACGCGCATCCGCGAGCTGCAGGCGCTTGCCCCGCAGGTGTACGCCTATTACCAGGACAAGACCCCGCGCCCCACGTATCCGATGAAGTAGCGCACTCCCGAGATCGTTTGCCGCAGCGCCTCACGTTCGGAGGGTTCGGCGTTGAGTGTTTCGCTTCCTGCTCTTTGCGGTCCGCTCTTCCCACGCCTGCAACGCGGCGCGATAGCGTTCCATCGCTTCCTCATACAGATCGAAGACGCACGGATCGCAGCCGCTACGGCAGCAGTCGTCCAGCTCTGGCCGCGTCGGCGGAACGGGGAGAGGGTCGTGGTCCGGAGGCGGTTTCGGCATAGTCGGCGGGCTGCCTGGGTTGCGCTTGGAAATGCGTGCACGGATGGGCAATGAAGCGCACGAAGGTTTGCCATTTCCGGCGAGCCGGCTACCAAGCTGCGACTCCAGTGCCGCAAAAGCGTATCTTCCATCTTCTTGCTTTACGATGTCGATCAACAAGGCCTTTAAGCTTTCAGGTACTCGCTCACCATGACCAACGTCCATTCCGCCGCCCTTCACGGCTTTTCCAAAGAAGCTCAAACCTACGTGCGCGGCCGTCCGGAGTATCCGGCCGCAATCCTGGACTGGCTCCAAACCGAACTGGCGTTGAGCTCCGGGAAGACCGTCGTCGATCTCGGCGCCGGAACTGGCAAGTTCACGCGGCTATTGGTTCAGACCGGCGCTGCCGTCGTTGCCGTGGACCCGGTCGATGCGATGCGGGAACAACTCGCCCGCAGCATTCCGCAAGTGTCCGCCTTGGCCGGCACCGCAGAGTCGATGCCGCTGGATACTGCGTCAGCCGATGCGTTGACGTGCGCTCAGGCGTTCCACTGGTTTGCTACCGAGCAAGCCCTCGAAGAAATCCATCGCGTGCTGAAACCGGAAGGCAAGCTCGGCCTGATATGGAACGTTCGCGACGAATCGGTCGACTGGGTGGCGGCGATCACGGAGATCATCACGCCCCACGAGGGTGATGCGCCGCGCTTCTACAAAGGCGAATGGCGCCGACCGTTCACCGGCACGCTCTTCACGGAGCTGGAAGAGACCTTCTTTGCGCACCAGCACGTGGGAAGCGCGCAGGAAGTCATCGTCGATCGCTTTCTCTCCGTCAGTTTCATCGCGGCGCTGCCCGCGGAACAGAAAGCGGACGTGGCTCGACAGCTCAATGCCCTGATCGCATCGCATCCAGCGCTCAAGGGACGCGACACGATCTCCTTTCCGTATCGGACTCTCGCCTACCGGTGCGTGCGTCGACCAACGTAGGCACACTTCGCCGAAGCCGTGAACCTTTACAAGAAGATATTCCGCGGCTTTTCCAGAACGATTCTGTAAAGCGCCAGGTTCTCCAGGGCGAAGCCGTATTCGGAAATCTGCAGATAGTCGACGTAGTTCTGGTACGTCGACTCCCCGTGTAGATCTATGGCTTTCTCTTTGTTTCGCTTCAAACTGTTCTTCCACAAATTGCAGGTGTGTTGATAGTCCTTGGCATGATTGACGATTTTCACGATCTTGAAGAAATTTTCCGCTGCGGCAACGAGTTCCTGCAGGCGCGGTAGTGCCGAGCCCGGAAAGATTTTCGACAATTGTGTTTCTTGTGTTCTTTTCTTCTCGTCCACGCACCCGTGCGCAATGGTCTGGAGCGACAGCCGTCCCGGATAGACAAGCCACGACGCGCACTTCTCGAAGAAGGCCCGGTAGGCGTCGATCTTTTCCGCCGGACTCATGCCGGGGCGAGCGAAATGTTCGAATGCACCGATGGAGATAATCGCGTCGTAGGGTTGCTCCGACTTGTGGTCCTGCCATGCTTCCAGGCGGACCTCGACACCTTTCAGGTTGCGTTCTCTAACCCATTGCGCCTGAGCTTTACTCAGCGTCAAACCGACCGCACGTTTCACGTTGTGCACGTGAGAGAGTTGATACAGGAGGGCACCCCAGCCACAACCGATGTCGAGCACCGCCCCTTTGCCAGTGGCATTCGCGCTTTCGATGTGATACGTGAGCTTCCTCAGTTGTGCTTGTTCCAGATCGTCGCCTTTCCGTTCTCCTTCCCATAAAGCGCACGAGTAGTTCATGCCTTCATCCAGCCAAAGCCGGTAGAACTCGTTTCCTACGTCGTAGTGACTTTGAATCTCGCCGGCAGTGGCGCCGGCATTATCAGTTCCAAGGTTGCTGTCATCCATGATCCGACCGTGACTGGTGGGTTGCTCCGATGAGGTACTCATTTCTGTGGCAGGAATATTCCGGGAACGGGAGGGCGGATTTTCGCCCGCCATGTCCCGCTCCGTCACTCCCTTTGTTCATGCGAAAAACCCTGCTCAGCGCGACCGCCGCGCCGACTTGGATGGCGGCGCAGCCCGTTTTTCCGCCTTTAAGGTTGAGGCGGCGCTCTGGCGCTGGTTTCTCCTTTGCCAGGTGGATCAGGTTGTCCTTCAGCTCGAAGGGCGAGAGTTGCTGCAGCTCCTTCTGCCTGTTACGGGTAGTCTTGAGTTGTCGGGCGAGGATGGCTGCCATTGTTGGACCCCTTCAGTTCACCACGCGCTCACTGTTGCAGCTTGTCGTCGGCCTCCGTGGCTGTCTTGCCGGATGTGCGCTCTGTCTCGGTCGGCTCGCCAGGTGTTTGGGCGTCCGCCTTCCGCGGCGCGTATCCCGGAATGCGCCACTGGTCGATGGGTATCTGCCACTGCTGCATCGAGCCGGTGCGCCAGTTGAACTGGATGGAAAGCATGCGAATCACGAAGACGGCGCCGATCGCGTACCAGCCCGCCTGTTCCGCCTCCATCCCGCGGAATTTGATCAGTACGAAAAAGGCGATGCAGCCAGCAAGCGCCGCCAGGACGTAGAACTGGCCGGGCTTCAGCACCAGCGGCTCGTCGCCAACGATGATGTCGCGGATGATGCCGCCGCCTGCGGCGTTGCTCACCCCGACGAGAACCGCCGCCGCGGGAGTGAGCCCCGCCTCGAGGGACTTCTGGACGCCCACGATTGCGTAGGCCCCGAGACCCAATGCGTCGACGGCCGCGATAAGACGCTCGAAGCGCCGGCCGAGGGTGAAGGTCACCGCACCGAGCAGGACCGCGATCAGCACGGCGTAGATGTAACGCTCGTCCCGGAGCAGGGCCGGTGCACCCTCCTGCAGGAACACCGAATCCCGGATGAGTCCCCCGCCCGCTCCTGTTATCAGGGCAACAGTGAAGACGCCGACGAAGTCGTAATCCTTGCGAATTGCGACCCATGCCCCGGTGAGGGAAAAGAGAAATACGCCGCCGATGTCGAACCAGACAGGGAGGTGGAACTGGCCCGTCACGAGCGGACTCCCGAGAGAAAGGGTCGTCATGCGCGGTGTCGCGCACAACACGGTCGAACGCGGGGGAGCGTAGCAAACGCGGCGGGACGCTACAAGCTTGGAGGAGTTACCGATCGAGCCTGCGTACGGACGGGTGACGGACTGACTCCAGGCGGAGCGCGGATTAGAATGGTGCATGGCTCGGATTTCTACCTACGCCAAGGCCGACCCCTTTGTGACGAAGGACGGCTCGATCATCCGTGAGCTGATGCACCCGGACAAGCATCCGGGCCGTGCCCAGAGCCTGGCCGAGGCAACGGTGCCAGTAGGCGGCGAGACTCTGCTTCACGTCCATCGCAGGAGCGAGGAGCTGTACCACTTCACCCGTGGCGAGGGGCGCATGACTCTGGGCGAGGAAACATTCGAAGTGCGGCCGGGCGACACCGTCTGCATTGCGCCGGGCGTGCCGCATCGTCTGAAGAACACCGGCGGGGAACCGCTCGTGTTGCTGTGCTGCTCGAGTCCTGCGTATTCCCACGAAGACACCGAGCTGCTCGGCTGAACCTCCGTCGGCTACCTGCGCGGAGTCAACACGACTGTCAGGCTGCGGACGCCCTGTGCGCCCTGGATGAGGATGCCTTCGATGTCCGCCGTCGCCGACGGTCCCGTCATCAGCACCGCGTAGCGCGCTTCCCGAAATCCGGCGTGCTGGTAGGCGTGATGCAGATTGCCGACGATCTCGCTCGGGTCGAGGAGGATGACGAAGTGCTGCGACAGAAATCCGATCGCATTCACGCCGAGCTCGGTTTCGCTCAGATAAACCGAGCCCGTTTCGGCGACGCCAAACCGTCCGCGAACGACGCCGACGTCCACGTCTTCCAGCTCGGCGGGGCGGCGCACCGACGCGAGGTCGCGGTTGCCGGTCACTTCCGGCGTCGCAGAACAGATCACCTTGGCGTCGGGGTAGCGCTGCCGGATGAATTCCGTGAGGTCCGCGCCCTTTGGTACCTCCACCACCTTACCGCCCATGCGCGCGAGGCTCGCCTTGAACGTCTCGACAGCAGGTGGCAACCCGGCGTCGAACAGCGGCACGTCCGGCAGCGGGCGCGGCTGCGGCTGGTTCTTGCGGATGGCAGTCAGGATGACTTCGCGGCTGCTCATGCGGCGGCCTCCTGTGTCGCTTTGCATATGGGAACAGTTCGCTGTCGGCCGCTGACCGCAATTGCCTTGCTGCCGATCCCCGTCTCGGGGCCCCGCGTCAGGTGGCTCATGCGGCGGCCTCCTGTGTCGCTTTGCATATGCGAACAGTTCGCTGTCGGCCGCTGACCGCAATCGCCTTGCTGCCGATCCCCGAGTCGGGGCCCCGCGTCAGGTGGCTCATGGGGTCCTCTTGCCCTTTCCCTTGCCCTTCTTCGCGCGATTCTCAACGTACCACTGCCGGAAGGTCTGGGTCGGCGCATCCGGCACCTCGCGCTGCCTCCCCCACGCATTGAAGCGCGAGTACATCATGAATCGCGGCAGGTGCGTGCTTGCGACATTGGTACCCTCCACCGCGGCACGATAGAGCTTTGGACTGGCCAGCACCTTGCCCGCCGCCTGCATCGCCTGCTCCTTCACGAACGGAAGCTGGCCGCGCGCCGCGATTACCTGTCGCCACTTGTAGATCTGCTCGTGGATGTTGATCTTGACCGGACACACGTTGGTGCAGCTGCCGTTCAACGTCGATGCGAAGGGCAGATTGCTGTATTTGCGCAGGTTGAACGTCGGATCGATGATCACGCCGATCGGGCCCGAGTACGTCGCGCCATAGCTTAGCCCCCCGCTGCGCCGATACACCGGACAGGTGTTCATGCACGCGCCGCAGCGGATGCACTTCAGCGAATACCAGAAGTCCTCCATTCCGAGCCGCTCGACGCGGCCGTTGTCGACGAGCACGAAATGCATCTCGGTGCCGGGACGCGGAGCCCGCAGGTGCGTTGTGTATTGGGTGATCGGCGAGCCGAGCGCGTTGCGCGACAGCATGCGGATAAACACGCCCAGATCCTTCACGCGCGGGATCAGCTTCTCGATCCCTATCGACGCGATGAAGAGCGGCGGCAAGTTGACGCTCAGGTCCGCGTTGCCTTCGTTGGTGCAGACCACTACGCTGCCGGTTTCCGCGACCGCGAAGTTGCAGCCGGTCATGCCGGCCTCGGCGCGCACGAAGTGCGGCCGCGTGTCCTGGCGCTGGCTTTCGGCGAGATAGTGCGGATCGCTGTTGTTGCCGTCGGTTCCGATCGTGCGCGCAAAGACCTTCGCGACATCCTGACGCAGCTTGTGCACCGATGGCACCACGATGTGACTCGGCGGCTCGTCGTCGAGCTGCTGGATGCGCTCCGCGAGATCGGTCTCCATGATCGCGATGCCGCGCTTTTCGAGGAACGGACGCATTTCGCATTCTTCGGTCAGCATCGATTTTGCCTTGACGAGCGTCTTCGCGCCGCGCGCGCGCAGGATTTCGAGGACGAGCTCGTTGTGCTCGGTGGCGTCGACTGCCCAGTGCACCTTCACGCCGTTGATGATGGCGTTTTGCTCGAACTCCTGGAGGTAATCGGCAAGATGCGAAAGCGTGTTCTCCTTGATCGCGGAGGCGAGGGAGCGCAGCTCTTCCCATTCGGCGATCGCCTCCGTTTCGCGGTCCCGCTTCTTGCGCAGGTCCCAGAGGCGGTGGTCGTGGAAGTCGACGTGCTCCTTCGAAGCGATGAACTCGGATGCCGCCTCCGCGTGATCGACGCGCTTCACTCTCATTCGTGCGCTCCATTCAGGATCTGAGCGATGTGGATGAACCGGATGTCCAGCCCCAGGCGCCCGGCGCAGCCCTTCTGGTGCATCAAGCACGACGAATCCGCGGAGACGATGTACTCCGCACCGGCGTTCTTGTGATCGGCCACCTTGTCGTAGCCCATTTTCGCCGAGACCGGCTCCTCGAACACCGAAAACGTGCCGCCGAAGCCGCAGCATTCGTCCGGCCTTTTCGGCATGACGAACTCGATGCCCTTGACCTTGTTCAGGAGGTCCATCGGTTTCGAGAAGTACGGTTCGTTGATCTCCGACATCTTCGCCGTGCGCAGCGCGCGCAGGGTACCGCAGCTATTGTGTAGCCCGACCTTGTGCGGGAACTCGGCCCACGGGAACGTATCGACCTTCAGCACGTCGTGCAGGAATTCGACGAGCTCATACGCGTTCGCACGGACCCGCTTCACCACTTCGGTCTGCTCGATCGCCGTAAAGTGATCGCGCACGTGGTGGATGCAACTGCCGGAGGGGGCGACGATGTAGTCGTAGCCGGCGAAGTTCTTCACGAACAGCGCCTCGGCTCCCGCGGCGTCGTCCTCACAACCGTTGTTGGCCATGGGCTGGCCGCAACAGGTCTGGTCGAGGGGATAGTCCACCTCGCACCCGAAACGCTCGAGCAGCTCGAGGGTGGCGATGCCGACTTCGGGGAAAAAGGCGTCGATGAAGCAGGGGATGAATAGCGCGACTTTCAATGCAACCTCCCTCCCTTTGTTCCGTGCACCGACGGTCGCTGTGCGACTCTCATTGCTTCCCCACAATAGCGCGAAACGCTGGGCAATACCAGAGAACGGGGCCGCGTGGATCGCGGTCTATACGCCGTGCTCTGTGAAAACGCTTGCCCGTGGCAGAATAGCGCCCTTTGCCGCTCCGGGCCGCCGTTTTGGGCGACCCGGCACACCGGTTTCCGTTCCGCGATACCCAACTGGCAAGCCATGAGCATACGATCCAACCGCAGGCTCTCCCAGCTGATTCTGATCCGCCACGGGGAGACCGACTGGAACTTCGACGGACGCCTGCAGGGGCACGAGGACGTGCCCTTGAACGATGTCGGACGCGCGCAGTCGGACGCGCTCGCCGCGCGCTTCGCAGGCGAAGCCGTTCATGCGCTGTATTCGAGTGACCTTGCGCGGGCATTCGAGACGGCTCGGCGCGTCGGCACGCTCACGGGCCGCGCCGTGGCGACTGATGCGCGTCTGCGCGAGCGCCATCTGGGGGTGCTGCAGGGCGTGAACAAGGCCACGGTCGAGGCGACCATGGCGGCGGTCTACGCCGGATACAAGTCCGAGGATCCCGACTACGTGATCCCCGGCGGCGAGAGTGCCCGCGAGTTTGCTGCGCGCGTCCTCGCGTGCATCCACGAGCTGGCGCATCGCCATGCGGGCGAGCGTGCCGTGGTGGTCGCGCACGGTGGCGTCCTCGACCAGGTCTATCGTCACGCTGCCGGCCTGCCCCTGTGCGGACCGCGGGCCTTCACGCTGCTCAACGCGAGCGTCAATCACCTCACGTTTGAGAGAGGGAAGTGGCGCATTGGCGAGTGGGGAGACATCAGTCACCTGGAGCAATCGCTGTCGCTCGACGAGAATTGACGCAGTGCTCTGCGCGAAAGCTCGGGCGAGAGCAGGTGACACGGATGCGCAGCAAAACATGCGCGCGCGGGTTCGGAGGGCTACAATGCGCGCCGCTCTGGCGGCGTGATTATTGCTGACCCCGCGTTCCCGTCCGGCCTCCTCAACGTTCGATTCCATGCACATCCACATTCTCGGCATCTGCGGCACGTTCATGGGCGGCCTTGCGCTCATTGCGCGCGCGGCAGGCCACCGCGTCACCGGTTGCGACACCGGCATCTATCCCCCCATGAGCACGCAGCTCAACGAGCAGGGTATCGAGCTCATCGAAGGTTTCGGCGCGGACCAGATCGCGCTGAATCCTGACCTGTACGTGGTCGGCAACGTCGTCACCCGCGGCAATCCACTGATGGAAGCGATTCTCGACCGGGGGCTGCGCTTCACGTCCGGGCCCCAGTGGCTCGCCGAAAACATCCTGCAGGGGAAATGGGTGCTTGGGGTGGCGGGCACACATGGCAAGACGACCACGTCGTCCATGCTCGCGTGGATTCTCGATCACGCAGGATTGCAGCCCGGGTTCCTGATCGGCGGCATTCCGCAGAATTTCGGGTTATCGGCGCGGGTCGGTCCCGGCGACTCCCCTTTCTTCGTGATCGAAGCCGACGAGTACGACACCGCGTTCTTCGACAAGCGCTCCAAATTTCTGCATTACCGGTCGCGCACGACGATCCTCAACAATCTGGAGTTCGACCACGCCGACATCTTTCCGGATCTCGCGGCCATCGAAACGCAGTTCCATCATCTCGTGCGCACCTTGCCTGCCAACGGACTCGTCGTCGCGAACGGGCGCGACGCGAACCTGGAGCGCGTGCTTCAGCGCGGGTGCTGGACGCCGATAGAGCGCTTCGGAGTCGAGACGGGGTGGAGCGCGCATGCGACGCGCGACGGCTTCGAAGTTCTGCTTGGCGGCCTGCCTCAGGGTACGGCCATCTGGGACGTGGCGGGCGAACACAACCGGATGAATGCGCTTGCCGCGCTCGCGGCCGCGAGACACGCAGGCGTGCCGGTCGCACAGGGTGTGCAAGCGCTCGGCGCCTTCCGCAACGTCAAGCGACGGCTCGAAGTGCGCGGGGTCGTGAACGGCATCACGGTGTACGACGATTTCGCTCACCATCCCACCGCCATCGACGCCACGATCGAAGCATTGCGCGGCCGGGTGGGCGGTGCCCGCATCATTGCCGTGCTCGAGCCGCGTTCCAACACCATGAAGCTCGGCGTGTGGAAGGACAGCCTCGCGGCCAGCCTCGACCGCGCAGAAAGTGTGTTCTGCTATACAGGGAACCTCGGCTGGGACGCCGCCGGCGCGCTCGCATCGCTGGGCGCGAAGTGCTCGACGGCGGATGACGTCGGTGCGCTGGTGGAGACGATCGCGCGCGAAGCCAAGTCGGGCGACCACGTGCTCATCATGAGCAACGGCGGATTCGGCGGCATCCACGAAAAACTGCTCACCCGACTCACCCGACAGTAAGGCCGCCCGTGTCCTGAGTCGCCAATTCGCTGCAGCGTCGCGCTGGCACAAGTGATGAGTCCACTACCCTACGACTGAAAGGTCGATGACGATCATCTATGTCCATGGCTTCCTGAGTGCTCCGCAATCCTTCAAGGCGCGGCTGATCGCGGCGCGGCTCGCGGAGTTGGGGCGGCCGGGCGCATTCGCCTGCCCGAAGCTGCCCGGTGATCCGACCGCTGCGGTGGCCGCGCTTGAGGCCGCCGTGCACGCCGCGAACGGCGACGCAGCGCTGATCGGCAGCTCCCTGGGTGGGTATTACGCCACCCATGTCGCCGAGCGCTTCGGTCTCAAGACCGTGCTGCTGAATCCCGCCGTGCGGCCCTACGACCTTCTGCACCACTACGTCGGAACCCAGCGCAATCTGTACACGGGGGAAGAGATCGTCGTGGAGGCACGCCATCTCGTCGAACTGCGCGCGCTCGAGGTGGAGCGGCTCGTGGATCCGTTGCGCTATTTCCTGATCGTCACCACGGGAGACGAGGTGCTCGACTACCGACAGGCAGTGGACAAGTACTCCGGCGCGCGCCGGCTCGTGATCGAAGGTGGTGATCACAGCCTGAATACCTTTCCTGCCTATCTCGACGAGACGCTGCGTTTCTGCGGCGTCGCTGTGCCGCCGCCTCGGGTATAATTCGCGCCTCCCGACGGACCTACAGCGCTCTTCCGCCCCGGTCCGATTCCGCCGAAAGGCGGGTTGCCCACTCCCGCAACGCCACCCACCATGCACGTTTTCTACGAGGAAGAAGGCAGCTTCCGCGTCGGTTCGATCCTCGCCGACAACAGCACGTCGCTGCAGATCGAAACGGCCCATGGCAAGCGCGCCAAGGTGAAAGCCGCGCAGGTGATGTTCCGCTTCGGTGAACCCGGCGTGCACGGCTTCATGGATCGGGCGCACGAGCTGGTCGCCGAGATCGACATCGACTTTCTCTGGCAGTGCTGCGGCACCGAGGAGTTCGCGTTCGACACGCTCGGCCGCGAATATTTTGGCCACGCGCCGGGACCGCTCGAATCCGCCGCGCTGCTTCTGCGCCTGCACGAATCGCCGATCCACTTCTATAAGAAGGGGCGTGGACGCTACAAGGCGGCACCTGCGGACGCGCTGAAGGCGGCCCTTGCAAGCGTCGAGCGCAAGCGGCAGCAGGCGCTGCAGCAGGCACGCTACGTCGAACAGCTCGCGCGCTTCGAATTGCCGCCAGAATTCGCCGAGACGTTGCCGATGCTGCTCTATCGACCGGACCGCACATCGGTGGAAGTGAAGGCGCTTGAAGCAGCGACGGTAGTGACCAAGCTTGCGCCACTGCGGTTGCTCGAAAAATGCGGGGCGATTCCTTCAACCCGCGACTTCCACGTCAACCGCTTTCTGTTCGAGCATTTTCCCCATGGCACCGACCACCCGCCGTCGGCTGATCTCGCGAGCAGCGATGATCTGCCGTTGGCGGAGGTCGCAGCGTTCAGCATCGACGACATCACCACGACCGAGATCGACGACGCGTTCTCAGTGACCCGCCTGCCGGGGGGCAATTGGCGCGTCGGCGTGCACATCGCAGCCCCCGCCCTTGGCGTTCCCGCGGATTCGGCGCTGGATCGGGAGGCGGCGGAGCGCCTGTCGACCGTATACATGCCCGGCGACAAGATCACGATGCTGCCGGAAGCGACGATCAATCGCTTCACCCTTGCCGAAGGACGCACAGCGCCCGCGGTGTCCCTGTATGTGGAGCTGCGTCCCGACCTCACGCTGCTTTCGACGTCGACCAGGCTGGAGCGCGTGCCGGTCAGCGCGAACCTGCGCCACGATGCCCTCGAGCGTGCCTTCGCGGAAGAGGCGTTGCAGGCAGACGAGATCGCCCACAGCCATGGGCGCGAGATCCGGCTGCTGTGGGAATTCGCATGCGTGCTCGAAGCCGGCCGCGGTCGGCCCGAGCAGCCCCGGCTGCTGCCGATGGACTACAGCTTCTACGTGGATGAAGACCGGGTGCGCATCGTCGAGCGCCGACGCGGCTCGCCCATCGACAAGCTGGTGGCCGAGCTGATGATATTCGTCAATACCGAATGGGGACGAACGCTGGCGGAGCACGGAGCGCCGGGCATCTACCGCGCGCAGTCGGGAGGGCCAGTGAAGCTTTCCACAGTGCCCTCGCCCCACGACGGACTCGGCGTGGATCAATATCTGTGGGCGAGCTCTCCGTTGCGGCGCTACATCGACCTGGTCAACCAGCGGCAGCTTCTGGCTGTGCTGACGCAGACAGCGCCACCTTACGGCAGGGGATCCGAAACCCTGATCGCCGTCATGCGGGATTTCGAAGTCACCAACAGCGCCTACACCGACTTCCAGCGCTCCATGGAGCGTTACTGGTGCCTGCGCTGGCTGCTTCAGGAGCGGGTCGAGGTCTCCGGCGCCACGATCGCGCGGGAGAATCTGGTGAAGCTCGACGCGCTGCCCCTCATGGTGAAGGTACCTTCCCTGCCGGATCTGCCACCCATGACCCGGGTGGAGGTCGAGATCGGCGCGATCGATCTCATCGACCTTTCGATCGCCTGCCAATACCGCGCGCGGCTCGCCCAGGCCGCAGCTTAGGGGGTCCGGCAGCGCCATGGGCATGCGGCTTGCTCAGAGCGCGCCCTAACTCGCTAAAATAGCGAGCTATGCTCCCCGACCCCCAGAGCTTCGAGACCGTGTCGCGCAGACGACCCTCGCCTAGTGATTCGCGCAACCACGCGATGCCCGACCAGGCGCGCCTTTTCCAACCGCCGCTTCCCGCAGCGAACGCTTTCTCCTTCCAGGATTCCTGGCTGTTCGACCCCGCGAACCGCACGCTGGTGGTGGCGATCGGCGTTTCGATTCTGCTCCACGCCATTCTCCTCAAGGTTCATTTCATAGACCCGCGCAGCAAGATGTCGGACCTCTACCAGCCCACCCTCGAGGTGGTATTGGTGAACGCGCGCTCGGCGCTGGCGCCGAAGAAGGCCGAAATTCTCGCGCAGGCGAACCTCGACGGCGGCGGCAACACCGATGCGCCGCGCCGGGCGAAGACGCCGCTTCCCTCTCAGCAGCGGGAACAGAGCCTCACCGACGTCACTGTCTCGGCAAAGAAGCAGGAGTCGACCGAGGAACAGGCGAAGAAGAAGCTGACCAGCAACAAATCCAGGAACACGATTCCCCTCGAGCCCGAACTCAAGAACGATCCGCAACCGGCGCGGGAAGCCATGCTGCGGCCCAACGCAGCGGACCTCATCGCCCGCAGCGTCGAGGCGGCGCGCCTTCAGGCCGAGATCGATCGCAACCTCGATGCGTACTCGAAGCGGCCCCGGCGCAATTACGTTGGATCGCGCGCGAAGGAATTCCGCTTCGCACGCTACGTCGAGGATTGGCGTGCGAAGGTCGAGCGCATCGGCAATATGAACTATCCGCAGCAGGCGCGACGGCAGAAGATTTATGGCAGCCTGCAGCTCACCGTGTCGATCAAGTCCGATGGTTCCATCGAGAGCATCGACGTCAACCGGCCCTCTGGACAGAGGGTGCTCGACGACGCCGCGCGGCGCATAGTCGCACTCGCCGGACCCTACGCACCGTTTCCCCCCGACATCGCCAAGGACACGGATATTCTCACCATCACCCGCACCTGGACCTTCACCCGCTCGGACGAACTGGTGAGCCAATAGGCTGCGGCGCCGTGCCTGTTTCGGGTGAGCGCCGCCGCTGCGCTTCGCCGACTTTAACCGTCAGCCCATGCCCGACCGCTATGCCGTTTTCGGCAATCCCGTAGCCCACAGCAAGTCGCCAGCAATCCACGAGGCGTTCGCGCGGAGCACCGGGCAGGACATCTCTTACGATGCCATGCTCGCTCCGCTGGGTGGGTTTCCGGACGCTGTCGACGCATTTCACAAGGCGGGCGGCCGCGGCGCCAACGTGACCCTGCCTTTCAAAGTCGAGGCATTCGCACTTGCTACGGAAACCACGGCGCGGGCACGGGCAGCGCAGGCCGTGAACACGCTGAGCTTTGAGGGTGCGCGCATCGTGGGCGACAACACCGACGGCATCGGCCTCATCCGCGACATCGAGATCAACCTTGGCATCGGGATCGCCGGCAAGCGCATTCTGGTGATGGGCGCAGGGGGTGCCGCCCGCGGTGTGCTGGAGCCGCTTCTCGCTCGTGCGCCCGCGTCTGTCACCGTCGCCAATCGGACTGCCGACAAAGCGGTCGCGCTCGCACGACTGTTCGCCCGGTGGAGGATGGTAGAGGGCGGCGGATACGACGCGCTCGGCCAGCGCAGCTTCGACATTGTCGTCAATGCAACCGCCGCGAGTCTCCAGGGCAACGTCCCAACCCTGCCCGCGAGCGTGTTCGCGCACGCTGCGCTGTGTTACGACATGATGTACGGTCAGGCATTGACCGCGTTCCTGCAGGTCGCCCGCCACCGGGGTGTGACGTGCCTTGCCGATGGACTCGGGATGCTCGTGGAGCAGGCAGCCGAGTCGTTTTTCCTCTGGCGCGGCGTGCGCCCTCAGACGGCGTCCGTCATCGCCATGCTGCGCGGCCCGTGACCCGTGGTGTCGGTGCCTTGATGTTCCAGTAAGCGCGTTCCCTCTGCATGAGCTCGGCTCCCGCCAGGTTTCTGCTGCAGACGCTGTGCATCGTCGTCGCGCTGGTTCTGCTCTATCAACTCTGGATCTTCGCGCACGTGTGGTGGTGGACCGCGCGCAATCCGGACAGCACGGCTTTCATGAGAGCGCAGATGTCCCGCCTGCGCGAGGCAGACCCGAAGGCGGAGCTGCAGCATCAATGGGTCCCGTACGAGCGCATCTCGACTCATCTCAAGCGGGCCGTGATCGCCGCCGAAGACGCAAAATTCGCCGACCACGAAGGCTTCGACTGGGAGGCCATCGAGAAGGCCCACGAGAAGAACCTGGAGAAAGGGCACGTCGTGGCCGGCGGGTCCACCATCTCACAACAGCTCGCGAAGAATCTCTTTCTGTCCGGTGCGCGCAGCCCATGGCGCAAGGCCCAGGAGGCAATCATCACGGTCATGCTCGAAGCGGTGATGAGCAAACGCCGCATTCTGGAGATCTATTTGAACGTGATCGAGTGGGGCAACGGCGTCTTCGGCGCCGAGGCCGCCGCGCGGCACTATTACCGCACCAGTGCGGCGAATCTGGGCGCCGAGCAGTCTGCCTGGCTCGCGGCGATCGTGCCGAATCCCCGCTTCTATGATCGCAGTCGCTCAACACCCTGGATCCTTCGGAAGAGCCGCCTGATCCTCACCCGCATGAGCGCTGCCGAGGTCCCCTGAACGTCTGCTTCATGCGTTGTGGAAGAATGAAGCTCGCAGGCAAATCCTCGCGCGGCACTGGAGTGGATTGCCTAGAATGTCGGCTTTGCCGACCCCCCGTCCCGCATCCGTCGCGCCATGTCTGAGGTCAAAGAACAAGCTGGCAACGTGCAGGACCTGCTGCAGCAGGTGGTCACGCTGCTCGGCAAGCAGAAGGTCGTCGAGGAGATGGTTCACCGCCAACCCGGCCCCCGCCGCGACCTCGTCGAGAACCTCGTTCACAAGCAGCATCTGGTCGAGATCGAGCGCAAGCTCAACCAGATGCACCCGGCCGATGTGGCCTACATCCTCGAGGCGCTGCCCCTCGACCAGCGGCTCCAGGTCTGGGATCTCGTCAGGGCCGAGCGCGACGGCGAAATCCTGCTCGAAGTCTCGGAGCCGGTGCGTGAAACCCTCATCGCGCACATGGACCGGGACGAGCTGGTGGCGGCGGCCGAGCAGCTCGACAGCGACGAGATCGCGGACATCGCGCCCGACCTGCCGCGCGAGGTCATCGCCGACGTTTTCAACCTGCTGCCGCTCGACGAACGCGAGCAGCTGCGCGCCGCGCTCTCGTATCCCGACAACACGGTCGGTGCGCTGATGGATTTCGGCATGGTCACCATCCGCGAGGACGTGACCCTCGAAGTTGTCCTTCGCTATCTGCGCCGCATCGGCGAGCTGCCGATCCACACCGACACTCTGTTCGCGGTGGATCGCAAGAACACCCTGCGCGGAATTCTGCCGCTCAATCAGTTGCTGCTGAACGAGCCGGAGATGAGCGTGGGCGCACTCGTCCAGCGCGACGTGATTACCTTCCTGCCGGACGACGACGCGCACCCGGCGGCAGAGGCGTTCGAGCGCTACGACCTGATCTCCGCTCCCGTTGTGGATCCCGCCGGCAAGCTGATCGGACGGCTGACCGTGGAGGCGGTCATGGATTACATCCGGGACACCGCAGCTGCCGAGTTGCTCAAGCTGGGGGGGCTGAAGGAAGAGGAGGATATCTTCTCGCCGGTCTGGAACAGCCTGCGCAACCGGTGGACTTGGCTTGCGATCAACATGGTGACGGCTTTCATCGCGTCGCGCGTGATCGGCGCCTTCGAAGGGTCGATCGAAAAAGTCGTCGCCCTCGCCGCCCTCATGCCGATCGTCGCGGGAATCGGGGGCAACTCCGGCAATCAGACCATCACGATGATCGTGCGTGCGCTCGCGCTCGGACAGATCACCGCTGTCAACGCGCGCAAGCTGCTCGGCAAGGAACTCCTCATCGCACTCATCAATGGCCTCGTCTGGGGGACGATCCTGGGCGTGCTCGCGTTCCTTCTATACAACAAGGTCAAGCTCGGCATGGTGATGATGGCGGCGATGACGCTCAACCTGCTGCTCGCGGCACTCGCCGGCGTTCTAATCCCGTTCGTCATGTACAAGCTCGGGCGCGATCCCGCGGTGGGTGCAAGTGTCATGATCACGGCGCTGACTGACAGCGGTGGCTTCTTCATCTTTCTGGGCCTCGCGACGCTGTTCCTTCTCTGAGAATGGCGGAACGATCGCTCATGACCGCCTCTTTGCCGCCCACACCGATTCGCCGGTTGACGGGCGCGTTCGTCGCGACCGTGCTTGCGCTGATCGTGGCGGGCTGCTCGCAGCTCGCTTTCCTCAACGCCAGCATTCCAGATGACGGCTTTGAAGAGAGCCGCGACCATGCCTTCGGTGCGCATCCGCGCCAGAAGCTCGATGTGTACACTCCGAAAGCTCGGAGCGGTCCTGCTCCAGTGGTGGTGTTCTTCTATGGAGGCTCGTGGCAGAGAGGTGGCCGGGGCGACTACAAGTTCGTGGCCGAAGCGCTCACCTCGAAGGGCTTGGTCGTCGCAATTCCTGATTACCGGCTTTACCCCGAGGTGAGATTTCCCTCTTTTCTCGAAGATGGCGCGGCGGCCGTAACCTGGGTGCAGAACCACATCGGCAGTTACGGCGGCGATCCCGGGCAGATCTATGTGATGGGGCATTCTGCGGGCGCCTACAACGCTGCCATGCTGGCGTTTGACCCTCGCTACCTCAAAGCCGCCGGCGGCAGCAGCGCTCAGGTGGTCGGGTTCATCGGTCTCGCCGGCCCTTACGATTTCCTTCCTCTCACGAGCGGCGGCACGCTCGACAAGGTCTTCGGCGCGGCTCCCGACCCTGCGGCCACGCAGCCCGTGAACTTCGTCGCGATCGATTCACCGCGTGCACTGGTTCTCTACAGCGAGCGCGATACCTTCGTGCTGCCTGCCAACTCGAAGCGGCTCGCGCAGCGTATCCACGCCGTGGGGGGGCGCGTCACACCGGTGGGCTATCCTGACCTTAACCACGTCGAAATCGTAGGAGTGCTTGCAAAGCCTTACCAGCATCGTGCCCCAGTGCTCGAAGACATCGACCAGTTCATCGCGGAAGGTCCGACGCAATTTGCCCACGCGCCGGTCGATGCGGTGCGACTCCAAAATTCGGGCGGTGCTCCGCCGCTCCGTCTTCAAGGCGACCGCGAGGAGAGTCGGTGATGCGCGTTTTTCAGGTCGAAGACGCATGGTCGATGGACAACGTGCGCCTCGCCACGCGGCCAGAGCCACTTCCGGGCATGGGTCAGGTGCGCATCAGGATGCGCGCGTCCGCACTCAACTACCGTGACCTCCTCGTGCCCATCCGGGGTTACGGACTTCGCCAGCAAAAGCTGCCGCTGATTCTGCTCTCCGATGGTGTCGGCGTCGTCGACGCGATCGGCGACGGGGTGACGCGTGCCGACCTCGGCGATCGCCTGTGCCCGATTGTCCTCCCCTCGTGGACAGGTGGTGAGCCTGACAGCGGGAGATTGTCGGGCAGCCTCGGCTGTGAACTCGATGGCACGATGGCCGAGTACATGGTGATTTCGGAGGAAAGCGCGGGTCACGTACCAGCCCATCTCACAGACGCGGAGGCGGCAAGCCTGCCGTGCGCAGCGGTCACCGCGTGGCGCGCACTGGTGACCGAAGGCCGTGTGAAAGCAGGAGATAGGGTGCTCGTGCAGGGGACGGGTGGCGTTTCGTTGTTCGCGCTGCAGTTCGCGAAGACGCTCGGCGCGCGCGTGATCGTCACCTCGTCGAGCGACGAAAAGCTCGCGCGGGCAAGGGCCCTGGGTGCCGACGAGGTCATCAACTATCGCGTGACCAAGGAGTGGGGCAGGCGCGCGCGAGAGATGGCGGGCGGAGACGGCGTCGACCACGTCGTCGAGGTCGGCGGCCAACAGACGCTTTCTCAATCGCTGCGCGCGATCCGGACGGGCGGTACGATCAGCATGATCGGCGTGCTGTCCGGCGGCGCGCTGGAAGCGAAGCTCGGGCTGATCGTTTCGCGGCACGTTCGGCTGCAGGGGATCACGGTCGGGAGTCGCGACGATTTCGAGGCGATGGGGCGCGCAATGGCTTTGCACGAACTGCGCCCCACGATCGACCGGGTGTACGAGTTTGGGGAGTTGCACGAGGCGCTCGAGCACCTTGCGAGCGGAAGGCAATTCGGAAAGATCTGCATCGGGCATTGACGCTGCCGTCGCCATCTTTGTGCAACAGCAGTCGTCTTGACCGCGCGGGCGGCGCTCGCACTAGAATGTCGGACTTTTGCGTCGCGGCCTTATCGCACGGCGCTTCGCCTCACACCGGGTTCCTGAAGAGACCATGGCCAAGGTGTTCCGCAAGATATTTCGCAAACGCGTTACGGATCCCGTCCTCAAACAGGCGGCCATGTCCCACGAGATCGCTCGCGTGCGTGAGCAGATCCGCCGGGACATGCCGGACAACCTGCTGCTCCGGGGTTACAAGGTCTACTCACAGACCGACGAGGACGGCATCATCGCTGCCATCTTCGAGCGTATTGGCGGCGGCAGCACGTTCATCGAGATCGGTTCCGGCAACGGGACGGAGAACAATACCCATGCGCTGCTGCTCGGCGGATGGCGCGGTGTCTGGGTCGATGGCAGAGCGGATCGGATCGCATCGATTCGCGCCGAGGTTGGCGCCACGCCGGATCTCCTGGCCGAACAGGCTTTCATCACCCGCGAGAACGTGCCGGCGCTCGCGGAGGACTGGCTGCAGCGTCTCGGTACCCGTGAGATCGATTTCTTCTCGGTGGATATCGACGGCAATGACTTGCACGTGATGATGGCGGCGTTAGGAGTATTCCGCCCGCGGGTCATCTGCGTGGAGTACAACGCGAAATTTCCCCCGCCGCTCGAAGTCTGCGTCGAGTACGATCCGAAGCACATCTGGAGTGGGGACGACTATCACGGGGCGTCGTTGATGGCATACGTCTCGGCCCTGAAGCCGCTCGCGTATGCACTTCTGACCTGCAATATTTCCGGCGCGAATGCGTTCTTCGTGGCTGATGCTTTCGCCCCCCGGTTCACGCTGTATGAGCCGGCGCGGTTGTTCCAGCCTTCCCGCTTCCACCTGTGCACGTTCGAAAGCGGACACACCCCGTCTCTCAAGTTCCTGCGGGACGAGATGCGCAGGCGCAGAACCAGGTAAGCGGGAAACCCCGAACGGGCGTCTCGACGTTCTCTAGTAGTAGACGCTGCCGTCCCTGCGCTTGACGAATCGGTAGGACGGCTGCGAGCTGAGCGCACAGCCTCGGGCTGCTGCGTCGATCCAGATGTGGACGTCGCCATTGCGGTCAACCTGAAACGCCTCGGCCTTGAAAAAGATCTCGACACCGCCCACCGTGCGTGAGAAAGAGAACGGTTGCGTCGGTTCGAGCAGATTCTCGTAAGGCATCGCCTCGAATTCCTTGCCGACGCTCTTTACCTCCTGGCGCAGTACCTGGCATACGGGATCGCGGGCGCAGCGGCGTTCTCTCGCATCCCAGAAATGGTCCAGCAAGTGATCTAACACAGTCAGCCTTCCTCGCGATCAGGCGTGCGCGACATAGACGATGCCCGGTTCTACGAACAGCTCTCGCGGCCCCACCTGGAAAGATCTCGGCAGCGGCACCACGCGCTCGAAGTCATAGCGCATTCCCTTGAAAGTCACGTAGCGGTAGATGTCAGAGTCCCGATAGCGGCCGATGCAATCGGCGACACCATCGAGCGCTTCTTTGCGGCATACGACCACGCCGTGCAGGAGCAGGTTTGCAGGGTCTTCGAGCCGGGAGAATTGTTTGCGCAGCAGCCAGATGATCGGCGCGAAGCCGAGAGCAACGATAACCGTCGCCGCCAACAGAGCACGCAGGACATCCAAGAGCACCGCACCGAAGTCCATCGACCCACCCGAACACGAATTCGGCGAAGCGCGAGAGCAAGATTCCAGCCAATCCTTCGCGGTGTTCGGCGCGGTGTGGCGGCGACGGCGGACCGGTTCGCGTCTCGGAAAATTCGGGAGTCTCAGTTTCAACGGCGTGCCGACGCACTTTGAAATTCAGGAGTCGTCGCGCCGTGAGGTGCGTGAGGGCGTAGGGCAAGGGTCGGAAGATGGGTGCCCGCAGCGGTTGGTGCAGAAGATGGTCGGACGCGAAAATCCGTATCGTGGCCGAGCGATATCGGAAATGGGGACTGCGGGAAACAGGAGCTATCCGCCCCCGAGGGCGGACAGCTCCCGTGTGGACGCCGCCTACGTGCCACTGCCAGTTGTTGGCGTGGCCACTGCCGCAGCGCTCCGCGCTCTGCGCATGCCGCGCTTCACCGCAGGCTTCCTGGGCGCTGCTTTCCTGGCTGCGGGTTTGCGTGCTGGCTTCTTCGCCACTTTCTTGACGGCTTTCTTTGCAGCAGGCTTCCGCGCCGTCTTCTTGACCGCCTTCCTGGCGGTCTTCTTCGCGGCCGGCTTTCTCGCTGCCTTCTTCGGCGCGGCCTTCCTCAACGCCTTCTTGACGATCTTCTTCGCGGCCGGCTTTCTCGTCGTCGCCTTCTTGGCCGCGGGTTTTCTCACTGCCTTCTTCGCGGCGGGTTTCCTCGCCGCGGTCTTTCTCGCGGGTTTCTTCGTTTTCGATTTCGCTTCTGCCATTAAAGCCTCCAGTTGTTATGGTCCTCTGCGGAGAACCCTTCCATCCGCCACCTTTGTTTCATCGTCGGCAGCCGAAAGCGCGCATGCAAACATCATCCGTACAGCCTCGACATCACGCGCTTGGCGGATTGTATGCACGTATCCGAACGGCGCACAACAATTCATGCACCTTTCGTCCGGTTTTCACGGGCAGTTGTGCAGCGAATGCAACAGATTGGAGAACGACGCAGAAGAGAAATACGCGGGCATCAGGGAAGCAACTGCTCGCGGGAGAAGAGTTCGGCAACCGACTCACGGCTGCGCACGAGGTGCCACGCGGCGCCGTCCGCCATCACCTCCGCTGCGCGGGGACGCGTGTTGTAGTTGGAGCTCATGCTCATGCCGTAGGCTCCGGCGGACATGATCGCGAGCAAGTCTCCCTCCGCTACCGCAAGGTCGCGATCACGTGCGAGGAAGTCGCCGCTCTCGCACACGGGCCCCACCACGTCGTAGCACGCTTGCGGCGCTGCGCTCTGCTCAGACACGCGCAGGACCTCGTGGTAAGCGCCGTAAAGCGACGGGCGCATGAGGTCATTCATGGCGGAATCGACGACCGCGAAGTGTTTGGCGTCGCCGTGCTTCAGATACTCGACGCGCGTGAGCAGCAACCCTGCGTTGCCGACGAGGGAGCGGCCTGGCTCGAGGATGAGCCGCTCGCGCCGTCCCCCCAGACGTTCGCCGAACGCGCGGGCATAGTCGGCAAGCGCGAGCGGTGTTTCGTCCCGATAGCGGATTCCGAGACCGCCACCGAGGTCGATGTGTTCGAGCTCGATTCCCTCGGCTGCAAGCTGGCCGACGAGATCCAGAATGCGGTCGAGGGCATCGACGTACGGCGCGAGCTCGGTGATCTGGGAACCGATATGGCAGTCGATGCCGACGATGCGCACATGCGCGAGTCTTCGCGCCCGCCGATAAAGCTCGAGTGCTTCGCCGTGCGGCACGCCGAATTTGTTTTCCCGCAAGCCGGTCGAGATGTAGGGATGGGTGCCGGCATCTACGTCCGGGTTCACCCGGAAGGACACGGGGGCGATCTTTCCCGTTTCGGCAGCGACCCGGTCGAGCCGATCGAGCTCCGACGCCGACTCGACATTGAAGCAGAGGATGCCCCGTTCGAGAGCGAAACGCATTTCGGCTGCGCATTTTCCGACGCCGGAGAAGACGATTCTCTCCGGTGCACCGCCCGCGGCGATCACCCGCGCCAGCTCGCCGCCGGAGACGATGTCGAAGCCACTGCCCACGCGCGCGAACAGATTGAGGATCGCGAGATTGCTATTGGCCTTGCAGGCGTAACAGATGATGGGTTGCAGACCGGCAAAGGCATGCACGTAGTCCGCGTACGCCTCGGTCAACGCTGCGCGCGAATACACGTAGCAGGGCGTCCCGACCGCCTCTGCCACGTTCGTGAGGGGAACGGACTCGACGCAAAGAACGCCGTCGCGATAACTGATGTGGCTCACGGGGGCGAAGTTCGTTACAGCGGGGGAATCGAGCGTCCGAACGAGTCTTCCATTTGCGGTGTCTCGTCCTCGTCCGGCTCGACTTCCTCTTCCGCCGCAGCGGGCGCTGCAGCTGGCTTTTCCGCAGGTGCGGTCTGCTCGCGTTTTGCGTCTGCCGCCTTGCCGGCCTCGCGCTGCTTCGCTGCTTCGCGGCGCTGCTTGCGCTCTTCCGCCTGCCGCTTCTGGTCCGCTGTTGGGATGTACAGCGGCCCCTTGATCCCGCACCCCTGGAGGAGAAGGATGAGGACGAGCAAACGGGCGAGGGTACGCAAAACGGCTGAAGCCATAATCGGGGGCATTATACGGCGCCTTTTGGATGAGTTAGGGCGCGGACAGGAGCAGCAGACGGCGACCGCTCTCGTTCAGCTCGGTGCGGCGCGCCCGATAGTCCGGACAGACCCGCGCGACATGGCTCCAGAAGCGTGCGCCGTGATTCATCTCCCGGAAATGGGCGAGCTCGTGGGCGATGACGTATTCGATCAGCGCTTCGCGCACCTGCACCAGACGCCAGTTCACACGGATCGAGCCGTCGCCGTTGCAGCTTCCCCAGCGCGTGCGTGCACTGGAAAGGAACACCCGCGGGGCGTCCACTCCCATCAACGGCGCAAGGCGCGTGCTGTGCGCGGCGAAGATTTGCAGAGCTTCGGTCCGCAGCCATCTCGTCGCGAGCTTTTGCACCACGAGGGGATCAGTCGGGTTCCGCACCGCGATCAGCAGCCGATCGTTCAGGCGCGCAGCGCGCGGCCGCGCTGCGGCAGCCGCGACCTCCAGCGTCAACGACGCACCGAGGAAGGGCAGCTGTTCGCCATTGCGCCACATCGGTGGCGGCGGCCGATCGCCGGTCCATACCGCCAGCTTGCGAAGCACCCAGGCTTCTGCGTCCCGCAGCACTTGCTGCAGACGTCCCTCCGAACACCGCCACGGCACGCTTACCGTGAGGCCGCGCTCGTCGATCTGGAGCGCGACGCTGCGTCGCATGCTGCTCCGGCGGAGAATGAAGCCTACTTCGGACTCGCCAAAACGCGCCGTGCGGTTCTCTTCGATGCGCTCGCAGGTTTTCATGCGGGTTGCGCGGGCATCGAGCTTATTCCGCTCATCTGTCCTTCGATCCAATCCTCGACCCGGCGGATGACCTCGTCCGGCTCCACGCCGCGCGTGTCGATCGGCGCGCCGATTACCATTCGCACCACTCCCGGAAAGCGCACCAGGGAGTTGCGGCTCCAGAGTTCGCCCGCGTTGTGGGCAACGGGGACAACGGGGGCGCCCGCCTTGCACGCGAGCCATGCGCCCCCCACCTGATACTTCCGGCGGACGCCGGGTGCAACGCGCGTTCCCTCCGGGAAGATCACGACGGAGAAGCCCTGCGAGAGTCGCTCCCTTCCCTGTTGCAGCGTCTGCTTGAGGCTGCGCATGCCGGAGTTTCGATCGATGGCGATCGGTGACATGAGGGCGAGACCCCAGCCGAAGAACGGGATGCGCAGCAACTCGCGCTTGAGCACGTAGACGTGGGGCGGGAAAAAGAGCTGGAGCGCCATCGTCTCCCAGGCGGACTGGTGCTTCACCATGACGATGCTTGGGGCGGTCGGGATGTTTTCGCGGCCATCGATCTCCCAGCGAATACCGAGCACGAGGCGCGCGAGCCAGACCATGATCTTCGACCAGCAGCTGATGACGCGGTAGCGGGTAAGGCGCGGCAGGGGCGAGGTCGCGATCGCCAGCATCGCGTAGGGCGGGGTGATGATGGCCTGAAGCAGCAGGAACACGATGGAGCGCAGGACGGCGGAGATTCTCCTCATGCTGCCAGGATGCGCTTCACCGCCTCCGTGAGGTCGGCCACCACAACGGTGCCCTCCGGCAAATTGCCGGCCTCGGCGGTTCTCTCGCCCTTGCCGGTCAGCACAAGGTACGGACGCGCACCCATCGAGTGGGACGCCTGCAGGTCGCGCATCGAGTCGCCGACGCTGGGTACGCCCGCGAGGCTGACATTGAAGCGCCGGGCGATCTCCTCGAACATGCCGGCCCGGGGCTTGCGGCAGGCGCAGCGGGCTTCCTGCGCGTGCGGACAGTAGAACACCGCATCGATCCTACCGCCCACTACCGACAGCGCCTTGTGCATCTTGTCGTTGATCGCATTCAACGTGCTCATGTCGAGCAGGCCGCGCCCGACGCCGGACTGGTTGGAGGCGACCACCACCCGATATCCCGCCTGGTTCAGGCGCGCGATCCCCTCGAGACTGCCCGGGATCGGCTTCCACTCCGCCGGCGATTTGATGAACTGGGCGCTGTCGAAGTTGATGACACCGTCGCGATCGAGGATGACGAGCTTCATCAGCGAAGGGGCAAGGGAGAAGGGGGAAGCGTCAAGATCATTGGTGAGATTCTACCCTTCCCGCGCGCTCCGTTACCCGTTCCGCGCTACACCGCAAGCTTGGAGATGTCGGCGACCTGGTTCATGAGACCGTTCAGCTGACGCAGCAGGGCGAGGCGATTTGCGCGGAGCCGGGGTTCGTCGCACATCACCATCACTTCGTCGAAAAAGCGGTCGACCGGCTCGCGTACGCTCGCGAGCAGCCTAAGCGTGTCGTCGTAGTCCTCGTTCGCGATCAGGCCTGCGACCTGCGGCTCGAGCGCCGTCATCGCTTCGAAGAGCGCACGCTCGGCGGGCTCGGCCAGGAGCGCGACATCCGCTCGATTGTCTGGCGGCTCGGCCTTCTTGAGGATGTTCCGGATGCGCTTGTTCGCCGCCGCGAGGCTCTCCGATTCGGGCAACTGCCGGAAGTTCCTGACCGCCTCCAGCCGCGCCTGTACACGATCGATGCGCGTCGGATTCTGGCTCAGCACAGCATCCACATCGAGGACATCGTAATCCCGGTCGCGCAGGTAGTTGCGCAGCCGTTCCAACAGGAAGGCATACACGTCGACCGCGACGCTGTCCGCCAGCACCTCCTTCGGGAACAGACTCTTCGCGAGGGTGAGGAGGTCCATCAGGCCGAGGGGCAGCGCCTTCTCGAACAGGATGCGCAAGACGCCGAGTCCGTGGCGACGGAGTGCGAATGGGTCCTTGTCCCCGGTGGGGGCGAGGCCGACACCGAAGATGCCGATCAATGTGTCCAGCTTGTCCGCGAGGGCAACCGCTGAGCTTACGTTGTCGGCGGGCAGCGTGTCGTTGGCGAAGCGGGGGTGATAGTGCTCCTCGATGGCGCGGGCGACGGCTTCCGGTTCGCCGTCGTGGCGCGCGTAGTACATGCCCATCGTTCCCTGAAGCTCGGGAAATTCTCCGACCATTCCGGTAAGGAGATCCGCCTTACACAGGTAGGCGGCGCGCTCGGCGTGACCGGCGTTCGCTCCGAGCCGCTCTGCGAGAATGGTGGCGGTCTTGGCGATCCGCTGCACCCGATCGAGCTGCGTCCCGAGCCTGTTGTGATGGACAACGTTGCCGAGCCCGGCGACGCGCTCCGCGAGCGGCTGTTTGCGATCCTGATCGAAGAAGAACTTCGCATCTGCCAGCCGCGCGCGCACCACGCGCTGATTGCCATCGATGATCGCGGACGGATCGTCGACTTCCATGTTGCTCACGATCAGGAACTTCGGCAGCAGCTTGCCGCCCTCGTCGAAGAGCGGAAAGTACTTCTGGTTCTGCTGCATGGTGAGGATCAGGCATTCCTGCGGTACGGCGAGGAACTGCGGTTCGAACTCACCGGCGTAGACGGCGGGCCATTCGACAAGCGAGGTCACTTCGTCGAGCAATGCCCCACGTTCGCCGAGCTTTGCTTCTGCTCCCTCTCGTTTTGCGCGTTGCTCCAGCTTTGACTTAATGTCAGCGTAGCGCTTCGAGGAATTCACGATCACGCGGCCTTCGGTTTCGAGCAGCGTTTCGTAGTCGTTCGCTCGCGCGATCGTGATGTCTGCGCGTCCCATGAAGCGATGCCCCTGGGTCCGATTGCCACTATCCTTGCCAAGCACCGTTCCGGGTACCACACGGCCCCCATGGAGCATCACCAGTCCATGCACGGGGCGGGCGAACTCAGCATCGGAATTTCCCCAGCGCATGAGCTTCGAAATGGGTAGAGCCTTGATACTGCCACGAACGATCTGCTCCAAGTGCATGGAGAGAGGTTCGCCGGCTTTTCGCGAGCGGAAGAGGAAGTACTCCGATTTGCCGTCGGACTGCCGTTCGAGCCCATCTGGTGTAGTTCCACACGACCGGGCGAATCCAAGCAGCGCAGGCGTCGGTTTACCGTCCTGGTCGAGCGCCGAGGCGACCGCCGGACCCTTGCGTTCGATCTTGCGCTCGGGCTGCATGTCGCGGACACCTTGAATGAGCACAGCCGAGACGTCGCGGTGTCGAAAACGCCATCCAATCGTGATCCGCCTCACGAAGTGCGGCGTCGAACAGGCGTTCTCGGATGTTGTCTGCAAACCACGAGGCAAGCTTGAACAGAGACTTCGGCGGCAGTTCCTCCGTGAGGAGCTCGATGAGAAGCGTGTCCTTCGTGGCGGTCATTGCGGCTCTGCCGAATCAGGCGATGACTTCTTCCGGCGCGCACATCGGAAACCCGAGCGCCTTACGGGACTCGTAGTAAGCCTGCGCGACGAGGCGCGACAGTGCGCGTACGCGACCGATGTAGGAGGCGCGCTCGGTGACGGAGATCGCGCCCCGGGCGTCGAGCAGGTTGAACGTGTGCGAGCACCTCAGGACCATCTCGTAGCCGGGCAACGCGAGCCCCGTCTCGATCAGGCGTTTCGCTTCTGATTCGAAATCGTTGAACTGCTGCAAGAGGAGCGGCACGTTGCTGCGCTCGAAGTTGTAGATCGACTGCTCGACCTCGTTCTGGTGGTAGACGTCGCGGTACGTGAGACCGTCGGTCCAGACGAGGTCGAACACGCTTTCGACCCCCTGCAGGTACATTGCAAGGCGCTCGAGTCCGTAAGTGATTTCACCCAGGACGGGCTTGCAGGTGAGGCTGCCGACTTCCTGGAAGTACGTGAACTGGGTGACCTCCATCCCGTTCAGCCAGACCTCCCAGCCAAGCCCCCACGCACCCAGCGTTGGCGACTCCCAATCGTCTTCCACGAAACGGACGTCGTTCCTGCGCGGATCGATCCCCAGTCGTTCGAGCGATCGCAGATAGAGATCCTGGATGTTCTCGGGCGATGGTTTGAGCACGACCTGGTACTGATAGTAATGCTGCAGCCGGTTCGGGTTGTCGCCGTAGCGGCCATCTTTCGGTCGCCGCGAGGGTTGCACATAGGCGGCTTTCCACGGCTCCGGACCGATCGCGCGCAGGAACGTCGCGGTGTGGAACGTGCCCGCACCCATCTCCATGTCGTAGGGCTGCAGCAACGCGCAACCGTTCTCGTCCCAGTACTGCTGGAGGCGCAGGATGATCTGTTGAAAGGAGAGCATGGCAGCGTTGATGGCAGGCGCGCGAAGCGGAAAGGCGCGATTCTACCGGCGGCAACCTCCGCGCGGCAAAAGGAACGCAGGCGACGCGAATCAGCGGCGGCGCAGGAAAGCCACGAAGAGGAGCGCGCTGCAGAGGACCAATGCAGCGCCATTGCCCCAGCGCACGAAAGGCGTCGCGCCCGAGCGACCCTGCACTTCCGCGTTCAATACCGTTTCCGTGAAGGGTCGGGCAACGGCGGCGACGCGCCCCGATGGATCGATCACGGCGGTCATGCCGGTGTTGGTCGCGCGGAGCATGACGCGACTGGTTTCCAGCGCCCGCATCTGGCTGATCTGCAGGTGCTGCGCAGGCGCGAGGGAATCGCCGAACCATGCGACGTTGCTCGCGTTCACGAGCAGGGTTGCTTCCGGCAGTTGGCGGATGATCTCGTCACCGAAGAGATCCTCGTAGCAGATGTTTACCCCGGTTTTCTGGCCGGCGACGGCCAGCGGCGGTTGGCCGAGCGCACCGCGGGAGAAGTCGAGGAGTGGGATCGCGACCATCTCGATGAACCAGCCGAATGCCGCCTTGAAGGGAACGAACTCACCGAACGGCACGAGGTGGTGCTTGCGATAGACCTGTCGTGGCGACGTTCCGAAGGAGAGCACACTATTGAAGTACTCCGCGGAATGACTGCCGTATTCCGGAAGACCCATCAGCACGTCGGCGCCACGCTCGCGCGCATAGGCTGTCACCTGCTCGAGATACTCCGGAGGGACGTCCTGGTAATACATGGGCAGTGCAGTCTCGGGCAGCACTATCAAACGCCCCTGGGCCGAGCGCACCAGGCGCAGGTAGGTATCGAGCGTTGCGCGCACCTGGTCTTCGCGCCATTTCATTTCCTGCGGAATGTTGCCCTGGATCAGGCTCACGCTGAGGGGATCGCCCACGGGCTGGGTCCATTGCACCTGTTTCAACCCCACCCCGCCGATCCACAGCGCCACCAGCGCGACGCCCCATGGGATCGCCTTCCTGCTTCGCCGTGTCTGCCACACCAGGCAGGCGAGTCCCGCCGACAGCGCCGTTGCCAGGGACACGCCGAATACCCCGAGCACCGGTGCATAACCGGCGAGCGCACTGGACGGAACCTGGGAATAGCCGACCGCGATCCAGGGAAAGCCGGTGAAGAGCCAGCTTCGGATCCATTCGGTGAAGGCCCACGCGGCGGGAAACGCGAGCAGAGCGCGGATGACAGCGGTGCTCCCCAGAAGGCCGGTAGCGACTCCGGCAAACGCCGGAAATGTCGCGAGCAGTGCGCAGAAGAGGAAAGTCGCGAGTGCGGCGAGCGCTGCCGGCATCGCGCCGAAGGTATGGAGGCTGACGTAGACCCACGACACGCCGCAACCGAAGAAGCCAAGGCCCCACGCGAATCCGACGAAAAAACGCGCGCGCTGACCGGGCGATCGCTCCCAGAGCGCGAAGAGCAGCGCGAGGGTCAACACCGGCAGCGGGAAAAGATGGAAGGGTGCGAATCCGAGAACGGTGAGCGCACCCAGTCCGAATGCCGGGAGCAATCCACGCACACTGCCGATGCCGGTGCGCAGCGTGCCGCGGGGGCGCACGGCGGACGCCGCCTCCGTCACACGGCTTCCTTGATCCGCTCGACCCGGAGCGCGTGCAATCGACGGCTGTCCGCACGCAGCACGCGGAAGTTGAGGCCGTCCAGGGCAACCTGCTCGCCGCGCTTCGGAAGGTGTCCGAAGCGGCTGATCACGAGGCCGCCGACGGTGTCGAAATCCTCGTCGCTATAGCTGGTGCCGAGGGCGTCGTTGAAGTCCGTGATCTTGGTGATCGCCTTCACCCGGAAGCCGCCGCCCTTCTCCGGCACGATATCGTCGCCCGGCTCGTCGTAGTCGTATTCGTCCTCGATCTCGCCGACGATCTGCTCGAGCACGTCTTCAATGGTCACGAGACCCGCGACTCCCCCGTACTCGTCGACGACGATAGCCATGTGGTTGCGGTTCGAGCGGAAATCCTTGAGCAGCACGTTGAGCCGTTTCGACTCCGGAATGAACACCGCGGGCCGCAGCATTTCGCGCACGTCGAACTCCTCCTCGCCCGCGTAGTAACGCAGCAGGTCCTTCGCGAGGAGGATACCGAGCACATCGTCCTTGTTCTCGCCGATCACCGGGAAACGCGAGTGGCCGGTCTCGATCACGAAGGGGATGAACTTGTCGGGCGCGTCGTCGACGTCGATCACGTCCATCTGCGAGCGCGGGATCATGATGTCGCGCGCCTGCATCTCGGCCACCTGCAGCACGCCCTCGATCATCGCCAGCGCATCCGCGTCGATCAGGTTGCGATCGTAGGCGGCGTGGAGCGTCTGGACCAGCTGGTCCTTGTCTTCTGGCTCGCGCATCAGCAATGCGCCGATGCGTTCGAGCCAGGTGGGTTTCGAGGCGTCGTCCATCAATGCCGGAAAAGGGTGGGGAGAGGAGGGGTGACGCGGGAACGCCCGTCCCGGGCATGGGAAACGCGATTCCTATCCGTATTTCTGCAAGCGATGAGCGCAGCAAGATCCGCCTCCAGGTCGGGGGCTGTTGCTTCAAAGCGTGCGAGCTTCAAACAGTCGACGAGCGCGCTCGCGGAGCGCCGGTCGGTGCGGTGTCGGAAGGCGTTTCGCGCATGGACGACCGCATCGCCGACGCGTCCGACCAGCTTGAGCGCGAGGGCGAGATTGGACTCGATATCCGCATCTGGCAGATGGCACCAACTCCTCACTTCGCACTCCTCACGCCGTATGGGTCCGGGTATCCGAGCGACATGACGATGCAGGATTCGCGGGCTTCCATCACGGATGCATCGCGGTCGTTCTCGTGGTCATAGCCCTGCAGATGCAACATGCCGTGCACGGTAAGGTGGGCGAAATGCGCGTCGAGCGCGATCGATTGCTCCTTGGCCTCACGCGCCACCACGGGCGCGCACAGCGCGATGTCGCCCGAGAGCGGTTCCGTCTCCACGTACGCGAACGTGAGCACGTTGGTAGCCTTGTCCTTGCCCCGATATTGCCGGTTCAGCGCGCGCCCTTCCTCCTCGTCGACGATCCTCAGAGTCACCTCTGCCGAACGCTCCAGGGCGGCTCGCGCCCACGCATGGAAACGGCTCGCGGCAGGCAAGCCGGCGCGTGGCACGGTGTACTGCACGGCGAAGCGCCCGCTAATGGTCTTCCTTCTCGCGCTCGTACTGCTCGTAGGCATTGACGATTCTCTGCACGATAGGATTGCGCACGACATCGTCGGCGGTGAATTCGACGAACGCGAGACCGCGGACCGTGCCCAGGATCTCGTGCGCGGTGACCAGCCCGCTCTTCTGGCCGCGGGCGAGGTCAATCTGGGTCACGTCTCCAGTGACCACCCCACGGGTGCCGAACCCGATCCGCGTAAGGAACATCTTCATCTGCTCGGGTGTGGTGTTCTGCGCCTCGTCGAGGATGACGAAAGAATGGTTCAGCGTGCGTCCGCGCATGTACGCGAGTGGGGCGATCTCGATCACGCCGCGCTCGTAGTGCTTGCCCACCTTGTCGTAACCCATCAGATCGTAGAGGGCGTCGTAGAGCGGTCGCAGATAGGGATCGACCTTCTGGGCGAGATCGCCGGGGAGAAAACCGAGCCGCTCGCCGGCCTCGACAGCGGGTCGGGTCAAGACGATGCGCTTCACCTGATCGCGTTCGAGGGCATCTACCGCGCTAGCGACTGCGAGATAAGTCTTGCCGGTGCCCGCGGGACCGATGCCGAACGTGATGTCGTGATCCTGGATGCTCTGGAGATATTCGACCTGACGCGGCGTTCGGCCATGAAGGTCGGGGCGGCGAGTAAGGAGAGTCGGACCCTTTTCGTTCGCGAGCGTCACGTCGCGCTTGCGCGCCACTTCGATCAAACCGAGCTGCACGTCTTCCACGGACAGCTCGTCGTCCGCGCGATCGTAGAAGCGCTGCAGGGCTTCGCCGGCAAGGCGGGTCAGGGACGGCGGACCGTGCAGGGAGAACCGCTCGCCCCGGCGCGTGATGACGACGTCAAAGGCGGTTTCGATCTGCCGCAGGTTCTCGTCAAGCACTCCGCAGACATTCGCGAGGCGGCGATTGTCGAGAGGCTGTAGGGTGATATCGAGGGGTTGGGGATGCACTCGCCGGATTCGAGCCGAACGCACAAGCGCCAATTCTACGCGATCGGGAGATTTCACGCGAAGTCCGGGCGGACTACCGCGAACCTTCCCCGGCGGGGACCCTTCAGGCGGCTTCGAGAAGAACGACTTCGCCCCGCAGCGAGTGGCGCAGAACGTCCGTGATCTTCGCATCCACAAAGCAGCCGATGAGGCGGGCATCGCCGCGAAGGTTCACGACCCGGTTATTGTCGGTGCGGCCGGCGAGTTCTCCGGCACCTTTGCGGGAAGGTCCTTCGACCAGCACACGCTGGACAGTGCCCATCATGGTCTGACTGATCGCCTGCGCGTAGGATTCCAGCGTACTTTGCAACCGCTCGAGGCGGGCGACGGCCACTTCGCGCGTCACCTGGTTCGGTAACTCGGTGGCTGGCGTGCCGGGCCGTGGACTGTAAACGAACGAAAACGAGGCGTCGAACCGCACCTCCTCGACGAGTCGCAAGGTCGCTTCGAAGTCCGCGTCAGTCTCTCCGGGAAAGCCGACGATGAAGTCGGAGGTAACGCAGACATCCGGGCGGGCCGCGCGCAGACGCCGGATGATGGATTTGTATTCGAGCGCCGTGTAGCCGCGCTTCATCGCTGCGAGAATGCGGTCCGCTCCAGACTGCACCGGGAGGTGTACGTGGGACACCAGGTGCGGAATGCGCTCGTAGGCGTCGATGAGACGCTGCGAGAATTCGCGTGGGTGCGACGTCGTGTAGCGAATGCGCTCGATACCCGGAACCGCTGCCACGTAATCGAGGAGCAGCGCGAAGTCCGCCGTGTCGCCCGCAGCGATCGCGCCGCGATAGGCGTTCACGTTCTGGCCGAGCAACGTGATCTCTCGCACCCCGCCGATCGCGAGGCCGGCGACCTCTACCAGCACGCTATCCAGCGGCCGCGAGATCTCCTCGCCGCGGGTGTAGGGCACAACGCAGAACGTGCAGTACTTGCTGCACCCTTCCATGATCGACACGAAGGCGCTCGCACCTTCCACTCGCGGCGGTGGCAGCGCGTCGAACTTTTCGATCTCCGGGAAGGAGATGTCGACCTGCGAGCGCCCAGTGCGCCGCCGCTGCGCGATGAGATCCGGCAGACGGTGCAGAGTCTGCGGGCCGAAAACGAAGTCGACGTAGGGCGCGCGGTCCACAATCGCCGCGCCCTCCTGACTTGCGACGCAGCCGCCGACGCCGATCAGCAGCCCTGGCTTCTCGCGCTTAAGGTGCTTGACGCGGCCGAGATCGTGGAACACCTTCTCCTGCGCCTTCTCGCGAATCGAGCACGTATTGAACAGGATAACGTCGGCGTCGGCAGGGTCCGCGGTCAGAGCCATGCCCTCGGCTTCCCGCAGCACGTCGGCCATCTTGTCCGAGTCGTACTCGTTCATCTGGCAGCCGAACGTCTTGATGTAAACCTTCCCTGCCATGATGTTTCCGACTATTGGGTGGAACGCGCGCCTATCTGCGGCTCAGCCTCGCGAGCGCTGTTTTCTCGTCGGGCGTCAGAATCCATATGCGCGCGATTTCTCCGTTGGCATCCGGCAAAAACAGCACGTCGACGTTCGCCGGTAGATCGCCGTGGACGAGCTTGCGATTGAATTCGTCTCGAATGATACCCCCCGGCGACATGCGATAGATCTTTCCGGCAAGTTGAACCAGCGGATGCGCGAGGTTTCCGCCGAGTTTGGCTCGAACGCCCTCCTCGGGTAGTGGGCGCTCGGCGAACGCGGACCACGACGCAAACAATAAACCAATGAAAAGCAGTAGGTTACGCATGATGGAATGATAGCATGGGGAAGGACGGGGTCTCCTCCATGCAAGTTCGGGACCTCTGATTCGGGGATAATTGACCTATGAACCTCCGATTCCTGCCAATAGCGTGCACCGTCCTGCTCGTTGCGGGCTGCGGGAGCGCGGGAGGACGGGCAGCAACAAGCGGCACTGCTTCCGCAACTGGGGGCAACCATGCGCAGTGCGTCTCCCGCATGTATGCGCTACGAGCCATGCAGGCGCGCCAGGCGGTCAATTGGAGCTACTACGACTGGTGCATGGCGGAGTCTGCGCTCCGGCCCTGAGAACAACCATGTCGGCCGGCCCCAACCTCGAATGAGGCAATTTCCGAAGTACGAGCCGGTGGAGCGAGGAGGTACGCTTCGAATCCAGCGCGTCTATGAGAGTGCGGCGCCGGAGGAGGGCGGTGCGCAGTTCCTGGTGGAGCGGCTGTGGCCGCGCGGCATCAGGAAAGAGTCACTCCGATTCGACGCCTGGATGCGCGAGGTCGCGCCGAGTGCCGAACTGCGCCGACGACGAGTCGCACTTGGTCAATGATCTCGCCGACATAGGACCATGCAAGCGCAGTGCTAGATTCTATATGTTTCGGACCCTGCGAAACGGCACGAAATGCTACAGCGCCATTAGGTCCCCTAAGCGAAACGCGGTATATCCTGCTGAGCGCATCAGGCTGTGGAGTCTCAACAGGTTGTCCCCAGGTCAGGGAAGGCGGCTGATGGGTGTTTGACCGCGTAAGCTGGTATGCGGTTGATGCCAATTGTAGTGACGCAACCAATCGGCGAAGTAGGCGGTTCGTTCGCGGGAATGGCGGAAGGTACGAGCATAGAAGCACTTGCAAAGCGCCGTCTGAATGAAGCGCTCGGCCTTGCCATTGGTTCGGGGCGTACAGGGTTTGGTGAATAGATGGCGGACATGCAGGTGCTGGTAGGTCGCTTCGAAGCTCTTGGAGCGGAAGATGTTGGCGTTGTCGGTCATCAACTGGCGCACCCGGATGCCGAGATGACGGTAGTAGCCGACTACGTGCTCGAGGAAAGCGCTGGCCTCGCCCGTGCGCTGTTGGGCGAACATCTGGCCGATGCCGATTCGCGAGTAATCATCCACAGCAACGAAAGCGTATTCCCATCCTGCATCGTCCACGCTGCGTCGCCGGTTGCCAGTCACGCGATGCCCCGCCTGTTCGATCCGAGCCAACTTCTTGGTGTCGATATGCAGCAGGTCTCCCGGCCGCGCCCACTCATAGCGCTTGGGCAGCGGTGCGGGATCGAGCCCCGACAGCCGACTCAATCCCGCCCGCGCGAGCACCCGCGACACCGTGGCGCGCGACACCTTCAGCTCAGCGCCAATCTGCGCCATCGTCCAGCGCTGACGACGCAAGCTCACGATCCGCTGCGCCGTGCCCTTGGCAATTGCCCGCGGCCACCGGTGCGGCCGCGAGCTGCGATCGCGCAGCCCCGACTCGCCCTGCTCCACAAAGCGCACGACCCGTTTGCGCACCGTCTTGCGGTCGATCCGATTGCCTCTCGCCACTACGCTGATCGGCTCTCCGCTCAACGCCGCCTGCACCATACGCCTACCGGCGTCATTGGGGCATTCTTGTGGCTGTCCACTCGGTCCTCCCGTCTGAAACTGACGACATCGCAACCATCAGCTTCTCTCAGTCGGATCGTAGCGATTCGGTACTATGGGTGTTCCGCTGTTGGTTTATACAATGCCGTATGACCACTTCGAGCCTAAAATACCTGACGCCGAGCGCCCGGTCCACGGGGCTATGAACGTCGGATACTAATGCTGCGGCTGGTCCGAGAAACCTGAGCGCCTCAAGGGGGCCGTTCCCAAATAAGCCCATGGACCGAGAAGAATCCCTGGACAGGCCAGATCCCGGTAACGCCGCCGCTCTGTCTGCACTCCTGCAGCGTCCCGATACCTGGCGCGGTAGTGAACCTGTGCACGTCGCGGTTCCCAGCATTCCCACGGGATTCGCGCAGTTCGATGCGCTGCTGCCCGGCGGCGGCTGGCCACGTGGCGCGCTCACCGAAATCCTGGTGGAGCGCGAAGGCATCGGCGAGCTTTCCTTGCTCGCGCCCGCGCTCGCCCGGCTTTCGCGACAGGAACTCTGGATCGCCTTCGTCGCGCCGCCTCACCTGCCTTACGCGCCTGCGCTCGCAGCGGCAGACATCGACCTCGCCAAAGTCGTTATGATCCGTCCCGAGAAAAGCGGCGATACCCTGTGGGCGATGGAGCAGGCGCTGCGCTCCGGCTGTTGCAGCGCCGTACTCGCATGGCCGCCGTTTCTGACCGAGCAAGCTGCGCGGCGACTGCAACTCGCGGCGGAAGCAGCCGGATGCTTCGGCGTTTACTTTTCCGCGACCGCTTCCACGACCGCACTCTCGCCCGCCGCGCTGCGGCTCAAGCTTTCCCCGGCGAATGGGCGGCTGAAGCTAGCGATCCTGAAGCGGCGTGGCGGCGCAGTCCCAGGAGCGCTTCTGCTCGACATGCCGCGCGCAGAAGAGGCAGCCGTGCTGCCGGTTCGTACCCTGGAATGGGAATGACCGGAGCACCGAGACATGCTCTGGCTCGCGCTGCATTTTCCCTCCCTGCCGCTCGAGGTTTTCACCCGCGGCGCTGACACACTCGGCCCGACGGCGATTGCGAGCGAAGCAAACCGCCCGCTGGTGGTCGCCTGCGACGGTGCTGCGACCCGCGCCGGCATCCGTTCCGGCATCGCACTCTCTGCCGCTCACGTGCTCGCGCCCGGACTCATCGTGCACACACGCGATTTGCGGCGTGAACACGAGATGCTGGAGCGGCTCGCAGCCTGGGCGCTTCAGTTCACGCCGACCCTCAGCATCGCGGAGCACGCCACGCTGCTCGCTGAAATCGGCGGCAGTCTGCGGTTGTTTGGCGGGTTGCCCCGCATTCTCGAACAGGCACGGAGTGGCCTTGCCGATCTGGGCTCCGAAGCGCTCATCGCGGTCGCGCCGACACCGACGGGGGCTGCGCTCCTCGCCCGCGGAGGGCTGGGACTGCAGATCACTGATCTCGCGGCGTTGCGCACGCACCTAAGCGCGCTCTCCATCGATCTCCTTGAACAGGAGCCGGAGGTGCTCGTTTCGCTGGAACGGATCGGTATCCGCACGTTGGGAGAGTGTCGGCGGCTGCCGCGCGACGGCCTCACGCGCCGCTTTGGGACAGCGCTTCTCGGCGAGCTCGACCGCGCCTTTGGCGATTGTGCCGATCCGCGCCCCCCGTGGACGCCGCCGGAGCGTTGCACGGTGAAGCTCGATCTGCCCTCGCCGGTATACGAGGTGGAAGCGCTTCTGTTCGGAGCGAAACGGCTGCTCGCGGAAATCACCGGGGTGCTCGCCGCGCGCCAGTGCGGCATCACCCAGCTCGCGGTGTGCCTCGATCATGAAGGTCGTGCGCCGACCGTGGTCACGCTCGCGCTCTCCATGCCGAGCCGCGATCCCGCACATCTGCTCGCGCTGCTGCGGGAGCGATTCGCTCACGTCGCGCTTCCCGACCGGGTAGAGTCGATCACGCTCACGGCAATCGAGACGATGCAGCTTGCACCACGCAACTTCTCCTTCTTCGCTGATCGCGAGCAGCTCGCGGAAAATCGCATTGCACTGGTGGAGCGGCTGCGCGCGCGGCTCGGTGAAGAAGCCGTGTGCGGGCTCGCGCTCGTGCCCGATCACCGGCCCGAACTTGCGTGGCGTCCGGCCGAGCCCGGCAGCGCCGCCGCGAATCCGCCTTCGAATCCGCGTCCCTTGTGGCTGCTGGTCGAACCGAAACCGCTGCGCACAAATCCCGACGGCACATTCCCGGAATCGCTCTCGATCCTCACCGGCCCGGAGCGCATCGAGAGCGGCTGGTGGGACGGCAACGACGTAATGCGGGACTACTTCGTTGCCCGCAACAAGGTTGGGGCGCAACTCTGGGTCTTCTGCGAGCGGGATAAACGTGCCGCGTGGTTCCTGCACGGCGTTTTCGCGTGAGGAAACGCCGAATGAGTCGATGATGAAGCGCGTTAGTAGCGACATGCTTCCCCACTACGCCGAGCTGCACTGCTGCACCAACTTCTCCTTCCTGCGTGGCGCATCGCACCCCGAAGAGCTGGTGGAGCGCGCCTATGCTCTCGGCTATTCCGCGCTCGCGATCACCGACGAATGCTCGCTCGCAGGTGTGGTGCGTGCCCATGTGGCGGCGAAGGAATGCGGGCTCAAGATCATTATCGGAGCGGAGTTCGCGTTGCGAGGGAAGGGAGAAGGGGGAAGGGGAAAGGCTGCGGCGCATTCGCGCCGACTTCTCCCTCCTCCGGCAGGGGGAGAGCTGAGGGGAGGGCATCCCCCTTCCCCCTTCTCCCTTCCCCCTTCACCACGACTCGTCCTTCTCGCCACCGACCGCGAAGGCTACGGCAATCTCTCCACGCTCATCACCCGCGGGCGGCGCAACGCTGCAAAGGGCGAGTATCGCTTGACCTGTGACGACCTCGCGGATGGCGTGCCGGGCTGCCTCGCGCTGCTCGTGCCTTCCCCCTTCTCCCTTCCCCCTTCCCGGCGGGAGGAAGCCCTCGCGCATGCCCGCTGGCTCGCGGACACCTTCCCTGACCGTGCCTGGATTGCGGTCGAATCGCTCTCGGATGCACGGGATCGCGCGCACCTCGCACAGCTCGTCGCGATCGGAAGGCAGACGGGACTTCCGCTTGTGGCAGCGGGCGACGTGCACATGCATGTCCGCGGGCGGCGAGCGTTGCAGGATGTGCTCACAGCGATCCGCCTGAAAACTCCGGTCGCAGAAGCAGGTCACGCACTTTTTCCAAACGGGGAGCGGCACCTGCGCCGACGCGAGATCCTCGCGATGCTCTATCCTCCCGAGTTTCTCGCGGAGACTGGCGCGATCGCGGAGCGCTGCACCTTTTCGCTGGACAGTCTGCACTACGAGTATCCGGAGGAGATCGTGCCGACGGGACTCACGCCGATCGCGTACCTGCGCCAGCTCGCATACGAGGGACTGCGCTGGCGCTTCGGCGGAGGCTCGCCGCCTGGCTTTGCCCGGGAAGGGGACAGAAAAACAAGGGAAGGGGCAAGGGAGAAGGGAGACAGGTGCGGCGCGTTCGCACCGACTTCTCCCTCATCCGGCAGGGGGAGGGTCGGGGTGGGGGCATCCCCCTTATCGCGTCCCCCTTCTCGGGCGTCAGCCCCTTCCCCCTTCCCCCTTTCCCCTTCCCTGCACGTGCCTGCGCACGTGCGCGGACTCATCGACCGCGAACTCGCGCTCATCGAGGAGCTGCGCTACGAACCGTATTTCCTGACGGTCTACGACGTGGTGAAGTTCGCGAGGTCGCGCGGCATCCTCTGCCAAGGACGCGGCTCGGCGGCGAACTCCGCGGTGTGTTATTGCCTCGGCATCACCGAAGTCGACCCTTCCCGTATGTCGATGCTGTTCGAACGCTTCATCTCGCGCGAGCGTAACGAACCGCCGGACATCGACGTCGATTTCGAGCATGAGCGGCGGGAGGAAGTCATCCAGTATCTCTACGACAAGTATGGCCGCGACCGCGCCGCGCTCGCCGCCACCGTCATCACCTACCGACCGAAGAGCGCGGTGCGCGACGCGGGCAAGGCGCTGGGACTCTCGCTCGAGCAGGTCGATCGACTCGCCAAGAACATGACGTGGTGGGAAGGCAACGAGGTGAAACGCGAGCGCCTCATCGAGTCCGGTTTCGATCCGGACAATCCAGTCATCGTGCGCCTCATCGCGATCGTGAACGTGCTTCTGGGCTTTCCGCGCCATCTCTCGCAGCATGTGGGCGGCTTCGTCATCTCGCGCGGTCCGCTGTCGCGGCTCACGGCGATCGAGAACGCGGCCATGCCCGATCGCACGGTCATCCAGTGGGACAAGGACGACCTCGACGCGCTCGGCTTGCTGAAGGTCGACGTGCTCGCGCTCGGCATGCTCACGGCGATCCGCCGCGCGCTCGATCTCGTGAGCGGCTATCGCGGTGTGCCGATGCGCATGCAGGACGTACCCACCGAGGATCCACGCACTTATGAAATGATTCAGCGCGGAGACACCACGGGTGTGTTCCAGATTGAGTCGCGGGCGCAGATGGCGATGCTGCCGCGCTTGAAACCTGAGAACTTCTACGATCTCGTGATCGAGGTCGCGATCGTGCGCCCCGGCCCGATCCAGGGCGGCATGGTGCATCCGTATCTGCGCCGCCGGCAAAAACTGGAGCCGGCGACCTATCCGAGCGCAGCGGTGAAACAGGTGCTGGAGCGCACCCTCGGCGTGCCTATCTTCCAGGAGCAGGTGATGCAGCTCGCCGTGGTCGCGGCGGGATTCACACCAGGCCAGGCAGATCAGTTGCGGCGCTCGATGGCGGCGTGGCGGCGCAAGGGCGGTTTGTGGAAATTCCAGCAGGCGCTCATCGACGGCATGCGCACGCGCGGGTATACGGAGGAATTCGCTCAGCAGATCTTCCGCCAGATCCAGGGCTTCGGTGAATACGGTTTTCCCGAATCGCACTCGGCGAGCTTTGCGCTGCTCGTGTATGTGTCGGCGTGGCTGAAGTGCCACGAACCGGCGGCGTTCTGCGCGGCGCTGCTCAACAGCCAGCCGATGGGGTTCTACGCACCGTCGCAGCTCGTGCAGGATGCACGCCGTCATGGTGTAGAAGTGCGTCCGGTGGATGTGCTGGCAAGCGAGTGGGATTGCACGCTGGAGATCGGGGAAGGGGAAGAGGGGAAGGGGAAAGGGTCAGAAATGAAAGAGCTCGGTGCGTACGCGCCGCCTTCTCCCTATTCCGGCAGGGGGAGGATCTGGGTGGGGGCATCCCACTTCGCGCGTCCCCCTTCCCGGGAGTCTCGCCCTTGCCTACCATGCGCAGCCGCAACCGCAGTGCGGTTGGGCATGCGCATGGTGAAAGGTCTCTCGCAAGCAGGTGCGGAGCGCATCGTCGCTGCGAGATGCGATGCGCCGTTCGAAGACGTCGAAGATCTCGCGCGTCGCGCATGCCTCGATCAGCGCGACCTCGAATACCTCGCCGCGGCCGGTGCGCTCGCTTCGCTCGCCGGCCATCGGCACGAGGCGTTCTGGCGTGTGTCGGGCATCGAGAAATTGCTGCCGGTGCTGGAAGACGCTGTCTTCGAGGAAACGCCAGTCGCGCTGCCCACTCCCACCGAAGGCGAGAATCTGGTGGCCGACTACGCCACCCTTGGTCTCACGCTCGGACGCCATCCGCTCGCGCTGCTCAGGCCACGCCTCTCACGCATGAAGCTGCTCGCTGCTGCCGAACTCAATACGCTGCCGCACGGTCGCTTCGCGCGCACGGCCGGCATCGTCACCTGCCGCCAGCATCCCGATACCGCGAGCGGCGTCATCTTCGTCACCATCGAGGACGAGACCGGCTGTGCGAACATCGTGGTGTGGCAGGCAGTCGCGAAAAGACAGCGACGGGAACTGCTCGCATCGCGGCTCATGGGCATCGCCGGCACCATCGAACGCGAAGGCGCGGTGGTGCATCTCGTCGCGGGCCGGCTGTTCGACTACACGCGACTGCTCGGCCGGCTCGTTACGGGCTCGCGCGACTTTCACTAGGTTTTTGACAGAACCTGCGGACGAGGGAACAAAGATGGGTTTGGATTGCAGCGCTTCGCCTAACCTCCGCCTGGGTATCCGTCCTTCTGTCCAACGCGCAAAGGTTCGATCAGTTCCGGGTTGTCGTTCTTGACGCTATTTACCAACGGCCCGACCGGATAGGCAATCATTTCCTCGGCCGGGTACGGCGCCAGGATGTCCGCTAGCTTGCCGTACTCCTTCACCTTCGGATCGAGCCACCGGGCATAGTCCTCCTGCTGAACGATGACCGGCATGCGGTTGTGAATCTTCGCCGCGAGTTCGTTCGGCTCGGTCGTCAGGATCGTAAAGGAATGAAGCGCGTCCGACCGGCCGGCGTGCCACGTATCCCAAAGTCCCGCGAAGAAGAAAGGCTCTTGGGATGCCATCCGAACGCAGTATGGAATTTTGGCGGCCGGTGTTTCCTGCCACTCGTAGAACCAGTCTGCCGGGACCAAACAGCGCCACCTTTGAAACGACTGCCGGAACGCGGGAAGCTCGTGGGCTGTTTCCGCCTTCGCGTTGATCAGACGCTTGGCACTTGGCGATTTTGCCCAGAACGGCAGGAGGCCCCAGAGCGCGGGCCGGATCGTGGTCCCTGCGCGTTCCGGTTTTACTCGAACAATCGGTTGCGTGACGCCGGGAGCGGCGTTGTAGGTGGTCTGCCAGTCTTCCGCCTCGGTGATGGGCGGGAGACTGTCGAGGCAGACCTGGATTGCTTCAAGCGAAGAGGTTCGTCCGTAGCGGCCGCACATGACCGCCATGGTAGCTGCTGGAGGAGAGGAAGAGAGTGAGCGAGGAAGAAGTTTTGGTGCACCTGATTGCGTTGGGCGTGGCGGGTAGTGCAACGTATTTTTCGCACTTTCTTTGGCGGTGGCTCGGTCGGTTCTCAAGCCGCTGCCTCCTCAGGAAGCGGGTTGAGCAGCGTTTCCATTGCGAGATAGCGCCGCTTGCCCGACTTCGTACTCGCGATGTGTCGCAGTCGCGCTGCGACCAACATCAACGCTGAATGTCCATCGGGGAAAGCACCGACGACACGGGTGCGGCGGCGAATCTCGCGGATGATTCGTTCGAGCGGATTGTTGGTCTTCACCTGCCGCCAGTGATTGCTCGGGAAGGCGAAGTAGGTCAGTGTCTCGTGCATCTTGGCTTCGACAAGCTCAGCCGCCTTCGGTAAGCGCATCGCGCGTAGCTTGGCAATGACTTCGCGCACCTTGTCCTCGGCCGAGCGACGGTCTTCCTGGGCATGAACGGCCTTGAGCATGCGCGCCACCTCGGCCACCTTGCCCTTGGGCACCCGGCTGAACACGTTGCAATAGAAGTGCACCACGCAGCGCTGCCATTGTGCATCGGGAAAGAGCTCCGCCGCTGCCTCGACGAGGCCCATGCACGCATCCGAAATGATGAGCTGCACGCCGGCGAGCCCACGATCCTTCAGATGCCGCAGAAAACCGCGCCAGCCCTCGAGATCCTCTTTCTGACCTTCCGCGACACCGAGAATCTGCCGATGACCGTCGCTCCCAACAGCAATCGCCACCAGCACCGAGACATTGCGCACCTCACCGGCCCAGCTGCGCTTGAGCACCACACCGTCGAGAAACAGATACGGGAACTCGCCTTCAATGGCGCGGTTGCGCCACGCCTCGATGTGACGGTAGATCTTCTGATTGAGCCGCGACACGGTGCCCGAGCTCACCCGCGTGCCCCACAACGCCTCGGTTCCGCAACAGCATGGAGTCGCTTACTCCGCTGGGCCGCATCGGCCAGCCTGGGGACATCGCGCCTGCCGTGGTGTTTCTCGCCTCGGCCGATTCCGGGTGGATAACGGGCGAAACATTGCGTATCGCAGGTGGCCTGCGTTAATAGATGTAACAAGTGCTACAGGCGATAGACGAACCAAGTTGATCGGGATCGCAGCGCGGTCGCGATCCATTCAAAGGCGAGTTCCGCGCAGCTACGCCGCGGGCAGTGCACTGCGGAGCTTGGTCAGGAACGTCCGGATACGCTTGGCGTTGACACCGAGATCGCTGCGTCCGACTCGCGATTTCGACCGGACATCGATTCGAGTGCCTTCCGCAGATGTCTGGATCCGAACCACGATGTCGCCCTTGAATCCGTAGAGCAGCGTTGTGTCGACCGCTTCCAGCCTGCCGTCGAACGGGTTCGCATCGGTGATCTCCAGCCCCATGCCCGTCAGCGTGGATTTTGCTGCATCGAAGACCTGTTCCTTGGGAGCCTTGGTGATCAGTGGCGCCAGCTCCGGGTAAGCCTCTTTCTGTTGCGCACCCACTTCCGGGCCGTCGTAGGTGACGGGGTGGTCGCCTTCCTTGCGCAGAGTGCGGGTCGCTACGAATTCCGGCGGGTTGCCCACATCGGTCGTGATGTCGTGGATATAAGGCACGCTGCTTACCGTGCGTTTGTAGCTCCACGGAATATAAGCCACGACGACCGCGATCAGCAGGCCCAACAGTCCCATGTACAGCACGGCGGGTCTCGCGTTGCGGCTCACGATCAGTGCCGCAACGGAAATCAAAACGGCAGCCAACGCACCCCAGAACACCCACTGCAGCGGCGTGGATCGTGATCGGGGCCGTGCTGTATTCGTTGCTTCGGTAACGACCGTATAGCTTGCCTTTGCCAAACGGCTTCCAGCGTACGGGTACTCCCACGGCGGCACGGCTTGAGCCTCACTCCACAGCCCCAACACGGGCGATTCTCGCTGCTTCTCTGCCCGTGCGTAGGTGACCTGATCCTGCGGACTCTGTTTGCGGGAGTATTCCGATACCCTAGCGCCAGCCCCGCCTCGATCCGCCACAGTCCCAGCTGGCCGTTAACGGGAACCTTCCCGAGAATGCGTCCAAACGGTCGAGCTTGTTCTATTCCACGACCGCGTACTTGGCGAATGCGAGGGCCGCTAGGTTCTACTTTGATCGACTACCGAAAGGCTGTTTCTTCTCCGGTGCGTCGATCCCGTAGAGGTGGATCTTGTGCTGCTGGTTGGAAGAATCGAGAACGGTCAGAGTATCGCCGTCTGCAATGCTCACCACGCGGCCGGTGACCACTTCGGCGAGTGCCGGTGCAACGGCTATCGACGATGCGAAGCCGAGGATCGTGGCTAGGAGCTGAAAGGTTATCTGCATGATGTAGACTCAACGCAAGCCCCCCGGCAAAACCCAGAATGCGATCGGATCAATACAGGTGCTTCGTGCCCTCAACAACCACCGTAGTTCTTTTTTCCGCTCTTGGTGATCGTGTACGTCCCGCCCCGAGGGCCAACAAAGCACCCCGGCGGGAGGCTGGGCGCCGCCGGTGCAACCGACTGTGGAGACGTTGGTTGCTGGACCCGTGGCTGCTTGTTTGGGGTTACCGACAGTGGCGTCGCGGCGGTATTGGCGGCACCGCGAGGAACCTTCTTCTCTTCGGCCGAGGTCTTTTTGTCTTCGTCGGCTATAGCGGCCAGCAAACGCTGGGCTTTCTGATACTGCGGTTGGGTTGATGTGACCCATTCAAGCGCGCTTTGACATCAGCCATTCCTGTTTCGTGACAGGCCGGCTTGCTGGTTCTTTGACTTTCTTGCCCGCAAGGTGCGCTGCAGCCCAAGTTTCACGCTCTCTCCAGCCCTTCAGAATCGCTACGCCGTCGGCGACTGCCGTTTCAGCCGCTTTCTTCGATTCCGCATCTCTTTGCTCTGGTGTCATCGCTGCCAGTCGCTGCTCATCTTGGGTTAGAACGTTCGGGGCTCTTTCTTCGGGTTTTGTTGAGGCATAGTTTGTGGAGGTGCTGCGGTTGGCTGTTTGCATGGCTTCCTGTCGGCTGCCCGGGCTGATCAAAATGACGACGAGGAGGCCGAGTGCGACAAGCAGCACCATCTTCAGGGTCGGGCGGCAGCGACCGACGAATCGGGGCTTGAACGGCCGGCTGGCTTGTGGCCGCAATGGGATTGCCACACGAAGGACAAGTCGGCGCGGCACTTGAGACCTGTTTGCCGCATTCAAGGCATTTGATCAGAGCCATCGACGCACCCAGGGTCGCGTGCTGCCGAGCCTGTGAACACGAAGTAGAATTCGCGATGGTGCGATAATAAGACCGGACGCAGGGGTTTGCGGGCGAAAATGCCTATGGATAACCGCTCAACGTAACCTCGGCGTAACCCGCGCTCAGCAGCTTTCCGGGGGAAGCGCCTAAAGCATCCGTCGCGCTGAGAAGTGGCAACGGGATGGCAACAAGAATTGCATTGCCTCTACTTGAACGTCTGCGAAACGGTCAACTCACTGTTTATATTGGTGGCGAATAGTAGATTCGAACCACTGACCAAAGGATTATGATTTCTAGGGTCCATGCAGCCCTCGGGATTTACAGACATTAACAGATGTTGATTTACGTGTGTTATATGCCTATCCTCTTCTTAACGGGGTTACACGAAAGTTGACTGTTTTTCACCGGAACCGTAACCCCGCCGTAACCCGGAGAAAGACGCGCGATGGGCGAAACCCTGAACTTCACGAAGGAAGCACTGACCGCTTTGCCATCACCCGAGAACGGCCGGGCTGTCTATCACGATGCCAAGACTGCAGGGTTACAGGTCCGGGTTACACATACAGGCATCAAGACCTTCTCCGTTTTTCGCCGAATCAAGGGCGGCCAGCCCGAGCGCATAACCCTGGGGCGCTTTCCCGAAATGACTGTGGAGCAGGCCCGTAAGCGTGCTGCGCGGATCAATGCCGAGATCGCAGAAGGATCGAATCCGGCCGAAGTGAAGCGGGCGCACAGAGGGGAACCGACCCTGGCTCAATTCTTCGAGGAGTACGGGGAGCGGCACGGCAGGAGGAAGCGGTCGTGGTACAACGACCAGCAGCGCTTCCGGGATTACCTCGAAAAGCCCCTGGGCAGCCGCAAGCTCTCCGCGATTACTCGGGAGATGTTGGGGCGTATCCTTTCCGACATGGAGCGGGACGGCAAGGCCGGGGCGACCGTCAATAACGTTCGCGCGTTGGCGTCCGGAATCTTCGGCAAGGCGATCGAGTGGGGCTACCTCAGCGAAAACCCCGTCCGGGGCATCAAGACCCGGAAGGCGGTGAAGCGGGACAGGTTCCTGCAGGCCAACGAACTCCCCCGTTTCTTCTCGGCCTTGGCTGAAGAGCCCAATGAGACGATCCGCGACTATCTCCTCGTGGCACTACTCACAGGGGCACGCCGTGCCAACGTCCTGGCGATGCGATGGTCCGAGGTCAATCTGCCTGAGGGACTCTGGCGAATCCCGCGCACCAAGAACGACGACCCCCAAAACGTCACCCTGTCTCCGGAAGCCATTGCGATCCTGGAAACCCGGAAGGAAGCCGCAGCAGATGACGCGGTCTTCGTTTTCCCCGGCCCCGGCAAGAGCGGTCACCTTGTCGAGCCTAAGAAGGGATGGGAACGTGTTCTGGAGCGGGCCGGACTCTCTGACCTCCGCATCCATGACCTACGCCGTACCTTGGGAAGCTGGCAGGCAAAGACCGGGGCCTCGCTCACAATCATCGGCAAAAGCCTGAACCACAAGAGCCACCAGTCCACGGCGATCTATGCGCGGCTCGATCCCGATCCGGTACGCCAATCGGTCAACGTGGCGACCGCCGCGATGCTGGAAGCCGCTGGAGTAAAGAAGCCCGCCAACGTCGTGAAGATCAAGAAGGGCTGACAGGAAAGGGCCTCATGTAGTACCGCCCCGGCGCGGTTATCGTAGGGAAGCAGGCCGAGCGGATGCTCAGAACATCTATCGTTAGGCGAGGCTGCAGCTTGCCACGCGATGTATGGAGAGGTCGGCTTAGGTTCGTGGACGGCCGCCAAAAGACGGCCAGGAAGAGACGATCGAGGATGCCAGTGTAATGGCCCGCTCCTCGATCAAAGCTGTCGTTAGTTAGCAATTCCCTTACTTGGTGAGCCACGAGCCACGTTGGACCATCTGAGCGTCCGCTTACGAACACGACGAACGCTCACTTCCGACCCTTCGGAGACGGTCGGCGCGATTGCCGCGAGCGTCTGCACCTCGGCCATTGCGGCCGTTCATACCCTACTCCCCCAGAAAACTTGCCGGCGACAAACTGAATGTCCGTTTTTCAGGATCGCGAACGCGTACTCACGACCCACACCTGCCTGTGGCGATTTTCTGGCCCACTGACCGGTGTACTTTGTAAGCGGCCGTTCGCTGAATTCGTCGCGAAAATCAGAATTCGGTGACAGCGGTCATCGGCGGACACCTACCAGCAATGTGAGCAAAATTGCAACCGACCGGCTGCTTTCAGAAAAGCGACAGTGCGCGATCGACCCACACCAGCCGATTGAATTTCCCGAAACCTGACATTCGCCGGCATAGAAGCCGACGCATCAAAGATGCATTCAGGCGCCCCACATAGCGTGATTGCGCATCGGAATGACCTGGTCCGTCTTTCTTCGTCCGCACAAGCAGAACGGCGTAAGTGGCCGCTCGATCGGCGTTCAATGTATTCCCGATTGTGGCGAATAACGCTCACGACATAGCATCCACCACGACCAGTGCCGTGAGATTCACTATTCGGCGCACGGTAGCGGTGGGCGTCAGTATATGCACCGGCTTGCTGGCTCCGAGCAGGATCGGGCCGATGGTGATACCCTGCCCGCCCGTCACCTTGAGCAGGTTGAAAGAAATATTGGCCGCATCGAGATTGGGCATGATCAACAGGTTTGCCTCGCCTTTGAGCGAGGACTGCGGGTAGACAATGGCACGGAGCGCTGCCGATAGTGCGGCATCGCCGTGCATTTCTCCATCGACTTCAAGTTCCGGATGGCGCTCGAGGAGCAAGCGCCGGGCGTCGCGCACTTTGCGTGCCGACGCGGAGTCGGCGCTGCCGAAATTGGAGTGTGACAACAGCGCAATCTTGGGCGTTATGCCGAAGCGACTGACCTCTTCGGCCGCCATCTTGGTAATGCCCACGATGTCTTCGGGCGAGGGATCCTCGTTGACGTAAGTGTCGGCGATGAACAGAGTTCGGTTGGCAAGCAGTAAGCCGTTCATCGCGGCGAAGACGGATGCGCCTAGCCGTCGGCCGATGACGTTGGCCACGTGCCGCAGGTGGGCGTGGTAGCGGCCGACGGTGCCAATAAGGGCAGCATCACATTCGCCCATCTCCAGGAGCAGCGTGGCAATTAGGCTGGGCTTGCGCAGGACCGCGTCCTTCGCAGCCTCCGGCGTTATGCCGAGGCGCCCCATCAGTTGCTGGTAGCGTTGCCAGGTTGCGCGATAGCGCGGGTCGTTGTTGATGTTGACGAGCTCGAAGTCCGCACCGGCTTTGATGCGCAGGCCGAACTTCTCGATGCGCGCAGCAATCACCTCCGGGCGGCCAACGAGTATAGGACGGGCCAGTCCCTCATCGACCACGACCTGCACTGCGCGCAGCACCCGCTCCTCCTCGCCCTCCGAATAGACGACCCGCTTGGGTGCCTGTTTGGCGCGCTCGAACACCGGCCTCATGATCAGTCCGGTGTGGTAGATGAACTGCGTCAGGCGCTCGCGGTAACCTTTGAAGTCCGTGATCGGCCGCGTGGCGACGCCACTATCCATGGCGGCCTTTGCAACGGCCGGCGCGACCTTGACGATGAGGCGCGGATCGAAGGGTTTCGGAATTAGGTATTCCGGCCCGAACGCAAGATCCACGTCGGCATAGGCTTGTGCCACGACGTCGGACTGCTCGGCCCGGGCGAGATCGGCGATTGCCCGTACGCAGGCGAGTTTCATGGCCTCGTTGATGGTCGTGGCTCCCACGTCCAGCGCACCGCGAAAGATGAATGGAAAGCAAAGGACGTTGTTGACCTGATTGGGGTAGTCGGAGCGCCCGGTGGCGATGATGGCGTCGGGCCGCACCGCCTTGGCGAGCTCGGGGAGTATTTCCGGCTCGGGATTGGCGAGCGCCAGAATCAGCGGACTCGGCGCCATCGCCTTGACCATGTCCTGGGTCAGCGCGCGGGGGCCCGACAGACCGAGGAAGATATCGGCACCTTGGATGGCGTCGGCCAACTGGCGCGCCGAGGTTTCACGCGCGTAGCGTGCCTTGTTGGGCTCCATGGGCGTTTCGCGCCCCGCGTAGATAACACCTTTACTGTCGCATACGACAACGTTTTCGTGCTTGAGGCCCAGCGCAACCAGCAGATCGAGGCAAGCAACCGCGGCCGCCCCAGCGCCCGAGCAAACCAGCCGGACCCGACCCAGTTCCTTGCCGACGACTCGTAGCGCGTTCTCGACCGCGGCGCCGACGATGATCGCAGTACCGTGCTGATCGTCGTGGAAAACCGGAATCCGCATCCGCTCGCGCAGCTTCTTCTCGATGTAGAAGCATTCCGGCGCCTTGATGTCTTCGAGATTGATGCCGCCGAAAGTGGGTTCGAGTCGAGCGATCGTGTCGACCAGCAAGTCAGGGTCGCTCTCCGCAATCTCGATGTCGAATACGTCGATACCCGCGAATTTCTTGAACAGACACGCCTTCCCTTCCATCACCGGTTTGCCGGCAAGCGGCCCGATGTTGCCCAGACCAAGTACTGCCGTGCCATTGGTAATGACCGCCACCAGGTTGGCACGTGACGTGAGCGTCTGCGCTTCCCTTGGATCCTCAACGATGGCGTCACAGGCCGCGGCCACGCCGGGTGAGTAGGCCAGCGACAGGTCGTGCTGATTGACCAGTTCCTTGGTGGGCGTGACCGAGATCTTGCCAGCGCTCGGCTGTCGGTGATACTCAAGCGCGGCGGCGCGCAGTTGGTCATCCATTGGAATTTCTCCAGTTGCTATGCCCACCAGCTGCTTGCGGGGCGGGTGGCAAGCTAGTGCAAATTGGTGGCGTGGTGGTGGTCAAGAGGGCGAGGCTGTGGCTGTGCTCCGCAATAATTTGTTTGGACCATCTGCCGGCTTCACGACGCCGACTACGCGCTTGCGGGGGCTGCCGCGAGCGAATATTCATGAGGCAACCCACCCAACACAGATCGCACGAGCACCAGCACACCTGCCGCCAATCGATGCCGGGACTCAGACTGTGGGGTTTTCACAGATTCCTTTGGAGGATCCGGCAACGTCCCCCCGGGTTTGAGTAGCACGATAGTTTAGTGTCTTGTTCCCGTTAATGCAGAGTAGCCGCACGCGCCTAGCGCCACAAGCTGGTCCTTGTCGTCCCGAATCCATGCTTCCCTATCTGACTTGCGGTTCATAACCCGATCGCAGGGTCGCCGTAGCTTGGAACGGATCGACGAGGCGCGGTACGCTTTAATGCTCCCCCAAAACACACCTGCGCGGGTCTATCTCTTTTCCCCGCCCGGCAGCCCAATGGCGTCCCCATAGCGCCATGAACTTCCGACGGCCCTGACGAGAAGGGCGCGCCTTGCGCGGTGCGATCTGCTCGCCGACCAATGATCCCTGTCGCACTCTCACGGGTCGCCCGCCATGCTCGCCGCGCAAGCTGCCACGAACATCAGCTCACGCTTTTCAATGCGCCGGTGCGCTGACATCCCAAACATCCGAAATGAAGCGGGGGCCTACGGATAGATTAACCAGCGCAATCGAGTCGGGTCAGCATGAGCGCCTGCGGGCTTTGTCCTGCTCCCGCAGCACCCGCGCCAGCGCCCGCAACAGTTCCCGCTGTCCGCCCTTGTCGGCGTTCCTCGAAACCCTCGCCTTACCTTCCAGTGCGGTTTGCGGAATGTATTCGCGATATGAGAGCAACGTCCAAGACTAACAGTTTGTTGAATTTATCCCCTGATACTGTTTACGGAATCGGGGGGAGTACGTTGAGTAATGCGTCGTATAGATCGAAGGGGATGAGCGCGATGCGTGGAGCCGACGTAACCCAGGAAGGCTTGTTCGTTGTGAAGCAGACCTCGGATTACGTGCCGGCGGAGCATCCGCTGATCGCGATTCGAGAGATTCTCAATCCAGCGCTGCGCGACATGGACCGGCTGTTTGAGTCGATGTACGAAGAGCGTGGTCGGTACTCGGTGCCCCCGGAATGGCTGCTGCGTGGATTGGTGCTGCAAGCCTTGTATGGAATTCGGAGCGAACGGCTGTTGTGCGAGCAATTGGGTTACAACATGCTGTTCCGCTGGTTCGTCGGACTGGGCATGGAAGACTTGGCGTGGGATCACAGCACCTATACGCAAAATCGCGACCGGCTGATCGATCACGATGCGATCAAGACGTTGTTCGGGCGCGTGATGCAACAAGCGGAAGAAGCCAAGCTGCTCTCGTCCGAGCATTTCAGCGTGGACGGCACGCTGATCCGCGCCTGGGCCTCGCTCAAGAGCTTCGTGCCGAAGGATGGGCCCCCGCCGAACAAGACTGGCAGCAAGAACAATCCGGAAGTGGAGTTCAAGGGCCAGAAACGCAGCAACGATACGCACGCCAGTACCACCGACGCGGATTCCCGGCTGTTCACCAAGTCGAAGAAAGCCCAGGCTCTGCCATCCTTCATGGGCCATGTGCTGATGGACAACCGCAGCAAGTTGGCCGTTGACACGCGACTGACGCTGGCCACGGGCACGGCCGAACGCGAGGCAGCCCTCGACATGTTGGCCAGTCTTCCCGGCGAGCAGCGCAAGACGGTGGGGGCGGACAAGAACTACGATACCGAGGACTTTGTCAGCGCCTGCCGTGAGCTCAACGTCACCCCTCATGTGGCACAAAATGCCTACGAGTACGACACCAAGACCGGCAAACGGGCGAAGCGCGAAAGCCGGATCGACGGCCGCACGACCCGGCACGACGGCTATCGGGTCAGTCAGGTGACGCGCAAGCTGATCGAGACGTTGTTCGGTGATGGCAAGCAGCATGGCGCAACGATCCGTCAGGTCAAGCTGCGTGGCCAGCCGAAAGTCAGCGACGTGTTCACACTGTCCATGCTGGCGGTCAATTTGCGCCGGTTGCCGAAACTGTTCATAGCACAGGCGATCATGGGCGCGACCGGATAAACGGGAAAGGTGCGTCCGCATTTGCGGTTCGCGTGCAAATAGCGGCGCAAAACACCAACGCGGAAGCGCAAACCGCGAGAAACCTCGCACGGCTTCCTCTCCCATCTTGAAAATCTCGTTGCGATCCAATGCCCGCACCCAAATCATCGATAATTTCAACGAACTGCTAATGTCCTAACCGAGCTCCGACCCGGACAGACAACGTCCTATGGCTTCGACCTGCGCTGTTCAACAGCCGAGTTCGACCCGCTCCGGTCGTTCGCTGCTCCCGGGGCCGAATGGCAGCTCCCAAAGGCATTCGGGCCGTAGCAACCGTTCGCCCTGAGCTGGTTGCAAACCATCGTCAATGGCTGCTTCGCCGGATTGCGAATGAGTGCGGGCGCCCAGATCGGACGGTCCGGCTTCGACAAAACGGCGGTCGAGGCCATTGCTGGATGCGCCCATCGGGGCGCTGACAATTCTGCCCGCCGCACCGACGATTTCGAGTCCATCGGCGCGTTCCAGGGATGTGAGCATGGCACAACCGCCGTGCGGGGCGATAAAACGACAAAACCTCGTCTGCGCCGAGATGACCACGCGCCGCAAATGCCGGAGCGACGAGCAAGCCGGACGGTGCCTCCGTCATTCCGCGAGCGGCACGCCCGTCCGATACTTCGTTTCGTCGCGGCACTCTCGCCGGCCTGACGAACCCATCCAAGGAATACCAAATGTCCACTATCAATGTGAAGCCGATCGCCGGCGTGCCCCCACCCAACCAGAAGAAGGAAATCGCCCGAGAGCCGAGCACTAGTGGACTGTAACAATTAAAAAGGTAGTATCATCATGCCTACGGAGGGCGTGATGAAACTGACCAAGAGTGAGCGCATGGAGTTGCAGCGACAAGCGAACACGAGAAACGGCCGAGCCGACTCGGCACGTCATGCCCGCTTGATCCTGTTGCTGGCCGAGGGCCGCACTTGGGCGGAGATCCGCATCAAGCTCGACTGCGCCGATAGCTACATCAGTCGTTGGAGCAAGCGCTTCGAGACCGATCGGTTGGCCGGGCTGTTTACCCGGCACGCTGGACGGGAGCGCTACAAGGTGACCGACCGGGTCGAGGCGCGCGTGCTGGCCTGGACGACCAAGCGCAAGCCGGCTGACGGCTCGACGCACTGGTCTTCGCGCAAGCTGGCCGCGGAATTGGGCGGCGACATCTCGCATATGACGGTCACGCGAATCTGGGCCAAGCATGGGCTGAAGCCGCACCGGCTTGAGGGCTACATCGCTTCGAACGATCCGGACTTCGAGACCAAGGCCGCCGACGTGATCGGTTTGTATCTGAACCCGCCGCAGCATGCGGTGGTGTTCTGCGTGGACGAGAAGACGGCAATTCAGGCGCTCGATCGCAAGGACCCGGTGTTGCCGCTGTCGCCAGGACGTGCCGAGCGGCACGGGTTCGAGTATTTCCGCCACGGCACGCTTTCGCTGTACGCCGCCTTCAACACCAAGACTGGCGAGGTGATAGGCAAGACCGCCGAGCGCCATACCTCGGCGGAGTTCGTCGCGTTCCTGACCGACATCGTGGTCAATCAGCCGCGCGGCAAGGAGATCCACGTCATCGCCGACAACCTCTCGGCGCACAAGACCAAACGCGTCGACGAATTCCTCGCAGCACACGCCAACGTTCACCTGCATTTCACTCCGACGTACTCGTCTTGGTTGAACCAGGTCGAGCTGTGGTTCGCCAAGATCGAGCGTGACGTGATCGCCCGTGGCGTCTTCACCTCGGTACCCGACCTCAAGAGAAAGCTCATGCGCTATATCCGTCAGTACAACCAAGACGCCAAACCCGTGAAGTGGAAATACTTCGATCCCACACGACGGATCACTCCCGATTCAATCGTTACAGTCCACTAGCACCGCTCCCGTTCTCTCCCTAGGCGTCGGCATCCTGATGGCCTGCGTTGCGGGGGGGGCGCTGGCCGCCGGCAACGCCCTGTCGGTTACCGAAGAAGTCTATCTGGCCGCTGCCCCGTCGAAGACTTGGGACACGATGAAGGATTTCAACCGCTGGCAAGACTGGCATCCGGCCTTCGCCAGCACGGCGATTACCCATGGTGAAGGCAATACCAAGGGTACGGTGCGGGTGCTCACCACCAAAGACGGCGCCAAGTTCACCGAGGAACTGGTCTCGTACAACACCGCTTCGCGTACGTATCAGTACCGCATCATCGAATCGCCTCTGCCGATCACGGACTACGTTTCGACAGTCGAGATCAAGCAGAACAAGGCCGGCTCAGCCGCGGTCTGGAGTTCCAACTTCAAAGTCAAGGATGGCGCGTCCGAGGAAGAAATGAAGAAAACGATCTCGGGTGTCTACCGCGCGGGGCTCGACAATCTCGCGTCGGTGGTGAAGTAAGGCTCCCCTGCGGGTCTCTGCGTGAGGCCCGCGACCCGCGTCCTATGGTCGCCGCGCGGGTACCGATGTGCGGGTTGCCGCGACCCGGATCGAACATCAGGCGCTCTGACGTGCATCGCCCCCGAGCAGCCCGCCGTCGTGGCCAACGAGGACCGTGCTACCTGCCGACACTGCGCGTTCGCGGCGCCACACCGATGGCGGCACGCCGACGGCCCGCTTGAAGGCCCGGCTAAATGCCGCTTCCGATGTATAGCCAGTGTCGAGGCCCACCGACACCAACGTGGCGCTGCTTTGCGTCAGCAGGCGAGACGCGATCTGCATGCGCCAATTGGTCAGGTACTGCATCGGTGTCAACCCGATGAACTGCACAAACCGCTCGTGCAGCGCAGAGCGCGACAAGCCCACACGGTCGGCCACTTGCTCCATCGTCCAGGCTTCGGCCGGGTTCTCGTGCATCAGGCCGAGCACACGCCCGACATAGCGGTCGCGCAGGCCGGCGAGCCAGCCTCGCTGGTCTTCGGGCAAGCGCTCCAGGTAGCGGCGAAGCAGATCGACGAACATCATTTCGCTCATGCGCTCGAGCACCGCTTCACCGCCGGGGCGCTTGCGCTCGGATTCTGCCGCGGCCAATCGCGCGAAATGCGCGATCCAGTCGTCAGCGTCGCCAGCGAGGTCGGAGGCCGGCGCATGGATCATCCGCGGCAGAGTGGCGAGCAGCGGATTAAACGGTCGGCGGTCGCAGCCGAGAAAACCGCATAGGAGGCTTGTTTGAACCGCCTGCGCATCGGCCGGCACGGTCGTTGTATGGCGCTCCATGCCCTGATGCAGCATGAAGGGCAGTTGCGGCGGTCGCGACTTGAACAGAAAATCCACGTCAGGCTTCGCACGCAGGCCCTGCACGCTCGACAGCGCGTGCGCGTCGCCGTGCGGAAGGACGACTACATCGCCCTTGTGCAGTTGGATCGGCGGTTCGCCATCCACCGCAGCCCAGCATGTGCCGTAGATCACGACGTGGTAGTCCATCATGTGCTCGGACTCCGGCATGATCGCCGGCAACATCACGGAGGAGTGGGGTACTTCGGTGACCCATGGTTCCGTGCAGTCGACGTGAAAATAGAGCGCGCCGCGCAGTCGCACGCTGCGCAGCAGATCTGACAGGGTGTCCTGTGTCATGCGCGGAAGTCTGCGGCTCGCGCTGCGAAATGTCACGGACGAATGTGCTACACAGTGCGCGGGCTGGGCGTGCGCGCAGGTTACCCAACATTCGCGCTATCGCTGTTCAGAACCTGGACTGTCGCGCCGGGCAGTGTAGTCCGCGTCCTTGAAGCAGCCCATGAATATATGCAAGAGTCTGCGCGCCCTCGGTTGCGCCTTGATCGGTGCAACGATCTTTGCCGCCCTGCCAGCGCTGGCGCAGGGAACGAAACCCAACGTCGTGTTCATCCTGGTGGACAACGTCGGCTGGGGCAATTTCGGGGTGTACGGGGGAACGGTGCCTACACCGCGAATCGATAAGCTGGCCAGCGAGGGCATTCGGTTCAACAACTACAACGTCGAGGTTCAGTGCACGCCGTCGCGATCGGCGATCCACGTCGGGCGGCATCCGGTGCGCTCGGGGACCTACACGGTGCCGTTTGCCGGGCAGGGCAACGCGGGCCTCGGTCTTATAGGTCATTCGTGAAGTCTGGTCTTCAAACCCCGGCTTGTTCAAGCGCGCCATTCAACAGGCGGTGAATGGCAAATCCGTCTTCCATGCGGAGTGCCGCATCAAGGAGTGCACGGGCCCGCTGCGCCGTGAAGCTTCGGATCACCAACTTTACGCGTGCGAGACTCGCGGGACTCATGCTCAGGGCATCGACACGCATCCCCAAAAGCAATAGAGCGCCAGCCGGATCGCCCGCCATTTCACCACAAACGCTGACCGGTTTGCCGTGTAGGTGGGCGGCTTTGACGACATGGTCGATTGCACTGAGGACAGCAGGATGCAGACTGTCGTACGGCGTTGTCACCTGCGCGTTGTTCCTGTCCACGGCAAGCGTGTACTGGGTGAGATCATTTGTCCCAACAGAGAGAAAATCCACGCGTTCGGCCAAAGCCGCTGCTAAATAGACGGCGGAGGGCACTTCGATCATCACACCCACTCGCGGTTCTGTTGAAGCTTGGCCTTCTTCCAACAGTTCGCGATGAGCGCGGGCCAGCAGCCCCAAAGCCTCATCCACTTCACCGACGGTGCTGATCATGGGAAACAGCACTTGCAGATTATTGAGCCCCGCATTGGCTCGCAACATCGCCCGCAGTTGGATTAGCAGTTCGTTGAAATTATCGATGATTTGGGTGCGGGCATTGGATCGCAACGAGATTTTCAAGATGGGAGAGGAAGCCGTGCGAGGTTTCTCGCGGTTTGCGCTTCCGCGTTGGTGTTTTGCGCCGCTATTTGCACGCGAACCGCAAATGCGGACGCACCTTTCCCGTTTATCCGGTCGCGCCCATGATCGCCTGTGCTATGAACAGTTTCGGCAACCGGCGCAAATTGACCGCCAGCATGGACAGTGTGAACACGTCGCTGACTTTCGGCTGGCCACGCAGCTTGACCTGACGGATCGTTGCGCCATGCTGCTTGCCATCACCGAACAACGTCTCGATCAGCTTGCGCGTCACCTGACTGACCCGATAGCCGTCGTGCCGGGTCGTGCGGCCGTCGATCCGGCTTTCGCGCTTCGCCCGTTTGCCGGTCTTGGTGTCGTACTCGTAGGCATTTTGTGCCACATGAGGGGTGACGTTGAGCTCACGGCAGGCGCTGACAAAGTCCTCGGTATCGTAGTTCTTGTCCGCCCCCACCGTCTTGCGCTGCTCGCCGGGAAGACTGGCCAACATGTCGAGGGCTGCCTCGCGTTCGGCCGTGCCCGTGGCCAGCGTCAGTCGCGTGTCAACGGCCAACTTGCTGCGGTTGTCCATCAGCACATGGCCCATGAAGGATGGCAGAGCCTGGGCTTTCTTCGACTTGGTGAACAGCCGGGAATCCGCGTCGGTGGTACTGGCGTGCGTATCGTTGCTGCGTTTCTGGCCCTTGAACTCCACTTCCGGATTGTTCTTGCTGCCAGTCTTGTTCGGCGGGGGCCCATCCTTCGGCACGAAGCTCTTGAGCGAGGCCCAGGCACGGATCAGCGTGCCGTCCACGCTGAAATGCTCGGACGAGAGCAGCTTGGCTTCTTCCGCTTGTTGCATCACGCGCCCGAACAACGTCTTGATCGCATCGTGATCGATCAGCCGGTCGCGATTTTGCGTATAGGTGCTGTGATCCCACGCCAAGTCTTCCATGCCCAGTCCGACGAACCAGCGGAACAGCATGTTGTAACCCAATTGCTCGCACAACAGCCGTTCGCTCCGAATTCCATACAAGGCTTGCAGCACCAATCCACGCAGCAGCCATTCCGGGGGCACCGAGTACCGACCACGCTCTTCGTACATCGACTCAAACAGCCGGTCCATGTCGCGCAGCGCTGGATTGAGAATCTCTCGAATCGCGATCAGCGGATGCTCCGCCGGCACGTAATCCGAGGTCTGCTTCACAACGAACAAGCCTTCCTGGGTTACGTCGGCTCCACGCATCGCGCTCATCCCCTTCGATCTATACGACGCATTACTCAACGTACTCCCCCCGATTCCGTAAACAGTATCAGGGGATAAATTCAACAAACTGTTAGAAAGATCTCTGGGTGATCAAGCGAGAATCGAATTCCACGACAACCCAGAAAGGGGTTGTCCTCTTGCACGGGGAAATAGGGCAGGAGTTTGTCGCCGCCAACGTCGAGGGTGCGCAGGGTCACCGGCTTCTCGGCGAAGGCCTCTAGTAGCTCGCGATAGATCTGATACTGCTCGACTTCGACCGGAAAAGCCTCGCGCAGCAGAAAGGGATACTCGGTGCGATAGAGGCCGACACCTTCCGCCCCGCTGCTCTGAGCCGCTACGATATCGGAGATGAGCCCGATATTCGCATACAGCGGCAGCCGGACACCGTCTGGCGTTTCGGCCGGCACGTCACGCAGCGCTACCAGTCGCTGGGAAAGTGCCTTCGCTTCGGCAATGCGTTGCCGAAACGCTTCGAGCACTTTGCGCGATGGTTGAACGTAGATGCGGCCTTGGTAACCATCGACAACCATCTCGCAGCCATTCAGACGCTCGATGGGCAGGGCCGCGAGGCTCACGACGGCGGGAATGCCCAAGGCACGCGCCAAAACGGCGGCGTGGGATAACGCGGAACCGCGCATGCATACAATGCCGGCGAGTCGTTCGTTGGGTACTGCGCCGATTTCCGTGATGCCGATCGTATCTCCCACCAGGATGCTCCGTTCCGGGAACACTCTTGGCTCCAGCACCTCTGATTGAAGACGCACAAGAAGACGCTGGCCTATCTCGCGAATGTCTTCTGCACGTGCACGCAAATAGGGGTCTTCCATCTGTTCAAAAACGTCGGCCTGTTCGGCAATGGCGTCGCGCCATGCCCCGAGGGCCCAGTGTCCTGAGCGGATCCGTTCGACGGTGTCTGACACCAATCCGTCATTGCCCAGCAACATCACGTAGACATCGAATAGTGCCCGCACTTCCTTGGTCAGGACGGGAGCGAGGCGCTCGCTGGTTGCACCGAGTTCCCTTTGAAGGTCGGCTACCGCGGTCCTGAAGGTGGTCTCCTCGGCATCGATATCTTGGGCTTGGCGATCCGGTATTGACTCCAGTTTGGCCAGCGGATCGAGCAATGCGGCGGTGCCGATTGCCACGCCCGGGGCCGCCTGAATTCCTTGGATGAATGCGTCCTCTTGCATCTCCCCGCTTAGCATCCTGTTGACTTCGTCCACGGCCGCAGCTCCATGGATAGCCTTTGCTAGCTGCGCCGCAATAGTCACGAAAAAAGTCACCTCGTCCTTGCCGAATTGGCGATGTGTCTGTTTCCAAGCCACCAGCACGCCTAAGACGAGGTGATAGTGGATCAACGGGATGCCGAGAAAGCTCCCGTAACGTTCTTCCCCTGTCTCGGGAGACAAACGATGGCGAGGGTCAGCCGCTGCATTCGCCACAACGACAAGCTCTCGGCGTTCCCCGACCAGACCCACGAGGCCCTCTCTCCGACTTACGCGGACCCGGCCTGTTGATGCCGCGTTCAATCCATCTGAGGCCATCAAGACATATTGATCGTTTTTTGAATCGGTCAGATACACGGCGCAGGCATCGACGGGCAGAGAGTCTTTAACCCGGCGAACCATCAATGCCAGCGCTTCATGCAGGTTCGGTGCGGCGTTGACTTCGCGTACGATCTGTCGCCAGGTAAGAACCATTCAAGAAACATCCTTTAGTTAGCTCACTGAATATACGCCGTGTGGTCAGATCGACAGTCGTCACCTCGCCATACTCCCGTGGGGGTGTCGCGCCGTGGTGCTGTTGTTGACCGGCCAGGAGCGGTTCTTCAAGCAAACCGGCCGCACAGCGAATTTCGCGAACGTTTGCTTTTCAAACGCGTGACAAGCTGCAACGGGACGATAGCGCCAGTTCGATCTCTAGCGGGCGCACCTTGACCAGCTTTTCATGCTAGCTGGCGTCCCTAGTTCTTGAGGGTCCGCTTGTATGGTGTTTTCGGCTTTCTTCTGAAACAGTGAAGAAGCCGGGGTGGAGGGGCCACTGTCCGCATCTGCTCTCTCTGGAGAGACAGACGTCCAAAGAATTCCCCCACCCGCACCGCCAGCGTCGATGAGGAATCTAGCGGCTACGACCGCCGATTTGAACGCAAGCTCACGCAGGTGTGTTCCACCCCAGCGCCGTTAAGCCTAGTCAACGGAGGCACATCATGCAAACCCCGTCCGCAGTGCTCAATATCGGCGCCGATGTCGCCAAGGACGCAATCGTGGTGGCCTGTTCTGAAGGAAGCTTCTCCGTGCGCGAGGTCGCCAATCAGCGCACCGCGTTGCTTGACTTTCTCAAGAGGCTGCCTGCGGGCAGTCGCATCGGCGTGGAATCCACCGGTACCTATCATGAGTTGTTCGCTGAGGCTGCCCACCAGCTCGGCTTTCTGGTCTTCGTGCTCAATCCCAAGGATACCCGCCACTATGCCAAGGCCGTTGGACTGCGGGGCAAGACCGATCGTGTGGATGCCGAGCTCATCGCGCGGATGATCGCCCACGAACATACCAAGCTGCACGCCTGGATCCCACCCACACCGCAGCAACGCGAGATTGATCGACTGATCAAACGTCGCGCTACGCTCATCTCCCTGCGTGAAGCGGTCGCAATGTCGCTTCATGAACTGGCCGGATTCGCCGAGGAGCTCAAGGCGCTAAGAACGCACTTCAATCAGCTCATCGCGCGCATCGACCTGAGAGTCAAGGCGTTGGTCGAAGCGAGTCCCGATCGCCAACAGAACTTCACGCGCTTGTGCACGATTACCGGCGTCGGCCCGGTCGTCGGCTCCGCACTGGTCAATACCCTTGAGCGAGTGCCCGTGAAGAACGCGGACGCGTTTCGTCGCCTTCACCGGCCTGGACCCTCGACCGGATGACTCGGGACAGCATCGCGGCAAACGGCGCCTCTCCAAACGCGGACCGGCCGAACTGCGCCGGCTGCTCTATCTGGCGGCGCTGTCGGCCGTAAAGACGAAGCCATGGCGGCCACTCTACGAGCATTACCGGGCCAAGGGCCTATCCAGCACTGCGGCCCTCGTGATCCTCGCTCGGCGCATCGCTCGTACCGCCTGGTCGATCTACACCTACAAGACCGAATTCGATCCTGCCCGTCTCACGAGTCCCTTGACATAAACCATAGAATCTTTGGAGAATTTCTCACCGCGCATGTGGCGTCGAGTTACGTCTGCTGCGCCTTGAGACCGGTCATTCCCGACGCAAGTTTTTTTTGGCGTGAATGGCCGAAGTTGGCCGAAAGTGAGCGTCGGACGATGCGTCACAAAGCGGTCATTGGCAACGCGGCATGGGCATTCGGTGACCGACCGCTGTGGCCGAGTAGCAGCCGACGCGGCAACTGCGCTGACCGTCTCCGAAAGGTCCACGTGCAGACGTTCACATTGGAAAAAGATGGCGCATCCGAGCGGCAGATCCAGTCCCGAAAGCGATCATTCGCCTAAAAGGATTCCATCGCCGCATTTTTAGCCGAGGCGCCGGTGCACGTGGGCCAACCTACTTCACCGCCTCGCCTCGCGCTGGCGCGCGGCCCACCGCTGTGGGGAGATGGCCGATGTCGCGCCGGCGGCTTCGATCCCGGCGCCCAGCCAGAATCGGATTACGAATTCGATCAGCGCATCGCGCGGTGATGATGGCTTGAGGAGAGTCCGATCTCGCTCGGCGGGAAGCGCTCGCGCCTCGGGCCATCAAGCGGTCCTTCTGCAGCCGGTCGCTCAGCGTGCTGGAGCGAGTCTCTGAAAATCCCACACGCGCAGGCTGCCATCGTCGGAGGTGCTGGCCATGTAGCGACCGTCTCTGGAAAGGAGCACTTTGGCGCCGCAGAGCGCGTGCTTGTTAAAGCGACGCAAGGTCGCACCGGTAACGCTGTCGAGCTGATAGATCGAACTGTCAGTTTGTCGGCTGATGGTCACCAGGGTGCGTCCGTCAGCAGTGAAGTGAAGATCGTTGATCAAGCCGTGGTGCTCCGTATCGAGAGTACTGAGCGTGCCCTCGCCCAGTTGCCAGCGGAACAGGCGAAACCAACCGCTGCCCATCAACACCGTGCCGTCGGGGGAAAAGTCGAGTGCACGAGCGTCGCTGGGAGGGGATGGCAGCTCGCGCGCATGGGCGCCGAATTCGCTGATCAGCACGCGGCCGTCTCCACCTGAGGACGCCAAGCGGCCATTCGAGGCGTCGATGGCCAGGGCCAAAACGGCCGATCGATGCAGGTCATGCTCCGCCAGGAGAGAAAGCTCGGCCAGCGACCAGACCCGCACCTTGCCGTCGGCATGGCCGGTGACGATCTTGCCCGCCTTTTCGGCCACCGCCATGGCCCCTATCGGTGAAGGGGACAAAGCGGTCCGCAGACGTTGCCCATGCAAGTCCCACTCGGTCAGAGCGCCGTCCCAACCGGCGCTGAGGATGCGGTGGTCACCGTCGACGAAAGCGATAGCCTTCACCATCCCGGTATGGGCACCCCAACCATCGAGCAGATCTCCGTCCGGCAGAGCCCAAACTCGAACAGTGCCCTCCCAACCTCCGGAAGCGACCAAGGGAAACCCTTTGGCAAAAGCGAGTGCCGAGCCGCCGTTGTGCACGTCCTCGTGCGCAACATTTGGCGGAATCCTCGGGAGTGGGTTACACGCCGACAACAGTAGAGCCAAGGCTCGCAAGAGGAGGGCGGGCATCAGGCGTGGAAACGGCGAGTAGCCGGTGAAGAATCTAATGCGGCGAGTGTGCGTGTGTAGGCGAAAAAGGGAAAGCCACGCGAGCGGGGTTTCAGGCTACGAGGACGAGCCGCTCAGGCCTTGATCGTCTTCCGACGACGCTCTTCTGGTTCCACCCGGATTCTGTGCCGTCCTCGTGGGAAGATTGAAGAGCTGGCGATCCGCTACTTCGGGACGACCACGAGGCGCTACAAAGCCGTCATCGCCGTGCGAGAGCGGTGAACGACGGGTTGGGGTCGACTTTGCCAGTTCGGCGAATCGCAATGCGGACATTCAACCTGGTCTCGTCAAGGTATTTGTCAACGTCGGGTGAGGCCGAACTCGTGCCCGATGGCCCGCGGAGTTGAAGGTCTCCTTTGGTAGGAGTTAGCTGCCGTTCAACTCGGAGCATTTTCCACTGCCGCTATGACTGGTTGTGGCCGGAAGTGAGCGTCGGACGATGCGTCCACAAGCAGTCTTCGGCCGACGAGCAGCGGCCGCGGCAAGCGCGCTGGCCGTCTCCGAAGGGTCGAACGCGTTATTTACGCAGACGGCGGTCGGAATCCGCCGGCTCTGACCACCAAGGTCATCGTTAGGAGGCTCGCATCAGGGCTGAATGCATTTGCACCCTACTCCACCAGCGGCACGAACGGCATCTTTGCTGACGCAACAGCAAACCAGTCTTGCCACGCCTAGGATGATCCCCGAAAAACCGCTCCCCTTGCCGACGGGCACGGCGTTACGAATAATGGGGAACTTCTGAGGAGGGCACGTGGCAGGGCATAGGCGAATGATCAAGACGGCGGAGTTGACGCCTGATCGGTGGAGCCTTGATCTTCCAGACCAGGTAATCGACGGCCTGATCCGCCAGCAGACCCCACGCCCCGAGCAATTTCGAGATCGCTTCAGGCGGATCGCGAGCGACTACGTCTGGAACCACGCACTTCAATTCGCAGCGCCTCTCTATCTCGTCGAACAGCACTTGAGCAAGATTGCATCGAGCCCGCAGGACTGGCTGGATACGCTGAAGTCTCAAAGCGAGATCGACGAGTTACCTGCGCAGGTTTTGAATGAACTTGAATCATTCGCAAAGAAGAACGGCCTCGACCTCGGTCGCATCGAGTCTCCCGAGCAACTCAGCAGGATCGCCAAGGAAGCCGCAGAGCGCATTAGAAAATACATCGAACACAACAAACAGGCTCGTGGCAGCGGGAGACACCAAGGGAATGCGGCGCTTCAGGGCTTCATCGAGGACTTGGCCCAGTTCTGGATTGATTGCTTCCGCAACATTCCCACTGCCACGTACAACCCGAAGCATGGGAAGACGCTCAGCCCGTTCATCGAGTTCGTTCAAGCCGTGGCGAGTGTGATTCCCAAGCACCTGAGCCGCGAGATCGATCGCGACAGCAACAAGATCATCGGACCGGATCATTCGATCGTTGGCGCGCTTTACGATCTCTGCGAAGACCCCGAGCAGATCAGAAAGCGATTGATGATCTTCCTGAACGCCAACCCTAGGCTAAAGAAGCCCTGACCCATCGCCAGTGAAGGTCACGACGTTTCGAGTGGAGCGCGGAGTGATTTCGCCTTAAACGGCCCGAGAACTACCAAGTCTGACTTTCACGAAGTCCGTTCATTCTGTACGGGCAATTACGGAAGTGAGACAAGACATGAATACGCGTAGTAACTCGGGGGAGGCAACTCAACGCTCGACACTGATTTCGCCAGCAGAGGTCGAGAAAGAATACGGCATTCTTCAGCAGACACAGGCCGTTTGGCGATGCGAGAACCGATACGGCTGGGACTTCCCCTTCACCGGTCTTCCCAACTGTTCGAACGCACCGCAAGCGCGCGTCCTGAAGAGGTCGACACCATGCGACTGCTGGCCGAGTTGTGGGGCGAGATGTTCGTTCGCGACGAGAACGCCCGCTGGCTAAGGGTTACACGCAACGCCCTGACCCATGACCTACCGAATTTCACGTTACATTTCCAGCTACCATCGTCCAGGAGCGATGCGATGCACACCTGGGTCATGCATTGGAAGACGGACGAACAGACAGCGCAAGAGCAGCCAGTGTTCGACCGGCTCGAAGCCGTTTACCGGCATCATCTTCTCTGGGCGGCCGGGGCCATCCAAGTGATGCTGGGGCTGCGTTGGGTCCGACCGTGATCGCGCCAACTTGTGGGATCTAGATGCCATAGAAGCGGAACAGCCACGGTGGGGGAATTTAGAACGTCTGCCCTTCCCAAGGCTCGGTCAGTTCCGGACCGTCGCTCTTCACGTTGTTGACCAGCGTGGTGACCGGGTAGGTGATCATCTCCTCTGCAGGATACGGCGTGAGGATATCTGAGAGCTTCTCGGGCTGCCGCACCGTAGGATCAAGCCAGCGGGCGTAGTCTTCTGGCCGGACGATCACCGGCATGCGGTTGTGAATCCTGGCCGTCAGTTCGTTCGGCTCTGTGGTGAGGATCGTAAACGATCGCAGCGCATCCTCCTGCCTCGGGTGCCAGATGTCCCAGAGTCCGGCGAAGAAGAAGGGCTCGCCGGACGCCGTGCGGATGCAGTAGGGAATCTTCCCGGCTGACGTGACCTTCCACTCATAGAACCAGTCTGCTGGCACCAGACATCGGCGCTCCCGGATGAGCTTGCGGAACATCGGGGCGGTGCTGGCCGTTTCTGCCTTTGCATTGATGGGCCGTGGACCTGAGCTCGGGCTCTCCGACCAGAACGGAATCAACCCCCAGAGGACGGAGCGGATTGTGCTTTCCGCGCCGTTTGGCTTCACCCGGACGATAGGGTGCTCCACCCCTGGTGCAGCGTTGTAGGTGGTGCTCCAGTCAACCTCGCTGATGCGCGGAAGGCTGTCGAGATAAGCCTGGATCGCGTCGAGGTTGGAGGATCGTCCGAAGCGGCCACACATGGCGACAATACTAACTGCTCAGTAGGGGATGGAAACGTGACGGAAGAAGAGATTGTGGTGCACCTGGTCGGGCTAGGTGCGGCGTGCGTGATACTAGGCCTACCAGCCTTCTTCCACGCGCTGCGCCTGATGCGCTACGACCCCGCCGATCACGTCAGGGAATTGCGACGGGTGATGGCCGAAAGCCAGCTTTCGCCACCCCACTCCCTGAATGCCTGTACTCCCATGGTGGCACCGCCTGAGGATCGCTCCACACACCCAGGCGAGTCGCCCGTGCCGCATCCTCGGCTTGCGCGTAGATCGCTCGGTCCTGCGCATTCTGCTCCCGCGCGTACTGCCGATACCACCAGGCAAGCCCCGACTGCAGTTGTTGTAGCCCTACGTCCTCACCGTTCACGGTGACTTTTCCGACAATCCGTCCGTAACGGTCGCGCTTCGACCATTCCACGGTTGCACCTTTACCGAAGGCAAGCGCCGAAAGGCTCTCCTTGGCGCGGCTGCCGAAGGGCTGCCTCTTCTCGGGTGCGTCGATACCACTCAGGCGGATGCGGTGCTGCTGATTGGAGCTGTCGAGGATGGTGAGCGTGTCGCCGTCAGCGATGCCGACTACGCGACCGGCGAGCGATTCGGCGTGCGAGACGGTGACGCTTACAAAGCCGAGGATGGTGGCAAGAAGCAAGGCTTTCAGCATGCTATTGATGCCGACGCAAACCTCACGCCAAAGGGGAAAACCTAAAAGAGCTAGCTCTTATGAATCGCGAAAGCGTTCCATTCTCGCGTTGGTTATTTCGTTGGGAAAGGCTCGCATCAATAGGGCCTCAAGGTTATCGATAAGGGCATCAACCGACAGGAATGATGCGACCTCCTAAAGATAGAATTGGTGATCTCGGATGGCCCGAGGCCGACTGTAGGCGGGCTGAAAGCTACGGGAGGAAGATCCATGATCGACCTTCCGGATAGTCTGGCGCAGTCGCTCTTGGTTGAATGCTCCCTTTATCTCATACCAGAAGTTGCCTTTCCCAAGTAGATGGGGCGGCATTGCGAGTTGTAGAAGATGTAGAGGCCGTGGGCTGCCATCAATTCTGCGCGAAAGAGCTTTCCGTCCGCATCCGAGGAATCGAACGGGTCCCATCGAGCGCCTCGCTTCGATTCAGTCCGCATCAGTGGGAATAACTCCACGATCGGTCGGATGCTATGCGACGGCACTCTATGAGCTACGGGTGGCTTTATGGCGCCCGCCGCTGGGTAAGTTTAAGATGGGTCAAGATAGCGTATTGGCAAAGAAATGCCCGTAGATAACCGCTGGAAGTAACCCCTGCGTAACCCGGAAGAATCGATGAGGATCGTAAGCACCTTGGAGAGTGGCGTAGATATTGGTGGCGAATGGTGGATTCGAACCACCGACCAAAGGATTATGATTCCTCTGCTCTACCGCTGAGCTAATTCGCCACGTGCCCCGGAAGTCGGCCGCTGCGTCTCCCCTTGAACTTCCGCAAAAAGGAAGGCGCAAAAGGGTAATGAGCCGGTCCGGCGATGTCAAGGTGGAGCCCATGCTACTGATTCCAACCATCGTCCGCCGAGGCCCGTACGCGCAGGCGATGAAAATTACCCTTCGCCTGCGCGCGAGTGAGATAGTATCCGCGCCTCCTGCGAGGCGACATCGACTTCCGAACGGCAACGTCCCCCAGCGTGTTTCAGGCAGTCAACAGGACGGAGAAGGGAATGAAGATCTGCGTGGTCGGCGCCGGCTCCATAGGTGGCATGCTGGGCGTCAAACTGGCTCTCCTTGGAGAAGAAGTCACCCTCATTGCACGTGGCCCCCATCTGGAAGCGATCCGCAGGGACGGACTCAAGCTGATCAAGCACGATGGCACCGAACGGGTTGCTAAGAACGTCAAGGCGACGAGCAGCATGGTCGAGGCCGGAGTGCAGGACGTGGTGATCCTGGGAATGAAGGCGCAGCAGCTACCGCCCGTGGCCGCGGATCTGCGCCCCATGTTCGGCCCCGACACCATCGTCGTGCCGACACAGAACGGCGTTCCGTTCTGGTATTTCCAGAAGCACGGCGGGGAGCTGGACGGGCGCATCGTGGAGGCGGTCGACCCGGGGGGCGTCTGCCTCAAGAACATCGAGAAGGAACGGATCGTGGGCTGCGTCGTCTACCCCGCCGCCGAAATCGCCGCTCCCGGGGTGATCAGGGTGATCGAAGGCGACCGCTTTCCGATCGGCGAGCTAGACGGAAGCGAGACCGAGCGTGCACGGCGAATCTCGGAGATCTTCGTCAGCGCGGGTTACAAGGCGCCGATCCTGCCCAACATCCGCTCTGAGATGTGGCTCAAGCTGTGGGGCAATCTCACATTCAACCCCATCAGCGCGCTTTCGCACTCGACGCTGGTGGATATCTGTCAGTACCCACTCTCGCGTGAGCTTGCGACAAACATGATGAAAGAGGCGCAAGCAGTGGCGAACAAGCTCGGTATCGAGTTTCGCGTCCCGCTCGAAAAGCGAATTGCCGGTGCAGAGAAGGTCGGCAAGCACAAGACTTCGATGTTGCAGGATGTGGAAATCGGGCGGGTGCTGGAGGTCGATGCGCTGGTGGGAGCGGTGGTGGAACTCGGGCGCATGACCAATACACCGACGCCGCATATCGATGCGGTGTACGCTCTCACCAAGTTGCTCGACAAAACCATGCAGGAAGAAAAGGTCGTCATCCGCGCCCAGCCGAAACCTTGATCGGAGAGCAAGCGCTGCCGGCCGCCCTGCGTTGCGCCCCCTGTCGGGTGCGCCTACACTCGCCGCAGCCGATTGGCTGCCGATAATTCCCATACCGTGGATTTCAACGTCGTCATCGTTGGCGCCGGCCTTGTCGGTGCAAGTCTGGCTGCCAGCCTGACCGGCAGCAATCTTCGCATCGCGGTCGTAGAGCCTGCCCCGCCTGCTGGCGCTGCTGCCGAGGTTTGGGACAGTCGCGTTTACGCCATCAGCCCCGGCTCAGTAGAGTTCCTGGAAGCGTGTGGTGCCTGGCAGCGCCTGGACGCGGGGCGACTCCAGCCGGTGCTCGACATGCACGTCTTCGGAGACGACGGAGTTTCGCAGCTCGACTTCAGCAGCCTCGATATCGGGCGGTCGAATCTGGCGTGGATCGTCGAGGGCGGTCGGCTGCAATCGGCGCTCTGGGGGACGATTGCCGGAGACGGCGAGACGACTCTATTCTCGCGCGCTTCGTGCGCTGCGATCGTATGGCGGAATGACCAAACGCAGATCGAGCTGGCAGATGGGCGCCAGCTCAGCGCGAAGCTGGTGGTCGGCGCGGATGGCGCCGACTCATGGGTACGCGATCAGGCACGCATAGCCGCGCACAGTCACGCTTACCGCCAGCTCGGTGTCGTCGCGAACTTCAGCTGCGCCACGCCCCACGGCGGAGTGGCGCGGCAGTGGTTTCGCCGAGATGGAGTCCTCGCGCTGCTGCCGATGCCCGGCGACCGTGTCTCGATGGTCTGGTCGACGTGGGACAGCCAGGGGCGGATGCTGGTCTCGATGCCGGCGGATGCGCTCGCAGAGCACGTTCGGGAAGCCTGCCACGACGCCTTGGGCGAGCTATCCCTGATCACTCCCGCGTCGGCGTTTCCACTGCGCCGGACACGGGTTGAACGCCTGGTTGCGGCACGGGTAGCCCTGATTGGGGATGCGGCTCACGTCATCCATCCCCTCGCAGGGCAGGGAGTCAACCTCGGTTTCCGGGATGCGCGGGAGCTGGCATCGGTGTTGCGCAGCCGCGGTCCGCTCGTGGATTGTGGCGCGCTTTCGCTTCTGCGTCGGTACGAACGGGCGCGCGCGGAGGATATCCTGTCGATGATGCTGACTACGGACAGCCTGCAGAAGGTCTTCAACAATGAACTGCCAGCGCTTGCGACGGTCCGTAACTGGGGCCTGCGGCTGACCGGCCGAATCGGCCTGGTTCGCTCGCTCCTCATGCAACACGCGGTCGGATAGTCCTTTTCAAACCTGTACAACCCGGAAATTTTCACCATGCCTAGAAAGATCATCTCCCTGCTGGCTGCCTTCTGCGTAGTGGTAAGCGGCCCCGCGCTTGCGAACGAGGCGCTGAAGAACACGCTGCAAACCAAGGTGCCTCAGATGAAGATCGAGAGCATCACCAAGTCGCCGCTGCCCGGGCTCTACGAGGTGGTCGCGAACGGCGCCGTTTTCTACGTCGACGAAAAGGGGCAATTCCTGATCGTCGCCGACCGCGTGCTCGACCTCGACGCCAAGAAAGACATCCTGGAGGAGCGGGTCAACCGTTTGACGGCGGTGCACTTCGACGCCCTGCCCCTCGACCTCGCGTTCAAGAAGGTGAAAGGCACGGGCAAGCGCAGGATCGCGGTGTTCTCGGACCCCGACTGTCCGTACTGCCGCCGGCTGGAGCAGGATCTGAAGAAGATCAACGACGTGACGATCTATACGTTCCTGCTGCCTATCGAGCAATTGCACCCGTCCGCCGCGGACAAGGCACGCTCCGTGTGGTGCGCGCCGGACCGCCAGAAGACCTGGGATAACCTGATGCTCAACAATGTGAATCCCGCGGCGGGCAAGACCTGCGAAAACCCTGTCGACAGGATCGCCGCATTCGCGGAGCAGAAGCACATCAATGCGACGCCGACCCTGTTTCTGGCGGACGGAACACGCATCGCCGGCGCAAAATCGGCGGACGAGCTGGACCGGCTGATCAACGAAGCCGACGCCCGTTGCGCCAAGGAAGGCAAGGCGGTCTGCTGACGCTGGCCGCGGCCGGCGTCCGAGGCGTTTTCAAATGCCCGGAGGCGCAACGTCTCTCCTGCGAGAGCTCGCCTCGGCGGCCGACAATTTCGCTGGTGAACCCTTCCGGCGCCTTGGTTTTGCGCTGCTGATCTCAGCGTTCGTTCATGTCGCACTGCTATATGGAGTGCGGCTCCGTCCCGGCGGCGCGTCGCCTTCGGTTACGATCCTGAGTGCACAGCTCGTTGCCGATAAGGCTGACGCTGTGTCGCCGGCGGAGAGTTCCGCTTCTATACCGGCGACAGTGCCGGAGGCCGACCGGGAATCCCTCAAGCTGCCCGCTGCCCGTGGCACAACAGACAAGCAGGATCGTCCGGCGTCGAAGCGATCGGCGTCCCCGCCCGCGCCTTCGGCTCAACGGGCTCCACGGGCCGCATCCACCACAGGCGTGCGACAGTCTCAGGCGTTGCGGGAGGTCGCCGTACCGATCCCTCGCGATCCCACTTGGTACCCGGCCAGGCAACTGGACGAATTGCCACGCGCCCTGATGCCGATTCAGGCGAAGTGGCCGCAGAGTGTGAGCGCGGGAGCACCGCAGGGGCGGGTCGTTCTGCTCCTCCTCATCGACGAGAGCGGCGCCGTGACCGAGGTTTCAGTGGTGGAAGCCGTGCCGGCCGGATATTTCGAGGAATCCGCCCTTGCCGCGACGCGGGCGGCACGATTCACCCCGGGCAGCAAGGATGGCCGAATCGTGAAGAGCCGCGTGCTCATGGAACTCAACTACGGAGTTCCGGAAGCCGTGGGGCGCTGATCGATTCCCGCTGACGGCGCCAAGCCGACCGGGAGCAATACCCACAGGCGTCCCTGCTGGCGCATGCGCCCGGCTTGCCTTCCCGCTTCCGCACCGAAACCCCAGAAGAAGTCAGCGCGCACGCCGCCCTTGATCGCGCCGCCCGTATCCTGGGCGAGCATGAGGCGCGTGAGAGGACGACTGGAATTCGGGAAGGTGGTCGCCAAGAACACCGGCGAACCGAGGGGCACGGTGCGAGGATCGACCGCGACACTGCGCCCCGCGGTCAACGCTAGTCCCATCGCACCCGGGGGGCCGTCCGGACTGGGCGGAAGCTCGCGAAAGAAAACGTAGCTCGCGTTGTAATTCAACACCTCCCGCACAATGTCCGGATTCTTCTTCGCCCACGCCTTGATCCCCTGCAGCGACGCCTGGTCCACGGTCAACTCTCCGCGCTCCACCAGCAGTTTTCCGATGGCCCGGTACGGATGACCGTTCTGGTCCGCGTAGCCGATACGGATGGTTTCGCCGCTTTCCAGTTGCACGCGCCCCGATCCCTGCACCTGGAGAAAGAAGAGATCGAGAGCGTCGTCGGTCCACACGATCTCTCTACCCGCGAGTGCGGGGACGCCAGTGTCGATTCTGCCTCGATCGGGATAGGGCACGACCTTGCGCCCCTCCAGCTTCCCGCGCAGACGCATGCCCTTCAACTGTGGATAGACCTCATCCAACTCGATGGTGAGGAGGTCTCCCGGGACGCCATAGACGGGATAGCGATACTTTGCCGTTGGCGTGCGGCTGCCGCGAATGAGCGGTTCGTAGTAACCCGTGATGAGACCGGTGTCTGTGGAATCCGAGTTCAGCACCCGCCAGGGTGTGAACTGCTGCTCGAAGAATGCGCGCACCTCTCCGCGCTCCCGCGGGTTTACCTGTGCAGCGCGCTCGCACGCCGGACGCCACCCGTCCCTTGCGATGAGCACGCTGCAGCTTTTCAGAAATGCAGGCCACGCCTCTTCGAGCGCATCCAGTTGCCACCCGGGCAGGCTCGGCCATTGATCGGGAACGAGCCGCGGCTTTGCCTCGGCCGCGGGTTTGGATTCCGGCGGTGGAACGACCGGCGGGGCTGGTGGCGGCGCAGTTGCGCACCCAGCAAGCATGCCCGCGCCAGCGATGAGTGCCGCAAGGCGCTGCCGAGTTCGCGCGAGGCTGCGTGCTATTCTGCGCACCATTCAATTCCTGCTGCCGCGAAGGCAATCCGCACTGATGTGGCTGATCCTGCTGGAAGCGTTGGTAGCACTCGGGATCCTGGTGCTCATCGTCTGGTGGACCTGGCCGAAGAAAAAGTAAATCGCAGCCAGCAGCGGCGCACTTATCGGCGTTCGAGCCGGATGCGCCGGAACCAGCTGCCGAACAGCGCGGGCTGATCGCTTTTCAGCATCAGATCTGGCACCTGCGTCAGCAGATCTTCGAACACCACATCGAGCCGCGTCGCGACCACGGCCGCAAGCGGGCTGAGCGCGCGGCGCAGGTAGGCGCGCTCGCCCGGCCGCAGAAACTTGTCCAGCACGAGTACGGTGCCACCGTGGCGCACCACGCGCGCGGTTTCCCGCAAGCATGTGATCGGCTGCGGTACCACCGCGAGGATGAGATGCAAGACGGCGTGGTCGAAGCTCTCGTCCCGAAACGGAAGCCGCATTGCGTCTCCCTGCACGAGGGCCGCGCGTCGGTGTGGGTCGATCGCCTGCGCCCGGCGCAGCATGGCGGCGGTGAGATCGAGTCCGACATATTCGTGCGCTGCGGGCAGATGCGGCAAGTCGAGACCTGTACCGATGCCGTTCACGAGCACGCGACCGGACGGCGCCGTCGGGAGGTCGCGTAGACTTTCCGCTCGTGCGCGCGCAAGTGCCGCCCGCACGACAGAATCGTAGACGGGCGCGATGAGCGTATAGCTGCGCTTCAGGGACATGCCGGATGACAAGCCGCGCGGCGGTAGGGGCAGCCGTGCGCGAGATCGAATGGCGGCCTAATGCAGGACGCGCGGGACGCTGAGCGTGAACTCCGGGATCGTTGCGTCGAAGCGCACCCCGTCCTCGGCGACCATCTGGTAGCTGCCGCGCATCGTGCCTACCGGAGTGGCGATCGCGGCGCCGCTCGTGTATTCGAAGCTTTCGGTCGGCCGCAGGAAGGGTTGTTCGCCCACCACGCCAAGCCCGCGCACCTCCTGCACGCTGTTCTGACTGTCGGTAATGATCCAGTGACGGCTAACGAGCTGCGCCGGAATGTCCCCAGTGTTGGTGATGGTGATCGTATAGGCGAACACGTAGCGCCCGTTGTCTTCGTCCGACTGGTCGGGAACGTAAATGCTGCGGGAGGACACCGTAACCTGATAGCGACTTTCCACCGTGGGGTTATTGCACACCATTTCCGGATGAGTAGCAAGGCGCGTCCGGCGCTTCGCCGCAGCTGATGCAAGCCATCACGGAGTTTGATGCTGAGACGTGCCCGTTCCCGTAAAATCCGTGCGATGAATGAGCACAAGTCCCTGATCGCTGCCAGCATCCTCTCCGCCGACTTTGCACGCCTTGGCGACGAAGTGACGAACGTGATCGCCTCCGGTGCGGACTGGATCCATTTCGACGTGATGGACAATCACTACGTCCCCAACCTCACGATCGGCCCGCTGGTGTGCGAAGCGATCAGGCCGTTGACGTCTGCGACGATCGACGTGCACCTGATGGTTAAGCCGGTGGACCGCATCGTCCCCGATTTCGCAAAGGCGGGCGCGGATGTGATCAGCTTTCATCCCGAGGCCTCCGAGCACATCGATCGCACCATCGGACTCATCCAGGATCATGGTTGCAAAGCCGGGCTCGTGCTGAATCCTGCCACGCCGCTGGATTGCCTCGAGCATGTGCTGCACAAGCTCGATCTCGTTCTCATCATGTCGGTGAACCCGGGCTTCGGTGGTCAGAAGTTTATCCACGAAGCGCTCCGGAAGTTGCGCCTGACACGTCGACGCATCCAGGATTCGGGACGCGACATCCGGCTCGAAATCGATGGCGGCGTCAAGGTCGACAACATCGCGGAAATTGCCCGTGCGGGAGCGGATACCTTCGTTTCCGGCTCCGCGTTGTTCGGTGCCGGCAAGGCCGACGATCCACACCGCTACGACACCGTGATCGGCGCCCTGCGCAGCGAACTCGACCGGACTCGGCTCGTGAGCTGCTGATGGGCCTGGAGACGGCGCGTCGCTCGTTTCCGCTGCCCGCGAAAGCGATCGTCTTCGACCTCGACGGAACGCTGCTCGACACGCTGCCCGATCTTGCGCGGGCGGCGAACCTGATGCTCGTCGACCTTGGCCGGCCGCAGGTCGACACGCCGCAGGTGCGCGCCTACATCGGTGACGGCGTCGTACGCCTCGTCAAGCGCGTTCTGACGGGCGACTGGGAGCGCGAACCCGATCCGGCGCTCCTCGAACGGGCGCTGCCGATCTTCAACCAACACTACGGCGAGGGGGTCGCCGTAGAGAGCCGCCCCTTTCCCGGCGTCGTCGAGGGACTCGATGCATTCCGCAAACGCGGCTTTTCTCTCGGCTGCGTCACCAACAAACCCGAGGCGTTCACGCTGCCGCTGCTCGAGCAGACCGGGCTGGCATCACATTTCGACCTCGTCCTGAGTGGCGACCTCCTGCCCAGGAAGAAGCCTGATCCCATGCCCGTGACCTACGCGTGCGGGTTCTTCGGCGCGCGGCCGGAGCAGGTGGTGCTCGTGGGTGACGCGGGCAACGACTGCGCCGCCGCGCACGCCGCCGGTTGCGCCGCGGTGGGCGTGAGCTACGGCTACATTCCGGACGGCGATGTCCGGTCGATCGGCTTCGATGCTATAGTAGACTCGCTGGTCGAGGCTCTGGATCTCATTCGATTCTCAGCGGTCTAGTCATGTTCCACAGGAAGCAGAAAGCACGGAAGCCGGCGGTTGCGCTGGCCGAGAGCTGGCGCCACCCGCGCGCTGCTCGTGCCGGTTGGCGCGTCTGACGCGTCGGCCAACCGTCTTTCGCTTTACCTCGTGGAGCACTCTTGTGACTGAACAGGAGTTTCGCCGTCACGCGGATCAGGGCTGCAACCGCATCCCGCTGATCCTCGAAACCTTCTCCGATCTCGACACACCGCTTTCGGTCTACCTCAAGCTCGCGAGCGAACCCCACACGTACCTGCTGGAGTCGGTTCAAGGCGGCGAGCGGTGGGGGCGTTATTCCTTCATCGGTCTGCGCGCGGACACCCGCTTCGAGGTTCACGGGCACAACTGCCGGGAGTATCGGCACGACGAGCTGATCGCGGAAACGCGGCATGACAATCCGCTCGAGTTCGTGCAGGCACTGCACGCGCGCTACAAGCCGGCTCCGACGCCGGGCCTCCCGCGCTTCTGTGGCGGCCTCGTCGGCGTCTTTGGCTACGAGACGGTCCGCTACATCGAGAACCGGCTCGCGACCGTGGACAAACCCGACGCCATCGGTGCGCCCGACATCCTGCTTGTGCTTTCGGAGCGGCTCGCGGTCTTCGACAACTTGTCCGGCAAGCTCTATCTCGTCGTCTATTGCGACCCCGGCCAGCCGGACGCCTATCACCGTGGGCGGGCTCAATTAAGAGCACTACTCGAGCGACTGCGGCAGCCACTCGCCATCCCTTCCGAGCAGCCGTTGCCCATTGCCGAGCCCCGACACGAGTTCGAGCAGGCGGCATTCATGGCGGCCGTCGAGAAGGCGAAGCAGTACATCTACGACGGCGACGTCATGCAGGTGGTGCTTTCCCAGCGCACGAGCCTGCCGTACACGGCTTCGCCGCTGGCGCTGTACCGGGCGCTGCGCGCCTTGAATCCGTCCCCCTACATGTTCTACTTCGACTTCCGCAACTTTCACGTGGTCGGCGCTTCACCGGAGATTCTCGTTCGCCTCGAGAACGACATGGTCACCGTGCGGCCCATCGCGGGCACCCGTCCACGCGGCAGGACGCGCGAGGAAGACGTCGCCCTCAAGCAGGAACTGCTTGCTGACCCCAAGGAGCGCGCGGAGCATCTCATGCTGATGGATCTCGGCCGCAACGATGTAGGCCGCGTCGCGACGACGGGAACGGTGCGCGTCACCGAGAACATGATCGTGGAGCAGTATTCGCACGTGATGCACATCGTCTCCAACGTGGAAGGCAAGCTCCGGCCGGGCCTCGACGCCCTTGCAGTTCTGCGCGCCACCTTCCCGGCGGGCACTGTGAGCGGCGCACCCAAAGTGCGTGCGATGGAAATCATCGACGAGCTCGAACCCTCCAAGCGTGGCGTCTATGCCGGTGCGGTGGGATACTTGGGCTTCGACGGCGACATGGATCTCGCGATCGCCATCCGCACGGCGGTCATCAAGGACCAGACTCTCTACGTGCAGGCGGGTGCGGGCATCGTCGCGGATTCGGTTCCTCTTTCCGAGTGGACCGAGACCCGGAACAAGGCGCGGGCGTTGCTGCGGGCGGCGGAGATGGCGCAGGCTGGCCTCGACAGCAGGCTCGACTGAGGGCTTTTTCGGGCGAGCTTACGCGAAGTTGTGCTTGATCACGGAAGGAGAGGACTTTGCCATGGCTACTCCCGGGTTCCCATGGGCAGGTCGAAGTCGTCGGGCGCGAAGAGGTAGTTAATGCCCGCCGTATCGGTACGGCGCTGGGATGTCCAGCGTGCGACATCCGACGAGGAAACAGGTCGGAGTTGCTCTCTATCTAGCAGGAAGGAGGTGTATCCGCACGCCCAGAGTATTCGGAACACTTCCTCGAAAAACGGATTCCTACCTTCCGGATGGTATTCGTGCTGGGTGATTTCGATAAGCCAGACGGGCTACACTTGTCTGCGAAGCAAATTTTTCGAACCGACCAAGACTTGATGTTCGCCCTCCACGTCTACCTTTATCAATAACCGCCTGCCGGGGAACCTCTCCCCGAGAACGGTATCCAGCGTGGAAACAGGAATGAATCGATGAATGGTGGACGGTGCGCCGGCCCAATGGTCGATCAACGACGCACCCGTGCTGGACGCGCCAAACAGGGTTGCGATGCCTATCTTGTCCGAAAGACCGATCGGAACGACCTCAGTGTCGCCCCATTCGTTGCTCTGAAGATTTTTCAGAAGGCACCGTAGGTTGCTCTGCATGGGCTCGATTGCGATCGCGTATTTGCCGAGGCTGCGGGCCAAGCAGGTGTAGTAGCCGACGTTGGCGCCAACGTCCACGAATACGTCCGTGCTTCGTATCAACTCGCTTAGGCAGCGCACCTCGGCAGGCTCGAACGTCCCGTTCTGCATAGCGCGATGGTGTTGGGACCCGAGTCCGCCGAAGAGAAACCCCAATGGGGTGGACTTCGGAGCAAGCGCCGGAGCGAGATAGTTGTCGTAGACGTCCCGAGCGTTGCACCTGAGATAAAAGAAGCGCCGGGAGACGAGTGCGGCTGCCGGAGATAGACCTGGCGTTATCTTCGCGACCTTTCTGAACAAGTTGATCATGGTTGCCTTGCTTGCAAGCCGGATGGATTATCGACAATCAGCCGAAGCGTGGACCGCTTCTCGGCCGTGGGCTTCTTTAGCCCTGCCTTGGGAACGTGAGATACTCTTTAGCGCCCCGAGTCTCGGCGGGGAGCAGGGATTAGTGCCTAGGCTGCGCTCGCCGGTATCGTTTAGGTCGCGTATTTGTCTTTTTCCAGTTCGAGTGGTTTGAGGGCCCACGATGCTGCTCATGATCGATAATCGACATCGCTGTCCACGCTGGTCCCAGGTTGTCCGATACCCGATCTAAAGTCCAATGACTAAAGGGATGTTAGGTCCGGCGCCAACCAGCATCGTCCGTTGACATCCTGAAGGGGTGCGGGTACCGTAGCGGGTATCAAACGAGTGCCCGCTGCCATGCCCCTGACCGACACGCAGATTCGCAACGCCAAGCCTGGCGACAAACCGGTCAAGCTCACTGACGTCGGCGGGCTCTATGTCCAGATCCAACCGACTGGCAGCAAGCTGTGGCGGTATCGCTACCGCATCGGCGGCAAGGAGAATGTCTTTGCGCTTGGCGAATACGCGAAGGAACCGGCGGCCGAGTCCGCAGCCGACAAGCAGGAGCGGATCAAATACGGGCGCCTGACGCTTGCGGAAGCGCGCATGGAGCGCGACAAGTGCCGTGGGCTGGTCAAGCAAGGAATCCATCCGGCGCACAACCGGCAGGCACGGCGAGCCTCCCAGATTGCCGAGAATGCCAACACCTTCGAAGCGGTCGCTCTTGAGTGGATCGAGAAGAAAAAGCTGACTTGGTCCGGGTACTACCTGCGTCAGGTGGAAAGATTCCTCAAAGCCGATGTATTCCCCTACATCGGTTCCCTCCCGATGCGCGCGGTCACTGCAGCACATCTTTTGGAGATCGTCCGCAGGATCGAAAAACGCGGGGCCATAACCGTCGCGTTGGTGGTTCGTCAGTGGTGTTCTGCGATCTTCCGATATGCCGTGGCTACCCTCCGCGCCGACAGCGACCCGGCAGCGGCCTTGAAGGGGGCCATTCAGTCGCAGAAAGTTAAGCACCGAAAACCGCTTTCGCGAGCGCAGATCCCCGGTTTCACTAAGGCGCTGGAGGAGTTTGGTGGTTACCGGACGACCTCGATCGCTCTTGGCTTGCTCATGCTGACGTTCGTCCGTCCCATCGAACTACGCGGCGCAGAGTGGACGGAAGTTGACTTGGACCATGCCGAATGGCGCATCCCTGCCGAGCGCGTGAAGATGGGTGATGAGCACATCGTTCCGCTCTGTACCCAAGCGCTGGAGCTGCTGCGGGAACTGAGAACCCTTACTGGCGGACAGCGGTGGCTCTTCCCGAACCATCGGCGTCCGAAGATCTTCATGACCGGCACAACGCTAAACCGGGCGTTGGAGCGCATGGGCTATGCGGGTCAACTCTCCTCTCACGGATTCCGCGCCACGGCGTCTACGATCCTGAACGAGACGGGCTTTTCGTCAGATGTTATAGAACGTCAGTTGGCCCACAAGGAACGCAACAAGGTTCGCACGAGCTATAACCAGGCTGAATACTTGGGAGAGCGTCGGGTAATGATGCAGCAATGGGCCGACATGGTCGATGCGCTGGCCGTCGGGAAGGTTATTCCGCTGCGGAAGAACCGAGCAGCATAGTTATCACCGCCCCCGGACGGTTTCCGGGATCGGGCCAACCGAATGGGGGGAACAGCCGGCCGGCCCTGACCACAGCGCAAACCGCCTAGGACAATTGCATTGTGGCTGTTTCGAATTCTAATCCCGCGATCCCTGAAGCGCACGGCTCGCTCGATGTACGTCGGCGCGGATGAAGGCGACACTGATGGCCCGAGCGCCGAGTTCGTGACCCATCATGGGCACGGCGGGGCATGTGGCCACGATCTTGGAGGCCGCGAAGGATCGAGCACGACCTGAACGTAAAGCATGGCCCCGCCTAGGCTTATCCCCGAAAAGCCGGTTCCCTTGCCGGCCACTATACGACGTACAAAGACTTCCCTGACACACAATATATGGTGCAGGTGGCGGGATAATTGCAGTTAGAGCTGGTCGTAACAGACTTTCAGGGTTGGATGGAGTCGCACACACGCAGCACATTCCGAACACTTCCTTGAGCCCCGAAGGCAGGCGTGCTAGCGTAGTGCCTTCCTTGGATTGTTCTGGTACGTGGGGCTGCTGCTGTACCAGAAAAGCAAAGAGGCCAAGGCGCCAACCCTGACCTCTTTGGGAATCCCGTGTGAACGGGTCTTCCGGTGCATCGTAACGCCAGAATACCCTCTACCGACTGACTATTCAAGAATCAATAGATTCGCGGCGTAGTTAGTCGACCAAGCGAGTGATTCCTCCAAAAATAGCAGCAGCATAAAAACTGGAGACAACCCGTAAATGAGTGGTGCGCAAAACGAAAACATCATACTGCGACGAAAGCAAGTCCAAGCCAGAGTCGGCTTGTCGCGTTCGCAAATCTACGCCCTCGCCAAGCGCGGGCAATTCCCTAGACCGATCAGCCTCAGTGCACGCGCGTCCGGATGGCTTTCCAGCGAGGTTGATGGCTGGCTAGCTGACCGCATCGCCGCTTCGCGCGCATCCAACTAGCCGGAGGATGCCACGATGAGGAATCGCTTAAGCGCGAGGTCGCTGCACGGCGGTCAGGGCCACCATACCGCGCTCGGGGATGTCAGGTATCGGAAGCGTGATACCCGGCCTTTCGTTCCCTTGGCAGACGCGGATACGCTTGATGGAGCACAGCGCGCAAGCTTTCTTCTCCAGCGCGTTACATCGGTACGGTCTCTAACCGATCGCGCCATTGAGAGGGTCGACGCTCTAATTGCCGCGAAGGCGCGAGCGAGCGCCTCGCCGCGGCTGCTGATCGAGAACCACAACCCCCATGAGACCGTGGCTGCGCTACGAGACATTCTTGCTCAGTCAGAGGGACTGTATGACCGCGGTGTACCGGTGCGCCTTGCCGTGGACAAGACGCAAGGCGGCGCGGTCGCACACGTGATAACGCCAGGTATGCTGGTGCTCCTGGCGCATCGTGCCTGCCGTCCCTACGGAAGGAAACAGAAGCAGGATGGATCGGTGACTGAGGTAGATGTCCGTCTGTCTACGCAACTCGCGAGCATGTATCTGGATTGGAGTGGCGAATGGCGGTTGCCTGTCCTGAACGGCATCGCTTCGGCTCCGCTACTGCGAGAGGACGGGGGAATCCATAGCGCGCCGGGCTACGACCCCGAATCGGGGATGTGGGTCGAGAGCATCCCTTCCATCGAGGGAATGATTCCATCGCGACCAGCCAGAGAAGAGGCGGCGGCAGCGCTGCATCTGATCCGGAAGACTTTCAGGACCTTCTGTTTTGCCAATGCCGGGACTGTGTTCGATTCGACTGGCACTGCGGTCGTGGATACGGCGAAGCCGCCCCGAAAGGACGAGTCGGCATTTCTTGCGGCGCTGTTGACCGCCGTTTGCCGTCCGAGCCTGCATCTGGCTCCGGGTGTGCTGCTGCGCGCCGCCTCCATGTCGGGAGCAGGTTCCGGCAAGGGTCTACTCGCGCGCTGCATCTGCATCATCGCGTTCGGTCGGGAGCCGAGCGCCATGACCGGAGGTGCGACAGGCAGAGGAACTGGAGAAGCGTATCTCGGCGTCGCTGATGGAAGGCAGCCCCGTGCTCTTTCTCGACAACTTGAACGACACCGCGCTTCGGTCCGATTTACTCGCCAGCGTGCTCACTGAGCGGCCAGCCCGTGTGCGCGTTCTCGGAAAGTCGCAGACAGTTCCTCTGAATGCGACTGCGTTCGGCGTCCTCACCGGCAACGGGCTGACGGTGTCCGAGGATCTGGAGCGGCGGTTCATTGCGATTGAACTCGATCCAATGGTCGAGGACCCAGAGGCACGGCAATTCGCCACTGACATTCGCCATGAGGTGACGAAGCGTCGCAGCGAACTGCTTGCCGCGTTGTTGACGATCTGGAGATGGGGCCGCCAGTGTAAAGACACCATCCGCGGGTGCCCGATGGGAAGCTTCGAACAGTGGTCCATCTGGGTGCGCGATCCGCTGCTTGCGTTAGGCTGCCAGGACCCTGTCAATCGGGTCAGTGAGGCGAAGGAACGCGATTCGCGTCGACAGGAGATCAAGGACCTTTTCGAGGCCTGGGAGAGGAGGCATCAGGACAAGCCGGTGACGGCCAACGAACTTCAGGAAGACGTACAAAGGATCATCGACCCGCTGGGAAAGAGCCGGCAACACGTTGCTGCTTACCTTGGAAATCTGGCCGGGACACGCGTAGCTGGAAAGGTCCTCTTGCGACAAGCCGCCCCCGGCAAATGGGGCGCAGCGACTTACGCGCTTCTCGACAGCGAACAGGGTAAGCATAGGGACCATAGGGACGAGCGGAACCCTTCAGACCCTCCAACGGAGGTGTCTAGGAGTCCGATGCCCCCTATGCCCCCTATGGTTTCGCCAACGCCGCAATAACAACGGGGAGAAAAACAAAATGGCAAGCATGAGAAACGGTCGAGGCCGCGCCCGGGAGACTATCGACCTGATTGGTGCGTGCGCCCGCATCCTCGAGGAGATCCGGCCGGCAAACGGTCAGAGCCATCTGCTATCGGCTGTTCGCCGAGAAGTTGATCCTGTCCATGGAGAAGACAAACACCCAACCGGGTGAGCCGTCTTCCCGTGCGGGCGCGCGAGAGCGGTTCTGTGGCGTGGGAGTGGATCGTGGACGAGACACGCGAGGCTGAGCGCATAAACACTTGGAAGGATCCGCAGGCGTTATTCCGTGCGTGCGTCCCCCCAACAACCCCTATCTAAACTACGGAGAAATACATGAGACCGAAGGGAACCCCCAAAACGGGCGGCAGGCAGAAGGGTACGCCAAACAAGACAACCGCCAGTGTGAGAGAGATGATCCTTGGTGCGCTCGATGCAAAGGACGGGCAGGCGTGGATAGAAGAGCAGATGGACAAGAATCCCGTGGCGTTCATGTCCCTGCTTGGGAAGATTCTGCCGAGTCAGGTGGAAGTAGGCGAGCCAGGAGGCTTCACGCATCTCAGCGACGAGGAGCTTCGGACAAGGCTGGATGAGATTGTGGAGGAGGCGCGCAAGGAGACGGAGAAGGCCGTAGAGAAAGCGAGGCATGACTCCTGAGCCGTGGCGCAGCCCAACTGCTCTAGGTTGGTTGCAAAAACTACGACCCAATACGCTCTAATGGCCAGGGTGGTTCAGCTTGCGCAACGCTCTAAGTGCCCTTGGTCCTAGCGCTGCCCCGGAGAGAACAGCCGGTGATGTTGCTTGCTGAGTCAATTATATTGGCCCCGGAACAATGCAGTCGTCGGTCGCGAAAAGCGTCTGGTCCTTAACTGCCCTGATCAGTTGCACCAGCTTGTTGATCGAGCTGCGAATGCTGATTTCGGCATCGCGCACCGCGGGCGAAAAGCCGTCGATCGCGTCCCAGTCCTCGATCGAAATGGCCTTGGTGTTCATGGATGAGGGCCGCGAGCACCGGGTAATATCCCGCTTCAAGAAGCCTGCCATCACCACCCTGTCTCTAAGGGCAGTATCCACCTTCGCGCTTGCCGGCTGCGGCCTCGACCCCGCGGGTACCGACCGCCACGATGCGCCTATCCCATACTGCCACCGAGCGGGGAACCGGTACCAGAGGATGATGAACGAGGCTTTGAAGGCCTATCTTTCCGAGGCAGAGGCTCCCGACCCCTCACGAGATCTTCATGAAGCAGCTACACTCTTGTCATAGCGCTGTTGCACTTCAGAATTGAATTGGCACCTGATGCGCGTGACCCAGTGCCCAGCTTGTCCTGCCCGGCGCGCGAGTCAGAGAAACTCCTTAAAGGGTGCGGACATGAATCGCGTCATCGCTGTGCTGGTTTTCAGCGCTTGTTCAATTGCACAGGCTGATTCCCCCACGATGCCGCCAACCCCGGTCGTCGCAACCTCGACCGTACTCCCCCCGTCCAGGATCAACAATCCGCCCGAGAGGTCCGCCGCGGAAACTCATCTGAGGTGGAAAGGATCAGTCGACGCCGTCTCATGGTGGCTAAACGGACTCGGTCAGCAAAGAGCAAGAGACGAGATCAAGAAGGCGATTGATAGGACGATTGCTGCCCAGCGCCCTTTCATTACTTGGACCGGTGAAGGAGTCCTACTGAAAGCTCAGGTGGTTAGCCGTTCGGATCCCAATACGCGGGGGAAGGCATGGGCCGTGTTGGGTGATGCCGTAACGGTGGTTGGCACGGGCAAGTCTCCGGAAGAGGCTCTTTTTTTGTCTTGGCGGCGAGAATCAAATACGTTCTCGGCTAACCCGCCGGACGGCTGGCTGGTCGACGAAACGATGAGCATGTACTTGTGGGTTCGGCAAAGTCCGGACGGCCGCCTGATAGTCGAGGGGGTGCCAAGGGGCACGACGCTTGACCTGAACAACAGGGTTCGGGAGAACTGGCTGCAAATGGAATTACGTCGGCTTAAGGCCAAGAGTGACCATCTCGCAACGTGGGAGCAAGTCGCCCGGATTGCACGATCAAAAATGACCCGACGCGAGAAGCAAGAGTCGATCGAGACAACGTTGAGGGCCGTCGTTGAGTCGAAACAGAAGTTGCGAGAAATCAATGAGCGGCTCAAGGCCATGGAGAGAGAAAGAGCCGCAATCGAGGCTGCTCGGCTTGGATCGACACCGCAGGGCGCGCTAAGCCTCAATCAGTTGACCTCGACGCCAGGGTTCACGCCTGAAGCGCAGCAGTTGATCGCAGAACGGCCGTACCGGCTCGTCGTGCCGCCGGGCTACTACGGTCAGCTGCTCCCGTTCATGATCCTCCTGCATGGGTACTCAGGGTCGGGGCAAGCCATGGATGACTACCTGAACATGTCATCGATTGCCGCGGCTCGCACCTTCTTTCTGGCGACGCCGGACGGTGCCCTCGATCAACTCGGCTATCGCTACTGGAACGCCACCGATGCGTGCTGTGCGGCCAATGCGCCGGTGCCGTCCGACGATGTCGCTTACCTCACTGCCGTCATTGACGACGTCAGTTCCAAGTACAACGTCGATCCCAAACGGGTTTACATCATCGGCCACAGCAACGGCGGCTTCATGGCCCACCGCATGGCCTGTGACCGCGCCTCGCGAATCGCCGCCGTCGTCTCGATCGCGGGCGCGCAGTGGAACTACTTGCCTTACTGTCAGCCCTCCGAGCCGGTGTCGGTGCTGCAGGTCCATGGGACCGGCGACACGACCATCCTCTACGACGGCGGCCCGGGTTACCCTGGAGCGCGTACAACCGTCGCCGACTGGGCCTCGCTCAACCGGTGCACCACGGACTTCTACACTGCAGCGGTTTGGGATCTCGACACACAGCCCGGGGTGGAGACCATTCGAGAGCTCGCCATAGGTTGCCCTCCTGGCGTGGGGGTCGAGCTCTGGAGCATGATAGAGGCACCACATGCCCCCAGCTTCTCTGCCTGGGGTGCGAACTTCCTGTACAACTTTCTGATCGTCTATCCCAAGCCTTAGATCACGCGCTGAGCGGTTTACCGCGCTTTAGCGGAGCAGACGCGAAATGCTCTTTCGGCATACAGTCTCGTGTGTGGATCAACACCGTGCTCGGCAACCTCAAAACCAGCTTCAGTGGCAGTTACCATGCGTTCGACTTCCGAAAGTATGCGGCTCGATACCTCGCCGCCTTCACCTATCGCTTCAACCGTCGCTTCGATCTCAGCACGCTGCACACGCGGCTGCTGGTCGCCGCCGTTGCCTGCGCCCCACACCCACAGCGATCGATTCGCTTGGCTGAGGTTTAGGTTCATTGCTAATCACGTTCTATTTTGATCGCGTAGAAGAAACAGCCCTTCGGTAGGTCTTACGAAGGTTTTACCTGGGAGAAGCGCTGGTCGCCGCGTTCGTGCTTGTGATTCTTCCGTATTTGTTGATTCGCGGCCCGGTCGACCGCATCGCCCGACGCAGGTAACGGAGAAGCCGGCCGAGCGCAGATGGCGACCATGCAAAAGCGCGACCATGCAAAGGCTTGCGCGCCAATGACCTACTTGGGGCGAAGCACAATGTCGATCCTGCGGTTCTTCGCCCGTCCCTGGGGAGTCGTGTTGGGCGCGACCGGCTGGTATTCGCCGAATCCTTCCGCAACCAGGGTATTCGGGTTCACGCCCTTGGACTGGAGATACCTCACCACGTCGGTGGCACGCGCGGCGGAGAGGTCCCAGTTGGTGGGATAGCGGGCCCTCAGCGCCGGCCCGATCGGCTCATTGTCCGTGTAGCCTTGAACCTCAATCCAGTGGCCGGTGAGAGTCGAGAAGGTCGGCACGGCCTTGTCGATCACGCTCCTCCCTTGCGCATGCATCTCGGCGCTGCCGGAGGCGAACAGGATCTCATCGACGAAGCTCACGACCAGCCGGCCCTGCAACTGCTTGATCTGGACCTGGTCGGCCTTGACCTGAGCCTGCAACTGCTGGTTCAGCGCCGCTTCCTGTTTGTCCAGCGTCTGGTAGGTTTGCGCCGTCTGCACTTCCTGTTTGTACTTCTGCTCCGAGACGCAGCCGGCCATCAACAACAGACTGAGGAGTACTATCGGTGTATATGCTTTCATGTCTTCCCTCTCCATGTGAGGTGTGTGAGTGGGTGAAGGGCTGCACGCATTACATCCAGCGATTGCGCCGCGATTGTTTGCCAAAAGCGCATTGCGAGGTGCGGATGGGGTACGGTTTGCAACTCGTTCAGTTGCGTTTCTCTTGTTGCCTCCCGGTTGAACGGGTGGGGCGCTGGCCAGGGCCGCGATCTGACGGCCACGTCCATGCAGTCGCGCTTGTCCACACCCTCTACTTCGCCAGCCATGATGCGCTCCTTCCGTCGATTGCGCCAAACGCTTCGATCAGGCCCCTAAGATATGATCCGGCCGCCCACGATTCCATACGATTGGAGGAATTCGACCACCCCGTGAAATATAAGACCCATCCCCATGGCGGAGACGAAAAATCCGACAATGCGCGTAGCAGCATCGATCCCCTTCGGACCCACCTTTTTGAGAATCCCCTTGGAATAGATCAGGGACAGGCAGGTGACGGCCATCGTTGCGATGATCGCTAGGGACATGGCGATAAAGGACTCCAATTCTGAGGAGGATTGTTTCACGGTCGAGGCCATGCCCATGATCGTGGCGATGGCCCCCGGGCCGAACATGATCGGCATGGCCAGAGGGATGAACGAGACATCTTCGTCCGTGGTGCCCGGCCCGCTTCCCGAACCAGGACTCGCTTTTCCCTGCGGTGACGGCGCGAACATTTGAAAGCCGATGCGGGTGAGAATGATCCCGCCGACCACCCGGATCATGCTCAGGGGGACGCCAAAGAGACGCAGCAGGAGCGTGCCGAACAGCAGAAAGAAAAACGCCAGGAGCAATGCATAAAAACAGGATTTGCGGGCGACCTTGTTCTGTTCCGCGCTGTCTTTGTCCTTCATCAGACCCAGGAATACCGGGATCGCTTCCAGGGGATTGATAATGGCCAGCAGCGTTGTAAACATGCTGATGAATAAGGTGATGGATGACATCGGCGTTTTGTGTTTCGTCGACTCTGCGTCGTGGAACGGATCGTAGATCAACGCGGCCCCAGAATCTTACGGCTTTCTTACGATGCGGGCTAACTTGAGTGTGTGATCAGCTACAAGAATCGGCGAATGACCGCTGTTCGGCAATTTGGACGGCGGTGATGACCGGCTGTGATTGGCCGAACGCCGTCATGCATAGCTCCTTGGACTCGCGGATGTGGCGTCACGTCCTTCCCTGCTGTGTCCCGCCGTTAACGCCAAGCAACCCGCTGAACAGTCTGGCACCCCGGATGCCCTGAGGAGCGTTCGATCCAGGCTTGGCTGGACTCCATTGGTGAGACCGACCTGGCGATCCGAGCCGCGGTGATCGAGCAGTGCGAGCGCAATCCCGAGGCGAAGGCGTACTTCCTGGGTAGGGCCCCGGCGGTTGATGATCGGCGGTTAAGTGATCGGCGACGCGCTGTTGAGAAAACCCACCAGCGGCAGGCTCGACGGCGCTGCGCCAGGCACGCTCGACGTTGCCCCGAGTGCCGCGATGAAATCGCGCCGCTTCATACGCTCCCCCTGGCCAGCGATGCGCGCACTGGCCAGCGCGTGCCGCTCAGGTGATCGACGCCTTGTAGATGCTGGCGATCGCGGCGTCGAGTTCCTTGTTGAATTCCTGGTCGCTCTGTTGCGCGGTCAGGCCTTCGGTCAGCGCTCGCGAAAAGCTCGCGATCACTCCGTGGTTGCGCGCGAGCAGCGCATTCGCCTCGTCGCGCGAATAGCCGCCCGAAAGCGCCACCACGCGCAGTACCTTCGGATGCTTGACGAGATCGGCGTAGAAGTCCTCGACGGTCGGAATCGTCAGCTTGAGCATCACCACCTGCTGCGCTCCGAGCGTATCGAGGTGCTTGAGGATGCTCGCCTTGAGCAGCCGCTCGGCGCCCGCCTTGTCCTTCGCGTGGATGTCCACTTCCGGCTCGATGATCGGCATCAGTTCGGCCGCCAGTATCTGTTTGCCGATCGCGAACTGCTGATCGACGACTTCCTCGATGCCCTTGGCGTCGGCAGCCTTCACGACCGAGCGCATCTTGGTGCCGAAGACGCCCTTGCTCACCGCTCGCGCAAGCAACGCGTCGAGGTTGGGCATCGCCTTCATCACCTGCGTGCCGTTCGCTTCGTCGGCGAGGCCCTTGTCGACCTTGACGAAGGGAACGACTTTTTTCACCGACCACAAATAGTCGGCGGTGCTGCGTCCCTTGATCTCACGGTCCATCGTCTGCTCGAACAGGATCGCGCCCAGGATGCGGTCGCCGGTGAACGCCGCGCTGGTGATCAGCCGGGAGCGCATCGCGTGCATCAGGTCGAACATCTGCTGATCGCCTGAATACGACTCCGGCTTGATGCCGTAGAGGCTGAGCGCCTTCGGCGTGCTGCCGCCGCTCTGGTCGAGCGCGGCGATGAAGCCCTTGGCGGTTTTGACCTTCTCGTAGTGTTGCGGATTCATAGGGATCCCCTTGGTGGACCGCGAAAGTCAAGCGTGCATTCTACGCGCCCGATCGGAGCGCGAGCTCAATCCCCCTCAGTGCGAGGATCTGGCGCACCGTCGGCGCCTCGGTGATGAAGGCGATGATGCGCATCTTGGCGCGGCGGCGAATCACCGCCATCGAAGCTGAACCGGCCGCTCGTAGACGCCCCTCTTATGCCGATGTCAATGACCGGTTCTGGCCGTGAACCGCCTGACCGCCCATGCGTCGCAGAACGACCCTGACCTGCCGGCCGAGGTGCTCCGAACCGGTCATTGAAGACCACAGAAGCAGACACTCAGCGGAAGCGTCACGACAGCGAACCGATACAGCGGCGATCACCGAAACGTGGCCTCGATATATCGCGTCAGCTCGTCCGATGTGATGTCGCCGTCGCGGTCGGTGTCGATGTCGTTGAAGTGAGCCTGCAGCTCGATGATGCCCTGCGCTTCGCCTACTGTCACGACGTTGTTTTTGTTGAGGTCGGCCAGGCGGAACATCGCGATGTAGCGCTCGGCGGACTGTCGGTTGTAATCGGCACGATCGTCCGCGACCGCGAGAGTGCCGATGCAAGCGGCCATCAGCGGCATTAAGTACGACCACCGTCGATTCATGGGGTGCCTCCCGCAAAGTCAGTCAACGATGTCGTCGCGTTCCTTCGTGTCGGCCATGAACTCAGCAATCGACATCTCGCCCTCCGCCACGTCGTAAACGGGCCCGGAACTCCGAAATCCCTGCATTTTCCAATTGCCGCCTTGGATTCGTGCCGGATCGTGTACTACGTCCAGAGCACGGAGATTGCGATGCGCCGCCCGCAACGCCATATCCTGATTGATTTCCCTCAGCAACATGTGTTTCATGATCGTCACTGGTCCCAAATCATGTCCGTAAGATGTTGCAAATCGACAATGACGTAGTGGGCGCCAACTGGCATCGTTTTTCTGTGCGGGAACGTACATAGGTGGCTCGGCGGCGCAAAGCAAAAAACCCCGCTGGGGGCGGAGACCTAGCGCCCCGAGGTGCGCCTGTCGATCATCCGTTTGGACTAAGCGGTTGGCGTGCAATGGACCAGCACCCGGACCTCGTCGTCGCAGGATTGTTCGGCTGGGTTTGGGGTACCCGAACCCACCCGCACCCTACTTCTTAACCGAGGCCAGATAAGACCACCTTCAGCGTGGGTCGACCTGAGACACTTAGGGAACGTCCGCACACCCGCGCATTCTTCGGCTGACCGAAAGCAGGAAAGATTGATTCATCGCGATCTGATCGGTTCTCGGGGTGATTTGGCAGCGGCATCGAGGTTTTCCTGCCTCGTTTTCCTACTGCGGACGCACTGCGCCCAGGACCGTGTAGCGAACGAGAAAAATGTTGGCCAGCGCTGTGGTGACGAATACCCGGTTGGCGTTCTTGGCCAGACCGCGATAGCGCACCTTGGTGAACCCGAACACGCGCTTGATCACCCCGATAGAGTGTTCCACCCGTGCCCGGATGCGCGACTTCGTCCGGTTCTTCGCCTTAACAGTTCGTTGAAATTATCGATGATTTGGGTGCGGGCATTGGATCGCAACGAGATTTTCAAGATGGGAGAGGAAGCCGTGCGAGGTTTCTCGCGGTTTGCGCTTCCGCGTTGGTGTTTTGCGCCGCTATTTGCACGCGAACCGCAAATGCGGACGCACCTTTCCCGTTTATCCGGTCGCGCCCATGATCGCCTGTGCTATGAACAGTTTCGGCAACCGGCGCAAATTGACCGCCAGCATGGACAGTGTGAACACGTCGCTGACTTTCGGCTGGCCACGCAGCTTGACCTGACGGATCGTTGCGCCATGCTGCTTGCCATCACCGAACAACGTCTCGATCAGCTTGCGCGTCACCTGACTGACCCGATAGCCGTCGTGCCGGGTCGTGCGGCCGTCGATCCGGCTTTCGCGCTTCGCCCGTTTGCCGGTCTTGGTGTCGTACTCGTAGGCATTTTGTGCCACATGAGGGGTGACGTTGAGCTCACGGCAGGCGCTGACAAAGTCCTCGGTATCGTAGTTCTTGTCCGCCCCCACCGTCTTGCGCTGCTCGCCGGGAAGACTGGCCAACATGTCGAGGGCTGCCTCGCGTTCGGCCGTGCCCGTGGCCAGCGTCAGTCGCGTGTCAACGGCCAACTTGCTGCGGTTGTCCATCAGCACATGGCCCATGAAGGATGGCAGAGCCTGGGCTTTCTTCGACTTGGTGAACAGCCGGGAATCCGCGTCGGTGGTACTGGCGTGCGTATCGTTGCTGCGTTTCTGGCCCTTGAACTCCACTTCCGGATTGTTCTTGCTGCCAGTCTTGTTCGGCGGGGGCCCATCCTTCGGCACGAAGCTCTTGAGCGAGGCCCAGGCGCGGATCAGCGTGCCGTCCACGCTGAAATGCTCGGACGAGAGCAGCTTGGCTTCTTCCGCTTGTTGCATCACGCGCCCGAACAACGTCTTGATCGCATCGTGATCGATCAGCCGGTCGCGATTTTGCGTATAGGTGCTGTGATCCCACGCCAAGTCTTCCATGCCCAGTCCGACGAACCAGCGGAACAGCATGTTGTAACCCAATTGCTCGCACAACAGCCGTTCGCTCCGAATTCCATACAAGGCTTGCAGCACCAATCCACGCAGCAGCCATTCCGGGGGCACCGAGTACCGACCACGCTCTTCGTACATCGACTCAAACAGCCGGTCCATGTCGCGCAGCGCTGGATTGAGAATCTCTCGAATCGCGATCAGCGGATGCTCCGCCGGCACGTAATCCGAGGTCTGCTTCACAACGAACAAGCCTTCCTGGGTTACGTCGGCTCCACGCATCGCGCTCATCCCCTTCGATCTATACGACGCATTACTCAACGTACTCCCCCCGGTTCCGTAAACAGGATCAGGGGATAAATTCAACAAACTGTTAATGACTTCATCGGTGAAGTGCTTCCACTTGCACTGCCGGTGGGTGAAGTCTTTGGCCTTCGGCGCCTTCGCCCGGATGATCTGACGCTGGCCCTTGTAGGCTTGGTCACCGTAGAGCCGGGTCTCGTGGCCGTGCAGCAGATCGCCCAGCACCTTGCAGTCGGCCGTGTTGGCCGGGGTCGTCACCACCGAGTGGATCACTTTGCTCCGGGCATCGACACCCACATGCACCTTCATCCCGAAGTACCACTGCTTGCCCTGCTTCGTCTGATGCATCTGCGGGTCGCGGCTGCCCTCGGCGTTCTTCGTGGAACTGGGGGCAGCGATGATCGTTGCATCCACGATCGTGCCCTTCGAGACCTTGAGCCCGCGACTGAGCAGTACCCGCCCGACCTCCTCGAAGATCTTCTCCCCGAGCCCGTTGTGCTCGAGCAGGTGGCGAAAGCGCATCAGCGTGCTCTCATCGGGCACCGGCTCGCTCCCCAGGTCAATGCCGACAAACGCGCGCATCGCCAGCGAGTCGTACAGCCACTCCTCCACCGCCGGATCCGACAGGTCGAACCACAACTGCAGGCAGTGCATGCGCAGCATCCGCTCCAGCCCCACCGGCGGGCGACCCCCGGCGCTCGTGGCCTTCGGGTAGTAGGGCTCGATCAGCACGCACAGCTCCGCCCACGGCACCACCGTGTTCATCTCGGCCAGAAACTTCTCGCGCCGCGTCGGCTTGCGAAACCGTTCGAAATCACTCGTTGCCAGGGTCAGCTGCTTCTTCAACGTTTAACCTCGCAGTTCTCTCGTCTGCTTGCAACTGTATCAATCCCCGCACGAGGCGGCGATGGTTTCGCGGAGTTTCCTTAAGGGCAGCGCCGCCAGTCATGCGGTACTCGCAAACTTGCCGGGTCTTACCGTCTTTGCGAAGAATGACGCCCAACCTATCGTCTATGTGTTTGTACTTTCGCCGCGTGTTCTGAAAGGCGCCCCAGACTGCAAACGTCGCGCAGGAATATCGGCCAACGCACAAACGGTTCCACCCGGTCTTCCCGACTTCTCCCTCACATTCCCGAAGGACTTGCGTGTGCCGGCTTCGACCTGCTTATTGAGGGTTGGGAGGGGAAAACGCACACTAAAACTTTCGAGGACAAGAAGGGAGTCGTGCGCATGATATTTGCCGGCACGGGAGCGGCGGTGCGTTACACGAATCTGTCAACCGGCGCTACTTTCTCGTCGAAATCTAACGGAGCGGTAAACCAGGTAACCTTCAACCTAGACGGGTCGGTCACTCAGAAAGCCACGGGTCATAACCTACTTATTCTCTTCCCGAATGACTTTCCACCCGGGCCCAAGACTACGCTGTATGCGGGTCGTTTTGTCTTGAGAGTTGACGTCAACAATGTCTTTACTGTGATAGAGGAAAGCGGAAACAAGACCGACATCTGTGCCGCTTTATCCTGATGCGTCCGACCACGTTTAACGGTGGACGGCACACGTCGGTGTCAGTCAGAGCAGCAGCTGAACCGCCCGGAGATTCCTGGTCCGCCGGTAGATTAGCGTCGGTTTGGTACGGCGCAGCGAATGGGTGCCATAGGCCGCCGGGTCAAGCCCAATCAACCCCACCCAGGACCCGACGATCCGGGAATACTGCCGGGTCGAAAAATGCGGTGACTCCGACACACGACTGGGAAAGAGGAACTGCTCCGGCTTCCGATGCGCCTCCTTGACCCAAGCCGCGACCGCTTCCCGCGTCTGCTTGGTGATCTCAAATTGCACCGGCCGCTGGGTCTTCTTCTGCATGACAATCGCGCGGGCGGCGACATGACTACCCTGGACCACATCGTGGACACGAAGCCCGACCAGATCGCACCCGCGCAACTTGCTGTCGATGGCGAGCTTGAACAGCGCGAGTTCCCGGACTCGATGATCCAGCTGCAGTCGAATCCGGATGGCCCAGATCTTCTTTCAGCTTCAGCGGGGGCTTCTGCCCGAGCAGCTTGCCCTTGTTCCAAGGTATTGCACGTCCTGCGGTCTGAGTGGTGGTATCCATGAACAGCTCCTCTGTTGAGGGAAAGGAGCTTCATGCTGATCCCACCCGACGGGCGCAAGTCGACGGTGGGTTCAACCGGTCATTGCAACACCGCCGTAAGTCTATCGGCAGGCGTTTCAAACCCCAAGGTTTTCCTGGGGCGCTGGTTTAGGCGCAATGCGATCTTGTTCAAGTACGACTGAGAGTAACCCGAGAGATCCATTCCCTTGGGGAAGTACTGACGCAACAGGCCGTTGGTGTTTTCATTGCTGCCGCGTTGCCACGGGCTGCGCGGATCGCAAAAGTAGACCTGCACATCGGTGGCGATCGTGAAGTTCTTGTGATTAGCCATCTCCTTGCCCCGATCCCAAGTCAATGATCGGCGCAGCTGCACAGGCAATTGGCGCACCTGTTTGCTGAGTGCGCAGACCACGCTGGCGGTGTCCTTTCCCCGCACCTTGATCAGCATCGCGAAGCGGCTATGACGCTCGACGAGCGTCGCCATATGAGAGTTGTTGGCCCCCGACAGCAAGTCGCCTTCCCAATGGCCCGGAACGGCCCGGTCCTCAATCTCGGCGGGACGTTCGCGGATGGAAATCGCATCGATGATCTGTCCAGGCAGCCTGCTTGGCGTGGTCCCACCTTTCGGATAGCGCATGTGCCGCCCTGCCCGAAGATGCCCGATCAGCTCTTTCCTGAGTACCCCGCGTGCCTGCACAAACAAACTGCGATAGAGGGTTTCGTGGGACATCCGCAAGCCTTCGTCGGCAGGGAATGCTCGTTTGAGCCACCCCGAGATCTGCTCGGGCGACCAATCAAGTGCCAGCTTCTCAGCCACGCGCCAGCGTAGCTCGGGATGGCTGGCCAGCCGACACGGCTTGGGGCGCAGCGCCCGCTCCCAGGCACGCGCATCCGCCTCAGTGGCGCGGTACGAGCTGCGCCCTCCATGGCGCGCAACCTCCCGACTGACCGTCGAGGGCGAGCGCCCCAAGCTGGCCGCAATGCGGCGAATCGATTGCCCCGCCGCAATCCCACGCGAAATCTCTTCGCGCTCATCAAGCGCCAGCGCCACCGGGCAGCGCCGGCGAGCTACCGGCGCGATTCCTCCATTGAACGCCAAGACATGGTGAATCGCGCCCTTGGTCCTCGCAAGTGCACGGGCAATATCGCTCGCGCACTGGCCACTCTTCCAACGCTCCCAAAGTTCAGCCCTCTTCTCCCGAGATAATCCCGGGCGTCCGATCTTCGCCATGCGTGCACCTCCTAATCGCAATTAAATCAGAAGGTGTTGCGCAGATCAGTTGAACCCACAACC
>CAVVES010000017.1:0-14112 GCA_963747225.1 uncultured beta proteobacterium | reverse complement strand
AACCCGATCGCTCGGTGCGTTTATACGCCCCGCGGTCCACCGCCAAATTGATGCGCATCAAGCTATTCGCGATGCCGGATGTGGCGCGCGTGCCCCGGCCTTCCAGCGTCGATGGTTGCGCCAGCAGACATGCAGGCAAGTGCTGCGGGTTCAGATCGAGCACGTTCACGCGTTTCCTTCGCAGGCGCCGTGCGGTGAAGCCCTCGTGCTTTCCAGATCGAGACACGGAAGAACCCTTCCGGAGCGTGTTCGCAGCCGTAGCTGTAGCCATTCCGTTTGAGAATGGCAAACAGCGGGCGCGGCTCGCAATGGATGAGGAACAGCATGCGTTCGCCGGACGGCAACCGGTCCAGACATTCCAGGACGCGCGTGAGCGGTTCCGGTGGATCGAGACCGCGCCCGTCCACCACGGCGTAATAGTCGGGCTCCCGCACCCCAGTCATCATGACGGCAGTTCGAGCGTGCAGGCTGCGCCGACGAGCCGGCACTCGCTCGGCGATCGGATAAAGCACCCGCTCCTCGCAAGCAATGTGACGCCGCAGCAGACAGAGAAAATCCCCACAGCAGGCGAGAAATGCCTCGCCGTTCTCGTTCCCTAGCGCAGATTGAACCTTGCTCAGGAGGCGCCACAATTCGATGTGCTCGCATCGTATGTGCCGGATCGGAAGACGCGTTCCGGCGACAGTGCGTAGAAACGCCGGAAAGAGCACGGACTCCTCGGCGCAGATGCGGCGGCGCAGAGCCTCGGTATAGCGGGCCACGATGCTGCCACAACGTGACCAGTCGGCGGATGCAGCGGCGCGCTCGACATCCGCGAAGAGCACATCGCAGTAGTAGCGATTCGCGATCAACGGCAACGACTCCTGCCCGGGCATCCGGTCCGCAGCGACGAAAGCTCATTGGCAGCGTCCCGACTGTCCTCGCCCCGTCCGCCTTGATGCGTATCAAGCGAACACCGCGCGGCGATAAAAAAGACATCTTCGTTTGAGCGTTCTGAACAACAAGAGCGTGCTCCACAGAGTGCACGGAGAGCACGAAGAAAAGCGAGGGGACGAGGGATCAACTCGCGAAAGATTCCAACTGCGGGAGGCCCTTCTGGATTCAAAACGGAAAGACAAGATATGGACTCCGGACACAGGAAACCGAGGAGGTAGAAGTTCAAACGCCTTCGGCTACCGCCGAGGACGGAACTACGTGTGCCTACCGCAATTCGACCTGCCTGACAACGTCTGTTGGTTCGAACTACGCTCGTTCAAGGACCGGGTTCCAACTTCCGAAAACGACCCGAGCGGACGTACCAACCCCTCGAAAGGGGCGCCTTCAGCGGAAGGGCGCTCCCTCGCACGATCAGGACGGGCTGATCATCGAAATCCATGCGGGGACTCTCAACAGTTCTAATTCTGGCTGTGACATCGGGCATCCGCCGGACTACTTGTAGCGACGCGCGTTACGAGATCGGATCCTGATCGCTGTGCGCCTTGACCATCGGATCGGCGACGCTGACGCCCTGCACATTGATGAATTTGAAGCTGTAACGCCGTTGATCTCGACCCCCGGTCTGAGAGTTCTCTTGAAAGGCACTTCTCCGAAGCGCTCCGTGTGCATTACCCACTCGCTACTTTTGCTGGCGATGTGCGAACGAGAGCGCATAAACACTGGTTCGTAGAGCGGGGAACGGGTCATCGGACAGTTCGATCCCATCCGTCAAGGTCGTCGGAAAAAACACCAGCGCTCGTTCGGCCGCGTTGCTGTCGGCAACCACGGAAGTGATGCTGATCGTGCCGACTGCAATTGTCCTGCGATCGTCAGGCCAAACGAGCGAGGGATCACTGGTAGGATCACCTTCATTGGGAAGTTGCACAATCAGGCGGAACTTGATGGGACCCGCCTTCAGACGCGTCTTGAGCTCTTGAACGAGAAAGTCGGCCGACTTGGTCTTTGCCTCCGCGGCGCCCAGGTTATGCTGTCCAGCGACGGGAAGAATCTTGTAACGCCCCGCCTGTTTCACACCATCTTTGTTCACGAAAACGAATGCATCGTTGGAAAAGAAGGCTTGAGCGCCGAAGCTGGCAGGTATCACCTGGTTGTCTTGCACGAATTTCAAGGCGAGGGGACGCGCGGTGAGAAACACTTCGATAGGCCATGGGTGCGGCTTGCTCGGGTCAGTTGCCACGATGGCTTTTTGAAGAGCCAGAAACTCTTCACCGGTGCCGACGACGAAGCCGTTGTGCGAAAGCGCGACGATATCGGTTGTTCCGCCGCCAGGGAGATTGAATCGAATCGCCATTCCGCGCGGGCCGGCGTCAGGCGAGTTATCCAAGATGGAAGGGTCCGGCAGCCCGTCCGAGAAGCGAACAGTTACGGGCACCGAGGCTCGCTGGAAATGAGCGGCTTTGGAGAGGGTCGCCGCATCTTTCAAGGGTGTGAACGTTCCCTGGCATACGATTCCTTTCGCCTGAACAGGGCGATAGCCCGATTTGACTCCAGGTACCTGGAGCATGGTATCGAAGATTTGCTGGGCGAGACTCTTGTCGGCTTCGGCACCTGCTTCCTGGCCATCTGCTCCCAACGTCGCTCCAGCACACAGTGCACCTGCGATCAGCAACGCGGCACCAGCCCCGATGCGCCGAATCGTCGTGCATGAAGAGTTCATTCGTTTATCTCCTTTGGTTGCGTCCGTTTTGCGGTCGCGTAGCTTTTTGCTGCTGCTGTCTATGCCACGAAACATTCAACGGCCGCCGGCGAAGGCCGGTGCCAACCGCAGGTATGCTTGCGACGATCGCCGCAAGGCGTTGTTGGGCCGCCCACAACGGTGCCTGTCAGGCGTCGGGCTCCCACAGGCGCTTTCGGAAATAGTCGCGCCAGCTCCGTACCGCCGGGCACGGAAGGTCGGACTGATGGTCACCCTCAAGGTTGAGCCGGTTAACCCGAACTCGGCCCTCCGCCGGGGCTTCCATATCACCGCTTCGCGTACGCCGTGAAAACGTAATCTTTTGCCTTCACTATCGTATGGCACGCGTACCCGCAATTGGCGCCGCTCCCATTGGGCGTGAACGTGTCGGACGCGGGGTCATAGTCAAACTGGGCGTATCCCCATCCGCCGCTGTCCGCAAATCTCTTGCTATCCCTCACCATGAAATCAACGTCATGCAGGGTGTCCGGCACAGTCGTCGGAGCAGGGGCCTCCGCACTCTTTTTCGGTTTCCAATGGATCTTCGCCATCTTGGAGCCGTCGGGGAAAGGCTTGCCGTTGCCGGGAACGCCGGCCCGGTAAGCGTCGATCATCACGGGATTGGCGAGGATCACAGCGATCAGGTCTTCGGTCTGACTGACGGAGACAGTCTGCCAGCCTTCGTATCCCCTGAACTCAGAGAACGCGAGCCCATTCGGCACTTGCAGAGTGTACTTGTCCTGCGCGGAAATGGCCGTGCCGCCCAAGACGGCGAGCACTACCGTCATCCCAATCGTCAGCATGCTTTTGCTCGTCATCGTCAGCCCCTCCTTTACCAACGGTGGATCAATAACCCTCGCTTGAATGCAGCGGCGCGGTATTGTAGAACCGCTACATGTACCCTCCGCCAGCATCGCGTTTAGCACAGTCGCGAGTCGATTCTAACGCGCGCGGGAGTGATGATCCTATGACCCGGTTCATTCCGCTGCTCGCCGCCGGCGCCATCCGCTCAAGTCCGTGCCGTTCAACGTCCCCAAATCGGCATCTTCCGAACCATCCCCCGGATGACCCGTTGTGGCCTATTTTGTTTGCAAGGACTTCCCTAGAGAGTCAAGCTTCATTGGTTGGGACGGACCAGTTGAAGGCGGCATGACGGTTGTAAGGTAATGGCTGCGAGCGCGACGTTAGACGAAGGAACAGACTGCGTCTTTGCAAACGGCCTTGCTGCGCAACCATGATGTGCGCGGGCCACGATATAAGCCGCTCGGGAGAACCCCATTTGAAATTCGGCGTAGCGCGGCAGCGGTGATCGCCGGTGCCGAGTGGAATGCTCGCCAACAGAATAGCCGGGCTTGTCTCTCGTTCGGTCTGACCTCGTCTCGCTATCGCGTGGAGCAGTTCTTCATCGATGGTTGATTGGGTTTATGCGGTGCCCGGGTGGAGTGGCTGGTTCATGGAGTGCCGTTGCCATGCCGAGCCATCGTAGCGTTCGTCCTTGGCGAGCATGGCCCAGAGGATGCGAGCATGCTTGTTGGCGATGGCAATCAAAGTCTTGTGGTAGCCCTTGCGAGCATAGAGCTCGATAACCCAGCGCTGTAACCGGTTGGCTCGTGAGGGCTCCGCGTTGATGGCTGACTGCAGCGTACTGCGGGCACCTTGAATCAGCAGGGTGCGCAGATAGACATTGCCGCGCACGCTGATCCGTCCCAGTCGTGTTTTACCGCCGGAGCTGTGCTGGCGCGGTACGAGGCCGAGCCAGGCGCCGAACTGGCGGCCGCTCTTGAAGACTTTGGCATCGGGAACAGTCGCGGCCAATGCGCTCGCGGTGACCGGGCCAACGCCGAGCAGCTCCCCGCGCGCTGCGCTACAGGACTGTTCCTGGCGTGCGCCGCAATCTGCGCGTCACAGCGAGCAAGACGGGCATGCAGCGCTGCGAATTGCTCGCGCGCTTCCAGCAGCAGTGCATGCACCGGAATCGGGAAGCCTGCTGTCTTCGGTCAGTTTAGGAAGCGCGGCCAAGAATCGATCAGCAGAGCGACCGATGACGACCCCGTATTCGGCGAGTAGCCCCCGCACCCGGTTCAACAGCGCCGTGCGTTCTTCCTTCCAGCCCTCGCGCACACTGTGCCACGCCAGAATGGCTTGCTGATCGACGGTCTTGATCGGAACGAAGCGCATCGTCGGTTGCCGGGAGGCGATGGCGATGGCCTCCGCATCCGCGGTGTCATTCTTGCCGCCTTTCCGGAACGGCACCACGAACTCAGCCGGGATGAGTCGTGCCGTGTGGCTGCGGGCGCTAAACCAGCGGCCCCAGTGATGCGCCGAACCACACGCCTCCATGGCCACATTGCTCGCTGGCAATTGGTCAGCCCACCGCTCGAACGCGTCGCGTCTGAGAACACGTCGTTCTACGACCGCACCGTGCACATCCAGCACGCATACCGCAATCACATCCTTTGCGAGATCAATGCCGACCGTAGGAACCTTTTCCACGACTTCCCCTCCTGTTCAGATTGAAGAACGTCAATCCTGGCACTCGATGCCGCGCAACTCCAACGTCGCTTCGGGACGGGGAAGTCCCTTACATTTGAAAAACCGTATCGAACTCTCTCTTACCCGAATGTCATAAGAATGGGCCTTAACGAGGGGGGTATCGAGATGATGGGTCAGCAGGCAGGGGTGCAAGACCAGCTGTTCTACTCGTTCAATCTCGAAGCCACATTCCAGCTGATCATCTTCTTCGCCGCATCGATCGCTTCCTCGACCTGGGCGAGCTGCGCCACCACCTCGCGGCCTTCTACAGCCACACCGGGCGCCCGTCGATCGATCCGGAGCTGATGATCCGGATGCTGATCGTGGGCTACTGCTTCGGCATTCGCTCGGAGAGGCGGCTGTGCGAAGAGGTACAGCTGAACCTGGCCTATCGCTGGTTCTGTCGTCTGAATCTTGGAGGATGCCGTACCCGAGCATTCGACGTTCTCCAAGAATCGCCATGGCCGCTTCCGCGACAGCGCGACCTTCCGATGGCTGTTCGATGAAGTCGTGCGCCGCTGCATGGCCGCCGGTTTGGTCAAGGGCGAAGGCTTTGCGGTGGACGCCAGCGTCGTCGCGGCCGATGCCAGCAGGCAGCGCGGAGTGCCCAGCAGCCGAGGCGGTCGACTGGAAGGACCCAGCGCTCAGTACCCGGGCCGTGCGTGAGTATCTGGAAGCACTGGACGGCGAGCGCTTGCGCAAGCGCTGCCGAAGAACATCTCGCTGACCGATCCTCAGTCGCGCTGGACCGCGGCGCCAGGCGGCCCGGCGTTCTACGCCTACTCGACCAACTACCTGGTCGACACCGAGCACGGCGTGATCCTGGACGTGGAGGCGACGCCTGCCCATCGCACCGCAGAGGTCGAGTCCACCAAGACGATGGTCGATCGGGTCGAGGAACGCTTCGACCTCACACCCGAGCGGCTCATCGGCGACACCGCCTACGGGACGGCGTCGATGCTGGCCTGGATGGTCGAGGACAAAGGCATCGAGCCGCATGTGCCGGTGTGGGACAGGACGGAACGCAACGACGAGCACGCTGTCCAGCAGCGAGTTCCAGTGGAACGAGGAGGCCGACGAATACCGCTGTCCCCAAGGGCACGCCTTGCGCAGCAGTGGCGTGCGTTCAAGAACGCGCGCACGCACGTCACCAAGGCCGACACGATCATCTATCGGTCCAGTCAGTCAGACTGCGCAACGTGCCCGATGAAAGCAGCGCTGCTGCCCGAACACGCCGATTCGCAAGATCGTGCGCAGCATCCATGAATCCGCGCGTGACGTGGCCCGGCGAATCCGAACCACCGAGCAATACCAGCGCTCACGCTACGAACGCAAGAAGGTCGAGATGCTGTTCGCGCACCTCAAGCGCATCCTCAAGCTGGATCGCTTGCGCCTACGAGGCCTCAGCGGCGCCAGCGACGAATTCACGCTGGCTGCTGCGGTTCAGAACCTGCGTCGCCTGGCCAAGCTGATCCCGCAAGGACCGCCGCCTCCAGGCATCGGTGCGCCCGCTTGAGGCGAAAACCACCCATCAACATCCAGCCTGGACGCTAGAACCCGGTTCAACCGCCGCAAACAGCGGGCAAGCGCTCGACCTCCCGGCTGGCTCTCTCCAATTCCCGGCCCGTAACCGAGTTCTTCAACGGAATAGGCCGGAACCCGACCACACTTGCGAACTCGAAGCCGCAGCCCGCAGGCGACCACAAAGGCGCACTATGTTGATAGATTCGTTGTGCCGGTACCGCATCGTAACCTCGTGCCTATCGGCGCATGGCAGAGCGGCCGGCAAGATCTGGATGAAACACGGCAGGCTTCAATAGTGAAGGAGCGAAGATGAGTAATAGAAAACTAGACGGCCGGGTCGCGGTGGTGACCTGGGCTACAAAGCGGCTTTTCTCGGCAGCAAAAAAGGCGTCTGGCCGGATCGACATCCTGGTCAATCGTGCGCGCGCCTATGAATTCTTTCCGCGGGAAGAGATCACCGGGGAACACTTCCACAAGCATTTTGGTGTGGAGGTTCTCGGCCTGCTCCTCGCCACATGCCCGGATTGATGGCGTTGACGCGCGGATGTGGCGCGGCCCGAGCTTCACACAACGGAGCGAAGTGATCCGTCCAGGCTTCGCCGGTCACTGATTTTCTTCTCGGCAATGGACGCTTTGGCAAACTACCAGCTCGTAGCTCTTGCTGAACTTAACCTGACAATACCATCGACATGGAGTTGGTCTGGATCTGGACAGTAACTTTCGTCCTAAGCGCCGCCATTCCAGTTCAGCGGATCACGGACGCTGTCGCGCGATATGCTGATGTATCAGCGCGACGGCTGCGGCGCCTTCTCCGATCGCGCCACCCACACGCTTTACCGAACCGGAGCGAACGTCGCCGACCGCGAATACGCCCGGTTCGTTCGATTCGAGCGGCGCGGGCGCGTACCCCAAGGCCGGATCCATGTTCGATCCGCCAGTCAGGACGAATCCATGCGAATCGAGGGCGACGCCGCAGCTTTTCAGCCAGCCGGTTTCCGGATCTGCCCCGACGAACAGAAACACGTGGCGAATGGGTCGTTCTTCCTCGATACCCGTTTGCTCGTTGCGCCACGAGACAGCCGATAATCCTAACACCCTGTCGCCGTGCAACTGCGTCAGCTGCGTATGCGTCCGCAGCTCGATGTTTGGCGTCGCGTCAATGCGGTCGATCAGGTAGCGCGACATGCTCGCGGTGAGACCGGGGCCGCGCACCAGCACGTATACCTTGGCTGCATATTGCGCCAGGAAGACAGCAGCTTGGCCGGCGGAATTGCCACCGCCTACCAGCGCAATTTCGGCATGCGCGCACATCTTCGCTTCGAGGGCGGACGCCCAGTAGTAGATGCCGCGACCCTCGAATTCAGCCAGACGCGGTATGGCAGGCCGCCGGTAACGCGCACCGCTGGCGATTACCACGGTACGCGCCCGGAGTCTGCGTCCATCCGCGAGCGTCACGGCCAACTCACGGTCGGACGGAGTACTGCTGCAATCGAGTGACGCGGCTTGCGCCGGAATCATTATCTCGGCGCCGAATTTCTGGGCCTGAACGAAGGCGCGGCCGGCGAGCGCCTGACCGGAGATGCCCGTTGGAAAGCCGAGGTAGTTTTCGATGCGCGCGCTTGCACCGGCTTGGCCTCCGAATGCCCGGCAATCGAGGACCGCTACGTGCAGGCCTTCGGACGCCGCATAGACCGCCGTCGCGAGCCCCGCCGGGCCTGCGCCCACGACGACAACGTCGAACAGGTCATGACGCTCCGCGGTATCGACCATGCCGAGGCATCGGGCTACGGTCTCCTCCGAGGGGTTCAGCAGCACCGAGCCATCGGGACACACCACCAGCACATCGGAGCCGGCCGCGCCATATTGCTCCAGCAGAGTCGCGGCGACGATGTCCACGCTGGCGTCGACGAGGTGTTGCGGGTAGCCGTTGCTGTTCAGGAAACCCTGGAGGCGCACCACGTCGGGCGATCCAGCCATTCCGATCAGGACTGGACCGCTGGCCCCCGACTCGATGAGCCCTACCCGCCTGAGAATCAGCGCGCGAACGATGCGCTCGCCCAGATCGGCTTCGGCGATGATCAAGGCGCGCAACCGATCCGGCGGCACCAGCACGGCCTCGACATCTTCCTCGGCGTATCCGTCGACCATCGCGCGGCCGCCCGACAGCTGTGCCACTTCGGCGGAAAACTCGCCCGGTCCAAGTCGGGTGATCGGTACCACGCGCCCGAGACCATCCCGGTGGCTGATCGCAATGACACCTTCGATCACCACGAACATCCCGGGACCCGCCTCGCCCGCCGAGAAAAGCCTTTCGCCCTTCGCGAAGCGGCGGACGGTGCCGAACAGACGGATACGCACAATGTCCGACGCACTCAAAACCGGGAAAATCTGATGGCGGCGGGTGGCGATCAGCTTCGAAATATTCTCGGCCATCAGGGCTCCAGCGTTGGGACGAACATCAGGCTTTCCGATCGCGGAGAAAGTGATGTGCCGTAAAGTGGGAGGCGAATTCGTAGATCTTAGCGCGAGTCCCCGTTGCCGTGCGGACTTGCGCGGGATTACGGGCGCGATAGCGTTGCACTCATGCGCGATCTGCTCTCCTCGCGATTCATCTGCTCGTCACACTGCGAAACTCCCGCGCCCCGTGGCGTCCGCGCCGTCGCCGCAGAATCGTTGTTGCTCAAGCATCAACTCCTGATCGCCAATCGCTCCCGACGCCGCGCCCCGAATCTGACCACTTGATCGCTTCGTGCTCGGACTGACCACAGTGTTCATAAGCCCGCACCGGATTTCGAAGCCTGGCACTCTCGCCAAACCTCCAATGCCCCTTCAGTTCCACAAGGCCTTTGTAGATCGAAAGTACCGTCGGCTCTTTTCTTCCTCGTTGCAGGGTTGTAAACCCGGTCCCAAAGGTCCTTCCGCGGAACTCATTGCGACCATCGTCGAAAGAATGATGTCACGTTCACTGCGAAGAACACGATAAGGTCGTTCGTATCCAGGGCACTGTGTCTGTCGTCGTCGGCGCGGTCCGTCGTGATCGAAGGAGGCAGCAATCATGGAGACTTTAGGCGAGCTTGTCGTCGAAATCGCCCGAGCGCTCAACATCCCGTTCTATGTTGCACTTGCGGTCGGCCAGTAGTTATCCTTGTCGCACTCAACACGGCGAGTGCTCCTACATTGAGTTCACCGGACAAGCTCATGCCGATGTCGGGCGCACACAGCGCGCTCCAGGTGACCGTCGGCAAGCGGGTCTGCAGATTCCGTCCTAACATGGTGGCTCGGCGGCACCTGAGCACCGACGTTTAGCAGGGTGTTGAATTATTCGAATTGAGTGAGAATTTGCTAAACCGTTGGCGCGCGGGTTGTCGCGACCGCGGGGCTATTTGATGAATCATCGGTCTTTCTTGCGCTCCTGCTGTTCGTTTTCCGGACTCGGGCCGGAGCTATCCCGTCGCTGGCGCCAATCGCGCGAGGCGCATCAAGTTGTAGGCAGCCCCGATCAGGTAGGCTGCGAGCTGCGTCTTGGCAATACCGACAAAGCGGGTGCGGCGCAGACCACCGATGCTTTTCATCCAGCCGAATATCTCTTCGATGCGCTTGCGCTTTCGCTGGCTCACGCCATAGCCGGCATGGCGCGTGGTGCGCCCGTCCAGCCCTGGGGTGATGCGGCCCGCGATGCGCGCGATGTGCGGGGCGATGCCGCGCTCGCGCAGCCAGGCGACGAATCCCTTGCTGTGGTAGCCCTTGTCCGCTCCCAGGGTGCGCAGGCCGCTTCGCCCCTGGCGCCGCCGGTCCAGTATCGGCTGCACCGCCGCCACTTCGGCCGCGGTGGCCCCGCCGATGCGCACATCGATGAGCAGCCCGTGGCGGTTCTCCATCAGCGCCTGAGCACCGAAGGACAGCTTCGCCGGCTGCCCGTTGCCCTTCCTCATGAGCTTGGCTTGCGGGTCGGTACTCAACTGGTGGGTGGCGTTGGTGCGCTTCTCGCCCCGGAAGTCGACCATTCCAGTGCCGTCCTCTCCACTGTGGGGCGGGGTGCCGTCCTTGCGCTTGAAGCTCTTGAAGGAGGCCCACGCCTCAATGAGCGTGCCATCGACGGTAAAGTGCTCATCGGAGAGCAGCCGCTCACGGCGTGCCTGCTTGATCACCCCGGCGAAGAAGCTCTTGGCGATGTCGTGCTCGATCAGCCGCGCACGGTTCTTCGAGAAGCTCGAGTGATCGAAGGCGGCCTCCTCCAGGTCCATGTCCAGGAACCAGCGATAGAGGATGTTGTAGCCGAGCACCTCGCAAAACAGCCGGTCGGAGCGAATCGAGTGCAGCGCGATGAGAAGGGTCGCCTTGAGCAGGCGCTCGGGCGGGATCGAGGGCCGACCGCCGTCCTCGTACATGGCCTCGAAGCGGGCATTCATCGAACGCAGAATCGCATCGGCATGCGCCTTGATCGAGCGCAGCGGATGGTCTTTCGGGATTCGCTCTTCCGCCGAGACGTAGCTGAACAACGCGCTCTGAGGATCGACCTGGCCACGCACGCTGTGCTCCCCGGAAACCTTCAGTCTATGACCATTACATCAACCGACCGTTTCCGGGGAATTTCAACAACCTGTTAGACCGCGTGAGGACGCATAACGAAGGAGGATTCTCGAATGACCTTATCCGCTGTGTCGCGGTCGCAGGCGTGGCCGAGTCTTCCGCTTGAAGCGTGGAGCGACACATGCGCGACCCTGCACATGTGGACCCAGATCGTCGGCAAGATTCGCCTCGCCCAGAGTCCCTGGATCAATCACTCCTGGCATGTGACGCTCTACGTGACCGCGCGAGGGTTGACCACGTCTCCGATCCCCTACGGCACGCGAACGTTCCAAATCGACTTCGATTTCATCGATCATCAGGTCGTCGTTCAGTCGAGCGACGGCGGCATCGCCGGTCTTCCCCTTCAACCGCAATCGGTGGCGACCTTCTACCGGCGTCTGATGGAGGAGATGGCCAAGCTCGACCTGCGGGTGGACATCCACAAGCGACCGAACGAGGTGCCCGATCCGATCCGGTTCGACCAGGACGAGGTCCACCGCGCCTACGATCGGGAGTACGCCAACCGCTTCTGGCGGGTTCTCGTGCAGGCCGACCGGGTCTTCAAGGCGTTTCGCGCGCGCTTCATCGGGAAGTGCAGCCCCGTACACTTCTTCTGGGGTGCGCCGGACCTGGCGGTGACGCGATTCTCCGGGCGGCGCGCTCCCGAGCATCCGGGCGGCGTTCCCAACCTGCCCGATTGGGTGACGCGCGAGGCGTACTCGCACGAAGTCAGCAGCTGCGGCTTCTGGCCCGGCGGCGGTTCAGTTCCCTATGCGGCGTTCTATTCCTACGCGTATCCGGAGCCGGCCGGCTTCTCCGAGGCGGAGGTCCGACCCGGCGCGGCGTTCTACAGCGGCGAGCTTCGGGAATTCCTGCTGCCGTACGACGCGTCCGCGAGTCGGATTCTCCCGACGACACCCTGCTCGATTTCCTTCAGACGACGTATGAGGCAGCAGCGAACTTGGGCAAGTGGGATCGCAGTTCCCACGCGTTCCCTCCGAGTAGCTCCAAGTGAGGGACGACCACGTCCACGCGACGGCAACGGACATTAGTACGAAAACGGGAAGCACGAAAATGGCATAGCCGCGCTCCTGCCTTATGACCGGAGCCCGGGCTGGTGGGTGCGCTATGCGGTGTTCCGAACGATAGGAGAATTCGGTCATGGTCCGACAGGCGCGAAGCTCACACGATCGACTCTTGATCGTCGCAATAACGCGCCCCGTGAGCGCGTCGCGCAAATCCACACCGCCAGCGTGAAGGCTCGCGTCGCGGCGCGCCTGTCGAATGACTGCTTGCAGCCAAATAGGGCGGCGATGACCGACTGCTCCTGGCCGAACTCGGCCTGATCGCCAACCGGCTCAGTCCGACTTATTGTGTTGAAAAACTCGGTTTGGGTTCGGTGTTGCTGCGGCGCCGCGGTTGCGGAAGTGGGAATTTGGTGAAGTCGGAAGCACGGTCGTGGAGCTCGAGTGCCGCGCACCTGTCGTTATGCGGACGCCAGGGTTGCTTCAGGTCCTCTTGGCATCAGCCATTTCGCCATTCTTCGCAAATTCTGGGCGGTTGCCGCCAGCAAGAACTCGTCCTGCGCACCACTGAGACCACGTAGTCGCAGCTTGTCCAACTTCAGGATGCGCTTGAGATGGGCAAACAACATTTCCACCTTTTTGCGATCCTTGCGCGACTATTGATACGCGGCCGTTGTGGCGATATGTCGGGCCACATCGCGCGCACTTTCATGAACGCTGCGGGTGATCTTGCGAAACGACGTATTCGGACAGCAACGGGCCTTCATCGGGCACAGCGCGCAGTCAAGCTCGCTTGACCGATAAATGATGGTGTCGGCTTTGGTGATGTGGGTGCGCGGATTCTTGAATGGGCGCCAGGCGCAGCGTAGCGCCTTGTGCGCGGGGCAGCGGTATTCGTTAGCCTGATCTATCCACTGAAAGGCGCCGCGCGAGAAGGTGCCGTCTTGGCGCTCTGATTTCTCCCAAACCGGCACATGGGGTTCGATCTGCTTCTCATCCACCAGCCAGCCAAGCATGGCGGCTGATCCGTAGTTGGTATCGCCAACCAAACGGGCCGGAGTCATGCCGAAATTCGTTTCGACCCGATCAATCATGGTTCGGGTCGCTTCGACTTCGGCTGCCTTGTTCACGGCGGAGGCTTCGACATCGACAATGATCCCCGCCTTCAGGTCGATCAGGTAGTTGGTTGAATAGGCGTAGAAAGCCGGCCCACCCGGTGCCGCGGTCCAGGTTGCAGCGGGATCGGTCAGCGAAATAGCCTGGGGCGTTGTGCCGGAACAGTTCTCTTCCTCCAGGCCCGCCAGATACTCGCGTACCGGCCGGGCGGCTGCCTCCGGATTGCCCCAGTCGATGGGCTCACACCCGGGAACCCCACGCTGGCGCTGCGCATCAGCCTTGATGATGCTGGCGTCGGTCGCAAAGCCTTCTCCACGAACCAGACCTTCGGTCATGCAGCGTTGCAGGACGCTCTCAAACAGATGGCGGAACGTGTCGCTCTCGCGGAAGCGGCCATGGCGGTTCTTGGAGAAGGTGGAGTGATCCGGCACCGGATGCTCCAGTCCCAACTGGCAAAACCAGCGATAGGCGAGGTTCAGATGGACTTCTTCACACAGGCGGCGTTCGGAACGAATGCCGAAGCAGTAGCCGATGATGAGCATGCGAATCATCAGTTCGGGGGCGATCGAAGGACGCCCCGTGTGGCTGTAGTAGCCCGCCAGATGCTGGTGCAGCTCGCTCAGGTCGAGGAAGTGGTCGATGCCGCGCAGCAGATGATCCTGAGGGACGTGGCTC
>CAVVES010000016.1:0-7837 GCA_963747225.1 uncultured beta proteobacterium | reverse complement strand
CGCAGTCCGATTCCGCTATGCAGGCTTGGTACCGCCGGCCGGAGTCCGCGCCGCTTCTCCTTCGGGCAGGTGACGGACGAACCAGTCGGTCGCGAGACGTGCAACCTCGTCCAGCGTGCCCGGCTCCTCGAACAGATGCGTCGCCCCGGGCACGATGGCGATGGTCTTCTCGCAGCGGAGCAATCGATGGGCGTCTTCGTTCAGCTCGATAACCCCATAGTCGTGGCCGCCGACAATAAGGAGCGTAGCCGCCTGCACTCTGGGCAGCAGCGCATTGCCGGTGAGATCGGGCCGCCCGCCACGCGAAACCACCGCCCGCACGTCCGCGGGCAGCTTGGCGGCCACGCGTAACGCCGAAGCCGCACCCGTGCTCGCTCCGAACAGTCCGACGGGCAGTGCACGAGTCGCCGCGTGACTGCGGACGAAGCGCACTGCGTCGCTTAACCGTTCGGTAAGCAGGTCGATGTCGAACCGCGTCTCATAGTCCCGGTCCTCGTCGACCGTGAGCAGATCAAGCAGCAGCGTCCCGAGCCCCGCGCTGTGTAGGTGCTGCGCGACGTACCGGTTGCGGGGCGAATATCGACCCGAACCGCTACCATGCGAGAACACAATGATGCCGGAAGCCCTGGTCGGCACTTCGAGCAGACCTTCGAGTTCCACGTGGCCCGAGGGGATGGAAACGACTGGCTCGCTGCGTTGCACCCTCATTGCGCTCCGCCTGCGCTTCCTTGTGTCGCTCCGGTCTCCGCCGCGAGAAGCGCGATAACCTCTTCGTCGTCGACCTGACGGAACTCGCCGTAGAACTGTCCGACTGCGAAGAAGCCCTCGGGCGCATCGAGGCAGATCACCTCGTCCGCGTAGGACCGCACCAGTTCCAGGCTCCCCGGGGCCGCCACCGGCACCGCACAAACCAGCTGCGCCGGTTGCTTGGCGCGCGCCGCGTGAAGCGCTGCAATCATGGTTGCGCCCGTGGCAAGGCCATCGTCCACGACGATCGTGATGCGCCCCTTAGCGTCGATTGGCGCGCGCCTGGGGGTGTACTGTGTACGACGCTTGCGCAGCACCTCGAGCTGAAAGCGTTTCTCCTGCTCGAGATATGCGTGGTCGGCACCGGCGCTGGCTGCATACTCCGCAACGTAAGCCCATCCGCTCTCGTCGATCGAGCCCACTGCGAACTCTGAGCTTGCAGGGGAGCGCAGCTTGCGCACGAGCACCACGTCGAGCTCCCCCTCCAACTCGTCCGCCAGTACGCGGCCCATCGGCACCGCGCCACGGGGGATTGCGAGCACCAGCGGGTTGCGGCCGCGGTAGTGCGCGAGTGCCTTGGCGAGCCGCCTCGCGGCGTCAATCCTCGACTCGAAGAAAACTGCCATGGAAAATCGATATCATCACGATCGGTCGAGCTGCGCCATTAGCTCCGCCTCGGCCTCCAGCCAGTCTTGCAGCTCCTGGCCGGGCGCGAAGTGGCGCTTCTGGGCAAGGTAGTAGGCAGCTTGCGCGATCATCTGCTCACGCTCCGCGCGGGCGTTGGAATTCGTCGCTGCGGATTCTCGGCGGGCTCCGCCGTCTCTTCTTCTAGGATCTCCGGGGCTTCCCGTCCCCGGTGCAGAACCGTCGTGCCGCGCTCGATGATAGCCATTGACTCACCCCTTCGCACAAGCCTCACTTACCGCCAGGAATTCGATCATGGCCCACAGGGGAGCGACGGTAGCAATCGGGTAACGCGGCACCGTGAGCGACCCGGACGAGGGCTTTGCGCGCGAGCTTCTCGCCCTCCTTGAAGCCAAGGGCGCCCACGTTTGGTGGGACCTCAACTCGATCACATTGGGTACACCACTCGATGGAACTTGCGCTCCGCGGTCGGCGACGCGAGGTTCCTGACCCTCGTTGCGATGATGGCAGCCGACCAGAGCCCGTACGCGGGCCTGGAGGTCTGAAACCGCGATCCGCCAAGGCCTGCGCGTCGTTCCCACCATGGCCAGGTACCCTCGTCAATTCACCCGTTGGGCTTCGACTTCGGCGATCAACTGGCGCGTCCTGAGCAGGACATCCGGATTCACGCTGATCGAATCGATTCCGAGTCCGACCAGGAACGCCGCGAATTCAGGATAGTCGGAGGGCGCTTGGCCGCAGATGCCGCAATGTCGATGGTTGCGGCGTGCCCCGTCCACGGCGAGCCGGATCATCGCCTTGACACCCTCATCACGCTCGTCGAAATCGAACGCCACGATGTCCGAATCGCGATCGACCCCCAGGACGAGCTGGGTAAGGTCGTTCGACCCGATCGAGAAGCCGTCGAAGAGCCGCGCGAACCCATCGACCAGCAGCACGTTGTTCGGAATCTCGCACATCACGTAGATCTCGAGGCCCGCCTCTCCGCGCTTGAGGCCGTGCTTCGCCATCTCCGCGAGAACGCGTTCGGCCTCTTCTATGCGCCGGCAGAATGGAATCATCAGCTTGACGTTCGAGAATCCCATCGCCTCCCGCACCCGCTTTACCGCCCGGCATTCAAGCGCGAAACCGTCCGCATAGGCCGGATGCGCATAGCGCGACGCGCCGCGAAAGCCGATCATCGGATTCTCCTCCTTCGGCTCGAATGCGCTTCCGCCGAGCAGCGACGCGTACTCGTTGGTCTTGAAGTCCGACATGCGCACGATTACCGGCTTGGGATAGAACGCCGCAGCGATCGTTGCGACCCCCTCCGACAAGCGCTCGACAAAGAATTCTGCCGTTGTCGCACAACCCTTCGTGAGCGCCTCGAGCGCGCGGCGTTCTGTCGCATCGACGACGCGCTCCGGGTGGGCAAGTGCCATGGGATGCGCCTTGATCGACTCGGTGATGATGAACTCCATGCGCGCAAGCCCCACCCCATCTGTGGGCAAAAAGCTCGTGTGGAACGCAATGTCCGGGTTCCCAATATTGACCATAACGTGAGTCTTGGGCTGCGGGAGTTCGGCGAGCTCGATCTGCTGCACCTCGAACGGAACGACCGCGTCGTATACCTTGCCGACGGCGCCTTCCGCGCATGAGACCGTGATCGGCATGCCTGATGCGAGCCGCTCGGTCGCGTGCTCCGCCCCGACGATTGCAGGAATGCCCAGCTCGCGCGCAACGATGGCTGCATGACAGGTCCGTCCGCCGCGGTTGGTGACGATCCCGCCGGCGCGCTTCATCACGGTGCCCCAATCGGGCGCCGTCGTCTCGGCAACCAGAATCTCCCCGACCTCCAGCTTGCCAAGGTCGTCGACCGAGTGGATGACTCGCGCGAGGCCTGAGGCAATTCGCTCTCCCACTGCACGGCCGCTCAAGGCCACATGCGCGGTGCCGGTAAGGCGATATGCTTCGAGCCGACCGACCTTGCGCCGCGAGGCGACTGTCTCAGGGCGTGCCTGAATGATGTAGAGCTGGCCGTCCAAGCCGTCCTTTGCCCATTCCAGATCCATTGGCATGGGAGCACCGGCATGTTCGCTGTAATGGCGTTCCACAACCACTGCCGCCTCGGCAAGGCTCAGCACTTCGTTGTCGCTGATGCAAAAGCGCTCACGCTCCTCGGTCGTGGTGGGAACGTTGAGGGTCGCTTCGCGACCTCCCGGTCGCGCGTAGAGCATCTTCAATTCCTTGGCCCCGAGGACGCGCCGCAGCACAGCACGATGTCCCGCCTCGAGGGTCGGCTTGAAAACATAGAACTCGTCGGGATCGACGGTGCCCTGCACGACGTTCTCTCCCAACCCGTGCGCACCGGTGATGAACACCACGTCGCGAAAGCCGCTTTCCGTATCGAGCGTGAACATGACGCCGCTTGCCGCAAGATCGGCCCGCACCATCTGCTGCACACCGACCGACAGCAATACGCGGAAGTGATCGAAGCCGTTGTCGATGCGATAGCGGATCGCGCGATCGGTAAACAGACTGGCGAAACAGTGCCGGCACGCCTCGAGCAGCGGCGCTTCTCCGCATACATTGAGAAAGCTCTCGTGCTGCCCGGCAAAGCTCGCTTGCGGCAAGTCCTCCGCCGTCGCCGAGCTGCGCACCGCCACGCTGAATTCTGGTCCGCGTCGATCGGCGAGCCACGCGTAGCCGGCGAGGATCTCCTCTGCCAGGTCGTCGGGAAGCGGCGCATTGAAGACGACCTCGCGCGCTCGCGCCGCGCGTCGCGCGAGATCCGAGACGTTTCCTGCGTCCAGTCCCGCGAGCGCATCCCGCAGCGCGGCCCACGCCCCCGATCGGTCGAGGACATAGCGATACGCCTCCGCCGTGATCGCAAATCCGTTCGGGATCCGAATGCCGCGCGGCGTGAGCTGCCGGTACATTTCCCCGAGTGAAGCGTTCTTGCCACCGACCAATGGGAGGTCCGCGAGACCGATCTCCTCGAACTTCCGCACGAAGCGCGGCTTCGGCGGCTTCCGGAGGGGTTGCCCGCCGCCCGCGTGGTGCGGTGCCCTCGCGGTATTCATGGGGTCAAGCGAAGAACCTGTGCTGCGCTCTCGACAACGCTCTCCCGCGCACGCTCGGTACGGATGACCTCCGCGAGGTTGGTGAACTCAGCGGCCAGCGTGTCGACGATATCATCGAGGGAGACGATTCCGACGACGCTTCCGTTTCCGTCAGTCACGCCGAGGCGGCGCACGCCGCTCTCGCGCATGGTCTCCAGGGCCTCATGAATGCTCGCGGTCTTCGCGACCGTGACGAGCGCGCGCGTCATCATCTGGCCAAGGGTGGCATCCTTCGGACCGATCCCTTCGGCCAAGGCCCGGAGGACCAGGTCGCGGTCGGTCACGATGCCGATCGCGCGGTCCTGGTTGGGCTCGTCTTCGGTGACGAGCAACGCCCCGACGTGGTGCCGTCCCATCAAATCCGCCGCCTCCTGCAGGCTGCGGGACTGCTGCGCATGAACGATATTGCGCGACTGAACCTGTTCGACATTCATCGTATCCTCCGGTGCGTTGTACTGGGTCGGCCGTTGCCGAGGCAAGGCCGTTCGAATGCCGAGCATACGCATGCCAAAGCTCCTGTCGTTGACGGAAGTCAAAGCAACGCAAACGACCACGCGCCGGGACGGAATCCCTTTCGGACAATCGTCAATCCCAGAAGGCCAGATGTCTTTATCTTTCTCGAAGCAGTCATAGCGACGGACTAGCGGGCAAATGGTTGCCGTTCGCGGTTCCGAGGCGACGATTATGCAGTCTCGCCCGACCCTCGCACCTCGCCGCGGGGAGCGCCATACCAATCCGTAGGCGTGTCAACGTCGTCGGCTACGGGGTCCGGTCCTTACCCCTGACGCGGCCGTGCCATGCAGTGAACCGGTCCAACGTGGCTCTCTGCTGCACATCCAGGATGTCATACAAGCCGTGCGCTTTCTTTGCTAGATCTTGGACGCTCGGCAGGCGCTGTTCCATCACTTTTGCCATCGCGTCAAAGCGCTCGGGCGTGGTCTTGGCTCCGCTCCCGGACTGCCAACCGGCATGCATGGATTGAAGCCAGGCATTGTGCGCTTCGAGAAACGCCTTCCAAGCAGCTTGCTGCTCGGATCTTAGATTGAGCTGTTTTTCCAAATCCTGCATGCGTTGCGCGTGACGCTGCTGCATCAGTTCCCAACGCTCTTGCGGATCTCCGCGCATCATGCCGGGACCCTCGCCCATCATTCCAGGACCCCCGGCAAAACCCGGACCGCCTTGCGCCCATGCCGCTCCCGCACTGGCCACGACCATCACCAGGGAGACGATCAGAGCCTGGGACGTGTTCGCCAGTGTCTTCATGTCAACGCTCCTTCAACGAGTTGTCTTCAGTGGCCGACCGCCATCAGAACAGCGGTTATGCAATAGACAGATTGGGACAGAACGAGTGCCCTCCGCCGCCACTCTGCGTCGCCCTCATCGCCGAGACGCCGGTCTCGGCATCGTGGACGCCTTGTCAAATGCAGTGGGGTTACGACATCTCACTTTGCCTGCAGGCGATACACATACTCGGCAAGTGCGAGGATTCGGGCTCGCACATAGGCGTCCGGATCGTACGGAAAATCGCCGTAGTGTTCGGCGCCCTGGATGCGGTATTCGCTACCCCAGATGGGCATGTCGCGGGGGCCGTGCGCCTTCACGATCTGCTCGCCGTCGATGATCTCGTACACGCGGGCAAACGGGAACACTCCACCATTCTGCTTTGAGAGCGTTGTGAGATCGGCGACTTTCACGTCGAGCACTTCTGCAAAAGGACCATCGCCTTTCCCTTGCTTGCCGTGACACACGGCACAGTTCGCCAGGTACTCGCGTTTGCCGAAATCCGGGCTTCGCTCGTCCGCGTAAGTGACCACCGAACTGCTCAGGATCGTTGCCGCCAGCAAGACCGGCGCGAAGTAATTCGACTGCTTCATCTCGAAATCTCTCTTGAGTTCAAGTAGCCTGTATTTCGTGAATGCATTGCGGCGCGCGCATCGCCCATCGGACACGCGCCTCATCGCTCCCAGTGCACCCGCAGCAGATATTCCTGCTCGTTGTAGTGGAACTCGAGCTGCCCCTGGTAGGCATGGTGCAGGGCCTCACCGATTCGGCGTGCGAGATGGATGTCCGTCGTAGTGACCTCGACGCTGGTCTCCAGCTCTTGCACGCCCATGATGCGTGCCATTGGATGCTCCTCGCTCTCACGCTCGCCTTCGTTCCTGACCAGGTGCAGCAGCTCGTCCTTGTGCTCCCTCAGAAACTCGCCGGTCAAGGTCACATAGCCAGCCGGCATGCGGTCGTGGATGCGATGACACGCCGAACATAGCTCCTCGTTCGCGCCTTCCGGCAGTGCCAGCCACTGCCAGCGGCCCTTGTGATAAACCGCTCCGCACTGCGGGCACGCTGTCGGTTCCTTGGGTTTCCATCTCGCCTGGTAGGGGTCGATCCTGTGTTCCTGGATGAGCCTGTCCCTCTTTACCCAGAGAAATCCCGGAAATCTGGATCGTCTCGGCATTGAATTTCCTCTTGGGCTACGTCTGTGCAACGCCTGCCACGGCGACTCTGTGCGGGTCCGCGCGAACGCCTACGTTGCGAGTTTCGGACTGTCCCGGTATCGCGGACTACACGGACGCACCTTTCCCCGTCTCCTGGCGGTCGCTCGCCTTCAGGAGCTGGTCGATTTCCTTCTCGGCCTCCAGCCAGTCCTGCAGCTCCGATCCGCTCACAAAGCCGCGTCCCTCGGCTCGACAGTAAGCCTGAGTGGCAATCATCTGCTGGCGCAGCTCGGGATCGCGTGCAACGGCCGCCGCGGATGCCAGCCGACTCGCCATCTTGGCATGCATTTCCATCTGGCGTTGATTCGCGAGCGCCGATTCTGGGGCGGAACCTGTGGGCCCGCGACGACGCGATATCTTCATCCTTTTTCTCCTTTTCGCTTAGCCAAGATATCAGGCTGATGCGGCGAGGCGTTGACCTGAATCAAACGAGTGCCACAAAGACATCGGTAGCCGTCGAAAAGGGCTGCCCGCGCAGGCGAGGATGCCTACCCACGGCTGGGCGCGTTGACGCAGGTCAAAGCACTTGCATCCCGGGTACCTATACTGAGTACATCCATCGAGTCGGATAAATCAGGCTGGCCACTACCGAGGAGGCGTCGGGTTCCATGCGACCCAAAATCATCCGCAAGTCTCCGGCCGACCTGCAGGTGCCCCCAAACCTCTCGAACTACGAGGCAGAGCGCAGCCGCTTTTCATGGGAAGCCGTCCGGCGCGAGCTTGCCGGCCTGCCCGGCGGCGCCGTCAACATTGCCTTCGAAGCGGTGGACAGGCACCTTGGAACGCCCGTCCGCGATCGCGTCGCGTTTCGCTTCATCAGTCCGGGCGACCGCGAACGCAGCGTCACCT
>CAVVES010000015.1:0-26975 GCA_963747225.1 uncultured beta proteobacterium | reverse complement strand
ACCCGGGTGAGGAGAGCCTTTGGCTCGACTTGCCGCGCGAAACTGATTGATTGTCATGGCGTCCCCACGGGGAGACGAGGAACCTCTCGGAAACCCGCGTGCTTCCTAGCGATCGTGGGTGGCAGTGTAGCACACGTGGAGCAATCTAAGGTGTAATAGCTACGACTTAATCTGACATTATCCTGAACGTGGAAGAGCGGAAGGAGAAGTCAGATGACGCAGGATCAGAAGATTATCAGGAACAAGCTCGGGTTGTTGAGGCTGGCGCAGACGCTGGGCAGCGTGTCCGAGGCGTGCAAGGTGATGGGGTTTAGCCGGGACAGCTTCTACCGGTTCAAGGAGCTGCACGACAATGGCGGGGAGGCGGCGCTGGCGGAGATCTCGCGCAAGAAGCCCAACCTGAAGAACCGCGTTGACCCGAAGGTTGAGCAGGCGGTGGTGGAGTTTGCCATCGAGCAGCCGGCCTACGGCCAGGTGCGGGTGTCCAATGAGCTGAGGAAGCGTGCGCTGTCGGTGTCTCCGGCGGGGGTGCGCACGATCTGGCTGCGTCACGATCTGCAGACATTTCAGCGGCGGCTGAAGGCGCTATCGGCGAAGGTGGCGCAAGACGGGATCATCCTGACCGAAGATCAGGTGCGTGCGCTGGAGCGCGCCAAGCAAGAGAAGGAGGCGCACGGGGAGATCGAGACCGAGCATCCGGGCTATTTGGGGGCGCAGGACACCTACTATGTGGGCACTCTCAAGGGAGTGGGTCGGATCTACCAGCAGACCTTCATCGACACCTACAGCAAGCTTGCCATGGTGAAGCTCTATGACCGCAAGCACGCCATCACGGCCGCCGATATGCTCAACGACCGGGTGCTGCCCTTCTTCGAGGAGCACGAGGTACCGTTGCTGCGCATTCTGACCGACCGCGGCAGCGAGTACTGCGGCAACCGGGAGACACACGAGTACGCGCTGTACCTCGATCTGGAGAACATCGAGCACACGCGCACCAAGACCCGCAGTGCCCAGACCAACGGGATTTGCGAGCGCTTCCATCAGAGCATCCAGAACGAGTTCTACGCCAGCGCCTTCCGGCGCAAGCTGTATCACTCGCTCGATGAAGTGCAGACCGACGTGGACGCCTGGATACAGACCTACAATGCCGAGCGAACACACTCAGGCAAGTATTGCTACGGCAAGACGCCCTTGCAGACGTTCATCGACAGCGCGAAGCTCGCGTACGATAAGCAACTGGATCGGATCCCGCCGACATCCGAACCGATCGAAGCAATGGCGTAGTCGGCGTGTCCGTCAGATCGAGTCGTGGTTAGGACATCTAAGGGGGCAGTCGGCCACGCGCAAGTCCCCTTCGCGATCACGGTCACAATGCAGAACCGCGAGCGCCCGCGGCTCAAATCATAGCCATTACCAGTTCGTTGAAATTATCGATGATTTGGGTGCGGGCATTGGATCGCAACGAGATTTTCAAGATGGAGAGGAAGCCGTGCGAGGTTTCTCGCGGTTTGCGCTTCCGCGTTGGTGTTTTGCGCCGCTATTTGCACGCGAACCGCAAATGCGGACGCACCTTTCCCGTTTATCCGGTCGCGCCCATGATCGCCTGTGCTATGAACAGTTTCGGCAACCGGCGCAAATTGACCGCCAGCATGGACAGTGTGAACACGTCGCTGACTTTCGGCTGGCCACGCAGCTTGACCTGACGGATCGTTGCGCCATGCTGCTTGCCATCACCGAACAACGTCTCGATCAGCTTGCGCGTCACCTGACTGACCCGATAGCCGTCGTGCCGGGTCGTGCGGCCGTCGATCCGGCTTTCGCGCTTCGCCCGTTTGCCGGTCTTGGTGTCGTACTCGTAGGCATTTTGTGCCACATGAGGCGTGACGTTGAGCTCACGGCAGGCGCTGACAAAGTCCTCGGTATCGTAGTTCTTGTCCGCCCCCACCGTCTTGCGCTGCTCGCCGGGAAGACTGGCCAACATGTCGAGGGCTGCCTCGCGTTCGGCCGTGCCCGTGGCCAGCGTCAGTCGCGTGTCAACGGCCAACTTGCTGCGGTTGTCCATCAGCACATGGCCCATGAAGGATGGCAGAGCCTGGGCTTTCTTCGACTTGGTGAACAGCCGGGAATCCGCGTCGGTGGTACTGGCGTGCGTATCGTTGCTGCGTTTCTGGCCCTTGAACTCCACTTCCGGATTGTTCTTGCTGCCAGTCTTGTTCGGCGGGGGCCCATCCTTCGGCACGAAGCTCTTGAGCGAGGCCCAGGCACGTATCAGCGTGCCGTCCACGCTGAAATGCTCGGACGAGAGCAGCTTGGCTTCTTCCGCTTGTTGCATCACGCGCCCGAACAACGTCTTGATCGCATCGTGATCGATCAGCCGGTCGCGATTTTGCGTATAGGTGCTGTGATCCCACGCCAAGTCTTCCATGCCCAGTCCGACGAACCAGCGGAACAGCATGTTGTAACCCAATTGCTCGCACAACAGCCGTTCGCTCCGAATTCCATACAAGGCTTGCAGCACCAATCCACGCAGCAGCCATTCCGGGGGCACCGAGTACCGACCACGCTCTTCGTACATCGACTCAAACAGCCGGTCCATGTCGCGCAGCGCTGGATTGAGAATCTCTCGAATCGCGATCAGCGGATGCTCCGCCGGCACGTAATCCGAGGTCTGCTTCACAACGAACAAGCCTTCCTGGGTTACGTCGGCTCCACGCATCGCGCTCATCCCCTTCGATCTATACGACGCATTACTCAACGTACTCCCCCCGATTCCGTAAACACTATCAGGGGATAAATTCAACAAACTGTTACTTGCGCGGCCAAAGATTCCGCAATGCTGCAAGACCGTCAGCGACCGCCCCGACTACTTTTTCTCCCGTCGTTTCGACGCGCTTGGAGGCATCCTGAGCCTCCACGGCGGCATTGAGCGCGAACAGCGCCTGATGCGCTTCCATCGGCATGGACAGCGGCAGGTCTTTGTACGCAGCTGGTTGCAGGGTTGCATCCACAGCAAGGTGGTAGGCAATCCCCGCACTGGTACCAGCAGCAAGGTGATGCGCAATCTGGTCTTTAGTGCGGCTGATCTGATCCCAGAATTCTGAACGCTCTCCAGGAGGTAGCTTGTCGCAAACAATCCCAGCCAAATCTGCCAGCGCTAATATCGCCCCTTCAACGACGATCCCGGCGATGATGGAATGCGTAAACAATGAACGATGATCGCCAATCCCGAAGATGGTGATATCTGTATCAGGAACGCCACCATTTCCGTCCATTCCCCCTGATCCCACAATGAAGCCTAATGCCAGCGCAAGTACGCCCGGTGCATGCTTCTTCGGATCGTCTACAACAGCCTTCCCAAGAAGCTCAACGGTACGGAAGGCGTGAATGCTGAAATTCACGGCGGCATCAATAGCAGCGGCTGTGCGTCGCTCAACATGGCTGGCGAGGTCTCCCCTGTTCCAAGCTTCCACGCCTGACAGGACTTCGTCGCCCGTGGCACTGGCAATGCGGGATAGCAGCGAGCCAAAATTTTTGATTCTCCTCGTTCCGATGACTGGTAAACGAGCGGCAGCGGTGTACCCCCAGTTTTTCAGATCTTCGGAGGTCGTCCTGGATAAAGCCTCTTTCAGCTCGTCAAATAGTGCCGATTGTTGAAAGTATGCGTGAGGCGTCTGGGTTGTCATGTCAAGACTTTTTACCAAGGAAAACCTGTGTATGCCTGTAGAGCACCTTGGAACGGGCGCCTCGGCTACCGCATTCTCGAAGAAAGAGCAGCATGGGGAACCATCTGTGGGTACTGAACCTGGCGACGAGAGCGCGCTGCTCCTGCAGAAAGCCAGCTCGCGGACCCCGGTCGCAATTCGGCGGTCAACTCTTGCTGTTTTTCTTGACGGCGATCGCCAGGATTGCCCCGAGGATTGCCCCGGGTATCATTCCCGAGACGGCACCGCCGAAGCCAGCAACCCCAAAGAACGAACCAATGAAGCCGCCAACAAGCATCGGCACGAGATAGCCAGTCAGCGCAAGTCCAAGACAGAAGATAACGGCGATACCGCCTAAGAGAAACCCCATCAATCAACCTCTCGCCATGGGCCAGAACAATGTATGAAGGGTAAAAAGTATCGCGAGCCTCATTGGGTCGCGTTCGGTCGACATCCAAACTGGCTTCAACGCTGGGTTTGGGTTACTTATGCGTTTTCCGGACCAAGATGACCGAGGATTCCGAAGCAACGTGACCGAGGATTCCGATCGAATGTGACCGGGCATTCCGGAGCAACGTGACCGGTGATTCCGATCGAACGTGACCGATTTTGGGGTTTCTTCGGAAACCGCGGTCACGGTGCGGAATTATCGGTCACGATGAAACGGAATCGAGTTGCGGGTTAGCGCTGGACTTCAAGGGTGCGGGTTACCCTCCCCGAATTTTTTGGGGACGTGGAATGCCCGCCAACAGGAAGACCATGCGCAAGATCAAGGAAGTTATCCGCCTCAAGTTCGAGGCCGACCTCAGTCACGATCGGATCGCCGCCGCCACCGGCGTGTCCAAGGGGACGGTCACCAAGTACCTGCAGCGTGCCCGCGAGGCGGGGCTCGACTGGCCGCTGCCGGAGGCGATGGATGACGGCCAGCTCCAGGCGCTGCTGTTTCCGCACGCGCCGCCACTGGTTACCCGGCACGCCCAGCCCGACTTTGCGCAACTGCATCAGGAGTTGAAGCGCAAAGGGGTCACCCTGCAGTTGCTGTGGGAGGAGTATGCCGCCGCCCACCCCGGGCAGGCGTATCGCTATAGCCAGTTCTGCCTGCTCTTCAAGCGTTTCCAGGACAGTCTCAAGCGCTCCATGCGCCAGGTGCACCGCGCCGGCGACAAGCTGTTCATCGACTACTCCGGCGACACCGTCGGCATCATTGATGGTGCCACCGGTGAAATCCGCCGCGCCGAGATCTTCGTCGCGGTGTTGGGCGCCTCGAACTATGTCTATGCCGAGGCGACGTGGACCCAACGGCTGCCCGATTGGGTCGCAGCGCACGTGCGCTGCTTCGAATTCATGGCGGCGGTCCCGGCGCTGCTCGTCCCGGACAACCTCAAGAGCGCGATCAAGCGCGCCTGTCGTTACGAACCCGAGGCCAATTCGACCTACGAAGATTTGGCGCGGCACTACGGGACAGCCATCCTCCCGGCGCGGCCGTACAAGGCTCGGGACAAAGCCGCCGTAGAGGCAAGCGTGCTTCTGGTGCAGAGATGGATTCTGGCGCGGCTACGCCATTGCCAGTTCTTCTCGCTGGAAGAACTCAACAGCACGATTCGCGCACGGGTCATCGAGTTGAATGCGCGGCCCTTCAAGCAACTCGCAGGCTCACGCCAGAGCGCCTTCGAGGCCATCGACCGCCCGGCCATGAAGCCGCTGCCGGCCACCGGCTACGAATACGCCGAGTGGAAGACGGCGATCGTCAACATCGACTACCACGTCGACGCCGACGCTCACTACTACAGCGTCCCGCACCGCCTGGTGAAGCAGAAGGTCGAGGTGCGCATCACCGCCACCACGGTCGAGTGTTTCTACCACGGCAAGCGGGTCGCCGCCCACCTGCGCTCCTGGCTGCGGGCCCGCCACACCACCCTGCCCGAGCACATGCCGGATGCCCATCGCAAGCACTTGGAATGGACCCCGGGGCGACTGCTCAACTGGGCACTCAGCATCGGTCCGGCCGCCCGTGACGTGGTGCAGTGGCAGTTCGATCACCGGCCGCATCCCGAACAGGGCTACCGCGCTTGCCTCGGACTGCTCAACCTCGCCAAGCACTGCGGCAAAGAACGCCTGGAAGCGGCGTGCCGGCGCGCGCTCGCCATCGGTTCACCGACCCGCAAAAGCATCAAGTCGATCCTCGACGCCAAGCTCGATCAGCACCCTGAGTTGTTCCCGGCCACGGCCGGTCCCGAAGCTTCACTCCCGCCGCCCCAGCACGCCAACGTGCGCGGGCCGGATTACTTCCGTTCCACTCTGTCAGGAGATTCAGAACCATGCTCATCCAACCCACGCTCGATTCACTGAACCGCTTGAAGCTCCACGGCATGGCCGCCGCGCTCACCGAGCAGCTCACCCAGAGCGCCGCGCAAAGCCTCGCCTTCGAAGAACGCTTTGGCCTGCTGGTCGAGCGCGAGCTCATCCACCGCGAGAATCGTCGGCTCACCCGCCTGCTGCAGATCGCCGCCCTCAAGGAGCGCGCCTGCCTCGAGGACCTCGACTTTCGCTCGCGACGCGGACTCGATCGCAGCCAACTCGCGAGCCTCACCAGTTGCGATTGGATCCGCTCCGGCCACAATCTCGTCATTCACGGCGCCACCGGCTGCGGCAAGACCTTTCTCGGCTGTGCCTTCGCCCACCAAGCCTGCCGTCAAGGTCTGTCCGCGCTTTATCTGCGCGCCCCCCGGCTGTTCGAGGAGCTTAGTCTGTGTCACGCCGACGGCAGCTTCCGCAAACATCTCGCCACCATCGCCAAGATTGACCTCGTAGTCATCGACGATTTCGCCATTTCTTCCATCGGAGCGCGCGAACGCAACGACCTGCTCGAACTCCTCGACGACCGCGTCGGCACTCGCTCCACCCTCATCACCAGCCAGCTCCCGCTCGAACTCTGGCACGACTACATCGGCGATCCCACACTCGCCGACGCTATCCTCGACCGGCTCTTACACAACGCCCACAAGATCCATCTGGAGGGAGAATCAATGCGCAAACGCACCGGCGCAAGCGATCAGAAACCGGCCTCCAAACCCAAGAAAATTGACTGAACGTGACCGACCCGTGTAAAAACCACCCACAGCGCTGACCCGGCGTTCTTGCCGGTCACGATCCTCCGGAATCACCGGTCACCTTCGATCGGAATCAGCGGTCATCTTCAGCGGAATACGCATACTTAGGCGATTTAGACTCTTGATGACTCCGACTGCCAAATAAATGCCGATTAACCACTCCAAAGCTGCACTCCCTTGTGCCATGAAATAGCTTCGTTAATTGGCAAGGTCTGTGCCCGGGTTGGTCGGGTGTCGTCTTGCCTCGAACCGGATTACGTCTAGCCTAGTGAACAGCTGGGTGCCCAGAATCTGGGTCTGGTCGTCGTGCAGCTCGCGACCGGGGCGCGCGGCGCCGTCCTCCATTGTGTCGCCCTATCGACGCCCCCGCAGAACATTGACGCGGGGCCCCTCGCGGGTAGCTGGCGCACCGCACTCGGTTTCAGCTTTCCCAGTTGGCGGTGAGTCCCGTCGGGATCCTTGGTGAATAGGAGGACGTTTAGATTGGGCGGCGTGATCCGCTTGGGGCGCTCTCGCGTGAACGCGGATGGGCGGGGCTCGCCCCTTGCGGTCTTCTTGTTGGTCCTCGTCCTCAGGTTCAAGTGGAAGTGGCAATGTGCGCTTGTCATGGCGGTCGATCATGGACCGTCTCCTTCACGCCATAGGGCGCGTTGATTCCGGATGCTTAGCACGGTGATGTCGCATTTCACGCGCCACTTAATGCGGAACGTGATGGGGAACGCGACGGAAGGCGTGGTGATGCGAAACTGAGAACTGCCAGTGCTCGGCGTGGCGCAGGGCGATGACGACCGCAAATCGGCGGCGCTATACTTCAGCCGGTCGGTGACCTCAATGGAGTACTTTTCAAGGTCAACACCCGGAATGCCCCGCCGTTATTGGCCGTAGAGGCACCCCCCTAAGGGGATGGCGGTGGGTGATCCCTGAGTGAATGAGTGGTGCGAGACAGGTATGACTTAGGGAACCCCCCGGTGACGCCTGTGGTGTCCTGTGGGGGAACCTGATGGTCTACCTTGGGTGTCTTCCACAGGTATCCCAGGGGGTGCTCCGTGATGGTGGGGATGAATATCCGGGGGTGTCAGGAATTCTGTGTGTGAGCCGGTGGATGAAATCACTCGCTCAACACGAATCGTTCTTCAAACTGGATGGCCAATTGTGCCTTGGCAGCATGCCACGAGATCGGTGGGTTCTTCCACTTCTCGGCGACGTTGCGCAGGGCGAGCCAGACTAACTTGATGGCGGCCTGATCGGTCGGAAAATGCCCCTTGTTGCGCACGGCCTTGCGCACCGAGGCATTCAGCGACTCGATCGCATTCGTCGTGTAGATAATCTTGCGCACTTCAGTGGGGAACGCAAAAAAGGGGATGACCGCTTCCCAGTTGCGCCGCCAGCTCTGGGCGATCGCGGCGTACTTGCGCCCCCACGGTCCCTGGTCAAAGGTATCGAGTTCGACGGCTGCTGCCTCGGCGTTCTCGGCGCGGTACACGGGCTTGAGCGCAGCGGCGATCGCCTTACGCTCCTTCCACGAGGCGAACCGCATCGAATAGCGGATCAGGTGCACGATGCAGGTCTGTACGACGGTGTCCGGGAACACGGCGCTGATCGCCTCCGGGAAGCCCTTGAGACCGTCGACCACGGCGATCAGGATGTCCTGGGTGCCGCGGCCGCGAATCTCGTTCATCACCCGCAGCCAGAACTTGGCCCCTTCGCTGTGCTCGATCCACAGCCCGAGAACCTCCTTGTGACCGGAGGCACGCATGCCGATCGCTAGATACACGGCCTTATTCTTCACCAGGCCTTCGTCGCGGATCTTCACCCGCAGCGCATCGAAGAACACGATGGCATAGCTCGCCTCGAGCGGGCGGGCCTGCCAGGCGCTCACCTCGTCGATCACCGAGTCGGTCACCGCCGAGACCAGATCGGGCGAGATCTCGATGCCGTAGAGCTCTCGGACGTAGGCCTGGATGTCCCGCGTACTTACACCACGAGCGTAGAGCGCGATGATCTTGTCGTCGAAACCAGGAAAGCGTCGGCGGTACTTGCCAATCAGGGCCGGGTCGAACCGACCGTGCCGGTCGCGCGGAATCGACAGCTCGAGCGAGCCTTCCGGGGTCAGCACCGTCTTGCCACTTGTGCCGTTGCGATGGTTGCGCAGCCCCGCTTCGGCCTCGTTCGCCAGATGCACGTCCATCTCGGCGTTGAGCATCCGTTCGGCCAGCGCCCTCTTCAGATCGCCGATCAGACCACCGGAATCAAGCACCGTCTTCGGGTCACGCCCGGCCAGCAGCTGGTCCAGCAGCTCCTTGGAAAATCGGCTCTTCAGGAAATCGAGTGGGTGAATTTGGTGCACTTTAGAGGGCCGGCAGCATGCAGGTGAGTATCTTGAGTCGCAGGTATTCCTCGTCGCGCAGTCCGTATGCGCGGCGCTGGAGGACGCGAATCTTGTTGTTCAGGCCTTCGACGAAGCCGAGCGACACCTTGTTCTCGGGCTGGCAGTAAGCAGCGATACCATCCCAATGGCGATCGATCATCTCGCGAATTTCTCGTACGGTTTGAGCCGCTGCCAATTCAGGCTCGCGCGCCAGTTCTCGAAGAAGCGCCGCGCCCAGCCTTCGCGCTCGTAGTCCCAGAGTTGGCCGAAGGACTCCTTGAGGAGGTAGGCCGTGTTCAGTCGCTTGTTCGCCGCCAGCAGCATCTTGAGCGATTTTCGGCCCTCCATCGTGAGGTTCTCGCGGCGCGAGAGCAGCGTGTACTTCTGGCCCTTGATGTAGCGCCGATCCTTGCCGCTGAGCCGCGCGTACTCGGCCTTGCGCACCTTGTCGAGCGCCTCGCCCAGGTGGCGCATGATGTGGAACTTGTCGAACAGGATCGCCGCCTGCGGCGCATGCGCTGCGGTCGCGTTGCGAAACGGCTTCCACATGTCCATCACCGCCAAGCGGATGCCGCGCGCCTTCTTCTTGCCCAGCCAGTCGTAGAACTGCGCCATGCTCGCCTCGGACCGATCCTCGCCGCCGAACCAGATCGGCCGTCCGCGGATCAGGTCGCTGACCACGATGCGATAGGTGTGGCCCCTGCGGATCGAGATCTCGTCGATGCCGATCGCCTTCGGCCCCGGCGTGCCGGCCTTGGCCAACTGCGCCGCCATGTACTGCTTCTCCAGCGTCTTGACCGTGTCCCAGTCGAGCTTGAGTTCCTTGGCCACGTCCTTGATCGTCGCCGAGCGGCAGCGTCGGCCGACGTAGTAGGCAAAGCGCTTGGTATAGAACGGATTGTCGGCCAGAAAATCGAGCCGTTCGCGCTTCACTGTGCCGCAACGCTTGCACGCACACGCCGGACCTCGAACTCCAGGTAACACGCGCGTCGCCGCTCGACAGATCGCGAACGCGGCGCGCACGCCGGTCGTACCAGCCCGACTGCACGCGGCCGCAGCCGCCGCAGGTCGTTTTTTTGAGCGCCGAACAAGACTGATGACGCGCGCCTTCGGATCACCGAACACGCCGCGCACCGTGGGTTGCGGACGAAAGCCGCGGAACGCGTATGCGTCCGACAGCCGCCGCTGTCGCTTCGCTGAATTGGCCATCCGAACATGATGCCAATTTCGCGCACCCTTCGTAACGCCTGAAAGCCAATATCCATGCCGCTTCCAGCTATGTTTACCCCCTCAAATCACCCACACGACTTCCCGAAGACCCGGAAAATCTTTCTGCGTCGTTCTTCGCCATACAATCCTCCGTCCCTCGCGGGCAGTGTATGGCTCAACACACAGAAAATCAGACAGTCCCGAATATCCCCCACTAGAGTGATGCCACAAGTGACCACGGGAGAACCTGTGGGTGAGCTCGAAAGGCCCACCCCTTTTGTCCCGGGAGAGGTGGTAAATCCCTCCTTACTTGCTACAGACTAGCGCCTCTACTCCCGAGTGCTTTCGGAACGCCTCGCGCATGATCTCGGGAGTGACATCCGCCACGCTGGCGGGCACGAGGCAACTGTCGTGGACCGGGAGCCCCACGGTGCCCAGCCCGCGCAACTCGCGTAACACGTGATCCATGATGGCAGCCTCGACCGCTATCGCCTTCATCCCTTCTCGCGTCCCGAACAGATGAGCGATCGGGGCATGGATCTCCCGCACGCGAGCGAGCGCCACCTTGAAGGGTACCCCACCCATGTTCGGCCCGATGTCCTCCGGGTAGCGCTTGAGGAGTCGGTCGGCCATCAGCAGCGCGATGATAAACGCCTTCGCGCCCTTTCGCGGCACGCCTGGAACTGCGTACAGGTCTCCGGCTGGCACTGCCTTCCCTGCGCGACCGTACGCTATCCGGACAAGGGTCTGACCGAAGTCAAACTCCCGGACCGGCTCGCCGTTCAGGATAATCGCCGCGCGCTCCCCGGGCTTCAGGTTCTGCCACGCGGGGCCTCCTATCCTTCCAGCTTCTCTCAGTGATCGTCGGAACGTCTTTACGCCCCACCGGCGCGGTGCGTCAGGAAGCCCCGGCAAGATCGGATAGATGATGTCGACTCCTTCCAGGTGGAAGTTGAAGGCTTCGACCCCATTGGCCAGCTCTCGCGCCTCGTCGGAATCGGGCCAGTCGATCTCCTCACCCTCCGCATCCTTGAGGACGCATAGGCCGACCCCTGATTGCTTGACCCGGACAATGTCCTCAACCCCAAGTGTCGCACCCAGCAACCTACTTCCGGCGCAGATGGTGGTCTGCATATGGGTGACCCATTCGCCTGACTGAAGGTACAGCCAGCCGATTTCTTGAAGTTCGCGAATGGTGCCGCGGAGAGCATCTCCTGCGTCCCTCCCCTTGCGCTTCGACATCGACACCCGCACCTTTCCCAACTTGTGGCTGTGTGCGTGGACTAGACCGGCCAGGATGGCGTCGACACGCGCGCGTAGGGCGTCCATGTGGCGCTGTTGAGGGGATTTGCGCCCGAGACCCCTGCGGGACAGCACCTCGCGAAGCGCCGCCTCGACGACCACCGCTCCGGCCCTGCTGTCCATCCGGTAGTCCAAAGTGAGGGGAACGCCTTCGTCGAGTTGGTCCGTGGTCATCACCGCCCGCGATAAGTCGCTCGGGTGCGTCGTGACGGCGATGCTTTCACCCATCACACTACCCACCTTCTACTGCCTCCCCTCTGTGCCGCTTCCGTGTCTTCGCGTTCCTGGGGTGCGGCCGCGCGATGCCTTTTGCATTGGCCGTCAGTTCCTTCGTGAACTGGTGCACCTCCGTAAGGTGGTGTTCGACAATCAGTCCTGCGGTTTCCTCCAGCTGTTCTCCGATGATGCGAAGCACCCGGCCCCGGCTCTGCGGGAATACGTGAAGCTCCGTCACCCCGACGCGGCCACCTCCCAGCTCCCTCGGCCATCGCTTGTGCGACCCGCTTGCGAGGCGGTGAACGATCTTCGCCACTTGGACCCGTCGAAACTCCCGCCTTGATTCCGGCTGCGTGTCGTCTCTTTCGATCATCGCGACGGCGAGAAGAGCGGCCAGCGGCAATCCAGGATCTACGCCCGCCTCCCGCAGCCGCGCCCACGCTGCGGACGCCCGTTCCTTCGGGGGCAAGCCGCGAAAACGGAACGCTTCGACATGGCGTCCAGCGTTTTCATAGAGCCTCCGGACAGCAGCCACTGCGACCATGACGGTGCGCCGCTCGGCGTGCGCCTCTAACCATGCGAAGGCGGCGCGTCTATACGGGTTGATCTGCGTGGCCGTGTAGGACTTCTTGAAGTAACTGCCATGCCGCTCGAATTGGTCTTCGTGGGCCTTGCAGTAGTGCCGGTTGAGCCCTGAAGTCGTCGCCCCGGTGGGAGCACGAGGGCAGTGAAGCACCGCGCAGCGGGGCCACGGGGTCCCTCTTGTTGCTGCCCTCTGCCGCACGTCTTCATTTCGCTTCTGTGTTCGAGTGTTCATCTCTGCCACCTTGTCACAATATTGACGCCCCGTCCCCCAACAGGAGTGCGCACGCGCGTTCGAGCGGGAAAACCGAGTGGGACGCTCAGTGGTGTGGCGGGCTGCTAGATAAGTGCGACCAGCGCCGAAGCCACTTTCGGGTGGGTGTGCGCGGGTTAGGTGCGGTCAACTTCTTCGTTCGTCTGGGCTGTGTCGTCCAAACTAGCGGCCAATCCCGCCGCCCCCGCCCCGTTGCTCCTTTCGCAAGGCATGACGAGGCTTCTGCGCCGCCCGTGGAAGCAACTCTCCCGCCACCCGGAGAACCCCATTTAGTGGTCGTAACGTCAAAGACGGAAACTCGTGAGCGACTTCTGCACGAAGGCGACCAGCTCGTCGCTAAGATTGATGCCGCAATGTCCCCAGGGGTTACTTTGGGTTAAGACAGGCTCACGTCGTGAGCCAGCTGCTGCCATAGAATTACGAACGCTGCGTTACGCTCCTACTCCCTTCAGAGACGCGACGGTCCGCTCACTTGCGAACCTCTGCCCCTAGGCTGGGGGCATAATGAGTCGACTCAATGGGGGAAGCGCATGTCCATGAACACACTCTACGAACAACTGGTGTTGATAGCCACCCAGAACTGACCCACTTGAGGAGGTAGTTTTCGTCCAAGACTGACCCACATGATTGACTTGCCCGCTCTTAGAACGAGCGGGGCCGCGTAGGGTGGCGTACGTCAAATCGAGGCAGGGTCAGACATTGGGCTGAGCCGAAAGCAGCCACTCGACTTTAACAGGTTGTTGAAATTCCCCGGAAACGATCGGTTGATGTCAGGATCATAGACTGAAGGTTTCCGGGGAGCACAGCATGCGCGGCCAGATCGATCCTCAGAGCGCGTTGTTCAGCTACGTCTCGGCGGAAGAGCGAATCCCGAAAGACCATCCGCTGCGCTCGATCAAGGCGCATGCCGATGCGATTCTGCGTTCGATGAATGCCCGCTTCGAGGCCATGTACGAGGACGGCGGTCGGCCCTCGATCCCGCCCGAGCGCCTGCTCAAGGCGACCCTTCTCATCGCGCTGCACTCGATTCGCTCCGACCGGCTGTTTTGCGAGGTGCTCGGCTACAACATCCTCTATCGCTGGTTCCTGGACATGGACCTGGAGGAGGCCGCCTTCGATCACTCGAGCTTCTCGAAGAACCGTGCGCGACTGATCGAGCACGAGATCGCCAAGAGCTTCTTCGCCGGGGTGATCAAGCAGGCACGCCGTGAGCGGCTGCTCTCCGATGAGCACTTTACCGTCGATGGCACGCTCATTGAGGCGTGGGCCTCCTTCAAGAGCTTCAAGCGCAAGGACGGCACCCCGCCCCACAGTGGAGAGGACGGCACTGGAATGGTCGACTTCCGGGGCGAGAAGCGCACCAACGCCACCCACCAGTTGAGTACCGACCCGCAAGCCAAGCTCATGAGGAAGGGCAACGGGCAGCCGGCGAAGCTGTCCTTCGGTGCTCAGGCGCTGATGGAGAACCGCCACGGGCTGCCATCGATTGCATCGGCGGGGCCAGCGCGGCCGAAGTGGTGGCGGTGCAGCCGATACTGGACCGGCGGCGCCAGGGGCGAAGCGGCCTGCGCACCCTGGGAGCGGACAAGGGCTACCACAGCAAGGGATTCGTCGCCTGGCTGCGCGAGCGCGGCATCGCCCCGCACATCGCGCGCATCGAGGGCCGCATCACCCCCGGGCTGGACGGGCGCACCACGCGCCATGCCGGCTATGGCGTGAGCCAGCGCAAGCGCAAGCGCATCGAAGAGATATTCGGCTGGATGAAAAGCATCGGTGGTCTGCGCCGCACCCGCTTTGTCGGTATTGCCAAGACGCAGCTCGCAGCCTACCTGGTCGGGGCTGCCTACAACTTGATGCGCCTCGCGCGATTGGCGCCAGCGACGGGATAGCTCCGGCCCAAGTCCGGAAAACGAACAGCAGGAGCGCAAGAAAGACCGATGATTCATCAAATAGCCCCGCGGTTGCGACAACCCGCGCGCCAACGGTTTAGCAAATTCTCACTCAACTCGAATAATTCAACACCCTGCTAACCCTGGGTTGGACGGCCCAAGCTGTCTCTCGCGTCAGTACCAGCATTAGAGATTCCTAAGTCACCAAAGCTGGCACCACTCCGAGAAGAAAGACTAAGCAGGCTCCTGCGGGCAAACCACTTGCGCAGCTCCTCCAAAGTGAACATGCCTGCCGCGAAAAGAATGACGAAACCCCAAACCGCTTCTTCAATGGGTGCTGTACCGAGGAGCGAATTTCCCCAAGGCGTATAGTTGATCAACAGGAGAATGACAATCTCCAATATCACGCCCCAGATAATCAGCGCATTGCCAAGAAGCCCGGTCGAAAAGACCGATCGGGTGGCGCTTCTGCACATGAACACGTTGACGATCTGCAGCACGATGATGGTGCTCAAGCACGCGGTAGTGGCCTGGAGGTAAACAGGATCCTGCGCCGCCAGGTTCTGGCCATACGTCCATCCAGAGCGGTTGAGCACGAAGAAAAAGGCCGCCATGGCGGCAGCCGCCTCGATCAGGCCCAAGAAGAGATAGGCGCGGAACGCTAAGGGCCAGTTCATCAGCCTCTCGCCCCGCGGTCGAGGGGGACGCCGCATGATCTGCGGGTCGGGTCGTTCAACGCCAAGGCCGAAGGCGGTAAGTGTGTCGGACCCCATGTCGATGGACAGCGCTTGGATCGGAGTCAGCGCCAGTGGAATCATGAACAGCAGAAAGCCGAGATAAGGGATCAACTCGGCAACATTGTGGACCAGGACGTACGTGAGAAATTTGCGGATGTTCTGGAATACGGCGCGTCCCTCCTCGACGGCGTTCACGATGCTGGCGAAGTTGTCGTCCAGCAGCACCATGTCGGCCGCCTCCTTTGCCACGTCCGTGCCGGCAATGCCCATGGCAATGCCGATATGCGCAGCCTTCAGCGCCGGGGCATCGTTGACGCCGTCACCCGTGACGGCCACGATCTGTCGCTTCTTCTTCAACGCCTCCACGATGCGCATCTTCTGGTCGGCGACGACTCGCGCGAAGATGACCTCTTGGGCGTCCAAGGCAAGCTGAAGGCGGATGGCCGAGAAACCTCTGAGCTGCTCGCCCGTAATGACCGTCGGACTGTCCGACTTCACCAGCCCGATTTCGCGGGCGATCGCCGCAGCGGTGCGGGGGTGATCGCCGGTAACCATGATGACCTTGATCCCGGCCTCGTGGCATTTGCGGAGCGCTTCCGGCACTTCGGGCCTGGGCGGGTCTTCCAGCCCCGCCAGCCCGACAAAGACCAGGTCCTCCTCCAGCCTCTCCCGGTCATAACCCACGGCCAGCTTCCTGCAGGCGAAGGCAAGCACCCGAAGGCCCTGGTGCGCCATCGCATCCTGCGCCTCCACGATCTTCAGCTTTGCCTCAACGCCAAGGGGCTGAATCGTGCCGTCAATGAGAATGTGTTGGCAAAGAGGAAGCACTGACTCGGGTGCACCCTTGCAGTAAAGAGCAAGACCTTCAGGCGCTTGGTGCAGGTGGACAGTCGCATGCGGTCGGCGTCGAACGGGATTTCGTCCACGCGAGGATAGACGGGCGTAGCGGAAATGAAGGGCCAGCGCCATTTCCACCAGCGCGACTTCCATCGGATCGCCCAGAAAGGCCGGCTCTTCCGTGACGCTCGGTTTCCTTTAGATCGTGGCACATCCGGGCTGTCAGGAAGAAAGGCCGATAGAGATCTGCAAGGCCCGGTTTCCTGTCTTACCCCAGCGGACAGATCGAACGTTTCCCCTAGATAGAGCTGCCGGACCATCATTTGGCCCTGGGTCAGCGTACCGGTCTTGTCAGTGCAAATGACCGTCGTGGAGCCGAGCGTCTCGACCGAGGGCAGGTAACGGATGAGCACGTTGCGCTTTGCCATGCGTTGGTTGGCCAGCACGAGCGCCAAGGTCAACGTGGGGAGCAGCCCTTCCGGCACCATGGCGACGATGATGCCGATCGCGAAAATGAAGTGCTTTCCAGAAAGGGATGCCGATCATCCAGCCGAGCGAGAAGAACGAGAGCCCGATCAGCACCGCGAGGATTGCGGTCAAGCGGCTCAAGTGTGCGATCTCCTTGCGCAGTGGTGAGACCTCCTCCGCAGCCGTTTGCGTGAGATGCGCGATCTTGCCGAATCTCGGTGTGCATGCCCGTGGCGAAGACGACGGCCTTGGCCTGCCCGGACACCATCGACGTGCCGGCGAGCACGACGTTCTTGCTGTCGATCAAGTCGTCCGCTGTGGATGCAGTCGGCCTCTCGCGCTTTGGGCAATGATTCGCCCGTGACGGCCGCGTTGTTGACTCGCACGCCAAACGCCTCGATCAGCCGGCAGTCCGCGGGGATGTTATCGCCCGGCTCCAGGTGGACGATATCCCCTGGCACCAATTCCTCCGCAGGCACCCGGGTGACCTTGCCCTCGCGCAATACCTGGGCCTGTTGCGGCAGCAGTTTGCGCAACGCCGCGAGCGTTTGTTCGACGCGATACTCCTGCCAGAAAGAGAACAGTCCGCTCACCAGGATCACGGTGACGATGGCGTAGCCCACTTTCGCCATGTCTTGGCCGGGATCGCTCCAATCAGCGAAGAAAGCCAGTCCCGCGGCAATCCACAGGATCAGTGAAAAGAAGGTGATGAATTCCTTGACGAAGCGCAGCCACAGAGGTCTGCGGGCCACTTCCTCCACCCCGTTGCGGCCGTATTCATGCAGCCGGCGCTCGACTTCGGCGCGGCTCAGACCGTCCGCGGTGCTCTTCAGGCTCGCGACGGCATCGAGCGCAGACAGTTGGTGGATTCTCATGAAAATACCCGGGCGTCAGTCGCGATCGCGCCTTTACCGCGTCGGCACCTGCGCCCACGGCACGCTCTCCACGCGCTGATAGGTGATTGGCTCTTCCGACATCCACATGACCGCGCGCAGGCCATCGGTGTAGTAGGGATCACCGGTGTAGTTCGCGCGCGGCGCTTGCGGCGTCGACGCGCCGACCCCTGCCGCAAAGCCGAAACGCATCAACCCCTGCGAGAAGAACATATCCTGCACCAGATACCAGCGCGTCTCGTCGACGTCGGGATCGATCTTGTGAGTGGTGATCGTCTTGGGGGTAAGGCGTACGCCGATGTCGCGGCTGATTTGCCCGACCCATACGGGCGCGCCATTGAACGTGACCGGCGCGAGCCACAGCCGCAAGTGATTGCGCTGGTCGACGTTGGCCCGCGGTTTCTGCAGTCCGATGTCCTGGTGGCGTCCGAATAGGTATAGCGGCGAGATCGGCGCATAGCGATAACGGCTGCCGAACACCGAGGAAGCGATGGTCTGCCACGTCGATGACGCGGTGGTGGTTTCGGTGACGTGCCAGCCACGACGCGCGAGCGCCGGAAACACCGCTTGCCGCGAGCCGATCATCACGATGTTGAGGGGATCGCCGTCGCTCGTTCGATCGCCGCCCTTGACGCAGCAGGGCAACTGTTCCAACCATTCGCGCAGCTCGTTCTCGTGGAGGTTCCTGACCTCGCCCGGAGCGTGGAGCTTGTCCAATTGCACCTGCTGGTAGTCGGTCTCGAGACCGGGGACGGGCGCCACGAAAGCGAAACGCCGCACCTCCGCACGGCCGGCCGCGATCAGCTCCAGGCTGACGTACTTGAGGCCCTCGTCGAGGTTGGTGAAGACGAACCCCGACACCGTGGCGCCGGGTTCGACGAAAGCGGGCAACCCCCGTGCGCGAACGTGCTCGTCGATGGCGGCGTTGGTCTCGCCGGAGAACCAGCCGTGCCCCTTCCAGGCCGCTTCGAGCGGCGAGTAATACCCCTGATCCATGGTGATCGGGGGAATGTAGTAGCGGATCGGCTCGTTGTTCTCTACCTTCACCCAAACGGGCTGGATGCCGTGGCGATCCAGTCGTAAGCCGAGCTCATCCCGTGTCTCGGCGGGGGTGAGTGCTGCCACACTGACCGTGACACCACCATCGGTCGCGACCTTGGTGCGCTGCTGCCACGGCGGGTTTTCCTGCGGCTTGGGATGGAAGCTCGCGCAGCCGGCAACCAGCGACAAACAGACGATACAGATGAACAGGCAGCGAGCGTATGTCACTGGTCGTCCTCCGCATCATGCTTCCACGGGGTCGAACCGCCCCTGAAAATCACCCGACGTATCCAAACTGCGAACGAACTCGGCGATGCAGTGGCCCAGGTTCCGCCCCAATCGAGCACGGCGTCCGGACTCACCACCGCTTGATCGCCCAAAGGATAGGAAATCCAAGGCGCTACGGAGAGTTTCTCTTCGCCGTCAGCCATAGTCAATAGGCGACTTCATGGGCGATTTCTGTCCAGACGCAAGGAGACGTTCGATTTCCTCGGAAGCTGGGCTTGTAATCGCGGTCTCAGATCAGCGCCCCACGGCCTCTAAGTTCAAGTGCTAGAGTGAGATACCGTGGCAGACTTGAGCCGCTGTCGTTGGAAACGTCGGCGCGAAACGAACTGCCCTCTGGGGGATCAACGGCGAAAGGACAATGGCATGGTAAGCGAATTTCTGACGGAGTCGCGCATCGCCTATTTCACGATGGAGATCGCTCTGCGCGACGAGATTCCTACGTATGCGGGTGGCCTGGGAATCCTAGCCGGAGATACCGTGCGTTCCGCGGCGGATTTGGATGTGCCGCTGGTCGCCGTAAGCCTCATCAGCCGAGCTGGCTACTTCCGACAGGAGATCGATGCCCAGGGCCGGCAAATGGAGCACGATGATTCTTGGAGCCCGCAGCGGTTTGCGCGACCGTTGGAGGCCAAGATCGCAATCCCCGTTGAAGGTCGCGAACTCTGGGTGCGAAGCTGGTTGTACGTCGTGGAGGGACTGCGTGGACACCGCGAGCCGGTGATCCTGCTCGACACCGATCTGGATGAAAACCAGGCAGAGGATCGAGGCGTCACGCATTATCTGTACGGCGGCGACGACGCGTATCGGCTCAAGCAGGAGATGGTGCTCGGTCTCGGTGGAGTGCGCATGCTGCGCGCGCTGGGTTTCGAGATCCGTCGGTATCATCTCAATGAAGGACATTCGGCTTTACTGGCGCTGGAGCTGCTGCGCCGCTTCGAGCGTTCACCGCAGGAAGCAGGCTCCGGCTCCATCTACGATATTCCGCGCGTCAGGCAGCTCTGCAATTTCACCACGCACACGCCAGTCGAAGCCGGGCACGACCAGTTTCCTTACGACCTGGTGCAGCGGATCATGGGTGATGTCATCGAAGCTGGCGAGCTCCGGTCGCTGGCAGGCGAGCAGCGGTTGAACATGACGCGGCTGGCGCTCAATTTGAGCGAATACGTCAACGGCGTCAGCCGGAAGCACGCCGAAACGTCGCAGCGGTCCTTTCCCGGCTTCCAGATCCATGCCGTGGCCAACGGCGTGCATGCGTCTACCTGGACCAGTCCCAGCTTCATACGGCTCTACGACGAGAGGCTCCGCGCCTGGCGCTACGAGCCTGAGCTCTTGAATCGCATTATCGATCAGGTCCCCGACGAGGCGCTGTGGGAGGCGCACCAGAGCGCCAAGCGTACCCTGATCGAGCGGGTGAAGTGCGCGACCGGTGTCGAATTGAAGCTCGACGTTCCGATTCTGGCCTTCGCGCGTCGCATGACGGCGTACAAGCGCCCGGATCTGCTCTTTTCCGATATGGAGCGCCTCAAGCGCATCGCGCGCTCGTTTCCGGTCCAGGTAGTCATGGCCGGCAAGGCGCATCCGCACGACCAAACCGGCAAGCAATTGATCGAGACGCTGACCCGCCATCGCCGGGAGCTTTCGGGTCTGATCCCCGTTGCGTTTTTGCCCAACTACGGCATGCAGATCGCCTTGGAAGCCACCTCCGGCGCGGACGTCTGGCTCAACACGCCGTTGCGCCCGCTGGAAGCCTCAGGTACCAGCGGGATGAAAGCCGCCTTCAACGGCGTGCCGAGTTTGAGCGTTCTGGATGGGTGGTGGATCGAGGGATGCATCGAGGGGGTCACCGGTTGGGCGATCGGCGATTCCTTGTCGTTGTCCGAAGGTGGCGACGCCGAGTCGTTGTACGCAAAACTTGAGAGCAAAGTGCTGCCGCTATATCGTTCCGGTGTCCATGCTTGGGCGCCAGTGATGAGAGGTGCTATCAGCAAGAACGCCGCGTACTTCAACAGCCATCGGATGATGCGGCGCTATGCGATCGAGGCGTATATCCGCTGAAATGAACGCGAAGCGGGAACTGACCCCAAGGACGCATTGCAAAGTATTGCGCCCCTCTGAACGGCGATGCCGGGAACCGGCCACAAGTCGGTCGAGCAGCTTTTGGGTGTGCTCGCGGACCCAAGCGACGAAATCCTCGAGGTCGATGGCCAACGGAAGCCTCCGTATCAGGCAATCCGTTCCCAGAGGGCCCTTTCTTCCTCGAAACGATCCAACTCGAGGCCCTTGAAGTCTCCGCGCGAGACGATGCCAACGATTTCGCCGGCCTTGACGATCGGTACGTGCCGAAAGCCACCGTCGCCCATCAAACGCAGCGCATCGATGGCAGTGCATTCAGGACCAATGGTGTCGGGGTTAGCCGTCATCGAGTCTGCCAGCGTCGTCTTTGCGGGGTCTCTGCCCTCGCCGATGACCCGCACCACGTCGCGACCAGTCAAGATTCCCGTCAGATGGCCTTTGCGGTCGGTCACCAGCACTCCGCCGACGCGACGCACCCACATCTTCTGACAGGCGTGCTGGATGGTTTCCTGCGCGGCCATCGTGAGCGGATCCTGATCCACGACGATAAATCCCAATCTTCGATTTGTCACGACGCCTCCAAATCGGCACATGGTCAAAAATTGTCCGCCCCGCTGTGCTAACCCCTAGCTTCAGGCGGGGCGGAATTCGGTCGCCCACCACGCGGAGTGCAATTCTCGACTGACCCAACCAAGAAAATGAAATTGTTGTCGCTGAACGCCTGCGGCGAACCGAGCGAGCACCTCGCCCCCTATCTTCGGCCAGGCGACAAACCTCAACCCAACTGAGCAACTGTAGTTGGCTCGTCCACGCTTGGCAACCCGCGTAGCCGCTTCGTCGAAAGCGGCGTCCGGTCAGCAGTACACGCACCCGCGATTGAAGGGCAGTCGGGCTGTGCGGCACGCATCGTCCGTCCGCGGGGGTTTCGATCTGGCCAGCCGGATCGCTTCACTGACGCGCCCGGCAATTACTCTGGCGACGGAAGCCGCTTGGTATCTGATCGGGTTCCGTTTGCAGGTACGGGGCGACCATCTTCCGCGCAATTGCGGTAGCATTCCCCGATGCTGAGTCATGCATCCGATGGCCGCACGCTGCTCGAATTGGCGTTGAAACACGAGCGCGTTATCACGGCCAAGCTGATCGTCCTCATCCCGCTCGTCTGCTGGACATGGATCGCGCTCATGGCGCAGGACATGTACAGCACGATGCTGGGACCGCCGGCGTGGATGATGACCGCCGACTGGGACGTTCCGCACCTGCTGCAGCTCTGGGCGATGTGGGCCGTGATAATGACAGCGATGATGCTGCCATCGGCCTCGCCGCTCGTCCTCCTTTATGCCGGTGCACTGCGCACGAGGGGTGATGCACGGGTCGGCCGGAAGACGTACGCGATGGCTGCGGGCTACCTGCTTGTATGGGCGGTATTTAGCATGGCCGCGACGGTGTTGCAGCGGGTGCTGTCCACCTTGCTGGTGCTGACCCCGATGATGGAACCGGCAACGCCCAGGGCAGAGATCGCGACAAGCCAAGGGTAGATTTTCTCGCCAAGCCATGCGCTTCCATGGATGAATACCGTAATTAGCAGCGAAAACCGAGAAAGATTGCGACACCTGCCACGAAGGCTCCTGCGCTTTTGAGTTTGCCCTACATCTCAGACAACCCTATCAATCGAAAGCTCGCGTTGTACCGTCTTGATAGAGAATGTTGTCAACTCGAAACTTCACTTTGAGATTGTCCTTCTCAGTGTTCAAGATACATTGGTGGGCGTCATTGAATTGGTTGTACTTGAAGCCAGATCCCTTTTCGACGTATGCGGCACCCGGTGCGATAGGTTTGTCAATTGTCCAATTGAGGCCAAATTTCTGCTCCCCGAATAGATCAGTGAAAATCAGCACACCCTTGATCGCGCGTGCGGGTTTGTCGAGGCCTTTTGCGTCGAACCCCACGTCGCGGCAGAGGATCTCCACTTCGCGGATGTGGGGCTTGACGCCTTCTCATTGACCTAGACGATCCAGCCGCCCAAAGTATTGAGAAGTGAAGAACATCGTGCCATCGGAGAACGGCATCATTGTCAGTTTGCTCACCGGCACGCCTACCGCCTTGCTGCCGCTGGAAATCGTCGAGCGAAAGGGGCTCGGTCATCCGGACAGCATCTGCGATGCGCTGGTGGAGAACCTGAGCATCGCGCTGTCGCGGTTCTATCTCGAGCGCTTCGGCGTGATCCTGCACCACAACGTCGATAAGGGTCTGCTGTGGGGCGGCGCGGCGCAGCCCGCCTTCGGCGGTGGCGAGATCACCGAGCCGATCGAGATCTACATCGCCGGCCGCGCCACCGCGAACTGCGAGGGCGTGCCGATTCCGGTGGATGAGCTCGCGGTCGAGGAGAGCCGCCGCTGGCTCCGAACCCATCTCCGATTCCTCGATCCGGAGCGGCACGTGCGGATTCATCCGCGGATTCGTCACACTTCGCCCGATCTTGCATCCCTGTTCCGGCATCAACGTGCGGAAGGGGTGCCGCTCGCGAACGATACCTCCTTTGGCGTAGGCTTCGCGCCGTTCGACGAGCTCGAAAGCGTGGTGCTGGCGGTGGAACGGCGCCTCAACTCGCGCGAGGTCAAGGCGGCACACCCCGAGATCGGCGAGGACATCAAGGTGATGGGCACGCGACGCGACGACGCAATAGTGCTCACGGTCGCGTGCGCACTCGTGGGGCGTTACGTTGCCGACCTTACGGACTACCGCACAAAGAAGGAACAGGTTTGCCAGATCGCGCTCGACGTGGCGCGCTCAATCGCGCACGGCAGGGTCGAGGTCGCTGTCAACACCGCAGACGGCATCTACCTTACGGTGACCGGCCTTTCCGCGGAGGGGGGAGACGACGGCCAGGTCGGCCGCGGCAACCGCGTGAATGGGCTCATCACCCCGTACCGCCCCATGAGCCTCGAGGCCGTCGCCGGCAAGAACCCCGTCTCGCACGTTGGCAAGCTCTACAACGTGATCGCCAACGAGATCGCCAGCGCAGTGGTGGAGGAAATCGCCGGGGTGAAGGAAGCGTATTGCATGCTCGTGAGCCAGATCGGGCGCCCGATCAACGAGCCGCAATTGCTCGACCTCAAGCTGCGCCTCGAAGACGCCGCAGCGCTCGAGACGATCCGGCCGCGTGCCGCCGAGATTGCTGCGTCGGGGGTCGGGCGAGTCGCGACGCTCTGGCGGGAACTGATAGAGGGCCGGCGCGTGGTCGCATGAAGGATGCACGCGAGTGGTTCTTCACTGTTCCCGGTGTGCACTCCTTGCACGACGCCATGTGGTGACACCGTAGCGAACCAGCGCCGCCTCGAAGTCGGAGAAGTCATGATCCTTCCCGCCAGCGGCTCTCCAATGCTGCTGTAGAAGCGCCAATGCGCGGTGCCCATTCCTGCCCGCTGGTCGCATTAGGATAGTCGAGGTTCCCGCCCGCTCAGCCGGATCAGCGCTTGCGCCAGGAGCGGCGCGAGAGAGACGGTGTGCAGACGAGGGTGGGCCGGAATGGGTACGGTGTCTGTGGTGACAATTCGTTGCACAGGTGCTGCGCAAATTCGTGCGAGCGCCTCGGGAGCCATGACCGCATGGATGAAGAGCGCATGTACTCCTTTCGCGCCTGCATCGCTTAAGGCCTGCGCCGTAGCTGCAATTGTGCGACCCGTGCTTGAAAGATCGTCGACGATCAAGCAGGTACGGCCGCGCACGTCACCCAGAATCTGGAGTGCGACGGCGACGTCCGGCCGTGGCCGCGTCTTCGCGAGCACGGCCAGCGATGCGTTGAGGGCAGACGCGTAACGCTGTGCGCGCTTTAGGCCGCCGGCATCGGGCGATACGATTGCAAGATCCGCGATTTCCCAGCTCCGGATAACAGGAAGCATCGCGTCGTCGGCCTCCAAATGGACGAGTGGCATCTGAAATGCGCTCTCCAGCGCGGCTGAGTGCAACTCCACCGTCACCAGACGATCGATGCCTGCGGCGAATAGCAGCTTTGCCACGATCTGCGCTGAGCGCGGCTCGCCTGCGCTCTTGCGCATGTCCTGACGGGCGTAGCCGAAATAGGGAACGACTGCTGTCACGCGTGATGCACCCGCAGCCCGGGCGGCGTCCGCGAGCAGCACTAGCGTCATGAGACGGTCGTTGGTCGGCGCTGACGTCGGCTGTATGACGATCACGTCCGCGCCCAGCACGTCTGCGTCGATATGAACCCGGGTCTCGCCGTCTGCAAATGACGAGATCGTAGCCAGTATCGGAGTCGACCCAATTAGACGGGCGATAGCCTGCGCCAACCCGGGGTTTGCATCGCCGGCTATGACCTTGACGGGACTCTCACTCACTGAGGCTCCCCTTGGCTTCGGGGAGAGCCCCGCGTCGGTCGACCTTGGCCTTCAGGTAGGACACGAGATCATCCAGCGTGACGAGCTTCGCGTAGTCCGCCTCGGGGATGTCCACGCCGAGCTTCTCGTGCAATCCGATCAGGAAGTTCAGAAAATCCATCGAGTCCAGATCCACCTGATCACGCAATGGCTCGTTGGCTGCAATCTCCTCCGGCGTTACTTCCGGGGCGATGGTGCGCAAGGTGGCGAAGATGATTTGGCGGATCTTGTGTTCGTCCATGTTGCGGTTCCCATTCTGATCATCGGCGTGCGGTGCGCCGCTCATAGTTGCTCGGGTTCCTGCAGCAGACGCGCCACTTCATTCAGGAAGAGCGCACCGCGATGGCCATCGCTCACCCTGTGATCGGCAGACAAGGTCGCGGTGACAACGTGAGTCACGACCAACCGCCCGCTTTCCGCCCACGGTCGCTCCCTCACTTTGCCGAAGCCTACCAGCGCAACCTGGGGCGGATAGATGACACCGTGCACGAGTCCGGCACCCTGCTCACCAAGATTGGTGACGGTGATCGTGGGATCGGATATTTCCGAGCTCTTGAGTGTCAAGGCGCGCGCGCGAGCAACGAGATCCGTCAGACCCTGCATCAGTTCATCAAGGCCCTTCTTGTCCGCGTCGCGTATCGCCGGAGCGATGAGCCCGCCCTGGCGAAGGGAGATCGCCACCCCGAGATGAATGCCGGGCACAGGCTGGAAGGCACCGTCGCGGAAGAAGCCGTTGAGCTCGGGATATTTCTTCAACGCCAGCGCCACCGCCTTGAGGAGCAGCACCGCCATGATCACTCGGTCGGTGACAGGACGGGCCTCGTTGCGCGAAGCGAGCCATCGACTCGCGCGGTCGAGCGGGATATCGCTGGCGAGGTAGTAGTGGGGGATCTCGCGCTTGGAGCGCGCCATCGCCGCGGCGATGGCCCTGCGCATCTCCGAGGCGCGGTCTTGCGGCTGTGCTTTCGTTGCGGCTGCCTTCTCAACATCCTCCAGCACGATCGAACCTTGCGGACCGGAACCGGTGAGTGCCGTCACGTCGACTCCGAGTTCTTCCGCGCGCTTGCGTGCGGCAGGCGACATGCGCCGCCGCGCTTCGGTCACCGCGCCCGACCGCCGTTCGAACTCGGCTGACGCCGGTACCAGAGCGGCGACCTTCTCGGTTGAGCGCGCTTCGGCTAGCTTCCGTTGCTTCTCCGCTTCCGCGTGCTCGATGGTCTCTTCCGGCTCCAGCAGCGTCGCCATGACGGTCCCCACCGGCACGGTCTCGCCAGGCCGCAGCACCAGCTCGTAGACGGTACCCTCGTCCCAGATCTCGACGTCGATCGCCGACTTGCTCGTATCCACCACGGCGACCACGCTCCCACGTTCGACTGCGTCGCCCGGCTTCACCTTCCATTCGAGGAGCTTGCCCTTGTCCATCTCTGACCCGAGGGAGGGGAGCCGAAATTCGATCATCGCGCCGAGCTCAGACCTTGCCGAGGACCTGCCTTGCGGCCATCACGATCTTGGGCACTTGCGGCAGCGCCGCCTCCTCCAGGTGTTTCGCGTACGGCATGGGCACCTCCTCGCTGCACACGCGCGCGACCGGCG
>CAVVES010000014.1:0-33844 GCA_963747225.1 uncultured beta proteobacterium | reverse complement strand
AACCCGGCCTTTGAACAGAGCGCAGTTCGATGCCATCCGACGTTGTCTGTCGGGCCGAATCTCGGTTAGGACACCTTAGCGAGTTGCGCCTCTGCTGCTCGTCGATCCAGCACTCGGCGAAGCAAATCCTCGAACCTGAAGTAGCCGCGTAGCGTCTCGACACCGGCGTGCCCACCGAAGTCAACACGCTCGGTGGGTCGTGGGGCCACGCGTCCTGGAAGTGCCAGAACAGCGCGAAGCCGATGTCCTCCAGCCGCATGAATGGAGCGGAGTGATGCTCTCGCTTCTCCGACGACCTGGAGCTGCTGCCGCGACCCTCATTTGCGCGGCGGTGGTGTATTCCGCACCGCTGGCTGCCAAGACCCTGACCGGGTGCGTGGTCGGCATCGCCGATGGCGACACCATTACGGTGCTCGATACCTACCGCATTCGGCTCTACGGAATCGACGCCCCCGAGAAGAAGCAGCCTTTCGGCAGCCGATCCAGCAGAATCTGGCGGACTCGCGTTCGGTAGATACGCGATCGTGGAATGGGCCAAGCCCGATCGTTTCGGGCGCATTGCGGGGAAAGTCATCGTTGACGGTCAGGACGTGGGGCTACGGCAAATCGAAGCAGGTCTGGCGTGGTGGTATCGGAAATACTCCCGCGAACAGAGCCCGCAGGTATACCGCTTTTAGTCCGGCAGGCCGTTTGTGAAGGACGGCAATTGTGGAGCACCTTCAAGAGAGATGCGACTCCTGAACCAGCACATTTAGAACCTCGCGCCTACCGCAATCCTTACCATGTTGTCTGGCGTGAAGTTCACCCTCGGGTCCCAAGCGATCCGCGCGAACCAGCTCCTGTAGTCAACCGAAGCCGAAACCCCCGTGGCACTTACCGTCCCGCCTTGGTTACTGTCCAGCGGACCATACTTGTAGAACACGTCGATGCTCGCGCGTGTATCCGGCGTCAGCTTGGTCCGACACACCGCATGCGTCACGCGCTGCCCGGCAGCGATCCATTCGCCGTGAATCTGGTAGAGCATGAGATTCGTTTCGTGCGGTAGCCTTGCGCCGAGTCCGAGGGTCCAGGCGTCGTTCGGGTCGAAGTTGAGGTTGAAATACGGCTTCTCGTTCGTTCGCGAGATGCCAATCACACCATATAAGTCGCCGCCCACCTCCGCGGTCACGCTGCCACCCAGGAAGCCGTGCGTAGCGTACTGTGCCGATAGCACCGCCTCGGTAAGTGGCAAGCTCAGGGCGTACTCGTAGCCAAGCCGCGCCTGGCTGAATTCCCCCGGCTGATCGTAGTATCCGATCCATGCCGTGTGCGAGCGAAAGTTGCCGCGCAGATTGATATCGTATGCACCGTCCTCGTTCGTCGTTGCGTAGTACGTCGTGGTGAGTTTCCACGCGATGGCTTCGACCGACCGCGGAAGGTGGCGCTCCCCGTCGCCCGACTCGTCGAAGGCAGCCGCAACGCCTGTCGCGGTGACAAGGACCGAGGCGAGCGCCCAGCGGCAGAATGTGGAGCGTCGTTTGGCGTACGCCTTGCATCCGGTCAGCGTCATGCCAGCTAGACTACTACTACACGCGGTCCTCGCCGCCATTCTCGGCTTAGGAACCGTTGCGCCAATTCATGCGCAAACGCTCTCAGGCCGCGTGGTGGGCATCGCGGACGGCGACACCCTCACCATCCTCGATACCTCCAACCAGCAGCACAGGATCCGCCTTTATGGGATCGACGCGCCTGAGAAGAAGCAGCCCTTCGGTAGTCGATCAAAACAGAACCTAGCGGCGCTGGCATTCGCCAAACACGCGGTCGTGGAATGGACCAAGCCCGATCGCTACGGACGCATCATCGGGAAGGTAATCGTCGACGGCCAGGACGTGGGGCTGCGGCAGATCGAAGCGGGTCTGGCGTGGTGGTATCGGAAATACGTCCCGCGAGCAGAGTCCGCAGGATCAGGTCGACCTACGCACGTGCAGAGGAAGCGGCGAGGACTGCTCGTGCTGGGCTATGGCAAGATTCTCAGGCGGTGCCGCCGTGGGAATACAGGCACCCCGCGCTGGCGTCGCAAAGGCTGGATATCGTTTGCCGACTGCCCCGTTCCTTAATCTGTCGCAACCGAGCCTGCATCCGACACGGAAGCACGCGGCTTATTGCGCGTTGAGCAACTCCGATATCCAAATCCCCGTTCGCTGGTGACTTCCCAATGGATGAACTACACGCTGTCGAATCCCTAGGCTTCACTCTCCCGACCCCTGCATACCTAGCCGGTGCGATTCTGTTCGGCTTCGCTGGATTCACAGCCTACCGATACGGGAAGAACGCATCCCGTCCGAACGCGAAATGGATCGGCATTGCGTTGATGGTCTACCCCTACGTGGTTTCCGAAACTTGGTTGATGTATGCGGTTGGCCTTGGGCTTTGCACGGGGTTTGTATTGGTGTAGCGAATAGGACGACTGACTTCCGATTTCGGCCAGGAGCAGTCGGTCATCGTCGCCATTCAATTCGCTGCAAAGCAGCCAGTTGTCAGGCGCGTCGCGACGCGAGCCTTCACGCTGCAGGTGTGTGCGCCAAGGAGAACCCCACGTATAGGATGATGTGTTCGTTCTTGCGTGCTGCCGCGGAAAATCTGAACACAGAGCGAAGCTACGGGGTCGTCAGGAGCCATTCCCGCAGGATCTCCGCGTACTCGGCCCGCAGGCACTGGAACAGAATCTCGCGTTCGGCCGCGGTGAGCCCGCCCGGATCGTTGACACCCGGAGGCATCGGGGCCTCCGTGTTCTTGACGACCTTGTGATAGATCGTCGCGCGGCTCGTGCCGGCGTTCAGGATGCCCCGCGTGGACGCGTCGTGGCACAGCTCGCAGTCCATGTGGTTCACGATCTCTTGGCGCCGCTTGTCGGGAACGCCTCTGGCACAGCCGGCGGCCACGAAGTCGGGCCGACCAGGCCGGCTCGATGGTCCGAATGGCGGACCGTTCTCCGAAGCGATATATCCCACCGGCCCGAACCGGGACAGATCACTCGTAATGTCCTCCTTGAGCTTCTTGAGCTGGCTCGCCAAGTCGGGGCCGCTGAGCATCGTGCCCTCATGTTTAATGGCCCGATCGCCGTGGGCGTCGATGGACCCCGCGGTCGCAGGGATGACCGGCCTTAGTCCGCTCGGGTGGCAGGAGTAACACTTGGAGAGATCGGAGATGGTGCCCCGGCCCTCCGGTTCGAAGCCCTTCGGGGTGCGCGAGTAGCCTCGAAAGACCACCACGGAGCCGTCCTTGATCGGGGACGCCGCGTCCGAGACGAGCTGGCGCGCCAGGAAGTCTACGTTCCGCCCCAGCTTGTCAGTGGTTCCGATGATGGCGATCTGGATCCATTGCTCGAAGCGCGGCGGATTTTGGCTGTCGGGCACTCGCACGAGGATGCGGGCGGCGCCCTCGAGGACGCCCTTGCTGTTGACGTTGTCCACCGACGTTGAGCTGAACTTGAGCCAGGTCGCGCCGGGAATCTTGTTGACGGCGTCGATCAGGTCCTGCACGTTGCCACTCTTCGAAGCGTTCTCCAGGGCGGGCGGCACCCGCATCAGGTCGCCCACTCCAGTCGCCCCCGAGCGAAAGATCGCGTCAGCCGCGTCCCGGTACTCGTGATCGGTGACCGACAAGCCCATCTCACTGTCCGTTCCCTTTCCGTCCGTTCCCATTCCGGTTGGTCGGCGCGTGGTCGCGGGCGCCGTCGTGCGCGCGCAGTTGTACTTCAGGAAGCCGAACGCGTGGACCATGGGAGCGATGACGGGCGTGCTGCTGCAACGCCAGTTGCAGGCTTCTTCGACCCCCGTTCTCCCGTCGTTGAGCGAAAGCTGGCTCACGCCTGTCGCGTAGACCGCGGCGATACGGACCGCGCTCCGCACGAGCGTCATCTGCACTGCCATGCTCGAGAACGAACAGACGTTTTGAGCTTGGGATGGAAGCTCAACGAGCACAAGGAGGGCAGTGCCGGATATCGCAACGCAGAGCCGGCGAATTGCTCGTACTTTCATGGCTTCCCCTCAAGGAACGAGCCTGCGTCATGGTCCGCCCGTTCAACATGACTCGCAATAGACCGTTTGTTCTAAAAGGCTTAGTAGGCGCTCATATCGCCCGATGGAGTGAGGTTCCCCTCGGCCGTGACGAATTGCTTGGCACCGCAAAGGGGACAACAGATTACTGTTGCCGACGTCGTGCCGTCGGACGATGCGCTGTCAAGTGCTTCCAGCCGACGCACTCGCGCTGTGCACTCGCGCACAGCTTATTCGAGCGTTAAACGTCTGCTTCTTTGGTTTCCTTCGTCCGCCTTCAGCAATCTTGAGCTTCCGCTTGGGGTCGAACCCGGCCTTTTGAAACAAAGCGCAGTTCGATGCCGTCAGACGTTGCCCGTCAACGCCGAATTGCAATCGGGACAGTTCACGTGCTTTCGCCTTGGCATTGTGCCGCATGAGCTTCTACGCTCTGCGCTTCCTGCTGGGTGCCGCGCTTTACCGTCCGGCTTCAAACCTTCAACCATCGCGCGGCAGCATCGGCGCTATCCTCGGGCCGTGTATTGAAGGCGATCGCCGCCCCTGGGGCAGCCTTATGGACAGCGTTGATGACGGCCTCGAACAATGCAAGGCGCCGCGGCGGCAGGCGGACACCGGCTCCGATTACAACGCAATCGTAGCTCCTCGAAGCTAACAGACGCTCCACGGTCGGCCCAGCGGTTTCATCGGGCCGGATGAAACCAACGTCGGCTTCCCATCCGCGTTCAGCGAACTGCTTCAGCGCGACCGCAATGCCGGCGTGAACCTTCTCGGCGGTCATCCCTGGCGGCAAAGCAGGGTCGGAAAAGTCCACCGTCTCCGGATCGTAGCCGACGAGCAGAATCCGCGTCATGAGCCCTCCCTCGTCCCCGGTTAGCTTGAACGGGAGGGTGCAGATTCAACCGCTACCGCTCTTCCGTCAATCAGACTGACCGCGAAGAACCTCTTCCACTGTCCTGGCGCAGCCGCCCATAGCGGCTGCTCGTGCTCGACATGCTCCCCCTCCTTTCGATAACCACCCCATGCGATCAGCGCCCCGCAAACGGTGACCTCCATTTCGTCGGCGTAGACAAAGACTTCGTCCCCATCGCAAGTGATACACCAGTAGTGCTCACCATACTCATTGGCAGTGCTCATGATCCACCTTCACCGCTCGCTCGCGTTGAGTTTCTACTGCCAGTGTACTCGGCTCCACGCGTCATTTGACAAGCATGCGCCTCCCATCCCAGGACCGACAAGAAGGCTCTCGGTACTACGCATGGTGGCGCGAAGCGCCCCAGGTCTGCCCGACCGGCGCAGGTGTCTCAAGTTGCGGGGCAGGCGTCCCAGGCTTCGCCTGACCGGAGCAGCAACTGACCCTAGGTATCCGACATCGGGAGCAGCATCAATGTTCTCCCGCGAGTAGACTCAACGCGTGTAACGGTAGGCAAATTACAGTAGCTCGGGGATGTCGGGCATTCAGTCGGCGCTGTGATCAAAACAACGAAGACAAAAGCGTCGTTCATCGAACCGATGCTCCTTCTACGCAGCGAAACGCTGCCCGCGGGACCGGAGTGGATGTACGAGCTGAAACTCGACGGCTATCGCGCCCTCGCAATCAAGACCAGACAGAGGGTTCAGCTTCGCTCGCGCAATAACAACGACTTCACCGACAAGTATCCGGCGATCGCCAAGGCGCTTGAGCGCCTGCCCGATGAGAGCGTAATCGACGGCGAGATCGTCGCTTTCGACGAATCGGGCCGGCCTTCTTTCAATACGCTTCAGAACTATGGCTCCGGACCCGCACCGATTCTCTATTACTTCTTCGATGTCCTGGTGTTCGGCGGCCGCAATCTCATGCACGAGCCGCTCGATGTGCGGCGCAGTCTGCTGCAAGCGAAGGTGTTTCCCAAACTCGGTGAGCCCATACGCCAGTCGGCGGAGCTGCAGGGGAGCCTTCACGACCTACTTGATGCTGTGCGCTCGTATCGTTTCGAGGGTGTAATCGCCAAGCGGCGCGACAGTCTTTACGAACCCGGAAAGCGATCCGGTGCCTGGCGCAAAATGCGCATTAATCGGGGGCAGGAATTCGTGATCGGCGGATACACGCCGAGTGCGCACAGCTTCGATGCGCTGGTCTTTGGTTACTAGGACGGCGATCGACTGATATACGTGGCGAGGACACGGAATGGCTTCACGCCTCGTTCACGACTGGACCTCCTCGCGCGGCTCAGAAAGCTGGAGATGCCGACATGCCCGTTTGCCAACCTGCCGGAGACCAAGAGCGGACGCTGGGGACAAGGTCTTACGACGGTGAAGATGGCGGAGTGTCGCTGGGTCAACCCGGTCCTGGTCGGGCAATTCGAGTTCGTCGAGTGGACTCCTGACAATCATCTCCGGCATTCGCGCTTCGTGGCGCTGCGCGAGGACAAGAACCCGCGTGACGTGACGCGCGAGCGCTGATCGGTGCGGCAGTCTGCGGGTGCACATTCGGGGAGTCAGCCCGATTTGGTATGAAAGTATTCAAGAAACGCCCTGCGCTCAGGGGCGGTATTTCCGGTTTGCGCCACAAGGGTCTCGCGCAAAGGGTAATAGCTCGCGATGAGAAATTCGCTGCGGGTGTTCAGTCTCTCCACTAACCGGCTGGGCACCCTCTTCAAAAGGTATGGATCACTCTTACGTGATTTCTGGGTGCTCGGTAGGGGCTTTAATCCCGAAGCGACCAGTCCTGGAACGCCATCGATCTTCACTGCCTTCACGTAGGCCCATTTTTGCGACGGCTGACTCTGACCAGGTTTCGGAAACATGTAGTCGACCCATCCGGATCCCTCGGTTTCAGCCGCGTGAATGATGGCGTGGTGAAATAACTTTCCCTTTGCGTCTTTCTGCCCCTTGACGTTGGTCCCCTCGCGCGCCGGGAAGGCCGGGTTTAACAAGACATTCGCTTGCAGATCGTAGACGAACAAATATGTGTCCCCGTGGAACCACTCGGAGCCCTTCACTCTGAATTCGGAAAATGCCGCCCAATGAGCGCAGGTGACCCCGACAAACTGGACCGCATCGTCGCCGAAGCCCGTCGCGCCGCGGAGAAGCGCGATCGGAGCTATAGGGAAGAGGCACTGAAGATCTACCCTTGGATCTGTGGGCGTTGCGCCCGCGAGTTCACGCGCGCCAACTTGCGCGAACTGACCGTCCACCACCGGGACCACAATCACGACAACAACCCGTCCGATGGCAGCAACTGGGAACTGCTGTGTGTGTACTGCCACGACAACGAACACCAGCGGCAGCTAGAGGCGACGGGCGGGGGAAGCAGTCCCCCCGTCGGCGGCCGCGTGTCGACCTACGCTCCCTTCGCAGATCTCAAGGAGCTGCTAGCCAAGAAGCAGCCCCCGAAGTGAAACAGACTTCGGAAACATCGGGCATAGTCACTACGAGGACGTTGGCGCCGGAGATACAGCGTTCGGGGGTCCGCGAGCAGGTCGAAGACGTAATAGAAAATCGGTGCAGCGCTGGCGCTAGTGTTGTGTCCCACAAGAATTTAATACATGTGGATTTGTTCCAAGAGTTATCGTTATCGACTCTTGGAGGGCAACTATGGCAACGGGCCGAGCGAAGCATTCCCTTGAGCTTACGGCACAGGAGCGCGCACAGCTGGAGAGCATCGTCGCCTCACGCAGTCTGCCGCATGGTCTGGTCAGGCGGGCACGCATGATTCTGCTGACTGAGGATGGGGTGTCGGTGCGCGAGACGGCGCGGCGAGTGAAGGTCACCGCGCCAGCGGTGAGCAACTGGCGCAAGCGATTTCGCGAACACCGCTTGGCCGGGCTGCACGATGCGCTGAAGTCGGGGCGTCCGCGCACCCATGACGAGGAGCGCATCGCCGAGCTGCTGAACACGGCGCTTGGGCGCCGCCCGAAAGCGGCCACGCACTGGAGCGTGCGCACCCTGGCCGAGGACACCGGCATCTCCAAGAGCACCGTGCAGCGTTATCTCGCGCTGTTTGGCGTGCAGCCGCATCGGGCCAGGAGCTTCAAGCTTTCCAACGACCCGTTCTTCCTCGAGAAGGTGCGCGAAGTAGTCGGCCTGTACCTCAATCCCCCCACAATGCCTTGGTGCTGTGCGTGGACGAGAAAAGCCAAGTGCAGGCGCTCGAGCGCACCCAGCCGGTCTTGCCCATGGGACTGGGCTACGCGGAGGGCATCACCCACGACTACGTGCGCCACGGCACCACCACTTTGTTTGCGGCCCTGGACATCGCCAACGGCCAGGTCTTCACCCAGTGCAAGCCGCGTCATCGCCACCAGGAGTTCCTGAGCTTCCTGCGCCACATTGAGGCCAACGTGCCTAAGGACCTGGCTGTGCACCTGATCGTCGACAACTACGGCACCCACAAGCACGCCCGCGTCAGAGCGTGGCTCGCGCGCCGCCCGCGCTTCCACGTCCACTACACGCCAACCTACTCGTCGTGGCTGAACCAGGTCGAGCGCTGGTTTGGAGTGATCACGCAACGCGCGATCCGTCGTGGATCGTTCAACTCCGTGACCGACTTGCGTCGCCAGATCCAGCGCTTCGTGGCCGACTGGAATCAACATCCCAAGCCCTTCATGTGGACCGCCACCGCCGAGTCCATTCTCGCCAAGCTCGAACGACTTGGCAAAGTTATCTGCGGGACACAACACTAGGGAAACGCTGAACAAGTCTGCGATCCAGTCGACCATTGCTGATGCTTGCGCGTTAAGCACGAAGTGAGTGGCTGAAACGGGGTGACAGGGACAATGAAGCAAATGACACTGGCGACAGCGCAAGGATTCGAGGTACACGGCAGAGCTACGCGCAAGGCGGAGTTTCTGGGGCGCATGGAAACGTTGGTGCCGTGGGTGCAGATGTGCGCTTTGATCGAGCCTGGCGGACCGAGCTTCGACCCGCACCGTCGTTGGGGCGTCGCGCAGCCACGCACTCGACCACACTCAGGATCATGGTTACGACGATGACCACGATCACGAACATCCCTACGAATGGGCGGCAATGGTTCGCATCGTTCTCGTGGCCTTGTCGGCGGCGGCCGTGTGGCTCCGGTTATGGGAGCCGGTATCGGCCCTCAGCGTCATTGGGGTAGCAGGCCTGCTGATCGGCGGCTGGCCGATTTTCAAGGAGGCCTTCGAGAACCTGATCGCCCGGCGTATGACCATGGAGCTGTCCATGTCTATCGCCATCGTCGCCGCGGCCGTTATTTCCGAGTTCTTCACCGCTCTGGTCATCACACTGTTCGTGTTGGTCGCGGAAGTGTTGGAGGGCATGACGGTGTCGCGAGGTCGTAGCGCTATCCGAGACCTTCTGGACTTCCTGCCGCGCGCCGTCTCCGTCCGCCGCGCCGACGGCGTGTCCAAGGTCGATGCCGATTCTCTAACGGTAGGCGACGCGGTACTGGTGAACCCCGGTGGCCGCATTCCCGTGGACGGAACCGTGATAGCCGGTCACTCGTTCGTCGACCAGGCGCGCATCACCGGCGAGCCGATGCCGCTGGAGAAGACTGTCGGCGCTTTCGTCTTCGCCGGCTCACGACCACTTCGAGGGTGTCTCTGAAACTCGTACCAGCGGCGGCTCCTGGCCTATAGTGTGAGTTCGCAACGGCGCCGGTAAGCGCCCCCCTTCACGCGCTCGCAATACTGCTTGCATGTAGTAGTCGATGTTGTCCTTCTGGCCGTCGTATTGGGCGTCTGTCCCGTAACGCCCGGCAGGCAACGTCAAATGTTGTCAGGCCGAACGGCGGACCTGCCTGGACGGGGCTCGGGCAGATCTCGTTCCTGTTCCCCTGAAAATCGCCGCGGCTAACCCCAATACCGCTCTCAATCTTGCGCTTCGACATGAAACACATCTTCAACTTTGCGCGGGTCGGCCTGCTGCTGGCATTGGCCTTGGTCGTCCCGTCCTGCACGCCGGCCAACCCGGTCCCCGAAGCAGAGTACAGCGCGAAAATCGTGGGCACCTGGCTGCGCACCGTGGGAGACATGGAAGAGTCTATGGCCTTCGGCGGGAACGGCAGCTTCATCGCCCAGTCGCGCCCACGCGGGTTCATCAGCAACACCCTTTCGCAGGGCGTCACCGGCACGATCCGCGGCACATGGGCCATCAATGGCAAGACCATCACGTTGAAGATAACCAGTGCGGAGGATGAGCGGGTGACGAACAGCGTAACTTCGGGGACCATTCTGGCCTTCAATCAGGATGAGCTTTCGCTGAAGAGCGAACGGGGCGAGACCTCGACGTTTACTCGGGCGATCTCCTTTTAGGTCGAATGCCCAAATTCAACCGATAATCCAGACGCGTGCAGAGATCGTGCAGCAGCGCCATGGACTCGCGAAGGAACTGCTCCTGGGCGGCGTATTCGTAGGGGTTGTCGTAGGCCTCTTGGGAATGCCTACCCCAAACAATGCTCGGCACGGTTGATTTCCGGCCTCGGGTGGCTCATCTCGATGGAGAAGTAACATGGTCAAGCCAGCAAAGAACACGATTTGCCTTTGGTACGATCGCGACGCCGAGGACGCGGCGCGATTTTACGCCAAGACCTTTCCCGATTCGTCCGTCGGCGCGGTGCACCGCGCACCGGGAGACTTTCCGTCGGGGAAGAAAGGGGACGTGTTGACCGTCGAGTTTAGCGTGATGGGCGTTCCGTGCCTCGGGCTCAACGGCGGACCCGCGTTCAAGCACAACGAAGCGTTCTCGTTTCAGGTCGCAACCGCTGACCAGGCCGAAACGGATCGCTACTGGAACGCGATCGTCGGCAACGGCGGCCAGGAGAGCGCGTGCGGCTGGTGCAAGGATAAATGGGGATTGTCCTGGCAGATTACGCCGATCGCCCTGACGAAAGCGGTCACCGATCCCGATCCCGCTGTCGCCAAGCGCGCATTCGATGCGATGATGCAGATGAAAAAGATCGACATCGCTGCAATCGAGGCGGCGCGCCGCGGCTGAGATTGCATCTCGACGTGTGCATCTCGGAAGCACAAGGGGCACATAACGGGCGAAGCCGAACCCGCTCGGTCCTGAGCCTGTGGTTTTCGACCGAGGGGAGAACATATCCGCGCCCGCATGAGAACCACCGGAAGGGCTCCGGCGTAATCCTCGGGCAGAGGGGAGAAGCTCTACCCACCTCAATTGGTCCGAAACACGCGCAACCGGTCGGCGCCGGACTCGGGCACCCAGATCTCGCTCGGTCGCCCCAGGATCTGACGGACGTTCGCGCCGCGGCGGTCGCTCGGGAACGCTTCAAACTTCTCGGTCTCGGGATCGAAGCGCAGGATTGCGTTGGCGGTCCACTCGCTGAGCCACACGATGTCCTTGTCGTCGACATAGACAGCGTAGGCGTGGGGCTGCTCGCCGGGCAGCTTCCACGTGCGCCAGCCGCCGGTGCTTGGATCATAGCGGCTGACATTGCCGGCGTTCCATTCGCTCACCCAGATTCGTCCCCTGGAATCTGACCACAGACGCCGCGCACCCTGATTCTTGGTCGGTGGCTCGATGACGGTCGCAGCGCCCGTGTCGGGGTCAACTTGAGCGATATAGCTGTTCGCGAGCGATGCGTAGAAGACGGCCCCATCCGGCGTGGTCGCGATGCCGTAAGGGCCCCGGCCGCGCGGCGCGTCCCAGACCTGCATGTCACCGGTGCTCGGATCGAGCCGCCCATAGATTCCGCTCTGACCGGTAAACCAGATGCGACCCTGTTTGTCGAAGGTGGCCGTGTTGAGGTTCGCATTGCCGCGCGCGCTCGGCAGCGGCCAGCGCTTCACCTGGCGGGTCCGGGGATCGACCCGGACGATCGCGTTGGTGCCACCTTCGGTGATCCAGGGCGCCCCGTCGGGTCCAATGATCACACCATGCGGGGCGGCGCCTGCACCGAGGGGGATGAGATCGATCTGCCCGGTCGTCGGGTCAAGGCGGCCCAGCTTGCCGTCGCGCTGGGCGGTGTACCAGACGATGCCGTCTGCTCCGACCGCCACATCGTGCGGCGATCCGCCGCCGTCAGGAAGCGCGAAGGATTGGACGACAACGTTCGAGGCCGCGACACAAAGGTGCCAAGTCAGTAGAAAAACTAAAGCAAGCAGCGAGCGGCGCACGGCGTCTTCCAGTAGCCTCCAAGTATGAGCGCACGTCGATGCGCGGGAAGGCGAGTCAAGCACTGACAGTTGCGAGAATGGCCACCGCATAAGCAAGGCGTCTTGGCGCGGTTGGTCCATCCCTCTGCTTGAATCCAGCGAACGCCCTTGCATGGACGGGCGCTTCCGGCTAAAAGCGGCCTCTCGAAGCCCGGCAACTAAGACAATCGAAACCGGACACTGGGGCTTTGGCGCCTGCGCCCCACTTCGGTACTTCGGCCCTCGGCAAAGCGCCGACTTGAAGGTGTCGGTCGAGTTTCCGGGCCCAACCCGACGGTGAGATTACGGTCTCTACCTCGGCCGTTCCTGCCCCGGGCAGGGGCCTTCGCCGCTTATTCCGCGCGGTGTTGTGCGGGACCGCCCGGTTTCCAGAGGTTGAAGGCGGTGTTGACCAAGGCCACGTGCGTGAAGGCCTGAGGAAAATTTCCCAGGAGCCGCCCGTTGGCCGGATCGTATTCTTCCGAAATCAGCCCCACGTCGTTGGCCAGTCCTGCCAGCCGTTCGAAGATTCTCTCGGCGTCGCCGCGACGCCCCATCGCCGCCAGGTTGTCAGCCAACCAAAACGTACGAGGCAAGAATGCTCCTTCACCCGGAGGTAAGCCGTCCACATCGGATTGAGTGCGATAGCGAAGCACGAAGCCGTCGGCCATGAGCTCGCGCTCGATCGCCGCCACGGTACCGCGGACCCGCGGATCGCTGGGGGGGAGGAATCCAACTAGCGGCATCATGAGCAAGCTGGCGTCCAGCTCAGTTGATCCATAGGCTTGCACAAACGCGTTTTGCTGCGTGTCGAAGCCTTGCTCGCACACTTCGCGATGGATCGTGTCACGGGTCGTTCGCCAGCGATCGACGGTCCCGACGGCGCCGAACCGCTCGACCGTCTTGACCAATCGGTCGAATGCCACCCAAGCCATCATCTTGGAGTGCACAAAGTGTTGCCGCGGGCCGCGGATTTCCCAAATCCCCTCGTCGGGATCGCGCCAGTGCTGCTCAAGGTATTCGCCGAGCTCGCGCTCAATGCGCCAGACGTTTTCTTCAAAGGGCAGTCCCAATCGGGCCGCCACGTGCAGCGTGTCACAGACCTCGCCGAACACGTCGAGCTGAAATTGCTCCCACGCCGCGTTGCCGATACGCACGGGGGCAGAGTTCATATAGCCCGGCAGCCAGGGAAGCTCGAATTCGGTCAGCCGCCGTTCGCCGGCTAGTCCGTACATGATGTTGAGCTGTTGCGGCGAGCCGGCGACGGCTCGCAGGAGCCACTCGCGCCAGGCGCATGCTTCGTCGGTATATCCGGCCAGCATCAGGGCGTACAACGTGAACGTGGCATCGCGGAGCCAGCAGATGCGGTAGTCCCAATTGCGCACGCCGCCAAGCAGTTCTGGCAGCGACGTAGTAGGGGCAGCGACGATTCCGCCGGTCGGAGCGTAGGTGAGCGCCTTGAGCGTGATGAGCGAGCGATGCACGAGTTCCTTCCAGGGGCCGTCGAATTGGCACCGGTCGGACCACTCGCGCCACCAGAGCTCCGTCGCCTCCAGCGTGCGGTCGGCGTCGAGCGATTCGGGCCGTTCGAGATGCGAGGGGTGCCACATCAATACGAAACGAGCCTCTTCCCCTGCCGCAACTTCGAAATCGCCGACCGTGTGCAAATTTTTGCCGTGCAGCTCGACCCCCGTATCGAGGTAGAGCGAGTCGGGACCGCCGATCGCCTCCAACCCCGTGGCAGTCTTCCGCACCCAGGGAATGATCGACCCATAGTCGAATCGCATAATCAGTTCAGTATGCATTTTCACGCGGCCGCGGACGCCTCGCGCAATGCGCACGAGATCGGGCTCGCGTGAGCGGGGGGGCATGAAGTCGATGAGAGTGACGGACCCGTCATCGGTTTCGAATTGTGTTTCGAGAATCAAGGTCCCCGGGCGGTAGCGTCGGCTGATCCTGCGGATGTGGCCACGAGGTGCAATGAGCCAGCGGCCGTGATCGGGCGTGCCCAGCAACGCGGCGAAACAGGCGGGAGCGTCGAAGCGCGGCAGGCAGAGCCAATCGATCGAGCCGTCGCGGCCGATGAGGGCAGCAGTGTGGCAGTCGCCAATCAGAGCGTAGTCTTCTATGGCTAGCGGCATCGGGCACCTTGTGTGGAGCTAATCCTGCGAGTCTGGGTTCAAGAGCAAATCGCGACCGAAGTGGAGCTGGGGCAGCTCTACAGCCACTTAGGGTTCTCGAACCGCCGCTCCAGTTGGCCGTCCTGCTTCCGGTTTGCCCAGCTCCTGGCGTTCACGTCGAGGAGGTCCGGGTACCACTCGCCCAGCCATCATGAGGAATACGCGAACGGCAGCGAAGGGGCGTGGAAGAAGTGCATCGGGCCCTCGGCTCGCGTGGGTCCGAAATGCGCGCGCTTACTGCACGGCAAAACAGTAGAAGAGACCATCCCCGCCCGTGCCCCGCAGCGCCTCTTGGCTGCACCCCTTGAGCGAGAGGTGCGAGGAGTTCCAGGACGTTGCCCACGGGCTATCGATCGGGCCTGCGCGGTCGTGATGACCCACCATCGCCGCCCCATCGGCTCCGCTCCTTGTCCAGTTGCCGCAGGTCATGTCGGGAGCCGGCGCGAAGGCTGTGCCGTCGGGCCGCGAACCGGTCAACATATCGTGCCTGTTGGGCTTCTCGGTGCGGCCGTTGACGAGGTTACCTTTTTCGTCCAATGCCGTCTGCTTCGTTACGTTGTTGCTGGCCGAGTGCAAGTCCTCAACACTCCTGGCAATCATGATGCCCTTGGCGTTGTGCCAGGGGCCGGTGCCGATCCGGTCGCGTGCATTCACGAACTTCGGATCGTTGAGCGCCGGTGCCTGCGTGCTCAAATAAGCGCGCCAGGTGCGGTTGCCGGCACCCACCGCCTTGGCGAGCGACTGGCAGTGTTGGTCTGCGCCTTCGAGGCCACCCAGGTCGGCTCCCTTTCAGGACCCGACGCTAGTGACGAAAAAAGTCATGGTTCCGGCGCTCGGCTGATGCGACTCTCCGGTCGCACAGCCGAACAAGGTCGACCAACCGGTGATAGCCAACAACGTCCGTTGCATCGCGCTGTACATGAGGGCCTCCTCTCGGTTCCAAGTGCAACTGTCTCGCGAGTGACCGCCTGGCTGCACTCAAGGGTCGCGACCGCGAGCTTATCGCGAAAGCGCGCGTGGTTGGACCTATCGTAAGCTGGAATCCCGTTGATCAGCTCAATAGAGTTATCCATGGCACTCGTTTGTAGTGATGAAACGCGCTACGGCTGGCCGCGCGCTTGCATGGCTCCCGATTTCAGGACGCGAACCCCGGGCTTCGCGTCGAGAATCGCCGCCAGCAGTGCGGACGCTACGGTGCGGGCCGGGATCGGCCGCATCCCCTTGGGCACGATCCAACCGAGCGGTCCGAGCAGCCGTGCCGCCCATATTTCGCCACGGCGTGCCGGCTGTCCCAAGGCGACTCGGTCACCCAGTAGCAATGATGGCTGTGCGATCACAACCGATTCGTAGCCGAGTTGCGCGATGGTGTCCTGCATCTCGCCTTTCACCCGGTTGTAAAAGACGCGCGACTTTGCATCGGCGCCCAACGCCGACACGACGCGCCAAGCGCGTCGCCCCCGCAGCCTTGGCGACCCGTGCGATATTCACAACGAAGTCCAAATCCACTTGGCGAAAGGCCGCTTCCGATCCGGCGACCTTGATCGTGGTGCCGAGCGCGATGAACACGTCATCTACCGTCGGGAACGCTACGGGCAGCCGTGCGAAGTCGACTTCGTGAATCGTCAGCTTCGCACTGGCCTTGATGTCCGGCGGCGTGCTGCGGAGCAGCACATGCACGCTGCGGTAAAGCTTGCTGGCAAGCAGCATGGGCAGCAGCGCGCGACCGACGAGGCCGGTGGCGCCGGCGAGCAGGGCGGTGCGCGGTGTTGCAGCCACGTTGTCCATGTGATCACTTTACCCGCGACGTGGGAGACGCGGAACGGGCGCAATGAGGGATGCCTCCGGCCCGCTCGCTACAGTCTGGTTCTACGCCGATCAGCGAACAGGCGGCTTATGGCCCATAAGCGGCTATCCGCGCTGATGCCACAAACCGGTCATTCGATGGCGGAACTCAACGCTACGTCGAGAAGGCGCCTGCCGGACTAGGCACTTGGCCAGACTGTAGTTCATGACGTGTGTATCGATCATGGTGGTCTCCTCCTTGTGCCTTCATCAATGTTCGTGCGAACTTCAACAGCCTGTTAGGGCTTGCCGCCTTTAGCAGTCGCGAGTCGCTGGGCGACGCAAACGGCCACAACCCCTTGGTTGATCGATTCGCTGACGGTTGAGGTGACCCTTACCCGACAGGTCGGTGTCGTCGCAGAATGCTACGTGAATGTCAGATCAAAGACGACCTCGGCGACACTTTACGACGCGGTGTGGCGCCTTCGACTGAGATTGTGGACACTACGGGTTAGTATGAACCAACACTCTCTGGCCTTTTGGAGTCTTTCTGCTACCGAGTTGCTGCAGCAACTTCAAGCGGCGAAAGAAGGATTGACTGGCAAGGAAGCAAGGCAGCGCCTCGCACGCTATGGCGCTAATCGCCTGAAGCCCCCGAAGCGCTCGGATGCGTTCACTCTCCTCTTGGCTCAATTCAAGAGTCCGCTGATCCTCATTCTTCTCTCAGCGACCGCACTCTCATTCTTCCTAGGCGATCCGGTTGACGCCTTCATTATTCTCACGATTGTAGTCGTAAGCGGTCTTCTGGGGTTTTGGCAGGAGCGCAGTGCCACCAACGCTGTCGAGAAACTGCTTGCCATCGTGCAAATTAGAGCTTCCGTGCTCCGTGATGGAGGCCCTAAAGATATTCCGGTCGAAGAGATTGTACCTGGAGATATCGTCATCCTGAGCGCCGGGGATATCGTACCGGGAGATGGTGTGGTTCAGGACTCGAAGGATCTTTTCGTCGATGAAGCCATGCTGACCGGGGAGACCTTCCCCGTAGAAAAGGCGGTGGCGGTGTTGCCAGAAGCGACGCCGCTGGGTCAGCGAACAAACGCTCTTTGGATGGGCACCCATGTAGTGAGCGGCAGTGCCAAGGCGCTTGTCATCCGCACAGGCAAGGACACCGAGTTTGGCAAGGTGTCCGAGCGTTTAAGACTCAGGCCGCAGGAAACGGACTTTGAACGCGGCATACGCCAATTTGGCTATTTCCTCATGGAAGTTACTCTAGTGCTGGTGGTAAGCATCTTTGCCATCAACGTCTACTTAGCACGGCCTGTCCTGGACTCCTTCCTATTTTCCTTGGCACTCGCTGTTGGGCTAACGCCGCAATTGTTGCCGGCGATCATTAGCATCAACTTGGCTCATGGCGCCAAACGAATGGCTCAAGCGAAGGTGATTGTCAAACGGCTTGCTTCGATTGAAAACTTCGGCAGCATGAACGTGATCTGCTCCGATAAAACAGGCACCCTAACTGAAGGAGTCGTGCACCTACAATCAGCACTCGATGTGGAAGGCACTTCAAGCGATAAGGTCCTGCTTCACGCTTATCTCAACGCTTTTTATGAGACCGGTTTTACGAATCCTATCGATCAAGCCATCCGCACCCATCGTCGCTTTGACCTATCCGGCTACCGCAAGGTAGACGAGATTCCCTACGATTTTCTTCGAAAGCGATTGAGTATCCTGGTTGCCCGTGAGGACGCGCATCTGATGGTGACCAAGGGCGCACTCGCGAATGTGCTCAGCGTATGTTCAACGGTCGAAACAGAAGGGGGAAACATCGTCGATATCGCCGTAGTACGGGACCGAATCCAGCAGCATTTCGAGGAGTTCAGCGGTCAGGGCTTTCGTACACTGGGCATCGCCTATAGGAACCTGGGGCCGGAGTCGTGCATTACCAAAGAGCACGAAGCAGGCATGACGTTCTTGGGCTTCCTTGTTCTTTTTGATCCGCCCAAGCCCAAAATCGCCGAGACGATTGCCCGTCTGAAAGACCTTGGCGTTTCGTTGAAGATTATCACAGGAGACAACCGCCTGGTCGCAGCCAACGTCAGTCAGCAGATGGGATTATCGAAGACGAAGATCATCGCGGGTCCAGACCTGCGCCAGTTGAGCGACGACGCGCTGCTCAGACGCGTAGCGGATGTGGACGTCTTCGCGGAGATCGAGCCCAATCAGAAAGAGCGAATTATCCTCGCCCTCAGAAAGGCGGGAAATGTCGTGGGGTACATGGGAGACGGCATCAATGACGCCTCGGCGCTCCACGCCGCCGATGTCGGCATTTCCGTCGAGAGCGCGGTAGACGTTGCGAAGGAGGCGGCAGATATCGTTTTACTCGATAAGGACCTGGAGGTTCTCGTTCAGGGTGTGCGTGAAGGGCGGACGACCTTTGCCAACACCTTAAAGTATGTCTTCATGGCCACTAGCGCCAATTTCGGAAACATGTTCAGCATGGCCGGAGTCTCGCTCTTTCTGCCGTTTCTCCCGCTGCTGCCCAAGCAGATCTTGCTCACCAATCTACTAACGGACTTTCCCGAGATGACAATCGCGACCGACAGGGTGGACAACGAAATGATTGACTATCCTCGGCGCTGGAACATTCAGGCTATTCGCAAGTTTATGATTACCTTCGGCCTGGTGAGTTCGGTGTTCGACTACGTCACCTTCGGTGCGCTTCTACTCATTCTTCACGCGAGTCAGGGCCAATTCAGAACCGGCTGGTTTCTGGAGTCCGTTATTTCAGCCTCGCTGATCGTGCTGGTGATAAGAAGTCGGAAACCTTTTTTCAGGAGCAGACCGTCGAAATATCTGCTCATGGCAACTCTCTTGGTCGTTGTCGCCACGCTGCTCTTACCGCTCACCCTGCTTGGGAAGATTCTTGGTTTGGCGCCACTGCCAATTTCATTCCTTCTGCTCATTGGGATCATTGTCATGGGCTACATCATCTCGGCAGAGATAACGAAACGGTTTTTTTACAGCAAGGTGAAAGTGTGAAGGTAGTCAATGGGGTTAAATCTGTATCGGTGACATTGCGGCGGGAACAGGTAACAGACAAAACCGTTCACTCTTACGAAGATGCCAGCGGGCGATGCTCGAAAGAGGACTTCTTTCCGATTTCTCGCCTCGGGCGCTCGCCGATACTAAGCGATCGAGGCTATGGCAAAAGACTGGGTCATGCGATGTTCGCCCGGAGTTGGCTTGCCGACGAAACTGCTGCTCGGAATGTTTCCGCTCACGCCAGCCAAGCGTCCGCTTTCGGATTCCTCGACCGACTCCTTTGGGGTCGGAGGTGAACGTTTGTCGTGTTCATAAGCGGACGCTCAGATGGTCCAACGTCGCTCACCAAGTAAGGCAATTACTAACGACAGCTTTGGTCGAGGAGCGACCATTCCGCTGGCATCCTCGATCGTCTCCTCCTGGCCGAACTGATGGCGGTTCTCCATTGTGATTAGATTGCGATCTCGTCTAGTTTCTCCCCGGCGCGCGCACTCCACGATCGCCATGTCGAGAGGCAAGAGAGCGTGCCCAGCCGATTCGGCATGCCGTTGGCGTAGCGCGTGAATAATCTGACTGCGCCCATCGCGCCGGCCCAACCATTCACAAGTGCAGTGAAGTCTCCTTTCGCGAGGCGCCACGGAACATTAGCAGTTCGTTGAAATTATCGATGATTTGGGTGCGGGCATTGGATCGCAACGAGATTTTCAAGATGGGAGAGGAAGCCGTGCGAGGTTTCTCGCGGTTTGCGCTTCCGCGTTGGTGTTTTGCGCCGCTATTTGCACGCGAACCGCAAATGCGGACGCACCTTTCCCGTTTATCCGGTCGCGCCCATGATCGCCTGTGCTATGAACAGTTTCGGCAACCGGCGCAAATTGACCGCCAGCATGGACAGTGTGAACACGTCGCTGACTTTCGGCTGGCCACGCAGCTTGACCTGACGGATCGTTGCGCCATGCTGCTTGCCATCACCGAACAACGTCTCGATCAGCTTGCGCGTCACCTGACTGACCCGATAGCCGTCGTGCCGGGTCGTGCGGCCGTCGATCCGGCTTTCGCGCTTCGCCCGTTTGCCGGTCTTGGTGTCGTACTCGTAGGCATTTTGTGCCACATGAGGGGTGACGTTGAGCTCACGGCAGGCGCTGACAAAGTCCTCGGTATCGTAGTTCTTGTCCGCCCCCACCGTCTTGCGCTGCTCGCCGGGAAGACTGGCCAACATGTCGAGGGCTGCCTCGCGTTCGGCCGTGCCCGTGGCCAGCGTCAGTCGCGTGTCAACGGCCAACTTGCTGCGGTTGTCCATCAGCACATGGCCCATGAAGGATGGCAGAGCCTGGGCTTTCTTCGACTTGGTGAACAGCCGGGAATCCGCGTCGGTGGTACTGGCGTGCGTATCGTTGCTGCGTTTCTGGCCCTTGAACTCCACTTCCGGATTGTTCTTGCTGCCAGTCTTGTTCGGCGGGGGCCCATCCTTCGGCACGAAGCTCTTGAGCGAGGCCCAGGCACGTATCAGCGTGCCGTCCACGCTGAAATGCTCGGACGAGAGCAGCTTGGCTTCTTCCGCTTGTTGCATCACGCGCCCGAACAACGTCTTGATCGCATCGTGATCGATCAGCCGGTCGCGATTTTGCGTATAGGTGCTGTGATCCCACGCCAAGTCTTCCATGCCCAGTCCGACGAACCAGCGGAACAGCATGTTGTAACCCAATTGCTCGCACAACAGCCGTTCGCTCCGAATTCCATACAAGGCTTGCAGCACCAATCCACGCAGCAGCCATTCCGGGGGCACCGAGTACCGACCACGCTCTTCGTACATCGACTCAAACAGCCGGTCCATGTCGCGCAGCGCTGGATTGAGAATCTCTCGAATCGCGATCAGCGGATGCTCCGCCGGCACGTAATCCGAGGTCTGCTTCACAACGAACAAGCCTTCCTGGGTTACGTCGGCTCCACGCATCGCGCTCATCCCCTTCGATCTATACGACGCATTACTCAACGTACTCCCCCCGATTCCGTAAACAGTATCAGGGGATAAATTCAACAAACTGTTAGATGAATATTCACGCGCCGGCGTTCCCGCGCCAGTGGGTCTCCCGCTTCGAGGGGTGTTTGGGTGTGGCTCCGGTGAATGAGGAGAGCACGATCCGCAACCGATTCGCGTGTGGGTTGTGCCCCCAACGTGCAGGCACAGCCCGCCTACCATTCGCGCTGCTCCTTGGCTCACAGCGCCTGGCGCGGGGTGGCGTATGATGGTCGAGTCGCAATTCGCGGCACATACCAAGGGAGCAGAGCATGGCGAAGAAGAGTACAAGTGATGGCGTTTATCGAGTGATCGATGTCATTGGTACGAGCGAGGTGTCGTGGGAAGACGCAGCAAAGAAAGCGGTCGAGACAGCGAGCAAGTCATTGCGTGACTTGCGAGTAGCCGAGGTTGCGAAGCTCGACATGAAGGTCGATAAGGGGAAGGTCGTAGCGTTTCGGGCCCGCGTTCAGCTATCTTTCAAATACGACGGTTGACGCGGATGGACGGACGAAGCTAGGCGCGCCGCTTGGCGATGAGTCCCCAGATAAAGAGAACGACAATGGCGCCGACGACGGCGCCAATGAGCCCGGCACCTTCGCCGGGGGCATACCATCCCAGCGCTTGCCCGAGATAGCTCGCAACGAATGCGCCCACGACGCCAAGGATCGTCGTCAACACGAAACCCGAGGGCTCGTTGCTGCTGCCCGGCATGATGAACTTAGCGATCACGCCGGCGACAAACCCAATGACTATCGTCCAAATGATACCCATGGCCTGCTCCTATGACGGGCTCGGTAATGACCGAGCAGGCACAGACGTACACCCCCGCAGTCGTGGCGGGCAAATAGCACGTCGGTGCTGTAGCTTGTTCGATGGTGCCGATGCGTTCCACTTAGAACATAGAGGAGAATGAAATGAGCCGCGGAATGCCATCGATGATTGCACTATTGGGACTTCTCGCTGTAACGGGTTATCAGAACCGGGACAAGATCGCAGAAGTGCTCGGCGGGGGCAAGCAAGAGCCGGGTAGCGGACCCGGCCAGAACAATCCGCAGGGCGGTCAGGACGGCGCGCTCGGCAAACTCGGCGGGCTCCTCGGAGGTGCGAGTTTGGGGAGTGTGCTGAGCGAAGGGCTTGGCCATTTGGTCGAGCGCTTCAAGCAAAACGGCCACAGTCAGGCGGCAGATTCCTGGGTCAAGCCAGGTCCCAATCAACAGCTCGCCCCGGATCAACTCGAGCAAGCGATCGGCCCCGATGTGCTGAACACGCTTTCGCAGCAAACCGGGCTCTCGCGGGGAGAACTGCTGACCAGGCTGACACGGGAATTACCCGCAGCGGTCGACAAATTTACGCCGGATGGCCGCTTGCCGACCGAAGACGAGGCATCGCGGTTAATCTAATCACAGTTTGACTCCAGTGACTGAGTCTCGCGCGCCATGTCGAGCCAGTGCGACATCGGTCCACTCAAGAAGAATATTGCCGTCGCAATGAGCATGAGCGCGATGAATCCGGTTACGGCGGCGATGGAGTAACGGACTACCTGACTGAGTGCGAGCGAGGCGGCACGGTGGTTCGCCCGCACCTATGAACAGATTGGCGATTAAAGATTCAACGCCACTGGGGGCCTTCTACGATGTCCAGAATACTCCAGCATGCCTTGATCAAGTGCCTCGGTGACGATGCGCTTTTGGGCAGGCAAGGTTATGACGTTTTCAGGCCTTAACGCGGATCTCGTGAACGTCCACTTTGCCAGGGCGGTTAGATGTCCTAACCACGACTCGATCTGACGGACACGCCGACTACGCCATTGCTTCGATCGGTTCGGATGTCGGCGGGATCCGATCCAGTTGCTTATCGTACGCGAGCTTCGCGCTGTCGATGAACGTCTGCAAGGGCGTCTTGCCGTAGCAATACTTGCCTGAGTGTGTTCGCTCGGCATTGTAGGTCTGTATCCAGGCGTCCACGTCGGTCTGCACTTCATCGAGCGAGTGATACAGCTTGCGCCGGAAGGCGCTGGCGTAGAACTCGTTCTGGATGCTCTGATGGAAGCGCTCGCAAATCCCGTTGGTCTGGGGACTGCGGGTCTTGGTGCGCGTGTGCTCGATGTTCTCCAGATCGAGGTACAGCGCGTACTCGTGTGTCTCCCGGTTGCCGCAGTACTCGCTGCCGCGGTCGGTCAGAATGCGCAGCAACGGTACCTCGTGCTCCTCGAAGAAGGGCAGCACCCGGTCGTTGAGCATATCGGCGGCCGTGATGGCGTGCTTGCGGTCATAGAGCTTCACCATGGCAAGCTTGCTGTAGGTGTCGATGAAGGTCTGCTGGTAGATCCGACCCACTCCCTTGAGAGTGCCCACATAGTAGGTGTCCTGCGCCCCCAAATAGCCCGGATGCTCGGTCTCGATCTCCCCGTGCGCCTCCTTCCCTTGCTTGGCGCGCTCCAGCGCACGCACCTGATCTTCGGTCAGGATGATCCCGTCTTGCGCCACCTTCGCCGATAGCGCCTTCAGCCGCCGCTGAAATGTCTGCAGATCGTGACGCAGCCAGATCGTGCGCACCCCCGCCGGAGACACCGACAGCGCACGCTTCCTCAGCTCATTGGACACCCGCACCTGGCCGTAGGCCGGCTGCTCGATGGCAAACTCCACCACCGCCTGCTCAACCTTCGGGTCAACGCGGTTCTTCAGGTTGGGCTTCTTGCGCGAGATCTCCGCCAGCGCCGCCTCCCCGCCATTGTCGTGCAGCTCCTTGAACCGGTAGAAGCTGTCCCGGCTAAACCCCATCACCTTGCACGCCTCGGACACGCTGCCCAGCGTCTGCGCCAGCCTCAACAACCCGAGCTTGTTCCTGATAATCTTCTGATCCTGCGTCATCTGACTTCTCCTTCCGCTCTTCCACGTTCAGGATAATGTCAGATTAAGTCGTAGCTATTACAGGTTAGACCGCTTTAGGTCGATCGCGCACTGTCGCATTTCTGAAAACGGCTAGTCAGTTGCACCTGTCGCCGGGAGAAATTCGCCAACGACCTTTCACGCAGTCCTTCTCGCGACGCAACGCGCTGCGGATTCGATGCGCCGACGGAAACCTAAGTCGAACGAAACCCGCGGGGCCGCCACTGCCGCAGCACATCCGCCCGTCCCCAGCTCAAATCCGACCTTCTCGGAGTACATTAGCGACATGACCAGTCCGAGAACAACGGGTTTTGGCGGCGGATCGGGCAATTATTGGACATCCTCTGACCTCCACCTGCCGCCGCCCAACGACGGAATCCAGCGCCATTCATAGGCCGCTACACTGCATTGTTCATCGCCCCGTCCCGAGTCAATGCCCGAAGCCGCGCGCGTTGTAGCCCATCTAGACATGGATGCCTTCTACGCGTCCGTCGAGCTGTTGCGCTACCCCGAACTTCGCGGAAGATCAGTCGTCGTCGGTGGCGGTCAAAGCCACCAGCCACGCGTGATCAACGACATCGCGACGGGAAACCAGCGGTACGAATTTGCGCGCCTCGGCGACTATCTCGGGCGCGGCGTCGCCACGACCGCGACCTATGAGGCGCGCTCACTAGGCGTGCATTCCGCGCTCGGCTTAATGAAGGCAGCACGGCTCGCCCCGGATGCCGTCCTTCTACCGGTGGACTTCCCTGAGTACCGCAAGTATTCGAAACTCTTCAAGGCAGCGGTATCAACCATCGCTCCGAGAATTCAGGACAATGGAGTAGATGAGATATACATCGACCTACTCAGCGCTACCGGTGTCTCCACCGCCGAGTCGAATGGTGATCTCTGGGGCGCAGCCATTGACGCGGCTAGGCGCATCAAGGATGCCGTGCGCGAGGCAACTAGGGCCTGTTAACACAACCGGAGTCCCTCTGACGATGAGGGCGAAACGAATAAACGCCAAGAACATCACGTCGAGTTTGTCGAAGCGGGAGAAGATGCGCCGGAAGCCCTTGAGGCGGCGGAACAGTCTCTCGATCTGGTTGCGCCGCTTGTACATCTCGCGGTCGTACTCCCAAGCGGTGAGGCGATTGGACTTCGGAGGTACCACCGGGATGAACCCCAAGTCCAGTGCCAGTTGCCGTGTTTCCTGCCCTTCGTAGGCGCGGTCCATCACCAGATGAAGGGGCCAGGCGGGCTTGCCCAAGTCGTTCAGGAGCTCGCGCCCCGGGGCCGCATCGTGCGCCTGCCCCGGGGAGAGCGCGAAGGTGATGGCCGTTCGAGCATCCGCGGCAACCATATGAATCTTGGTGGTCCATCCGCCGCGGGACCTTCCGATGGCTTGGGGGCCGTTTTTTTTAGTGCCCCGGTGCCATCGGGATGAACCTTCACCATGGTGCTGTCCAGCGCGACGGCTTCGATCTTGATGCGCACGATCTGGGCTTGCTGCAGTTGTTCGAACACGCGGTCGAGCACGCCGCTCTTGCTCCAGCGATTCATGCGCGTGTAGATCGTATGCCAATTGCCGAAGCGCTTGGGCAACCCGCGCCACTTGCAGCCTTGCTCGGCCACATACAGGATGGCGTTCAGCACATCGAGGTTTCTCAGGCTCACATTGCCGCGCTGCGTGGGCAGACAATGGGCGATTTGCTGGTACTGGGCTTGGATGATTTCCATGACTGTATTTTATACCAGCACGCCGCATGATGACCCTTAGCAGTTCGTTGAAATTATCGATGATTTGGGTGCGGGCATTGGATCGCAACGAGATTTTCAAGATGGGAGAGGAAGCCGTGCGAGGTTTCTCGCGGTTTGCGCTTCCGCGTTGGTGTTTTGCGCCGCTATTTGCACGCGAACCGCAAATGCGGACGCACCTTTCCCGTTTATCCGGTCGCGCCCATGATCGCCTGTGCTATGAACAGTTTCGGCAACCGGCGCAAATTGACCGCCAGCATGGACAGTGTGAACACGTCGCTGACTTTCGGCTGGCCACGCAGCTTGACCTGACGGATCGTTGCGCCATGCTGCTTGCCATCACCGAACAACGTCTCGATCAGCTTGCGCGTCACCTGACTGACCCGATAGCCGTCGTGCCGGGTCGTGCGGCCGTCGATCCGGCTTTCGCGCTTCGCCCGTGCGGTCTTGGTGGCGTACTCGTAGGCATTTTGTGCCACGTGAGGCGTGACGTTGAGCTCACGGCAGGCGCTGACAAAGTCCTCGGTATCGTAGTTCTTGTCCGCCCCCACCGTCTTGCGCTGCTCGCCGGGAAGACTGGCCAACATGTCGAGGGCTGCCTCGCGTTCGGCCGTGCCCGTGGCCAGCGTCAGTCGCGTGTCAACGGCCAACTTGCTGCGGTTGTCCATCAGCACATGGCCCATGAAGGATGGCAGAGCCTGGGCTTTCTTCGACTTGGTGAACAGCCGGGAATCCGCGTCGGTGGTACTGGCGTGCGTATCGTTGCTGCGTTTCTGGCCCTTGAACTCCACTTCCGGATTGTTCTTGCTGCCAGTCTTGTTCGGCGGGGGCCCATCCTTCGGCACGAAGCTCTTGAGCGAGGCCCAGGCGCGTATCAGCGTGCCGTCCACGCTGAAATGCTCGGACGAGAGCAGCTTGGCTTCTTCCGCTTGTTGCATCACGCGCCCGAACAACGTCTTGATCGCATCGTGATCGATCAGCCGGTCGCGATTTTGCGTATAGGTGCTGTGATCCCACGCCAAGTCTTCCATGCCCAGTCCGACGAACCAGCGGAACAGCATGTTGTAACCCAATTGCTCGCACAACAGCCGTTCGCTCCGAATTCCATACAAGGCTTGCAGCACCAATCCACGCAGCAGCCATTCCGGGGGCACCGAGTACCGACCACGCTCTTCGTACATCGACTCAAACAGCCGGTCCATGTCGCGCAGCGCTGGATTGAGAATCTCTCGAATCGCGATCAGCGGATGCTCCGCCGGCACGTAATCCGAGGTCTGCTTCACAACGAACAAGCCTTCCTGGGTTACGTCGGCTCCACGCATCGCGCTCATCCCCTTCGATCTATACGACGCATTACTCAACGTACTCCCCCCGGTTCCGTAAACAGGATCAGGGGATAAATTCAACAAACTGTTAGTGTTAAAGCGCCCTAGCCTCACTTGCTCGATAGGCATCGCGCCCAACAAGCTTCTCGCGAAGATCGCATCTGAGCTTGAGAAGCCCGACGGACTGACTGTCGTTCGTCCGAATGACATTCCAACGCGCATCTGGCCGCTTGCCGCACGCAAGATCAACGGCGTGGGCCCCAAGACGGCGGCGCGCTTGGAGGCGCTCGGAATCCACACGATTGGCGGGCTGGCGAGCGCCGACCCGGCGTGGCTCATCGAGCATTTCGGAAAATCGTCCGGTGCTTGGATGCACGACGCGGCCAACGGACGTGACGAGCGTCCCCTCGTCACCGTGAGCGAGCCCGTGACGATCAGTCGCGAAACCACGTTTGCCCCCGATCTCTCGGCTACGGTTGATCGCGCCGAGCTTTCAGCGATCTTCACCGAGTTGTGCGAGGAGCTGGCGGGCGATTTGCGGCGCAAGGGCTACGTCGGTCGGACGATTGGGATCAAGGTGCGCTATAGCAACTTCAAGACGGTCACTCGCGACCGCACGATTCCCGAGCCGACGCAGGACGCAACCACCATTCGGCGCGCCGCCGGCGGTTGCCTGAAGCGGGTGCCCCTGGAGCGACGTATCCGTCTGTTAGGCGTGCGGGTGAGCGCGTTGCGTCCGGTGGACAGCGCAACGGTGCCATCGCACGTCGACGCGACAGAACAGAGCGCTTCGCTCTTCGACTAGCGGGCTGCTGTTCTTGAGCGGGATGCAGTCGTCGGTAGAGCGTCAAATTCCAATAGCTGTGACGGGCTAGTGCGAAGCGCTGCGGCCATCGACCCTGCGCCCGCTGCCAGCCTGAACGCTACCTCCGTTTCAAGCAGGCATGGCTACATGCGAACGTCGCCGAAGAACTCCCCTCATCAACGCGTATCTCAGAGATCGACACGCTCTTGCACAGTGAACGGGCCATTCGCGGGGGCGGCAAACGCACATGATGTCTCGTGGCCCGCGCCGTCGCTGGGGCGTGTCAAGACGACCAAGCCGCACGGGATTCCCAAAACTCGCGCAGGGTCGGGGGTCGAGGGTGCTGCGGTGATCCGCTATCGCGCCTACGGGCGCTAGCCTGTTTTTCCCTTACCAATCTTCACTACGCCGGCGGATTTCTTCACACCCGCAGCTTTTAGCATCGCGGCGGTCGCTACGTTGACGGACTGGCGCACCGGATCCTGATCGAGCCGCGCATAGATCATGGTTGCCGATGCGCTCTTGTGGCCTAGGCTCTTTCCGATAATCGCGAGGCTCGCGCCGGTCTTCGCCTGCCAGCTTCCCAGACTGCGTCGTAGGTCGTGAATGCGAAGCTCGGCGATCTCTGCGCGATCGAGAATACGCCGCCAGCCCCGCTTCGGGTTTGTCATGTACCCGGATGCGGACGGGGACGAAAAAACGTAGCCGGTGGGCTCCCCGCGCTGCGGCTTCCGGCTCTTGAGAACCTCGACCGCCTCGGGACTCAGCGGGATCCGTTGCGCCTCGCCGTTCTTCGTCTCGGGGATGCGCCACTCGTCGAGGTCCAGACTCACGTCGTCCCAGCGCATCGCAAGCACATTGCCGCGCCGCGCGCCCGTCAGCAATGACAAGAGCACGAAGTCGCGGACATCTTTCGCGGGCTCCTCGGCGAGGGCGGAGAAAAAGCGGGGCATTTCGTCGGCCTGAATGAAGCGGTCGCGCTTCACTTCCTGGAAGGGCTCGATCTTCGCCGCGGGGTTGGCACCCTTGAACAGGTCGGAGCGGCTCGCCCAATGGAACAGCGCGGAGACCAACTCGACAACCCGGTTTGCGGTGGTCTTGACGCCAGCCCTGCCAAGATCGGTATGCAGCCGCACAACCTCCGCGGGCTTGATCATCGAGAGCTTGCGCTTCTGCCAGTTCACGCCTGCCCGGTGCTTCGTGCGCAGCTTGCCCCGGGGCTTGCGTTCCTGCGGGGGCAGCACGCCGAGATAGCGTTCCCACATCTCTCGCATCGCCGCAGCAGTCTTCTTGCCCCTCGGCAGGGCGTAGCGCTCCAGGTATAGCTCGAAGAGTTCGCCGAGAGTGAGTTCCGCTCGCTTCTCACGCAGGGCCTCGGCGGGGTTCCTGCCCTCTGCGATCGCCGCACCGATACGCCCCGCAGCGTTGCGGGCCTGCTCGATCGTGACGCCAGGAAAGCGGCCGATGGTGATGCGCTCGGACTTACCATGGGCCTTCACCCATCGTTTGACGCAGAAGGTTTTATCCCCGTTCGCGGTGATGCGAACATGGAGTCCCGCGGCCTTGGTGTCGAAAACCTCGGTGCGCTTTCCAGGGTCGGGAATCGGCAGTCGGTCAAGTGCTGCCTTTGTGAAGTTGATTGCATGCCGTGCCATCTTTCGACCCCTTGGTTTTCCCGGCTCCATCTCCGGGGACAGGCCGGGGACAGAATTTAGCGGAAGATTCGGTAAGGTTCGTTAATGGCAGTATAGATCTAAGTCACTGAAATGCATAGGTGAGTAAGTCTGCATTAAACAGGAGAAATGTCCATATATGTCCTGTCCTTCTGGCTACGAACCAGGGGGTCGTGGGTTCGAATCCTGCCGGGCGCGCCAGTCATTTACGAAGCTGGGCACTTCGCCGAGCTTTCTTTTCTGCATGAAGCCGATGGCGTCCGCGAGTCGCCGGTGGCTGCCGGTGACGACCAGCTCGTTCCCGTCGAGTCTGATCTCATCGACCAGCAGTCGCAGGTAGGCTTTGCCCAGGCCCGAGGTCGGATCGTTGAAGCGCTCCTTCAGCGCCGTGCAGAACGCCTTGCACGGTATCCGCGTTCACGCGGCGCACCGCGAGCGCCTGGCGGTCCTTGAGCTTCGCCATCTCGGTCAGTACCTCGCTGCGGCGCGCCTTGAGCTTCTGCGTGCGGGTGCGCAGCGTCTCGTCGATCGATAGCGCCCCTTCCTCCACGGCTTGATAGAGGCGATCCAGGCCCGTCGTCGCCCGGTCGAGTTCCTTCTTGAGCGTGATGAGCCGCGCGTCCTCGGCCGTCTTCGCCTGCTGCTGGTGGCGCAGCAGTTCGTTGAGCATCAGCGACACGCGCTTCGGCGTGAACACCCGCTCGGAGAGCGCACTGAGCACCAGCGCGTCGGTCTGCTCGCGCGGGAGGTTCTTCGCCGTGCAGGCGTCGACGTCTCTTGGCCATGCGGGTGGTGCACTTGTAGTAGCGATAGCGTCCGCTCTTGCCGCGTCGCCTGCGTCATGCCGGCCCCGCAGTGCCCGCACTTGAGCAGCCCGACCAGCGGCGCAGGGGAGGACACCGCCCGGGGCGGGGCCGCCTTCGGGTCGCAGCTCGCCCGGCGCTTCGCCGCCCGCTCGAAGGTGCCCGGCATCGATGATCGCCGGCACGGACACCGCGATCCACTCCGGCTGCGGGCGTTCCTTGCGCGTGCGGGAGTCGCGACGGTTGAAGTAGAAGCAGCCGGTGTAGAGCGGATCGGCGAGCAGCCGGTTCACCTTCTGGATGCGCCACGGACGCCCGCGCATGGTGAGCCCCTGGCGGTTCAGGTGGGTCGCGATCGCCTTCATGCCCAGCACCTGCCCGTCGTGGCCGGCGAGGTAGAGCCGGTAGATCTCCCGGACCGTTTCCGCTTCGACCGGATCGATCTCGAGTCGGCGCTTGCGCCGGCCCCGGTTGCCGACCGTGTCGGTCGCGACCGCCCGGTAGCCGAAGGGCGGCACGGAGCCGTTCCAGTAACCCTGGCGGGCGTTCTCCTGCATCGCCCGCTGGGTGTGCTTGGCGTTCTCCTTGCTCTGGTATTCGTCGAACAGACTGAAGAGCTTGCTCGCCATCTCGCCGGCGGCGTCATCGCCCGTCTGCTGGGTGATCGAGACGATCTTGCACGCCGACCTTCTTCAGTATCCGCTCGTAGTGCAGGAACTGGAACAGATCGCGGAAGAAGCGCGAGCGGCTATGCACCAGGATCGCGTCGAACGGCGCCGGCGGCTGCGTCGCATCCGCGATCATCTGCTGGAACACCGGCCGCCGGTCATCGGTGGCGGTAGCGCCCGGCTCGACGTACTCCGAGGCGAGGGCGAGGTGGTGCGTCTTGCAGTACTCCCGCAGCTGGCGCAGCTGATCGGGAATCGACAGATCGTTCTCGGCTTGGCGGGTGGTGGACACCCGCGCATACAGGGCTACGGCCATGGCGGATCGTCTCCGTGGTGAGGGTCGGAATCGACTTCTGGCGGTATTACCCGATCGAGGAGCCCCGCAAGGTGGGCGTAGATGAGTTCGAGTTCGCCGGGAACCAACGCATCCTCGGGTAGCGGCACGCAGAGCTTAACAGAGGCGGGCGCGCCCTGTGCGCGGTCCCGCCTAGGCATAGCGCCTCACGCCGGTACGCCCCCGAGAGCGAAACACTTGGCGTTGTCCACCGCGGCGGCCGTTGCGTGCGTGAGAGGCGCCGCATGCCCGCCGCCGTGGGCAACGCATCCGCCGTTCCGTTCGGAGATGATGGTTCTCCTCCGTTCTTGTGGCAGCCTCCGCTGCCGTCCTTCGCTTGCTGGTGTGTGTTGCCTGTCCGGTTAGTGTTGCTGTCCGTCTCGCATGCCTTGGCATGACGAGAGCCACGAGGGACGCGGGACACCACTCCCGCTTCGTGCAGGGGGTTTGCTACTTGCCAGCGCTGCACGGCGCTTTGGTTTGGCATCGATGGTTGTGCCTGCGGGCACCGGACACACATCGAAGGCCATTGACCCGTGGCCTGCCGGGGCGTCCGAGGGACGCGATCCGTGACGGGGATCAATCGGCGCAGGGCATTGCGCCCTTCGCGGTACAAGACGCAACGACCGCTTCTCTGGTCATTGCCAGATCGGATGCGGGCCCGCACGCGCCGCTTTCGCGGGCATGTGGGGGTGCCATCCGAAATCGCTTCGGACGCGTTCGCACGGGGCGAACGCAACGCGGCCCAACGGGCCATGGGGAAGGTAGGAAGCGTCAGGCGCGCGCCAGGGGCGCTGCCCGACGAGGTCGGAAGGACTTACTGAGCGGTAGCGCGGCTGCTATCGGAAACGACAGGCTGGCCGCGTCCCGGCAACGGGCTCGCTAAGCCTGATGGGATCGACTTGACTTCAGAGGAGGGACTGCAGCGGTGCAACACCCAAGCAGCCAAGTTGTGCTGCTCCGGCGAGCCGCGAGCGGCATCCGATATTCTCTGCACATGCGTGCAGTGCATGAGTCGGACTGACTACACTCGCGCCAGCCTGGACGGCACTGGCGCTACGCTACGACGTACCGAAGGACATCACGATTATCGCCAAGCCTTGCGGCCACCGGTTCTCAGGAGATTCGACCGGTTTCGGCGCTCTTGCGAGCAAAGGGCGACGCGGTAACGGGCATCAACCGGGCTGACACAGCCAACGTGAAATCGCAATTCGTTTCCGCAACCCTTGGGGTCGGACGATCTCGGACTATGCCGGACGAATTCCTGGTAGCGGAATTAGCGATGTGACACGAGACGGTGGAACGAGTTCCCGCACGCGATGCGAACGGAATGGCCGCCTACAACCAGCGCGACGATTTCCGCAATGAAGTCCACTGATTGCTGGAACGTGTAACAGTTGCGACTAGGCGCACGAGAAACCGATACGCGCCGGAAGGATCGAATGTCATGGTTCCGGTGCCGCGGACGGGCTTCCGGTGCGAGATGCGTGGGCCAGGGGAGCTCGGCCGTCGGGCGAAGGCTGCACCATGAATCGACCGGGGCTGGATGCGCCAGGGGACCCCGTCACGTGACTTGGCAGGGTTCGTCACGTGCGCCAGGGGCCTGTAAATCCAATACTGGTGCGGGGTCAGGCGCGTCGTCACTACCGGCTCGCCGCCGCGGTAGTGACGACGCGGGTTGGCGCAGACTGTTGGCCCCAATGCTGGGTCAGTTCTTCGGGGCATTGCCGATCGATGGCGATTGGCAGCAGGTGTTGAAGTTTGTTCGACGCGTCCCCACCGGGCTCTGGGCCGCGGATCGGTGCAGGGCATTGAGTCCCCAAGTTACAGGTGATAGACTAGGCTTCAAACTAGTCCAATTGAGGCGAAAATGAAGGCTTGGCCGGTTCAGGACGCAAAAGCTCGTTTCAGCGAGTTCCTTGAGGCGTGTATCGCGGATGGACCGCAGATGGTAACCAAACGAGGTACAGAAGCTGCGGTATTGGTGCCAGTGGAGGAGTGGCGACGACTACAGGCTGCGGCACGCCCCTCGCTCAAGCAGCTGCTGCTGTCGGATGTCGGGCGGACTGACTTCTTGACTCCGCCAAGGCGAGTTGCCCGCAGGCGGAAAGTCCTCGTGTTGGGATAAGACGCATGTACCTGCTCGACACCAATGTCGTATCTGAATTGCGTAAGCCACGACCCCACGGGGCGGTCGTAGCCTGGCTGCAAACCACAGCCGATGCCGACCTACACTTGTCGGCAGTCACCCTTGGTGAAATTCAGGCCGGCATCGAACTGACTCGGGAGCAGGATGCAACCAAGGCCTCTGAGATAGAGGCATGGGCTGGGCTTGTCGCAGCCTCCTACAACGTCCTGCCAATGGACGGTGAGAAGTTCCGCACGTGGGCTCGATTGATGCACCGGAAGTCGGATACGTTATATGAGGACGCTATGATC
>CAVVES010000013.1:0-384890 GCA_963747225.1 uncultured beta proteobacterium | reverse complement strand
GCCAGACCAGGCGAAGGGGAATGATCGTGTTGCAAACGCATGAAGGACTCGGTCAGCTACTTGAGGTGACGTCCGGCTGCCGCTGCCAGCGTTTGCCACCTTCTTCAGGCCTTCAATCTTGCCTTCGATCTCGCTAACCCCTTCGCCAACCTCCACCAACAGCGCCCGCTTTGACCGATGACCCCATCACCGAAACAATCATTTCCCGATCCAAATCCCCGTCACGGCGTCGCGATGCGTTACCACCTGCGTCGCCCGAGTTCAGCTCGTGCACTGCCCATTGGCGAGAATCCTTAACAGGCCTTATCCAGCTTCGCTCGATGCGCACGGTCAACAGCCGCAGTTCAATTCAGCGCCATTTTTAATGTCCAGGTCACGGTCCGACGCCGAATAGTCTCCGGCATTCCTGGTGACCCTTGCGCACGCCAGGTTTGCGTGCTGATGGCGGAGCAGGCGCAGCCCTTCAGATGCGCGCTACCGCGGGCAGGAGGCGCATCCACTTCACCACGCATTGTATTCGACTCAACGAGACGTGGCGCGGTCGCGCACGCCGGAGTAATTTTCCAGCTGAAAAGCTCCAGGAGTGGAAACCTAAGAGTGAAAATTAACTCCCCACCCGCGCTCTCCGCCTGAAAAAGCTCCCACCCTTTGCAGGCGCTAGCCCCCGCCCGTTCCGGGAGCTGTACAGGGTGATGCGGCCCAGCTCGCACTCCGTTTGCCCCCCGGGCATCTCCAGCGTTGCGCAATTTGCCAGGCTCGTGGAAATTCCGGGCCAGTGTCATACCTTGGTGTGATACTGCAAACCGACGTACCCAGTAGAGGATTGAATGGTCTTCTGCCCCTCGTGCTCGCTATCAGGTGGTCACTGTTCAACCGTGCGTCCGTCAGGCACCAGACTCGCTGCGACTAGATGCCCCCACCCGTCACCGCGATCACCTGGCCCGTAATCCCGGCGGCGGCGTCCGAGGCCAGGAAGATCACCGCCTGCGCGATGTCCTCGCGCTTGGCCCACTTCTTCAGGTCCTTGGGTTTCATGGCCTCCACATTCGAGGCGGTGTCCACCAGCCCAGGGGCCACGGCATTGACGCGAATACCGGCATCCCTTCCCTCCAGGGCCAAGGTGCGCGTGAGCGCTTCGACACCCGCCTTGGCGCAGTTGTAGGCCACCATATTGGCTTGAGCAAGTCCCGCTCGGGCGAAGTTGACGATCACCCCACCTCCGCCGTCCCGCATTTTCGGGAACACCGCCCGAGAGGTCAGGAAAGCGGACAGCAGGTTGTTTCCCACCTCGTGCTGCCAATCCTCCAAACTGTGCTCAAGAGCCGGCTTGTAGCGCGTGAGCCCCCCGGCCAGGTTAACGAGAATATCGATCTTGCCGTAGTCGGCCATCATGTTCTCGACCAGCCGGCGGACCTGCGCCTCATCGGTAAGATCCGCGACCAGCGGGAGAACTCCGGCCCCGGTCGCCTTCAGCTCATCGGCGCGGGCCGTCACCTTGTCCTGACTGCGCGCCACGATCCCGAGCAGCGCACCGTGTTCCGCAATGGCCTTCGCCACCGCCTGCCCGACCTGCCCGTCTCCGCTCACTCCGGTCACGAGCGCAACCTTCCCTTCCAGTATGCCTGCCATCTCAATGCCCTCCTTCCATCTCTCCTCGCCAAATCCCGATCGACACGCCGACCAATCGCTATCCACTTAGATCAACGTGACCACGATATGTTGCGGGCACACTTCGCGAACTTCCTCGACACACCATTACACATAGGCTAACGGTAGAAGTAATTGGATCGACCCTCAAATCTTTACAGCTTTCATGATTACAGTGCGACCTGCTTGGGTGTAGACGGGCGCAACGATCAGGTCTTGCTCGATAAGGTCGAACGGATTCTGATCCGAGGAACGCACCACCGATGCAGGCCAGGGAGGAGCATTTCTGATGTGTGGCCGTTACGGCCGATGGTCTCGCCGCGAGCGCCTGGAGGCGCTCCTGGCCGGTCTTCCCCTGATCGACGAACTGGAGGAATGGCGGCCGAGCTACAACGCGGCCCCCGGCGTGCCTCAGCCGATCATCCGCGCCACGCCAGATGGCAGGGAAGCGACGATCCAGGCCGTGCTCTGGGGGCTCGTTCCCTTCTTCGCGAAAGACCCGAAAGCAGGACCGCATCCAATCAATGCGACAGCCGAAACGGCGAAGGACACGTCGATATTCCAGAAGCTCATCCGCGAACGGCGGTGCCTGGTCCCCGCCGACTGTTTTTACGAATGGAAGGAAACGCCAACGGGGGAAATTCCCCACGCCGTGCGACTGACCTCACAAGCCCCATTCTTTCTCGCCGGGCTGTGGGATGTCTGGCATGCGAGAAAGGCGGACGCGCTGCACACCTTCACGACCCGACCACCGAGGCGAACGCGCTACTGAAGACGCTCCACAATCGCATGCCGCTTATCATCCGTCCCGAAGACGCTGAGTTCTGGCTCCATCCTGACGTGCAAGAGATCGAGGAGATCGAACCTCTGCTGGAGCCCTATCCCGCCGAGGAAATGATCGCCTACCCCGTCAGCACCCGCGTCAACAATGTCAGCGCGACAGCCCCGAGCTGATCGAACCTGCACGGTAACGTGACTCGCGCCTGCACCCCCTGCGTGCCGGCAAAGCGACCGATTCGCCCTAATGCGCCGCTTACGGGAAGGCGGGAATCGTCGGTGCTCGGTACCCCCGACATCGGCGGTCGGATGGTGCTGCTTGATGCGTTCGCTGATCTTGTCGACACGCGCGAGCGGCACATCGACCATCAGCAGAAGTTCACCCCTCTCGATCGCCTCCTCGAACCTCTTGAGGCGCGTGTTGCCGATGTTCAAAGCCGATCATGCCGCCGATCCAGGCACCCACCCCGGCACCCGTCAGACTGCATGCGAGAATGATCCCTCCGGCGATCACCATCGCACCGGGGGTCAGGGCGATGCCCACCAAGCCGGCAAGCAGACCCACCACCCCGCCTTGCGCCACCCCGCGCTCAATGGCCGGAATGAAGTCCGATTTCTGCAGCATCGTCGCCTCGGGAGGTCTTCAAGGGGTGGTACCCACGCTTTGCCAGCACGTGAATATGCTTCTCCTCCACGCGGGCGAGCAGCACTTCGTCCACCACTTTGCGGGCGACTTCCAGATTCGGTACCAGGCAGTAGATTCGTCTCAGCATGTCGCTTGTCCTCCTCCAAAGCCGCCAACGAACATCCCCAACCGCATACCACGCCTTAACCATAGTTTATGGCAACGTGCCTTGCACCAGTGAACGATCATCCAGTGCGATCGCGGCGCAGGCCGGGCAGCCTGACGTTATCTACTCGCGTACTGGCGCTTCTCGATGGCTCCAACCAGCAGCCGCGAGTTTCCCGGCTTTCCTCCGGTCGCCGTCGTCGTTGCCGAGAGCAACTCGCGAACAAGGACATCAGCGATCGCGGTGCTTGTATCGAATTAACCGCGGCTACGCTTGTGAGAGAAAGACGATCTCAGGCGGACCCGCTACGCCTGCCTCCGTCATCTTCTCTTTGAGGTCGGTCGACGTTGTCAGCCGGGTTGAGGTATCTATGGAATCTATGGCGCAAACAATAAGAAGTCAAATTACCCGCGCAACCGTTGGAGGCCGTCACTTCCGGCGTCATCACCAAATTTTGACGATCGCTTTGACCGCTATCGGGAGCGATCTGCATGCCACAGCGTTCGAGGCCTATCGTCGGCAAGCAGGGTTCCCGGTGGGCTGCGCGCTGTCCGGTGACACCCCACCGGCTCATCCGTGGCTCGGGCGGTGCAGGGCGTCGGTGCGGCACTCTTGGTGCCAGGCAGGCCTGATTTACCTGCAACATCAAAGGAGGTCCAGATGGCCCATCTAATTGTCCGACATCCAGTACAAGACTTTGCGAAATGGGAAGCCAAGTCTACGACTGCTCATCGATCCGTCCGACAAGCTGAATTCCACCAGGATCGCCTCGACCTCCGTGTTCCCCGTGTTTTCCACGGAATGCGTGAACGCCTTCTTGAACACCGTGTCTCCGGCCTTGACGTTGACCACACTACTCTTCCCGTCCGGCGCCGTTGAGGTATAGCTTCCGGTAGTCACATAGTAGAACAACCATATCGGGATGCTGATGGGATCGGTGTCCTTGTCTCCCGGTTTGCTGTCCCAATCGAGAACTCGGATGAGAACTCGGACCTTTTCGTTTTCCAACTTCAGGACGATCGTCTTCGTCCCGGTCTTCAGAGGGTCCTGCGCGTACCGCCCTACTAGGCCTCCGCGCCCCCAGCGGGGTTTTTTGCTTTGCCCCGCCGAGCCACCTGTGTACGTTCCCGCACAGAAAAACGATGCCAGTTGGCGCCCACCTACGTCCATTGTCGATTTGCAACATCTTACGGAACATGATTTGGGACCAGTGACGATCATGAAACAACATGTTGCTGAGGGAAATCAATCAGGATATGGCGTTGCGGGCGGCGCATCGCAATCTCCGTGCTTCTTGGATGTAGTAGCATGATCCGGCACGAAAATCCGAGGCGGCAATTGGAAAATGCAGGGATTTCGGAGTTCCGGGCCCGTTTACGACGTGGCGGAGGGCGAGATGTCGATTGCTGAGTTCATGGCCGACACGAAGGAACGCGACGACATCGTTGACTGACTTTGCGGGAGGCACCCCATGAATCGACGGTGGTCGTACGTATGCCGCTGATGGCCGCTTGCATCGGCACTCTCGCGGTCGCGGACGATCGTGCCGATTACAACCGACAGTCCGCCGAGCGCTACATCGCGATGTTCCGCCTGGCCGACCTCAACAAAAACAACGTCGTGACAGTAGGCGAAGCGCAGGGCATCATCGAGCTGCAGGCTCACTTCAACGACATCAACACAGACCGCGACGGCGACATCACATCGGACGAGCTGACCGATATCGAGGCCACGTTTCGGTGATCGCCGCTGTATCGGTTCGCTGTCGTGACGCTTCCGCTGAGTGTCTGCTTCTGTGGTCTTCAACTGCCGGTTTGCAGCACCTCGGCCGGCAGGTCAGGGTCGAACGTTGACCATTGCTGATCGGCGCAGATCGGCCGCTTGCCGGCCGTGGTGACCTCAACTGAATCAATTCATGAGCGAATATCCGACCTCAGACGAACTCCTTGCCTGCCTCTACACCCTTGCCGGTGTTGCAGAAACCGAAATGCAGAAGCCATTCCGGGTCGACATGATCCGCACGCACGGGAAGCCGCCCATGTACTCGGTGGTAATGCGGGCGGCGGAGAAAGAACCCCTCCTCACCCAAATCGGCCAGATCATTCATCGTAGCTTCGCGCTCGGTGCAACTTCGTTCATGCTTACCACAAGCGAAGCACAGGCCCTGGTCAAACACGGCCAGCGCAGATAGCTCGGGACCTCAGGTCTTGGAACAGCACCCGGCAGCTATGCTCCCTGTTCGTGCCTGGAGCAGGGGCAGGAGCGCACGCCTGCCCTGAGGCGTGAGCTTCAGCGCGCGCGATTCCCGCACGCGCACGAGCCACCGTCGTGCCATGAAATGGTCGAGCAACTCGGTGGCCAGGCGCCCGGCGAGGTGGTCGCGCCGCTCGGACCAGTCGAGGCACGGATAGGCGTAGCGCTCGCCGCCGCTCGGCGCTTTCGGCTCCATCCCGATCTCCTCCAGCCACGCGAGGCCGGCATGCGTGATCTCGTAGCCCTGCCGGCCGGCCATGAGGCAACCGCGCGCAAGGAGCACGTCGAGCAGCCGCACACCAAGCTCGCCAGCGAGGTGCCGATAGCAGGTGCGTGCGTACTTCAGCGGGCGGAACGGCTCGCGCAGCCATTTCTCCCCGCCGCTCGCGCCCTCGGCGACCAGCGACAGCGCTTCCAGCGCGCGCGCCACGTCGGCATCGCTGACACGGAAGTAGCGGTGCCGCCCTCGCGCATGCATGGCGACGAGGCCTTCGTCGAGGAGCAGCGCGAGATGCTGGCTCGCAGTTGACGCGTTGACGCCGGCGGCTTGCGCGATCTCGCCGGCGGGCAGGCTGACGCCGCCGAGCAGCACGCTCAGCATGCGTGCCCGGGTCGGATCGCCAATCGCCGCGGCAATGCGCGCGAAGCGCGGCTCGACGCAGGGGATGCTCGGCATGGCGCAATGGTATCGCCGCGCCCCGAGGAATGCTTCGGCGCGGACCGAAACATTTTCCGCGTTGCGTCCCTAGGATGTGTTCACTCATGAACGCATCGCCTCAGCCTGCCGGAGGAAGTATTCCCGCGCATCCGCGTCGGTGTGGCATTGGTTTAGAACCTCGTCGATGATCGCTGAGTCGGATTCCTCGATATGCGTCAGCCATAGCCGGATCGCGGTTTCCTCGTCCGCGGTCAGGGCGACGGTCGGTTGCCGCCGGATCGGCTCGAAAGGCTCCGCTGCTACCGCGTCCGGATGCCATTGCAGAATCTCGGCATGAGTCGCATCCGGGAGACAGGCCACTTCCACCGGCTCCCGGTCGGGGTAGTGGATCCGCCACCAGCGGGACGGGGCGCCAGATTTTGATTCGCGGGGGCTTGCGACTTTTGCGATTCTTGCGACTCTTGCCGCCTTAACTGTCTTGGCAGATGGGAAAGTCGCAGAGGTCGCAAGAGTCGCAGGCGGGCACGGTCCCGGCTTCGTGAGTTGGGCAGGGTCAAACCACATGATGCAAAACCCTCCACGATCTACGTGCCTTGACACCATCCACGACAGTGCCAGAGTCGTTTTCCGCAAGGTAGCCGCACGTCACCAGTTCGGTGATTGCCGCGATCAGGCGCGGCTTGTTGCGGAGTGGGTTCGGCCCGGCATGCAGTACTCGCTTGGTTCGGAACACGTTGACGCCTTTCTCTTTCAGCCAGGTCGAAAGCATTTCGGCATCGAGTACGGCTCGCGGAACCGCGGCCGCGCCGCGTATCCGCAGCGCCTCGGCCAGATACCATTGCACCAGCACCAGCGCCCGCTCCAGATGCTTCGTTTTGATGATTTCGGTCGCGGTATCGCCTTCCACCACAGCCAGCACGCCTGCGATGCGACAGGCGTTTTCCAGCGCCTTCGCTGCCCGGTCGCGTAGCTCCGCCAAGTCAGCACCCTTCGCCATCAAGGTTTCAAACTGATTGCCCGCCGCCACCGCCAGCGCCTTCGCATCCTCCGACAGGGGCAATTCCTTCGGGTCTAGCTCTTGTTCGGTCTGGCCGGTTCGCGGCTTCGCTTCCATCCGTGACTTGAGCACGGCAAACAGTTTTTTCATTTCGTCCCGGTCGCCCGCCCACTCATAGCTTTTCACATGGCGGGTGCCGATGGTCGATTCCGGCCAGGCCACCAGACAGCGCGCAAGGAAGCCTTGTCCGTTCGCCAGGCGGTCGGACAATAGACTCACCATCACGTCGGGCTGCGCAAGTTGATGGAGGGCCATACGCCGCCCGTAGAGGATGCCCGAGCCATCGCCAGCGCGTACCCGATCAAACGGCGCACCGTCCCACAGCTTGCACCACCGTGCCATCGTTTTGAGGGCGTTGTCGGAGTTCAGCGCATGTCCGCCGATCAGCAATCCGCCTTCGTCCGAGAACAGGGCAACACTGGGCTGTCCTGTCGCGAGTAGCTTGTACAATCCTTCCACGGTCGGATCGGTCACGAATCGCAGCGGGGCGACGGGGGCGGTCGGCTTTTCTCCGCAGCCCTCCACCGCCGCTCGGATGTCCGCCGCTGTTGGCGCACCTTTCTTGTCCGCTGCCGCCGCCTTGCGCGCGGCGTCACTCGCCTGAGTCCAGGCGCCCATATCGCCCTCATGGCGTTCCAGTGCCCGCGCGTAGGCTTCCATCTCCGCCCGCTCTTGCGCCTTCGCCCCGCTTAATACGAGATTATCGACACCCGACTTGCGTTCGCCCGATTCGCCCACAGTCAACAGGAACAGGGATAACGGTTTCAGCTCCCCCCAAGGCAGCATGACATCGTAGTGCGCTTGCGCGGCCAGCGATGCCGCCGCCAATACGCTTTGGCCGCACATTGCCAACGGGACCTTTACCGAATCGTGCAAGGCTTTTGCCGCGCCTCCCAGGATGTCCCCGAGCGAATCCACCGGATACGGCTCGGCAGGCGGTAGCGCAGCGCGTAACGGTTCCGGCTCGGCGATGTCTGCTGACGCGTTTTTCGGGGGCGAGGAATGCTTGCCATTCTCCAACCCGTGAGAATTGATCTCGGCCGCTTGTCTGGTCTCGCGAGCGCCATCGATCAGCGCCCGCACATCCTGCCAAGTACGTTCAGCACATGAATTGTGTTGGCACTTGAAACCTAGCCGCCCGCCGGGTTGCCGGAAGATAGCCGCTTCACCCTTGCCGTGTTCCGGGTTGAACGGACACTGGGCGAGCTTGTAACGCTCCGTACCCTCGTGACTGTCTTGCTCGTAGGCGATGCCCAGCCGCGCCATGAAGCCCGCCAGGTCGAAGGCGTTACGCTGGTTGTCGGTGCCATGGGTGGCCAATGCGGAGGATTGCTTCGAGGCATCCGCCGGGTGCCAGGCCCGCAGTTGATCCACCGTGACCACTGCGCCGCGCTCGGGTGTCGAGACCAGACGCGACAAGCGCCATGGTGCGAGCGGGGTATGATCGCCCTTGGTCGCCACCGTGCCGTACAACTTGGTGATGCGGGCGGCGTTGTACACGGATTGATCGACCTTCACCACGTCGTCGTCAAAGCGCGCCGCCAGCCCGGCCAATGCGCCTTTCACCAGATCACGGCTGTCCGCGTCGTTCGGCAGGTCAAGCGGATAGATCAGGTGCCACCCATTGCCCGATTCCCCCGCAAGCGGTTCCGGCCAACCTTGGGCTTTCAACGCGCGGTAACACGCGGTCGCCTTTGCTTTCGCCTCCGCAAGCTGCATATCCGTTGCCGCAGTGTCCTTGGGCCGCAGCGGGTCTAAATCGATGAGAAGCCAGCGCCGCCGCTTGACGTTCGCATCGGTCGCGGTATCCACGGCGAACTCTTCGAGGCGATTGGAGTAACGGCCGAGCAATTGCGGGTCGATCTGATTCAGTGTTACGTAGACGGCGGCGCCCTTTGCATTCAGCCGCATCGCCAGATCGGCCAGCGCTTCCCGGTGTTTGCCATCGAAGTAACCCGCGTCGGTGCGTTTGCGGGTCTTGTGGAGGGCGCGAAGCTCGATCACATCTTCCGGGTTGAAGAGCGCCGCGAGTGCGCCCAGGATCGCCGCTTTATCCGGCTGCGGAATCGTTTGCTGTGCGCTCTGCATCATGCGCACCTCCGGCCACTGCGCTCGATGATGCGGTCCCGGCAGCAGCACGCGAGACATGCGGGGCGCGATAGTCCCCAAGCCGAAAATAGGGTGCCGCAGTCGGTGCAGCGTGCGGTATGATGGGGCTGGACGTACTTCTCAGGGCTCGCGCGGTTGCCGCCGTCGCGGGCCTTTTCGTTGTCGGTCATCGCCCGCCCCCCTCGCTTGCCACTTGCTCGATCAGCGCGCGGATGTCCTCTACCCGCCAGGCGGTAATGCGCGGCCCGAGGGTTTTTACGGGCTGCGGGTAGCGTTTAGTGCGGACCCCGTCCCACCAACTGGATCTTCCGACGGGGATCAGGGGAGGGATTGCCGGACGCGCTTTCCGAGGTCCCTTGCCGCGCTTGCGATTTGTTTCAGCTTGCTCTTCGGTTACGGCCGGCTGGCCAATAATCCGGCTAAGGCGCAGGTAGCCGGTCTGAGGAAGATGGTTCATTGAGGATTACTCCGTCCACGTTGAGACGCAATCCTCGTTTTTCCGATATCCGTGCAGGCCGAATGCGGAATCAGGAAAACCGCATGCGGCATTACCTCTTTATTTCATGCGGGATTCCAGCGCACCGGGGATTTTCGCCAGCACCCGCCGCACGGTGTCATCGGACACCGGAGCACCGATTTCCTCGGTCATTTTGGCTATTCGGCTCGCCGCGCCCCGCTCTTGATGGTTGATCCCCAGACGATCACAAAGTGCCGCGATGATCGTTAGCTGGCTGTTCCGCTCGGTCGTTGTCACCGGTTTTTCCGTGCTTTGATTTCTTGGTGTCAAATCCAGCAGATCACGCGCCGGAATCACGATTTCGTCCAAACAGACCTCAAAAGGTATAGCGCGAATATCTATATCATCGTCTGTAAGGACCATGTCATACGAGCCCACGAAGTGCCTTCCGCACGTCAAATCGGAAGGCATTGGCTCACCAGCTATCAACTTGGTGACCTCGATAATTGATGCCCGATCAAACGGAGAAATGTCGCCGTTGGGCGATACTGACGACGCCGGTATTTGCAAGTAGCCACGAAACTCCAATGGAGTCCTTCCGATCTTCTCATCAAGCCCGTCATCCCGGAAAAGCGTGAGACCCCCGGCGAACCAGAAGCACGCACGGATTTCGCCCCTCGCCACGCTATCTAGGACATCTCGTGTCGAAAGTGCTTTCCCCGTTTCCGCGCTGAGGTATTCAGCGGCCTCAATTAGTCCGTAATTCCGCTTGAGCATAGCACCCGTCCACGCTGGCCCTTAATAGGAGGCCGCGCCAGCCGGGCAAGGGTCGACGGTGTTCGCCCTAAGGATCAGCCTCGGGCTAGGTGCGGCTATCTTGGTCGGATGCTCATTGGAGAGGGGGGCACTTTGGATGAACGGCTACCGGACGGCTACCGAATTTAGATTGAGGCAAATTGGACAGACAGATATGCTCTATAACTAGCTGATTATTATGGTGGCCAAGGGCGGAATCGAACCACCGACACAAGGATTTTCAGTCCTCTGCTCTACCGACTGAGCTACTTGGCCATCTCGGGAACAATCTGGCAATTTCGCGGTGCCTGTGACCGCGTCCGCGCTGCACGCACATGCAATAGAGCGCCCGCGAGGGCGCCGATTCTAGCATCGCCAACCTACCCGAACAAGGCGAGGACCTTTCGGTTTTATACCGCCCGCAGCAGTTTGTTCCTGCTACCAAATCTCCTCTTCCACCGCGTGCCGTGAAAGAAAAAAGCCCCGCCGAAGCGGGGCCTTTTGCCTTTTGAGTATAGCTTCGCCGCAGCCATCGGCCACGGCAGAACATCTCTTACATATCCATGTCACCCATTCCGCCCATGCCGCCTCCTGGCATCGGCTTCTCGTCCTTGGGCAACTCCGCAACCATGGCATCGGTGGTCAGGATCAACCCGGCGACTGACGCAGCGTTCTGCAGCGCGCAACGCGTCACCTTGGTAGGATCGACCACACCGATTGCGACCAGATCACCGTACTCGCCGGTCTGGGCGTCGTAACCATAGTTGCCCTTGCCCTCCATCACCTTGTTCACCACCACGGACGCTTCGGCGCCTGCGTTGTCGACGATGGTGCGAAGGGGCTCTTCGAGGGCGCGCAGCACGATCTTGATGCCGGCTTCCTGGTCGGGGTTGTCACCCTTGGTCTTGGCAGCAGCTTCACGACAGCGTAACAGCGCCACGCCGCCGCCCGGCACGATGCCTTCCTCGACTGCAGCCCGCGTTGCGTGCAGCGCATCCTCGACGCGTGCCTTCTTTTCCTTCATTTCGACTTCGGTCGCGGCACCGACCTTGATCAGCGCAACGCCGCCAGCCAACTTGGCGACCCGCTCCTGCAACTTCTCGCGATCGTAGTCGCTGGTGGCTTCTTCAATCTGTGCACGGATCTGCTTCACGCGGCCTTCGATGTTCTTCCCGTCACCGGCGCCGTCGATGATGGTCGTGTTCTCCTTGCCGATCTCGATGCGCTTGGCCTGGCCGAGATCGTTCAGGGTCGCCTTCTCCAGGGAGAGCCCGACTTCCTCGGCGATGACCGTGCCGCCGGTGAGGATCGCGATGTCCTCGAGCATGGCCTTGCGGCGGTCGCCGAAGCCCGGCGCCTTCACGGCGCAGGTCTTGAGAATGCCGCGGATGTTGTTGACGACCAGTGTTGCGAGCGCTTCGCCGTCGCAATCCTCTGCAATGATCAGCAGCGGACGCCCGGCCTTGGCGACCTGCTCGAGCACCGGAAGAAGATCACGGATGTTGGAGATCTTCTTATCGTGCAGGAGCACGTAGGGATTCTCGAGCACCGAGATCTGCTTGTCGGGGTTGTTGATGAAGTACGGCGAGAGGTAACCGCGGTCGAACTGCATACCTTCGACGACTTCGAGTTCGTTGGCGAGGCTCTTGCCGTCTTCGACGGTGATGACGCCTTCCTTGCCAACCTTGTCCATCGCATCGGCGATGATCTTGCCGATGTCCTCATCGGCGTTCGCGGAGATCGCGCCCACCTGAGCGATTTCCTTGCTCGTAGTGCAGGGCTTGGAAATGCTCTTCAGCGCTTCCGTGGTGGCGGCAACGGCCTTGTCGATGCCGCGCTTCAGGTCCATCGGGTTCATGCCGGCGGCCACGAACTTCATGCCTTCCTGCACGATGGACTGGGCAAGCACGGTGGCCGTGGTGGTGCCGTCACCGGCGACATCCGAAGTCTTGGACGCGACTTCCTTCACCATCTGCGCGCCCATGTTCTCGAACCTGTCCTTCAGCTCGATTTCCTTGGCGACCGATACGCCATCCTTGGTCACGGTGGGAGCGCCGAACGAACGCTCCAGCACGACGTTGCGGCCCTTCGGGCCGAGGGTAACTTTAACCGCGTCGGCGAGCACGTTCACGCCGGCAACGATCTTGTGACGGGCATGATCATGAAACTTTACGTCTTTGGCAGGCATTGCTTACTTCTCCTAATCGGGTTTTCTCAACAGGTCACTCGCGGCGCGATTTCACGCTGCTTCGACGATCCCCATGATGTCTTCTTCGCGCATTACGAGGAGTTCCTCGCCGTGCACCTTGACGGTCTGGCCGGAATATTTGCCGAAGAGAACACGGTCGCCCGCCTTGACTTCCAGGGGCCGCACCTTGCCGTCTTCGAGAATCTTGCCCTGGCCAACAGCGACGATCTCGCCCTGGTCAGGCTTTTCGGCTGCGGTATCCGGGATGACGATGCCGGACGCCGTCTTGCGCTCTTCCTCCAGACGCTTGACGATGACTCGGTCATGCAGAGGACGAATCTTCATACTTCCTTCTCCTAACTGATTGATTGTACGAGGTTACTCACAAAATGGCAGCGAGCCTGCTAGCACTCTCTGCCGGAGAGTGCCAGAAGAATAGGGACTCGGCCCCCAAAAATCAAGGGGCATGTGTACGGATGTACGGAATCAGATGGTTTGCAAAATCGGCGCAGATGGTTTGCAATGCTGCAGCGCACCGACTACGGAGAGCCAGTGTGTCGGCGCGCATCCAATATTACCCAGGCGTGCACGTTGATGGATTACCCAGGGGCGATGGCCGCCTGTCATAGCGCGGCCTATGTGTAAGTGTAGTGGAGTCGGCGGGTTTGGCACCTCCGTTGTTATGGGTGTCTTGGTGCTTGATCACGAGAGCGTCGGTTGCGCGGAGGGCCGCACAGGGCGTGGCCAGGGGCAGATTTCCCCGAGCAACGGCGACTCAGATTGGCGCTCCCTCGGCGGTTGATTTGGATCGCTTGCTTTGCTCACGAGACTTGATGCGCGACTTGGCGGTCGCGCTGCTGTGGCGGAAGCGGTAGGACTCGTTGCCCGTTTCCACGATGTGGCAGTGATGCGTCAGGCGATCGAGCAGCGCGGTCGTCATCTTCGCGTCGCCGAAGATGCTGGCCCACTCGCCGAAGGTCAGATTGGTCGTGATCATCACGCTGGTATGCTCGTAGAGCTTCGACAGCACGTGGAACAGTAACGCCCCGCCGGCTTGGCTGAAGGGCAGATAGCCCAGCTCGTCGAGAATGACCAGATCCATGCGCATCAGCGCAAAGGCGAGCCGGAATGTAGTGCTGCCAGTCGTAACGGGTCTGGTTGCGCTCGAAGCAGCGTGCATGGCTGGCCACCACGGCTATCGTGGGCGACGAAGTCGATGCGCTCCGGGTAGATCCGCACACTGACCATCTGCCCGACCAGCTCACAGGGCGCCGAGTAACGACTGCGATCGAAACTCACCAGGCAGGTGCTGGAGACTTTGCCCAGGTCTCGACGTAGCCATCGAACGGGGCGACCATCGGCATCAGGCTGCGGTTGCTCCTGTTCGAGCATTTCGGCAATGGTCAGATCACCGTACTCGGTATGGCGTAGTTCGTGCCACAGCGCCCGGCACCGTGCCAGCAGCCAGAGGTTGAGTTCCGTAAATGAGCCGAACCGTTCCTTGGCGGCGTCCTGCCAGATGCGGCTGCCGGCTGTCCTGGACGTTCTTCTCGACGACGCCTTTCTCCCAGCCGCTGGCCACGTTGCAGAAATCGGGATCGAACAGGTAGTGCGAGGCCATCGCGGCAAAGCGCGTGTTGATCGTGCGCCCCTTGCCCCGCTTGACCTTGTCCACCGCGGTCTTCATGTTGTCGTAGATGCCGCGGCGCGGGAATGCCGCCCAACGCAATGAAGGAGCGCGTGTGGGCGTCGAACAGCATCTCATGGCTTTGCGTCGGGTACGCCTGCAGCACAAAGGCCCGGCTGGCACACAGTTTCAGGTGCGCTGCCAGAATCTTGCGCCAGACCCCGCCAATCACCAGGTGTTCTTCGCTCCAGTCAAACTGGAAGGCTTCGCCCAGTTCAAAGCGCAGCGGGACATAGGCGTTGACCAGCGCCTGTCCGCCATGCTCGCGCCAGCGTCGAACAAATTCGGTCACCCGGCTGTAGTCGCCGTCAAAGCCCGTGGCCTTGCATTTCGCGGAACAGCTTCAGCGCACTGCGCCGGTCACGCTTGGGGCGCCGCGCATCGACTTCCAGCGCTTGGGTCAGCTGCGCCGCGAAGGGCGCGATCTTGATGTCCTCAGCAGGGCGCCGTCGATACTTCGGCTCCGTGCCTTCCGCCGCCTTCAGCCAGCGCCTCACCGTCTTGCGCGTCAGGCCCGTGCGCCTCTCAATCTCCGACAACGACAAGCCCATCACGGTAATACAAACGTCGAACTCTTCCCAGATTATTCATGGTGATCATCTCCTTTTAGCCCTGCTCGACAAACGAGCAGGAAGGTTAATCACCCTGGGTAATTTTCGTCGCGCACTACCTCATAACAACTGGGTATTTTCGTTCGCGCGCCAACAGCCGGAAGCCCGATTTCTGGCAATGTTGCAAATCTTCTCCCTTACCCGCGTTGCCAGGGCCTGACCGCCTCGAATCCCTTTACTGGTCCGCCATCCCGAATAGCCGCCTTTCTTCCCGTTTCTTCCAGCTTACTTTGCAAACCAACTGCCCTTCAGTTTGTGTACGGAATCAGATGGTTTGCAAAATCGTCGCAGATGGTCTGCAACTAAGGTCGAGAAGGGAAGGAAGCCACCGGATGGGGCGCCCTTCGCCGTGGGCGTGGCGAATTTCTACGGGGGAATGAGCCAGCACTTGAATGCCGTTGCTTCGAACCACGTGCGCCAAGCTCAAATGCAGGCGCGGAGCGCCGACGAAGTCGGATGGGATTACTTGCTGCCGCTGTTTCCGTAGCCGCGGCAGGTAGATGCGCGCGGTTTTACGACAGTGCGCCGGAAGCGGACAGCCCGAAGCGGTAAACGGTACGGCTGGCGGATTTCAGTGCCGGACGGGTGGGCGTGTACGGACACGGCGGTTCGCGCGTGCCTCCCGGCAGCAGGGTCGCATCGTTCGCCACTTCTCCCCAGATGCCACCGCGCACCGGACGGAACAACCACATGAGATAGCCGCGTCTACCTGCAAGATCGAGCAACTCGTCAGTGTCGGGCGCATCGGCGACCACGGCGTGCTGCCCGTTCATTCCGAATGGAAAAGCGCCAAACGCGGTGAGGCAATCGATCGCCTCGCTGGTGTCGGCTCCCGGTCGTGTGCAGGAGGGGTGTTCCGCGCGGGCCACATCCCACGCACCCAGCTCCCAACCCGCCGCCATCGCCGCCCGGTCGAGGTCGAGTATGTCCGTCCAGCGATCGTTGACCTGCAGCGCGGAACTCGGTATGGGCGTGTAGGAAATGACCTGGGCATCGTCGCGTTCGACCAACCGCTCGCGCACGAAGCCATGCCAATGCAGTGTGAGGATGACGGGGGTATCCGGGCACGGTACCGCCGCAATGGTGACCGCGAACAACGGTAGCTGATTCGCCACAATCTGTGCTTCGATTCGCTCAAGGATTTCCATGGTCCGGACTCCCATTGCAGCGTGATACACTCGGTTTGATTTTAGCAAGTTCGGTGCCCAACGAAACCCTCGAAAGGTGCGTCGTCATTGGGCCGGCGTACCGTCGCGCGGAATGCTGCGCAGTTCAAGCCCCGCCTGTCCGCAATTCAACTCATGGCATCGTCTCGATCCCACAGTAATGAAACCTGGCTGCATCGCTCGAGCGCCTCGGTGTGGCACCCATGCACCCAGATGAAGCAGCACGAATGGCTGCCGCTGACGCCGATCGAGAAAGCCGAGGGCATGTGGCTGTACGACTACGAGGGTAATCGATATCTCGATGCCATCAGCTCGTGGTGGGTAAACCTCTTCGGCCACGGCCATCCACATATCCGCTCCCGTATCAAGGATCAGCTCGGCAGTCTCCAGCACGTCATGCTCGCCGGTTTCACGCACGCACCCGTGGTGGAACTCTCGGAACGCCTTGCTGCAAGGGTCCCCGCTGGTCTTGGCCACTGTTTCTATGCGTCCGACGGTGCATCCGCAATCGAGATTGCGCTCAAGATGAGCTTTCACTTCTGGCGGAATGCCGAAAAGCCGGAGAAGACGCGCTTCATCGGCCTCGCTAATGGCTATCACGGCGAGACGCTCGGTGCGCTGTCAGTTACGGATGTCGCACTTTTCCGGGACACGTATGCACCTCTGCTGCGCACCGCGGATATCGCGCCGTCGCCGGATACGCGCCTTGCTCCGCAGGGTACGTCGCCGCGCGATTACGCCATCGCCTGCGCGGAAGCGCTGCATCAGCGACTCCAGCAGCAACACGCCGAGACTGCTGCCGTCATCGTGGAGCCGCTCGTGCAATGCGCGTCCGGAATGGCGATGTATCACGCCGAATTCCTGACGCGCGCGCGTGCGCTTTGCGATCGCTATCGCGTGCACCTGATCGCGGATGAGATCGCGGTCGGATTCGGGCGCACCGGCACCATGTTCGCATGCGACCAGGCAGCCATCGCCCCTGATCTTCTTTGTCTGTCGAAGGGTCTGACCGGCGGCTACCTGCCACTTTCGGTCGTGCTGGCGACGGATCAAATCTACGACGCGTTTTACGACGACGAATTCGCGCGTGGCTTTCTCCACTCTCATTCGTATACCGGCAACCCCCTTGCGTGCAGTGCGGCGCTTGCCACGCTCGATCTGTTCGAACGCGACGACGTGATCGCCACAAACCGCACAAAAGCGGAGACCTTCACCGCGCTTTGCGCGCCGCTCGCCACGCACTCGAAAGTCAAGGACTTCAGACATGTCGGCATGATTTGGGCATTCGACGTCGAATCGCCGGACCCGCTCTTCGCGCGCCGCTTTTTCGCCGAAGCACTGAAGCGCGAACTGCTGCTGCGACCCATCGGCGCCACGGTCTACTTCATGCCGCCATACGTGATAAGCGATGCGGAGATGGCGCTGCTCGCCGAACGCGCACTCGAAACGCTGGACGCGGCGACTGCAGACTTGTGAAGATCATCTCCACACGCATTCGCAACGGATTGCTGCGCAGCGCATTTTTTGTGGCGCTGGTGACACCGGCCTTTGCGGCCCTGCCGGAGAGCGTTTCGTCCATCGTCCCGCCGACTCAGCAGGCGGCAATTGCAGCCGGATTACCCGCCGATGCCTTCGGGGTTTTCATCCAGGACCCGGAAACAGGGCGTGTGGTGTTCGCTGAAAGCGCGGATCGGGCGATGAATCCGGCGTCCACCATGAAGCTCCTTACGACATACGCCGGCCTGGAGATACTCGGCCCGGCGTTCACCTGGAAGACCGAGGCATGGGCGAACGGCGTGCTGAAAGGAGGGGTACTGAATGGCGATCTGGTGCTCAAGGGCAGCGGTGATCCCAAGCTGACCATCGAGAACCTTTGGCTGCTGCTGCGCGGACTGCGGAACCGTGGTCTCAAGGAAGTGCGGGGCGATCTGGTGCTCGACCGGCGCATGTTTGCGCCGCAGGAAGGAGATCCGGCGCGTTTCGACGGCGATCCGACTCGCGCCTACAACGTCGATCCGGACGCGCTGCTCGTCAACTTCAAGGCATTGCGCATCCAGTTGCTCCCGGATTCCGAAACGCGCACGGTGAAACTGCTCGTGGACCCGCCGCTTCGCAACGTGCAGGTCGAGAGCCGCATTACGGTCACCGACGGCGGCTGCGGCGATTGGAAGGCACTGCTGGGTCCGCAATTGCAGGACGACGGAAGGACGGCTCGCGTGAGCTTTCGCGGCACGTTCGCGCTGAGTTGCGGCGAGCGCAGCTTCTACCTCAGCGCGCTGCGCCATGTGTCCTACACGGGCGGACTCATCCGCCATCTGTGGGAAGAACTCGGAGGCAGTATTTCGGGCACCGTGCGGGATGGCTTCGCACCAGGAAATGCACGGCTGCTTTTCACGTGGGAGTCGCCACCGCTTGCGGAAGTTGTGCGGGACATCAACAAGTTCAGCAACAACGTCATGGCGCGGCAGCTGTTCCTGACCATCGGCACACAAATGTACGGGGCGCCGGCCACGGCAGAGAAGTCGTCCGTCGCCATCCACCAGTGGCTGCAGCGGAAGGGACTGAACTTTCCCGAACTCGTACTGGAAAACGGGTCGGGACTTTCCCGGGTAGAGCGGATCTCCGCCCGGCATCTCGGTGAACTTCTTACCTCGGCCTATCACAGCGCGGTGATGCCGGAGTTGATGGCGTCGCTGCCGCTCGTGGCGGTGGACGGCACAATGAGGAAGAGACTCAAGGATGCCGGCGTCGCCGGACAAGCACACATCAAGACCGGCTCCCTCGACGGGGTCAAAAGCGTCGCCGGTTATGTGCTGGACGCAAGGGGACGCAGGACAGTAGTGGTTTGCATCGTGAACCATCCGCGCGCGAGCGCGGCGGCACCTTTACAGGATACGGTCCTGGAGTGGGTTTACGAGCGGCCGTGAGAGCCGTCGGAGGCGGAACGACCCGACCCAGGCGCATTCGCTGCACCGAAACACCTTTCCGAACCCATTCCGGACCTACTTTTACCTGACGCTGGTCGAACGGGTGTACTGACTTTACAACACCCGCTCCTCGTCCCGTTCCCACCGGCGGGCGGACCCTTTTCCTTTACCGTTCCCATCATCTAGAATTAGCGGAGGAAGAGTGCTCCCATGGGGGCTGACAATGGTACGGACAATTGCAATCAGGTTAATGCTTGGGATCCTCGTCGCGATGCCGGTGAGGGCAGGAGGGGTGGATCCTGCGCTCGTTGGTAGCGACCCGGACTCTTGGGGCTCGTATCGAGGATTGAGAGTGCCGAGCAATGGTGACAGCAGGGTCGCGCGTAGCTACTTGCCAACTGCCCCGAAAAGCAGTCTGAGCGTCGATTCCGCCAGCGCGAACAACGAGGGCGGCGTTGTGACGTTTCATTACGCGCCGAACTTCAAGGATTCCAGCAAGGACCAAGGTCTGCGATCCACTGTCCAGCCTCCTGGAGGCAGTCGCAGCGGGCTCTCGTTCTACGGTCAGCTCGGTGACCCCCGCTATGGCCTGAAGGGCGGGGAGAATCTCATGCCGTCCGATCGGGTAGGCGGTTTCGTCTTCGATGCGCAGCGGGACTTCCGTCGATATCCCGGGTTTTCGCTGGGCATCGGCTACGACTTCTGAGGATCGCTTACATTCGACCAAAAACCCGCTTCGGCGGGTTTTTTCATTGTCCAGGCCGCTCGATGCCGAGATCAGCCCAGATTGCATCGACACGCGCCTTCACTTTGGGGTCCATCGCGATTGGCGTACCCCATACCCGTTCGGTCTCGCCTTTCCACTTGTTGGTGGCATCGATTCCCATCTTCGATCCGAGTCCCGAAACCGGACTGGCAAAATCGAGGTAGTCGATCGGCGTGTTTTCTACCAGCACGGTATCACGTGCAGGGTCGACACGGGTCGTCAGCGCCCAGATCACTTCCTGCCAATCGCGGACATCCACGTCGTTATCCACGACGATAATGAATTTTGTGTACATGAATTGCCGCAGAAATGACCACACGCCGAACATTACCCGCTTGGCGTGACCGGGGTACTGCTTTTTCATGCTCACTACCGCCAGCCTGTAAGAGCAGCCCTCCGGTGGCAGGTAAAAATCGGTAATCTCACCGAACTGCTTCTGCAGCAGCGGCACGAATACCTCGTTCAGGGCGACACCGAGCACGGCGGGTTCGTCCGGCGGCTTTCCCGTGTACGTGCTGTGGTAAATCGGATCGCGCCGCATCGTGGTGCGGGCAATCGTGAATACGGGGAAGCGATCGCACTCGTTGTAGTACCCCGTGTGATCTCCAAACGGCCCCTCGGCCGCCTCGTCATTCGGGTGGATCACACCTTCGAGGACGATCTCCGCCGAAGCCGGCACCTGGAGCGACGATCCCACGCACTTCACTAATTCCGTCTTTGCACCGCGCAGCAAGCCCGCGAACTGGTACTCGGAGATCGTGTCGGGCACTGGGGTGACCGCTCCGAGGATGGTGGCCGGGTCCGCACCCAGCGCGACGGCGACCGGGAACGGCTCCGCTGGGTCCAACAGAACGTGGTCGCGAAAATCGAGCGCCCCGCCGCGATGCGCGAGCCAACGCATGATCACGCGGTTGCGGCCGATGACCTGTTGCCGGTAGATCCCCAAGTTCTGACGAGCCTTGTGCGGGCCACGCGTGACCACGAGCCCCCAGGTAATGAGCCGCCCTGCATCGCCTGGCCAGCAGGTCTGAATCGGCAGGCGCGCGAGATCGACGTCCTGACCTTCCCACACCACCTCCTGGCACGGCGCCCGCCCGACCTCCCTGGGTGCCATGCTCAGTACCTGCTTCAGCATCGGCAGTTTTTCCCAGGCATCCTTCAGCCCTTTGGGCGGCTCCGGTTCCTTAAGGTAGGCAAGCAACTTTCCGATTTCCCGCAGAGCCTCGACCGATTCCTCACCCATCCCCATCGCGACGCGCCGCGGCGTCCCGAAGAGATTGCCAAGCACCGGGATACTGTGACCCTTCGGACGATCGAACAGAATCGCCGGCCCGCCCGCACGCAGCACGCGGTCGCAGATCTCCGTCATCTCAAGACAGGGATCGACTTCGGCGCCGACGCGCTTCAGCTCGCCTTTCTGTTCGAGCTGCTCAATGAAGTCGCGCAGGTCACGGTAACGCATCAGCTTACCCTTCCTCTTTAGAGCTCGTATAATTACAAATAATTTTAGACATCATTGCCAAGCAAGGGTAAGAGTGGCTGAGAAAGTACACCGCCAGGTTCTATTCAAGGAGGTCGCCGAGCTCTTGCGCGAAAGGATCCTTAGCCAGGAGCTTCGCCCCCGCGAGTGGATCGACGAGCCGAAACTCGCGGAAGAGATGGGCATCAGCCGCACTCCGCTGCGGGAAGCGCTCAAGGTACTCGAAGCTGAAGGGCTGGTCGAGCTTCGTCCTCGGCGGGGCGCGTTTGTTGCGGACCTCACCGAGCACGACCTCGACGAGATATTTCCGGTCATGGCACTCCTCGAAGGACGCTGCGCCTATGAAGCGGCCCGCAAGGCCACGCCGGAAGATATCGCTCGACTCCAGGCAATTCACGAAAAGCTCGAGGGAGCAGCGGCGCAAGGGGACGTTGTTACTTACTACGACCAGAACTATGTGTTCCACCTATCCGTGCAGGAACTCGCCGGCAACCGCTGGCTGCAGCGGGTAACGAACGAACTCAGAAAATTCCTGAAGCTCATGCGAGGACGGCAACTCAATCTTCCTGGGCGGCTCGAAGCCTCGTTGAGCGAGCACCGACTGTTGATGGCGGCTTTTCAGAACCGCAACCCATCGGCGGCGGAGAAGATCATGCACGATCACCTGCTGGCTCAGCGTCAAGCTGTGCAGGAATTCAATCGCTCGTTCGGCGGCATCGGCCCGCCCCGAAGCGCTCTCACCTCGGCTTGACGGTAATTTTCAGCAGCTGATATTGACATAATACACGATATAATTACAAATTGTGTTTTGCTCTCTTAAGGCGCAGGCCAAGTCGGAAAATCTCGACCGGGCGGGCTTTACGGCCTGCTTTTCCGCAGGAAATGCTTTTTTCATTTGCATGATCAGACTTTCAGCTCCGCAATTCCGCGGGAAAACGCTATTCTTTCTGCTGACGCAGACCACGCATCATCTTCAGTGGAGGAGAAGAAATGATTAAAGCAAGCCAGCTTGTCGCGTTCGTTGCAGTTCGGGAAGTCTCAGTGCAGCCAGCCCGTCGATAACGCCCCCACGGAGACAACGCATCATGTTCTCGAACCACTTGATCTCCATATACGCGCTTGTCCTGATGTTCGTGGTCGCGACCGCGCTGCCAGTCAACATGGGGGTGCTCGCGTTCGTGGGCGCCTTCCTCGTCGGCACCCTGATCGCCGGCCTGACCACGAAGACGATCATTTCTTTTCTGCCCGGCGACCTGTTCCTCACCCTTGTAGGCATCACCTACCTGTTCGCCATCGCTCAGAACAATGGCACGATCGACTGGCTCGTTCAGCTGGCAGTGCGTGCGGTGCGAGGACGGATCGCTGCAATCCCCTGGATCATGTTCTTCATTGCCGCAGTACTCACTGCGGTTGGAGCCGTCAGCCCCGCCGCGGTGGCGATCATCGCGCCGATCGCCCTCGGGTTTGCCGCACAAATACAAGATCAGCCCCTTGCTCATGGGCCTGATGGTAGTCCACGGCGCACAGGGCGGTGGCTTCTCGCCCATCAGCATCTACGGCGGCATCACCAACAAGGTTGTCGAGAAGGCCGGCCTGCCACTGAATGAGATCTTCACGATGCTCGCGAGTCTCGGCGTCAACTTCGCAGTGTGTGTCTTGCTCTTCATGTTCATGGGCGGACGCAAGCTGCTCGGGCAGCGCGCGGCGGTCGGGGCAGCCGCCCAGGCGATTCCCCACGTCAACGTGACGCGTGCCCAGGAAGGCCCGCAGGTCTATGGTGACGCCGAAGCAGTAGCGCAAACGCAACGAAGCGAGGAGATCAAGAAGGGGCCGGACTCCCTGTTGGAGGATCATCACACCGAACAGGCAACGCCAACTTCGAAGCCCTATCAGATTCTCACCGTGATCGGGCTCATTGCCCTCGCGGTGCTCACGCTCGTCTACAACCTCGACATCGGCTTCGTGTCAATCACCATCGCCCTGATCCTCTCGCTCATCGCTCCGAACCTGCAGAAGCGCGCCCTCGGACAGGTCTCATGGCCCGAGATCATGCTCATCGTCGGCGTCAGCACCTACGTCGGCGTTCTGGAGAAGATGGGCACTATCGACTTCGTCGGCCACAGCGTCGCCGGTCTCACCTCGCCGTTGATAGCAGCGCTGCTGCTGTGTCTGTCGGCGCGATCGTCTCGGCGTTTGCCTCATCGACCGCGGTGCTCGGCTCGCTCATTCCGCTGGCCGTGCCATTCCTGCAGTCGGGAGGGCGGCGTGCAGTGCCGATCGGCTTCATCGCCGCGATGGCGGTAGCGTCGACGATCGTCGATGTGAGCCCGTTCTCGACCAACGGCGCGCTTGTGCTCGCGAATGCCCAGGGTGTCGACCGCAGACCGCTTCTTCCGCCAGCTGATGGCCTACGGCGCGACGGTCACCGTGGTCGCGCCGGTGGTCGTCTGGCTGCTCTTCGTCGTCTTCGCGTAACAGTCCGCACCCCGTTGCCGAAGGTGAATGCTCGGCAACGGGGAAACGGTTGCTCTGTTCAAGAAAAACGAGGAGAAGGATTCCCATGAACGTCACAGGAATGGAACACCGCGCGCGCAACAACCGATGCGCGCACGCGATCGCGCGGCCGCCTCGGCTGGCGCGCACGGCAAGCGGGTCGACGCCGATCCCGTACGCGCCGATCTGCTCGAAGCGGTGATCGAGCCGGGCGACCGCGTCTGCCTCGAAGGCAACAACCAGAAGCAGGCCGACTTCCTGGCGGAGGCGCTGGCGCGCTGCTCGACCCGGCAACGCGTGCACGACCTGCACATGCGTGCAGTCGGTGCTGGCGCTGCCGAGCACCTGGACCTGTTCGAGCAGCGGCATCGGCGTCGAAGCTGGACTTCTCGTTTTCCGGTCCGCAGGGTGCGCGGCTCGCGAAGCTGGTCTCGGACCGGGCAAGATCGAGATCGGCGCGATCCACACCTACCTCGAACTGTTCGCGCGCTACTTCGTCGACCTGACGCCGAACGTGTCGCGCTTGTCGCCGCGCAGGCGGCCGATGCGCACGGCAACCTCTACACCGGCCCGAACACCGAAGACACGCCGGCGATCGTCGAGGCGACGGCGTTCAAGGGCGGCATCGTGATCGCGCAGGTCAACGAACTGGTCAACGGCGACGCTGCCGCGCGTCGACATCCCGGCGGACTGGGTCGACTTCTCGTGTCGCGCCACGCCCTCACTTCATCGAGCCGCTGTTCACCCGCGATCCGGCGCAGATCAGCGACATCCAGGTGCTGATGGCGATGATGGCGATCAAGGGCATCTACGCGGAATACGGCGTGCAGCGCCTGAATCACGGCATCGGCTTCGACACCGCCGCGATCGAGCTGCTGCTGCCGACCTTTGCCGCCGTCGCTGGGTCTGAAGGGAAAGATCTGCAAACACTGGGCGCTGAACCCGCACCCGGCGCTGATCCCGGCCATCGAGTCGGGCTGGGTCGAAACGGTGCACTGCTTCGGCTCCGAACTCGGAATGGAAGACTACGTGGCGGCGCGGCCCGACGTCTTCTTCACCGGACGCGACGGCACGCTGCGCTCGAACCGCGCCCTCTGCCAGACCGCCGGCCTCTACGCCTGCGACCTGTTCATCGGCTCGACGCTGCAGATCGATCTGGCCGGCAACAGCTCGACCGCGACGCTGGGCCGCATCGCCGGCTTCGGCGGTGCGCCGAACATGGGTGCCGATGCGCGAGGACGGCGGCATGCGTCCGAGACCTGGCTCAAGGCTGGTCGCCAGCGCAGCCTCGGCGGCGTGTTCACCCGCGGACAGAAGCTCGTGGTCCAGATGGTCGAGACCTTCCGCGAGCACATGCAGTCGACCTTCGTCGAGCGGCTCGACGCGTGGGAGCTCATGGACAGCATGGGCATGGCACTGCCGCCGATCATGATCCACGGCGACGACGTGACCCACATCGTCACCGAGGAAGGCATTGCCAATCTGCTGCTGTGTCGCACGGCCGAAGAGCGTGAGCAGGCGATCCGCGGTGTCGCCGGGTATACGCCAGTGGGCGTCGCCCGCGACCGGCGCATGGTCGAGAACCTGCGCGATCGCGGCGTGATCCGGCGCCCCGAGGACCTCGGCATCGACAAGCGCGACGCCACGCGCGATCTGCTCGCCGCGCGATCGGTCAAGGATCTCGTGCGCTGGTCGGGCGGACTGTACGATCCGCCCAAGCGCTTCAGGAACTGGTAACGCCTCGTAGACATTCGAAAGAGGAGCGGACATGGAACAACTGCAGTTCGAGTTCAAGGGCAAGAAGGTAGCGGGAGCGTCCGAGCACTCCCTTGCGGGAGTCGTCTCGTCGGGCAATCTCGAAGTGCTGATCGAGAAACGGATCTCGGCGGCGGCATGCGTGTCGTCGTCGACACCGCCGCGTCGGATTCGGCGAAACGTGGCGTGCAGTGCTCGCCGATTTCTCCGCGCGGCATCCCCTCGCCGACGTGCTCGTCACGATCAACGATACGGGCGCGACACCGGCGGTAGTGAGCCTGCGTCTCGACCAAGCCGTCGAAGAGTTCGAAGGAGACGCAGCATGAGTGCCGCGCCCGCAAGTCTGCGCACTGCTCACGCTTTTACGAGGCGAGCGCGCGCCAGCGTGTCGTCGGCCTGCTCGATCCCGGCAGCTTTCCACGAAATCCTCGGTCCGCGCGAACGCATCATGAGCCCGCACCTGCCGCAGCTCGACGTTCCTTGCGCCTTCGACGACGGTGTCGTCATCGGACGCGGTCGACTCGACGGAGAAGAAGTCATGATCGCGGCGCAGGAGGGCAGCTACATGGGCGGCGCCGTCGGCGAAGTCCATGGTGCGAAGCTCGTCGGTCTGCTGCGACGGGCGATCGCAAGCCGCCCAAAGCGGTGCTGCTGCTCATCGATTCCGGCGGCGTCCGCTTGCACGAGGCGAATGCCGGTCTCATCGCGATTTCCGAAGTCATGCGCGCGCTGCTCGATGTGCGTGCCGCCGGCATCCCGGTGGTCGGGCTGATCGGCGGCATCTGCGGCGCGTTCGGCGGGACCGGCATCGTCGCCCGGCTGTGCGACCGACTTGTGATGTGCGACGTAGGTCGGCTCGCGATGTCGGGACCCGAGGTGATCGAAACTGTCGCCGGAGTAGAGGAGTTCGACTCCCGCGATCGTGCCCTCGTGTGGCGCGTGACCGGCGGCAAGCATCGCTATCTGATCGGCGATTGCGATCGGATCGTGCGCGACGACATCGCCGCGTTTCGCGAAGCGACGATGGCGCTGCTGCCGACACTTCGGGAGCAGCCTCCTACGCTGGAGAAGTTGCGCGCGCGGCATGCCGCCCTCGTGGAGCGCGACCGACGCTTCGCCGGAATGCGCGACGGCCTCGAGATCTGGCAATCGCTGGGAATCGAGAATCCCGCCGCGCTCCCCATGCTCGAAGCGGACGAGTTCGTTCGCGTTGCCAAGCCAGTGAGGACATCATGCGACTAGATGCTCTGCTTCCCGCGCTCTTCCCGCGCGGCCACGACGTTACCGACCGCGATCAACTGGTCCGCGGCACTGCCGAAACCAGCGCCGGAACCATCGCGGTGCTCGGCACATCAGGCCCGGCAGCGATCGGTGCCCGCATCGCGCTCGCCCTCGCCGATGGAGTGCTGACGGAAGTCGAAGGCCATCCCGGACGGCCGATCCTGTTTCTGGTGAACACGAGCGGCCAAGCCCTGTCGCGCCATGAGGAGCTGATCGGGATCAACGGCTACCTCGCGCACTTGGCAGGCTGCATCGACCTCGCACGGCGCAAGGGACACCCGATGCTGAGCCTCGTGTACGCCGAGGCGGTGAGCGGTGGCTATCTGTCGTTCGGGCTCATGGCGGATCGCGCCTACGCACTCGCCGACGCGCAGGTACGCGTCATGGATCTGCGAGCGATGGCACGCGTGACGAAAATCGCTCATGAACGGCTCGTTGCCCTCGCCGCCGAGTCGCCGGTCTTTGCGCCGGGCGCGGAGAACTATCTGCGCATGGGCGGCGTGCACGCGATCTGGAGCGAACCCTCCGCCGAGCTGCTCGAGCAGGCCATCGCCGAGCTCAAGGCCAATTCCCAGCTCCGGCAGCGCGATCTGCGCAACGAAGTCGGGGCGGAGCGGGGCGGCCGCAGGCACGCGAAGCCGACGGTCGTGGCGGCGCTCGCAGCAAACTGAAATGCTGCCGCACTTGCGGCGCCACGACCTCGCGTATTTGCGCAGCGGCGCGGAGGTCGATCCAGTCGTCATGGATGCCGGCGTTCAGATCTGGATTGAAGATTGGATCGGCAAGGGAAACCCCCTCGTCGTGACAAGGCAGGACGGGCACGCTGATTCGATACGGCTCGGCGCCGTTTTACCCTTGCGGCTCGGTCGCCGCCGCGTGCGTTGCACCGTCGCGAAGAGCGACGTTGCGCGTACGACGCCGCCGCTTTCGGTCGCTGCGGTCATTTCCCGCTTGCCGGCGGAGAGCGTGCACACATTCGAGGCACTGTCGAAGCGCGCAGCGGACCTCGGCATCGTCGTGGGCGTGTACGGATCCACGGCATGGGAGTGCCTCGCGGAGGAGCCGTACCGCCACGCCGCTTCCGACGTGGATCTGGTGTGCGATGTCGCCCGACCCTCGACCCTCGCGCCGTGGCTGAAAGCCCTCGAATGCGCATCGGACGAGAGTGTGCTCCGGATCGACGGCGAGATCCGCTTTCCCGACGGCTGCTGCGTCGCGTGGCGCGAGCTGGCACGGCTTGGCCTCGGCCGAGACGCCTCAGTGCTGGCGAAGGGTCTTCAGCACGTGACACTCACACGCATTGAAACGCTCATGGAGTCTTTCGCGTGACGCTCGCCCTCCCAGCAGCCCACGAATCCCGGGCGTATCCGTCTCCGCTGGCGATCGCCACGCACATCGGTGCGCTTGCATCGAGCAGCCTGTACCACGAGATCGCACTGCATCCGAAGCCGGGCCTCGTGAGTCCCGTCGACAACGGCAGCCACCACGACATGACCATGGCGACCTTCCATCGCAGCCTCTTCGCGCTGCGCCGCTATTTTCCCGCGATCGCCCGCGCCGGTCTGGACGGAGCCGACTTTCACGCCCTGCGCGCCATGGGACTCGAGGCTGAGTGCGCCATGGCGCGCGCGACCGCAGGGGTCAACACGCACCGCGGTGCAATCTTCAATCTCGGTTTGCTATGTGCAGCGGCGGGCCGACTGAGCAGCACGGGACAAACGCTGACGCCGCGTGCGGTGTGCAGCAAGGTCGCCGAGCGCTGGGGACATGGGATACGCCTTTCGGCAAGAACGAGCGAGGCGACCTCCCACGGCCTCGAAGTGAGGCGACGTTACGGCGTAGGCGGCGCCCGCGAGGAAGCAGCGTCTGGTTTTCCGACCGTGATCGAAGAAAGTCTGCCGGCTTATGCGTCGGTTCTGCGTATCGCCGGCGACCATCGGCGCGCGGCGGTGCAGGCGCTCTTCGTGTTGATCGCACGCCTCGACGATTCGAACCTGCTGTGGCGTGGTGGCCGCGCGGGACTTCGATTCGCACACGACCGCGCCGGCGAATTTCTGCGCGCAGGCGGCGCACTTTCGAGCGACTGGCTGGATCGAGCCTGCACGATCCATCGCGAGTTCGTCGCCCGCAATCTGAGCCCTGGCGGGAGCGCGGATCTGCTTGCAGTTACCTTCTTCCTGCACACACTCGGCACGCTTCCCCGCGCTCGTACATGACGCTGGTCGTTCTCTTCAACGGGCAGGGTGAGCAGCGGCGCGAGCACGTCGATCGTCTGCTCGCCGATCCACCCTCCGATCTTGCGGCACCGCTACGAAGCACACTAGAAGAACTCGGACTTAAGCTCGAAGCGCTCACGCACGAGCAGCTCTTCCCCAACCGGGTGGCCCAACCTGTCATCTGCGCTTACCAACTCGCCACGTGGCGGACCCTCGCATCGCGTCTCCCGCAACCGGGACTCTACGCGGGCTATTCGCTGGGAGAACTCACGGCCTTCGCCTGCGCCGGCGCGTTCCCGCCGGTGGAAACGATCAGCCTCGCGGCGCTCCGCGCACGGCTCATGGACGAGGCGGTCTCCGCGCCTTCCGGATTGGTCGCGGTCCTCGGGCTCACCGAGCGCGCGGTGGCTGCGCTTTGCAAGAAGCACGGCGCCGAGATCGCGATCCGCAACGGCGCAGATCATTTCATCGCCGGCGGCGAGCGGATGGCGCTCAGTGATCTCGCGAACGAAGCGCTGAGATCGGGAGCGAGCAAGACTACGGTGCTTGGCGTCACAACGCCCTCGCACACCTCGATGCTCGCGAGTGCGGCTACACGCTTCGGCGCCGAGCTGCGCACGAGGATGCACGATCGGCTGCATACGCCCGTGCTGAGCGGTGTCGACGCTAGCGTCGTGCGCTCGGGGCCGGCCGCTGCCAGCGCGCTGGAAACGCAGATCTGCCGCACCATCGACTGGGCCGCATGCATGGAAGCGATCGCCGGCTTTCATCCGCACGCGGTTCTGGAGATCGGTCCCGGGACAGCGCTGTCGCGCATGCTGCGCGAGCTCGATGGCGGTATCGAGGTGCGCGCAGTAGACGATTTTCGCAGCCTGGACGCGGTGGAGCGGTGGGTAACGTCCCGCGTGTGAGAAGAACGCGTCAGGGATAGAAGAGATAGTCGGCTGCGATGCCGGCAAACACCGCTGCGCCGACCCAGTTGTTGTGCAGGAACGCCTTGAAGCAATCCTTCGGGTCGCGGTCCTGGATAAGCGTGAACTGATACGCCGCCAGTGCCGCCGCAACCGCGATGCCGCCAAACCAGAACAGCCCCCGTCCCAGCGCTGCGCCGATCGCGGCAAGAATGCCAAGGCTCACCGCGTGGCAGACCATCACGGCGATCACGTCGTAGTCGCCGAAGGTGATCGCGGCGGTCTTGATGCCGATCCGCAGGTCGTCCTCCCGATCGACCATCGCGTACTCCGTGTCGTAGGCGATCGACCAGAACACGTTCGCGAGGAGCAGCACCCACGCGAGGATCGGCACTTCGCCGGCGATCGCCGCGAATGCGAGGGGAATGCCGAAACCGAACGCGACTCCGAGATAGGCCTGCGGCACGGCGAAAAAGCGCTTCGTGAACGGGTAGGTCCCGGCCAGCAACAGCGCGACCACCGACAGCAGAATCACCAAGCGACCGTACGGAAGGATCAGAAGAAACGCCAGCAGCGCGAGCACTGCCGCTATGCCGAGTGCCTCCGCCGCGGTGATCCGCCCTGAAGCAAGCGGCCGCTCCTTCGTGCGTGTGACATGCAGGTCGAAATCACGATCGGCAAAGTCGTTCACTGCACAGCCAGCCGAGCGCATGAGTACGGTGCCGACGATGAAGACAAGCACCGTCTTCGCATCCGGCCTGCCGTTGCCCGCGATCCACAGCCCCCACAGCGTCGGCCACAGGAGCAGCAGAATGCCGATCGGCCTGTTGATCCGAATGAGCCTGCCGTAGAGGTACAAACGCTCGGTCAGTGTCATCGACGCAACTCCAGGACTCCCGGGAGAAACACTTCCGTGACCAGCAGCGGTATCCCCTCTCGCACGAACAGGGATCGGCGCGCCCACAGCACTTCCGGGCACCGTGCGAGCACCGACGCCACGCGCCGGAACAGCAGATGATGGGCGTGCAGAGCGCGAAAGGCGAGCGGGGAGCGCTCCACGCGTGGATCCGCGAACAGGGCGGCGCCGAGCGGCCGCGCACCGAACCCGACCAGCCACCGCCACGGGCCCCGTAGACCCGCACGACCGACAACGCTATGAGCGAATACCACGGGCGTATCGGCGCAATGGAGCAGCACCTCGCGGGTGAGCGCGAGTTCGACGGGGCGCACGCCGATCAGCGTCGTTTCATCCAGGCTCACGCGCGCAAGTCTCTGACAAAGAGGCTCGACGCGAAACGCGTCGCAACGGTCCTTCACGCGCTGGGTCAGCGAGCCGCGGTCGGCGAGCCACGGACGAAAGCCGCCCGCGCCGGGCGGCACGCGGGGAAACCATCGAGAGTGCGCGGCTGACAGTTTCAAGGCGCGGCTTGTCAATGCAAAGGCACGATTATGCCAAAGGCGCGAGCAACGATGCCGGGGGGCTCTCAGGCTTTCAGATACTGTTGGCGATCCGAGAGCCAGCGCGCGAGATGTCGCCCGACTGTTTTCGGGTGCCTGCGGATCAGGTCGTCCGCGGCCTCCCCCGCCACCTCCAGCAATTCCACGTCGTTGATATCCGCGAAACGAAGCATGGGGACACCGCTTTGTCGCGCGCCGAGAAACTCTCCGGGACCGCGGAGCTCGAGGTCACGGCGCGCGATCTCGAATCCATCAGTGCTCTCGTAGACAACCTTCAGCCGTGCGCGCGCGGTTTCGGACAGGGGCGTCTGGTAGAGCAGAATGCAGGCGCTCGCCCCGGCGCCGCGGCCGACGCGTCCCCGCAACTGGTGCAGCTGCGCGAGTCCCATGCGCTCCGCGTGCTCGATCACCATCAGCGTCGCGTTCGGCACGTCGACGCCGACCTCGATCACGGTCGTCGCAACCAGCAGCTGCACGTCGTTCCGCTGGAATGCCTCCATCACCGCTGCCTTCTCGGCATTCGGAAGCCGGCCGTGGACGAGCGCCGCCCTGAGCTCGGGAAACGTCTGCTGCACCCATTCGAAAGTTTCAAGGGCCGTCTGCAGCTGGAGTGTCTCGGATTCCTCGATCAGCGGACATACCCAGTACGCCTGGCGACCTGCCATGCAGGCATCGCGCAGGCGCGCCACCACCTCCGTCCGGCGGCGGTCGGACACAAGCTTGGTCGTGACCGGCGTGCGCCCCGGCGGCAGCTCGTCGATCAGCGAAACGTCGAGATCCGCGTAGTAGCTCATGGCAAGCGTGCGCGGAATCGGCGTCGCGCTCATCATGAGCTGGTGCGGCTGCAAGCCGTCGACGCTCTCGCCCTTCCTGCGCAGCTGCAACCGCTGACGCACGCCGAAGCGATGCTGCTCGTCGACGATGGCGAGGCCGAGCCGCGCGAACGCCACGTCGTGCTGAAACAGGGCGTGGGTGCCCACCGCGATGGCGCATTCGCCACTCGCGATCGCTTCCGCGGTGCTCCGCTTCTGCTTCGCCTTGAGGCTGCCCGCAAGCCAGGCGACGGTAACGCCGAGGGGCGCCAACCATTGGGTGAGCTTGCGGTAGTGCTGCTCGGCGAGGATCTCCGTCGGCGCCATCACCGCGACCTGGTATCCGTTCTCGATCGCCTGCAACGCCGCGATCGCCGCGACGATGGTCTTGCCGCTGCCAACGTCTCCCTGCAACAGGCGTTGCATCGGCGTGCTTCCCGCGAGATCGCGGGCGAGATCGTCGACCGCGCGACGCTGGGCGGCGGTCAATGCGAACGGAAGCGAAGCGATGAGCCGCGCGCTGAGCTCGCCGCGCGCCGGGAGCGGCGGTGCGCGCAGGCGACTGCGCTCCGCGCGGTGCAGCCGCAGCGAGAGCTGTTGCGCGAGCAGTTCGTCGAACTTGATGCGACGCCACGCCGGGTGACTGCGGTTCTCGAGCGCCGCTGCTGAGGTCGCGCGCGGAGGCTCGTGGAGCAGTTGCACCGCTCGATCGAACGGCTCAAGCCGCAACTTCCTGAGCAGCACCGACGGAAGCGTGTCGGCGAGGTCACAGCGCGCGACGCTTTCGCGCACAAGACGGCGCAGGACATCCTGGGATACGCCAGCGGTGGTGGGATAAACGGGCGTCAATCCGGTCGGGAGCGGCGCGCCTTCCGCCACGATGCGACACCGCGGGTGAATCATCTCGGCGCCGAAGAAGCCCGCCCTGACCTCGCCGAAGCAGCGCACGCGCCGACCGGCCGCAAGCTGCTTCACCTGACTCGGATAGAAGTTGAGGAAACGCACGAACAGCAACCCGCTTTCGTCCTGAACGCGGGAAACGAGCTGGCGTCGCGGACGGTAGGCGATCTCGGTCGCGAGAATCTCTCCTTCCACCAGCACGGGGCGATCCTGAGGCGCGTGCGCGATCGGATGGACCCGCGTCTCGTCTTCGTAGCGAATCGGAAGATGCAGCAATGCATCCTCGAGACGACGGATGCCGAGCCGGTCGAGTTTGCCCCGGAGTGCAGACGGAACACCGGGGAGGACGTCTTGTCCCTCTTCCGCTTCTGGGGTACCGTCTTTTCGCTGAAGTTGCGCTGCGGGCGCGGGTTTCTTTGCCGCGACGGAAGCCTTGACGGCCGGAGATTTCGGGCGAGGCCTGTTCACCACACCCATGTTATGCGGAGTAGCAGAGCCCGGACAACAAGGCGACCCGCCCCGGCGTGCTATTATCCACGGGGCCAGACATCTCTCGGCAATGACGATTGTCCGCCGAATCCCCCCTCCAAAGCGTGCTCCCCGAGGTGAGCCAGCCGGAGCGCACCAAGCAGGCGCTCGGTACGCTCATGCTCGGCGCTTTGGGTGTGGTGTATGGCGACATCGGCACCAGCCCTCTTTATACGTTACAGGCAGCCTTCAACGGCGAGCATGCGGTGGCGGTCAGCCATGACAACGTGCTCGGGGTACTGTCCTTGGTCTTCTGGTCGCTGATGATCATCGTGACGCTCAAATACGTCTTGATCATCATGCGTGCCGACAACCGGGGTGAGGGCGGAATCATGGCGCTAACGGCACTGGTACTGCGCGTGGCACGGAATCCGCGGCGCCGTTGGCTGCTCACGTCCCTCGGCCTGTTCGGAGCGTCGCTGTTCTACGGGGACAGCATCATCACCCCCGCCATCTCTGTGTTGTCCGCCGTTGAGGGTCTCGAAGTAGCCACGCCGATGCTGAAACCCTACGTCGTGCCGGTTTCGATCTGCATTCTTGTCGTTTTGTTCGTCGTACAGAGCAGGGGCACAGCGAGCGTGGGAGCCTGGTTTGGGCCAGTGATGCTCCTCTGGTTTAGTACTTTGGCGTTCTCCGGTTGCTTGAACATCCTCCGCTACCCGGACGTGCTGGACGCACTCAATCCCTATTTCGCTCTGCACTTTTTCTCTCTGAACCACTGGCGGGCATTCGTCGCGCTAGGCGCAGTGGTATTAGCGGTAACGGGCGCTGAAGCCTTGTACGCGGACATGGGACATTTCGGGCGGCGCCCAATCCAGTTCGCGTGGCTCGGCTTCGTTCTGCCAGCACTGGTTCTCAACTATCTCGGGCAGGGTGCGATGTTGTTGCATGACGCCGAGGCGGCGAAGAACCCGTTCTACATGCAGTTTCCGAGCTGGGCGCTGTATCCGATGGTGGCCTTGGCGACCGCGGCGACCGTGATCGCTTCGCAAGCGGTAATAACGGGGGCTTATTCGCTGACGCGGCAGGCCATGCAGCTTGGTTTTTGCCCGCGGATGGACGTGCAGCACACCTCCGAGCATGCGATCGGCCAGATCTATCTGCCGTGGATCAACTGGGTGCTGCTCGCCGCGATCATTGCGCTTGTCCTGGGCTTCGAGTCGTCGACCAATCTTGCTGCCGCGTACGGCATCGCGGTTACCGGCACGATGGCGATCACGATTCTGCTCGCCTTCGTCGTCTTCCGCCGTGTGTGGCACTGGAATCTTGTGCTGGCGCTCGTGGTAGCCGCTTTCTTTCTGACCATCGATCTGGCGTACTTCAGCGCGAACGCCCTTAAGCTATTCCAGGGCGGGTGGTTTCCGGTCATCGTAGGCATGATCGTATTTACACTGCTGTCGACGTGGCGCCAAGGCCGCGAAATCCTGTTCTCGCGCATGCGCCCGGGGGTAATTCCGCTGGAGCCTTTCATTCAGGGCATCTCCATTCACCCGCCCACACGCGTTCCCGGGACTGCTGTCTTCCTGACCACAAGCCAGGAGGGGGTCCCCCACGCACTGCTGCACAACCTCAATCACAATAAGGTCCTGCACGACCGCGTGCTGTTGCTCACGGTCGTCACAGACGAAGTGCCGCGCGTGCCCGACTCCGAGCGCATCGAGATCGAGCCGCTCGACGCCGGTTTCTATCGCATGAAGGTGCACTACGGATTCAAGGACGAGCCGGACATCCCGGAAGCCCTCGAGCTCGCGGCGGCGCAAGGGTTGCCCTTCGAGCCCATGGAGACGTCCTACTTCCTCAGCCGCGAAACGCTGATCCCGACTGTGGCGCCCGGCATGGCGATGTGGCGCGACCGTCTGTTCGCCGCTATGGCGCGCAATTCCTCCAGCGCTACCGCCTACTTCAAGTTGCCGACGAATCGGGTCGTCGAACTCGGCACTCAAATCGAGATCTAGTGTCTCCGCACCGCTGAGCCGTCATTCGCATGACGCGGCCCGACCCCCTCACCCGTTTCGAGCAGATGCTCGCTAGTGGCAGGGAAACGGCGTTGCTTCGATTCAGCCTCGGCAGCGAATACCTCAAGCGCGGGGATTGTGCGCTCGCTGCGGAACACCTGCGACGCGCAGTCGAGCTCGATCCGAATTACTCCGCCGCCTGGAAGCTCCTCGGCAAAGCGCTCGCAGATGCCGGCCAGATCGAGCGGGCGCTCCTCGCATACCGGCAGGGAATCGCGGTCGCAGAGGCGAGGGGCGACAAACAGGCGGCGAAGGAGATGGGCGTCTTCGCCCGCCGCATCGAGAAGACGGTCAAGCGCGAGAGCTGACTCGGCGCGCGCCTCGCCGGCGTCTTTATGCGCTCTTTACACGCAACCAGCCAATGTTTGCGTCCTGTTGACGCGGGCGTGCCTACACTACTCCGCATTGCAAAACCCGGAGCCATCGATGGATGCCCTGTTTCTGCTTATCACGCTCGCCTTTTTCGCTGCGAGCGCTGCACTGGTCTCTGGCTGCGAGCGACTGCTGAGGAGACCGTCATGAGCTGGGTCCACATACTGAGCGCCCTTGTCACGCTGGCGATCTTCCTCTACCTGCTTGTGGCCCTGTTCTTCCCGGAGAAATTCTGATGACGCCAAACGGCTATCTGCAGCTTGTCCTTTACGTCGTCGTTCTGATCGCGCTCGCGAAACCCCTTGGGACGTACATGGCGAACGTGTACGAGGGGCGTTCGACTGCCGTACGTCTCGGCGCGCCCTTCGAGAACCTGATCTACCGCCTGTGCGGCGTCGATCCCGCAAAGGAGATGCGTTGGACGCAATACGCGCTCGCCATGCTCCTGTTCAATCTGCTTGGCCTCCTGCTCGTATACGCGCTGCAGCGGCTGCAGGCGTATCTGCCGCTCAACCCGCAGGGATTCGGTGCGGTGTCGGCCGACTCCTCGTTCAACACCGCGGCGAGCTTCGCGACCAATACCAACTGGCAGGGCTACGGCGGCGAGTCCACGATGAGCTACCTGACGCAAATGGCCGCGCTGACAGTGCAGAACTTCGTCTCCGCGGCCAGCGGTATGGCTGTGCTCATCGCTCTGATCCGCGGACTGGCACGTCACAGCGCGCAGACCATCGGCAACTTCTGGGTCGACTTGACCCGCAGCACGCTCTACATCCTGCTGCCACTTGCCCTCGTGCTCGCCGTAGCTCTCGTGAGCCAGGGCGTGGTCCAGACCCTCTCTCCGTACCCTACCGTTCCGCTGGTTGAAGCCGTGGAGTACGACGCACCGAAGCTGGATGCCGCGGGCCAGCCGCTCAAGGACGACAAGGGCAACGCCGTCACCGAGAAGGTGATACAGAAGGAGCAGATCCTTGCCGTCGGCCCCGCCGCATCCCAGATCGCGATCAAGCAGCTCGGGACGAACGGCGGCGGCTTCTTCAACGTCAACTCGGCGCACCCCTTCGAGAATTCGACGCCGCTCTCGAACTTCCTCGAGGTCCTAGCGATCCTCGTAATTTCGGCGGCGCTCTGTTACACCTTTGGTCGCATGGTCGGCGATACCCGCCAGGGGTGGGCGATTCTCGCGGCGATGACGCTCGTCTTCGTGGCGCTGCTCGCGCTCTGTGTGGGGTCCGAGCAGGCCGGCAACCCTGCCCTCGCGAGCCTGGGCGTCGACCAGACCGCCAGCCCCGTGCAGCCCGGTGGAAACATGGAGGGCAAGGAGGCGCGCTTCGGCGTCGTGAACTCGGCGCTGTGGGCGACGGCGACCACGGCTGCCTCGAACGGTTCGGTCAATTCCATGCACGACTCCTACACGCCGCTGGGCGGGCTCGTGCCGATGTGGCTGATGCAGCTCGGCGAAGTGATCTATGGGGGCGTCGGTTCGGGGCTCTACGGCATGATCGTCTTTGCGATCGTCGCTGTGTTCGTCGCCGGCCTCATGATCGGTCGCACGCCGGAATACCTGGGCAAGAAGATCGAGGCGTACGAGATCAAGATGTCGGCGATCGTCGTCTTGGTACCGCTCATCGCGGCGCTCGGCGGCACAGCATTCGCCGTGATGATGGACGCGGGAAGGGCCGGCGTGGCTAATCCTGGCGCGCACGCTTTTTCGGAGATCCTGTATGCGTTCTCGTCCGCGAGCAACAACAACGGGAGCGCCTTCGCGGGTCTCTCTGTCAACACCCCCTTCTATAACCTGGCCCTCGGGATCGCGATGCTGTTCTCGCGCTATTGGCTCGCCGTGCCGACACTCGCGCTCGCGGGGAGCCTCGCCGCGAAGAAGAGGATTCCGACCAGCGCAGGTACGCTGCCCACCCACACGCCTTTGTTCGTCGTGTTTCTAATCAGCGTGGTCCTGATTGTCGGCATGCTCACCTTCATCCCTGCGCTCGCGCTTGGCCCGATCGTCGAACACCTGATGCTCTATGGCGCCCATTAACCCCGTGGACTCGTTACCATGACCACCGCCTCTCAAGTTCTCTCACCACCGCACTCGCTGCCGCGGTCGCTGGTTACCCGCGGCATATTCGTCGACGCCCTCAAGGAGTCATTCGTCAAGCTGCTGCCGCAGCAGCAGTGGAAAAACCCGGTGATGTTCGTCGTCTACGTCGGCAGCATTCTCACGACGATCCTGTGGTTCCAGGCACTCGCCGGCAAAGGAGAGGCGCCAGCAGGCTTCATCCTCGCAGTCACGCTGTGGCTCTGGTTTACGGTGCTCTTCGCAAACTTCGCCGAGGCGATCGCCGAAGGCCGCAGTAAGGCGCAAGCAGCGAGTCTGCGCAGCGCGAAGCGCGACATCATGGCGAGGAAGCTCGACCGTGCGACGCGCGACGCGGACTACTCCAAAGTCCCGGCCACCACGCTGCGCAAGGGAGACGTCTTTCTGGTCGAAGCCAACGATTTCGTCCCCGTCGACGGTGAAGTCATCGACGGCGTCGCATCCGTCGACGAGAGCGCAATCACGGGCGAAAGCGCTCCTGTCATCCGCGAGTCCGGAGGCGATTTCAGCTCGGTCACGGGCGGCACGCGAATCCTCTCGGATTGGCTCGTGGTGCGCGTCACCGTGAACCCAGGGGAGGCCTTCCTTGACCGCATGATTGCCATGGTCGAGGGCGCGCGCCGGCAGAAAACCCCGAACGAGATCGCGCTCACGATTCTGCTGGTCAAGCTGACGCTGGTCTTCCTCCTGGCAACGGTCACGTTGCTTCCGTTTTCGATCTACAGCGTCGAGCTCGCCGGGGCGGGAAGTCCCGTCACGATCACCGTGCTCGTCGCGCTGCTGGTGTGCCTGATCCCGACCACGATCGGCGGGCTGCTGTCGGCGATCGGCCTCGCGGGGATTGGCCGGATGCTGCGGGCGAACGTGATCGCCGTATCGGGTCGGGCCGTCGAGGCGGCCGGCGATGTTGACGTGCTGCTCCTCGACAAGACGGGCACGATTACGCTCGGCAACCGGCAGGCGTCGAGCTTTGTCCCCGCACCTGGCGTGAGCGAGCACGATCTCGCGGACGCCGCACAGCTCGCGTCGCTCGCCGACGAAACCCCAGAAGGCCGCAGCATCGTGGTGCTGGCGAAGCAGAAGTTCAATTTGCGTGAGCGCGATATCAAATCCCTCGGAGCGACCTTCGTCCCGTTCGCGGCGCAAACGCGCATGAGCGGCGTCAATCTGATGGGCCGCGAGATCCGCAAGGGCGCTGCCGAAGCGATTCAGGCCTATGTCGCGTCGAAAGGCTCCCCTCTCCCCACCGAAGTGCTGCACGCCGTGGAAAACGTCGCGCGCCGCGGGTCGACACCTTTGGTTGTGGCGGAGGACGGCCGGGCGCTCGGCGTAATCGAGCTCAAGGACATCGTCAAGGGAGGAATCAAAGAGCGCTTCGCACAGTTGCGCCGCATGGGTATCAAGACGGTGATGATTACCGGCGACAACCGGGTCACCGCCGCCGCGATCGCCGCTGAGGCCGGGGTCGACGACTTTCTCGCCGAGGCAACGCCCGAAGCGAAGCTCAAGCTGATCCGCGATACCCAGGCCGAGGGTCGCCTGGTGGCGATGACCGGAGACGGCACCAACGATGCGCCCGCGCTCGCGCAAGCCGACGTTGCGGTGGCAATGAACACCGGCACCCAGGCGGCGAAGGAGGCCGGCAACATGGTCGATCTCGACTCGAACCCGACCAAGCTGATCGAGGTTGTCGAGACCGGAAAGCAGCTGCTGATGACACGCGGCGCGCTGACGACCTTCTCGATCGCGAATGACGTGGCCAAATACTTCGCCATCATTCCCGCGGCGTTTGCGACCACTTACCCGCAGCTCAACGCGCTCAACGTCATGCATCTCGGCAGTCCGGCAAGCGCGATCCTGTCGGCAGTCATCTTCAACGCACTCATCATCGTTGCCCTGATCCCGCTCGCGCTGAAGGGGGTGAGATATCGGCCGCTCGGAGCAGCGGCCGTGCTGCGCAAGAATCTCTGGATCTACGGCATCGGCGGACTGATCGTGCCGTTCTTGGGGATCAAGGCCATTGATGTCCTCCTCGTTGGACTCGGACTGGCCTGACCGATATGCGCCAGCCCGCGCGCCGCTCATCCATTCCCTAGCCTGGAGCCCGCACCATGATGTCCGAGTTTCGCCCCGCCCTCGTCATGATCGTCTTGTGGACCGTGATCACCGGATTGGCGTATCCGCTCCTGGTAACCGGCATCGCCCAAGTCGCCTTTCCCCACGAGGCGAATGGCAGCCTGATCGAGCGCGACGGGAAACCGGTCGGCTCCGAGCTTATTGGTCAGCCGTTCGCCAATCCGAAGTACTTCTGGAGCCGTGCCTCGGCGACCGCTCCGTACCCGTATAACGCAGGCGCATCGAGCGGCTCGAATCAGGGTCCACTTAATCCCGCGCTGTCCGAAGCCGTGGCCGCGCGCATCAAAGCGCTGCGCGACGCGGACCCGGATAACAAGGCGCCCGTACCCGTGGATCTGGTGACCGCCTCCGGTAGCGGGCTCGATCCGCATATCAGCCCAGCTGCGGCCGAATTCCAGGTTGGTCGGGTGGCGAAAGCGCGTGGTGTCGAACCCTCGCGAGTGCGAGAGCTGGTGGCGCAACACACCGAGGACCGGCAGTTCGGTTTACTCGGTGAGCCGCGCGTGAACGTGTTTAAGCTAAACTTGGCATTGGATGGCGCACACTGATCCAGTTTTCATCCTGACCCGCTGCTTGCGACGCGAAGCCCGGTCCTGGGCGCTGTGGAATCCAAAGTCGTTGCACGGTGGCCGGCCCCCTTTGCCTGCGCCTCCGTTGCGGCGAAAATGAACCGGGTAACCGGAACGCGCTAATCAACGTCCCCGAGCGCGATCGAACGTCGAAGCTGCTGGCTTCCGAATTGATGCGAAGCGAATAGGCCGTGGCCGACGTCCGTCCTGATCCCGACGAGCTCCTTGCGCGCCTCCAGTTGGAGGAAGTACGCACGCAGCGGGGCAAGCTCCACATCTTCTTCGGCGCATCGGCCGGAGTCGGCAAGACCTTCACCATGCTCAACGCCGCGCAAGCCGCGCGACGCGCCGGCGTCGACGTGGTCGTCGGCGTGGTCGAAACCCACGGACGCACCGAGACAGCAGCACTGCTCGATGGGTTGGAGGCGCTGCCGCGCAAGCTGATCGACTATCGCGGTGGTCGAATCGAGGAGTTCGATCTCGACGGGGCCCTCGCGCGCAAGCCCGCACTGATCCTCGTGGACGAGCTCGCCCATTCCAATGCCCCGGGCTCGCGTCATCCCAAACGCTGGCAGGACGTGGAGGAACTGCTGCGAGCCGGCATCAATGTCTACACCACCGTCAACGTGCAGCACCTGGAAAGCCTGAACGACGTGGTCGGCGGCATTACAGGGATCCGTGTGCGCGAGACGCTGCCGGATCGCGTATTCGATCACGCCGACGAAGTGGTCATGGTAGACCTGCCACCCGACGACCTGTTGCGGCGCCTGCAGGAAGGTAAGGTCTACCTCCCGCATCAGGCCGAGCGCGCGATCCGCAATTTCTTCCGCAAGGGCAATCTCATCGCCCTACGTGAGCTTGCGCTGCGCCGGACCGCCGATAGGGTCGACGACGAGGTGCGCGCTTACCGCCGCGAACAGTCCATCGGACACGTGTGGAAGACGAAGGACGCGCTGCTCGCTTGCATCGGGCCGGGCGTAGGCGGAAACAAGGTGGTGCGCGCCGCGGCGCGGCTCGCGGACAGCCTCGACGCACCGTGGCACGCCGTCTACGTCGAGGTGTCCGCCATGCAACGCCTGCCGGAAACGCGGCGCAAGCGAATCCTCGGTACGCTCAAGCTTGCCGAGGAGCTTGGGGCCGAAACGGCTGCCGTTCCCGGCCATGATGCCGCGGATGCGCTGGTCGAGTACGCTCGCAGCCACAACCTCTCGCGCCTCATCTGCGGGCGCACGGGCCGCGCACGGGAATGGTGGCGCGTGTGGGTAAGGCCGCTGTCGGAGCGCATCGGGCAGCTCGCTCCCGACGTCGATGTGATCGAGGTCGCGCAGGAGGAGTTGGAGGCGGCAGAGGAGGGCACCCCCCCCGCGGACGAGGTCGAGAACGGACCCGTAAGGCCCGGTGACTTGCTCGGTTACGTCTGGTCCGCGGCGAGCTGTGTCGCCGCGACGGCCGTGGCCGGCGTACTGCTGCCGTACTTTGATCTCGCGAATATCGTCATGCTGTTTTTACTCGCCGTGCTGTTCACGGCGGTCAGATTGGGCCGTGGGCCGGCGGTGCTCGCGGCGTTCCTGAGCGTGGGTCTGTTCGACTTTTTCTTCGTGGCGCCGCAGTTTTCGTTCGCCGTCAGCGATGTTCAGTACCTCCTCACGTTCGCGGTAATGCTCGCAGTGGCTTTGGTCATTGGGCAACTCACCGCCGGGCTGCGCTATCAGGCGCAGGTGGCGCAACAGCGGGAGAACCGGGCGCGGTCGCTGTACGGGCTGGCGCGGGAGCTCTCCGGTGCCATCGCCTTCGAACAGATCACCGAAATCTGCGAGCGCTTTGTCGAGGAAATCTTTCGCGCGAAGGCGGCGATTTTTCGGGCCGACGATGCCAATCGATTGCGCGGACCCGAGCCGTTCGCGAGCGCGCTCCCTCCCGGGCTCGACGCGGGGATCGCGCAGTGGGTCTTCGACCAGGCTCAGCCGGCCGGCGCGGGCACGGATACGCTGCCGGCGAGCGAGATCCTCTACCTTCCGCTGAAGGCGCCGATGCGCACCCGCGGTGTGCTTGCGATCGCTCCCTCGGAGGTGCGCTCAGTCATGGGGCCTGAGCATCGACGGCAACTGGACACGCTCGCGACGCTCATCGCCATCTCGATCGAGCGGATGCACTATGTCGAAGTCGCGCGCGATGCGCTCATCAGCATGGAATCGGAGCGGTTGCGCAATTCGCTGCTCTCGGCCCTCTCGCACGATCTGCGGACGCCGCTTACGGCGCTCGTCGGTCTGGCCGATTCCCTGGCGCTCGACCATCCCGGGCATGCCGAGCGGCGCGCAGAGATTGCCGCTGCGATTCGCGAAGAGGCCCTGCGCATGAGCCGGCTGGTGGATAACCTGCTCGACATGGCGCGGCTCGAAGCCGGCGAGGTGCGCCTGAACCTCCAGTGGCAGCCGATCGAGGAGGTGATCGGCAGCGCCCTCAAGGCGTCTGCGTCGACGCTGGACGGGCGCAGTGTCACAGTCAGCATTGCGCCGGAAACACCGCTGGTACAGTTCGACGCCGTGCTGATCGAGCGCGTTCTGTGCAACCTGCTGGAGAACGCCGCGAAGCACACACCGCCGACGACCCTCGTCCGAATCGCCGCGGCGGCGCGGGATGAGAACCTCGAGGTAGCCGTATCCGACAATGGCCCCGGTCTTCCCGCGGGCATGGGGGAGCGCATCTTCGACAAGTTCACGCGCGGTCAGGAGGAATCGGCGGTACCCGGTGTCGGCCTCGGACTCGCCATCTGCCGCGCCATCGTCGAGGCGCATCACGGAAGGATTCGCGCCGAGACGGCCGAGACGGGCGGCGCGCGGTTCGTGTTCACGCTGCCGCTCGGTACACCGCCCGCAATCGACGAAGCCGAACCCGTCGTGCAGGAGAGCGCGCAACGATGAGCCGCGGACCCACCGTCGTCGTCATCGAGGACGAGCCGCAGATCCGGCGCTTCGTCCGTGCGGCGCTCGAAGCGGAAGGCTGCCAGGTGTTCGAGGCGGAAACCTCGAAAAAGGGGCTGATCGAGGCCGGCACACGCAAGCCCGACTTGCTGGTGCTCGACCTCGGCCTCCCGGACGGCGACGGAGTGGACTTCATACACGACCTTCGCGGTTGGAGCAATGTGCCGGTGGTGGTGCTCTCGGCGCGTTCGGACGAGCGAGACAAGATCGCCGCCCTCGATGCAGGCGCCGACGACTACCTCACCAAGCCATTCGGCGTGGGTGAACTGCTTGCGCGGGTGCGGGCGTCGCTGCGTCGCGCAAGCCGGCGCGGCGAGGAAGGCGAGACAGTCATTGCGTTCGGCGATGTCGTGATCGACCTCGTGAATCGCGTGGTCACCCGTGCGGGCGGGCACTTGCACCTGACCCCGATCGAGTACCGGCTGCTTACGGTCCTGACGGCGCAGCCCGGCAAAGTGCTCACCCACCGCCACATCCTGCGGGAGGTGTGGGGACCGTCGCACGTGGACAGCAGTCACTACCTGCGCATCTACATGGGGCAGCTGCGCCACAAGCTCGAAATCGATCCGGCGCAGCCGCAGCACTTCATCACCGAGACGGGAGTCGGGTACCGCTTCTTGCCGTAGCCGGATCTGGGGTGGCGAGCTTTACACGTCAACCGCCGTGGGTTTCGATTCCTGAACTGTCCTTGCAAACTCGCTCCTGAGGCTGAACTCGACGGCTTTTTCGCGCGCGTCGGACGAGCGCATCGGCGCGGTGTCGCGGACCCGTATAATCCGAGGCGCAAAGGCAAGGCCCGGGGGATGGAAACGAGACGTTGTTCGAAACAATTGATTGAGCGAGCGACGCTCATCGCTCTGCTTGCGGGATGTGGCGTCTTGTTTGGCTGCGACGCCGGAGGCAGCAAGGAGCCTGCGGCTGCACCCACGGTCGAGGGCGATCGCGTCCTCTTCCCGCAGGACAGTCCGCAACTCGGCGCGATCGTAACCGAGGTCGCGAGGCACCCCGACGCCGGCGCGATCCGGCTGCCCGGGCGGCTCGCCTGGGACGAGGACAAGACCGTTCGCCTCTTTCCCGCCTTCGCCGGACGCGTCGTCAAGATCTTCGTCAAGACCGGCGAAGTCGTGAAGCCGGGACAGATGCTGGCGCAGCTCGCTTCGCCCGACTTCGGTCAGGCCCAGGCCGATGCGCAAAAGGCCGCGAGCGACCTCGCGCTCGCCGAAAAGACCCTCGCGCGCGTGCGCGAGCTGGTCGCCGCCGGCGTCGCGCCGCAGAAGGACCTTAACGCAGCCCAGGCCGAGCACGTCCGTGCGCAGACCGAGTTCGCGCGCGCAAGCGGACGCGTGCGTCTTTACGGCAAAGCGGCAGAGACGGTCGATCAGAGCTTCGCGCTCAAGAGCCCCATCGCTGGCACAGTCGTCGAGCGCAGCATCAATCCCGGGCAGGAGCTGCGTTCCGATCTCGTGCTCGCGAACGGCCCGCCGATGTTCACCATCACCGACCCTTCACGCCTGTGGGTGTTCCTCGAGGCCACCGAGCGCGATCTGGCGTTCCTCAAGCCGGGCGAACCCGTCGCGCTGCACTCCGACGCGTATCCCGAAGAAACCTTCAAGGCCACCATCGACATGGTTGCGGACTTCGTCGATCCGCAGACGCGCACGATCAGGGTCCGCGGCTCACTCGCGAATCCTGACCACCGGCTGAAAGGCGAGATGTTCGTCACCGCGCGGATCGAAACAGCGCCGCCTTCCGGAGTCGTCGTTCCCGCGAAGGCGGTGTTCCTGCAAGGCAACCGCCATTTCGTCTTCGTCGAGGAAGCGCGCGGACGCTATGCCCACGTCGAGGTGCGTGTGGGCGCGGAGAATGAAGGGATCTTCCCCGTGACGGCGGGACTGCAGGAAGGACAGCGTGTCGTCGTGGACGGCAACCTGTTCCTGCAGCAGCTCTTCCAATCGAAGCGGCCGGCGTGACACCGGCCAGCGCCGCGCACCCGCGATGATCAAGCGCGTCGTCTCGTTCGCACTGCATCAACCGCTTTTCATCCTGCTCGGCATGGTGCTCTTCGTCGGGGGCGGCGTGGCAGCATTCCTGGCGCTGCCGATCGAGGCGTTTCCCGACGTCACCGACACGCAGGTGAACGTCATCTCCCTGTATCCCGGCCGTGCCGCGGAGGAGGTCGAGCGTCAGGTCACGATTCCACTCGAGGTCTCGCTCGCCGGTATCCCGAACGCCGTGCGCATGTTCTCCCACACCCAGTTCGGCCTGTCGTTCATCATCCTTACCTTCAACGACGCGGCGGACCCGTACTTCGCACGCCAGCAGGTGGTCGAGCGCCTGCGCGAGGCGGATCTTCCACCCGGCGTCCAACCCGAACTCGCGCCCCTTTCGACGCCCATCGGCGAGGTGTATCGCTACACCCTCAAGTCGCCCCTTCCCGATTCGCGCGAGCTGCGCACGCTGCAGGACTGGGTGGTCCGGCGTCAGCTCAAGCTGATCCCCGGTGTCGCCGACGTGGTCAGCTTTGGCGGTCTCGTGAAGCAGTACGAGGTCAACCCGGATCTCGCGAAGCTGCGTGACCACAAGGTGACGCTGCAACAGCTCTTCGACGCCCTCAAGCGCGGCAACGCGAACGCCGGCGGCAGCTATACCGAGCAGGGACGACAGCAGTACCTGATCCGCGGCATCGGCCTGCTGCGCTCCGCCGAAGACATCGGCAACATCGTCGTTGCGGAACACGCGGGCGTGCCGGTGCTGGTCAAGCAGGTCGCGGACATCGCCATCGGCAACGTGCCGCGCCAGGGCATCGTGGGTCAGGACGACGACGACGACGTCACGAGTGGAATCGTGCTCATGAGGAAGGGCGAGAACCCGTCGGCGGTGCTCACGCAGGTCAAGGCGAAGGTAGCACAGCTCAACGAATCGGTCCTGCCCAGGCACGTTCAGATCGTGCCCTTCTACGACCGGACATGGCTCATCAGCAAGACGCTGCGCACAGTGTTCACCAATCTCGTCGAAGGCGCGCTTCTCGTAACGGCGGTGTTGATCCTCTTTCTCGGCAATCTGCGCGCCGCGCTGATCGTGGCGCTCGTGATCCCGCTCTCGCTGCTCGCAACCTTTCTCGGTCTCACTTTCGTTGGCATTCCCGCCAACCTGCTGTCCCTCGGCGCCATGGACTTCGGTATCATCGTCGACGGCGCGGTGATCGTGGTCGAGAACGTGTTCCGCAGGCTGTCCGAAGACGTGAACGATCGCGTGCCGCGGCTGCAGAAGATCCTCGATGCGACGATCGAGGTCGGCCGCCCGACCTTGTTCTCGATGCTGATCATCATTTCGGCGCACATTCCGATCTTCACGCTGCAGCGTCACGAGGGCCGCATCTTCGCGCCTATGGCATGGTCGGTAACGTCGGCGCTGGTCGGCTCGCTTATTCTGTCGCTCACGTTGGTGCCGCTGCTCTGTCTCAAGCTGTTGCCGAACAACCTGCCCCACGAGGAAAACGCGCTCGTCCGGTTTCTGAAGCGACTGTACGAGCCTTCGCTGCACTGGGCGCTCAGGCATCGCAAGCTTGTCATCGGCGTCGCCGTCGGCGCACTTGCCGCGAGCCTCGCGGTGCTGCCGAAGCTCGGCACGGAGTTCCTGCCCGAGTTGAACGAAGGTTCGATCTGGATCAACAGTCCCTTTCCGCCGTCCGTGTCGGTGACCGAGGCAAAAGAGATGAACCAGCGCATCCGCAAGGCGATTCGCACGATCCCCGAAGTCAACACGGTGATGTCGAAGGCGGGCAGACCGGAAGACGGCACTGACCCGAAGCTGATCAACATGGCCGAGTTCCTGGTCGACCTCAAGCCCAAGTCAGATTGGCGGCCGGGCGTCACGAAGGGCGCCCTGATGGAGGAGATGGAAGCGAAGATCACGGCGATTCCGGGCATCGAACCGTCGTTCTCGCAGCCGATCCGCGACAACGTGCTCGAGTCGATCTCGCAGATCGATGGCCAGATCGTGATCAAGGTCTTCGGCAGCAACCTCGCCACGTTGCGCGAGCTTTCCGAGAAGACTCTCAGCGCGATCCGCGACGTGCGCGGCGTGCGACGGGCATTCATCGACCGACTCGGCGAGCTGCCGCAGATTCTGATCGAGATCGACCGCGCCGCGGCGGCGCGCTACGGCTTGAACGTGGGGGACATCGAAGACGTGATCGAGACCGCGCTGGGCGGCGCAACGGCGACGCAGTTATGGGAAGGAGAACAACGGTTCGGGGTGGTTGTGCGCCTCAAGGATGCCGAGCGCTCGCTGACGCGGTTGCAGGAAATCCTCGTGAGCACGCCCGCTGGCGCGTACGTCCCGCTTTCGCAGGTGGCCGAATTCCGCAGCGTCGGCGGCAGCATGAACATCAGCCGCGAGAACGGCGTGCGCGTGCAGTCGATCGGTGTCTTCATCCGCGATCGCGACATGGGCAGCGTCGTTGCCGACATGAAGAAGCGCGTCGCGGAGCAGGTGCGGCTTCCGCCCGGTTACACCATGGCGTGGTCGGGTGAGTTCGAAAATCAGGAACGCGCCATGGCGCGGCTGGGCATCATCGTGCCACTGTCCGTGTTGCTCATCTTCCTGCTGCTGTTCGACGCATTCAAGTCGTTCAAGAGCGCTCTGCTTATTCTCATCAACATACCCTTCGCGATGATCGGCGGCATCTTCGCCCTCTTCCTCACGCGGATTCCGCTCTCGGTTTCGGCGGCGATCGGCTTCATCGCGCTCTTCGGTCAGGCGGTGCTCAACGGCGTGGTGATGGTGGCGTATTTCAATCAGCTGCGAAACGCCGGCGCAACCGCGGTCGAAGCCGTGATCAAGGGTTCGCTCACGCGCATGCGGACGGTGCTGATGACCGGCCTGCTCGCCATGCTGGGACTGCTGCCGATGGCGCTCTCGCGCGAGATCGGTTCGGAGACGCAGAAACCGCTCGCCGTCGTGGTGATCGGCGGTCTCATCTCCGCGACGCTGCTGACGTTGATCGTCCTGCCGACGCTGTACGCAGTCGTGCAGGAACGCTTCTCGCGCAAGCCGCTGGCGCTGCGAACGAGCACCTAAAGGGTCTTCAATCTCGCGGCCTGCCCATGACTTCCCGGCGTAACCTCCTGCGCGCCCGCTCGGAGCACGGTCACAGCAAGGTGACCTTCATCGAGCTCTTCTTCGATCTCGTCTTCGTCTTCGCCGTCACGCAGTTGTCCCATTCCCTGATCGAGCACTTCACGCTCCTGGGCGCGGTGCAGACGCTGCTGCTGATGCTCGGGATGTGGTGGGTGTGGATCTACACGTCGTGGGTGACCAACTGGCTGGACCCGGAGAAGCTGCCGGTGCGGGTGCTGCTGCTCGCGATGATGCTCATCGGGCTGATCCTGTCGGCATCGATCCCCACCGCATTCGAATCCCGCGGCCTTGCCTTCGCCGGCGCCTACGTCACCATGCAGGTCGGGCGCACGCTGTTCTTCCTGTGGGCGGTACAGGGACATCGCGGCATGGTGCGCAATTTTCAGCGAATCGTCGTATGGCTCACGCTCGCCGGAGTATTCTGGATCGCTGGCGCGCTCGCCCACGATTCTGCACGTCTGGCTCTCTGGGTTACGGCGCTCGGGCTGGAATTCGTCTCGCCGTCCCTCGGATTTTGGGTGCCTGGACTGGGCCGGTCGATGACCGCCGACTGGGACGTCGAAGGCGGTCACTTGTCGGAGCGATGCGCGCTCTTCATCATCATCGCCCTCGGCGAGTCGATCCTCGTCACCGGCGCCACCTTCGCCGGCCTCGAGTGGACGCCTTCAAACGTCGCTGCTTTCGTGGCGTCGTTCCTCGGCAGCATTGCAATGTGGTGGTTGTATTTCGATACCAGCGCCGAATTCGGGAGCACTGTCATCTCCAAGTCCGGCGACCCCGGCCGCATCGCGCGTTTCGCTTACACATACATTCACCTGTTCATGGTCGCCGGCATTATCGTCTGCGCGGTAGCCGACGAGTTTGTGCTGGCACATCCGACGGGACACACAGACGTCAAGATCGCGGTGAGCGTGCTGGGTGGAACAGCGCTGTACCTTTTCGGCATCACCATATTCAAATGGACCATCGGGCGCCGCTTCCCGGTCTCGCATCTCGTGGCCATCGCGAGCGTTGCCCTGCTGACCGCCGCGGTCACGACTGTTTCCCCGCTGATGCTGAGCATCGCGACGACCGTGGTGCTCATCGCACTCGCCGCGTGGGAGAGAAAGGCGAAGCATCTGTGCCCGGAGCCTCAGGTCGTGCGGGATTGAGCGCTAGGACCGCGCCGCTCAAGTCCGTGGCATCAACTCGGTACCAAGCACTGACTGACTACTTGGAAGTCGTCCGTCGAGCTGGTTACATTTGTTTGCTGGATCGCCGTTGATCAACGAGGGGACTGGCGAATAGACCACAGAATGGAGCACTCAATGTCCTCCTGCCGTGGGAGGTCGGCAAACACGATGCGTGAGGAACACCAGACTATCGGGCGAAATTACGTGGGCAACCATCCCTCCTTGCGGCTTATCGAAGCCAAGGCGCACCGGTACGCCTCGGTCGTACAGGCCCTTCGACTGCGCAAGAATATCTCGCAGCGCAACCACGGCCTCATTCGGGTTGTGATGCTCGATCAGCAGCCGTGGTCTCTTGCGGATGGCCTCCCGTCGCGTATGAATAATCTGTTCGCGCTCTTCGCCGGCCAGCGTGCGCGCATTCACAGTAAAGAAGGGTCTTGCCCTGCCTCTTGAGTTGGTGGCGAAGCCGAACTCACCTCCCTCGAACACTTTGATACGGCCCCGACCAGAGCCGGGCGACTCGCCGATCACGTCTGTTGAATGCCACATACCATCGGCAGGAACATCGCGAAAAGCAATGCCAACGTCGATGCAGGCCGATCGTAGAGTTTCCTGGCTGGCCGGATTCATCCTTGCGCCCCCTGTGCGGAGAGGCGCTCGATCAACTCTCGGATGGATTGCACCGACCAAGCGGTCGTGCGTGGTCCCAACTTCACGGGTTTCGGATACCGACCGGATTTCACTCCGGCCCACCAGTTGGATTTGCTTACTGGAAATACGGCGGGAATTGGCGGCTCGGCCTTCTGGTCTCCGATGATTTGCGGCAGTCGAAGGAAGCCGGTTTCTGGCAATTGCCTCATTTGCATCCGTCCTCGTCCAAGTTAAGACGGATGCATTCTCTTGGCACCGACAGCCAAACAAAACGGAAAGGGGTTCCACCTTAAAGGTGTCACCCCACGGAAATCCGCACCAATACTGGTGATTCGGGTGTCGCTATTCTTCTGGTTTGCGTCCGGCAGGTGCCCACTCTGGACGAATGATCGTGGCTGCCTTGTCAGCAAGCGTCCCTGAGAAGCCCCGCGCCACCAACCATGCCGCCACGGTGGCATTGTCAGGATGGGTTGCTCTGTCGTTTCTATCCGCATTCGCCCAGAACTTATGGGCCGCTTGATTCATGTTCGCCAATTTGTCCGAAACATGGGCGCGGTCGGACGAAGCGTCTCCCGGTGGTGTCGTTGTACCGTTCAGCGCTTGCTCGAATTCCCGTAATGCTTGACTGCGAACCACGAGCACTCCGTCCTCCGGCAAACCGAACAGCGGGATGCCATCTTTCTCGATAAGGCGATAAAGAGGTCCATCAAGACTCCCGACAAATGCCCCGTATTCATGGCCAACTCCGTCTATTGCAGGACCCCCAGTCAGCACCTGATAACGATGCTCGATTTCCCATTTCTCATCACCTATCAATGGCAAGTCCCACACGTCGCGGAGCGATGTCCTGGCGCCCGAGTTGAAATACTTTCCTCCGTGGCGGCCCATCTCGATATAGGTGGAGGTGGAGTAAAACTCTCTGCGATTAAGGGGCTCCCCGGTCTTTTCGGAAAGGGCCCGAGTGAGCATCGCCAAGTCTTCTGAATACAAGGGCTGCGACCCCAGCGTCCCGGAAACGGCGGGAACGTCATTCACGAACCGGATCGACAGGCGCAATCGCCCATCAAGGGTAAGCCGTAGTACATCCGCTTCGGATACTTCCTCGCCGAACACACCGCATAGATGCCTTGCGGCATCTGGCAATGTGAGCCATTCCCTGAAGTCAAATAGCTTGCTCATCCTTCCAACCCTGTGCCTTGGTAAGGGAATAGCGCCAGACCGGCAATGAGCCGGCTTTTCGGGGATCAGACTGGACGCCGGGATTTTGCTTCGTCAGGTTCGCAAGGACGTGCTGAAATTGGCTTATCTCCATAACCTCGACGCCCGCCAGTTTGGCCTCCCATTTCCGGAGTGCTCGGCGCTTTTCATCCAGAAAGCCGTAGCGCTCATAGTGCCGTCACTGCACATCACGGGTGAAACTGTTGCGATAGCGTATGGGCCCTGACTTCTTTATCTCTCCGCAGCCTCTGCATCATCGTTTCCGCCGTGCGCCGCAGATCCCGATGCTGGAAGGAAGGAACGCCTTGGGCTTTGGTAAGCTCATCCGAGACTTCTCGCATTGCAACGGGATAGCGTCGTAAGAACCGTTCCCCGTCTGATGTGAATTCCGGTCCGCCGCTTCCCAAGCGCTACACGCGCCGGAATCGGGTTTAACTCACGTTGCAGTGACTCGCAGAGGATATCACCGGGGCGCCGGTCTTTAAGTAATCGAGATAGTCGGCCCAAGTCTGCATCATCGCCTGCCGCTGCTTGATGAACTTGGTTCGGTTGTACGCAGTACCCAGTGCATCCGGCACGCGGTGTGCCAGTTGATGCTCGATCACGTCGCGCTCAGCGCCGAGCTCTTCGTGCAGTATAGTGCGCGCCATCGCGCGGAAGCCGTGCCCAGTAATCTCCGTTCGAGTGTCATAGCCCATGCGGCGCAAAGCAGCGTTGATCGCAGCCTCGCTCATCGGCTTTCCGTTAGATCGCGCGCCGGGAAACAGGTAGCGGCCGTGCCCGGTCAGGGACTGCAGGGCCAGCAAGATCTCCGTCGCTTGCGCCGAGAGCGGGACCAGGTGGGACCGATGCGCCTTCATCTTCACCGCAGGAATGTTCCACTCCCGTCGCTCCAGATTGAACTCGGACCATTCTGCCTTGCGCAGCTCGCCAGGGCGCACGAAAAGAAGCGGCGCGAGACGCAGGGCGCATTGCACAGGAAAGGTACCGCGGAACCCGTCGATCGCCCGCAGCAGCTCACCGACGGCAGCCGGCTCGGTAATTGAAGCGAAGTGATCTCGGCGGATGGGAGGAAGCGCGCCGCGCAGGTCCGCGGTCGGATCGCGCTTGGCACGCCCGGTTTGCACTGCGTAGCGGAACACCTGCCCGCAGTTCTGCAAGACCCTGTGGGCCGTGTCGCGGGCGCCTCGGTCCTTCACTCTGCAAACCACAGTCAGCACGTCCGGCGGTTCGAGTTCCCCGACGGTACGCGCACCGATCCACGGAAACACGTCCAGCTTCAGACGCCCCATCACCTTGTCTGCGTGACTCGCCGCCCACCCAGCTCGGCGACTGTCGAACCACTCCCGAGCCACCGCTTCGAAGCTATCCGCCAAGGGAATGCCCGCTTCGATCCGGCGCTCCACATCGCGCTGCTGGACGTGTTTCGCCTTGTCCGCCTTGCGCACATCGCTGGGATCGATTCCTTCCTCGACCAGCGTGCGACTTTCGTCCGCCTTCCTGCGCGCGAGCTGAAGCCCAGTGTCGGGGTACGTGCCGAGCGAGAGCGTCTTACGCCGGCCGCCGTAGCTGTAGTCGAGCCGCCACCACCACCCGCCTTTCGGCGAACCCTCAGGGCGGACCAACAGATACAGCCCGTCGCCGTCATTAAGGCGATAGGGTTTGCCTTTTGGTTTGGTCGCCCGGATGGTCGCATCCGCCGGGATCAGATGTCTTGCCATTGCAGTAACTCCCCCGCACAGTAACCGAGAAAATTGCAGTTACCGCATAAGTTACTGCGAAAAGCGCTGGATGTACAGGGTTGTTACTGCACCACTTTGGACTACTTGAAGCCGAAAATCGTTTGTTTTTCAGGGCTTTCCGGACTTCATCGGACTTGCTGGGATTGTTATATGGTGGAGACGAGGAGGATCGAACTCCCGACCTTCGCATTGCGAACGCGACGCTCTCCCAGCTGAGCTACGTCCCCACGCGGCGGAGAATGATAGTGCCAAACCGCTCCCCGGACAATCCGGGGGTGCGGGAAGGGACGGGCACGACCACCGAGTCGTGCGTAGTGCTCAGGTCTTGCGGCGGTACGCCCAGACCATCATTGCGACTCCGGCGAGGATCATCGGAATGCTCAGCCACTGCCCCATCGACAGGTTTAACGCGAGCAGGCCGAGGAAGTCGTCCGGCTCGCGGGTGAACTCGACGCAGAAGCGGAACAGCCCGTAGCCAATCAGGAACAGGCCGGACACGGCTCCGGTCGGCCGCGGCTTGCTCGAGAACCACCAGAGCACCGCGAACAGTACGATGCCTTCCAGGGCGAATTCGTACAGTTGCGAGGGGTGGCGCGGAAGCAGGTCCACGTTCGGAAACACGGTCGCCCACGGAACATCGGTCGGACGCCCCCATAGCTCCGCGTTGATGAAGTTGCCCAGGCGTCCCGCCCCGAGCCCGAGGGGGCAGAGCGGCGCGACGAGATCCATGACGGCGAGCCACGACTTCTTCGTCTTGCGGCAGAAAAGCGCCATCGCGACCAGAACGCCGAGAAAGCCGCCGTGGAAGGACATCCCGCCTTCCCAGATCGCGAAGATCTTGAGCGGACTCGCAAGGTAATCCGAAAGCTTGTAGAACAACACGTACCCGAGGCGGCCGCCGAGAATCACGCCGAACAGGGCGTAGAAGACGATGTCGTCCAGATCGCGCGGCGTGATCCCGTACTCCGGACGGGTGCGGATGCGGTAGCGGCCGAGAAGTATCGCGATGACGAAGCCGGTGAGATACATGAGCCCGTACCAGCGCACGGCGAGCGGACCGATCTGGATCGCGATCGGGTCGAACTGCGGGTGAACGAGCATGGCGGGGTCCGGCTTGCGATAAGATTCGCGATTATACGGGCACGGCCGCCGTCACTCGCCCCGCGAGGCAATGGCGGTGACACGCAGCGCGCAGCGCCCATGTTCTTCAGCGCACAGGAGGATTCCATGTCGGACAACCGCAGAAGCCGCATCGTCACCCAGGGGGTGCAGCGCTCGCCCAACCGCGCGATGCTGCGCGCCGTCGGTTTCGGAGACGGCGATTTCGAGAAGGCCATCGTCGGCATCGCCAATGGCCACAGTACGATCACGCCGTGCAATCTGGGGCTGAACGACCTAACCCGGCGCTGCGAGCTGGCAGTGAAGGCGGCCGGCGGCATGCCCCAGACCTTCGGCACGATCACCGTGTCGGACGGCATCTCGATGGGCACCGAGGGGATGAAGTATTCGCTCGTGTCGCGCGAAGTGATCGCCGATGCGATCGAAACCGCGTGCAACGGCGAAAGCATGGACGGTGTGGTCACCATCGGCGGCTGCGACAAGAACATGCCCGGCGCAATGATCGCGATGGCGCGGATGAACATCCCCGCCATCTTCGTCTATGGCGGCACCATCAAGCCCGGGCAGTATCGCGGCCGCGACCTCACCATCGTGAGCTCATTCGAGGCGGTGGGCGAATTCACCGCCGGCAAGATCGACGAGGCCGAGATGCTCGGCGTGGAGCGCCATGCCTGCCCGGGCGCCGGATCCTGCGGCGGCATGTACACGGCGAACACCATGTCGTCGGCGTTCGAGGCGATGGGCATGAGCCTGATGTACTCGTCGACGATGGCGGCAGAGGACGAGGAGAAGGGCGAGAGCGCGGCGAAATCCGCTGAGGTGCTGCTCGGAGCGATCCGCGCGCAGCGGCTGCCGCGGGATATCATCACGCGCAGGTCGATCGAGAACGCAGTGGCGGTGATCATGGCGGTGGGGGGATCGACGAACGCCGTGCTGCACTTCCTCGCGATCGCCCACGCGGCAGAGGTTGAGTGGACCATCGATGACTTCGAGCGGATCCGCGGACGCGTGCCGGTGCTGTGCGACCTCAAGCCTTCCGGAAGGTACGTCGCGACCGATCTGCACCGCGCCGGCGGCATCCCACAGGTGATGAAGATGCTGCTCGTCCACGATCTGCTGCACGGTGACTGCATCACCATCACCGGCCAGACCATCGCGGAGGTGCTTCAGGACGTCCCCGCGGAGCCGCGCCCCGATCAGGACGTGATTCGTCCGTGGTCGCGGCCGCTCTACCCCCACGGCCACCTCGCCATTCTGCGCGGCAATCTCGCCGAGGAAGGCTGCGTGGCGAAGATCACCGGCCTCAAGCACCCGGCCATCACCGGGCCGGCAAAGGTTTTCGACTCGGAGGAAGAAGCGATGAACGCCATTCTCGAGAGCCACATACACGCCGGGGACGTTGTGGTCATCCGCTACGAAGGACCGAAGGGCGGACCCGGCATGCGCGAGATGCTTTCGCCCACGTCTGCGATCATCGGGCAGGGGCTCGGTGAGTCCGTCGGCCTCATCACCGACGGCCGTTTTTCCGGCGGCACCTGGGGCATGGTGGTAGGCCACATCGCGCCGGAAGCGGCGGTCGGCGGCACCATCGGGCTCGTGCAGGACGGGGACTCGATCACCATCGATGCGGAGCAGCGGCTGATCCAGCTGAACGTGCCGGATGCGGAGCTGGTGGCGCGGCGGGCAGCGTGGAAACCGCGCGCGGCCCGCTACACGCGCGGCGTGATGGCGAAATACGCGAAGCTCGTGTCGTCGGCGAGCCGGGGCGCGGTCACGGACTGATCCTTCGCGCGTACCGAGATTCCGCCGGGAGTCACCCAGTAGCAAAGGTCTCGTCGAGATCGAAAGCGCTCGGTTCCCCCTTCGAGGACTTCGCATGCCCAACCGGCTCGCCCGCGAAACGTCACCCTACCTCCAGCAGCACGCCGACAATCCGGTCGACTGGTTTGCCTGGGGCGAGGATGCCCTGGAGAAGGCGCGTCGGGAAGACAAGCCGATCCTGCTTTCCATCGGCTATTCAGCCTGCCACTGGTGCCACGTGATGGCCCATGAATGCTTCGAGGACGCGGAGGTGGCGGCAGCGATGAACCGCGACTTCGTCAGCGTGAAAGTCGATCGCGAGGAGCGGCCCGACATCGACCAGATCTACCAGACCGCGCACGCGATCCTCACCGAACGAAGCGGCGGCTGGCCGCTTACGATGTTTCTCACGCCGGACCAGAGGCCGTTCTTCGGAGGAACGTACTTCCCGAAGAAGTCGCATTACAACCTTCCCGGATTTCTCGACCTACTGCCCCATATCGCCGGCATCTATCGCACGCAGCGCGACGCCATCGCCCAGCAGAACACTTCGCTGCTCGCAGCGCTCGCGCGCACCGTACCGTCGTCGCCCGCGTCCGCGTCGCTGCTCTTCGATCCGGCGACGATCGACGCGGCGGTGAGCAATCACCGGGCGTCCTTCGACGAGGACTACGGCGGATTCGGCGACGCCCCCAAGTTTCCCCATCCGGCGGAACTCTGGCTGTGCCTGCGTCGAGGCTCCGAGACGCGGGATGCGGACACGGTTCGCGTCGCCACCTTCACGCTGGAAAAGATGGCGGAAGGGGGCGTCTATGACCAGATCGGCGGCGGATTCTGCCGCTACAGCGTCGACCGCCATTGGACCATTCCGCATTTCGAGAAGATGCTCTACGACAACGGGCAATTGCTGAAGCTCGTCGCCGATTGCTGGTTGGTCACCGGCAACCTTCTTTTCAAGCGCGTCGCTGAGGAAACCGCGGGCTGGGTGATGCGCGAAATGCAGTCGCCCGATGGGCCGTATTACTCCACGCTCGATGCCGACTCGGAGCACGAGGAAGGGAAGTTCTACGTCTGGACACCGGATGAAGTCAGGTCACTGCTCACGCCCGAGGAGTTCGCAGTGGTGGCGCCTCACTACGGCCTCGATCGGCCGCCCAACTTCGAGGGAAAGCACTGGAATCTGCGCGTGAGCGCGCCGCTGCAGAGCGCGTCCGAACGGGCCCACATAGCTCTCGCCGAAGGTGAGCGCCTGCTCGCAAGCGCCCGCGCCAAGCTCCTTGCAAAGCGCGAAGAGCGCGTTCGGCCTGGGCGCGACGAGAAAATCCTGACGAGCTGGAACGGCTTGATGATCGAAGGCATGGCCCATGCGGCGCGGATCTTCGGGCGCGACGACTGGCTCGCTTCGGCGCGCGCCGCCCTCGCGTTTCTGCGCGACCGGATGTGGTGCGAAGACCGTCTGCTCGCGACGTACAAGGATGGCCGCGCGCACCTGAACGCTTACCTCGACGACTACGCGTTTCTGCTCGCGGCGATGCTTGAACTCCTGCAGGGGGAGTGGCGGTCGGAGGATCTCGGCTTTGCGCGAGACCTTGCGGACGCTCTGCTCGACAAATTCGAAGACGCTCACACAGGCGGCTTTGCCTTCACGAGCCACGATCACGAAGAGCTGATCCTGCGGCCGAAACCCGGTTACGACAACGCAACGCCCTCAGGCAACGGGGTCGCCGCGTTCGCACTGCAGCGGCTGGGCCACTTGGTGAGTGATGCGCGCTACCTGACGTCGGCCGAGCGCACGCTGCGGCTGTTCCAACGCACGATGCAGAACCAGCCCAATGCTTTCTCGACGCTGGTCGCTGCCCTCGACGAAAATCTTTCGCCACCGCGGGTCGTGAACCTGCGCGGATCAAACCACGAGATGGCGCAGTGGCAACGTCACCTCGCGCTTACCTATCGACCGGATACGTTCGTGTTGGCAATCCCCGCAGATGTGTCCGGCTTGCCCGAGGTTCTTGCCAAGCCGTCTCCTCCTCAGGGCGTCAACGCGTGGGTCTGCGTCGGCGTTAGCTGCCTGCCGGCGATCGCCGATTTGGGCGAGCTCGACAGGCTGCTAGACGGGGAGCCAAAAAGCCGCTGAAGGGCGTCGGGCGCGCGTGCGGCGCAATGCCAGTCGGTTTCACCCTTGGTGGAAACGCTGGGCTACAATGCCCATCCGTTGTCAACGACGTTTGGAGGAGAAGAACATGAAGACGGTCGTGATTGGAACCTTGGTTGCAGCAGGCCTGACCATCTCCGGTGCAGCGTCCGCGGCGGATGCAAACATGGAGCTCGCGCAGAAAAGCGGCTGTCTCGCCTGTCATGCGATCGACAAGAAGGTGGTCGGTCCCGGCTATAAGGAGATCGCAGCCAAGTACAAGAGCGACAAGGGCGCCGAGGCCGCTCTCGTGCAAAAGGTGCTGAAAGGCGGCAGCGGAGTGTGGGGTCAGATTCCGATGCCGCCCAACAACATTTCCGAGGCGCAGGCCCAGCAGCTGGTGAAGTGGATACTCTCCATGTAGTTGCAGCCCCGCGACGGATGAGAAAGAGCCGGCCGCCGCCGGCTCTTTTTTTACGCTGCCCCTTCCTCTTGTCGTTCAGCTTTCTTAAGCCGCTGAATCTTGTATCAAATTGACACGTGCGGAAATCTGAGGCTAAAGTCTCGCGACGCAGCATTCGCCCATCTCTTGTTCCCTACCCGATTGGAGATCAAATGATTATCGTTAGACGCCTCGCCGCCGGACTCGGTCTCGCGCTTTGCGTTGCCGCCGCTGGTTGCGGCAAGAAAGAGGAGGCACCCGCCCCCAAGGCCGACGCGGCAAAGGCCGATACGCCCAACACCGTGACGGTAGTGAAGATCGGCGTCGCCTCGCCGCTGACGGGTCCGCAGGCTCATATCGGCAACGACATCAAGAACGGCGTTCAGCTCGCGGTCGAGGACCTGAATGCGCAAGGCGTCAGCATCGGCGGCCAGAAGATCGAGTTCGTCCTCGTCGCCGAAGACGACGAAGCGAATCCCGACGAAGGCCACGACCGTTGCGCAAAAGCTCGCGGATGCCAAGGTCGCCGGGGTCGTAGGACACTTCAACTCGGGCGCCTCGATCCCCGCGTCGAAGATCTACTCTGATGCGGGCATCCCCCAGATCTCGCCGTCCTCGACCAATCCCAAGTACACGCAGCAGGGCTTCAAGACCACGTTTCGGGTAGTCGCGAACGACGACCAGCAAGGACCGACGCTCGCCAAGTTCGCGGTGGAACGGCTCGGCGCGAAGACAATTGCGGTGATCGACGACAGCACCGCCTACGGCCAGGGTCTGGCCGACACCTTCGAGAAGACGGCGAAGGCGCTGGGCGCCAACGTCGTGGCGCGCGAGCACACCACCGACAAGGATACGGACTTCACCGCGATCCTCACCAAGATCAAGGGCGCGAAGCCCGATCTGATCATGTTCGGCGGCATCGATCCGCAGGCGGGTCCGATGGCCAAGCAGATGGCCTCACTGGGCATCACAGCCAAGCTCATCGGCGGCGACGGCATCCAGACCCCCAACTTCGTGAAGCTCGCGGGGGACGCGGCGGAGGGACAGATGGCCTCGATGCCGGGGCTGCCGAAGGATAAGATGCCGGGCGGCCAGAAATTCGTGGAGAAGTACAAGGCGAAGTTCGGCCAGGACGTTGAGCTTTTTGCTCCGATGGGCTACGACGCGGTGTTCGTGTTCGTGGACGCCATGAAGCGCGCTGGCTCGGCCGATCCCGCGAAGTATCTTCCCGAAGTGGGCAAGACGAAGCTGGAGGGGGTGATCGGTCCGATCGAATTCGACGACAAGGGTGATCTCAAGAATGGCCCTCTCACCGTCTACGCCGTGAAGAGCGGAACGTGGAATCCGCTGGAGACGGTCATCCCGGGCGGCTCGGCCGATGCCGGCGCCAAGTAGGCGACGGCCGGTTTCCTCCCAACGCGTGCGGCACCTTCGGGTGCCGCGCGCATATTGAGCCCCGCGATACCTTGGACATCTTTCTCCAGCAGATCATCAACGGGCTCGTGCTGGGCAGCATCTACGCGCTTGTCGCCTTGGGCTACACCATGGTCTACGGCATTCTCGGACTCATCAACTTCGCCCACGGCGACATCGTGATGATCGGCGCACTGGTGTCGCTTTCGATCTTCCAACCGCTCGCGGCCAGCGGGATGCCGGTGCCCGTCATCCTGCTCATTGCCCTTTCCGCATCGATGGCGATCTGTATCGCGCTCGGCATCACCATCGAGCGTGTCGCTTACCGACCTCTGCGTCATGCACCGCGGCTCGCGCCGCTCATCACCGCGATCGGTGTTTCGATCCTGATCCAGTACACCGCCGCTCTCATCTGGGGCAAGCAATATCTCGCCATGCCACCGCTGGTGAAGACCTCGCAGCTAACTCTCGGCGGCGCTCACCTGACCGATCTCCAGGCGGGAATATTCGCCCTCGCCTGCGCGGTGATGGCTGCGCTTTATTGGTTTGTAACCCGCACGCGGTTGGGTACAGCGATGCGTGCCACCGAGCAGAACGCGGAAGTCGCGGGGCTGATGGGCATCAATATCAATCTCATCATCGCGCTCACCTTCGTCGTGGGTTCGGGACTTGCGGCAGTGGCCGGAACGATGATCGTGCTCTACTACGGAATCGGCCACTACTACATGGGATTCATCCTGGGGCTGAAGGCATTCACGGCCGCCGTCCTGGGGGGCATCGGCAACGTCACGGGCGCCATGCTCGGCGGCTTGCTCCTGGGTGTCATCGAGAGCCTCGCCTCGGGCTACATCGGCGACCTGACAGGGGGCGTCTTCGGCAGCAACTATCGCGACGTCTTCGCATTTCTGGTGCTGGTAATGGTGCTGATCCTGCGACCGTCCGGCCTGATGGGGCAGCCCTCGGCCGAGCGTGCGTAGCGGCCGACCGCCATGCCGGGATTCCGCAAACTCCCGCCGGCAGCCAGGCTGCTGATCTACACGGCGATCGCGGTCGCGCTTCTGGCTCTGCCGTTTGTGGTCGAGCCGCTCCTCGGCCGGACCTGGGTACGCATCATCGACGTCGCATTGCTCTTCGTGATGCTGGCCCTCGGCCTCAACGTCGTGGTCGGCTTTGCCGGGCTGCTCGACCTCGGCTACGTGGCGTTCTTCGCCGTCGGCGCTTACGTGTATGCTCTCTTCGCTTCAGGCCAGTTCGGCCTGCACTGGCCTTTCTTCCTCCTCCTGCCGCTCGGTGCAGGGGTCGCCTGTTTCTTCGGCGTGCTGCTGGGGGCGCCGACGCTGCGCCTGCGTGGTGACTATCTCGCCATCGTCACACTGGGTTTCGGCGAGATCATCCGGATTTTCCTGAACAACCTGAATCGGCCGGTGAACATCACCAATGGCCCGTTGGGAATCACCTTGATCGATCCGATCCAGCTCGGCGATTTTTCCCTCAGCCGGCAGCATGCGCTCGGGGATATTGTCTTCGCGCCGGTGCACAGCTACTACTATGTCTTTCTCGGCTTTGCTCTGCTGTCCATCTTCATCTCCCTGCGGCTCGAGGACTCGCGCATAGGCCGCGCCTGGATCGCGATCCGGGAAGACGAGATCGCCGCGAAATCGATGGGCATTGACACGCGCAACGTAAAACTGCTCGCATTCGCCATGGGCGCGAGCTTCGGCGGTGTGTCCGGCGGGTTGTTCTCCGCCTTCCAGGGATTTGTAAGCCCCGAGAGCTTCGCGCTGCTCGACTCGATCATGATCCTGTGCATGGTCGTGCTGGGCGGCATGGGACACGTCCCCGGCGTGGTGCTGGGTGCGCTCCTGCTCACGGCACTGCCGGAGGCACTGCGTTATGTGGGGCCTCTCCAGCAGAACTGGCTCGGGCGCGTTTTCATCGATCCTTCGGATCTGCGCATGCTCCTCTTCGGCCTCGCACTCGTGCTGATGATGCTGTTCCGGCCGGCAGGACTCTGGCCCTCGGGCATACGCAAGCGCGAATTCGCGAAATGAGGGTACTCCTCGAAGCACGTGGTGTCGGCAAGCGCTTCGGCGGTCTGCAGGCGCTTTCCGATGTGTCGATCTCGATCGCCCGCAATTCGATCTTCGGTCTGATCGGTCCGAACGGCGCGGGCAAGACCACGTTCTTCAACGTCCTCACCGGACTTTACGCGCCCGATTCCGGTGACATCCTGTTCAATGACGCGTCAATCGGAGGTCGCGAGCCACATGCTGTCGCCGCCTCCGGCATCGCGCGCACGTTTCAGAACATCCGCCTCTTCGCCAACATGACCGCGATCGAGAACGCGATGGTCGGGCGGCACGTGCGGACCCGTGCAGGCGTGTGGGGTGCCGTGGTGCGCAACGCCGCCACGCGCGCGGAGGAGGCGGCGATCACCCGACGCGCGAAAGAGCTCCTCGACTACGCCGGCATCGGCAAGCACGCCGACGCGCTCGCGAAGAATCTCTCGTACGGCGACCAGCGCCGCCTGGAGATTGCCCGCGCGCTCGCCACCGAGCCACTCCTGCTCGCCCTCGACGAGCCGGCGGCCGGAATGAACGCCACCGAGACCGCCGAGCTGCGCAAGCTGATGGACCGTATTCGCGGCGACGGCATCACCATCCTGCTCATCGAGCACGATGTGAAACTCGTGATGGGGTTGTGCGATCGCGTCGCCGTACTCGACTACGGCAGGAAAATCGCCGAAGGAGCCCCTTCGGACGTGCAGCGCGATCCAGCGGTGATCGAGGCGTACCTCGGCGTCGAGATCATGTGAGCGGGAAGTGAACGGACCGCCGCTCCTGGAAGTGCGCGATCTCAAGGTTGCCTACGGTGGCATCAACGCCGTGAAGGGCATCGATTTTGATGTGGTGGAGGGCGAGGTCGTTGCGCTCATCGGCGCCAACGGGGCAGGAAAAACCACCACTCTTAAGGCTATCACCGGCCTCGTGCACGTTGCGAGTGGGCATGTTGAATACAAAGGGAAGCCGATCACGGGCCGCGCCGCGTACGACCTGGTCCGCCGGGGCATCGCGCTGGTGCCGGAAGGCCGTGGCATCTTCGGACGGCTCAAGGTGCAGGAGAACCTCGAGATCGGCGCGTACTCCCGCCACGACAAAGAGGTAGCCGCGGATCTGGAGCGCATGTTCGAACTCTTTCCGCGTCTTGCCGAGCGCCGCAACCAGCTCGCCGGTACCCTTTCCGGAGGAGAGCAGCAGATGCTCGCAATCGGACGCGCCCTGATGAGCCGGCCGCGCCTGCTTCTCCTCGATGAACCGAGCATGGGACTCGCGCCGATCATGGTCCAGAAGATCTTCGAGGTAATCCGCACCATCGCGCGGGAGGGCGTCACGCTGCTTCTGGTCGAACAGAACGCGCGCCTCGCCCTCAAGGTGAGCGATCGGGGTTACGTCATGGAAAGCGGCTGCATCACTCTCAGCGATCGCTCCGATTCTCTACTCGCCAACCCGCAGGTGCAGACCGCCTATCTGGGCGACTGATCCGGAGACTCGAGATGAAGAGCTATCGCAAGGAACTGTGGTTCAACACTCCCACGCGCGTGGCGTTCGTGAACATCACTCCGGAAATCGAGGAGTGTGTGCGCGCGAGCGCGGTGCGCGAGGGACTCGTGCTCGTGAACGCCATGCACATCACCGCCTCGGTTTTCATCAACGACGACGAACCCGGATTGCATCACGACTACGGAAAGTGGCTCGAGCGCCTTGCTCCCCACGAGCCGGTGAATTCGTATCGACACAACCGATACCGGCGAAGACAACGCCGACGCCCACATGAAGCGACAGGTCATGGGCCGGGAGGTGGTGGTCGCAGTCACCGGCGGCCAACTCGACTTCGGCCCGTGGGAACAGATTTTCTACGGGGAGTTCGACGGCCGCCGGCGCAAGCGTGTACTCGTGAAGATCGTCGGGGAATGACCGCTACTGGTGAGCCAACACCGCAGCGGCCGAAGCCGTTCAGAACACGTCTTCCTCTAAGTCGTTCTGTAGTCAAGCCCTTAGCCCGCGCACCCGCCTGACGCTTCGGCACGGACCTTGCGTTACCGGGTTCCCCCGTGCGCCCATGCCAATGACGTCCCGGCAATGGCAGCGGACAGGAACAGGGAAAATCCAGAGTGCACATCATGCGAGGCGTGGTCGCCGTCTCCCTTGCAGCATCGCTGATCGGGACGCTCGCCTTCCTCTACGTTCAGACCCAGGGTTCCGATCCAGCATTGCAAACCGAAATTGCGATCCTGCTGCGGCGTCTCAAGGACATCGACAACCGCTGGGACGCGGAAGTCCTGCGCGGCCAAACCGAAGTTCAGCCCGCAGAAGCGCTCATCACCCGTTCCATAGCCGATCTGCAGCGGATTGAGCTCGCCCTTGAGGCGCAGTTGCAGCAAAGCATCGACGACACGCTGGTACAGCGCTTTCAAGGTGTGAAGCTCGCCCTTGCTGAGAAAGTGCAGCTCGTCCGCGACTTCGTCACCGCGAATTCAGAGACAGCATCTGCCCTGGGAAGCGTCGTTCAGTCCTTGGAGCCGTTCGCAGCCAGCGACCGCGCGACTAGCGAAGCCGCACACGCCGTGAGAAGCGCATTGTTTGCCTACCAAGCCGCGCCTTCCGAGGCGCTCAAGACTCACGTCGAGATCGAAATTTCCGGGTTGAGCCGCTCTGCGTCAATATCGGCCGCGTCAACGCCGGAACAGCTCTCCACAATCGAGGCCCAAGCGCGCTCGTTCATAGAGCAACGCGCGCGCAGCGCGGAGCGCGCACGAATGCTGACCCTGGTCACGGCCGGACCGCGGCTCGATTCATTCGCCGAAGCCGTCGAGCAAAGCTTCGCGCTGGCCGCGCAGAAGAGGGACCTCTTCCGCGTCTATCTCTTCTACTACACGGGTGCGCTTCTGCTTCTCCTGGGGTATCTCGGCATCCGGCTGTCGCGCAGCTACCGCACCATCGCCGACGTAAACCGTGCCCTGAAGAGCGCGAACGACAATCTCGAACTTCGCGTGGACGAACGCACCCGGGAATTGTCCATCGCCCTCGCCAACCTGAAGGAATCGGAAGCCCAACTCATCCACTCCGAAAAGATGTCCTCGCTCGGTCAGATGGTCGCCGGCGTGGCCCACGAGATCAACACGCCGCTTGCCTACGCCAAGAACAGCCTCGGGTCGGTTGCCGGGCGATTGCCCGAAATCGGCGGCGCCATGAAGGACGTGGAAGCGCTACTGGATGTGCTGAAGCACGGCCCGCGAAGCGAAGCCGAGCTCAACCAGCGGTTCGCCCGGGCTGCAGCCCAGGTAGCACGCCTGCGTCAGATCCACGCGATCGAAGAGCTGGAAGGCCTTGCGAGCGACGGCCTTCACGGCATCGCGCAGATCTCGGAGATCGTCGGCACTCTGCGCGACTTCAGTCGGCTCGATCGCAGCCACGTCACCAGTTTCAACGTGAACGAGGGCCTCAGGAATACCGTTGCACTCGCAAAGCATGTGCTGAAATCCGTGAAGGTGCATGAAGAGCTAGGCGAGGTGCCGCCCATTCGCTGCTCGCCTTCCCAGATCAATCAGATCTTTCTCAATCTCATCACCAACGCAGCACAGGCCGCCAGGCCCGCCGGCGCCATCATCACGCTCAGGTCGCGCCGGGAAGGAACGGAGTGCGTGGCGATCGAAGTGGAAGATAACGGCGTCGGAATACCGCCCGAGGTGGTGCCGAAGATTTTCGACCCGTTCTTCACGACGAAGGAGACCGGCAACGGGACGGGTCTCGGCCTCTCCATCGCCTACAAGATCGCGCATCAGCACGGCGGGCGCATCGATGTCGCCTCCACATTCGGCGAAGGCGCTCGCTTCACGGTCGTGCTGCCCATCGCCACCCGTGAAACGATCGGGCTGGCAGCCTGAACTCACCGCATAAAAATGACCACGCCAACTTCCATCGGTAAATACGAAATCCAGGGAATCCTCGGCGAGGGCGGGATGGGTGTCGTCTACAAGGCCCTGGATCCGGTCATCCGCCGCACTGTCGCGCTCAAGACCGTCGTCAAGGCTCGGCTCGACCCTTCGGTCAGCCGCAGCGCTCTGGAGCGGTTTCGCAATGAGGCGCAGGCGGCCGGGTGTCTCCAACATCCCGGGATCGTCGCCGTCTACGACTATGGGGAAGACGACAACATCGCATTCATCGTCATGGAGTACGTGCGGGGCAGGTCCCTGCACGAGCACCTCTCCAACGAGACCCAGTACGCTGTCTCGGAAGCCTGGCAGATCCTGAGTCAGCTGCTCGACGCGGTCAGCTACTCCCATTCCCATGGCGTCGTGCATCGCGACCTCAAGCCCGCGAACATCCTAATCAACGACGATGGCCGCATAAAGATCAGTGACTTTGGCATCGCGCGCATGGACTCCAATCAGCTCACCGAACATGGCGAGGTGGTTGGAACGCTCTATTACATGGCGCCGGAGCAAATTCGTGGCGACCGCGTCGACCACCGCGCCGACCTGTATTCGGTAGGGATAATCTGCTATCAGCTACTTACTGGCAGGCGACCGTTCGCAGGAACCCCTCTCGAGGTGATGAATCAGGTCCTGGAATTCATGCCGGTGGACCCTTCCCGGCTCAACGGGGACCTTCCTCGCGATCTCGACCGCATCATGCGCAAGGCTTTGGCCAAGCGCGCGGACGAGCGCTTCCAGAGTGCACGTGAATTGGCAGAACGTCTGCGGCAAACACTGGATCAGCTCCGTGTCCACGCGGCGGCTCCCGCGCCCGCCGCGACTCCCGCCGTGGTCCAGTCAACTCCGCACACGCGGCCGGCACCGGGGTTGATGGAAGCCGCAAGGCGGATCAATCTCGTCCAGTCGCCGCACGCGCCGGTTCCCGACATCGACATCTCCGCGGTCGAGCCACGGAAAGTAGTAGTCGCTTCGAGATCCAGGATACTGTGCGTGGACGACGAGGAACGCATACTGAACGCACTGCGGTCCTTCCTGCGGACGGATCACGATGTCGTCACTGCCACGAGCGGCGACCAGGCGCTGGAAGCCCTGAAGGGCGGTGAATTCGATGTCATCGTGAGCGATCAACGGATGCCGAAGATGCTGGGCGTGGAGTTGCTGCGCCGGGCGCGCGAGCTTTCCCCCGACACCGTGCGCCTTCTGCTCACTGGCTATTCTGATCTGGCGTCGATCGTGGGCTCCATCAACGAAGGCGAGATATACCGCTTCGTGAGCAAGCCCTGGGATACCCAGGAGCTCGCGCGCATCGTGCAGGAATCCGTCGCACTTTCGCGCACGCTGCGCGAAGTGCGCGATGCGCCCGTCCCCGCGCTCGCCGTCGACGGGACGCTGCTCGTGGTGGAGAGCGAACCCGACATTATCCGCGCCGTGCGCGAGCTGTTCGGGCGCCGCCACCGGGTGCTGTATGCACCGAGTGGTGAAGACGCGCTGGATCTCATGCTGAACGAAGACGTGTCCGTGCTGCTCGCCGACGTCGACAGCAATCAAACGCAAATGGCAACGATGCTGAAGCTCCTGAAGCAGGAGCAGCCGCAAGTGCTCGCCATCGTCGCGACCAGCGCGTCGGATTCGGAGCTCGTCATCGAACTCGTCAATCAGGCGCAAATCCATCGGTTTCTGAACAAGCCACTCAATGCGCCGGTGCTCAAGCAGCATATCGAATCCGCGATGGCGCGCCATCGCGCGCTGCGCCGTGCGCCAGCGCTCGCGCGCCAACAGAAGGTCGAGCCAGCGCCGCGCGTTGTTCAGGAATCGGACTTCGCGAAGAATATCCTCACCAAGCTCAAGGTGCTGCGGCGGCGCGTAGTCGGAGCTTGACGCAAAGGCTTGGGTCTTCCCGCTTGCACGAGGACCATCCATGGCCTATCTTGGCCTCGTGACACGCAACAACCTCGACCTGAAGGCGCTCGTGCGCGCCGTTCCCGATTTCCCGAAACCCGGGATTCTGTTTCGGGACATCACGACCCTGCTTCGCGATGCCACAGGCTTTGGGCAGTGCATCCAACGCTTGGCCGAACTGGTGGTGCCGTATCGATTCGGACGCATTGTCGGCATCGAGTCGCGCGGATTCATCATCGGCGCGGCGCTCGCGCGGCACTTGGGCGCGGGCTTCGTGCCGATACGCAAGGCGGGAAAGCTGCCTGCGGAGAACTTCGGTCACGACTACGAGCTGGAATATGGCTCCGATCGCGTCGAGATGCACGCCGACGCCCTCGACACGAATGAGCGGGTGCTGCTGGTGGACGATCTGATCGCAACCGGCGGGACGGCCCTCGCCGCGTGCCGTCTTATTGAGGCCGCGGGTGCGCAGGTGAGCGCCTGTGCCTTCGTCATGGAGTTGGTCGGATTGCCGGGACGCGCTCGCCTGGAGGCGCTGTCCGTGCCGGTAGTAGCGTTGCTGGAATTCCCGTCCGACTGAAAAAAGAAGGCGCCGTGTAGAGGGCGCCTTGGATCACGAGGAGGAGACTCGTTGAAGCGGAGTCGGACAAGGGGGTGGTTGCGCCCGAACGGGAAACCGCCGAGTCCCCACAGTCTCCTGCAACGAACGTTACCGAAACTACCGGCACTCTTTCCAATCATCATTCGTTATTGTTTGCATAAGGCCGCGCTTATGTACCGCAGCGGCGTTACACCCAGTCGCGTGCAATGAGGAACTCCGAGTAGAGACGCGCTTCTGGGGTATCCGCGGCGGGACGCCAGTCATAGCGCCACTTCACGACGGGAGGGAGGGAAAGCAGGATCGACTCCGTGCGCCCGCCGGACTGCAATCCGAACAGCGTTCCCCGATCGTAGACGAGGTTGAACTCCACGTAACGCCCACGACGGTAGGCCTGGAAATCCCGCTCCCGCTCGCCGTACGGAAGATCGCGCCGGCGCGACACGATGGGAAGATAGCCGGGAAGAAAGTGGTCGCCAACACTGCGTGTCAACGCGAAGCAGGTGTCGAAATCCGGCTCGGAAAGATCATCGAAGAAGATTCCGCCGATCCCGCGTGGTTCGGAGCGATGCTTCAGATAGAAATATTCGTCGCACCACCTCTTGAAGCGCGGATGACAGGCCGCCCCAAACGGCGCGAGCGCGTCGCGGCAGGTGCAGTGAAAATGTATTGCATCTTCCTCGAAGGGATAATACGGCGTGAGGTCCATGCCTCCGCCGAACCACCACACCGGTGGCGTTCCGCCCTGAACGGCTGCGAACAGCCGCTCGTTGAGGTGCACCGTGGGCACGTAGGGATTGCGCGGATGCAGCACGAGCGAAATGCCCATGGCTTCGAACGAGCGTCCCGCGAGGTCCGGTCGGGCCGCGGACGCCGAGGGCGGCAGCCGTCCGCCATGGACATGGGAGAAAAGAACTCCGGCGCGCTCGAATAGATTGCCGTCCTCGATCAGATAGCTGATCCCGCCGCCGCCTTCGGGCCTGGTCCACGGGTCGCGCACGAACGCCGCGCCTTCGATCTCCGCAAGGCTGGCAACGATCCGATCCTGGAGCGTCGTGAAGTAATCCCTGACCGCGTCCATGCGTCCCGCGCGCCCCACGCGATTACGCCGGTCGGCGCAGCGCCCGATGGCCGATGTCGCGCCGCACCTGGCAACCTTCGAAGCTGATGCGGTCCGTGATCTGATAGGCCCGGCGCTGTGCCATGCGCAGACTGTCGCCCAGCGCGGTGACGGTTAGCACCCTGCCTCCACTCGTCCGAATCTCGCCGTCCTTCTTCACGGTTCCCGCGTGAAAGACGTGAACGTCTTCCTCAGGCTTCGACAAGCCATGGATCGGATCGCCGGTTCTCGGGGCGTTCGGATAGCCGGCCGTGGCAAGCACGACGGCCAGCGCCGCACGCCGATCCCATTCGGCTTCGACCTTGTCGAGCGTGCCATTGACGCCGTGCTCGATCAGTGTGAGCAGGTCGGTCTTCAGGCGCATGAGGATCGGCTGCGCCTCCGGATCGCCGAGGCGGCAGTTGAACTCCAGAAGTTTGACACCGCCGTCCGGAGAGATCATGAGACCCGCGTACAGGAATCCCGTATAGGGTGTGCCGTCGCGCTCGAGTCCGGCAACCGCCGGCTGAATCACGTCGCGCATGATGCGCGCGTGCAGCGTGGGCGTCACCACCTGGGCGGGCGAGTAGGCTCCCATGCCGCCGGTGTTGGGGCCCTGGTCACCGTCGAGAAGACGCTTGTGGTCCTGGGTCGTGGCGAGCGGCAGCACGTGCTTTCCGTCCACCATGACGATGAAGCTCGCCTCTTCGCCTTCCAGGAACTCCTCGATCACGACCCGCCGACCGGCGTCACCCAGCGTGCCCTTCACGAGCATGTGGTCGATGGCCGCGTGCGCCTCATCGACCGCGGTCGCCACCACGACGCCCTTTCCCGCAGCCAGGCCGTCGGCCTTGATCACGATCGGTGCGCCGTGCGTCTTGACGTAGGCGTGCGCTGCTGCAGCATTGTCGAAGAGTTCGTGCCGCGCAGTCGGAAGACCATGGCGCGCCATGAAGGATTTCGCGTGCGCCTTCGACGCCTCGAGTTGGGCGACGGCCCGCGTCGGCCCGAAGATGCGCAAACCTGCCGCCTGAAACGCATCCACGATGCCCTGCGCGAGCGGCACTTCGGGACCGACCACGGTCATCCCGATTGCTTCCCGCTGTGCGAACTTGAGCAACTGCGGGATCGTGTCGAGGGGAACGTTGTCGACACCATCCTCGAGTGCGGTCCCCGCATTGCCCGGCGCGACGAAAATTTTGGAGAGACGCGGCGAAGCCGACAGCTTCCACGCGATGGCGTGCTCTCGGGCTCCGCCGCCGATGACGAGGGCTTTCACAGTATCAGTGACGGAAGTGGCGGATTCCGGTGAAGACCATGGCCATGCCGTGCTCGTCGGCGGCCGCGATGACCTCCTCGTCTCGCACGCTGCCGCCCGGCTGAATGATCGCCGTCGCCCCCGCCTCGGCCACCACGTCCACCGCGTCGCGGAAGGGAAAGAACGCGTCCGAGGCCACCACCGAACCGTTCAGGCCGAGACCTGCGTTGCGCGCCTTGATGAGGGCGATGCGCGCGCTGTCGACGCGGCTCATCTGCCCGGCGCCGACCCCCACCGTCTGACCGTTGAAGGCAAACAGGATGGCGTTGGACTTGATGAATTTTGCGACGCGCCAGGCGAACACAAGGTCCCGCACCTGTTTCAGGCTGGGCGCCGTCCCCGTCACCACCTTCAGCTCGCCTTCGCCGACGTTCCTCGAATCCGGCGTCTGGACCAAAACGCCGCCCCCGACGCGCTTTAGGTCGTATCGATTCTCTCCCGCTGCGAGGGGCACCTCGAGCACGCGCACGTTCGCCTTCTGTGCAATCACCGCCTTCGCCTCCGGGCCGACTCCGGGCGCGATGATGACTTCCACGAACTGCTGCATCACGGCCTGCACAGCAGCCGCGTCGAGCACGCGATTGAACGCGATGACGCCACCGTAGGCGGAGGTCGGATCAGCCGCGAAAGCGAGGCGATATGCCGCAAGGAGATTTTCCGCGAGGGCGACCCCGCACGGATTCGCGTGCTTGACGATTACGCAGGCCGGCGCATCGAGGGTTTTGACGCACTCCCACGCCGCGTCGGCATCGGCGATGTTGTTGTAGGAGAGCTCCTTGCCCTGCAGCTGAACGTAGCCGGCCAAGCCACCGGGAACCGGCGTTACGTCGCGATAGAACGCTGCGTGCTGGTGCGGGTTCTCGCCGTAGCGCAGGTCCTGCACTTTGTCGAACTGCAGGTTGAGACGCCCCGGGAACAGGGCATGACCGCCGTGCGGTTCCAACGCCGTCAGGTAGTTGCTGATGGCGCTGTCGTAGGCGGCGGTATGAGAAAATGCCTTCTGGGCCAGCGCGAAACGCCGTGCCGGCGTCAGCGAACCGCCGCTTGCCTGCAACTCCTGTCCGATGGCTGCGTAGTCCGCCGGGTCGGTCACCACCGCGACGTGGGAATAGTTCTTCGCGGCGGAGCGCACCATCGCCGGACCGCCGATGTCGATGTTCTCAATGGCTTCCTCGAGGGTGCAGTCGGGTTTGGCGATGGTTTCGCTGAAGGGGTAGAGATTCACCACGACCATGTCGATGGGGTCGATGCGCTGCGCGTCGAGGGCAGCCATGTGAGCGGGCAGGTCGCGGCGCGCGAGAATGCCGCCGTGCACGCGTGGATGCAAGGTCTTCACGCGGCCGTCGAGCATTTCCGGAAATCCGGTGTAGTCCGCCACGTCCGTCACCGGCACGCCGGCATCGCGCAGGAGCGCCGCGGTCCCACCGGTAGAGAGCAGCACCACTCCCATGCCGTGCAGAAGGCGCGCAAATTCGATGATTCCACTCTTGTCGGAGACGCTGACAAGGGCTCGCCGGACGATGTTCATGGACTCTTATGGTCGGAGGATTCTTTTGTGGGCGGAGGAGCAAAGCGCCGGAAGCCTGCGCCCGGATCAACTCAATCCGTGCTGCTTCATCTTCTTGCGCAGCGTGTTGCGGTTCAACCCCAGCATTTCGGCGGCGCGCGTCTGATTGCCGTCCGCCCTGTGGAGCACCACCTCGATCAATGGTCTTTCGATGCAGCCGATGACCATCTCGTAAATGGCACTCGGCTCTTCTCCGTCGAGATCGCGAAAGTACCCGTCGATGGCCTTTCGAACACACTTGGCGATGTCGTTATCGTTCATGGTACCGCCAACTCCTCCCCAAAGTCGCGCCGCTCCCCACGGCACGCAAATTCCGCGAAAAAGCCATCAATCGCGGTCATCTGCTCCTGACAGGTTCCCAGCCGGTTGAAGCGGCTGCGAAACCCTTCCGTGCCGTGGAGCGCGCGGATATACCATCCGACGTGCTTGCGCGCGACGCGAATGCCCAGAAATTCTCCGTACAGGCCGTAGAGGTCGAGCAGGTGTCGCCCGAGGACGGTGCGGATCTCCGTCAGCGCGGGCGGCGCTGCGCGTTTGCCGTGATCGAGGAAATGCCCCATCTCGCGAAAAATCCACGGCCTGCCCTGGGACGCCCTGCCGATCATCGCAGCGTCCGCACCCGTGTAGTCCAGAACCGCTTTCACCTTTTCGGGTGTATCGAGATCACCATTGGCGATCACCGGAATCGAGACCGCCACCTTGACTGCGGCAATGGTGTCGTACTCGGCGCGGCCGCCGAAGCCGCAGGCACGCGTACGCCCGTGCACCGCCAGCGCCTGGATGCCGGAGTCTTCCGCTATGCGCGCGATGCGCACCGCATTGCGGCATGCTGGATCGGACCCGGTGCGGATCTTGAGCGTGACCGGTACCTCGACCGCGCTGACGACGCTTCGCAGAATTCGATCGACGAGCGCTTCGTTCGCGAGCAATGCAGAGCCTGCGAAAGTGTTGCACACCTTCTTCGCCGGGCACCCCATGTTGATGTCGATGATCTGTGCACCGTGCTCGACATTCAAACGCGCGGCCTGCGCCAGCGCGTGCGGATCGGCACCGACGATCTGCACCGAGACCGGCCCCGATTCACCGGCATGATCGAGAACGTCGTTGCGTCTTCGCCGAATTTCGCAGATCCGGCTTCGCGCTCACCATTTCGGAGACAGCCAGGTCGGCACCGAACGAGCGGCAAAGTCTGCGGAATGCGCGATCCGTCACGCCGGCCATCGGCGCAACCACGAGCTTTCGCGCAAAGAAGTGACGACCGATCCGCATGTTGATGCGAGGAAAAAGAGGGGGTGCTCGTCTTCGGGAAGGACGAAGATTGTAATCATAATCGGAGGGCGAACAAAGCACGCGCGAAGGAAAATTTCGCACGTACGTCATCCGCACGACGACGTGCGATTACGTGCTGCGCGGATGCGCCGTTACGAACCGAACATCATGCGCCGCATGAGAAAGTGCTTCGCAGCGTCTGAAAAGTCGAGCATCGCGAGACCCATCCCACGCGCTGCCTGGAGCCATCCCATGTCGTTGGAGAACAGGCGCACGAGGGAATCGGTGGCAAGTATGGTCGCGGTGCGATCCCGCGCGCGCGCCTTGCGATACCGGTCGAGCATGGCGCGATCGCCAAGGTCCTGCGCGCTCGAATGGACAACAACTTGCGCGAGGCTCCACGCATCCCGCAACCCGAGGTTGTAACCCTGACCCGCCACCGGATGCAGGGTCTGCGCCGCGTTCCCGACCAATGCCACACGCTCGCGGACGACGGATGCCGCGTAACGCATGGCCAGGGGAAAAGCCACGCGCGGCGAGCAGCGGAACGCTCCGGCAACGCGAGCGCCGAAGATCGCGCGGAGCCGATCGAGGAAATCTTCATCCGACAACGCGGCGAGTGCTCTCGACTCCGCTTCCGGCGACGTGAGCACGACCGAGTAACCGCTTTCTGCCGGCAACAGCGCGGCGGGCCCATGGGGCGTGAACCGCTCGCAAGCCTTGTGACCGTGGCCTTCTTCGAGCTCGATCCAGGCGACGACCGCCCACTGGTGGTAGTCGCGCACGAGGGAACCGGGAAATCCGCTCTTCGCCGCGAGATGTCCGCCACCGTCGGCCAGCGCGAGCAGCGAAGTTGAAACGAGCTGAGACTCGCCGTCGATGGAGCAGTCGACCGCCGCGAAGTCCCGCGCAACCTTCACGTCGCGCACCACTGCGCCGCTCGCACAGTGCGCGTGCGGCGCGAATGCCTGGTTCAGCGCACGGACCAGGTCGCGATAGCGCACCACGTAGCCGAGCGCCGGTAGCCCGACTTCCCCCGCAGCGAGCTCGGTGCGTCCGAAGCCGCCGCGCTGGGTCACTTCGACGTGCCGTATAGGGGTGGCGTGCGGCTCGATCGCCGCCCACACCGCGAGGCGTTCGAGGATCAGCCGACTGCCGAACGAGAGCGCGAGGAACCGGCTATCATCGGTTTCGGCAGCGGTGCTGCGCGCTTCCAACAGAAGCGGAGAAACATGGCCGCCTTGCAATGCCAGCGCCAGCGCGGTGCCTACCGGCCCGCCGCCGACAATGACGACGGGAGCGTGTTCAGGCAGTGGCGGCACGTGCTCGATGAGCGCTCATGAGCGTTTCGATGTCACTCACGCTCTTTGGCGCATCGGCGGTGAGAATCTCGGCGCCGCTCGCCGTTACCAGCACATCGTCCTCGATCCGGATGCCGATGTTCCACAGGTGTTCTGGAACGTCGTCCGCGGGTCGAATGTAGCAACCCGGTTCGACCGTGAGCACCATGCCCGGCTCGAGGGAACGCCACTTGCCCGCGCGCTTGTAGTCGCCGGCATCGTGCACGTCGAGGCCAAGCCAGTGTCCGGTGCGATGCATGTAGAAGCGCCTGAAGTCGCCGGTTTCGAGCACCTTCTCAAGGCTGCCCTGGACAAGTCCGAGATCGATGAATCCCTGCGCCAGCACGCGCACCGCAGCGTCGTGCGGCTGCTCCCATGTGCTGCCTGGCTTGACCTCATCGAGAGCGGCCTGCTGTGCGGCGAGAACGAGCTCGTAGACATCCTTCTGCGCGGAGCTGAAGCGTCCGTTCACCGGAAACGTGCGCGTGATATCTGAGGCGTAACCGTCGAGTTCGCAGCCTGCGTCGATGAGAAGAAGGTCACCGTCGGCAAGCGGGGCATCATTGCGCACGTAGTGCAGCACACATGCGTTCGCTCCCGCCGCAACGATGGGCGTGTAGGAGGGCGCCTGCGCGCCCTGGCGCCGGAATTCGTGCAGGAACTCGGCTTCTACTTCGTTCTCAGTCAGACCGGGCCGGACCATCCCCATTGCCCGGACATGGGCGGCTGCCGCGATGCGCCCGGCCCGTCGCATGAGCGCGACCTCCTCGTCGTCCTTGATGAGGCGCATTTCATCGAGCAGTGTACGCACGTCCCGGATCTCGTCCGGCGCCGACGCGCCGGTCCGCACTCGTTCCCGCACGCGGTTGAGCCACCCCGTGACGCGCGCGTCCCAGGCGGGATCGGCGCCGATTGCACAGAACAAAGCCGGTTGATTTTCAATCAGCGCCGCAGCCAACTCATCGAGCTTCGCGAACGGATGCGCTTCGTCGACACCGAACTGCTCCTTCGCCGCGGCGGGTCCGTAGCGGAATCCGTCCCAGATCTCCCGCTCGAGATCCTTCTCGCGGCAGAAGAGCAGCGAGCGCGGGGAATCCCCCGCCACCACGACCAGCATCGCCTCGGGTTCCGGAAATCCGGTCAGGTAGTGGAAATAGCTGTCGAACCGGAACGCATAGTGGGAGTCCCGATTGCGGATGCGCTCCGGCGCGGTCGGAATGAAGGCAACTCCCCGCTGCATGGCGGCGGCGAGCTTCGCGCGGCGTTGCTGATAGATCTGTACAGGGTGCATGAGGGGAACCAGCGATTCTACGGAAGATTAGTTCGACCGGCGCGGCTCGGAAGGATTCCGATGCACCGCCGCATCATCCATCGGCACATGCTTCGTTGCGCCGCCTGAGCTCCCGGTCCAAGTCATCCAGTCGTTGTGGCGTGCCGACATCCTCCCAGCGCCCGCGATAGTGCTCGCCCGTCACCGCGCCCAAGTCGGCGGCCTGCCTCAGCAACGGTGCAAGGGGCGCTTTCTCGCCCGCCCGCAAGCGCCGAAAAAGACCCGGGTCGTACAACCCGATGCCCGAAAACGTCAACCGGCCCGATTCCTGGTTGCCGACGCGCTCTCGTTCCAGCGCAAAGTCGCCGCCCGATCGATGCGGCGGATTCGCCACCAGTACGAGGTGCGCCATGATCGTTCCCGCCTCCATCTGCGAACGTCGCTGTACGAGGGTGGCAAAGTCGAAGTCACAATAGACGTCCCCATTGATTACTAGGAACGGACGTTCGCCGAGGAGCGGCAGGGCGAGTGCGATGCCACCCGCCGTTTCAAGCGCCTCGCCCTCGCGCGAGTAGCTGATCGAAACTCCGAACGCGCTCCCGTCGCCGAGGCGAGCCTCGATCAGCTCGCCGAGATGCGCGTGGTTGACGACGACATGCGTGAAGCCGGCGCGAGCGAGGTTTTCCAGGTGCCGTACGATCAGCGGCTTCCCGCCGACTTCGAGCAGGGGCTTCGGCACCGTGTCCGTGAGCGGCCGCATCCGTTCGCCGCGGCCAGCGGCCAGAATCATCGCCTGCATGTCAGAAAGTGTAGCCGACGCCTGCCGATCGCCCTTCGAGTTCGTCGAACAGCATCAGTAGTGGTTTGAGCGCGCTGTATCGTCCCGCCACCGCACGCACGTAAGCGACGAAACGCGGGGTGTCCTCCACGTAGCCTGACTTGCTATCCCGATGGCACAGGCGCGCGAAGATGCCCAGCACCTTGAGGTGGCGCTGCAGGCCCATCCACTCAAAATCCCGGTAGAAGGCGCCGAAGTCCGTGCCCACCGGCAGCTTCGCCTTTTTTGCCTTTTCCCAGTAGCGCACGGTCCAGTCGATGACCTCGTCCTCTTCCCAGTTGATGAAAGCATCCCTGAAGAGGGACGCGACGTCGTAGGTGATCGGTCCGAACACCGCGTCCTGGAAATCGAGAATACCGGGGTTCGGGTCCGCCAGCATCAGGTTGCGTGGCATGTAGTCGCGGTGAACATAGACCTTCGGCTGAGCCAGGCTGGCGGCGATGATGAGCGCGAACGTGCGTTCGAGCATCTCCTTGTGGGCCGGAGTCAAGGCGAATCCCAGGTGACGCGCAAGGTACCAGTCCGGAAACAGGTCCAGTTCGCGCCGCAGGAGCGCAGCGTCGTACGGCGGCAGCTCGTGAGGATCACTCGCGAGCTGCCATCCGATCAGTGCCGTGGTCGCATCGTCGAACAGCGTCCGCGCGCGGCTGCGGTCCACGTTGAGGGCGGAGAGATAAGTGGTGTTGCCGAGGTCCGTAAGCAGGAGAAACCCCTGTTCCAGATTCTGAGCGAGGACGCGCGGCGCGTTAAGTCCGGCCCGGGAAAGCAGGTCCGCCACGTGCACGAAAGGACGGCAGTTCTCGTGGGCGGGGGGTGCGTCCATCGTGATCAGGCTCTCGCCGCCATCGAAGGTCACGCGAAAGTAGCGCCGGAAGCTCGCGTCCGCCGACGCCGGGGTGAGGGAGAAAGCCGCGCCCGGACAAAGGGTGCGAATCCAGTCCTGCAATTGGTCGAGTCGTTCCAAGGGCATGCGTTTCGTTCGCCGTCGCTCACATCACGGTGCGAGACGGAGTTGGTTGCCGTTCGAGGTGAATTGTGCGATTTTATCACCCGTTTTTCCCCGCCCCCCAAGATGTCCCTTCCCCGCCCCGGGCCGCTGAGCCTCGTGCTGCTCGTCGCCTACGCGCCCGCCGCGCAGGCGCAGGAGCCCAATGGCGAGATGATTGGCCTCAAGCTGCGTCCCGAGGCGACGCTCCGACCGTACACACTGCCGGGTACCGCGCCGCTTCCCGTCTATGTCGAGGCCGATCGGATCGAGGGAAGCTCGGAGACCAACGTGGAACTTGTCGGCGACGTGAAGCTGCGGCGACGTGGCCAGGCCGTCTTCGCCGACTGGATGCTCTACGACGTGCCCGACGACGAGGTCTACGCCATTGGCAACGTGCGCATGTTCCAGCAGGGCAACCTGCTCACCGGCGACAAGGCGCGCCTCAATCTCGAGACCGACATCGGCTTTGTTGAGCATCCGCGCTACAGGTTTCTGCAGACCGGCGGCTATGGCGAGGGGGATCGGATGGACCTCGAAGGGCCCGGAAAGCTGAAACTCGAAAACGCCAATTACACCACGTGCGGGCCCGACAGCCAGGACTGGATATTCCAGAGCGGCACCCTGTCCCTCGACCGGGATGCCGAGGTCGGCGTCGCGCGCGATGCCACGTTCTACTTCCTGGGCAAGCCGCTCGCCTGGACCCCGTACATCGATTTCCCCCTGGTGAGCGAACGCAAGAGCGGATTTCTCACCCCAATCTTCGGCACGAGTAGCAGCACCGGCTTCGAATTCACCGCGCCCTACTACTGGAACATCGCGCCGAACATGGACTACACGTTCTCCCCGCGCTTCATGGCCGACCGCGGACTACTGCTGGGGAACGAATTCCGGTACATCGAGCCCACGTTCAAGGGCATCGCCCGCGGCGAGTACCTTCCCTATGACGACAAGCTCGGAACGGACCGCTGGGCGTACTTCGTTCGGCACGAGCAGAGCTTCTCGCCGGAACTGTCCGGCTACGTGGGTCTTCAGCGCGTGTCGGACGACAACTACTTTCGAGACTTGTCGAATCGGGTCGGTTTGACCTCCCTGGTCACCCTGCCCTCGGAGGGTTGGCTGCGCTACGCATCCGGTTGGTGGAGCGGGCTCGCCCGCCTGCAGACCTGGCAGACCCTGCAGGATCCGGGGGCGCCGATCGTACCGCCGTATCGAAGGCTCCCGCAGATTCTGTTCAACGGGACAGAGGTGGACGCGATTGGCGGGACCGACGTCAGCGTGCTGGGCGAGTACAACTATTTCTCCGCGCCATTGGCAAACCAGGTGGAAGGGTCGCGATTCAGCATCTACCCGAGTGTGTCCTACCCCATCCGCAACGCCTATTCGTTCATCACGCCGAAGATCGGGGTGAACTACACGTACTACTCGCTGAATCATCCCGATTTCTTACTCGATCCCGCCGGCCAGACAACGCTGACCCGCACGCTGCCGATTGCCAGCGTCGACACCGGCCTCATTTTCGAGCGCGACACGACCATGCCGTTTCAGGACAAGGCGGTGGTACAGACACTCGAGCCGCGGCTCTATTATCTTTACATTCCGACGAACACCGAGCAGAACAAGTTTCCGGTGTTCGACACGGCGTTCGCCACCTTCAACTTTCCGCAGCTCTTTTCCGAGAACCAGTTCGTGGGCGGTGACCGCATCAACAACGCGAACCAGCTTACGGCCGCGATCGGCTCGCGCCTCATCGACCCTGCGACCGGGGTGGAATTCCTGCGCGGAGCGATTGGACAGCGGTATTACTTCGCGCGGCAGGAGGTCACTTTGCCCGGCACGCCGCCCGCCAGCACCAACACGTCGGATTTCCTCGCGTTGCTGAGCGGGCGCGTGAACCCGTTCTGGTCGGGCGATGTCTCGTGGCAGTACAGCCCCGCCACCTCGTCCACTTCCCGTTTCTATGGAAACGTCCGCTACCAGCCGGGTCCCGGGCGCGTGATGAATGTGGGCTATCGGTTCATCGAGGGCGAACCCAGCCTCGGGGCGGCGAATCCGGAGACCAGCCAGGTTGACGTCTCGGGTCAGTGGCCCCTCACATCGCGACTCACCGCCCTCTTTCGCGCGAGCTATTCGCTCATCGGCGGCGGCTTGGTGGAAGGTATCGCCGGCTTTGAATACAATGCGGGCTGCTGGGCGCTGCGTGCGGTAACCCAGCACTTCGTGACCAGCGCCGCGTCATCCAACACCCTTTTCTTCGTTCAGTTTGAACTCACGGGTGTTTCCAGCGTCGGAGGCTCGTTCTTCAACATTCTCAACCGCTACATCCCGGGCTACAGCCGTGACCGTGCGCTGACCGAGCCCCAAGAGCATTATTTCCTTCCGCAGTGACTCCATGACTCAGGTATCCCTCGCCGGCCGTCTGACCCACTTTAGCCGCGCCCTCGTCGTCGGCCTTTTGCTGTTGGGGTCGGCTGCTGTCGCAACGGCAGCCACGGCGCCGCAGGGAGGTCGGCGCGTGCTTTCGCTCGATCGCATCGTGGCCGTGGTAAACGACGACGTGATCACCGAACACGAGCTCGAGGAACGCTACGGACTGGTGATTCGCCAGCTCGGCAAGCAGGGCACGCAGCTCCCGCCGAAGGATGTCCTCGAGAAGCAGTTGCTGGAGCGCATGATCAACGACCGTGTCCAGCTCCAGTATGCGAAGGAAACCGGCATCCGCGTCGACGACGTGCAGCTGGAGCGCACTCTGACCCGCATCGCGCAGGACAGCGGCCTCACCCTCCAGCAGTTTCGGGACACGCTCGAAAGGGAAGGCGTGGCCTTCAGCCAGTTCCGCGAAGAGATCCGCAGCGAGATTCTTCTCTCGCGCCTCAAGGAGCGAGAGATCGACGCGAAGCTCATCGTGAGCGACAGCGAGATCGATGGCTTCCTGACCACGAGCGAGGCGCAGCAGGGTAGCGGCGAGGAATACAACGTCGCCCACATCCTGATCGTCGTACCCGAGCAGGCGAGCCCAGAGCAGGTGCAGAAACAGCGCGCGCGCGCAGAGGATGCTTTGAACCAGCTGCGCGGGGGGGCAGACTTTGCCCTGATCGCAGCGAGCTTCTCGGATGCTCCCGATGCGCTTCAGGGCGGCCAGCTCGGATGGCGGACGGCAGCGCGGCTGCCCGGGATGTTCGTCGAGGCGCTGGCGCCCCTTCAGCCCGGTGAGCTGGGCCCCATCATGCGCAGCCCGAACGGCTTTCACATCGTCAAGCTGCTCGACAAGCGTGGCGCCGGAGGGCCGGTCATGATCCAGCAGACCCACGCGCGCCACATCCTGATCAAGACCAGCGAGCTCGTGTCCCAGAGCGAAGCTCGCGATCGCCTGGTCAAGCTGAAAGAGCGCATCGACAACGGTGGAGATTTCGCCGAGTTCGCCCGGCTGCATTCCGAGGACGGCAGCGCTTCCCGCGGGGGTGATCTGGGCTGGCTTTCTCCCGGGGACACGGTGCCCGAATTCGAGCGTGCCATGAATGCGCTGCAGATCGGACAGGTGAGCGACCCTGTGCAGAGCCCGTTCGGCTGGCATCTGATCCAGGTGGAGCAGCGGCGCACCGAAGACATGTCCAAAGAGCGCCAGCGCCTCGTGGCGAAGCAGGCGATTCGGCAGAGAAAGGCGGAAGAAGCCTATCAGGAATGGGTTCGGCAGCTGCGTGACCGGGCCTACGTCGAGTATCGCCTCGAGGAAAAGTGACGTGGCCGGTTCGCCGCACAGGCTTTGATGGGATCCCGGGGCGGCGCTGACGCTGCGGATCGACCGGGGGAGTCGCCGCATGGCGACTTGCCCCGCATCGCGATCACCGTCGGCGAGCCTGCCGGCATCGGTCCGGAGCTCGTGGCAGCCGTGGTTCAGCGCGCCTTTCCTGCTCGCCTCGTCGTGATCGGCGACCGTGATTTGCTGGAAGCGCGCGCCGCTGCCCTGGGTCTGTCCCCGGGACGCCTGTACGACGGAGACCGGCTCTTCATCGAGCACGTTCCACTGGCCGTTCCCGCGCATCCGGGCAGGCTTGACGTGCGCAACGCGCCGGCCGTGCTTGCAACGCTCGAGGGCGCGGTGGAAGGAGCGCGGACCGGTCGCTTCGATGCCATCGTCACCGCTCCCGTGCATAAAGCCGTCATCAACGACGCCGGCTTTGCTTTCACCGGGCACACCGAATTTCTGGCCGAGCACGCGGGGGTGCGGCGCGTGGTCATGATGCTTGCGAGCGGCCCGTTGCGCGTCGCCCTCGCGACCACACATCTACCGCTGGCGGACGTGCCGCGCGCGCTCACTCGCGAATCGCTCGATGACACGCTGCGAATTCTCCACGCCGATCTGGTGGGCTGGTTCGGTATCGCAAAACCGCGCCTACTCGTGGCGGGCCTCAATCCCCACGCCGGCGAATCGGGGCACCTGGGCCGGGAGGAGATCGACGTCATCGTTCCCGTTCTCGACCGGTTGCGCGCGGAGGGTTTCGATCTGCGCGGACCACTGCCGGCCGACACGCTCTTTCATCCGGATCGGCTCGCCGGTGCGGACTGCGTCCTCGCGATGTACCACGACCAGGGACTGCCCGCCTTCAAGTACGCCACCTTCGGGCGTGGCGTAAACATCACTCTCGGGTTGCCCTACATCCGCACGTCCGTGGATCACGGGACGGCCTTGGAGCTGGCTGGCACCGGCAAAGCCGATCCGGGAAGCCTCGTCGCCGCCATCGAACTCGCCATCGAATTGGCACGGCAACGACGCGGTACGGGCGTCGCCGTCATACCCTGAATCCCCATAGCGTTGAACCACGTTCCGCGCAAGCGCTTCGGCCAGCACTTTCTCGTTGACGGCAACTACGTCCGGCGCATCGTCGATGCGATCGATCCGCAGCCGGACGACGCAATGGTGGAGATCGGGCCGGGACTTGCGGCGCTGACGCGACCCCTTCTCGAACGCGTGCGTCGCCTCGACGCCGTGGAGATCGACCGCGATATCACTGCGGCCCTCCGTTCCCAGTTCCCCGCAGAGCGGTTGACGGTCCACGAGCAGGACGCGCTCACCTTCGATTTCGCTTCGTTGGGGAGCGCGCTTCGCGTCGTCGGGAATCTGCCCTATAACATTTCGTCACCCCTCCTTTTTCACCTCGCCGCCGCGAGCTCGAACCTGAAGGATCTGCATTTCATGCTGCAGAAGGAGGTCGTGGATCGGATGGCCGCGAAGCCGGATACTCCCGAGTACGGGCGGCTGTCCGTGATGCTTCAGTACCGCTTTGAGGTTGAACCGCTTTTCCGCGTCCCCGCCCAGGCCTTCCGGCCGCTGCCCAAGGTGGAGTCCGCGGTGGTACGGCTCAGGCCGTCCCGGGTTCCTCGCACAAGGGCGATCGACGAGGAGATGCTGGCGCAGGTCGTGACGCGGGCGTTCGGGCAGCGCCGCAAAACCCTGCGAAATGCACTGCGTGGATTGATTCCGGAAGCGACGCTGATCGAGCTTGGAATTTCGCCTGGCGTGCGCGGTGAAGTGCTTCCGATCGATGCCTTCGTGGAGATCGCGAACGCGTCGGTCGACGGCAGTTCCGGCCTCAGGCCGTCTTCTTCTGGATGAATTCGATCTTGTAGCCGTCGGGATCTTCGACGAAGGCGATCACCGTGGTGCCGTGTTTCATGGGGCCCGCCTCGCGCGTGACCTTTCCGCCGCGCGCACGCACTTCGTCGCAGGCCCGGTACGCGTCGTCGACCTCAAGCGCCACATGGCCGTAACCGCTGCCATGCTCGTAGGCCTTCGTGTCCCAGTTATGAGTGAGTTCCAGCACCGCGCCCTCGGATTCGTGTTCGTAGCCGACGAAGGCGAGGGTGAACCTGCCTTCGGGATAGTCGTGCTTCCGCAGCACCCTCATCCCGAGAACATTCGTGTAGAAGTCGACGGACCGATCAAGGTCCCCGACTCGCAGCATGGTGTGCAGAATGCGCATGACTTCGCTCCCGTACTATGCTCGACTATCTTAGATCTCGACCATCTCGAACTCGTTCTTGCGGGCGCCGCAATCGGGGCAGGTCCAGTTGATGGGCACGTCGTCCCAGCGGGTGCCGGCAGCGATCCCCTGCTCCGGTATGCCCTTCTCTTCTTCGTAGAGGAAGCCGCATATGAGGCACATGTATGTGCGGTACACGGTCACTTCGCTGCTTTCCATGGGCGCTTCCGTTTTCGGATAAACTCAAAGTTTACCAAAATGCCGCGACGGCTCCTGTGTCGCTTGGCCGCCCGCGGTTGCGTCATGCCTTTTTCCCCCACACCCCCGATCGTCCTCACGTTCGCAGCAACCGATCCCACCAGCGGTGCGGGACTGCAGGCCGACATTCTCACGCTCGCCAGCATGGGGTGCCACCCGCTGTCGGTCGTGACGGCGGTGACGATCCAGGACACCACGGGGGTCGAGCAGATGCTTGCCATGGACCCGGAATGGATCGCCGATCAGGCGCGCAGCATTCTCGAGGACATGCCTGTCGCCGCGTTCAAGATCGGGGTCATCGGCAGTCTGGAGGGCATCAGCGCGGTCGCAGAGATCGTGTCGGATTATCCCGACGTGCCGCTTATCTTCGACCCGGTGCTCGCCTCGGGCCGCGGAGATGAGTTGGCGACGGACGACATGGTAGAGGCCATGCGCGATCTGATCATTCCCCAGACCACCCTCGTGACCCCGAACAGCATCGAAGCGCGGCGGCTCGCGACCGTTGACGATGAAAGCGATGATCCCGATCTGCCCGAGTGCGCGCGGCGCCTGATCGCGCTCGGCTGCGAATACGTGCTCATCACCGGCACGCACGAGAACACCGCGCGCGTCGTCAACGTTCTCTACGGCGCCGATGGCGTTGCGCGCAGCGATGGCTGGGAACGGCTGCCCGGCAGCTTCCACGGCTCGGGCTGCACCCTTGCCTCGGCCGTTGCTGCCACCATCGCGAACGGCCTGACGATCCCCGACGCAGTCAGAGATGCCCAGGATTACACGTGGCAGTGCCTCAAGGCCGCATTCCGCGCTGGCATGGGGCAGAGCATTCCTGATCGTTTGTTCTGGGCAAGGATGCCGGAGGAAGACGAGGGCGCAAGTGCCGTCGGCTGATTTCGCACTGGCCGGACTCTATGCCGTCACACCCGAGGAGCCGGATACGGAACGTCTTCTGCGGGCCGTCGCCAGCGCGGCGCAGGGAGGTGCGCGCGCCGTTCAATACCGGAGCAAGCATGCCTCCCGGGAGCTGCGCATCGAACAGGCGAGGGCGCTGACGTCGCTTTGCCGATCCCGGCGTGTGCCCCTGATCGTAAACGACAGCGTCGAGATCGCCGCGCTCGTCGACGCAGACGGGGTGCATCTGGGGCGCGATGACACAGCGATCGCGTCCGCGCGCCGCATCTTGGGCCCAGGCCGGATCATCGGCGCTTCGAGCTACGACAGCCTCGATCTCGCCTTGCAAGCGCAGAACGCGGGCGCTGATTACGTTGCCTTCGGCAGCTTCTTCCCGTCTCACGTGAAGCCCGACGCGCCGCGGCCGCCGCTCGAACTCCTCACCCGCGCGCGCCGCGCGCTGCATATTCCGGTGATCGCGATCGGCGGCATTACCCCCGCGAACGCAGCAAGCGTGATCAACGCCGGCGCCAAAGGGATCGCCGTCATCAGCGCGATCTTCTCGGCACCCGATCCCTGTGCCGCCGCTCGCGAGTTTGCGCCACTCTTCGACAAGGAAAACCTGGTCACATGAGCAGTCGCGACGAGGACCTTTTCGAGCGCTCCAAGCGGTTCATCCCCGGCGGCGTCAATTCTCCGGTGCGCGCCTTCCGTTCGGTAGGCGGTAGTCCGCTTTTCGTCGAGCGCGCCAGCGGAGCTTACCTCTGGGACGCGGACGGGAGGCGCTACATCGACTACGTCGGTTCGTGGGGTCCGGCGATCCTCGGGCACGCCCATCCGGAGGTGGTCGCAGCCGTTCAGCGCGCAGCAGCTCTGGGTCTTTCCTTCGGCGCACCGACGACCGCTGAGCTGGAAATGGCCGAAACCCTGTGCCGGCTCGTGCCGTCCATGGACCAGGTCCGACTCGTCAGCTCGGGCACGGAAGCGACCATGAGCGCGATTCGCCTCGCTAGGGGATACACCGGTCGCAGCCGTATCGTCAAATTCGACGGGTGTTACCACGGACACGCGGACGCGCTGCTGGTAAAAGCAGGCTCCGGCGCGCTTACGCTCGGGCAACCCAGCTCCGCAGGTGTCCCGCCCGATGTGGCTGCCCACACCACGGTCCTCGACTACAACGATGTCGCGGCCCTGGAGAGCACCTTCGCCCAGTGCGGGAGCGAGATCGCAGCCGTCATCGTGGAACCGGTCGCCGGGAACATGAACCTCGTCGTCCCCGGGAAGGAATTCCTCGCTGCCCTTCGGCATCAGTGCACTCGTCACGGCGCGGTACTCATCTTCGACGAGGTCATGACCGGCTTTCGGGTTCATTGGGGGGGAGCGCAGAAGCTTTTCGGGATACATCCCGACCTCACGACGCTGGGCAAGGTCATCGGAGGCGGGCTTCCCATGGGAGCGTTTGGCGGGCGCCGCGACATCATGCAATGCCTCGCGCCGGTCGGACCCGTCTACCAGGCCGGAACCCTGTCCGGAAATCCCATAGCCGTCGCCGCAGGGCTCGCTACCCTTCGGCTGCTTCAGACGCCAGGGTTGTTCGAAAGGCTTACCCGGCTTACGCAACGGCTCGCAGAGGGTCTTTCCGGAACCGCGACGAGCGCGGGCGTAGCCTTTTCCGCGCAGGCCGTCGGCGGGATGTTCGGTATCTACCTGCGATCGCAGCTGCCTGGAAGTTTGCGGCAAGTGATGGATAGCGACGTTCCGGCGTTCAAGCGATTCTTCCACGCAATGCTCGATCGGGGAATCTATCTCGCTCCGTCGGCGTTCGAGGCCGGCTTTGTATCAGCGGCGCACGACGAGGCCGACATAGACGCCACGATTGCTGCGGCCGGCGAGTCTTTCAAAGCGCTTGCTATCCGGTAGCCGGTTGATTCGCCGCTTAAGGCGTTCGCTTCGCGAAACCTCAACGCAAGCCGGAGACGTATTCCGCCACCGCCTGCATTTCACGTTCGGACATCTTGGCTGCGATCATGCGCATCATGCGGTTGGGGTCGTTGGCACGCTCGCCCGTTCGGAATGCCCTGAGCTGGGCGATGGTGTACTCGGGCTGCTGCCCCGACAGCCGTGGATACTGCCGTGGAATCCCCGTTCCGTCCGGTGCATGGCACCCCGCACAGGCCGGGATGGCGGTCGCAGCATTGCCTCCGCGATACAAACTCTCCCCGATGGCGACCAGGTCCTTGTCTTTCGCGGCGCCTGGCTTCGCGGTCTGACTGGCGAAATGTGCCCCCAAGCTCGTCATGTCTTCCGGGGACAGGGTTCCGGCAATTCCCGACATCACCGCGTTGGCGCGTTCTCCGCTCTTGAAGTTCGCCAACTGCTTCGCCGTGTACTCGGGAATCTGCGCGGCAAGGTTTGGATTGACCGGTATCGAGCTGTTTCCGTCCGCCCCGTGACAGGCAGCACAGACTTGAGAAGCGATCTGTTGTGCCTTGGCTGGATCGGCCTTGGCCGGTTCAGCAGACCACGCCGCGGAACTGCCGAGGAATAGCGCAATCACCGAGAGAAAAGGGGGACGCAGGTTCATCATCGCCTCGCTCGTTGCAGGCCTTGTCAAAGCGGGCGTATTCTATCGCAGTCCCCGCCCAGTCGGCGAAATTTCTCAATTTTTCCATGAGCTTGTTTCAAAATGCGCGATTCGTCGCGGGCGCGGTGGCGCTGTCTCAACTCCCCTCCGCAAGCATGGCGGAAGTGGCCTTCGCCGGGCGCTCCAATGCGGGCAAATCCAGCGCCATCAATGCGTTGTTGGGTCGAAAGCGACTCGCCTTCGTAAGCAGAACACCAGGTCGAACTCAGCAGCTCAACTACTTTGACCTCGGCAACCACCGATACCTCGTGGATCTGCCCGGATACGGCTACGCTCGAGTGGCCAAGTCCGACCAGGCTCGTTGGGAAGAATTGTTGCCAGCGTATCTTGAGACCCGCACAACGCTGCATGGGGTGGTGATCATCATGGACATCCGCCATCCCGTCACGGAACTGGACGAGCTTCTTCTGCAAATCGTCGCGCCGACAGGGAAAGCCATTCACGTTCTCCTCACCAAGTCCGACAAGCTTTCGCGCGGCGCAGCGCACGCTACCTTGCGCGCGGTACAATCGGAGCTGGATTCGCGGTTTCCGCCCGCAACGGCTCAACTTTTTTCCACCCACTCCGGAGAAGGGTTGGATGAGGCTCGCGCGGTGCTCGCGGGTTGGTTGCGGTTGACCGTTGCGGTCCCCGCAGCCTTGCGCGGAAATAAAAAACCCCCGGTTAAAGGGGAGTAAAACCGGGGGTGAAAGCCTTAATTGGGATTAAGGCGCCCGCTCAGGGAGGAGAAGCGGGAGACGACTCGTCATCGTCTGTTTACTGAGTCAGAATTTTGTCCCGGAAGTTCCCGGCTCCGATGCTCTCTTCGCCTTCATCGCCCAACCCATTATGGATGCTCTAGGGAAATATCCCGGCAAGCGGATGCGTCGAATGCGCAGAAGCGACTTCAGCCGACGCTTGATGCGCGAGCACTCGCTCACGGCGTCCGACCTGATCTATCCGGTCTTTGTTTTGGAAGGGCGCGGCCGCCGAGAGTCGATCGCATCCATGCCCGGCATCTTTCGCCAGTCCCAGGACCTTCTGTTCGAAGAAGCCGAACGTTGCCTGGTACTCGGCATCCCGGCCCTCGCGCTTTTCCCCGTTATCGATCTGGAATTGAAAACCGAAGACGCAAAAGAAGCCTTGAACCCCGAAGGACTCGTCCCGAGGGTCGTGCGCGCCTTGAAATCCCGCTTCCCAGAGCTCGGGATCATCACCGATATTGCGCTCGACCCCTATACCAGTCATGGTCAGGACGGGCTGATCGACGAGCGCGGCTATGTCCTCAACGACGAAACGGTGCAGGTGTTGGTGCAGCAGGCCCAAGTCCACGCCAGCGCCGGCGTTGATGTGGTAGCACCCTCAGACATGATGGACGGTCGCATCGGCGCGATCCGTCTGGGACTAGATGGAATCGGCAGGCAAGATGTGGCGATTCTGGCCTACGCTGCCAAGTATGCCTCCAGCTTCTACGGTCCGTTTCGCGATGCGATAGGATCTGCCGCCACGTTAGGCGCGGGGAACAAGTTTACCTATCAGATGGATCCAGCCAACAGCGATGAAGCACTGCGGGAGGTCGCGCTCGATCTGCAGGAAGGGGCCGACATGGTGATGGTGAAACCAGGAATGCCGTACGTGGATATCTTACGGAGAGTGAAGGAGACCTTTCGGGCGCCCACTTTTGTCTACCAGGTGAGCGGCGAGTACGCCATGCTCAAAGCCGCTGCGGAACGTGGCTGGCTCGTCGAGCGGAGTTGCGTTCTCGAAGCATTGATCGCCTTCAAGCGTGCAGGTGCGGATGGAATTCTGACTTACTACGCCCTTCAGGCGGCCGAATGGCTGAACGAGGGAGCGTAGAAATCGCTCAGAGTTGCACCGTATTGTCTCCTGCAGAACTGACACCCTCCTCTCCCTCTGCAAGCGTGCACACGGCGTCGACGCGAGCGCGCTCGATCACGCGACCTTCGAGAGTTCCCTTGATCATGCAACGCACATCGTCAGAAGGAAACACGGTCAGGGTGACGCCCGTCTCGTCGCCTATCAACACGAAATGCGGCAATGTGCGCAACCGATCTCCCGCGTAAAGGCGCATCTCCGCCTGACGGTATGTCACTTTCCGATCGATAAGGTACAACTCAACCTCCTTCACGTTGTCCGTGAAGAGGTAAAGATTGATGTCGGAGTAACGCCCGACGTTTCCAGACAGGACCGAGCCCACGAGGTAAGGATTAAAGCACGAGAACTCGCGCATAGCGCGAAGCGCCGCGGCACGCAAGAACCGCAGTCGCAAACGATGCTCGTCCTGATGATAGAGAGACTGATACGACTTGAATGCCTGCTCAACTTCTTCGTTGGTCGGCAGATGCCGGGTATCGGGAACGCCTGCCTGCCGTGCTGCCTTGCGCTTGGCGAGCGCGAAGTCTCCGATCCCGTCTTCCGCCATGATGCGTGCGGCAAGATAAGCGAGCTGTTCGCGCATCACGTCGCGTCTTCCACTATCACGCGTCATCGAATTCAGAACAGCTGATTGCGCACTTCCTCTCCCGGAGCGGCCGCACCGGAGGTATCACTGGGAACGATGGTCTGTTCGGCAGGTACAAACTCCTGGAAGAAGTACTCGTTGAGCGTACCGGTCGGACCTGAGTCCCGCAGGCCAGACTCCGGGTTGATCTTCGCAGCGACGATTCCAGCAGGAACAACCAGTTTCGCCTCGGGCACGCCTTTCAACGCTCTGCTCATATAGCTGATCCATGTGGGCAGCGCTGCCTGACCTCCGGTTTCGCCTTTGCCGAGGGTGCGTGGCGTATCGAATCCGATCCAGGTCACCGCAACGATGGAGGGTTGGTAGCCGGCGAACCATGCGTCGATGAAATCGTTCGTTGTTCCCGTCTTGCCCGAGAGGTCATTGCGGCCGAGGCTCTTGGCCTTGGTCGCGGTCCCGTATCGGATCACGTCCTGCATGAGACTGGTCATCAAAAACGCGTTGCGCGGATCGATGATTCGCTCGGCACCGTCCCCCGCCCGAACCGATTGATACTCCTCCAGCACCTTTCCGCGATCGTCCAGAACCCGCGTGATGTAATTGGGCTGGATGCGAAACCCTCTATTGGCAAACGCTGAATAGCCAACAGCCATCTGCAACGGCGTGACCGCCCCCGCTCCCAGTGCGAGAGTCAGATAGGCAGGATTCAGTTTCGGATCGAACCCGAACCGCGTGATGTAATCCTGCGCGTACTTCGGCCCGATTGCTTGCATCAGGCGAATCGAAACGAGGTTTTTCGACTTTGCCAGCGCAGTCCGCAAACGCATCGGACCGTCGTAGGTCCCATCGTAATTCTTCGGCTCCCACGCTTCGCTGCCGGTCTGAGTAGCCTCGAAACGCAGGGGCGCGTCGTTGATTACGGTAGCGGCGGTAAATCCTTTTTCGAGCGCCGCAGAATAAATGAAAGGCTTGAATGAGGACCCGGGCTGCCGAAACGCCTGCGTCACGTGATTGAACTTGTTTCGACTGAAGTCGAAGCCACCGACCAACGCGAGGATCCTGCCGTCGACGGGGTCCACGGAAACAAGGGCACCTTCGACCTCCGGAAGCTGCGCCATTTGCCAGCGTCCCTTGTCGTCCTTGGCAACGCGAATAACCGACCCACGGCGTATTCGCTGATTCAGTGAAGTCTTATCGCTTAGAGCCGCCTGCGCAAAACGCAGACTGTCTCCGGCAAGATCCACCGTTTCTCCACCCTTGCGGTACACCTTCACAAGTTGCGGTCCCGCCTCAAGTACCAGCGCAGGGAAAAGTCCCGCCACTTCGCTGAAGTCCTGAAGGGCGTCTTCGCGACTATCCTCGGTGGCGTTAGCCGAAAGTGAAACGAATCCTTCCGGACCGCGATAGCCGTGGCGTCGATCGTAGTCGAGCAAACCTTTCCGTACCGCCAGGTGAGCAGCGTCCTGGTGACTCTTGATCAGGGTAGTAAAGACGTGCAGTCCACGGGTGTACGCTTCATCACGATAGCGCTCATACATCGCCTGACGAACCATCTCTGTGAAGTAGTCGGACTCGGGAGCATTTTCCGCAGCCTGCGCCCGCGTGACGGGCGTGTCCATATCGGACGCCTGGAACTGCTCCTCGGTAATGAAGCCCAGGTCCCGCATTCTACGCAGAACATACTGCTGACGTTGCCGCGCCCGCTTCGGATTCGCGACAGGGTTATCCCGCGAAGGTGCCTTGGGCAGACCCGCCAGCATCGCCGTTTCCGCGAGCGATAACTGCTGCAAGCTCTTGCCGTAATAAGTCTGCGCTGCCGAGGCAAATCCGTACGCTCGCTGACCAAGGTAAATCTGATTGACATACAGCTCAAGGATTTCGTCCTTTGCCAGATTTGCCTCGATCTTGAAGGCGAGGAGCGCCTCGTTGAATTTGCGAGCGAGGGTTTTCTCCTTTGTGAGAAAAAAGTTGCGCGCCACCTGCATCGTGATGGTGCTTGCCCCTTGCTTCGTTTCGCCTGAAACGAAATTCGAACGGGCCGCGCGCAACACTCCGATGTAGTCCACACCGCTGTGTTCGAAGAAACGTTCATCCTCAGCAGCGAGAATGGCATGCTTCAAATCCGTAGGAACCTCAGCGATTCGCACAACCGTTCTTCGCTCGTCTCCAAACTCGCCGAGAAGAAAGCCTTCCGCGCTGTATATGCGCAACGGAATTTTAGGATGGTAGTCCGTCAACACCTCAAGTGTGGGGAGGCTCGGATAGGCAACTGCCGCAACCAATCCAATAAGAATCGCTGCCATGAGACAAACCGCTACTATTCCAAAGGCAACGAGCGCCCCGAGTCGGGCAAACATATGTGATCGTGTAGAGGGCGTTGTATCAGTGAAGTTGGGCATTATAGTTGCTACCTCTTCGCCGTGGGAGGGAAAGAAAAAAAGCAATAAGCCTCCGGGGTGAGTTGTTGTGAGCACCTCACATGCCTATTAACTGCGCTGACTCTAATCCATGCTCAAAGGTAATCTCGATTTCGGCCTCGACTTCTTGAGCGGGCTACTCCAAACGAAATCACCGCCTCTGATTGGGGTGGACATAAGTTCTTCGTCCATCAAGATGGTTGAACTCGCCGAAGACGGAAAAACCGGTCTACGGCTCGAGCGCTACCATGTGGAGCCCGTTCCGAGGGACGCGGTGAGTGAGGGCAACATCAACAATCTCGACGCGGTCGCAGAAGCACTGCGCCTGGGTTGGAAACGGATGGGAACGCGCGTAAGGAACCTGGCGCTCGCTCTTCCGACTGCCGCTGTCATTACCAAGAAAATCGTCGTGCCCGCTGGGCAGCGCGACGACGATCTCGCAATGCAGGTGGAAACAGAGGCCAACCAATACATTCCGTTCGCCTTGGAAGAAGTCAATCTTGATTTTCAGGTCTTCGGCGCAGCGCCGAACAACCCAGATGAAGTCGAGGTTCTGATTGCGGCGTCCCGCAAGGACAAAGTGGAGGACCGCGTGGCAGCCGCTGAAGGCGCCGGGCTGAAAGCAGTGGTCATGGACGTTGAATCGTTTGCGACTCAAACCGCGTTTGCACTCATAGAGCGTCAACAACTGCCTCACGGCGGCAAGGATCAAACAATCGCTATAGTGGACGTTGGCACGAATCTCACGAACGTGAACATCGTTCGCAACACTCAGTCACTCTACATGCGCGAAGCGCCCTTCGGCGGCAATCAACTCACGCAGGAAATTTGCGCCAGGTACAGCCTTTCCCTTCAGGAGGCCGAATCCGCCAAGCGCGCTGGTGGTCTTCCGGAAGGTTACGAGGCGGAGGTCCTCCGGCCATTCAGCGACAACCTCGCCTTGGAGGTGGCACGGGCTCTGCAGTTTTTCTATACAACTTCGCAAAACAACCAAGTCGACCATATCGTACTTTGTGGGGGCTGCGCCGCGATCCCCGGCATCGACCAGATTATCCAACACCGCTCCCAAGTGAACACAATGGTTGCGAACCCATTTGTAGGGATGACGTTATCTCCCAGGGTAAATCCGAGGCATCTGGCTGGAGATGCGCCAACCCTCGTGGTGGCGTGTGGTTTGGCAATGAGGAGGTTCGATTCGTGATGATACGCATCAACCTATTGCCCCATAGAGAGCTGAAACGCAAACGGCAGCGCGACGCTTTCTTGGCGCTCGCGGCTACAACCCTTCTAATCGGAGGTGTAGTTGTATTCGCGGTCTATGGCGTTATCGGCGGTCGCATCGAGCAGCAGCAGGGTAGGAACACGTACCTTGAAGGTGAGATTGCTGCGCTGGACAAACAGATAGAAGAGATTCGCAAGCTTCGCGAGCAAACTCAAGCGATGCTTGCCAGAAAACAAGTGGTCGAAACCCTTCAAGGAAATCGTGCTGAAGCCGTACACTTGCTTGACCAGTTAGTTCGTCAGCTGCCCGATGGCGTCTACCTGCGAAGCGTGAAACAGAATGCGTCGATGGTAAACATCGCTGGCTACGCTCAGTCGAATGCACGCGTCTCATCCTTGCTGCGCAATCTTGAAGCTTCTCCTTGGTTGGAGCAACCAAGCCTCGTTGAGATCAAGGCCGCCTCGACCGCCAATGCTCGCCTAAACGAGTTCTCGATTAACGTCAAATTGACCCGGGTTGCCTCCGAAGCTGCGGATAACGGCAAGAAGGTAGCGACCGTCCAAAAGGACAAGCAGTCATGAGTCTCGACGAGCTCAAGAAGCTTAATCCAAAAGATATTGCGTCGTGGCCACTCACGCCGAAGCTTTTTGCCCTCCTCTCGGTTTTGTTCCTGATTGTGGGCGCCGGCTATTGGTTTGTGTGGCAACACCAGTTCGACGAACTCGAGACCGCGAGAAAGAAGGAAGATGAGTTACGTGTTACGTTCCTGGAAAAGAAGAAAAAGGCGATTAACCTTGAGGCGTATCGAAAGCAGCTAGCCGACATCGAGCAGTCTTTCGGCGCGCTCTTGAAGCAACTGCCCAACAAATCAGAGATGGACGCTTTACTGACGGACATAAACCAGGCGGGTCTTGGACGTGGGCTGCAATTCGAACTATTTCGCCCAGCCGGTCAGGAATCTATGTCTGACTTCTACGCGGAGCTGCCAATTACGCTGAAGGTATCTGGGAACTATCACGACATGGGGGCTTTCGCCAGCGATGTTGCACAGCTTCCACGCATTGTGACACTCAACGATCTTAATGTAACCGCGGGTAAGGATGGCGTGCTTTCAATGGACGCGGTGGCGAAGACTTATCGCTATCTGGACGAAGACGAGGTAGCACAGCAGAGGAAATCGACACGCGAGAAGGCGGCGCAGGAAAGGAGCAAAAAATGAAATGGCTCACATTCGCGGGTTTGGTAGCTTCCCTTCTGCTCGCTGCGTGTAGCGGCGAACCGTACGAGGACCTGAGGCAGTTCGTCAAAGACTCCGACAATCTGCCGCGAGGGCGTATCGAACCCTTGCCTGAGGTGAAACCTTACGAGCCCGTGGCGTACAACGCCTTTGACTTATCTGATCCATTCAGACCCCGAAAAATGGAGCAGACGAAGACAGGAGGACTTGCGCCAGACACGAATCGCCGCAAGGAAGCACTGGAGGCGTACCCTCTCGATAATATGAGGATGGTAGGTACCCTCGAGCAAGAAAAGAAGATTTTCGCGCTAGTGAGGACACCGGACAACGCCCTTCACCGGGTAAAGCCGGGAAACTACATTGGTCAGAATTTCGGTTTCGTCACACAAATCACCGACTCTTCAGTCACTCTCAAGGAGGTCGTCCAAGACGGCACGGGCGACTGGACAGAGCGGGTTAGCGTCCTGCAGCTATTGGAAGAGGAACAGAAAAAATGAAGGTCCCATTTCGCCTAAAATCTGCCACGACTGGTCTTTTCTTTGGGGCCGCTTGCATCGTATGTGCACCCGTCCACGCCGTAGATGAAAATTCCATCGAGAGCGTCGATGTCGCACCCCAGCAAGGTGGAAAGGTCGTCGTTAAGATCGGGCTCAAGCAGGCCCCTTCGGATCTGCCAGCCGGCTTCTCGGTCCTCAACCCGCCTCGTGTAGCCTTCGATTTTCCACACACTGGAAACAGTCTAGGTAAGACTTCTCAGAGCGTGGGCGACGGCGATCTTCGAAGCATTAACGTCGTCCAAGCTGGTGAACGCACCCGTCTGGTAATGAACCTAAATCGAGCCATGAGCTACGATGCAAAAGTTGAGGATCGCGCGATTCTGGTAACGCTGGCGCCACAAGCGGCTGTGGCTCCGACGGCGACCACATCGGCGATGCGATTTGCCGATGCGTCATCCGGCAGTCAGAAGCACAGCGTGCGTGACATCGACTTCCGCCGCGGCAAAGGAGGCGAAGGTCAGGTGGTAGTGGACCTTTCTGACACTGCAACGGCTATCGATCTTCGCGTGCAGGGCAAGAATATCGTGATCGAAATGCCGGATACTGCCCTGCCGAAGAACCTTGAGCGACGCCTAAACGTGACGGATTTCGCTACTCCCGTTCAAAACGTTACAACGACCAGCCAAGGCGGAAACACGCGCATTGTGGTCGAACCGAGAGGGCTCTGGGAACATTCAGCGTATCAGACCGATAATCGCTTTATCCTCGAAGTACGTCAAATCGTCGAGGATCCAAATAAACTCGTCCAGGGAAGCCGCCAAGGCTATACCGGCGAAAAGCTCTCCCTGAACTTCCAAAACGTTGACGTTCGCGCCGTACTACAGGTAATCGCCGATTTCACAGGCCTGAACATCATCACTAGCGACACCGTTGCCGGAAACCTTACCCTGCGCCTCAAAGACGTACCTTGGGACCAGGCGCTGGACATTATTCTCCAGGCAAAGGGTCTGGATATGAGAAAGAATGGCAATGTCGTGTGGATAGCCCCTCGCGATGAACTTGCGACGAAGGAGAAGCTCGCGCTCGAATCTCAGCAACAGATCGCCGATCTCGAGCCTGTCCGGACGGAAAGCTTTCAACTTAACTATCAGAAGGGCGACAACGTCATCAAAATCTTGACGGACGAGAGACAGAAACTCTTGTCTCGCCGTGGTAGCGCGGTGCAGGACCCCCGCACGAACACTGTATTCGTGCAGGATACGGCAGCGCGGTTGGAGGAAATTCGGAAACTGATCACAAAAATTGATGTGCCAGTTCGCCAGGTGATGATCGAGGCTCGCATTGTCGAAGCAGCCGATACATTCGCTCGCAATTTGGGCGTAAAGTTGGGTTATAACGACACCACCGGGCAAGGCACGCAGCTCGGTGGAGGTTCCACTCGGGGAATGGTCGGGGGAAGTTTGGCGTCGACGGCCTACACTACCGGCCAAGTGACCACGCCAGTCCCAACTTTGGACCAACAACTGAGCGTAAATCTGCCTGCGAGCGCTATCGCTGGATTCAATCCTGCTGCGTTCTCGATGCTGCTGTTTAACTCTGCAGGCACGAAATTTCTCAATCTGGAGTTGTCCGCGCTTCAAGCTGACTCGAAAGGGAAGATTATTTCCAGCCCTCGTGTTGTGACCGCAGATCAAGTTGAGGCAAACATCGAACAGGGTACGGAAATACCCTACCAGCAGGCGACGGCAAGCGGCGCTACCAGTATTCAGTTCAAGAAGGCAACGCTTAGCCTCAAGGTCAAGCCCCAGATTACACCCGACGACAACGTCATCATGAACCTGGACGTGCACAAGGACACTGTCGGTCAGGACACCCGTTCCGGTCCCTCGATAGATACCAAGCAGGTCTCCACGCAGGTTCTTGTGGAAAACGGGGGAACAGTGGTAATCGGTGGTATCTATCAACAGGAAGAGCGCTCTGACACCCGCAAGGTGCCGGCTCTGGGCGACGTCCCGGTGATCGGATTCCTGTTCAAGCAGAACCAGCGGCAAGACAACAAAACGGAGCTCCTTGTCTTCATATCACCGAAGATCATCAAGGACACGCTCGCTACACGCTGATTGCGCTTCATCTATGTGAGGGCTGCGGTGATCACCGCGGCCCTCACTGTTTTTGGTACACGGGCGAAGCTGCATCGGCGCTTGCGGCAGTGTTTCGGGGTAAATAGAATTCCATGATGCCGTCGTTGCAGAAAGAGCGTCCGTCTTGTGAGAACATATTCTTGATTGGCCTTATGGGCGCCGGGAAGAGTTCGGTTGGCAGGTTGCTGGCAAAAGATTTGGGGAAGTCCTTTATTGACTGTGATATTGAAGTGGAAAGGCGAACCGGGGTGTCCGTCTCGGTTATATTCGAGATCGAAGGTGAAGAGGGATTTAGACGTCGCGAAGCTATGGTCCTGCGTGAGCTGACTGCACTACGAAACGTCGTAGTTGCAACAGGAGGTGGGGCAGTCCTGCTGCCAGAGAATAGGGAGACACTCTCAAAGAATGGTACGGTGGTCTACCTCAGGGCAACGGTTGATGAATTGTGGCATCGCACTCGGAATGACCGACACCGCCCCTTGCTTCGGACAGAGGACCCACGGAGTATACTCTCAGAGCTCTATGATCAGCGTGATCCCCTGTATCGCGAAGTCGCCCACTTCATCGTGGACACAGGAAGTCAGAGCTTGAGAACGCTCGCGTCTCGCCTCGAAGCGCGACTTCGCTCACGTCCGTCGTGGTCTTGCTGACCGATGGCCAGAAGTTACCGATAGGGTACGAGTGCAAACGGTCAGCGTCAGTCTTGACGAGCGAAGCTACCCGATTCACATCGGCCAGAAACTACTTCTTCGCCCTGAACTGATCGTTCCGCTGCTCGACTCGGCGAAAACCATCATCATCAGCAACACTACAGTCGCCCCACTTTACTTGCGCACCCTTCAGAAGTCCTTGCATAGCTCACGTGTGGAGACAGCGGCGATCGTTTTGCCGGATGGCGAAACCTTTAAAACCTGGAACACGCTGAATGATCTGTTCGACGGTCTGCTGAAAGAGCGCTGTGAGCGCAAAACAACACTGATTGCCCTTGGGGGCGGCGTCATTGGTGATTTGGTCGGATTCGCGGCAGCAGTGTTCATGCGAGGTGTCCCGTTTATTCAAGTACCAACCACGTTGCTTGCACAGGTGGATTCTTCTGTTGGTGGCAAGACAGCGGTCAACCACCCGCTAGGCAAGAACATGATCGGTGCCTTTTACCAACCAAAGCTGGTTCTCGCTGACACATCGACTCTATCGACGCTTCCGGATCGGGAGCTTACCGCTGGCCTTGCGGAAGTCATCAAATACGGCCTGATTCGCGATCTACCGTTTTTCGAGTGGCTGGAGGCAAACATAGAGGGTTTGCGTGCTCGCGACCCTGACGCACTCGCCTATGCCATCCGTCGCTCCTGTGAAATCAAGGTCGAACTGGTTACCGCAGATGAGCGCGAGGCTGGCGTGCGCGCGCTCCTCAATCTTGGGCACACGTTTGGGCATGCTATCGAACTGGGTATGGGCTATGGTAATTGGCTGCACGGAGAGGCGGTTGCAGCGGGCACTTTGCTCGCGGCAAAGGTTTCCCGCGAACTCGGCCTAATCGGGAACACTGCGCTTGACCGCCTAAAGCACCTGTACGTGCGGGCTGGGCTCCCCGTAAGGGCTCCTGACCTGGGCGCCAATCTTTACCTGCGGCTGATGCTAGCGGACAAGAAAATCGAAGCCGGGCAACTTCGCTTCGTCCTCCTGAAATCGATCGGAGAGGCATTCCTGTCAAGCAACGTTTCGGAAAGCCTCCTCCAGAACGTGCTGTCCCGCGCGGCTTTGGATGCCTGACCTAGCCCCCTACGCCGCCCGCTCCGAAGAGACGCGTGGTCGTTGCTTTCCTGAGATTGCGCCCGTCGAACGCACACATTTTCAGCGCGATCGCGATCGGATCGTGCATTCCGCTGCCTTTCGACGACTGGAATACAAGACGCAGGTTTTCGTCAACCACGAAGGTGATCTCTTTCGCACTCGGCTTACGCACAGCATTGAGGTTGCCCAGATTGGACGCTCGGTCGCGCGCGCTCTACGACTGAACGAAGACCTTGTGGAGGCAATTTGCCTGGCTCACGATTTGGGCCACACCCCATTTGGTCACGCAGGACAGGACGCACTTAACGCGTGTATGAAGGATCACGGAGGGTTCGAGCACAATCTTCAGAGCCTGCGGGTGGTCGACTGTCTGGAGGAGCGTTATGCCGCGTTTGACGGACTCAACCTGTGTTACGAAACGCGAGAAGGCATTTTGAAGCACTGTTCCCGGACAATCGCTCAGGAACTGGGGGAATTGGGCTTGCGCTTTCTGATCGGCGGCCAGCCGTCCCTTGAGGCCCAGATTGCCAACCTGGCGGACGAAATCGCGTATAACAATCATGACGTCGACGATGGTATCCGCTCGGGCCTGCTGACCCTCGAGGAGCTGACGTCAATAAGCATCGTCGCTCGTCATGTCGAACAAGTGCGAAGGCTTTACCCCACCGTTGCGGAACGGCGTCTCGTCCACGAAACGATACGGCGTATGATCAATACCTTGGTCACTGATCTTATAAGCCACAGTCGCATGCGCCTTGACGACGCTAACCCGCCGTCCATCGACTCCGTGCGTGCATCATCTCCACTCATCGCGTTCAGCTCCGAAATTCGGGAAGAACAGCAGGAACTCAAGCGCTTCTTGCGTAAACATCTTTATCAGCACTATCGGGTCGCGCGGGTGAGCCAAAAATCGAAGCGCGTCATAGAGCAGTTATTCCAAGCCTTCAGCGACGAACCGCGCCTTCTACCGCCCCAGTTTCAGGAGAGCTTTAGGGAACAAGGTGAGCGCGCGATTGCGGACTACATTGCGGGCATGACCGATCGTTTCGCCATCAAAGAGCATCGTCGCCTCTTCGCGATCGATTGGGAGTAGCCGGAAGCCCCGAAACCTGCTGCAGCGCGGCAGATTTCGGGTATTCCTGTCCCGGTTGGGACAAGTTTAAGTTACTCTCGCAATTTCAGACAGTTGTGGCGGTTGAAGCCGTTGTGCGATCGCGCTACACTTCCAAGATCGCGCCAAAATTTCCGCTTTGCACCGCCAATGCCGCGCTTCCGCCTGCGGCAGTCGCGGGAATTGGGCTTTCGTCGACTGCATCAGCTTACGCGAGGTCGCCCATGGTTTCATCCGCTCTCCCGCCCCGTCAAGGGCTTTACGACCCCCGAAACGAGCACGACGCTTGCGGTGTCGGTTTCATTGCCCACATCAAAGGAGTGAAGTCTCACCAGATTATTGAGAAGGGCCTTCAAATCCTACGGAACCTGACCCACCGCGGAGCAGTGGGCGCCGACCCCAAGGCGGGCGATGGGGCTGGACTCCTGATTCAGATCCCCGATCGATTCTTCCGCGAGGAGATGGGGCGCAAAGGAGTAACCCTGCCACCGTTCGGCCAATACGGTGTCGGCATGGTGTTCCTCCCCCAGGAACCTGCCAGCAGGTTGGCGTGCCAGCAGGAGATTGAACGTGCAATCAAGGCCGAAGGACAAGCGTTGCTGGGGTGGCGGGACATGCCCCGCGACAGCACCGTTCTCGGAGATTCGGTGAAATCCATCGAACCCGTAATCCGACAGATCTTCATCGGACGCGGGGCGGGCGTTACCGTAACCGATGCGCTGGAGCGGAAGCTCTACATCATTCGGAAGCGGTCCGGACACGCGATCCAAGGGCTCAAGCTCGCTCACAGTCAGGAGTTCTACGTTCCGTCCATGTCTGCTCGGACCATTGTCTACAAGGGCATGCTGCTCGCGAACCAGGTCGGAAACTATTACAAAGATTTGCGCGACCCTCGGGTCGTCTCTGCGCTGGCGCTGGTGCATCAGCGATTTTCCACCAACACGTTCCCTACGTGGGATTTGTCGCATCCGTTTCGGATGATCGCCCACAACGGCGAGATCAATACGCTGCGCGGCAACGTCAACTGGATTCGCGCGCGGCAACAGGCAATCTCCTCTCCCGTTCTTGGCAAGGATCTCGACAAGTTGTGGCCTCTGATCTACGACGGTCAGTCGGATTCCGCATCGTTCGACAATGCGCTCGAGTTGCTCGTGATGAGCGGTTACTCGATCGCCCACGCGATGATGATGCTTATTCCCGAAGCGTGGGAAAAGCATACGTTGATGGACCCCAACCGCCGTGCATTCTATGAATATCACGCAGCGATGATGGAGCCGTGGGACGGCCCGGCGGCAGTGGCCTTTACGGATGGCCGCCAAATTGGTGCCACACTCGATAGAAACGGTCTTCGTCCGGCGCGCTACCTCGTAACCGACGACAACCTCGTCATGATGGCATCCGAAACCGGTGTGCTGCCCATCCCCGAGGAAAGGATCGTCAAGAAGTGGCGCTTGCAGCCGGGCAAGATGTTTCTGATCGATCTCGAAGCAGGTCGCATCATCGACGACAAGGAGATCAAGGATGCACTTGCAAACGCGAAGCCTTACCGCGAGTGGATTGAGCGTATCCGCATAAAGCTCGATGACTTGCCGCCCCCCAAGCAGCAGCGACAGGAGAGCCGAGTGCCGCTCCTCGACCGACAGCAAGCGTTCGGATATTCGCAGGAAGATCTGAAGTTCATCCTCGGTCCGATGGCGGCGCAAGGGGAAGAGGGCATTGGATCGATGGGGAACGATTCGCCGCTTGCCGTCCTGTCGAACAAGGACAAATCGCTGTACAGCTACTTCAAGCAGCTCTTCGCGCAGGTGACGAATCCGCCCATTGACCCCATCCGCGAGGATCTGGTGATGTCGCTGGTCTCATTCATCGGTCCCAAGCCGAATCTGCTTGGCGTCGATGAGGCCAATCCGCCGATCCGACTGGAAGTGTCGCAACCCGTGCTCGACTTCGCACAGATGGAAAGCGTCCGACATATCGAGAACTACACGGACGACAAATTCCGTTCCTTCGAAGTCGACATTACCTATCCGATCGCGTGGGGAAAGGTAGCAATCGAAGCGCGTCTTGCCAGCCTGTGCGCGGAAGCCGAAGACGCAGTCCGGTCGGGTTACAACATACTCATCGTGTCCGATAGAAAGATCGACGCCGAGCGCGTTGCGATTCCGGCGCTTCTCGCTTTGTCGGCGATTCACCAGCATCTCGTTTCCAAGGGCCTGCGTACGAGCGCCGGGCTGGTTGTTGAAACGGGCTCGGCGCGCGAGGTCCATCATTTTGCCCTGCTTGCAGGATTCGGGGCTGAAGCCATCCATCCCTATCTCGCCATGGAAACCATCCTCAATTCGGATGAATCCATTGCTCCAGATTATCGGGGTGCAAAGGGGGTGAAGAACTACATAAAAGCAATCGGCAAAGGACTCATGAAGGTAATGTCCAAGATGGGCATTTCCACCTATATGTCCTATACCGGTGCGCAGATCTTTGAAGCGGTGGGGCTGAATCAGACGCTGGTGGAGAAGTATTTCACCGGCACCACCAGCAATGTCGAAGGTATCGGCGTGTTCGAAGTCGCTGAAGAGGCGATTCGCTTGCACAACGCGGCCTTCGGCGACGATCCAGTGCTCGCAACCACCCTCGACGCGGGCGGCGAATACGCGTTTCGCGTGCGCGGTGAGGATCACATGTGGACGCCCGATGCGGTCGCGAAGCTCCAGCATTCGACACGTGCCAACAGCTACGCGACGTACAAGGAGTACGCGAAGCTCATCAACGATCAATCCCAGCGGCACATGACGCTGCGCGGATTGTTCACGTTCCGCGTGGATCCGGCAACGGCCATCTCCATAGATGAGGTAGAGCCCGCAAAGGAGATCGTAAAGCGCTTTGCGACCGGGGCCATGTCGCTGGGATCGATATCAACGGAAGCACATACCGCCCTCGCAATCGCAATGAATCGCATCGGCGGCAAATCCAACACCGGCGAAGGCGGCGAAGACCCTCGGCGATACGTGCCGGTCAAGGCGGGCGAAACCCTCGCGACGAAACTCGGCCGAGACCGGGTCATGCGCGACATCGAGCTGAAGGAAGGGGATAGTCTGCGCTCCAAAATCAAACAGGTCGCATCCGGGCGTTTTGGCGTAACCACCGAATATCTCGTCTCCGCGGACCAACTCCAGATCAAGATGGCCCAGGGCGCAAAGCCCGGCGAAGGCGGTCAGTTACCCGGTCACAAAGTATCGGAATACATCGCTGAATTGCGCTTTTCAGTGCCGGGGGTCGGCCTCATCTCCCCGCCGCCGCATCATGATATTTATTCCATCGAGGACCTTGCGCAACTCATCCACGATCTCAAGAACGCAAACCCTAAAGCATCGATCAGCGTAAAGCTCGTATCGGAGATCGGCGTCGGCACCGTCGCCGCAGGGGTTTCCAAAGCGAAATCCGATCACGTAACGATTGCCGGCTACGACGGCGGTACCGGCGCGAGCCCGTGGTCCTCGCTCAAGCACGCGGGAACACCTTGGGAGCTCGGTCTCGCAGAAACGCAGCAAACGCTCGTGCTGAACCGTTTGCGCGGACGTATTACGGTGCAAGTCGACGGGCAAATGAAGACCGGACGCGACGTTGTTATCGGCGCCCTGTTGGGCGCTGATGAATTCGGCTTCGCGACGGCCCCCCTCGTTGTCGAGGGGTGCATCATGATGCGCAAGTGTCACCTCAACACTTGTCCGGTTGGAGTGGCCACACAGGATCCGGAACTGCGGAAGAAGTTCGGCGGCCAGCCCGAGCACGTGGTCAATTATTTCTTCTTCGTCGCGGAAGAAGCGCGCGAATACATGGCCCAGCTCGGGATTCGCACGGTCAATGAACTCATCGGTCGCGCCGATCTTCTCGACACGAGGAGGGGCATCGAGCACTGGAAGGCGAGAGGCCTCGACTTCACGAAGATCTTCCACATGCCGCAGGCTGCGCCCGAAGTCGCCCGCTACAACAGCGAGAAGCAGGACCATGGTCTGGACAAGGCGCTCGACCATCGACTCATCGAGCTCGCGCAACCCGCGTTGGAGCGCCGTGAGAAAGTGCTCATCGAGATGCCGATTCGCAACGTGAACCGAACGGTTGGAACCATGCTGTCCTCGGAGGTTGCGAAGCGCTTCGGCCATGCGGGCCTTCCGGATGACACCATCCACGTGAAGTTCGCCGGATCCGCCGGCCAGAGTCTGGGCGCATTTCTGGCGCGCGGCGTTACCCTCGATCTGATCGGGGAAGCGAACGATTACGTCGGCAAGGGACTCTCGGGCGGGCGGATCGTTGTGCAGCCCTCGCCCAAGTTTCGGGGCACGCCTCTCGACAACATCATCGTCGGCAACACGGTGATGTACGGTGCAATCGCAGGCGAAGCGTATTTTCGAGGTGTCGCGGGTGAACGGTTCTGCGTTCGAAATTCCGGCGGTACTGCGGTGGTGGAAGGGTTAGGGGACCATGGTTGTGAATACATGACGGGAGGGACCGTCATCGTGATCGGCGTTACTGGCCGCAACTTCGCTGCGGGTATGTCGGGTGGCATCGCCTACGCCCTGGACGAGGATGGCACTTTCGGGGAACGCTGCAACCTCTCGATGGTGCAAATCGAACCCCTGCTTTCCGAAGGGGAGCAGGAAGGAAAAGTTCCTTCCGACCTGTGGCACCTCGGGCAGTCCGACGAAGCCATTGTCCGTGCGTTCCTGGACAAGCACGCGCGCTACACCGGTAGCGCACAGGCAAAGCGCATCCTCGAGCATTGGGCGCAATACCGCTCCAAGTTCGTGAAGGTCTTCCCGAACGAGTACCGCCGCGCGTTGGGCGAAATCGCAAACAAAGGCGGCAGGCTTGCGGCATGATCTGCAGGGCGGAAGCCAGGGTCGGGGGCAGTGCGCGCCTTTGGCCGAAGCATATAACCCGCGCTGGTAAGCCAAGCGTTCTTTAGGAGCGGTGCCGATGGGCAAGTTGACGGGATTCATGGAATATCAGCGGCTCAACGAGGCATCCGAGCCCATAGGTGAGCGCGTCAGGCATTACCGCGAATTCATTGATCATCTTTCGGATCAGGAAGTTTCGATTCAAGGCGCTCGGTGTATGGACTGCGGCATTCCGTTCTGTATGACCGGATGTCCGGTGAACAACATCATCCCGGACTGGAACGATCTCGTTTTCCGGCAGAGCTGGCGGCAGGCCCTGGATACGTTGCATTCGACCAACAATTTCCCAGAATTTACTGGCCGGGTCTGTCCTGCGCCATGTGAAGCTGCGTGCACGCTCAACATCAATGACGACCCTGTCGGCATCAAGTCGATTGAGCACGCCATCATCGACAAAGGCTGGGAAATGGGCTGGGTCGAGCCGCAGCCGCCAAAACAGAAAACTGGAAAGCGCGTTGCGGTGATCGGATCGGGGCCGGCAGGGCTCGCGTGTGCACAGCAACTCGCGCGGGCGGGACACGATGTGGTGGTCTTCGAGAAGGCCGATCGTATAGGGGGGCTGCTCAGATACGGCATCCCGGATTTCAAGATGGAGAAGAGTCATATCGACAGACGGATCGAGCAGATGCGCGCCGAGGGTGTCGAGTTTCTCGCCAAGCAGCACGTCGGGGTAGACGTGTCCGGGCAGCAACTCCTCGGAGAATTCGATGCACTTGCGCTGACTGGCGGGTCCGAGCACCCACGTGACCTTGCCATTCCGGGGCGCGATCTGGATGGCATTTACTTCGCGATGGATTTTCTTCCTCTCCAGAACAAACGGGTGGCAGGCGATACCGACGTCGCTACGCTCACGGCGGAAGGAAAAGCAGTGATCGTGATCGGCGGCGGTGACACGGGTTCCGACTGTGTGGGTACATCGAATCGCCACGGCGCTAAGTCCGTTACACAGTTCGAACTGCTGCCGCAGCCGCCCGAGCAGGAGAACAAACAGCTCACGTGGCCTTATTGGCCCCTCAAGCTCCGGACGTCTTCTTCGCACGAAGAAGGCGTCAATCGCGATTGGGCGGTCACCACCAAGGCGTTCCGCGGTGAGGGCGGCAAGGTGAAGGCGCTCGTCGCGGCACGCGTCGAGTGGAAGAGGGCGGATGACGGTCAGATGCGAATGGTTGAAGTCCCCGGTTCGGAGTTTGAAATTCCTGCTGATCTCGTCCTTTTCGCGATGGGATATATCCACCCGGTGCATTCGGGAATGCTCGACGAACTCGGCATCGCCTACGATCCTCGCGGCAACGTAAAGGCCACAACAGATGGAGAGGGATGCTATCAAACTTCGGTGTCGAAGGTATTCGCGGCGGGCGACATGCGTCGCGGCCAGTCGCTGGTGGTGTGGGCGATCCGAGAAGGCCGACAGTGCGCACGAGCGGTGGACGAGTTCTTGATGGGTACTTCCGACTTGCCGCGATAATTCACCCTGCTGATTGCCCACACGAGGACGCGCGTAGTCGCGTCCTTCGTATTTGGTGCCGTTAGAAAATGAGAAAACCCAAGAACGACACTTTCCTACGCGCACTACGTCGTGAGCCCACCCCCTACACGCCAATCTGGATCATGCGGCAGGCAGGCCGGTACCTACCGGAGTACAACCAAACTCGTGCGCGCGCAGGCAGCTTCCTCAACCTGTGCAGGAATGTTGATCTCGCCACGGAAGTTACGCTTCAGCCCTTAGCCCGGTTTCGTCTCGATGCGGCAATCGTCTTTTCCGACATTCTAACGATTCCCGATGCGATGGGACTCGGTCTCTACTTTGTCGAGGGGGAGGGGCCAAAGCTGGAGAGGCCTCTGCGCCACGAGTGGGAAATACGCGGCCTGGCGGTGCCCGACCCGGAGATGCATCTCAGCTACGTCCTGGACACGGTCTCCCAGGTGCGGCGCGCGCTTGACAACGAGGTTCCCCTTATTGGCTTTTCCGGCAGCCCGTTCACTCTTGCGTGCTACATGATTGAAGGCGGCGGAAGCAGGGAATTCCAGCAAGTGAAGGCAATGCTGTACGGCCGTCCTGACCTTCTGCATCACATACTCGATGTCACTGCGAAGTCCGCTGCCGCGTACCTCAACGCACAGATCCGTCGAGGCGCGCAGGCAGTGATGGTTTTCGACACGTGGGGGGGAATGCTTTCCCACTCCGCGTTTCATGCTTTTTCATTGCCTTACCTGCAGCGGGTGCTCGCGCAACTCGATTCGAACCTCGAAGGAGAAAGGGTGCCCCGGATTGTTTTCACCAAGGGGGGTGGTCTTTGGCTCGAAGGGCTTATGGAATGTGATGCCGACGCCTTGGGGTTGGATTGGACAGTCGATATAGGTGCGGCGCGGCGCAAAGTCGGCGACCGGGTCGCCTTGCAGGGAAATCTCGATCCAGCAGTGCTTCTCTCTACGGCGGACGTGGTGAAGCTAGAGGCGGCCAAGGTGTTGGCTTCATACGGAGCAGGCCCCGGCCACATCTTCAATCTTGGGCACGGCATCTCCCAATTCACGCCACCGGAAAACGTCGAGTTGCTAATCGATACCGTTCACAACGTAAGCACCCGCTATCACTAGATACGAGTTTCTACAGGAATCTCCAAAGCTTTCCACATCCTCACAACACGCTGTTGTTAATCACTCGACTGAATACAAGCGCTACGCCGGGCGCTTTGCCATTGATCTCTAACCCTTTTTCTGCTGGGGAGCGGTTCCGACGCAGTTTCAGGCGGAGCGATGTGGGGTCGGCACGAACTTCCCCACAAAGTTGTCCACAGGAATCGAAGCCTCGCCGGGGTGCCTGCTTATGACGGCAATTGCGCGGGTTGCGATAGACGTACCAGTCGACACGCTGTTTCACTATCTTCAAGGACCCGCCACAACTACTGACATAGGGCGAAGGGTAGTGGTGCCTTTTGGGCGGCGTGAGGCTATCGGCGTGTTGCACAGCTTCTTAGGCGAAGAACCCTCCGATCGGGCACTCAAGCCGATTCTTCGAGTATTGGACGACATCCTGCCCCTCGATAGGACAATCCTCGCGTTACTAGATTTTTCAGCGCGCTATTACCACCATCCCTTGGGGTCCGCGATCGTTTCAGCGCTTCCGCGACGCCTGCGCCAAACGGCTGCACTCAGGCGGCCCCGCGCCCCGGCACATTCGGAGGAACCTAATTCGACCGAAGTTGCTGCTCCAGCGCTTACTCCCGATCAGAAGCGCGCGGTTGGATTGATCTGCGCCGCTCACGATGAATACCGGCCGTGGTTGCTTCTGGGAATTACCGGCAGCGGGAAGACCGAAGTGTATCTACGCGTGTTGCAGGAGGTTATATCCCGAGGCAGGCAGGTTCTCTACCTCGTGCCGGAGATCAACCTGACGCCGCAGCTGGAAGCCTTTCTTTGTCGCCGCGCAGCCGGTGCGCGATTGGTCTCCCTCCACAGCGGACTCGCGGACGGAGAGCGCGGGCGAAACTGGATCGCTGCGCAAAGCGGTGACGCCGATATCGTGCTCGGGACGCGTCTCGCTGTGTTTACCCCGATGCCGCGGCTTGGTCTCATCGTGGTGGACGAGGAGCATGACAGTTCCTTCAAGCAGCAGGAGCGAATGCGCTACTCTGCAAGGGACGTAGCGGTGATGCGCGCTAAGCAGCTGGGCATACCTATCCTGCTGGGTTCGGCTACCCCCGCGCTGGAGAGTTACGCCCAAGGCCTTGCGGGGAAGTACACATTGCTGCGGTTGAGCGCCCGGCCCGTGAGTCGGCTCCCCACTGTCAGGCTAGTGAATACGGGTCGCGAACCTCTCGAACAAGGCCTTGGCGGCACCGCTCTGCGGGCGCTGACTGACCGGCTCGAGCGCGGCGAGCAAAGCCTCGTCTTCGTCAACCGGCGTGGCTACTCGCCCGTGCTCTATTGTCGTGCTTGTCGCTGGTTGGCCGGGTGCCCGCGCTGCTCCGCCCATCTCGTGGTACACCTCAGGGATCGCAAGCTGGCCTGTCACCTGTGCGGGCATTTCGATGCGTTGCCAAAAAGTTGCCCGGCCTGTGGTAACCAGGATCTGGCTCCGGTTGGTGAAGGTACCCAGCGGGTAGAGCAATTTCTCGAGGCGCGCTTTCCGAGCGCGCGCATCCTGAGAGTCGATCGCGACAGCACAAGGCGCAAGCTCGCATGGCAGAGCATGCGCGACGACATCGCTGCGGAGCGGATAGACATTCTGGTGGGAACGCAGATGCTCGCAAAGGGTCACCACTTCCCCAAGCTCACGCTCGTCATAGTGTTGAACGCCGACGGCGCACTCTTCAGTACCGACTTTCGCGCGGCCGAGCGACTCTTCGCTCAACTTGTGCAAGTCGCCGGACGGGCCGGTCGCGGCCAGCTCCCCGGAGAAGTAATCATTCAGACCGAGTCCCCCGATCATCCCCTATTTCGAGCAGTCGCGTCCCAAGACTACGAAGGATTCGCACGAACCCAACTCGCCGAAAGGAAGCGCGCGGGTTTCCCGCCGTGTTCTTATCAAGCCCTCCTCCGGGCCGAAGCGGCCGAGGAATCTGCCGTATTGAAGTTCCTCAAGCGTGCTGCAGTCACAGGACGTTCGATGGATCTCAGTTCATCGATTCGTATCTATGATCCTGTAGCGGCGCTCAAGTCCCGGGTTGCGGGACGCGATCGCGCGCAGCTGCTGGTGCAATCCGAGAACCGGAGGCCGCTCCAGGCGTTCCTCGATGTGTGGTGCCCTGTGCTTGGAGCGCTCGCGGGCCGCGAGGTGAAATGGGTGGTGGACGTGGACCCCTTTGACCTGTGATGTTTCCTCCATCCGATTCCGTCGGACGATGCGGGTATAATGCACGCCTCCTTGCGCCGTCCCATGAACGACCCTGTTCTTCCCGATCTGAGATCTCACCTCACGGAGTTGTTTCGAGCTGCTCTCGCACAGGAGGCTCCCGAGAGCGCGTCCGCGTCTATCCTGCTGGAGCGCCCGAAGCAGGCGAGCCACGGTGACTACGCCTGCAATATCGCGTTGCAGCTCGCGAAACCCTTGAGGCGAAATCCGCGTGAGTTCGCTCAGTTGCTGCTCGTCGCGATGCCTGCATCGCCGTATGTCCTCGAGGCGGAGGTGGCGGGCGCCGGATTCATCAATCTCACCTTGCGGCCGAGCGCGAAACAGCTCGTCGTGCGCCAGGTGCTCCGGCAAGGACAAGGGTTTGGCCGCAGCGACATCGGCAACGGCTTGCGCATGCAGATAGAGTTCGTGTCCGCCAACCCGACTGGTCCGTTGCATGTCGGGCACGGCCGTGGGGCTGCGTTCGGCGCGAGTCTCGCAAGCGTCCTCGACGCGGCCGGATATCGCGTTGAACGTGAGTATTACGTGAACGACGCGGGACGGCAGATGGATATCCTGGCCCTGTCGACGTGGCTGCGTTATCTCGAGCTGTGTGATGTGCCGGTAAGCTTCCCCGAGAACGCCTATCGCGGCGATTACGTGCGTGAAATGGCGCGTCAGATTCACTCGCTGCACGGTTCTCGTTACGTCCGCGACCGCGAGGGATGGACACAGCCGTTGTCGGACGGAGCCGATCCCGAAGCTCGCCTCGATAATCTGATCGCCCGTGCGAAGGAAGCGCTCCAGGAAGGCTACCGCTACTTTCACGGCTTTGCGCTGAACGAACAGCTCAACGACTGTCGAGAGGATCTAGTCGAGTTCGGCGTGAAATTCGACCGCTGGTTCTCGGAGCAATCGCTCTTTGATGATGGCCTCATCGAACGAACGGTCACGCGACTCGAGGAGCGTGGGCATATATATCTGCAGGACGGAGCGCGCTGGTTCAGAAGCTCGGACTTCGGTGACGAAAAGGACCGCGTCGTGCAGCGTGAAAACGGCAACTACACCTACTTCGCGTCCGATATCGCCTACCATCTGAACAAAGTGGAGCGCGGTTTCGATCGGATGGTGGATGTGCTGGGTGCCGATCATCACGGATACGTTCCTCGCGTGAAAGCCGCCCTGGCTGCCTTCGGCCTCGATACGGATCGCCTGACCGTCGCCCTAGTGCAGTTTGCCGTGCTTTATCGCGCTGGGAAAAAGGTGCAGATGTCAACCCGCAGTGGCGAGTTCGTCACCCTGCGCGAACTGCGCGCGGAAGTCGGCAACGATGCGGCGCGCTTTTTCTATGTGCTGCGCAAGAGCGATCAGCACCTCGATTTCGATCTGGACCTCGCGAAGTCCAGGAGCAACGAGAACCCTGTCTACTACATTCAGTATGCGCACGCCCGCATTTGCAGTGTCTTCGCGCAATGGGGCGGGGACGTGACGAGTCTCTCTCACGCCGCGCTCTCACCGCTGACGTCGGAGTCCGAGCTGCTGCTGTTGCGGCGCTTGATGGAGTATCCGGACGTGGTCGAGACTGCGGCGACAGAACTCGCGCCGCATCTCGTCGCGTTTTACCTGAAGGACTTGGCAGGTGAATTCCACCGCTATTACAACTCGACCCATTTTCTGGTGCCGGAAACTACGGTTCGCGACGCGCGCCTCGCCCTCGTGGGAGCGGTGCGCCAAGTGCTCGCCAACGGGCTCGCCCTGCTCGGCGTGGCCGCACCCGAAACCATGTAGGTAGAAATTGATGACCCGGGATCAAAAGGAAAAGCCAGCCCGAAAAAGCAAGGGCATGAGCTGGATGTCGCTCACTGTCGGTATCCTCACCGGCGTCGTAGTCGGTCTCGGCATTGCGCTGGCCGTGGCGTGGTATGTGAACAAGATGCCGAACCCGTTCGCCTCGAAGTCGAATGGGACCAGCGCATCAATGAGCCGGTCGGATGTGCCGAAGTCCGAATCTCCAAAGGTCGAGCCCGCCCGACCATCCAAGGTCGAGCCGAAGGTCGACACCGGAGCCGATTCGAAGACGCCTGGAAAAGCGGACCCGAAACTGGCAAAGACCGAGGAGGGAAAACCGCGCTTCGATTTCTACAAGATCCTGCCTGGTGCCGAAGAAACCTTATCGGACCAGGATTTGAAGCGATCGGAACAGAAGCCTGCGGCGTCCAAGGATGTTTACTTTTTGCAGGCAGGCGCGTTTCAGAGCGCAGCCGACGCGGACAACATGAAGGCTCGTCTTGCGCTGATGGGAATGGAGGCCGCCATTCAGACCGTCGCGGTCCCGGACAAGGGCATGTTGCACCGGGTTCGTGTCGGTCCTTTTGGTTCCCTGGACGAACTAAACAAAGCGCGCAACTCTCTTAAGGACTCCGGCGTACAGTCCACACCGATCAAGGTAAGCGAGGGTCCGGCGCGTTAGGACGCACCGACGTGGCCCCGCCGAAATGGAGAAAAGCATGATCTATCGAATTTGTCGACACGTCATCGTTGCACTGCTGATCTCGGCCTTCTCCGCGGGAATGGCGGTGAGTGAACCGCTGGTGCTCGACAAGGACTATCAGTTGGTCGTTCCCCCTCAACCAGGTGAAGGATCAAAGAAGATAGAGGTCGTCGAGTTTTTCTACTACGGTTGTCCCCACTGCTACGACCTGGAACCCGCGTTAAAAGCGTGGCTGAAGCGCCTGCCTGCTGACGTGGAGTTTCGCCGACAACCTGCGGTGTTTCGCGAGAACTGGGTCCCGCTGACGAAGACGTTCTACGCGTTGGACGCCATGGACCTGGTGTCTAAACTGAACGACAAGGTGTTCTCTGCCGTGCACGACGAGGGGCTTGGCCTTTCGGACGAAGGTATGATGGCGAAATGGATCGGGCAGCAAGGAGTCGATCCGGTCAAGTTCCAGGAAACCTACAAATCGTTTGCGGTTCAGAACAAAGTCCAGCGGGCGATTCAGATGACCCGCGACTATCAGGTCAAGGGAACGCCCTCGATCGTCGTGGCGGGAAAGTACATCACGTCACCCTCCATGACCGGCAGCTTTGAGAAGTTCTTCCAGGTGGTAGACCGGCTGATCGAGATGGCGCGAAAGGATGCTGTGGCGAAGAAAAGCTGAATCAAGCGTCCCGCGGCCGCTGTCCGTAAGGCAGCGGCCGTTTCATTTCCTCCTCACCAACATATGGCGCGGGCGGTATTCATAACGGGGCATCCGGCGGTATCGGCGCAGCCCTCGCTCGTTACTATTGCGCCGCCGGAGCCGTCGTGGGTCTCGTAGCGCGCCGTGCTTCGACCCTGCGGGACATAGCCGCCGCGCTGCCCGCAGGGGCCTTAACGTGCCCGATCGACGTTCGCGACAGTGCAGCAATGAACGAGGCCGCGGAAGATTTTATCGCTCGCCAAGGCTGCCCGGACCTCGTCATCGCAAATGCGGGACTGAGCCGCGGTACGCTCACCGCTAAACGTGCGGATCTGAGCGTATTCCAGGAGATAATCGAGACCAACGTGATGAGTTTGCCCAATACTTTTCACCCCTTTCTCGATCCCATGCAACGGCGCGCCAGCGGAGCACTCGTGGGCATCGCAAGCGTCGCTGGCTACTGCGGCCTGCTGGGCGCGGGCGCCTATTGCGCCTCCAAGTCGGCTGCGATCACCTATCTAGAAAGTCTGCGCCTTGAGCTCCGTGGGACCGGCGTGCGCTGCGCGACAATATGCCCGGGATACGTCGACACGCCGATGACTCATGTCAATCCGTACCCCATGCCTTTCATGATCAGCCCCGACGAGTTCGCCCGGCGTCTCGATCGTGCGGTTAGAAGTGGCAAAGACTACGCCGTGATTCCGTGGCAGATGGCGATCGTCGCTCGCGTCCTACATATCCTTCCATACCGCGCCTTTGAATGGCTCTTTGCAGGCGCCCCGCGAAAGCCACGATGAGGCAGCTCGACTTCAGGGCCCGACCCTTGCTTTGATGTCACGAGATGCGGCGCTTGCCCGGTTTCGTGAGGCACGCGTTGAGTGTGAATCAATTTCCGTTGACAACTGGCCCGTTCGGGAACGGGCGGCAAACTCGCGGAGGAGCAAATGGATCAGGACGGTACGCGGATACTCGCGCTCGTTGGCCTCAGCAACCACGACTTAATCCTTATCAAGAGTCTCGCAAAATTATCCGCTGCACGACCCTGCAAATATCGTGTCGCAGCTTCTACCGAGCGCTCTTCGGCTGACGTCTTCATCGTCAACGGAGACGACGCCTTTGCGATGAAAGAAGCCCAGAATCTCGTGGCAGGCCGGCCCCTCAAAATAGTGCACGTCAAAAAAGAAGCGAAAGGACTGAACGGTCATCCGACCATGCTGCAACCACTGCAGGCCAAAGTCGTCTTTGGAACACTGGACAAGCTCTGAGGGGTTCAAGCTTCGCTTCTTACGGAGCCTGGGTTCTCGAATCTTCTAGCTTGGCCTATTCAACAGTAACCGACTTCGCGAGGTTGCGCGGTTTGTCGACGTCGGTGCCTTTCTGAAGCGCTGCGTGATACGCGAGCAGTTGCAGCGGGATGGTATGCAGGATCGGCGACAGCAATCCCGCATGATCGGTGAGTCTGATGACGTGCAGACCATCGCCTTCGGTGACCTGTGAGCCCTGGTCGGCGAAGACATACAGCTCACCGCCGCGAGCGCGGACTTCCTGCAGGTTTGACTTCAGCTTCTCCAGCAGCGCGTCGTTGGGCGCGATCGCGATCACCGGCATGCTCTTGTCGACGAGGGCAAGAGGACCGTGTTTGAGCTCCCCCGCCGGATACGCTTCAGCGTGAATATAAGAAATCTCCTTGAGCTTGAGCGCGCCCTCCAATGCGATCGGATAGTGGATACCACGGCCAAGAAAGAGCGCATGCTCCTTTTCAGCGAACCGCTCCGACCATTGCTTCACTTCCGGCTCCACGCGCAGCACATGACGAAGCGCAGCCGGCAGATGGCGCAGCGTCGTGATCATTTCATGCTCGCGTTTCGGTGATAGGCGGTTGCGAAGCTTCGCGAGCACCATCGTAAACAGAACGAGCACGGCCAGTTGGGTTGTGAATGCCTTGGTCGATGCAACGCCGATCTCGGGACCTGCCCGTGTCAGAAACCGCAGATCCGACTGGCGGATCAGTGCGCTCTCGGGAACGTTACAGATAGTGAGCGAATGCTCGTGTCTTAATGCTTTCGCGTGCTGTAAAGCGGCAATCGTATCCGCGGTCTCTCCTGATTGAGAGATCGTCACCACAAGCTGATTCGGGTTTGGCACCGAGTCCCGATAGCGGTATTCGCTCGCAATTTCCACAGTGCACGGAATCCCTGCGACCGCTTCCAGCCAGTACCGCGCCACCAAGCCGGCATGGTAGCTAGTTCCGCACGCAAGGATCAGCACCGCATCCGCCTTCGAGAGAATGGGGCCCGCGTCGGCACCGAAGAGCTGCGGAGAAATCGAACTTGCGTTGACAACCATTTCCAGCGTGTTGGCGAGCGCCCCAGGCTGTTCGAAGATCTCCTTCTGCATGAAATGGCGATAGGGTCCGAGCTCGACCGCCGCGGAGGTGAGCTGACTGAGATGCACCGGCCGCGTAGCCTCGACCCCTTTTGAATCGAATATGCGTACGCGCTCTACAGTCAACTCCGCGACGTCTCCTTCCTCGAGGTAGACGACGCGCTGGGTGACCTGCAGGAGCGCAGACACGTCGGACGCAGCGAAATTTTCCTTCTCGCCGAGACCCAGCAGGAGAGGTGCTCCCTTCCGCGCGACGATCACTCGGGAAGGATCAGCATCGCGGACGATGGCGATCGCGTATGCTCCCTTGAGCTCAGCGATTGCGATCCGAGTTGCGACGAGCAGATCACTCGCTTCCTTCAGCTTCTCGCACACGAGGTGTGCGATAACTTCGGTATCTGTGTCAGAAAGAAACTCGTAGCCGAGAGCCTGAAGCTTCTCACGCATCGCTTCGTGGTTCTCGATGATGCCATTGTGAACGACGGCGAGGCCGCCACTTACATGGGGATGGGCGTTCCGCTCTGAGGGCACGCCGTGAGTCGCCCACCGCGTGTGGGCGATGCCGATGTCCGCAACAAAGTTATTTCGCTCGGCGAGTTTGGCAAGCTCCGCGACCCGACCGGTCACGCGCAGCCGCTTCAATCCCTCATTGAGCACTGCAATCCCGGCTGAGTCGTAGCCACGATACTCAAGCCGCTTCAGCCCTTCAAGCAGGGCGGGAACGATGTCGCGGCGCGCGATCGCACCTACGATGCCGCACATTCAGTTGCCGTTCCACGACGAGGCACGATGCGTTGAAGAAGGCCGTATGTCTGCCATGTTTGCCTCGAAGGATCAGCCATCCTTTTTGGCTTTCTCTTTCTTCTGCGGGCGCTTCCACCGTTCAATAGCGACCTGCTTGACCCGCGAAAGAGCGAGTACGCCACTCGGTATGTCGTCGGTGACGGTTGTTCCTGCTCCGATTGTAGCGCCCTGTCCCACCCGCACGGGCGCGACCAGTTGCGTGTCCGAACCGATGAACACGTCATCCTCGATGATTGTCCTGTGCTTGTTCGCGCCATCGTAGTTACAGACGATCGTCCCGGCGCCCACGTTGACTCTGCGCCCGACTTCGCTGTCGCCGATGTAAGAAAGGTGGCTTGCCTTGGATCCTTCACCGATGACGCTGTTTTTCACTTCGACGAAATTGCCTAGGTGGACGCGCGCAGCCAGACGTGTTCCCGGTCGGATTCTCGCATAGGGCCCGAGCTGGCAGTGTTCGCCTATGGTTGCTTCCTCCAAGTGACAGAAAGGAGCAATCACGGTGCAATCTCCGACTACGATATCGCGAAGAACACAATGTGCACCGACCTTCACGCCACTGCCCAATCGAACGTTTCCTTCAAAGATGCAATTGATGTCGATCTCCACATCGACGCCGCATTCGAGGTTGCCACGCACGTCTATCCGCGCTGGGTCTGCCAGAGTGACACCACTTGCGAGAAGATCTTCGCCGCGCTGGCGCTGATACATGCGTTCGAGACTCGCGAGTTGCGCCTTGTTGTTCACGCCCAACGTTTCCCAGACGTCCTCGGGGTGCAAGGCCACCACAGAAACACCATCACGAATAGCGGAAGCTACTACATCGGTCAAATAGTACTCGCTTTGAGCGTTGGTATTCCGAAGCTGCTCGAGCCAGGTTGCGAGCCTTTCTCCGGGAAGCGCCATGATGCCCGTATTTACCTCTGTGATCACGCGCTCTGCGGGCGTCGCGTCGTCTTCTTCGACGATTCGCTCGATCCGGCCGGCCTCGTCGCGCACGATGCGACCGTATCCCTTCGGATCAACCAGCGTCGCCGTGAGGATGTGCAAGGCGCCGTCTCCCTCCGCTATCAACCGTCGGAGTGTCGAAAGCCGAATGAGAGGAACATCCCCATACAGCACCAATACCTGACCATCGCCACCAATATGAGGAAGCGCCTGCTGGAGCGCGTGCCCGGTACCGAGTTGGGGTTCCTGCAAAGCGAAGCTCAGATCGGCCGCGGCCAAGCAATCAGGCACAGTCTCGCCACCATGCCCATAGACCACGCATATTCGGCGCGCCCCGAGCGCGCGCGCAGAGTTGACCACGTGCTGGACTAGCGGAATACCCCCCAGACGGTGTAGGACCTTGGGCAAAGCTGACACCATCCTCTTGCCTTTGCCGGCTGCGAGGATGACTACGTCAAGAGGTGCGGGCATTGCAATCGAGGAAACGCAACGAGGGGCAGTTGAGAAGGACTGCCCCATTCTAGCGGCAACTTCACGTCCCCGCCAAAGCCGCTGCTCCAGCGGCCATTCGGGTTCGCGGCAACCCCGCGTTCTACCGCGAGACCTTCCGCAACTTTTGAATAGCGGCCAGCTGAGCGATGGCTTCCGCCAGTTCCGCTTCGGCCTTGGCGAAGTCGAGCCCCGCACTTCTGTCCTTGAGCGCTTCTTCCGCGCGCTTCTTCGCTTCAATCGCCTTTGCTTCGTCCAGATCTGGGCCGCGGATTGCGGTATCGGCGAGGACTGTTACCACATCGCCTTGCACCTCGAGAATTCCGCCCGAGACCCAGACCATTTCCTCTTCGTCTCGCAGAGGAATTTTCACACGCACCGCTCCCGGGCGGATACGCGTAAGCAGCGGCGCATGGCGGGGAAGAATGCCGATTTCGCCTGCCTCGGCTGGAGCGACCACCATTTCCGCCGGCCCTGAAAAGATCGACTCTTCGGCGCTCACTACATCCACATGCATGGTCGTAGCCATGACCACTCCTTATTGCAGCGTCTTCGCCTTCTCCACCGCTTGTTCGATGCCACCGATCATGTAGAAGGCCTGCTCGGGCAGACGATCGTACTCGCCGTCGACAATGCCCTTGAAACCTTTGATGGTCTCCTTGAGGGACACAAACTGGCCCGGCGAACCGGTGAAGACCTCTGCTACGAAGAAGGGTTGTGACAGGAAACGCTGGATCTTGCGGGCGCGGGACACGATCAGCTTGTCCTCGGCGGAGAGCTCATCCATCCCCAGAATGGCGATGATGTCGCGCAGTTCCTTGTAACGCTGAAGAGTTTGCTGGACGGCGCGGGCGGTGCCGTAATGCTCCTCGCCCACCACGTGGGGATCCAGCTGGCGCGATGTAGAGTCGAGGGGATCTACCGAGGGATAGATTCCGAGCGCAGCGATATCGCGTGAGAGCACCACCGTTGCATCGAGGTGGCCGAAAGTGGTCGCGGGCGAGGGGTCGGTCAGATCGTCGGCTGGTACATAGACGGCCTGGATCGACGTGATCGAGCCGACCTTGGTCGAGGTGATCCGCTCCTGGAGCTGTCCCATCTCCTGCGCCAGAGTGGGCTGGTAGCCCACCGCTGAGGGCATGCGCCCGAGCAGCGCTGACACTTCGGTGCCTGCAAGGGTGTAGCGATAGATATTGTCGATGAAGAGGAGCACGTCACGGCCCTCGTCACGAAATTCCTCAGCGATGGTGAGACCGGTCAGCGCGACCCGCAGACGGTTGCCTGGGGGCTCGTTCATCTGGCCGTAGACCAAAGCCACTTTATCGAGAACGTTAGACTCCTTCATCTCGTGGTAGAAGTCGTTGCCCTCGCGGGTCCGCTCCCCCACCCCGGTGAACACGGAGGAACCGGAGTGCTCGATGGCGATGTTGCGGATCAGCTCCATCATGGCCACGGTCTTGCCGACACCCGCGCCACCGAAGAGTCCCACCTTGCCGCCCTTGGCGAACGGGCAGACCAAGTCGATCACCTTGATGCCGGTCTCGAGCAGCTCCTGCGACGGGGATAGCTCCTCGAACTTCGGTGCCTGGCGGTGGATCGGCATCAACTTCTCCGCGCCGATCGGGCCTGCTTCGTCGATGGGGCGCCCAAGCACGTCCATGATGCGACCCAGCGTCTTCGCGCCGACGGGAACCGAAATGTAGTTGCGCGTGCGCTTGATGCGCATGCCGCGCCGCATCCCTTCCGATGAGCCGAGGGCAATGGTGCGCACTACGCCGTCCCCCAGTTGCTGCTGTACCTCGAGCGTGAGTTCAGAGCCCTCCAGAACGAGCGCTTCGTAAATCGACGGCATGCTCTTGGGGGAAAACTCCACATCGATCACCGCGCCGATGCACTGGACCACCGTTCCCTCGTCAGCATTGGCGACGCTTGCCTGTTCATTCATGGTCGTTTCCTGATTGCCCTGAATCGTTAGGATGCGATCGCGGCGGCGCCGCCGACGATCTCGGAGATTTCCTTGGTGATCGCTGCCTGCCGTGCCTTGTTGTAGATGAGCTGCAGCTCATCGATGATCGTCCCCGCGTTATCCGAGGCCGCCTTCATCGCGACCATGCGCGCGCTTTGCTCGGAAGCAAAGTTCTCCACGATTGCCTGGTAAATGAGCGCTTCGACGTAGCGCACCAACACAGCATCGACCACCGACTTCGCCTCGGGCTCGTAGATGTAGTCCCAAGGCGTCTGCGACTTTGGAGATTCGCCGAGCAGATCGTCGGTCAGCGGCAACAATTGCTCGAACAGCGGCTCCTGCTTCATCGTGTTCACGAATTTGGTGTAAAGCAGGTAGAGGGCGTCGATTCGGCCTTCGTTGTAGGCGTCGATCATCACCTTCACGGCACCGATCAGCCGCTCGAGACGGGGCGTATCCCCCAGACCCACGACGTGGCTGGCAATGTCGGCTCCCATACGCTGCACGAAGCCAAAGCCCTTGCCGCCGATCGCGCACACTTTGACGCCGACCTTCTCCGCCTCCCACTCCTTCATCTTCGTCAGCGAAAGGCGCAGCACGTTGGTATTCAATCCTCCGCAAAGTCCTTTGTCGGAGGTCACCGTTATCAACCCCACGTTGCTGATCTGTGGGCGCCCGATCAGAAACGGGTGACGATACTCCGGGTTGGCGCGGCTCATGTGCGCGGCGACGAGGCGAATCTTCTCGCCATACGGCCGTGTTGCACGCATCCGCTCCTGGGCCTTGCGCATCTTCGAGGCGGCCACCATTTCCATGGCCTTCGTGATCTTCCGCGTGTTCTGAACGCTTCGGATCTTGACTCGGATTTCCTTGCTGCCAGGCATTGACGGCGCCTCAGAAGGAACTGTTCTTCTTGAAATCGTCGATCGCGGCCGTAAGCGCCTTCTCCATGTCCGCGTCCATATTCCCCGTGCTCTGGATCTTCTCGATGATGGCCGAATAACGATCCTTGATGAAGCTGCGCAGTGAGGCTTCAAAGGACAGCGCCTTCTTCACCTCCACGTCGTCAAAGTAACCGAGGTTCACGGCGAACAGCGTAAGCGCCTGCTCGGCCACGGAGAGCGGTTGAAATTGTGGCTGCTTCATGAGCTCCGTGACTAGGCGACCGCGCTCGAGCTGCTTGCGGGTTGCTTCGTCGAGATCGGACGCGAACTGGGCAAACGCGGCCAGTTCGCGATACTGGGCGAGAGAAAGCCTGACGCCTCCTCCGAGCTTCTTGATGACTTTCGTCTGAGCGGCGCCACCTACCCGCGACACCGAGATCCCCGCATTGATGGCCGGACGGATGCCTGCGTTGAAGAGATCGCTTTCCAGGAAGATCTGGCCGTCGGTGATCGAAATCACATTAGTTGGCACGAACGCCGTCACGTCGCCCGCCTGGGTCTCGATGACGGGCAGTGCCGTGAGGGAACCTGTCTTTCCCTTGACCGCGCCCTTGGTGAACTTCTCGACGTATTCTTCGTTCACGCGCGCCGCACGTTCGAGCAAGCGGCTGTGCAGGTAGAAAACGTCGCCGGGATACGCCTCGCGGCCCGGAGGACGCCGTAGCAACAGGGAAATCTGGCGATACGCCCACGCCTGCTTCGTCAGATCATCATAGACGATCAGCGCATCCTGCCCGCGATCCCGGAAGTATTCACCCATGGTGCAGCCGGAATACGGCGCGATGTACTGCAGGGCGGCCGAGTCCGACGCCGTGGCAGCGACGACGATTGTGTACTCCATCGCACCGTATTCCTCGAGTTTCTTCACCACGTTCATGATCGAGGATGCTTTCTGGCCGATCGCGACGTAGATGCAGATCAGGTCCTTGCCCTTCTGATTGATGATCGTGTCGATGGCGACCGCGGTCTTGCCGGTCTGCCGGTCTCCGATGATCAGTTCGCGCTGACCACGCCCGATGGGGACCATCGCGTCGATTGCCTTTAGCCCTGTCTGAACCGGCTGCGACACGGATTTCCTCCAGATCACTCCAGGGGCTATTTTCTCGATCGGATCGGTCAGCTGCGCGTTGACGGGTCCCTTTCCATCGATAGGTTCACCGATCGGATTCACGACGCGACCGATCAATTCGGGACCGACGGGAACCTCGAGAATCCGCCCCGTACATTTGACCGTATCGCCTTCGGAGATGTGCTCGAAATCTCCGAGCACCACGGCACCGACGGAGTCCCGCTCCAGATTGAGCGCCAGACCGAAACTGCCCCCCGGAAACTCCAGCATCTCGCCCTGCATGACGTCGGCGAGTCCATGAATCCGACAAATACCATCGCTCACCGAGACGACAGTGCCCTCGGTGCGAACCTCGACACCCGTATCGAGCTTCTGGATCTGACTCTTGATGAGTTCACTGATTTCCGAGGGATTGAGTTGCATGATGACTCCTATTTCGTGAGGGCGGCCGCCATTGCATCCAGCTTGCCGCGCACGGAACCGTCTAATACTTCGTCGCCGACCCTTACCACGACGCCGCCGATAAGGTCTGGGTCGACACTCGGCCGGGCCAGAATTCTTCTCTTGAATCTTTTTTCCAGCTTCGCGGTGAGCTCCCTCAGCTGATCTTCAACAAGCGGATACGCAGAAGCGATGCTCGCCTCGATCACTCCCTCGTCGCGCTCCTTCATTTCCTCAAACAGCCTGCTGATCTCAGGAAGAATGTCTGCACGCCCGTTGCGCAACACGAGCTGAAGAAAATTCTCCCCTTCCGCCCCCATTTCTTTGCCCGCCGTCGCCAAGAGCAGCACGCTCTTCTGGTCGTGAGACACGCGTGGGCTGGAAAGGACTGCCTTCATGTTCGCGTCCTGAGACACTGCAGCAGCAAGCTGGAGCGCATCGGCCCACTGTTCAAGCTTTCCCTGATCCCGAGCGAGCTCGAACACAGCTTCTGCGTACGGGCGCGCGATTGTGGTGAGTTCGGCCATGGCGCGGTCGCGTTACAACTCGGACCCGAGTGTCTGGAGGAGTTGAGCATGCGTCTTCGCATCCACCTCGCGCTGCAGTATCTTCGACGCGCCAGATATCGCAAGACTCGCAACCTGTCCGCGCAGCGCCTCCTTGGCTCTTGACACCTCGCGGTCGATTTCGGCTCGTGCTCCGGCCACCAGTTTCGCGCCTTCATCCTTGGCGGTCACCTTCGCCTCTTCGACGATCTGCGCTGCGCGCTTCTCGCCTTGCCCGACGATCTCCTGCGCCTTCACTTTCGCTTCGCGCAGGATCTCCGCGGACCGCTTGGAAGCGAGCTCGAGATCGGTCTTGGCGCGTTCCGCGGCTGCGAGACCCTCGGCGATCTGCTTCTCGCGATTGCCCATCGCCCGTTGCAGGGGTGGCCACACGAACTTCGCAGTGAACCAGATGAAAATTGCGAACCAGATCGCTTGGCCGATTAGTGTCGCATTGATATCCACACTGATCTCCTAGGGTCTAGGTGCCAGACTCAGGACCCGACCGCCTTCTCAACCACCGCGATGAACGGATTTGCGAACAGCAGATAAAGCGCGATACCGACACCGATCATGCTCACCGCATCGAGCAGACCCGCAACGATAAACATCTTCACCTGCAGCGTCGGAATCATTTCGGGCTGCCGCGCCGAGCCTTCCAGAAAGCGGCCGCCGAGGATGCCGAAGCCGATGGCCGTACCCAGCGCACCTGCCCCAATGAGGATCGCAACTGCAATGGCGGTGTTGCCCAAGACCAGAGAGAGTTCCATTTTTTCTCCTTAAGGTGAAGCCGGATTAGCGAACGATACTCTAATGACTTTCGTGCGCCATACTGAGATACACGATGGTGAGCATCATGAACACGAACGCTTGCAGGGTAATGATGAGGATGTGGAATATTGCCCAAGGCAATGCCAGGACGCCCTGCCAGATGCCGAGAAGGGCAATGAGGATGAACACCATTTCGCCCGCGTACATGTTTCCGAAGAGGCGCAATGAAAGGGAGATCGGTTTCGCGATGTATTCGATGGCCTGAAAGAAGAGATTGAGCGGGAACAGCCATTTCCCGAACGGGGTGGTGAGCAGTTCATGCAGCCAGCCACCGATACCCTTGACCTTCAGGTTGTAGAAGATCATCAGAGCAAAAACCGTCAGCGACATCGCAAAGGTGAGATTGGGATCGGTGGTCGGGACGAATTTGAAATGCTCGACTCCTGCGCGATGGAAGATCTGGGGGAGGAAATCGACCGGGATCAGATCCATTGCGTTCATGAAGAACACCCACACGAATACCGTGATGGCGATCGGCGTGATCAGACGATTGTCCCCGTGAAAGGTGTCCCGAACCTGCGAATCCACCATGTTGACCAGCATCTCGATGAAATTCTGCAGCGGGCCCGGTACCCCTGCGGTCGCCCGTCTCGCGGCCATGGCCATTACCCCGAACACGACCACGCCGAGGAAACCGGACACGAGCAAAGTGTCTAGGTGAAAACTCCAGAAACCGGATCCGACCTTGAGATTGGTCAGATGGTGCGTGATGTATTCGGTGGTGGAAATCGTTCCGCCTGAAGCGCTCATCGTTCAACTTGGTATCTAAGCAGCGCCGCCCAATAGACCAAGAGGGTCGCGCCGTAGGTCAAAAACAATGGCAGCGGTGCGACGTCCTTAGCCAGTGCGAAGGTCGCGCCGAAACCCGCAAACGTCACAACAAACTTGAAAGCCTGTGCGCGATACTGTGCCCTCATTAGGTCGCTCGGCTGCGATCCGGCAGGGGTCCGCATCGCCCGCGCAAACGCGAACGCCGAAATAAAACCGATGGAACCTCCCCAAAGAGCGGACATGGCAGCCTGGATATCTTTCGTGGTCGCCCAAACCAAGAGTCCTGAAACCAAGGTTATGGCGACTTGAAGGCCGATGATCGACTCGACCGTTTTCATTTTGGCGGCCGCCAAGCCAACTCAAAAAAGTTCTGGATTTTAGGATCGCCGCGCTTTTGCTGTCAACGCGAGGCTTTGGGCCGAGTGTCCGCGTCAACGCAGGCGTGCGAGGATCGTCTCCAACTGATCCAGCCCGCTGTAGTCGATAATCAACTTCCCTGACCCTTTCTTCGCACCGGGGCGGATGGAAACAGTAGTGCCGATGCTCTGAGAGATTTCTTCCTCGAGGCGCGCAACGTCGCCATCGACTCTTACCGGTCGTGCGGTGGGCGCGGGTCTGAGAAGGCGCGCCACAAGACGTTCGGTTTCCCGCACTGATAATTGCTTCGCCGCCACTGTCTGAGCCGTTTCGACCTGTGTCGCGCGCGAGAGCGCGAGCAGCGCACGACCGTGTCCCATGTCGAGGTTGCCGCTCAGAATGAGTTGCTGAACGCGGTCCGCGAGCGACAGCAGGCGGAGGAGATTCGTGACCGCGCTCCGCGACCGCCCCACGGCCTGAGCTGCCTGTTCATGGGTCATGCTGAATTCGTCGACCAGCCGCTGAATCCCTGCCGCTTCTTCGATCGGGTTGAGATTTTCGCGCTGAATGTTTTCGATGAGCCCCATGACAAGAGCGGCTTCATCCGCGACCTCGCGCACCACTGCCGGAATGTCCGTCATGCCCGCGAGCTTTGCCGCGCGCCAGCGCCGCTCGCCCGCGATGATCTCGTAGCGTCCCGAGGCGACCGGCCGCACGAGGACCGGTTGCATGACCCCTTGTGCGCGTATCGATTCGGCAAGTTGCGCGAGGCCGGCCTCGTCCATCTGGGTCCGGGGTTGGTAGCGTCCGGGCTCAAGCAACTCCACGTTCAGCGTCTGCAGCGCCTCGACCGGTTGCTCCGCCTCCCCGGACAACAACGCATCGAGACCACGACCGAGCCCTTTCAATTTGACCACGTGTCCCTCAAGGTCGGACGGCTTCGCCACGGCCCAGCATCTCGCCGGCCAGTGCAAGGTAGGCGAGCGTGCCCTTGCAATGTTTGTCGAAAATGGAGGCAGGCAGCCCATAACTGGGAGCTTCCGCAAGACGAACATTTCGCGGTATTACGGTATTGAATACCTTGTTTCCGAAGTGCTGCTTGAGCTGCGCTGACACGTGATGAGCCAGCGTATTGCGGGGATCGTACATCGTTCGCAGCAGCCCATCGATCTCCAGCTGCGGGTTTAGGTGAGCGCGCACTTTCCTGATTGTGTTGACTAGGTCAGACAAGCCCTCGAGGGCGTAGTACTCACACTGCATGGGAATCATGACCGCGTTGGCCGCGGTCAGAGCATTGACTGTCAGCAAGCTAAGGGCGGGAGGACAGTCGAGAAGGATGAAATCGTACTCGCTTTCCACTTCACACAGCGCCGACTTAAGACGGTGCTCACGCTTGGGAAGATCCACCATCTCCACTTCCGCGCCGGCAAGTTCGCGGTTCGCGGGCACCAGATGGAACACCCCCTTGGTCTCCCTTACCCGCACTGCGCATACGGGCTGCGTGCCGAGGAGCACGTGATACACGGTGTGCGCGAGGCTGCGCTTGTCGACGCCGCTGCCCATCGTCGCATTTCCCTGCGGGTCTAGGTCCACGAGGAGCACGCGACGGTGGGCGGCGGCGAGGCTCGCCGCAAGGTTCACGCTGGTGGTGGTTTTTCCCACCCCGCCCTTTTGATTAGCGATCGCCAGGATGCGAGCCACTATGCCGCCTTGACGAGAACGAGATGCCGTGCCGCAACCAAGCCCGGCACGCGGAGCGAAGCGACCTTTTCGACCTTCCAGCCCCCGGGGAGCAGAGCAAGTTCTTCGTCCGGGTACAGGCCTTTCATCGCGGCCAGCACGCCGCCGCAAGCGACCAAATGCCCGGAAAGCTTTATAAATTCAGGGAGATCCGAGAAGGCGCGGGAAATCACTACGTCATAAGCGGTCGCCGGCCGGAACGATTCCACTCTTTCCCCAACCACCGTCGCGTTCGAGATTTCCAGCTCCGCGAGTACCTGCCGCAAGAAGGTCGCCTTTTTGTGATTGCTCTCCACGAGAGTCACGTCCCAGTCAGGGCGCGCCAGCGCGAGCGGAACCCCGGGGAAACCTGCTCCGCTGCCTATGTCCACCACGCGCACCCCTCCCAAGTAGGGGAGCACAGCTAGGCTGTCGAGAACATGATGGGTCAATGCCTTGTCTGCCTCACGTATAGCCGTGAGGTTGTAGACTTGGTTCCACTTGGCGATGAGGTCCAAGTGCGCCAAGATCCGCGCTTGGCGTTCCTCGGACACGCTGACGCTGAGCTCGGCGAGAGCCGAATCGAACTGAAGCGGTACCGCGCTCATGCACTCCTCTTTCTGATCTGGAAAGAGTGCCGCTTGAGATAAACCAGCAACAGCGAGACGGCCGCTGGCGTTATCCCCGACAATCGGGAAGCTTGGCCTAGGGTTTCGGGCTTGTGTTGATTCAACCGTTGCTGCACCTCTACCGACAGGCCCCGCACGTCCCGATAGTCCAAGTAATCGGGTAGACGCAAGTCCTCTTGCTCCCGATGACGGACGATCTCCTGCCGTTGCCGCTCGATGTATCCCTCGTATTTCGCTTGGATCTCCACCTGTTCCGCCACAAGCGGATCGGTTTCGGCAGGACCCGCTCCGGGAAGCGTCATCAACGACGCGTAAGTAACATTAGGGCGCCGAAGCAGTTCCTCGAGGGAAAAGTCCCGTTCAAGTTCCTGACCCAGAACGCGCTTCACATCGTGTGCCGGGAGCCGCTGAGAACGTAACTGAGTAGTGCGAACGCGCGTTTGCTCGCGCCCGATGGCATCCCGTTTTCGCTCGAATGCCGCCCAGCGGCAATCATCTACAATGCCCAACTTGCGGCCGGTCTCGGTCAGGCGCAGGTCCGCATTGTCCTCGCGCAGGCTCAATCGGTACTCAGCGCGGCTCGTGAACATCCGATACGGCTCGCTAACCCCCCGTGTGATCAAGTCGTCGACGAGCACCCCGAGATACGCTTCGTCTCGGCGTGGGCACCAACCCTCTTGTCCTTCAAAATGAAGCGCGGCATTCGTTCCGGCCAACAATCCTTGCGCTGCGGCTTCTTCATAACCCGTCGTCCCATTGATCTGTCCCGCGAAGAAAAGACCACCGATCGCTCGCGTTTCCAAAGTTCGTTTGAGACCGCGAGGGTCGAAATAATCATACTCGATGGCGTATCCGGGGCGGATCATGTGGGTATTCGTCAAACCTTTGATCGACTTAACTATTTCAAGCTGTACATCAAACGGAAGGCTCGTGGAAATACCATTCGGATAGATTTCGTGTGTAGTCAGGCCTTCCGGCTCGAGAAAGATCTGATGGGAATCCCTCTCGGGAAAGCGGGTAACTTTGTCTTCAATGGATGGACAGTAGCGGGGACCAACGCCTTCTATCACTCCCGTATACATGGGCGAGCGATCGAGGCTACCCCGGATCGTGGCGTGCGTGCCCGGATTCGTGTGGGTGATCCAGCATGACACCTGACGCGGATGCTGGGAGCGATCGCCTAGGAACGAGAACACCGGAGCAGGATCGTCGCCGGGTTGTTCCGTCATCACGGAGTAATCAATGGTCCTTCCATCAAGGCGAGGCGGCGTGCCAGTTTTGAGCCGACCTACCGGGAGCTTCAACTCACGCAGTCGCTGGGCCAATCGTATGGCGGGAGGATCTCCGGCCCGTCCGCCGCGATAGTTATGAAGGCCGACATGGATCAATCCAGACAGGAAGGTGCCCGTGGTCAAGACCACTGCACGCCCCTTGAATCGGAGGCCGAGTTCCGTTTCGACGCCGGTGACGCGATCACCGACGACGGTCAGATCATCCACTCCCTGCTGGAACAACCACAAATTTGCCTGATTCTCAAGGCGACTGCGGATGGCCTGCTTGTACAGAACACGGTCTGCCTGCGCTCGGGTAGCTCGCACCGCCGGACCTTTGCTTGAATTAAGGATTCGAAACTGAATCCCCGCCTCATCTGCCGCGGCCGCCATTGCTCCACCCAACGCGTCGATTTCCTTGACGAGGTGGCCTTTGCCGATGCCGCCAATCGAAGGATTGCACGACATCTGACCTAGCGTTTCGATATTGTGGGTGAGCAGCAAGGTGCGCCTCCCCAGTCGGGCGGACGCCAGAGCGGCTTCGGTCCCAGCGTGACCACCGCCGACGACTATCACTTCGAACTCGGTTGGGAAATTCATTGGGGACGAACCAGCCTTACGGGTGGGCAATGATAGCGCAAACGACCCGGCCGCCTTCTACCCATAGAATGTTTCACGTGAAACGTCGGCGGAGCGACTGTTTCACGTGAAACATTCCGTGATTGTCGAGCTACTACTTGCCAATGCAAAAGCGGGAGAAGATGTTCCGTAGCAAGTCGTCTGGGGTGTGCTCACCCGTGATCAACGTCAGCGCGGTGCGGGCCTCTCGCAGATGTTCAGCCATGAGCTCCAAACGACCACTCTCACTTGCCGCTGCGGCAACGTGCTTTTCTGCGAGCTCAAGGGCTTCCAGATGACGCGCGCGCGCCATGTAGATGCCCTCCCCCTCATCGCCGACCCACCCGACTGTGGTTAATAGCGCATCCTCGAGGAACTCCACGCCTTGGCCGGTCAGCGCCGACAGCTTCACTTCCGCCCCGCGATCCCCCAGCCGAATACCGGGTGGGTGGCCGACCAAGTCGATCTTATTGATGACCTCGATGCGTGGGAGACGATCCGGAAGCTCCTCCGGAAGATCTTCTTCCATCCCGTCGCAACCCTCCGCCGCTCTGATGACGACAACCATATCGGCAGATTCGATCGCCGCCCTCGTCCGCGCGATGCCGATTCGTTCGACCGGGTCATCTGAAGTCCGTAGCCCCGCGGTGTCTATCACCCGCAGCGGCACGCCCCGAATCTGCAGCATTTGCCGGATGGGATCCCGGGTTGTTCCCGGAACCTCCGTTACGATCGCGATATCTTCGCCGGCGAGTCGGTTCATCAGGGTGGACTTACCAACATTCGGCCGCCCCACTAGCACCACTTGTATCCCTTCCCGCAAGACAGAACCTCGTCGCGCGGCGCTCAAAGTTCGGGTCAGCGCCCGGCCAATATTCAGCAATCGCGCACTCACATTGGCGGCATGGATGAAATCGACCTCTTCCTCGGGAAAGTCGAGGGTCGCCTCCACCAGGGTGCGAAGGTCATCCAGTTTCATTACAAATTCATCGATAGCGACCGAAAACTCCCCCTGCAAGGAGCGAATTGCGCACTTGGCAGCTCGTTCGGTCGCCGCGTCGATCAGATCGGCGACACTTTCAGCTTGGGCAAGATCGATCTTGTCGTTGAGGAAAGCGCGCTGCGTAAATTCGCCGGGGTCCGCTGCTCTCGCACCCAACTCGATACAGCGTCGGAGGATTCTCGCAAGTACGACCGACCCGCCATGCCCCTGCAACTCGAGAACGGGTTCACCCGTATAGGAGTGGGGTCCTGGGAAAAAGACGGCGATGCCCTGATCAATCGGGGCCCCGTCGCCGTCCAGGAATTTGGCGAGGGTCGCACTGCGGGGGAACGGAATCCGTCCGAGGATCCCCATGACGAGTTCGGTTATATCGGATCCCGAGACCCGGACAATCCCTACTGCGCCCTTACCTGGGGCGCTCGCAATCGCCGTTATGGTATCCGTGCGAGGTTTCATTTGCGAAACCCGTGAGGATATCGGCTGAACTCCGAAACTCTTCAGTGGGAGTCTTTCCGGCCGGCCTCGGGTTTTCTGACTCAGGCCTTCGCGATCCCCTTGTTTTTCTCCAGGCCATGGGTGATGTACCACTGCTGCGCAATGGAGATGATATTGTTCACGAGCCAGTACAAAACCAAGCCTGCGGGAAAGAAGAAGAAAAATACGCTGAAGACAATGGGCATGATCTGCATCATGCGCGCTTGGATGGGATCCGGCGGAGTCGGACTGAGCCGGCTCTGCAATATCATGCTCAATCCCATCAGAATCGGCAGGATATAGAATGGGTCAGGTTTAGAAAGGTCATGAATCCAAAGAATAAAGGGGGCTTGGCGCAGTTCAATGCTGCTTAGTAATACCCAGTAGAGCGCAATAAAGACCGGAATCTGCACGGCAATCGGCAAGCAACCACCGAGAGGGTTGATCTTCTCCGTCTTATACAACTCCATCATCGCCTGGTGCAGTCTCTGACGATCGTCGCCATATTGATCTTTCAGCTTCTGCAACTTTGGACCCAATACCTTCATTTTGGCCATGGAGCGATAGCTCGCGGCCGAAAGCGGGTAGAACGCCGCCTTGATAAGTATCGTGAGGAGAATGATCGCGTAGCCCCAGTTGCCAACCAGTTTATGCAGCCACGAAAGCACCCAGAAGAGCGGGTAGGCAATGATCGTGAGCCAGCCGTAGTCCACCGCGAGATCCAGGCCCGGCGCGGCCTTCGTTGCCAGCTGCTGCAGGCGCTCCTGATCTTGGGGACCGCTATAGAGTTGCATGGCCACGGTCGTGGGCTTGCTGGGTTCAAGCGTCCCAGAGGGAATGATCAGTCCAGCCGAATAGAGATCGTCTGCGAGACGCTTCGTGAAGAACTCCCGCGCGATATCTGCCGGGGGTAACCACGCGCTGAGAAAATAGTGCTGAATGATGGCGATCCAGCCATCGGTGGCGTTCCGAAGATAGCTGACCTTACCCTTCGCGATTTCCTCGAAGGTTACCTTGCGGAACTTGTCCTTCTCCGTGTAGACCCCCACTCCCGTGAACGTGGGTGCCATCTTGGAAGCACCCGCCGGAGCTTGCCCGTCTCGAACGAACTGGAAATAAAGATACGGTGCAGCTTTGCCGCTCGTGTCGTCGGCCACAATTTCGTGGTCCAGTTCGACAAGATAACTGCCGCGCCGGAAGCGATAGACCTTGGTGACCTTCACCCCACCACCTGCGGAGTCCAGCTTGACCTCTAGGACATCGGAGCCGTCTCCCAGTCGATACGACTTTTGTCGTGGGGTCCAGACGCTCTTGTGATTGGGCATGCCTTCCCCTATCAGCCCTGACTGGGCAACATAGAGGCGACCCGAGACCGCACCGAGCAACGGGAAAGGCTTGCTTAGGTCTTCCGTATCAGCCTGTTTGAGCAATTCGAGACTGCGCAGGTCCCCTCCCGCGCTGCTGATTTCTGCCCGTACCAAGTCGGTCACGACTTCCACCGTTTCCCCTGCGGCGAGCGTCTCCGCCACCGGAGCTGCGGGAGGAGTAGTCGTAAGGTCTGCGCTACGGGTAGGAACCGCAGCCGACTTCGCATCAGCAGGAGCGCCCGCTCCGGGTCGCGCGGTAGACGCCGGGGCCTGCAATGGTTGATGTTGCTTCTGCCAAGCGTCGTTGAGCAGAAACAACGAAAAGGCGAAGACAACCAGGAGAATGATGCGCTGCGTGTCCATGGCTGTCTTCAAGGGACGGGATCGAAACCGCCTGCATGCCAAGGGTGGCAGCGCAGAACGCGTCTCACGGCGAGCCAACCACCCACTATCGCCCCGTGCTTCAGAATGGCCGCCTTCGCATACTCCGAGCAGGAGGGAGCGAATCGGCAGGAGGGGAGAAACAATGGAGCGAAGACAATTTGGTACGCTCGAATCACCCAAAGCATCAGTTTGGACATCGCCCCAGCGCCAGGAACAATTTGAGGATCTCGTCGCTTAATTCGTCTTTCAAGCGGTGATCCCAGGGTTTCTGAAATCGCACCACAACGTCCAGGCCGATGAATTTCCCTTGGAGCTTGCGGAATGTCTCCCGTACTTGCCGTTTGCAGTAGTTCCGATCCACGGCACGGTTCGCAACGCGGCGCCCAATCACTATTCCAAGACGTGATATGCGTTCTCCGTTGCACTTTGCATGGACGTGAATAACGTTGCCGCGCCCTCTCGGAAAGGTGCGCAACACCCTGCGGAACTGATCCGGACCGCGCAGGCGTTGAGCCCGCGACAAAGCGAACGGCGACCCTACGCGACTCAAACAGCGAGGCGAACGCGACCCTTCGCACGGCGGGCGTTTATCACCGCGCGACCGCCCCTTGTGCGCATCCGAACGAGAAACCCGTGGGTGCGTTGCCGACGTACTTTGGAAGGTTGATAGGTTCTCTTCATGATTCTTATCAGGACAATACGGCGAAAAGCTTTTAATTAGAAGCCGCTTTGATAGTCTCTGTCAATGCTGTGGTCTCAGACCTGTGGATAACCTTGCCCCGAACGCGTAAACTTGGCACTTCGTAGCTGTGTTGGTCGGAATTTGTAAAATCTATATGGTTCAGGCAGATAGCTTTTGGGAGGCATGCCTTGTCCGGCTTGAGGACGAGCTCTCTCCCCAGCAATTTAAGACTTGGATCAAGCCGCTTCGGCTTGCGACACAAGATGAAGGTTTGGTGCTCTTGGTGCCTAACAGATTCGTTTTGCAATGGGTCAAGGACCGTTTTTTGGGATCGATCTGCGACCACGCCGCCGAGCACTTTGGACGGCCCATGGCCATTGAGGTCGCTTTGTCACCGGTTAGGGCAACACGCTCGGCGGTGGCTCCGGTGCCTTTGGCGCCAGCGGTAGATCGAAAGTCGCAGCCCCCTCTTACCGCGCGAGACACCTCCCGCTTGAATCCCCTGTTTACCTTTGAGAGCTTTGTCACAGGCAAGGCTAATCAACTGGCGCGCGCAGCAGCGATCCAAGTGGCGGAACGCCCTGGATCCGCCTACAACCCGCTTTTTGTGTACGGCGGCGTAGGTCTCGGGAAAACCCATTTAATTCAATCAATTGGAAACCTTCTCAGAGATCGTGATTCGGCTGCCCGAGTGCGCTACATTCATGCGGAGCAGTACGTTTCGGACGTGGTCCGGGCGTACCAACACAAGGCATTCGACGATTTCAAGCGCTCCTATCATTCCCTTGATTTGCTCTTGATAGACGATATCCAATTTTTCGGCGGTAAAAGCCGGACTCAGGAGGAGTTCTTTTATGCCTTCAATGCCCTGATTGAATCCCACAAGCAGGTCATCATCACCTGCGACACCTATCCAAAGGAAATTAGTGGAATGGAAGACCGCCTCATCTCGCGCTTCGGATGGGGCCTTACTGTCGCGGTGGAGCCTCCTGAGCTGGAAATGCGGGTAGCAATTCTGATCAAGAAGGCGGAGCTGGAAAGAATTCATCTCGATGAAACTATTGCCTTTTTCATTGCCAAGCACATCCAATCGAACGTGCGCGAACTCGAAGGCGCACTGAAACGGGTTCTCGCGTATTCCCGCTTTTCCGGCCAAGGACTGAGTGTCGATCTCGCGCGCGAAGCCTTGAAGGATTTACTGGCGGTGCAGAGCCGGCAAATCTCGATCGAGAATATTCAGAAGACCGTTGCGGACTACTACAAGATAAAAGTCTCCGACATGTACTCGAAAAAGCGGTCCCGTAGCGTCGCACGGCCAAGGCAGATGGCCATGGCGCTCGCCAAGGAGCTAACTCAATTGAGCCTGCCCGACATCGGTGAGGCGTTCGGGGGAAGAGATCACACCACGGTTCTCCATGCCTGCAGAAAGATCGTCGACTTGCGCGCGACCAGCGCTGAGATTACCCGTGATTTCACGGCTCTCCTTCAAGTCTTGCGCGGGTAATGGGCTTTAGCGACTTGTGGATATCTTCATCAGACGTTCGCGCGTAAGAAACTATCCACAAAGTGTGCGGACCCAAACCCTGAATTTTCCCCACTGTTCGAAAACCGCTAATTCGCCCGTAGGACTCACTTTTTCCCACTTGTCCCGGGTTCGGAACCGCATTATTAGTTACTACTAGGTATAAACAGGATGAAGCAGATCAAAACAAACCGCGATACGATCCTGAAACCTCTCCAAGCCGTGACCAATATTGTGGAGCGTCGGCATACGCTTCCCATCCTTTCCAATGTTCTAATGGAGCACAACGGTCAGTCGCTGAATCTCATGGCAACCGACCTGGAGATGCAGGTAACCACTTCGAGCGATTGCCCTGCGGATGAAAGCCTGCTTGCGTTAACAGTCTCGGCGCGGAAACTCCAGGACATTCTTCGCCTGCTTCCGGAAGGCTCGCAAGTAAGCCTTGAAGCCTCCGACAACAGGTTGCACGTACGAGCAGGTCGTAGTCATTTCAATCTGCAGACGCTCCCCGCGACGGACTTTCCAAGAATGGCGGAGAATGCCCACGGGGGAGCGGGTTTCAAACTCGGGCAGAGCACGCTCCGGCGACTCCTTGCCCTCGTGCAATACGCGATGGCACAGCAGGACATCCGTTATTACCTGAACGGATTGCTGATGATTGTGGAGTCGGGGATCCTGACAGTGGTGGCAACGGACGGCCACCGTCTCGCGCTCGCCAGCACCGACATCGGGCAGGATATTCCACGGCAGGAAGTCATCCTACCGCGAAAGGCCGTGGTCGAATTGGTTAAACTCCTAGCAGAAAATGATGACCCGATTCGCGTGGATTTTCTGGGCAATCAGGTACGGATCGCCTTTGACACCACTGTGCTCGTTACCAAGGTGGTCGATGGAAAGTTTCCCGATTACAAACGCGTCATTCCGTCAGGCCACACAAAGCAGTTCCAGCTCGACCGATCCACGCTGCTTGAAGCGTTGCAACGCGCAGCGATCCTCTCCAATGAAAAGTTCCGTGGGGTCCGCTGGCTGCTGTCGGACAACCGTCTGCGCATAGCGTGCACCAACACGGAACAGGAGGAGGCGCAAGAGGAACTCGAAATCGATTACAAGGGCGACGGCCTGGACATTGGCTTCAACGTAACCTATCTCACGGACGTACTCTCCAACCTGGATGCGAACATCGTCTCTTGCGCACTGGGAGATGCAAACTCGAGTGCCCTCATCACTGTCCCGGGCAATGAAGAGTTCTCGTATGTCGTGATGCCCATGCGGATTTGAGGCCATGCAGGAAAAACAAATGTCAGAGAATGAAAGCCAGGAGCTCAATGGACACTACGATTCCAGCAGCATAAAGGTCCTGAAGGGGCTGGATGCTGTCCGCAAACGGCCCGGGATGTACATTGGCGATACCTCCGACGGCAGCGGTCTTCATCACATGGTGTTCGAGGTGGTCGACAACGCGATTGACGAGGCCTTGGCGGGATACTGCGACGAGATTTCCGTGGTTATCCATCCCGACAATTCCGTGAGCGTGATAGACAACGGCCGTGGTATTCCTACCGACATTCATCCCAGTGAAGGGCGTTCCACAGCCGAAGTCGTAATGACCGAGTTGCACGCCGGGGGGAAATTCGGAGACAACGCCTACAAGATCTCCGGGGGGCTTCACGGAGTTGGAGTATCCGTTGTGAATGCACTCTCCGAGTGGCTACGTCTAACTATTCGCCGCGATGGTGAGGTGAACTACGTCGAGTTCAGGATGGGGGTACCTGTCGAATCTCTCAAGGTCATTGGGAAAACGGAGCGTCGGGGGACCGAAGTCCACTTTCTGGCGGCGGCGGAAATGTTCGGCAACGTCGAGTTCCACTACGACATCCTCGCGCGCCGGTTGCGGGAGCTTTCGTTCCTTAACAACGGCGTGAAAATACATCTCTCGGATCAGCGAACCGGCAAGGAAGAGGATTTCGCGTTTACGGGAGGGGTAAAGGGTTTCGTAGAGTACATTAACCGCAACAAGACGGTCCTGCATCAGAGCGTCTATCACGCCATCCGTACTCGCGACGGCATTACAGTTGAAGCCTCGATGCAGTGGAACGACTCCTACCAAGAGTCGGTGCTCTGCTTCACCAACAATATTCCGCAGCGTGATGGAGGGACCCACCTCACCGGACTTCGTGCCGCGATGACGAGGACCCTAAATCAATACATGGAGCAAAGCGAGACCGCGAAGAAGGCAAAGGTGGAAACTACGGGGGACGACATGCGCGAAGGTTTGACCTGCGTATTGTCCGTCAAGGTTCCGGAACCGAAGTTCTCCTCGCAAACCAAGGATAAGCTCGTTTCTTCGGAGGTACGACCGGTAGTGGAGGAAGTGGTCGCAGATAGTCTGATGACCTTTCTTCTCGAGCATCCTGTCGAAGCCAAGGTCATCACTTCCAAGATCATCGATGCAGCGCGTGCTCGCGAGGCCGCACGCAAAGCGCGGGAGATGACTCGTCGGAAGGGCGTACTCGACGGAATGGGCTTGCCGGGGAAACTCGCAGATTGCCAGGAACGTGATCCTGCCCGGTCCGAACTGTATTTAGTAGAAGGCGACTCCGCAGGTGGTTCCGCCAAGCAGGGGCGCGACCGCAAATTCCAGGCGATATTGCCTCTCAAGGGCAAGATTCTGAACGTCGAGCGTGCAAGATTCGACAAGCTGATTTCATCGCAGGAGATCGCGACCCTCATCACCGCGCTCGGCACCGGAATCGGAAAGGACGAATACAAGCCGGAGAAGCTACGATACCACCGTATCATCATCATGACCGACGCGGATGTCGATGGATCTCATATTCGTACCCTGCTCCTCACATTCTTTTACCGTCACATGCCCGAGCTAGTCGAGCGAGGGCACATTTACATTGCGCAACCCCCGCTCTACAAGGTGAGGCATGGTAGACACGAACGTTACTTGAAGGACGACCATGAGTTGAAACAACATCTTTTGCGGATGGCCTTGGAGGAAGCCGAACTCTACACGCACGCCGGTGCGGAAGCCCTGAAACCCGACGCGCTGGAAAACATAGCCAAGGAGTATCTCCTCGCAGAAGCTGTCATCAACAGAGTTAAGCGTCATATCGATCCGCTCGTGCTGTACGCAGTTTTGCAGCATCCGTCTTTGAAGCTGGACGATGCACGCCAGACACAGGATGCAGCAAATGCGCTAGCAGCCTCGGTGGGCGGCCGTGATCTCTCAATCGAGGCGAGTTACGATGACAAGAGCGAATCACACCTCCTGGTGATTCGCCGCATACAGCATGGCAACGTACGGGTCACCCATCTAGATCGGGAGTTTCTTCAAAGCGGAGACTATCAACAACTGGCTCGGACGGGGATGCTGTTGGAGGGTTTGATAGGGACGGGGGCCCACGTGCGTCGTGGCCAACAGACGCGGGTGATCCAGGATTTTCGCAGTGCCCTCGACTGGCTACTAGAAGAGGCGCGGCGCGGTCTTGCTGTTCAGCGCTATAAGGGCTTGGGAGAGATGAATCCGGAGCAGCTTTGGGAAACGACGATGGATCCACAGACCCGAATTCTTCTTCGCACCCAGATTGAGGACATGATCGCTGCAGACGAGATCTTCTCTAAATTGATGGGGGACATGGTTGAACCACGTCGCGAATTCATTGAAGCGAACGCCTTGGGTGTTCGCAACCTCGACGTTCTGATCTTCCCCGTCCTGCGGGGAAGTCCTCTCTGTTTTGGGCTACTCTTGTCTTGCCTTGGTGGAGCGTTTTGCGGGACTCTTAGGCTCCTTGCCGCGCGATTTCGACTCACGCGGCGCGAACTCGAATCCGATTTTCCCCTGCGGTTGCTGCACCAGGAATGCTTTGAATTTGCGACCGGTGCGTTTGCTGACAAACCCCGTCAAGAGATCAGTTCTGCCATCGATCAGGAGCTTCTCCATCTGGAATGGTGATATCTCCTGCTGTAGGATTATCTTTCCGACGCGGAAGTCGCACGTTTTGCGGGGAACGTTCTCACAAAGATAGTTCATGCCGTGCTCGTGTACGGCGCCACGGCACTTCGGACACAGGCCAACGGCTTCCTGTCCGCTGAAGTCGATTTCATCGGCGCCGTCCTCATCCTGATTGCTTTGGCCGAAATCGAATTCGAGCTTGTGGTTTTTCGATTCGGCGTCCGGGACGATCTTTAGGATCGCCGCAAAAGGTCGTCCCATTTTCGAGCGGAAACCTTGTACCGGTCCGAGCTCGCGCCGCGTCAGCAGTTCTTCCACCTCCCCTACCTCAAACTGGCGGCCAGCTGGTGTCTTGGTGATGGAGAACCCGCAGGTATCGCAGGCAAAGCGTCGGTAATTTTCCTTGACTACGCCCCCGCAAGTGGGGCAGTGAGCCTTTAGGGTGATATAGTCACCGGGGATTGTGTCACTGTCGTAATCCTTCGCGCGCCGAACAATCTCCGTTGTCATATGCGCAATTTCGCCCATGAATGTTTCCCGTTCGAGGCGCCCTCGCTCCATCTGTGCCAACTTGTATTCCCACTCGCCTGTGAGTTCGGGCTGTGTTAATTCGCTCACCCCTAACCCTTGTAGCAGGGTCATGAGCTGAAAGGCCTTCGCGGTGGGCACCAGCTCGCGCCCCTCTCGCAGCAGATACTTCTCGCCTAACAGCCCCTCGATAATCTGCGCGCGTGTCGCCGGAGTGCCAAGCCCTTTCTGCGCCATGGCTTCGCGGAGTTCGTCGTCGTCGATCAGCTTTCCCGCACCCTCCATCGCCGTCAACAAGGTACCCTCGTTGTACCGCGGCGGGGGTTTCGTCTGCAATTCTACGGAGTCAATCTTTGCGGTAAGCGGTTTCTCGGAATTCTCAACGGCGACGAGATTCGCATCTTCACCTTGTGTTCCCTTGCCATACACAGCGAGCCAGCCCGGGTTGGTCAGCACACGCCCTTCTGTCTTGAATTGATGTTCGTCGATCTTGGTGATGCGTGTGGTGAGGAGATACTCTGCGGCCGGATAGAACACGGCGAGAAAGCGTCTTGCGATCAGGTCGTAGATACGCTGCTGGATCTCACCGAGCCCCTTCGCGGGCATCAGCGTGGGAATGATCGCGAAATGGTCGCTAATCTTCGCGTTGTCAAAGATGCGCCTGTTCGGCCGGACCCAACCGCGCCTGAGCACCTCGGCAGCGAAGGCGCCATAAATGTCCGATCCACGGATGATCTCCATCGTCGCGCCTACCGTCTTCAAGTAGTCCTCCGGCAGGTGGCGCGAGTCAGTCCGCGGATAGGTGACTACCTTGTGCTTTTCGTACAGCTCTTGCGCGATTGAGAGGGTGGTCTTAGCTGAAAAGCCAAAACGCGCGTTTGCTTCGCGTTGAAGGGATGTAAGATCGAAAAGCAGAGGTGAAAGCTGCGAACTTGGTTTGGACTCGTCAACCGTATTGCCGCGCTTGCCCTTGCAAGCCGTTACGATTGCAGCAGCCGCTCCAGCATCCCAAATCCGGTGGTCTTTTTGCTCCGGGTCGTCCCCGGTCTTCTTGAACGTCGGATCGAACCACCGGCCTTCGTACGTTCCGGCTTTCACCTCAAATTGTGCCCGCACCTCCCAGTAGTCGCGCGGTCGAAAATTCTTTATGGTCTTTTCGCGATCGACAACGATTGCCAGGGTGGGAGTTTGAACGCGGCCAACAGTGGTGAGATAGAATCCACCGCCTTTCGAGTTGAAGGCGGTCATCGCCCGCGTGCCATTTATGCCGACGATCCAGTCCGCTTCAGAACGACTGCGCGCGGCATCGGCAAGTGGCGCCATGTCCTGATCGCTACGCAGATTCGCGAAGCCATCGCGAATTGCCGTGGGCGTCATCGATTGAAGCCACAGCCGCCTGAGTGGCTGCTGCGCATGGACCGCCTGTACGATATACCGGAAAATGAGTTCGCCTTCGCGGCCTGCATCGCACGCGTTGATCAGTTGGCCCACGTCTTTGCGTCGTATCAGCTTTGAAAGCAGCTTAAGCCGGTCCGCGGTTTTGGCGATGGGATGAAGATCAAACCGCGGCGGAATGACGGGCAGATGAGCAAAGCTCCATTTTCCGCGCTTGACCTCGTACTCCGTGGGCGCCGCGATTTCCAGCAGATGGCCGACAGCATAGGACAGCAGATAATCTTCCGATTCAAAGTAACCGTCGTGCTTGGTGAACCCGCCGAGCGCCTTCGCAATGTCGCCCGCAACGGAGGGCTTCTCAGCGATGATGAGGGTCTTGGAGCGCCCCCCATTTTCCTGACGATCGGGTCGGATTGACTCTCCGCGTCGCGCGGGCACGCTTGTGTTGCGTTTTCGTGTCGGCATACGATCGCGGTGAGCTCAGGGGGGCTATGAAGGGCTGGAAATGATAAGCGCTCGAATTCCCGGGATGCAAGCCGACGCTTGGATTACGCCCGAGCGAAACCTAGCACCGCCGTTGGAAAAGGCCTCCGGGAAGCGCAGCGACCAGTCCGGCAAGCTCGAGCTTCAGCAGCTGTGACATGACTTCCTCGGGTGCCAGCTGACTCCGGGCGCACAGTACATCAACATCAACCGGGTCGTAGCCTACGTGATCGAGAAAATCTGACGCGATGCCTTGCTCTGCGGTCTCGCTTCTCCTGGAGAGAGGATTGAGCGAGACATAGTGCTGCAGCTCCTCCAGAATGTCCGCTGCGCTTTCCACCAGCTTGGCGCCTTGCCTGATGAGAGCGTGGCATCCCTTGGAAAGTGGCGAATGGATCGAGCCAGGCACGGCAAACACCTCTCTTCCTTGTTCGAGTGAACAGCGCGCCGTAATCAATGATCCACTTTTAACCGCGGCTTCCACCACCAGACAGCCTTTGGCGAGACCGCTGATGATGCGATTGCGTCGCGGGAAATTGCCGGGCAGCGCCCGCGTGCCGAGTGGAAACTCGGAAAGGAGCGCCCCGAGCCTGTAAATTTCTTGAGCCAGATCCCGGTTACGCGCAGGGTACACACGGTCGAGTCCGGTACCAACGACGGCGATCGTCCCCGCCGACCCGGCCAATCCACCACGGTGAGCAGCAGCATCGATACCCTCTGCGAGGCCGCTCACTATCACCAATCCCGCGTTGCTTAGCGCGGTTGAGAGTGCCTGCGCATTGTCGGACCCCTGCGCTGTCGGGTTGCGGCTTCCCACGACAGCAAGGCCGCTAATTGCCAATAACTCCCTTTGACCGGTTAGGTACAGAACGCTGGGTGGATCTGAAATTTCGAGCAACGATCGAGGATAGTCTGCATCGGCTAACGTCAGGAGGTGGTGTCCGTCGTGGTCGAGCCATCGAAGCGTTGCTTCGACTGCTACCCGTGGCGGGCCGGCGACGATCCTCGCAGCGATCCGCCGTGTGACCACATGCTCTAGCTCGGCACTCCCTGCATCTAGAACAGCGCCGGGCGAACCGAATACCTCCAGGAGTCTGCGAATGGCGCTGTCGCCAACCTCCGGAATAAGGCTGAGGCCGATCCACTGCGCGTGTTCCGAGCGCATGGGGCAGTCCAAGAACACCGGCGGCCTTTCCGCAAGGCAACCAGTTCGTGCACTTTTACTCCTTAAGGATTTCGCACTGTGTCCAGGACTTCCACTGGACGCGTCGACTCCATGACGAGCGCGTAGGACACCCGCTCGAAAGTGCGGAACACCATGAGCAGCCCGTAGCGTTCCTTCGGCAACTTAGCGAGCGGGCTCTTGTCGTTGATCAGAGGCCGCTCGAGGCCATAGCGTGGACCGGGCAGCTTTGTCGTTTGCGCCATCGGATTGTTTTGCAGCGCGCTCAGTTCCTGCGCAGGTCCGGGCTCGCCCCAGTAGGGCGGGCCACGCCAAGCGGACTGCGTAGTCTCGAGTTCCGCTGGGGTTCCCCAGTAAGGGCGTCCGGTTCGCATGATGCGGCGATGGGCCGCAGGCTCTCTGTAAATGGCGAGCACGGTGCCCTCATTTAGGCCGTCGCGACTTCCACGATTTAAAGCAACGATGGAATTTGCCCCCATCTCGCGAAGATTGCTGTAGGAAGAAATGATCCGCCCTTCAACTTCAGTCACCGGCGCGTGAGGGGTGTACGCATATGGCATCGGCTGCCCCGCCGGGAGCAATCGATCGCCGACGCCGATTTCGCTCTTCACGGAGGTGAATTCGATCGTGCTGATCTCCGCGAATTCGATTACCTTCGCTTCTCCCAGAAAAGTTGCACCGTAGCCCAAGTATTCGCCCGTTTCGGGATCGACGATGGGAGCTGAGGGCCGATAGGCGTATAGAAGCTGTCCTTGGTCAGGAGTGAGTCCGCGCGCGAAAGCTCGGCTTCCATTGCCCATTATTACCCGATTCTCCTCGCCCGCCACAATCAACGGCACGGTGTCGAGGGCCGAAGGCTCGACCACAAGGGGGCGCGTGAGGAAGGGCCCAATGGCTCCAGCCGGCACGGACCAGATCGGTTGCGCTTCCACTGTTTCAACGCGTGTCCTGGGGCTCAACCGCGTGGTGTCCGTATTGCGCACAACCCGCAGCCGCGGCTCCGCGCCGCTTCGATCCAGAACAATCAAGTCGCCAGGGTAAATCCAGTGCGGGTCCTTGATTTGGGTTTTGTTGAGATCCCAGATCTCAGGCCACCGCCATGGCTCCTTCAGAAACTTTCCGGCGATGCCCCACAATGTATCTCCCTTGACCACTGTGTACGTTTCGGGTGGGTTATCGGTTAGCGTTACTGCGGCTCCCGCAGGACCGCCAGCCCACAGGGAAATAAACAAAAGGACGGATATAATTGACTTAGTCATGATCTGCTCCACTTCTATGGGCACGTTTGCCTTGCGCGGCCCAACCACAAGCTACTGCGCGCGCGCTGGTCCTTTGGGTTTTTGGTTTTATCACCGAATAAACTGAATCAAGCGAGTGTGTTTCCATGGCAATCTTGTCAATCCTCCGCTACCCCGATGAACGCTTGCATACAGTGGCGGAGCCCGTCGGACACGTTACGGACGAAATCAGAGAATTGGTGCGAGACATGGCTGACACGATGTATTCGGCGCCGGGGATCGGGCTCGCTGCCACGCAGGTCAACGTGCACAAACGTGTCCTGGTGATTGACGTTTCGGAGACGCGGGATCAGCTCCTCGTGCTGATCGATCCAGAAATCACCGCGCAGAGCGGTTCTGCGGAATTCGAAGAGGGTTGTTTGTCCGTTCCCGGGATTTACGAAACTGTGCGGCGGGCAGAACGCGTCACGGTACGCAGCCTCAAGCTCGATGGGGAGCCGTTCCAGCTCGATGCAGAAGGACTGCTGGCTGTTTGCATTCAGCACGAAATGGATCATCTCCGAGGGCGGGTCTTCGTGGAGTATCTTTCGCGGTTGAAGCAATCGCGCATTCTTTCCAAACTTAAAAAGCTCCAACGAAAAACCCTCTGAGTAATTTGAAACGGATACTGGCGATCCGCGGGTGCCGCGCGGAGATTGCCACTCAAGCAGTTTTCGCACCCATGTTTGAAAGTTGATTCTGTTGCCATGCGTGTAGTTTTTGCCGGTACACCCACGTTTGCCGCTGTCGCGCTGCGGGAGCTAATAACCGCAGGACACGATGTCGTGTTAGTACTAACTCAGCCGGATAGGCCGTCGGGAAGGCATCGCGAATTACGAGCGAGCGACGTCAAAAAGATCGCGCTCGCCTGCGCTCTTCCCATTGGGCAGTTCGAGACCTTGCGGAATGAGGACGCCGTCGCTCGACTCAGGAAGGCGGAAGCCGACGTGGTGGTGGTGGTGGCGTACGGACTCATTTTTCCGCAAGCCGTGCTCAATGTGACGCCACTTGGCTGCATCAACGTCCATGCTTCCCTACTGCCGCGGTGGCGTGGCGCTGCGCCGATCCAGAGGGCGATCCTCGCGGGGGACACCGAAACGGGCATCTCCATCATGCAGATGGATGCAGGGCTGGATACCGGCGATATTCTGCTTCAGCGTCGCGTCCCGATCGCGGAGGATGATACTGCCGCAACGCTCGATAGCAAGCTTGCAGAGGTAGGTGCGCAATCCATCGTCGAGGTCCTCACTTCACTTGAGGAACACTCCCTTGAGCAAGTTCGGCAGGGAGAGGTCGGGGTTACCTATGCGCCCAAGATCACAAAGGATGAGGCGCGTATCGACTGGACACGCTCGGCACGGGAAGTCGACCGAGCCGTGCGTGCCTACAATCCAGCGCCAGGCGCCGTCACGAGCTTGTTCGGTAGTCCGGTCAAAATCTGGCGGGCGCAAGCCGAAGCAGGAACAGAGATGGCCGCGCCCGGGGAGGTGATCCAAGCGGAATCCACGTACCTCCGAGTCGCGTGTGGCACAGGCGCACTCCGCATCCTGGAGTTGCAGCGGGCGGGAGGCCGGAGGCAAACAGTTCAGGACTTCTTGCGAGGCAGAGCCATCCCACGGCGCGCGCGACTGGGTACTTGAATTTTCCGCCTTCAGTCCCATTGATATCGTCCCGCGTTGCTGTTGAAGGAGATCGAAGGATGTTTGGAAGTTGGCTCAAGACTTCTATGTTGATGGCGGGTATCGTTGCGCTTTTCGGCGCCATCGGATACCTGTTGGGCGGCGGTAGCGGGATGCTGATTGCCCTGGTTCTCGGTGGGGCGATGAATATCTGGGCCTATTGGAACTCCGACAAGCTCGTTTTGCGCATGTACAACGCGCGGCAAGTGGACGAGACTACCGCGCCTGAACTCGTCAGCATGGTGCGCGACCTCGCGCAACGGGCGGGCTTGCCGATGCCGAAGGTTTTCGTGATCGATGAAGACCAGCCCAACGCGTTCGCCACCGGCCGCAATCCCCAAAACGCGGCGGTCGCCGCCACGACCGGTATCATGAGAACGCTTTCTCCGCGTGAGCTTCGTGGCGTTATGGCGCACGAGCTCTCCCACGTGAAGCACCGCGATTCGCTGATCAGTACGATATCCGCATCACTGGCAGGTGCAATCTCATCGGTTGCGCATATCGGAATGATGTTCGGCGGCCACAGTCGGGACGGCGAGCAGGGCGGCGTGAATCCTCTGGTCGGGCTGTTGGTGATGCTCTTGGCGCCGTTAGCGGCGATGGTGATCCAGTTCGCCATTTCTCGCTCGCGGGAATTCGAAGCGGATCGCGGCGGCGCGGAGATTTCGGGCGACCCGCAAGCGCTCGCGGCGGCGCTCGACAAGATCGACCGATATGCGCGAGGACTGCCGATGCCCGTCGCGGAGCAACATCCGGAAACCGCGCAGATGATGATTATCAATCCTCTGTCGGGCGGAGGGTTGCGAGGTTTGTTCAGCACCCATCCCTCCACGCAGGAGCGCATCGAGCGCTTGCTCGCAATGGTGACGTGAAGTGCGCAGTTTTTCATCTTTCGGAACAGCTTGATCGCGATACAGCGAGCGGCAGCAGAATCCCTAAACGGGATTATCGTTGGCCGCAGTCTTGCCGGAATTCTGACGGAGCCGTCTTGGGGCAAGCTCGACAGCTGGGAGCGGGCGGCCGCGCACGACGCTTTGTACGGATCGCTGCGCCATCTGGGAGAACTGCGTAGCTGCCTCGCCCAGCTTCTTCACTCGCCGCTCCAGGACGGCGCTCTCGAAGCACTCCTTCTCATCGCCCTTTACCAGCTTCAGTATTCGCGGGCGGCATCTCACGCAGTCGTCGATCATGCGGTAAGAACGGCCGAGGCTATGGGCGCGGCGCGCGCGAAAGGTTTGGTTAACGCGGTGCTACGGAGCTTTCTCCGGCAGCGCGACACGGTTGTCGATAGGGCTCGCCGCAGCGATGTCGGACACTACTCCTTTCCTGCCTGGTGGATAGCCAAACTGCGCGAGCAGATTCCTGGATACTGGGAGGCGATTCTGCGCGTTGGCAACGCCCATCCGCCGTTTACGCTGCGCGTGAATAGGCGACGATGCACCGTGGAAGAGTACCTTGAGCGCCTCAAGGGCAACGGCTTGATTGCGCGCCAGACCGGGCCGAGCGCGGTAATGCTCGCGCAAGCTGTTCGCGTCTCCGAGCTGCCGGGATTCGCCGCGGGCTGGGCCTCAGTCCAGGACGCGGGTGCGCAGCTCGCGGCACCGCTTCTCGACCCTCGCGACGGCTCGCGGGTTCTGGACGCATGCGCAGCTCCCGGTGGCAAGGCGGCACACTTGCTGGAACTGGCCGACGTGCACCTCTTGGCGCTCGACTGCGATGGATCGCGGTTGGGTCGTGTTCACGACAATCTCGCGCGGCTCGGGCTTTCGGCGACGGTCATCGAGGGCGATGCCGCAACCCCGGAAACATGGTGGGACGGACGTCCGTTTGATCGTATTCTGGCGGACGTACCCTGCTCGGCGTCCGGCGTTGTCAATCGCCATCCGGATGTCAAATGGCTCCGTCGCGAGACTGATCTCCAAGTCTTTGCCGAACGCCAGGCCTGTCTCGTGGATGCGCTTTGGCAGACCCTCGCTCGGGGTGGTAAATTCCTCTATGCGACCTGCTCCGTGTTCCGCGAAGAGAATCAGGATCAGGTAGAGCGCTTCCTGGATCGGCATCAGGATGCGCTGCGCCTGCCAGTCGGCGGCCTGCCGGCAGACGGTGCGTTACTGCCGGATCACGATCACGATGGTTTTTTCTACGCCCTTTTCCAGAAGAAGTGAGCCCGCACGGGGCTGGAGGATTTGGGGGGGCACATTGCTTTGGCTGTTCGCCTTTTGCGCGACCGCCCAAAGTTTGCGGATCGTATCGGCCGAGATCGTTGCCGGCGACGACGAGTATTTTCTCAACGCGGACTTCGATATTACCCTCGGGGCGGCCGTCGAATCCGCGCTGAACAAGGGCGTGCCGCTTACGTTTATCGTCGAAGCCCAGCTTACCAGGCCGCGCTGGTACTGGTTTGATGAGTCGGTCGTCGACATCCGCAGCCAGTATCGGCTGACCTATAATGCCCTGACCCAGCAGTACCGGGTCACTGTCGGGGCGTTATTCCAGAACTTCAGCACGCTCACCGAAGCGCTTCAGCTCCTGGCGCGTGTCCGCCAACGGCTGGTCGCGCGCCGCGACGAGTTGACCAGTGATCAGACCTATCAGGCCGCGGTGCGCATTCGTCTCGACACCTCTTTGCTGCCGAAGCCCTTTCAGGTGACCGCCATCACCTCTCGGGAGTGGTCCCTGAATTCGGACTGGTACCGATGGAGCTTCACACCGTGAAGCGCAACAGCCCACGGCTCACCGCTCTGCTGCGCCGCCGCCGTATCCAGTACGCTTTGATCATCCTCCCTGCGATGGGAGCGGTCGCCCTCTATGCCCTCTCCCTCGCCACCTCCGACAACGAGTTGTTCAGCCGTCATTACCCGATACTGCTACTGATCAACGGGGCGTTTGTCCTCGCATTGGGCGGGTTGGTCGGCTTCCAGCTGTGGTCTCTGCTCGGGAAGCTGCATGCGCGCGTGTTCGGTTCGAAACTCACGCTGCGGCTCGTCTTGATGTTTGCAGTTACGGCGGTGGTGCCGGGAATCTTGGTGTACGCGTTGTCCGTCCAGTTTCTGGTCAGGTCGATCGACTCGTGGTTCGACGTGCGCCTCGACCGCGCGATGGAGAGCAGCCTGCGTCTCGGGCGGACGGTGCTCGACAGCATGCTGAAGGATCTGAGCGCGAAAGCGGACGTGATCGCGTTCGACTTGTCGGAAATTCCTCCGACGGAGCAGTTGCTGGCGCTCAATCAACTTCGAGAGCGTATCGGCGCACAGGAAGCCACCCTCTTCAACCAGCGTGGAACCGTGATCGCATTCTCCGGTGCCGAACGAGGGAATATGGCACCTGAGGTCCCGAGTGCGGCGGTGCTGCAACGTCTGCGCATTGCCCAGTCGTACAGTGCGGTCGAGTCGGTGCCGGGAAAGGGGCTGCACCTGAGGGTCGTCGTCCCCGTCACCGGATTGAGTCTGAGTCAGGACATTCGTATGCTGCAGCTTCTGCAACCGGTCCCACCCGATATTGCGATCGATGCCGACACCGTGCAGGGCATTTACCGCGACTACCAGGAGCTGATTCTGTCGCGCGTGGGTTTGAAGCGTCTCTACGGACTTACGCTGACATTGGCACTGCTGCTGGCGTTGCTTTCCGCACTCGCCATCGCCTTCTACCTGAGCGAGCGCTTGTCGGCGCCCCTGGGTGTTCTAGCAGAAGGCACCCGTGCCGTTGCCCAGGGCAATCTCAGCGAGCAGCTTCCGGTACCGAGCCGGGATGAGCTCGGTATCCTGACGCAGTCCTTCAACGCGATGACGCGCCAACTCGCGGACGCCCGTCTGTCCGTGGAGAAAAACCAAGCGCAGCTTGAAACCGCGAAAGCGTATATCGAGAGCACCCTCGCCAACCTGTCCGCCGGGGTTCTCGCCTTTGACGAGGACCTCAAGCTGAGAGCCAGCAATGTGAGCGCCGGCTCGATTCTCGAGATCGACCCGGAGTCGTTGACGGGCATACCGCTGGACGACTGGGGTGAGACGGAAGCGCGATTGCGCTCCTTTTCCGCCAACGTGCGCGAAGCTTTCGAGGAGGCGGGCGGGGTCAAATGGGAGAAGCAGGTGGAGCTTGCCGCCAAGAGCGGCGGACACCGCTTGCTCCTCGTGCGCGGCACGCGGTTCGAGGCGTCTGCCGCGACCGGCTGTGTGGTGGTGTTCGACGACATCACGCACCTCATCCAGGCGCAGCGCGATGCCGCGTGGGCCGAGGTGGCACGGCGTCTTGCCCACGAGATCAAGAATCCGCTCACCCCGATTCAGCTATCTGCGGAGCGCCTCCAGCGCAAGCTGCATGACCGGCTTGGCGGTCCCGAGGCGGAGATGCTCGATCGATCCACGCAGACCATCGTTAATCAGGTCACTGCCCTCAAGGGCATGGTCGACGCCTTCAGCCAGTATGCACGGGCACCGGAAGCGCGGCCGCAGAGTATCGATCTGAACCAGTTGGTGCGGGAGATTCTCACCCTTTACGATTCGATCGGTTCGCACATCCAGTCGGATCTGTCGCAGCGTCTCAAACCAGTGTTCGGTGATCCGGGCCAGATCCGCCAGCTTTTGCACAACTTGCTGCAAAACGCGCAGGATGCGGTGGTGGCCGTTTCCGAACCGCTGATCACAATCCGCACTGACCAGAAGGATGCGGTGGCTTTGCTTTCGATTGAAGACAACGGCTCCGGATTCCCCGAGAATCTCATGAGCCGGGTATTCGAACCATACGTCACGACCAAACCGAAGGGCACCGGGCTTGGTCTTGCGATCGTGAAGAAGATCATCGAGGAGCACGGTGGCAAGGTGGAGATAGAGAATCGCAAGCCGCACGGCGCCGTCGTGCGTGTGACGTTGCCGCTTAGCGGAGCCCGCGCGCATGCCAGGAAAACCGAAGTGAAGGCATAGAAGGCACATGAGCCAGATCCTTGTGGTGGACGACGAAATCGGCATCCGCGAATTGCTCTCGGAGATACTCGAGGACGAGGGATATCAGGTGCGGCTCGCCGAAAACGCCGGCCAGGCGCGGGAGGAGCGTGTGCAGGCGCGTCCCGATCTGGTTCTGCTCGACATCTGGATGCCGGATACAGATGGCATCACGCTGCTGAAAGAGTGGGCGAGCTCAGGACTTCTCACGATGCCGGTTGTGATGATGTCGGGCCACGGCACGATCGACACTGCGGTCGAGGCGACGCGAATCGGTGCCTACGATTTTCTCGAGAAGCCCATCGCGCTCCAGAAGCTGCTGTCGACCGTGGGTCGGGCGTTGCGGCAGGGCTCGGTCCAGCCCAAGCCTGCGCTGTCCCTCGCGAGCCTCGGACGGGCCACGCTCATCTCCGAGCTGAGGCAGCGTCTTGAACGGATCGGCAATCTCAAAGCACCCGTTCTCCTCACAGCCGAACCAGGCTGCGGGGCGGAGTTGTGCGCCCGATTCTTTCATGTGCCGAATACGCCCTGGGTCACGCCCGATTCGCTCACGGTGCTGGCGGAAGCGCCGCTCAACCTGCTTGCCGACGCGAAGGAGGGCACGCTCTTTCTCCCGGAAGTGGCAGATCTCAACAAGCTTGAGCAAAAAGGCCTGGCGCTCCTCGCATCAAAGCTCGACAAGTACAACGTTCGGCTCGTCTGCGCGAGTTCGAAGTCGCTGCCGGAGATGGTGGCACAGGGCGCTTTCGATTCGCGCCTGCTGCAAAGCCTGTCGGGTCTGACCATCCGCGTCCCCAGCCTGCGCGAGCACAGGGAGGATGTGCCCGAGCTTGCCAACATCTTTCTCTCGCGCCTGGTGGAGGCGCGGGAAGCACCGCCGCGATCGTTCAGCACTGGTGCCCTCAACGCGCTGCGCAACTGCGACTGGCCGGGTAACCTTTCGCAACTCGAGGCAACGGTGAAGACGCTGGCGCTCACCGCGCTCCAGGACGAGATCACGCTCGCTGATGTGAGCCGCGTCCTCGCGCAGTTCGACGTGGAGCTGCCGACGCTGGCGAAGACGCTGCCGCTGCATTTGACGCTGCGCGAAGCGCGCGATGCGTTCGAACGCGTGTACTTCGAGCACCACATCGCTCGGGAGGGCGGGAACATGAGCCGCGTCGCGGAGAAGGTCGGGCTCGAGCGGACCCATCTCTATCGCAAGCTGAAACAGCTCGGCGTGCGGGTATCGAAGCGGGTGGAGGATTAGCGCGCCAGCGCGTGCGGACCTCTCCGCTTATCGTACCGATAAGATTAAGTAATTTCCCTTGTTCCCGCGGGCTTCGGAATAATCCGGGTCTAGTGTTGACGCCGTTCGCGCCCGGAACATGCGGCTGCGAACACTTGCACCGCGCCTTTTTTCGGCTGATCGAGGATTACTCACCATGGCAACGCGGAAGGACCTGACCAACGCCGTTCGGGCGCTGGCGATGGACGCGGTACAGAAGGCGAACTCAGGGCATCCCGGAATGCCCATGGGGATGGCCGAGATCGCCGAAGTGCTGTGGAACCATCACCTGCGGCACAACCCTGGGAACCCGAAATGGCCTGACCGGGACCGCTTCGTGGTATCGAACGGTCACGGCTCGATGCTGATCTACGCGCTTTTGCACCTCACCGGATACGACCTTCCCATGGAGGAGCTGAAGCGGTTTCGCCAGCTCCATTCGCGAACCCCGGGGCATCCCGAGTACGGGGTCACGCCGGGCGTGGAAACCACCACCGGGCCGCTTGGTCAGGGGCTCGCGAACGCGGTTGGCATGGCGATCTCGGAGCGGCTGCTGGCAGCGGAGTTCAACCGTCCCGGCTTCGAGATCGTGAATCACCACACCTACGTCTTCGCTGGCGACGGCTGCCTGATGGAAGGCATTTCCCACGAGGTGTGCTCGCTGGCGGGCACCCTCGGACTGGGAAAGATGATTGTCTTCTATGACGATAACGGCATCTCCATCGACGGCCATGTGAAAGGCTGGTTCACCGATAACACGCCGAAACGATTCGAAGCATACGGCTGGCATGTGGTGCCGAAGGTGGACGGTCACAGCTCCGAGGCGGTGGAAGCCGCGCTGCAGGAAGCGAAGGCGGAGCTTGCACGACCGAGCCTGATCTGTTGCAAGACCGTCATCGGTCAGGGAGCGCCGAACAAGGCCGGAAGTCACGACGCGCATGGAGCGGCGCTTGGCGAGGCGGAGGTCGCCGCCACGCGCGTGCACATCGGCTGGAATCACCCCTCGTTTGAGATTCCAGCGGATGTTTACGAGGGCTGGGACGCGCGCGCGGAAGGCCGCGCTCTCGAAACCGCGTGGAACAGTCGGTTCGCCGGGTACGAGGCGACCCACCCGGAGCTTGCTGCGGAGTTCCAGCGTCGCATCAAACACGAACTGCCAGCGAACTGGAAAGATCACACCGCCGCGTTCATCGCGAAGACGAACGAGAAGGCCGAGACCATCGCCACCCGCAAGGCTTCGCAAAACACCATCGAGGCGCTCGCGCCGATTCTGCCGGAGCTCGTTGGGGGTTCGGCCGATCTCGCTGGTTCCAATCTGACACTGTGGTCGAAGTCCAGTGCGGTGCGCCGGGATGGGCCCGGAAACTATGTTTACTACGGAGTGCGCGAATTCGGCATGGGCGCGATCATGAACGGCATGCTGCTGCACGGGGGCATCCGCGCCTACGGGGGAACCTTCCTGATATTTTCGGACTACGCCCGGAATGCGCTGCGCATGGCGGCGCTCATCAAGGTGCCGTCGATCTTCGTCTTCACCCATGACTCGATCGGTCTGGGGGAGGACGGCCCGACCCATCAGCCCATCGAGCAGGCCGCAACTCTGCGCCTCATTCCCGGGATGGACGTTCGGCGTCCGTGCGATACGGTCGAATCGGCGGTTGCGTGGGTTGCAGCTCTGGAACGCTCCGGCGGACCGAGCAGTCTGCTTTTTTCCCGTCAGAATCTGCCCTTCCAGGCGCGCACCCCGGAGGGGATCGGAGCGATCCGCCGTGGCGGATATGTGCTGGCGGATGCGGACGGCGGCGCGCCGAAGGCGGTGTTGATCGCCACCGGTTCCGAGGTTGCGACTGCGATGGAAGCCCGGAAGGTGCTGGCCGGCGAAGGCATTGCCGCGCGCGTGGTATCCATGCCTTGCACCAGCGTGTTCGACCGCCAGGACGAAAGCTACCGCGCGAGCGTGCTCGGCCGCGGCGTGCCGCGTATCTCCATCGAAGCCGGGGTGACCGACTACTGGCGCAAGTACGTCGGACTCGAGGGAGCCACGATCGGCATCGACCGCTTCGGGGAATCGGCACCGGCGGGTGAGCTTTTCAAGCTCTTCGGCCTTACCACCGCAAACGTCGTGAAGACTGTGAAGGGCATTCTCTAAGCGGCCGTAAGCGCATCACGTCGGCCTGCTCGTGGACGTGTCGCGCTTCGCGGTAGAATCGCTAGCTTTTCACCGTCCTCAGGAGGCTTTCCATGGCAATTCGCGTCGCGATCAACGGCTACGGGCGGATCGGCCGCAACATTCTGCGCGCGCTGTACGAATACAAACGCACCCATGAGATCCGGATTGTCGCCATCAACGATCTGGGCGACGCGCAAACGAATGCGCATCTCACCCGCTTTGACACCGTCCACGGCCGGTTTCCCGGGGACGTATCGGTGGACGGAGATGCCATGGTTGTGAACGGTGACCGCATCCGGGTCCTCGCGGTGCGCAGCCCTGCGGAGCTTCCGTGGAAGGAGTTGCAGGTCGATGCCGTGATGGAATGCACCGGCCTCTTCACGAGCAAGGCAAAGGCGGGAGCGCACGTCACGGCCGGCGCGAAGAAAGTGATCATCTCCGCTCCCGGCGAGGCGGACGTGGATGCCACGATCGTCTTCGGTGTCAATCACGACGTCCTGAAAGCGAGTTCCACGGTGATCTCGAACGCATCGTGCACGACGAACTGCCTTGCTCCCATGGTGAAGCCCCTCCACGAGAAGATCGGCGTCGTCCATGGCCTGATGACAACGGTCCACGCCTACACGAACGACCAGGTGTTGACCGACGTGTTTCACAAGGATCTGCGGCGGGCGCGCTCGGCCACGATGTCCATGATTCCCACCAAGACTGGTGCGGCAGCGGCGGTGGGACTGGTGCTGCCGGAGCTCAACGGCAAGCTCGACGGGTTTGCTGTGCGCGTTCCCACCATCAATGTTTCCCTGGTCGATCTGTCCTTCGTCGCCGCGCGCCCAACCACGGTGGAGGAAGTCAATCGGATCATGCGCGAGGCTTCCGAGGGAGTGCTCAAGAGCATCCTGAACTACAACGATCAGCCCCTGGTGTCGATCGACTTCAATCACGATCCCGCCTCCAGCACGTTCGACGCATCGCTGACCAAGGTCACTGGCGGCACGCTCGTCAAGGTGCTTGCCTGGTACGACAACGAATGGGGCTTCAGCAATCGCATGCTGGATGCCACGGTTGCATTGATGAACGCAAAATGACGCGCACCCTGGTGCGCGCCCGTAGGCCATGAGCTTCATCCGACTCACTGATCTCAACCTCAAGGACAAGCGGGTCTTCATCCGCGAGGATTTCAACGTGCCCCTTGACGAGCGCGGCGGTGTTGCCGAGGACACGCGCATCCGCGCCGCGCTTCCCACCATTCGCCACGCTCTCGCAGCGGGTGCGAGGGTCATGGTGGCTTCGCACCTGGGCCGGCCGACCGAGGGCGAGCTCCGGCCCGAGGATTCGCTGGCGCCGGTCGCAAAGCGGCTCTCCGAGTTGCTCGGCACCGAGGTTCCGCTGGTGCAGAACTGGGTGGACGGTTTCGATCCGATGACCATCCAGCCGGGACGGGCGGTGCTGCTCGATAACTGCCGCGCCAACAAGGGGGAAAAGAAGAATTCGGAGGAGCTTGCGCGAAAGATGGCAAAGCTCTGCGATGTGTTTGTGATGGACGCTTTCGCCACCTCCCATCGCGCCGAAGCGACGACCCAGGGCATCGCCCGCTTTGCCCCCATAGCCTGTGCCGGTCCGCTTCTCGCGCAGGAACTCGACGCCCTGCGTGCGGCGCTTTCGGAACCCAGGCGTCCCCTGGTGGCGATCGTCGGAGGTTCCAAGGTCTCCACCAAGCTCACGGTCCTCAGGAGTCTCGCGGACAAGGTGGATCAATTGATCGTCGGGGGTGGCATCGCCAACACGTTTCTGCTCGCCGCGGGTTGCACCATCGGAAATTCGCTGGCCGAGAAGGATCTAGTGGAGGAAGCGAGGGCCGTCGCCGCGGCGTGCAAGGCCAGAGGAGGCGACGTGCCTTTGCCCACCGATGTCGTATGTGCCACGGAGTTCGCGGCGAGCGCGGTCGCCGTCGTCAAGGCAACGCGGGACATCGCGGTCGGGGACATGATTTTGGACATCGGACCGGAAACAACGGCGCGGTTCGCGCACATTCTCGAGAACGCCGGTACCATCGTCTGGAACGGCCCCGTGGGCGTGTTCGAATTCGACCAGTTCGGAAACGGGACGAAGACGCTGGCGCGCGCCATTGCGGGCTCCTCCGCATTTACCATGGCAGGCGGCGGGGACACCCTGGCCGCGATCGCGAAATACGGCGTGGCCGACAAAATCTCCTACATTTCGACCGGAGGAGGGGCTTTCCTCGAATTCCTCGAAGGCAAGAAACTACCTGCCGTCGAAATTCTCGAAATCCGTGCGGCGGAGGGCTGAGCGCACCCACTCTTGTGCGCTTCCTCCCAGACTCCAGCCACGCCGCGATCGCTCTCCATGTTGCGTAGAACCAAGATCGTCGCCACCCTTGGACCCGCTTCGAACTCCGAAGAAGCGCTCGGTCGCCTGATCGCGGCGGGCGTCGACGTCGTGCGAATGAACTTCTCGCACGGCAAAGCGGAGGAGCATGCGGAGCGCGCGGAAAAGGTGCGGGGACTTGCGCGTATGGCGGGGCGCCCGGTGGGCGTGATGGCCGACCTGCAAGGCCCGAAGATTCGGATCGGCAAGTTCGAGCAAGGGCGCATCGTGCTCAAGCCCGGCAGCCCGTTCGTGCTCGATGCGGAGTGCGAGCTCGGCGACAGTTTCCGGGTCGGCCTCGATTATCGGGAACTTCCGAACGACGTATCGACCGGCGACTTTCTCCTGCTCGACGACGGGCGCATCGTGCTTGAGGTTGAGAAGGTGAAAGATGCGCAGATCTTCACCAAGGTCGAGCAGGGCGGCGTGCTTTCGAACAACAAGGGCATCAACCGACGAGGCGGCGGGCTTTCGGCCCCAGCGCTGACCGAAAAGGATCTGGAAGACATCAAGGCTGCCGCGTGCTTCCAGGCGGATTTTCTCGCGATTTCATTTCCGCGATCCGGCGCCGACATGAACTATGCGCGGGATCTGGTGCGCGCCGCGGGGGGAAAATCGCTGCTGGTTGCCAAGATCGAGCGCGCGGAGGCCATCACCGCGCTGGAGGAAATTCTCGACGCGTCGGACGCAATCATGGTCGCACGCGGTGATCTCGCCGTGGAAATGGGCGACGCCACCGTGCCGGCCCTGCAGAAGCGGATGATCCGGCTTGCCCGCGCCAAGTACAAACTGGTGATCACGGCGACACAGATGATGGAGTCGATGATCTCCAGCCCCATCCCGACCCGCGCAGAGGTGTCGGACGTGGCGAATGCAGTGCTCGACGGCACCGACGCCGTGATGCTGTCGGCGGAAACGGCGGTGGGTCAGTATCCCGTGGAGACGGTCGAAGCGATGGCCCGGGTCTGCGTGGAAGCAGAGAGGAACATGGAGATCACTCTCGACCGGGATCTCATGGACCGCGTTTTCACCAGAATTGATCAGTCGGTCGCGATGGCCGCTGTTTTCAGCGCGTATCACCTCAAGGTGAAGGCCATCGGTGCGCTCACGCAGTCGGGTTCGACCGCACTCTGGATGTCGCGCATCAACCCCGGCGTCCCGATCTATGCACTGACTTCCGTGGTGGAAACCCGGCGGCGCCTGACGATGTTCTCGGGCGTCTATCCATACAACCTGCGCGAGAGTTCGGAAGATCGCGACGTGGTGCTGCACGCGGCGGAACAGGAGCTTCTGAAGCGGGGCGCAGTGCACCCGGGTGACCTGGTCGTGCTCACGATCGGCGAACTCGTCGGCAAGTCGGGCCAGACCAACACCCTGAAGATCATCAGGGTGGGAGAAATTCAAACGAGCGAAGGGTGAGATTCGCCGTTCTGCGCGACACCGAAGCGACCTTCATTCAAACCAATCGGAAGAACTTACGCAATGGCTCTCGTATCCCTAAGACAATTGCTCGATCACGCCGCCGAACATGCCTACGGCCTGCCGGCATTCAATATCAACAATCTCGAGCAGATCCAGGCGATCATGCAGGCTGCGGACGAATGCGACAGTCCGGTCATCATGCAGGCGTCCGCGGGCGCGCGGAAGTACGCGGGCGAACCGTTTCTGCGGCACCTGGTGCTGGGGGCGGTGGAGATGTATCCGCATATCCCGGTGGTGTTGCACCAGGACCACGGCGCGAGTCCGGCCGTGTGCCAGGCTTCCATCCGCTCGGGCTTCACGAGCGTGATGATGGACGGCTCGCTCAAGGAGGACATGAAGACGCCGGCCTCGTACGACTATAACGTCGAGGTGACGCAGAAGGTCGTCGAGATGGCGCACGCAGTCGGCGTATCCGTCGAAGGCGAGCTCGGCTGTCTTGGCTCACTCGAAACCGGTCGGGCTGGCGAGGAGGATGGGTCGGGTGCCGAAGGCCATCTCAGCCATGACATGCTTTTGACGGACCCCGAGCAGGCTGCGGACTTCGTCAAGCAGACCCAGGTGGACGCTCTCGCGATCGCCATCGGCACCTCTCACGGTGCGTACAAGTTCTCTCGCAAGCCGACCGGAGACATCCTCGCCATTGGACGCATCAAGGAAATCCACGCCCGCATCCCGAATACTCATCTGGTCATGCACGGTTCCTCCTCGGTACCCCAGGAATGGCTCGAAGTGATCCGGGAGTTCGGCGGGGAGATGAAGGAAACCTATGGGGTTCCGGTCGGGGAGATCCAGGAGGGAATCAAGCACGGTGTGCGCAAGGTCAACATCGACACCGATATCCGCCTTGCGATGACGGGAGCCATACGACGGTCGATGGCGAAGAACAAAAGCGAGTTCGACGTGCGCAAGTTCTTCAAGGAGGCCATGGTGGCGGCAAGGGACATCTGCAAGGTCCGCTTCGAAGCGTTCGGGTGCGCGGGTCAGGCCGCGAAGATCAAGCCGACCGTGCTCGACGCGATGGCGGTGAAGTATGGAAAAGGCGAGCTGAAAGCGGTCGTGAATTGAACACTATCGGCAGCATGGATAACGCTCCCATGACCGACTACACCGGCATTTCCACCTCGATCGAGGAAGCGCTCAGGCTTCGACTTCCGCCCATCGCCGTGTGTTTCTGCGACGACGTTCCATCCAGCATCAGTGCCCACGCGGGGACGGTTCCGGCGGGATGTGTGTTTTGGCAGCATGCCGCCGGAGGCGCATTCGCGACTTCCACGAGTGATCATGAGCTGTGCGCCGTCGGAGTGTATACCCACAATCTCGCGAACCCGTCGCCGCGCCACGCCGGTGAGCTCGGGAGCGTGCTTCAGGTCATGGCCGGCATGGAGTACGTGCGCAGTGAGGATGTTGCGGCGATCGCGGTGCGCAAGACTCCGACGAAGCACGTTGTCTATGCTCCGCTCAAGGCGACGCCGCTACCTCCAGACGTTGTGCTGCTATTCGCCGACTCCCGGCAGGGTCTGGTGATTGCGGAAGCGGTCCAGCAGGTCGACCCGCAAGTGCCCCCCGCATTCGGGCGCCCCGCATGCGCAGTCGTGCCGCAGGCCGTCAACAGCAACTACGCAGCAATGAGTCTCGGCTGTTGCGGAGCTCGCGCCTATCTCGATGCGCTTACGGACGACACCGCGCTGTGGGCGTTCCCCGGGGCGAAGATGGCGCACTACGCGGAACGCATCGCAAAGCTCGCGACTGCAAACAGGGTGCTCGGTCGTTTTCATGAATTGCGTCGCGCCGATGTGGAGGCCGGCAGCGCACCAAGCTATGCCGAGTCACTTGCGCGTTTGAAAGGGTAGCAGGCGAAACGGTGAAACCGTCGGAACCAGCGTGGTCAGAGAGCGGGCAGATCAGACCAGACTGATGATGGTGCCGGCCGGTGGGGCATTTCCAGACCAGGCTGGGTAGCTGGCAAGCAACTCGTCACGAGAAACACCGCATCGCGCTGCGACCGCCTCGATGCTCTCTCCGGGTTGAACGGTGACGTCGTCCGCGAGGACGCGGCCGACGGGATCACGCATAACGATGCGCAAGGTTTCGTGATTACTGCCCTTCTCGGTAAGGGTGAGCGCGCCCGCCGCCCGATCGAGATTCGCGTGCAGGAAAAGGTCCGCGTCGCATCCGATGATGAAATGCTGAGTTCCATTCCCATAGTCATCGATGACCCAGACTGGTCGGCCCTCTACGCTTCCCGTGATCATCACCGTGTTCTCACTTGCCTTCCGAACCCCGACATGGGGAGCCAACGGACGGTCCACTCTGGCTGCGCCAAAGGGAAATTCGCGCCCGGCCGCGTCGAACGCACGGGTGGCCTTCGGTGCGTCGACGACTACGGTGAGAAGGAGGCGTCCCCCCGGTTCCGCGAGTTCGAACCGAGGAAGGGCCGCATCGTTCCGTAGGTGGCGCAGCGTGATTACAACGTGACCGCGGCCATTGCGGCTTTGGTGAACCCAGTCGCCTTGAAACGCTGAATCGTGCACGTTAGGATCGACCGTGAAGTCAGCGTGTGATCACGATGACCTTGACGCCAAGGCGGGACGCCAGCCGATTTGCGGCGCTGCGAGCGTCCGCGTCGCTGGCGTACGGTCCGGACTGGACGCGGTACAGGCCGTCACGTGCGAGAACGTCGAGATTGTCGGTGAGCTCGGAAGCGATTCCCTTCAGGCGGGCGATGAATCCATCAGCGTTGTCCTTGCCGCTGAACGCACCGAGCTGGAGGAAGTAGCTGCCAGACGCGGTGATTTCCTTCAGTATTGCCTGCTCCGGATTGCTACCCTGCGATGCGGTGCCTGCGACGCCCGGAGCCGACTTCGGAGGAGCATCGCCTTTGCTCGGCGAGGCGAGCGGCGGCGGCGGCAGCTCGCGAAATTTCGGTGTGGCGGCCGCCGTTTTCTGGGGGTCGGCGCCCTGGTTCGCCAGGGCCGCGTAGCTCTTCCCCGTCGTTTCGCGGCCTGGCACGATCAACTCCACCTCCACCACTCCGCTACCACCCGCGAGCGTACCGATCTTGTAGGCGGCGGCATAGGAAAGATCGATGACGCGATCGTGCAGGAACGGGCCGCGATCATTTATGCGCACGACGACTGCGAGATTGGTTTTCAGATTCGTCACACGGACGTAGCTGGGAATCGGCAACGTCGGGTGCGCCGCCGTCATGGCGTACATGTCGTAGACCTCGCCTGACGACGTGGGCTTGCCGTGATAACGCCTGCCGTACCAGCTTGCGATGCCCTTTTCCCGATAAGGCTTGATGACGGTAAGGGGCGTGTAGGGCTTGCCGAACACTTCATAAGGCCGATTCGCGGCGGGACGCAGGGGCTCCGCTTTCGGCACCGCATCCGGGATCGAGTCCAGGTTCCCCGGGGGGTTCTCGCCCGGACCATCGTCGAGGTAATACGCGCCGCGTTGGGGGGGAGGAGGCGCTGCCTCGACCGGCTTGGGGTGAACGGTCGGAGTGGGCTCGTTGGGAAAAGTTGGCTGCGGCGGCGTGCCTGCGCAGCCGGCTACGCCGACGGCCAGGATTGCCGACAACAGCAGACCAAGGCAGCGCGAAAAGCGTCGCGCATCCCGCAGCGAAACGCCACCGGCTTCCGAAGGAATCCGCTGCAGCAGATACGCCTCGTTCACGTCTGCACAAGCTTCCTGTTGGAGGTGATGCTCATGAGGATACCGAACCCGAGAAACAGGGTCACCAGCGCAGTGCCGCCGTAGCTGATGAGGGGAAGCGGCACACCGACCACCGGCAGAATTCCGCTTACCATCCCCATGTTGACGAACACGTAGGTAAAGAATGAAAGCGCGATGGAACCGGCCAGCAGCCGCGCGAAAAGACTGGGTGCATTGGACGAGATAACCAGGCCGCGCCCGATCACGAGCAGAAACAGGCACAGCAATAAACCGTTCCCCACCAGCCCGAACTCTTCCGAGAATACCGCGAAGATGAAATCGGTGGTGCGCTCCGGCAGAAAGTCGAGGTGCGTCTGGGTTCCGTTCAGCCACCCCTTTCCGGATACGCCGCCAGAGCCGACCGCGATGGTGGACTGAATGGTGTGGTAACCGGCTCCGAGGGGATCCTGGGTCGGATCGATCAGGGTGAGAATCCGCCGCTTCTGATAGTCGTGCATGAAGGACCACAGCACCGGCAGGCTTGCGCAACCCGCCACAAAGAGCGTGAGCAGGATCTTCCACGAGAGCCCAGCAAGGAAGATCACGTAGAAACCCGACGCCAGGATGAGGATGGAGGTTCCGAGGTCCGGTTGCTTCGCGATCAGCGCGACCGGCACCAACAGGATTGCGGCGCCGATCGCGAAGTGCTTGATCCGCAGCGTTGCCTCGTAACGGTCGAAGTACCAGGCGAGCATGAGGGGCACGGCGATCTTCATCAACTCGGATGGCTGGATCCGCGTGATGCCGATGTGCAGCCAGCGCTGAGCGCCATTGACGATCTCACCGAAAAGGTCGACCGCTACGAGCAGAACGATGCCGATTGCGTACGCGGGAACGGCGAAGTTCTTGAGGATGTGAGGCGGTATGTTGGCGATGATCCACATGACCGCGAACGCAACGCCGATGTTCATCAACTGCCCCGTAACCCGCACCGCGTTCTGCTCGGACGCGCTGTACAGGGTCATCAGACCGACGCCCAGAAGCAGCATCGCCGAGGTTAGGAGAAACCCGTCGATGTGGCCGGTCAGAAAAGTGACGAGGCGCTTAATCAGCTGCATCTGAATCGTCTTCCCCGGTTGGAGGCGCGTCGGGTACCTTGCCGAGAAGGTAATAGTCGAAAATCTTGCGAGCGATCGGCGCGGCGGTGGACCCACCGTGACCGCCGTTTTCGACGAGGATGCCGAGCGCAATGGTTGGACTGCTGGCGGGTGCGAAAGCGATGAAGAGCGCGTGGTCGCGATTGCGCTCGGCAACTTTCTTCTCGTCGTACTTCTCGCCCTGTTTCATCGCGACCACCTGGGCGGTACCGGTCTTGCCGCCAAAGACGTATTCCGCCCCGGCCCCCGCGCGGCCAGCGGTACCGCCCGGGCGCGTGACGTCCACCATGGCCGCCTTGATCCGCTGAATGTTCTCCGGTTTCCAGTCGGTCACGCGCATCGGTTCAGTTGCGATGCTCGTCAATTTCTTGGTGCGGCTGTCCTCAACCTCGCGCACGAGGTGCGGCCGGTATAGCACGCCGTCGGCAGCGATCACGGAGACACCCAAGGCAAGCTGCAGCGGCGTCGCGAGATTGTAGCCTTGGCCGATGCCGACCGAGACTGTATCGCCGGCAAACCACTTCTGCCTATAGCGCTTCATCTTCCATTCCTGGGAAGGCAGCACGCCTGGCTGTTCCCCCTTGATGTCGATCCCCGTCTTCGTGCCGAATCCGAATTGGCTGATAAACTTGTGAATCGTGTCGATCCCCATGTCCTGCGCGAGCCCGTAGTAGTACGTGTCGCAGGAGATGACGATCGACTTGTGCAGATCGACCATGCCGTGGCCGCCTGCCTTCCAGTCACGCCATCGGTGGCTCACGCCGGGGAGCGCGAAGTACCCCGGATCGGCGATGGTGTAGGAAGGCGTACGCTTTCCGAGCTCGAGCGCGGCAAGCGCCATGAACGGCTTGAACGTGGAGCCCGGCGGGTATTGCCCCTGCAGAGCGCGGTTGTTGAGGGGCTTGTCGGGATTGTTGTTGAGTGCGTCCCAGTTCTGGGGATCGATGCCATCCACGAACAGGTTTGGGTCGAAGCTTGGCCGTGAAACGAGCGCGAGAACACCGCCGCTCTTCGGTTCGATGGCGACCAGCGCGCCACGGAAGTTTCCAAACACCCGTTCCGCGACTTCCTGCAGACGCAGATCGAGAGCCAGTACCAGATTGTTCCCGGAGACCGGGGGCTGACGCGCGAGGGAACGAACCGCGCGGCCCCCTGAATCAACCTCGACCCGCTCGAAGCCGGTGATGCCGTGAAGCTCTTGCTCGTACGACTCCTCGAGACCGAAGCGTCCTATGTGATCCGTGCCCCGGTAGTTCGCGGTATCGCCGCGTGCCTCGATCTGCTCGATGTCCTTGTCGTTGATGCGGCCGATGTAGCCGACCGAATGCGCAGCATGCTCGCCATTCGGGTACTGACGGAACAATCGCGCGTTGATCTCGACACCCGGGAAGCGATAGCGATTCGCCGCAAACTTCGCCACCTCGACATCGGACAGGCGCGTGCGGATCGGGAGGCTCTCGAAGCTCTTGCTCTCGTCGAGCAGACGTTTGAAGCGCTTGCGGTCCTTGGCGGTGATATCGACGACGGTCGAAAGATCGGTGATCGTCGCGTCGAGGTCGGGTACCTTGCTTGGGGTGATCTCCAGCGTATAGGCGGAATAGTTGTGGGCGAGCACCACGCCTTTGCGGTCGAGAATGAGGCCACGGTTCGGCACGATGGGCACAATCGAAATGCGATTGTTTTCCGCGAGGGCGTGGTAGTGGTCGTACTGCATAACCTGCACGTAGAAGAAGCGCAGCAGCAATACCGCGAACATCGACACGACGACGCCGGCCGCGATCGCAAGGCGCACCCGGAAGCGCGACAACTCCACGTCGGGGTTGCGAATTTCAGAGCGACGGGACATGCGGGTCAGTCGCGATCAGCGTCCTGCTTGTTCTTCTGCGGAATCACGAGGGTGAGCGTCATGAGTGGCCACAAGAGCGCTGAGATAACCGGACCGACGAAGTAGAGTGCTCCCGGAAACTCAGCGCCTCCCGCCATACGCACCAGAAGCATGATGACCTTTACCACCACCAGCATCAGCAGCACATGCACCGTTTGAGAAAGAACGTCGAACATCAGGACTCGTCTATGGGCGACCGTGCACATGAGAGCGAGTGCCGTGTAGCCGAGTGCGTATTGGCCGAACAACGCTCCCTCAGCCACGTCCATCGCGAGGCCAAGGAGCCACGGAAGTAGAAAGCCGAGGCGGCGCGGATAGTGAATCAACCAGTACGCAAGCACCAAGGCGACAAAGTCGGGTCGCCACAGGACGGCGTTACCGGTCGCCGGCAACAGATTGAGAACAAAGCCGAGCGCCAGGGTTCCCGCAATAAACAAAGGATTGACGGGAAACAGGATCTCGGTCGGTTTCGCCGCTCGCGCCTGATTCACGACGGTCCCCGCCTCGGTTTCCCCGGTTTTGTGACGGGCACCTCGTCGGGCGGTTTTTCGGGGAGGATGCGTTTCTCGAGCACCAGCATCACCAAGCTTCCCCGATTGACACCAGCCACAGGTGTGCAGTCGATACGGGCGAAGGCATTGGTCGCGCTTCGATCGATCTCGGACACGATCGCAACCTTGAACCCTGCCGGATAGACGCCATCGATGCCCGAAGTAACCAACATGTCGCCGCTCTGGACGTCCGCGTTCACCGGCATGAAGCGCAACTCCAGGGTATCATCGCGCCCGACCCCGAACAGCACCGCCCGCGCGCCGGTACGAAGGTTCTGAACCGGAACAGCCTGATTCTTGTCGGTAATCAAAGTGACCTCCGAAGCGAGCGGCAGCACTCGGGAGACCTGCCCGACCAATCCGTTCTCGTCGATGACCGCTTGACCAGGCCGTACACCGTGCTGCGAGCCCCGGTCAACGACCACTTTCCGCGTGAAAGGATCGCGTTTGGAGTAGACGATCTCTCCCAGCTGCAGATTGAGGTCTCCTCGCTCCGACGCCGAGAGCATCTTTCGAAGCTGGTTGGTTTCGGAGGTAAGCGCCTCCACACGCGCAGCCTGTGCGGAAAGATGCAGGGTTTGAAGCCGCAGCGCTTCGTTCTCTTCGATCAGTTCCGACTGAGTGGTGAAATAGTCGAGGAAGCGCGCAACCGCGGTGCCCGGCGCGCGCGCAGCGCGTTCCAGAGGATAGAGTGCGACAGACACCGCTTCCCGGATGTGTTCCAGAAAACGCAGCCGCGCGTCCGCAAACAGGAGGACGATGGACAGCAGTGCGAAGAATGTAAAGCGGGCTAGAGGGCTGGGGCCGCGCTTAAAGAATGGCGGTGGCTGGTGTTCCATGCTGCTGCGGCTGCCAGCGCGGACGGCGCCAGCCGCGAAACGCCCGCGTATCGGTTGACGCGGGCGCTGGGGGAAGCATGACTCAGTCGTTTGTGAAGATGTTGGTGAACCGATCCATATGCTCAAGCGCCTTTCCGGAACCGCGCACCACGCAGGTTAGCGGATCCTCGGCGACCACTACCGGCAATCCCGTCTCCTCCATGAGGAGCCGGTCGATGTCACGAAGCAGCGCACCTCCGCCCGTCAGCACCATCCCCTTCTCGGCGATATCGGCTCCGAGCTCCGGAGGCGTTTGCTCAAGCGCCGTTTTCACCGCGCTCACGATCGAATTGAGCGGCTCGGTCAGCGCTTCGAGGATTTCGTTGGACGAGATCGTAAAGCTGCGGGGAATGCCTTCCGCCAGATTGCGACCCTTCACCTCTTTCTCGCGCACTTCAGAACCCGGAAACGCCGAGCCAATTTCCTTCTTGATCTCCTCGGCCGTGGTTTCGCCGATGAGCATGCCGTAGTTGCGGCGGATGTAATTGATGATCGCTTCGTCGAACTTGTCTCCACCGACCCGCACGGATCCGGCGTAGACCAAGCCGCCGAGGGAAATGACCCCTACTTCCGTGGTTCCACCCCCGATGTCAACGACCATGGAGCCCGTGGGTTCCTCGACCGGCAGATCGGCACCAAGCGCGGCCGCCATTGGCTCTTCGATCAATTCGACCTTGCGTGCACCGGCTCCATAGGCTGATTCGCGGATCGCACGACGCTCAACCTGTGTCGAGCCGCAGGGCACGCAGATGACAATCCGGGGGCTGGGTGAGAAAAGCCGCGAATCGTGCACCTTCTTGATGAACTGCTTGAGCATCTGCTCGGTGACCGTGAAGTCGGCGATCACGCCGTCCTTCATCGGCCGGATCGCAGTGATGTTCCCGGGTGTCCGGCCAAGCATCTGCTTTGCCGCAAGGCCGACCTGTTGAATCACCTTTTTGCCGTTGGAGCCGCCTTCCTGACGAATAGCAACGACGGAAGGCTCATTTAGAACAATTCCCTGGCCGCGGACCCAGATCAGGGTGTTGGCCGTGCCGAGATCGATGGCAAGATCGTTTGAGAAGTAACCGCTTAAGAAGCCGAACATGGAGAATTCCGGTGCTGGAGGTACGAGAAATAAAATAGGTTATGATACCCTATCGACGTTAAGCTTTTGAAGTCCTGTAAAGTCTGAGCGCCCGGCAAGGGAAGCTTCAAGGGTTGTTCGCCGGTGTCACCACAAGCCCCGTGATTATCTCTCTCGATGATGTGAAGCGCATCGCGCACTTGGCGCGGCTTGCCGTCAGCGAACAGGAAGCCGCGACATTTCTCAGTCAGTTGGACGGCATCTTCGGGTTGATCGAAGAAATGCAGTCTGTCGATACGTCTCAAATCGAGCCGATGTCCCATGCTCAAGAGGTGATGCTCCGACTGCGTGAGGATGTCGTGACCGAGGCCGACCAGCACGAACTGTTCCAGAGTTGCGCCCCTCAGATCGAGGCGGGACTCTACCTTGTTCCAAAGGTTATCGAATAGTCACGGGAGTAGGTCCGTCGCACCCACTGCGTCTGTCGCAAGCGTTGCGTCATGTTGAATGCATCTCTGAGCGAGCTTATCCGGCTGCTTGAGGCCAGTAAGGTCTCTAGCGTGGAATTGACCCGCTGTCTTCTGGACCGTATCGCGCGGTTGAATCCTATCTACAACGCGTTCATTTCGGTCGACGAAGAAAGAAGCCTTGCTCAGGCGCGATCCGCCGACGAGCGCCGCGCGCGTGGCGATGTGCGGCCGTTGACGGGCATTCCTGTAGCACAAAAAGACATTTTCTGCGCCAAGGGCTGGTCGACCACCTGCGGCTCGAGGATGCTCTCGAATTTCGTATCGCCCTATGATGCCGAAGTAATCCGTCGTTTTGACGCAGCCGGAGCAGTCAATCTCGGCAAGACGAACATGGACGAGTTCGCGATGGGTTCTTCCAGCGAGACCTCGTTCTTCGGTCCGGTCCGGAACCCCTGGGACAAGGACGCCGTCCCGGGCGGAAGTTCAGGAGGCTCCGCCGCCGCAGTAGCCGCGGGGCTGGCGCCGGCGGCTACGGGAACTGACACCGGAGGCTCGATTCGCCAGCCGGCGTCCCTTTGTGGGATCTCCGGGCTCAAGCCCACCTATGGCGTCGTGTCGCGTTACGGCATGATCGCCTTTGCATCTAGCCTCGATCAGGCTGGTCCGATGGCGCGATCTGCCGAGGATCTCGCGCTCCTCATGAATGTGATGGCAGGTTTTGATCCGCGCGACTCGACCAGCCTCGAGCGCCCGCCCGAGGATTACACGCGGGACCTTGCGCTTCCTGTCGGCGGGCTTCGAATCGGCTTGCCGAAGCAGTACTTCGCGAGTGGTGTCAGCGCCGATGTCGAGAAGGCGATCGAAGCCGCAATCGCGGAATTCCGGTCGCTCGGTTGCGAAACCGTCGAAATCGATCTTCCGAATACACGGCTCTCCATTCCTGTCTACTACGTGCTCGCGCCCGCGGAGGCATCGAGCAATCTGGCGCGCTACGATGGCGTTCGCTATGGCTACCGGACGGCACACTACGACGACCTTGCTGAAATGTACCGGAAGACCCGTGCCGAAGCCTTCGGTGCGGAAGTGAAGCGTCGGATCATGATCGGCACGTATGTGCTCTCGCACGGTTACTATGACGCCTATTATCTTCAGGCGCAGAAGCTCCGCCGGCTGATCGCGCGGGATTTTGTGGAAGCATTCGAGAAGTGCGATGTGATCATGGGCCCGACTTCGCCGACCACAGCGTTCAACCTGGGAGAGAAGGGCGGCGACCCGGTGCAGATGTACCTGTCTGATGTGTTCACCATCGCGGTCAATCTCGCGGGTTTGCCGGGAATGTCGATTCCCGTCGGGTTCGGAGACCGCAATCGGCCGGTGGGGCTTCAGATCATCGGCAACTACTTTGCCGAGGCGCGAATGCTGAACGTGGCGCATCAGTATCAACAGGTGACCGACTGGCATCGGCGAGCGCCGCTCGTCTGACCCGACAGAACAGAATTTGGAGGCGGTGGACTTCCACCGTCGCTACCCCGGAACAGGCATCGTATGGAATGGGAAATTGTCGTCGGGCTCGAAGTGCACGCCCAGCTCTCGACCGCGTCCAAGATTTTCTCCAGCGCATCGACCGCCTTCGGAGCGCCGCCCAATGCACAGGCGTGTGCGGTGGACATCGCGCTGCCGGGGGTGCTTCCTGTACTGAACAAGGGCGCAGTCGAGAGGGCCATACGGCTCGGCCTTGCGGTCGGCGCGACCATCAATCGTCGGTCGGTTTTCGCGCGCAAGAATTACTTCTATCCCGATCTTCCGAAGGGGTATCAGATCAGCCAGTACGAAGTCCCGGTAGTCGCCGGCGGCGAGATCAGGATTCAGCTCAAGGATGGCGAAAAGGTAGTCCGTCTCGTGCGCGCGCATCTCGAGGAGGACGCTGGCAAGTCCCTGCATGAGGATTTCCACGGACTGTCTGGGATTGATCTCAACCGTGCCGGCACCCCTCTGCTGGAGATCGTCTCCGAACCGGACCTCCGCGGCGCCCGGGAAGCCGTCGCGTATGCGAAAGCGCTGCATTCACTGGTGCGCTATCTCGATATCTGCGATGGCAACATGCAGGAAGGGTCCTTCCGCTGTGACGCCAATGTTTCGGTTCGCCGGTCCGGTTCCGACAAGCTTGGCACCCGCTGCGAGATCAAGAACCTCAACTCCTTTCGCTTCCTGGAAAAGGCGATCGAGTACGAAGCGGCACGCCAGGTCGCAATCATCGAGGATGGAGGGACCATCGCGCAGGAAACCCGGCTGTTCGATTCCGACCGGGGCGAGACGCGCGCAATGCGTTCCAAGGAAGACGCCCATGACTATCGCTATTTCCCGGACCCGGATCTGCTCCCGCTCGAGATCTCGGAAGATTGGCTGCAGCAGGTTCGCCGGTCGCTGCCCGAGCTGCCGCAGGCGAAGCGTGCCCGCTTCATTTCGGAGTATCGCCTCTCGCCCTATGATGCCGGGGTACTTACCGCAAGCCGCGAGTTGGCGGACTACTACGAGGAAGTGGTGAGAGCGGTTCCCGACGAGCCTAAGCTGTCCGCGAACTGGGTCATAGGGGATCTGTCGGGTTATCTCAACCGCGATGGCCTCGAGGTCGAGCGATCACCAATTTCGAGCAGCGCCCTCGCGAAGCTGCTCCAACGTGTCTCCGACGGAACGATCTCGGGAAAGATTGCCAAGGAAATCTTCGAAGCGATGTGGGCAGGTGAGGGCGATGCCGACACGATCATCGAAAGCCGTGGCTTGAAGCAGATTTCGGACACCGGGGAACTGCAGCGGATCGTGGATGCGATCATCGCCGCAAACCCAGGTCAATTGGCAGACTACCGCTCGGGCAAGGACAAGCTATTCGCGTTTTTTGTCGGGCAGGTCATGAAGGAAACCAAGGGGAAGGCGAACCCGGCTCAGGTCAGCGACATCCTCAAGAAGAAGCTAGCCGGTTGAGGCGACCGAAGCTTATTTCCTGGCCGTAGAGACCGGCGGCGACATCGAGGCTGCGCTCGACGGGACGGAGGCATCCATCGCAGCACGGCCGCCCACCTGCAACTCCAGGAAGCGGCGCTTGTATTCTTCGTACTTGACCCGAATTCCATCCATCTCCTGGCGTTTCTGGGCGACCAATCCTTCGAGGCGGTCTTTTTCCGAGTCGTCGTTCTCGATATCCTGCTTCAATCCATCAGGCACTTGCCGGCCCGCTTTCGTGAGCGCATCGCCGCGCGCACGGTTCTCGGTCAGTCGTTTCTCGGCGCTCTTCAGCACTGCCTGATTGTTGGCGATGCTGAGCTCGACTTGCTGCAGATCGCGATCCCGCTTCAAGTCGATATCCTTCTCCGTCGTGAAGGTCTGCAGAAGAGCTTGGTCCCGTCGCCGCTGCTCCTTGAGACGCGCTTCCTCACCCTTCGCGCGCGCCTCTTCTTCCTGCCGGGTGCGCAACTGCTCCGCAGTCAGTGCCTGATCCGTTCGCTTGACGGTGATGCCGCGTTTGTTGAGCTCGGCATTTGCCTTGTCCTTGTATTCCGGAGGAATCGTGTCACCGTAGTGGGTGATGCCCTTGTCGTCGACCCACTTGAAGGTGCCCGACAACGCAGATCCGGAAAAATTGAGGGCGCACGCAAAACCGAGGATCGCGCAGATCGTGCTAGAACGCATCGTTCTTGACTCCGTATTGGTCTCGATAGCGAGAGATCGCGAGCAAGTACTGCGCCAAACTTTGCTGCGACTGCACATGCGCAATCAGATCATCTAGAGTCGCAATGCTCACCACGCGCATCCCGAAGCGGCGGGATATTTCCTGATTCGCGGACACGTCGGTCGTTCCGCGTTCCATCCGGTCCATGCTGACGATGACACCGCAGGGCGTTGCGCCGGCGCCAGTAATGATGTCGACGGATTCGCGAACCGCTGTGCCAGCGGAGATCACATCGTCGATGATCAGTACCCGGCCGTGCAGGGGTGCACCGACAATGCGGCCCCCTTCGCCGTGGTCCTTCGCTTCCTTCCGGTTGAAGCAGAACGGTACGTTAAGCCCTGCTTCAGCGAGCGCAATCGCTGCACCTGCAACCAGCGGAATGCCCTTGTACGCGGCACCGAACAGCATATCGAACGGGATGCCCGATTCGATTATCGCTTTCGCGTAGAATTGCGCCAGCCTGCGCAACCGCTCACCGTCATTGAAAAGACCGGTGTTCAGAAAGTAAGGGGACAATCGCCCGGCCTTGGTGACGAATTCGCCGAAGCGGATCGCCTCGCATTCGACTGCGAAGGCGATGAAATCGCGGCTGAGAGCGGACATCGTGGCGGCGTTGACGAGAGGCGTCCGAGGGCAAGGATCGCGGCGGCGACGGCTGTGGGCCACCTTTGACCCTTAAGAGCGCGCAAAGAATATAGTTTTTCCCCCGGATGCGCATCATCACGCTCAACTTGAACGGTATCCGCTCCGCGGCCAAGAAGGGTTTCCTTCAGTGGCTCGTGAGACAGCGGGCCGACGTGGTGTGCGTGCAGGAGATCAAGGCACAGGCGGCCGATCTCGTTCCGGAGGTTTTGCGGCCGAAAGGGTTTCACGGCCATTTTCACTGCGCAGGGAAGCGAGGCTACAGCGGCGTAGGGATCTATACGAAGCGTGCCCCGGACCGGATCGCCGAAGGTCTGGGCATCGCGGACATCGACGCGGAAGGGCGTTACCTGAGAGCGGATTTCGGGCAGCTGAGCGTGATTTCTCTTTACCTGCCGTCCGGCTCGTCGTCGCCCGAGCGGCAGGCGGTGAAGTTCAGCTTCATGAAGCGCTTTCTTCCCTTGCTGGAAGCTTTGCGCTCGGAGGGGCGGGAATTGATTCTCTGCGGGGATTGGAATATCGCCCATCGCGAGATTGACCTCAGGAACTGGCGCTCGAACCAGAAGAACTCCGGGTTCCTGCCCGAGGAGCGTGAGTGGATCGGAGGCGTTTTCGAACGGGTTGGCTACGTGGACGTATTCCGCCGCCTGAACACGCACCCCGATCAGTACACATGGTGGTCGAACCGTGGCCAGGCGTGGGCAAAGAACGTCGGGTGGCGTATCGACTATCATGTTGCAACGCCGGGGATCGCGGCGCTCGCGACGCGCGCGTCGATTTACAAGGCGCAGCGCTTCTCGGACCACGCTCCCCTCACCATCGACTACGACTACGCCTACGCCCTTTGAATCCCTGCGCCATGGTGCGTGCGGAAGTCCTTCTCCCGGCCTCCTTCCTGCATGGCCTTTGGCTTCGCCCGCTTTTTCGCGCACGGACTTGAACGTCACCCCCTACCTGGAAGTCTTTCGCAGTCCACGCGTCGCCGCCGTGCTCTTTCTCGGCTTCGCGTCCGGATTGCCACTCGCCCTTTCGAGCGGCACGCTGCAGGCATGGATGACGGTTGCCGGAGTGGACATCAAAACCATCGGGCTGTTTTCCTTGGTCGGGTTGCCTTACACAATCAAGTTCCTCTGGGCGCCGGTGATGGATCGCTATGCGCCGGCGTTCCTGGGGCGACGCCGGGGCTGGATCGCCATCACGCAACTTGCGGTGATCGGGTTGATAGCGGGAATCGGCGCCCTCGATCCCACGCGCTCGCCGCTCTCCCTCGCCGCGCTGGCGCTCATGCTGGCCTTTGCATCCTCTTCGCAGGACATCGTGTTCGATGCTTATCGCACCGATGTGCTGCAGGAAAAGGAGCGCGGTCTGGGCGCTGCCGTATCGGTACTCGGATACCGTCTCGCGATGCTTACCTCTGGTGCGCTTGCGCTCATCCTGTCGGATCACATCGGATGGCGGAACACTTACTGGATGATGGCGGGGATCATGGTCGTCGGGTTGGTGGCTGCGGTGCTCGGGCCGGAGCCCGCCGATCGCGCGCGCCCTCCTCGCACGCTCGCCGAAGCGGTGGTCGGACCCTTGAAAGAGTTCTTCGGCCGCCCGGAAGCGCTGGTGATGCTCCTCCTTATTCTGCTCTACAAACTCGGGGATGCGTTCGCCGGGAGCCTGACGACGGCGTTCCTCATTCGCGGTGTCGGCTTTACTCCGACCGACGTGGGAGCTATCAACAAGGGCTTGGGACTGGTCGCGACCATCGTCGGGGCGCTTTTTGGCGGCGGACTCATGGTGCGTCTGGGACTCTATCGCGCGCTCCTCATCTTCGGCGCTCTGCAGGCAATATCCAACCTCGCTTTCATGGTGCTTGCCGCGGCTGGCAAGAGCTATCCGCTGATGGTGATTGCCGTCGCTTTCGAGAATATCGCGGGCGGAATGGGCACAGCCGCGTTCGTCGCGTTGCTGATGGCGCTTTGCGATCACCGATTCTCCGCGACGCAGTACGCGCTGCTGTCCGCGCTCGCGGCGGTCGGGCGGGTGTTCGTGGGACCGCCTTCCGGGCTGCTCGTCGATGCGCTGGGCTGGGTCTGGTTCTTCTTCTTCACCTTCCTCGTTGCGCTGCCGGGACTTGCGCTGCTCTGGCGCCTCAAGCGACGCATCACTGCTCTGGAGCATGCCCGAGCTTAGTCTCGTCGCGGCCTTTTTCGCTGGACTCCTCGGCGGCGTGCACTGTGCGGGCATGTGTGGGGGACTCGTAAGCGCGTTCTCCCTGACCCTTCCCGGCAGCACCCGACGTCCGTTGGCGTATCAGCTCTCATGCAACCTCGGGCGGGTTGCGACATATGTGCTGCTGGGAGCAGTCGCCGGCGCGTCCGCTGCCCTGTTCAACCGCGCCTTGCCGGTGCAGCGGGTGCTCTTTGCCGCTTCCAACATAATGCTGATCGGATTGGGGCTCTACCTGGCGGGAGTTTTCCCGCGGTTCGCGATGATCGAGGGGATCGGCCGTGGTCCCTGGCGTTTGGTGCAACCGCTGCTCGCGCGTGCGCTCCCTGTCGACTCTATAGGTAAGGCCGTCGTGGCGGGATTGCTGTGGGGATTGCTGCCGTGTGGGCTGGTGTACAGCGGCGTGGTGCTAGCGCTGGCGAGTGCGAGCACCATGCGTGGGGCACTGATCATGGCTGCCTTCGGAGCTGGCACGCTGCCCAACCTCCTGGCGATGGGACTGCTCGCGGGCAGGCTTCAGCCGCTGTTGCAGGACCGGCGCATACGGGCAGCGGCAGGGACCGTAATCGCCGCATCCGGTGTCTGGGGATTGCTCAAGCTCAGCTGACGCCGATCAAGCGCCGCGGTCGAAGCGGTAAACCGCCAGCGCGCCGCGCAGATTCGGCGCGAACCTTACAGGCCGGCCTCCAACCAAGATGGCGCGCTCGAGAATGCGCACGTTGTGATCCGCGCAAAAGCGGTCGAAATCTCCGATCGTGCACAGGTGGACATTGGGCGTGTCGTACCACTGGTACGGCAGGTCGCCCGAAACCGGCATGTGGCCGCGCAGTACCTGCAAACGATGTCGCCAGTAGCCAAAGTTGGGAAAGCTGACGATCCCTTCCCGCCCGACGCGAAGCATTTCGCGCACGATCTCTTCGGTGTGCTTCATTGCCTGGAGGGTCTGGGACAGGATTACGCAGTCAAACGAATTCGATTCGAACATCGAAAGCCCCGTTTCGAGGTCGTTCTGAACCACGCTGATCCTGTTTTGAACGCAGGCGAGGAGGCTCTCGAAATTGATCTCCACGCCATAGCCCCGCACCCCCCGCGACTCCTTCAGGTGGCGTAGCAGCGAGCCGTCGCCGCAGCCGAGGTCGAGCACCTTGGCGCCCGGCCTCACCCAGCGAGCGATATAGGCGAAATCCGGACGACCGTGGGAGCCCGGAGGATATGGTCCGTTCGACACGCTCAATCGAGATCGATGGTGTTCATGTAACCGCGCATGAGACTGAAGTAGTGCTCATCGTCCATCAGGAACGAATCGTGTCCGTGGACCGAGCCGAGTTCGGCGTACGTCACCGGAAGATTGTTGTCGAGCAAGGCCTTCACGATCTCGAGGGAACGGCCGGGCGAGAAGCGCCAGTCCGAGGTAAAGGACAGAACGAGGAAACCTGCCCGCGCCGGCGCAAGCGCCCGCACGAGGTCGCCGGAAGTGGCGTGGGCCGGGTCGAAGTAGTCGAGGGCCTTGGTCATCATCAGGTAGGTATTCGCATCGAAGTGGTCCGCGAACTTGTCTCCCTGGTAGCGAAGATAGGATTCGATCTCGAACTCGACGTTATAGTTGAACTTGTATTCGCCGGACCTGAGGTCGCGTCCGAATTTCTCGGCCATCGAATCGTCGGAGAGATACGTGATGTGCCCGAGCATGCGGGCAAGCCGCAGCCCGCGCCGGGGCACGACGCCGTGAGCGTAGAAGTCGCCACCGCGGAAATCGGGATCGGTGAGTATCGCCTGCCGGGCGACGTTGTTGAAGGCGATATTCTGCGCGGTGAGCTTCGGCGCCGCCGCAATCACGATCGCGTGGCGCACGCGGTCAGGCTTTGAGATCGCCCATTGCAGCGCCTGCATACCACCCAAGCTGCCCCCCATGATTGCCGCGAAGCGTTCGATGCCGAGTCGATCCGCCAGGCGCGCCTGCGTCTCCATCCAGTCCTGCACGGTTACGACCGGGAAGCTCGCGCCGTAGGGCTTGCCGTTCTGGGGATTCACCGTGTTCGGACCGGTTGAGCCGTGACAGCCGCCTAGATTGTTCACGGCGAGCACGAAGAAGCGATCGGTGTCGATCGGCTTACCGGGGCCGATCATGTTGTCCCACCAGCCGACCGATTCCTCTTCGTCCTCGTAGAAGCCGGCGACGTGGTGATTTCCGGACAGTGCGTGGCAGACGAGCACCGCGTTGGAGCGCGCATCGTTGAGGGTGCCGTACGTCTCGTAGACGAGATCGTATTGCTCGATCACCGCACCGCTCGCGAGCCGGAGCGTTTCGTCGAAATGCGCGCGTCGCGGTACAACGACGCCGACCGAGCCAGGAGCGCGCATGGCGGAATCAGGACGCGGGCGCTTCCGTCGTGCGTTCGCCCGGTGCGCTCAGACGCCGGAGCAGCTGCTGGGCGGCGTCCTGCTGCATGTCACGATAAAGAAGCGCTTCCTCGGATTCCGACGCGAGCACCTGCTGGTCGGTGAAGATGTAGGATCGCACGAGCGAAATGTCGGTCTGCGGGACAAGTTCCTTCGACTGCTTGTCCGCAAGGCGGTACGAAACCACGTAACGGAGCTGGAACTCCCGCACCGTCCCCTGGCTGGTGAGGGACAGGATCACTTTCGCGCGGGTTTCGTTGAGGATGAACAGGGTCGCGTCCGCCTCCTTGGCGTCATCGACGATCCTGGTGTTCGTGCCCGCACGGATGGCGCGCTTGACGTCGTTCGCAAAGGCGGAATAGGTAGGTCCCGAGATGTAGATCGTCTCCTGGGGCAGATTCGCGGTGCCGCGCAGATGAAAGCCGCACGCCGCGACCGACACGGCCAGCAGTGCGGCGATCAGCACGTTCAGCCCGTACCTCGTGCTCCGCGCTCCCTGCTTCCCTCTGGTCACGATCCTGGTCTCGCTTCTCACACTACGACGTTGACGAGCCGGCCGGGGACGATCACCACCTTCTTGATCCTCTGGCCGTCAGTGAAGCGCCGCGCAACCGGGTCATCGAGCGCGGTCTTCTCGATGGCGGCGCGATCCGCGTCCTTGGCGACCCGAATGTTTCCCCGCAGCTTTCCATTTACCTGCAGCACCAGCTCAATTTCGTCCTGCGCGAGCGCGGAAGGATCGATCTCCGGCCATAATGCATCGATGATGTCTCCGTCGAACCCGAGCTCACGCCACAGCACGTGCGCGATGTGCGGCGTGATGGGCGACAACAGCCGTAGCAGAATCGACATGGTCTCGTCGAGGAGGCGCGCCTGCGACGGATTTGACGCGACCTCGCCCGCCCGCATGCGCGGCAGCGTCGAGATGGCGTTCAGGATCTTCATCGCCGCGGAGGCGACGGTGTTGAACTGGTGGCGCTCGAGATCGTAGGTGGCCTGCTTCAGATTGAGATGGATCTCCCGCCGGACCTCAGCAAGACCCGGATGGGACCCCGCGAAATCCGATTCGAATTTCCCGGAGTTTATTCCTTCGCGCACGCGTCGCTTCCATTCCTTCACCGGGCCCTCAGCGTTGTCGCACGCAAAGGTCCACAGTTTGCGCAAGAACCTGTGCGATCCTTCTACGCCCGCATCCGACCACTCGAGCGTCTGCTCCGGCGGGCTGGTGAAGATGATGAAGAAACGCGCCGTATCCGCGCCGTATTCTTCGATGAGGCTCTGCGGATCGACACCGTTCTGCTTCGACTTCGACATGGTGCCGATCCCGCCGTATTCCACCGGTAGCCGATCGACCTTCGATGTACCCCCGATCACGCGTCCGGCCGCGTCGTGCTCGGGGACGACTTCCTCCGGAGAGAAATAGACGATACCCCCCTTCTCTGGCCGCCGAAAGAAAATGTGATTCAGCACCATGCCCTGGGTGAGCAGGTTCGCAAACGGTTCGCCCAGGCCGATCAACCCGAGGTCGCGCATCACCTTGGTCCAGAACCGGGAGTAGAGCAGGTGCAGGATCGCGTGCTCGATGCCGCCGATGTACTGGTTCACGGGAAGCCAATATGGCACGCGTGAATCCACCATCGACTGCTCGGCGTCGGGCCCTGCGAAACGCAGGAAGTACCAGGACGAATCCACGAAGGTGTCCATGGTGTCGGTTTCGCGGCGCGCGGCCCCACCGCATTTCGGGCACGGCACATCGAGGAAATCCGGCCGCTTGTTGAGAGGATTGCCGCTGCCGTCGGGCACGCAGTTTTCCGGCAGGATCACCGGGAGTTGGTCGTCGGGCACAGGCACGCTCCCGCATGCTGCGCAATGGATGATGGGGATTGGCGTGCCCCAGTACCGCTGCCGCGAGATGCCCCAGTCGCGCAGACGGTACTGCACCTTGTTTTCTCCCAGTCCGCTGACGGCAAGGTCGGCGGCAATAGCTTCGACGGCTTGCCGGTAGGTGAGGCCGTCGTACTTGCCGGAGTTCACGCAGACGCCGTGCTCCTTGTCCGCATACCAGTCGTGCCAGGAATCCGCGCTGAAGGTGCAAGCTTGTCGCGGATCGACGAGCCTGGGATCGGCACGGATGACTTCCTTGATGGGCAGAGCGTACTTCCTCGCAAACGCGAAGTCGCGCTCGTCGTGCGCCGGCACCGCCATCACCGCGCCTTCGCCGTAGCCCATGAGTACGTAGTTCGCGACCCACACCGGCAGCTTTTCGCCGGAGAGGGGATGGATGACGAAAAGCCCCGTCGGCATGCCCTGCTTCTCCATGGTGGCCATGTCGGCCTCCATCACGCTGCCGCGCTTGCATGCTTCGACGAATTCGGCGAGCTTCGGATTCTCCGCAGCGGCGCGGGTCGCGAGGGGGTGCTCGGCCGCCACCGCGCAGTAGGTCGCGCCCATCAGCGTATCGGCGCGGGTCGTGAAGACCTTCAGTGCGCCGTCGCCGTGTTCATACGGAAACGCGACCTCGACACCTTCGCTGCGACCGATCCAGTTTGCCTGCATCGTCCGCACCCGCTCGGGCCAGCCCGGCAACTGGCCTAGATCGGCGAGGAGCTCATCCGCGTAGGCGGTGATGCGCAGGTAGTACATCGGGATCTCGCGCTTCTCGACCAGAGCACCCGTGCGCCAGCCACGGCCGTCGATGACCTGCTCGTTCGCGAGGACTGTCTGGTCCACGGGATCCCAGTTCACGACGCCGGTCTTCCGGTAGGCAATGCCCTTCTCCAGCATGCGCAGAAACAGCCACTGGTTCCAGCGGTAGTATTCGGGCGCGCAGGTGCGCAGCTCGCGGTCCCAGTCGATCGCGAATCCGAGGGACTGGAGCTGCTGCTTCATGTACGCGATGTTCTCGTCCGTCCATCGCGCCGGCGGCACCCCGTTCGCCATGGCGGCATTTTCGGCGGGCAGGCCGAAGGCATCCCAGCCCATCGGCTGCATCACGTTGAAGCCGAGCATGCGGTGGTAGCGCGTGAGCACATCGCCGATCGTGTAGTTGCGTACATGGCCCATGTGCAGCTTCCCCGATGGATACGGGAACATGGACAGGCAGTAATACTTGCGGCGGGCGCTGTCTTCGACGGCTCGGAACGCGCCGCTGGAAGTCCAGTGCTGCCGGGCCTCCTGTTCCACGATCCGGGGGTTGTACTTGTCCTGCATGCGAAGACGTTCGTGTTATGGCGTTCGAAAGGGGGCGATTATACCCGCAAGGGCGTTCCGCATTTGGCGTGCGGGCCCGAGGCAGGCTGCCCGTGCCGCTCTCGGCCGCGGATAAGAAATTGGTGATTGCAACGATAAGCAATCGTGACATCCGTTTATGGTCGTTCCCTGTAATATCCGGTTGCGTCCGTCTCGTGGGATGTTCTGCGTGCCCCACGAGCATCGAGACCCACGAACTCAACGGACACGGAGAGCGCGTATGTCCCGCCAGCACCCCATCGTCGCCGTTACCGGCTCCTCCGGCGCCGGTACCACCTCGGTGAAGAAGGTGTTCGAGCATATCTTCCACCGCGAGCACATCAAGGCCGGCGTCATCGAAGGCGACAGCTTTCACCGCTATAACCGCGAGGAGATGCGACGGCTCATCAAGGATGCGGAAGCAGAAGGCCGCGACATCAGTCACTTCGGCCCGGAGGCGAACCTCTTCAGCGAACTGGAAGGGCTGTTCCGCCAATACGGAATGACCGGCTCGGGCAAGTTTCGCAAGTACCTGCACAACGCCGAGGAGGCGGTACCGTACGGAGTGCCGCAGGGTACCTTCACCGACTGGGAATCCCTTCCGGAGGGGACGGACCTGCTGTTTTACGAAGGTCTGCACGGAGGTGTCAGGACGGAAACCTGCAACGTCGCGGCCCAGGTGGACCTCCTCATCGGTGTGGTGCCCATCGTGAACCTGGAGTGGATCCAGAAGATGCACCGGGACATGAAGGAGCGAGGCTATTCGGTGAAGGACGTGACGCAGACGATCCTGCGGCGGATGCCTGACTACGTGAACTACATCGTTCCCCAGTTCTCGCGCACCCATATCAACTTCCAGCGGGTGCCGACGGTGGACACCTCCAATCCCTTCGTTGCGAGGGAGATACCCACCGCCGAAGAGAGTTTCGTCGTGATCCGCTTCCGCGATCCCCACGGTATCGACTTTCCGTACCTGCTCACCATGATTCACGATTCGTTCATGTCGCGCCCGAACTCGATCGTGGTGCCAGGCGGCAAGCTGCACCTCGCGATGCAGCTCATCCTTACCCCGCTCATCCTCGACCTCATGGAAAAGCGACGGCGTTCCGGGTCGGTGACACGTTGAGGGGAAAAGGCGGTTCCATTTCCGTATAATCCGGGGCCGCGCTACCCAAGAATCCCTGCATCAGGGGTTCGCGCCCGCGCCCCATGTCCTCAACGTTTCTCGAAGGTCTCAATCCGCAACAGCTCGAAGCGGTCACGCTGCCCCGTGGCTCCGCGCTCATTCTCGCGGGTGCAGGCAGCGGCAAGACGCGGGTGCTCACCACGCGCATCGCGTGGCTGATTTCCACTGGTCAGGCGAGCCCCCATGGCCTGCTCGCCGTCACCTTCACTAACAAGGCTGCGCGCGAGATGCTGGTACGCATTTCCGCCATGCTCCCGATCAATACGCGCGGAATGTGGGTCGGCACGTTCCATGGCCTGTGCAACCGTCTCCTGCGCACGCATTACCGGGAGGCGGGACTGCCGCAGATGTTCGCCATCCTCGACAGCCAGGACCAGCTCGCTCTCATCAAGCGTTTGCTGAAGAGCCTCGGCGTGGACGACGAGAAGTACCCGCCGCGCCAGGTCCAGTACTTCATCAACGCGAACAAGGAGGAAGGACTGCGACCGTCGTCGGTCGAAGTATTCGACGATTTCAGCCGCAAGCTCCTCGATGTCTATCGCGCGTACGAGGACGTCTGTCGCCGTGAGGGCGTGGTGGATTTCGCGGAGTTGCTGCTGCGGTCCTTCGAACTGCTCGCGCGAAACGAGCCGTTGCGCGAGCACTATCGGGCGCGTTTCCGGCACATCCTGGTGGACGAGTTCCAGGACACGAACCGGCTTCAGTATCAATGGCTCAAGCTGCTTGCCGGTGGAACGAACACAGTCTTCGCGGTGGGCGACGACGACCAGTCGATCTACGCGTTCCGTGGCGCGCACGCGGCGAACATGCAGCATTTCGAGCGCGATTTCGATGTGGACAAGGTGATCAAGCTCGAGCAGAACTATCGCTCCCACGGCAACATCCTCGACGCCGCCAACGCGCTGATCCGGCAGAATCGCGCCCGCCTCGGCAAGAACCTCTGGACCTCCGAAGGCGCGGGCGAGCCCCTGCGCGTCCACGAGGCGCAGAGCGACGGGGACGAGGCTGCATTCGTCGTCGACGAGATCAAGGCGCTTCGCAACGAGGGGGTCGCCCTGACCAACGTCGCCGTGCTGTACCGATCGAATGCACAGTCGAGGGTTCTCGAGCACGCGCTGTTTTCAGCGAAGGTGCCGTATCGCGTCTATGGTGGATTGCGCTTCTTCGAGCGCCAGGAAGTGAAGCACGCACTCGCCTATCTGCGGCTGATCGCCAACTCCGACGACGATGGCGCGCTGCTTAGGGTGATCAACTTTCCTGCGCGCGGGATCGGCGCACGCACTCTGGAGCAATTGCAGGAGGCGGCGCAGGGAGCGGGAACCAGCCTGTGGCAGGCCGCCTGCCAGCGCGGCGGCAAGAGCTCGCGTTCAGGTCAGCCCGGCAAGGGGATCGAAGGTTTCGTTCAGCTCGTGGAGCAGATGCGCTCGGCCACAGAGACTCTGCCGCTCCCGGAAATGGTCGAGCACGCGGTGGAGGCAAGCGGACTCACCGCACACTATCGCAGTGAGCGCGAGGGAGCCGATCGCATCGAGAACCTTGCGGAACTCGTGAATGCAGCGGCGGCGTTCGTTGCCGAACGCGGCGCAAACGTCGTGACGGCGGATGCCGGGACGGACGCCGCAGCCGAGGAAGGCGCCGCTCCGGAAAGCGAGCTCGTTGCCTTTCTCAATCACGCTGCGCTCGAAGCCGGCGAACGTCAGGCCGGCGTCGGGAGCGATGCGGTGCAGCTCATGACCGTCCACTCGGCCAAGGGGTTGGAATTTCACGGTGTCTTCATTAGCGGTCTCGAGGAAGGATTGTTCCCCCACGAGAACTCGCTGACGGAGTCCGAGGGACTGGAGGAAGAGCGGCGCCTCATGTACGTGGCGCTGACCCGGGCGCGGCGGCGGTTGTATTTGACCTTCGCCCGAACCCGCATGCTCCACGGCCAGACGCGCTACAACATTCCGTCCCGATTCCTAAAGGAAATCCCGACCGAGCTGATCAAGTTCGTGGGTTTGCCCACGGTGAAGGAACCGGCCGCCGTCCCATACGGCTCGCGATTCGCCGGCGCTTCTGCGCCGCGCACGGCAACCGTGCAGACGAGGAAGTCGCTGGAGGACACAGGCTGGCGGGTCGGCCAGAACGTTCTGCACCCGAAGTTCGGTCCAGGTGTCATCGTCGATGCGGAAGGACGCGGTTCGGAGACGCGGGTGCAGGTGAACTTCCGCAACGCAGGGGTGAAATGGCTCGCGCTCGAATACGCGAAGCTGACGCCCGCGCATTGAGCGCCAGTCGGCGCTGGCGCTACGGCGACGCGGGTTGCTCAGCCGCGGGCGCTGGAGGTTCCTCGAACACGGCTTGGTAAGCGCGATACACCGCGCCCGCGTACACCGGTATCCAGATCAGCGCACCGAGACCGTAGGGCAGCATTGCCAGCATCGCAAGGAACGCTGACACGGTGGCGAAAAGCAGGACCGGAAGCAGGTTTCTCCAGCATGCGAGGAAGCTGGTCTTCATCGCGTCCACCGCCGGTACGCCCCGAAAGACGACCAGAGCCGGGGCGAAGATCACGGCCATGAAAAGCGGCAGCAACAGAAAGACGGCAAGCAGCGGATCGGTGGGCACGTTCGGGGGTGGCGCGCCGGGATCGGATGAGCGCTGGAGCGCCGCGGCGATGATCTTGCCGCCGCCGAGCGCCATGAATGCGCCGAACGCGAGCACGTTGCCGATCAGGTAAACGCCGCCGACGGTGACGAGAGGGGCCGCGTGACTCTGCAACCCGGCGACGAGATGATTGGGTAGAAGGCGGCCTCCCTGTTCGAGGGCACGGCACCCCAGCAGGAGCCCGCCGCCGAGGGCGGGGGTGAGGAGATACAGGATGAGCTGCCCCAGCGTCGGGATCGCCACGAGCGCGAACGCGACGAGCAGCCATATCGCCGACAGCATCATCCAGTTGAGCGGGCTGCGGCGGAACAGCCTGAAGCCTTCGGCGATCCAGCGCATCCCGCTTCCTGCTCTTACGATCCTGATCTGCACTTCCATCTTCCCGATTGCTACGTCGCGAACTCGCCGCCCGTGGTGTCCGCCTTACGCGATGAGCCGCCGCAGCTGCGCCTGCGCGCGGACGTGGTTTGCGAGCAGGTGGCGAAGCGGTTCCGGGTCCTTCGCGTGGGTAAGTTCGCCCGGACGCGGCAGGTGAAAATCATGCAGCCGCGACACCCAGAAACGCAGTGCTCCCGCACGCAGCATGACCGGCCACGCATCGCGCTCGACGGGAGTCAGCGGCCGCAGTTCACGGTATCCGTCGATGAGCGCCTTCGCGCGCGTCGCTTCCAGAATGTAGTCCGCAGTGACGCACCAGTCGTTCACGGTGATCGCAACGTCATACAGCAGCGCGTCGTTGCACGCAAAATAGAAATCGATCACACCGCCGATCGCCGCACCATCGAACAGCACGTTATCGCGAAAGAGGTCCGCATGGATCACCCCGCGGGGAAGCTCCTCCTGCCGGTGCCGCGCCTGGAAGCGCAGCTCATCTTCCAGCAGCAGACGGTCTTCCGGTGACAGAAAAGGCATCACCGCGGGCGCCGTGACCGTCCACCAGCTCGGCCCGCGGTGGTTCTCCATGGTGGCGGAATAGCTCGTCCCCGCGAGGTGCATGTCGGCGAGCATCTCGCCCACCTGCGCGCACTGTGCGGTCGACGGTTCCCTCACGTCCTTGCCGCGCAGGCAACTCACGAGGCTCGCCGGCTTCCCGTTCAACTCTCCGAGCAGCGCATTGTCGAGATTCGCGATCGGTCGCGGGCACGGAATCCCGTGGTTCGACAAGTGCGCCATCAGGTTGAGGTAATACGGAAGCTCGGCGGCCGTGAGCTTCTCGAACAAGGTCAGGACGTAGCGCCCGTGGGTGGTGGTCACGAAGTAGTTCGTGTTCTCGATGCCCGCGGCGATGCCCTGCAGGTCCACGAGATTGCCGATCGAGTAACGCTTCAGCCACGCGGAGAGTTCTTCTCGCGTAACCGTGGTGAAGACCGACATGACGGGAACGACGACTCGCGCGGGTGCCGCTCAGAAGCGCTTGATCACCCACATGGGCGGCCGGGTGTCGGCGCCGAGGCCATCCTGGCGCGCGAAGTTGCCGCTACCGGCGACATCGATCAGGTAGTAAGGCACGCCATTTTTCGGCGTCACCCGGATCATGTAGAGCTGACCGTTCAGCCGGTATTCCTCGTACGTATCCTCGCCCTGCTGCTGGATCGTGATTTCCGGCTCGGTCACATCCTCGTCGCCGACACCGGGCGGCGGAGCGGGCGGCTCGGGCAGGGGCTCGAGACCGGGCGGCGGCGTGCTTTGTCCATACGCCGTCAGCGTGACGAGCAGCAGGAGAATGGCGAAGAGGCGATGCATGGACGTGTCCGGAAATGAGGAAAAGGGCCGGGCAACCGGACCGGCAGTGTACCACGTCACAGATTGAGCTGGATTTCGCGCTCCTGCGCGGACGGCTCGAAACCGCGCTTCTCATAGTGGCGAAAGATGGCCTCGACCACTTCCTTCGGCTCGTCGATGATCTGGATCAGGTCCAGGTCCTCGGGATCGATCATGCCCTCGCTGACCAGCGTGTTGCGAAACCAGTCGATCAGCCCGCGCCAGAACGGCTCGTGCACGAGGATGATGGGAATCTTCTGGGTCTTCGCGGTCTGCACCAGCGTGAGGGCCTCCATCAACTCGTCCAGGGTGCCGTACCCGCCCGGCATCACCACGTACGCCGAGGCGAACTTCACGAACATGACCTTGCGCGCAAAGAAATGGCGGAAGGTCTGGCTGATGTCCTGGAACGGATTGCCGTGCTGCTCATGGAGAAGCTGGATGTTGAGACCAACCGAGGGCGAGCGCCCGAAGAAAGCTCCCTTGTTCGCTGCTTCCATGACGCCAGGTCCGCCACCGGAGATCACGCTGAAGCCGGCGTCGGAGAGCTGTCGGGCAATCTGCTCGGTCAACACGTAATACGGATGATCCGGCCGCGTGCGCGCACTGCCGAAGATCGATACCGCCGGCCTGATCGGCGACAGCCGTTCCGTCGCCTCGACGAACTCTGCCATAATCTCGAACACCCGCCACGACTCCCGTGCGGACCATGTTTTGTCCGTGATCTCCGTCGCGAGCGGGTTCGGAATCTTCTGCGTGCTGCTCATTTCCTCATCCTCCATCGTGCTTTTCCTGCTTCCAGGCGCGTCGCGTCACGCAGGAAGCGCGCCGGGCGACCGTCGCGACATGGAGGAGTGAAGCGGACCGAAAAAGATGCCGACGCTGCTTCTCGTAGACGGTTCTTCGTATCTCTATCGCGCCTTCCACGCACTGCCGGACCTGCGCAACAAGGCAGGGAACCCGACGGGAGCCATCTATGGCGTGATCAACATGCTGCGCAAATTGCACAAGGACTTTGCGTCCGAGTATAGCGCCTGCATTTTCGACGCAAAAGGCAAGACCTTCCGCGACGAGGTTTATCCGGAGTACAAAGCGACGCGTCCGCCGATGCCCGACGATCTTGCTGCGCAGGTCGAGCCGCTGTACGACTGCATCCGCGCGATGGGGTGGCCGCTTCTGATCGTCGAGGGCGTGGAAGCGGACGATGTCATCGGCACGCTGGCGAAACAGGCGCAGGGCGAAGGGATGCACACCATCATCTCCACCGGCGACAAGGACATGGCGCAGCTCGTGAACGAGCACGTGTCGCTCGTGAACACGATGTCCAACGAGACGCTCGACGTCGCGGGCGTGCAGACGAAATTCGGCGTGCCGCCGGAGCGCATCACCGACTATCTTGCGCTCGTCGGCGACAGCGTGGATAACATTCCCGGTGTCGACAAGGTGGGCCCGAAGACCGCGGCGAAGTGGCTCGCAGAGCACGGCACCCTCGACAACCTGATCGGCCGCGCGGAGGAGATCGGTGGAATGGCTGGCGAAAATCTTCGCAAGGTGCGCGATTGGCTGCCACGAGCGCGCGAGCTGCTGACCATCAAATGCGACGTCCCTCTGCCTCAGCATGCGCGCGATCTCGCGCCGCTGCTGCCCGACACGGCGAAGCTCGCCGTACTTTTCGATCGTCTCGACTTCAAGACCTGGAGACGTGAGCTGGAAACCGTCGGCGCGGATGCGCCCACGCCTTCTGCCGACTCACGACCGCACGAAACCGAGACGACGACGCGTAATTACGTCACCATCCTCGATGAAGACACGCTGCGCGCCTGGACCGCGAAAATCGAATCGGCCGAGCTCGTCTCCATCGACACCGAGACGACGAACCTCGATCCGATGCGGGCGGAGCTGGTCGGCATCTCGATCTCCGTCTCGCCGCATGAAGCCGCCTACATTCCGCTTGGCCATCGCGGCCCCGCGGCGCCCGACCAGCTGCATCTCGACACCGTGCTGGGGATGCTGAAACCGTGGTTGGAGGACGCGACGAAACCGAAGGTCGGTCAGAATCTGAAATACGACCAGCATGTGTTTGCGAATCATGGCATCGCGCTGCAGGGCATCGCGCACGATACGCTGCTCGAGTCCTATGTGCTGGAGAGCCATCTTTCTCACGACATGGACAGCCTCGCCGAGCGCCATCTCGCGGTGAAGACCATCACCTACAACGAGGTCACCGGCAAGGGGGCGGCGCGCATCGACTTCGAGCAGGTAGCGGTGGACCGGGCAACCGAATACGCGGCGGAGGACGCCGATGTCACGCTGCGACTGCATCGGGTGATGTTCCCTGCGATCCACGAGGACGCGAAGCTCCATCACGTCTATCGCGATATCGAAATGCCGGTCTCTCTCGTCCTCTTCGCCATGGAGCGTCACGGCGTGCTGATCGATGCCGCGTTGCTCGATTCTCAGAGCAGGGAGCTGGGCCGGCGCATGCACGACATCGAGCTCGATGCCCACAAGGCTGCGGAGCAGCCGTTCAATCTCAACTCCCCGAAGCAGATCCAGGAAATCCTCTTCGAGCGCCAGAAGCTGCCGGTGCTGAAGAAGACGCCCGGCGGGACACCGTCGACCGACGAGGACGTCTTGCAGCAGCTCGCGCTCGACTATCCCCTGCCGAAACTGCTGCTCGACTACCGCGCCCTCGCGAAGCTGAAGAGCACCTACACCGACAAGCTGCCGCGCTCGGTCAACCCGAAGACAGGACGCGTGCACACCAACTACGCGCAGGCGGTGGCGGTGACGGGCCGGCTCTCCTCCAACGAGCCGAACTTGCAGAACATCCCGATTCGCAACGCGGAAGGCCGACGTATTCGCGAGGCCTTCATCGCGGCTCCGGGCAACGTAATCGTTTCGGCGGATTACTCGCAGATCGAGCTGCGCATCATGGCGCACCTGTCCGGCGACGAAGGGCTGCTGCGGGCGTTTGCGGAAGGGCGCGACATTCACGCGGCGACCGCGGCTGAAGTCTTCGGCGCTGATCCCGGTGCGGTCAGCTCCGAGCAGCGGCGCTACGCCAAGGCAATCAACTTCGGTCTCATCTATGGCATGTCGGCGTTCGGGCTCGCTGCGCAGCTCGGTCTGGAGCGCGGCGCCGCACAGCAGTACATGGATCGCTATTTCGCACGCTACCCGCGCGTCGCGGCTTACATGGAGGGCACGCGCGCCGAGGCGAAATCCAGAGGTTACGTGGAAACGCTGTTCGGGCGGCGGCTGTGGCTGCCGGAGATCCGGAGCGGCAATCCGGCGCGGCGTCAGGGTGCGGAACGCGCGGCAATCAACGCGCCGATGCAGGGCACCGCCGCGGACCTGATCAAGCTCGCGATGATCGCCGTGCAGGGCTGGATCGAGCGCGAGCAGCTCGGCACGCGTCTCATCATGCAGGTGCACGACGAGCTGGTGCTCGAAGTGCCGGAACCGGAAGTGCAGAGGGTAAGAGCGGAACTTCCCGGCCTGATGAGTGGCGTGGCAACGCTCGCAGTGCCGCTTCCTGCGGAAGTCGGTGTGGGGCCGAATTGGGAGCGAGCGCATTGAGGGAAGTGTGGCGGTGTCGAGTAAGGCGGGTTTGCTGAACAGTCTTAGGGTGCCCTAAATTCGGGTACAAGGCCGAAAGGTAAAATGACTGGCACGATATACACCCCGTTGTCGCTTTGGTAATAAGCACAATCTTAGGGGCGCTATTTTGGGTTAAGCACAATGACCACGATTCCTGGGTTCTGGGATGTCGGCCCACATGATCCGTTGCCTGTTGAGGATACGTGGCATCGCTTTGTTCGCAGTGCAGGTGGAAAAGTCGTGGCCGATCTGCTTCCGGCATCTCCTTCGTTTGAGAATGCGGACTACTTCTTCCCTGATGTGCAAGTGGTCGCTGAACTCAAGGAGATCCAAACGGAGTTCATGGCCACAACATCTTCACGAAGCGGTTTGGAAGGTCTCCTTGGCCGGTTGGTCGCCGAGCAACCCGATTGGCGACCTAAGCTCTTTGGAGGAGATGGGAAGTATCCTCCATGGTTCACTCAAGAATTTGTGCGGTTAGCTCGACCACCAATATCGCGCATCTTGAAGAAAGCCAACGTTCAGTTAAGAGAGACCAAGCAGCACTTGAACATCGACGCTTTCTCCGGGGTGTTGCTTTTGGTGAATGACGGTTTCACGGAGCTGCCTCCTGACATCGTGCAAGCGCTCATATGCAACCTTCTGCTTCATTCGTATTCGTCGATTGACTGCTTTGTATATTTGAGCGTAAACCGATACGTTGAGGTGTCAGGCTCGGACGAGCCGAAACTGTTGTGGCATCCTACCTATAGTCAGCGTGCAGCAGACTCACTGGTTCAGTTTGTCGAAGCGCTTGGTCGACGCTGGTTTGATTTCTTGGAACGTGAGGTTGGACCCTTTACAAATGTAAGGGACTTCCCCGTCCCGAAGCGACGTTGGAGTTGCGCGGCATCGAGTGCCAGGATTGACGTTCTTCAATCTGAACAGGAGGGGAAGTCGTGGAAAAGGTTCCTACGGTCGGCATTGATCTCGCAAAGGATGTGATTGCGGTATGCGTGCTGGATGTGCACGGTGCGGTCGTAGAACGACGTGTTCTCAGACGCGACGCGTTCGAGCGGTGGGCTGACCAATTGCCAGCGAGCAATGTGGCCATGGAGGCGTGTGGTTCGGCGCATCACTGGGGCCGCTGGTTTAGCGCCCGCAGCCACACGGCACGACTCATCCCGGCTGAGTTCGTGGTGCCGTTCCGGAAAGGCGGCAAGAATGACACCGCGGATGCGGAGGCCATCGCCATCGCCTCCCGGCAACCGACGATGCGCTTCGTTCCGATCAAGACCGTCGATCAGCAAGCCATTCTGGCGTGGCACAGTGTGCGCGAGGGCTGGAAGGAAGAACGCACGGCGCTGTTGAACCGGGTGCGGGGGCTACTCGCCGAATACGGGGTCGTCATCGGTCGCTCTGCTGATCGATTCTTGGCCGCGCTTCCTAAACTGACCGAAGACAGCAGGCTTCCCGATCCGGTGCATGCACTGCTGCTGGAAGCGCGCGAGCAATTCGCAGCGCTGCATGCCCGTCTTGCTCGCTGTGACGCGCAGATTGCGGCGCACGCCAGGAACAGTCCTGTAGCGCAGCGCGCGGGGGAGCTGCTCGGCGTTGGCCCGGTCACCGCGAGCGCATTGGCCGCGACTGTTCCCGATGCCAAAGTCTTCAAGAGCGGCCGCCAGTTTGGCGCCTGGCTCGGCCTCGTACCGCGCCAGCACAGCTCCGGCGGTAAAACACGACTGGGACGGATCAGCGTGCGCGGCAATGTCTATCTGCGCACCCTGCTGATTCAAGGTGCCCGCAGTACGCTGCAGTCAGCCATCAACGCGGAGCCCTCACGAGCCAACCGGTTACAGCGCTGGGTTATCGAGCTCTATGCTCGCAAGGGCTACCACAAGACTTTGATTGCCATCGCCAACAAGCATGCTCGCATCCTCTGGGCCATGCTCGCCAAGGACGAACGCTACGATGGCTCGGCATGGCAACGGCACTCCATGAACCAGCCACTCCACCCGGGCACCGCATAAACCCAATCAACCATCGATGAAGAACTGCTCCACGCGATAGCGAGACGAGGTCAGACCGAACGAGAGACAAGCCCGGCTATTCTGTTGGCGAGCATTCCACTCGGCACCGGCGATCACCGCTGCCGCGCTACGCCGAATTTCAAATGGGGTTCTCCCGAGCGGCTTATATCGTGGCCCGCGCACATCATGGTTGCGCAACAAGGCCGTTTGCAAAGACGCAGTCTGTTCCTTCGTCTAACGTCGCGCTCGCAGCCATTACCTTACAACCGTCATGCCGCCTTCAACTGGTCCGTCCCAACCAATGAAGCTTGACTCTCTAAGGAAGTCCTTGCAAATAGAATAGAGACTGAGGATAGAGGGACGTTACGAGGTTCGAAGGCAATCGGTCTCCCGGGCAAGAATCCTAGCTAACCACCGCTCGGGGTCCGCGTGCGCGCCCGACTCGCAAAAAGTGATGCGTCCTTGCTCGCAGCTCAAGCGGGGCGTGAGGCGCTTTGCAAGCTTGCTGTCGGTGAACCACGCGAAAGCAAACCACAAAGCAACGATACACGAGACGGGTGATATTCACCTGCTGTTCGCCGTCGCGGCGGTGGCGCTCGGCTTCATGGCTTACGGGTACGGACTCGGAGCGACCGACGCCACGGCTCGAGCGTGATCTTCGCGATTCTGATCGCCCTGGTGCTTACGATCATTGTCGACTTCGACCGGCCGCGCCGGCTTCATCCGCGTCGATCAGCAGGGCATCGTACGGCTGAACGAGGTCATGGATCGGAACGCGCCGTAGCGCGTACCCGGCCCCACTGAGCAAATGCTGAGGAAAGGAATATCGAAACTCAAAGTCCAAAGTTTTGCGATCTCGATCGATGGTTACGGTGCCGGGTCGGATCAGGATCTGCAGAACCCGCTGGGCGTCAGAGGGCCCGAGTTGATGGAGTGGTTCTTCCCCACACGCGTATGGCGGAAGATGCACGGTCACGAAGACGGAGAGGCGGGGATCGACAACGAGCAGGGCTTGCCGGAATTGGCGCCTGGATTCTCGGACGCAACATGTTCGGCCCGGTGCGCGGTCCATGGCCGGACGAAAGCTGGAAGGGATGGTGGGGCGAACAGCCGCCGTATCACACGCCCGTCTTCGTGCTGACGCATTATCCGCGAGGTCCCCTCATGATGGCCGGAGGTACCGAGTTCCACTTTGTCACCGAAGGCATTCGGGCCGCCCTGGAAAGGGCAACAGCCGCGGCGGGCGGCCGCGACGTCCGTCTTGGTGGTGGCGTATCCACTATTCGCCAGTATCTACGCGCCGCCCTGATCGACGAACTGCATCTCGCTATCAGGCCAGTTCTACTCGGTTCCGGGGAGCACCTCTTCGAGGGCATCGACATGCGTGCCTTGGGCTATGAGCGCACGAACGATGTCTCTGGTGAACGAGCAACCCACGTATTTCTGCGCAGCCGGGCATGATCTTTCGGCCTGCTCGATGGGCGACCCGACATTTGTTTCCAGAGAACCGTCAACCAGCGGCGCTGCTTCGCTGGTCGCCGGCCTGTGCAGCTTTTAGGAGTTGCCGTAGGCGAAGACCGGCACTCCCGGACTTCGAGCGCAGGGCGCAGACGATGGAGAGGGCGATTAGGCGCCCTCGAGGCCGGTCCGTTGTTCCTGCCGCCGGTGCGGTAAAATTCGGTGCCTTCCGCCCCAGAGCGCAGACATGCCCACCACACCCGCGACGAACCCTTTCTCCGGACAGCCCACGCACGTCACCAACTTCATCCGGAACGTAATCGAGCAGGATCTGGCAACCGGAAAGTACGCCTCCCGCACCTGGGCCGGCCGGCCCGGTCCAGCGTCGGTGCAGCAAGGCGCGCCCAACGATCTAGCCCGCATCCGCACGCGCTTTCCGCCCGAGCCCAACGGCTACCTTCACATCGGACACGCGAAGTCCATCTGCCTCAACTTCGGCGTGGCGCAGGATTACGGCGGCGTCTGCCACATGCGCTTCGACGACACCAACCCGGTGACCGAGGAGACCGAGTACGTCGACTCGATCCTCGACGCGGTGCATTGGCTGGGCTTCGACTGGGGTGCGCACTTGTATTACGCCTCGGATTATTTCGACTATCTGTACGAGTTCGCCGAAGCGTTCATCCAGCATTGGCTCGCATACGTCGACGAGCTGACAGCCGACGAAGTGCGCGAGCTGCGCGGCACGCTGACCGAGGCTGGGCAGAACTCTCCGTGGCGAGACCGGCCACCCAGCGAGAGCCTGGAGCTATTTCGCCGCATGCGCGCGGGGGAGTTCCCGGACGGCAAGTACGTGCTGCGGCTCAAGATCGACATGACCTCGCCCAACATCAATATGCGCGACCCCGTGGCTTACCGCATCCGTCACGCGCATCACCACCGCAGCGGCGAAAAGTGGTGCATCTATCCGAGCTACGACTTCACCCATGGCGTGTCCGACGCCCTGGAGAACATCACGCACTCGTTGTGCACGCTGGAGTTCGAAGATCACCGGCCGTTGTATAACTGGATCAACGAGCGACTGGCGGATGTCGGGATTCTGCGGCGGCCTTTGCCGCAGCAGTTCGAGTTTGCGAGGCTCAATCTGACCTACGTGGTGCTGTCGAAGCGCAAGCTGATCCAGCTGGTAGAGGAAAAGCACGTCGACGGCTGGGACGATCCGCGCATGCCCACCCTGGTGGGCGCGCGTCGACGCGGCTATACGCCGGAGGGCTTCCGCCTGTTTGCGGATCGCATCGGCGTGTCCAAAGCCGACTCGTGGATCGACTACACGATCCTGGAGGACTGCATGCGTGAAGATCTCAACGAGCGCGCGCAGCGGCGGATCGGCGTGCTCGATCCGATCAAGCTGGTGATTGACAACTACCCCGCGGACCGAGACGAGGTGTGCGAGGCGCCCAACCATCCGCAGAAGCCCGAACTGGGCAAGCGCGGCATGCCGTTTGCGCGCGAGCTATGGATCGAGCGCGAGGATTTCCAGGCGTTGCCCTCGAAGGGCTACTACAGGCTTTATCCCGGCAACGAGGTGCGGCTGCGCTACGCTTACGTCGTCAGGTGCACGGGGTTCGAGGAGGACGCGGCCGGCAACGTGAGCATCGTTCACTGCGAGTACCAGCCCGAGACGCGCAGCGGGACGCCCGGCTCGGAGCAGAAGAAAGTGAAGGGCAACCTGCATTGGGTATCGGCCAGGCACGCCGTAGCGGCGGAGGTGCGACTGTACGACCGGCTGTTCCGCGTGCCCCACCCGGGTTCGGATGGCCGCGATTTCCTGAGCGACCTCAACCCGAACGCCAGGAGAATCATCACCGCCTACGTCGAGCCCGCGGTGGGTCAGGCCAAGCCCGAGGAGCGTTTCCAGTTCGAGCGGCACGGATACTTCGTCGCGGATCAAGCCGATCACGCGTCGGGCAAGCCGGTGTTCAATCGCACGGTGACGATGCGTGATTCGTGGGCCAGGCAGGGCTCGTAGCCCGACTGATTCGCGCGTCGCGTCTGGGCTCACCACAAGTTCATTGCCGACAACCTCTGCACTGTGGACAGCGCCTGTTGGAACTGCGAGGCAATCCCTCTCTTGAGCACTACCGAGGCTCCGCCATCGTCTGAGCGCAGTCTCAGGGCCGTCCTCGTCCGCATTCCAGCGGTTGGACGCCCACGGCCTCGATCTCGTCGGTGAGAGACGCGCTATCGCTTCTTCAGCTCGTCGCGGATCTCGCGCAGGAGCACGACATCGGCTGGATCCTCCGGCGGCGCCGCCGGCGGCGTCTGGGCGCGCAGCTTGTTGATCCACTTCACCATGAGGAAAATGATGAAAGCCAGGATCACGAAATTCAGTGCGATCGTGAAGAAGTTGCCATAGGCGAAGACCGGGACCCCCGCCTTCTTCAGGCCGTCAAGCGTTTGCGTGGCGCCCGGGGGGATATCCTTGAGCGCGACGTAATAGTTCGAAAAGTCGAGGCCCCCGACGATGCGCCCCACAATCGGCATGATCAGGTCGCTTACGACCGAATCGACGATCTTCCCGAAGGCGCCGCCAATGATGACGCCAACCGCGAGGTCCATTACATTGCCTTTTAGAGCGAACTCCTTGAACTCGTTGATCATGCCCATGACAGCCTCGCATTTCGATGTTGAGGGAAAAAGGATAAGTCACTCGCCGACGCGTTCGTGCGCGTCTGTGGTTCTGGTTTTCCTCCTCGTTGCGGCTCTCGCCGCCTGTGACGCGGCGAAGTCAGCACCCGATGTTACCTTCACGACCCTGAGCGGCCGCAACGTCGCCATGCAGGACCTGCGCGGGAAAGTGGTAGCCGTGAATTTCTGGGCGACGACGTGCGAGGTCTGCGTTCGGGAGATGCCCGATCTCGCAACCGTGCACCAGCGCTTTCACGACCGTGGCTTCGAGCTAATCGCAGTTGCGATGCGCTACGATCCGCCGAACCACGTGCTCGAATTCGCAGGTCGCGAGCAGCTGCCGTTCTCGATCGCCCTCGATCCGATGGGACGGATCGAGGAATCCTTCGGCGGCGTGTCCGCCACGCCCACGACCTTCATCATCGACAAGCGCGGCAACATCGTGCAGAAGATCGTCGGCGCGCCCGACATTCCGCGGCTGCACACTTTGCTCGACGCAAAGCTGCGCGAAACCACGTGACCCATCGATGCTCAGACGTAGCCGGCTTCGTGCGCCTGCTGGTCGGCGTGGTAGCTCGAACGGACCATCGGCCCGCACGCCGCATTGGTGAAACCCAGCGACACGGCTTCGTGCTCGTACATCTTGAACACCGCGGGTTCCACGTAACGTAGCACCGGCAGGTGGCCACCGCTCGGCTGCAGGTACTGGCCCACGGTGAGCATGTCCACCTTATGGTCGCGCAGGTCGCGAATCACTTCGACGATTTCCTCGTCGGTCTCTCCCAGCCCGACCATCAGTCCCGACTTGGTCGGGGCATCGGGTACGCGCAACTTGAAATCGTGGAGCAGCTTGAGCGAATGGCGATAGTCCGCCCCCGGACGCGCTTGCAGGTACAGCCGGGGCACGGTCTCGAGATTGTGGTTCATCACGTCCGGCGGGCAGGTCATGAGGATGTCCAGCGCGCGGTCGAGGCGTCCGCGGAAATCCGGGGTGAGAATCTCGATCTTCGTGGCGGGCGAATATTCGCGCACGGCACGGATGCAGTCTACGAAATGCTGCGCGCCGCCGTCGCGCAGGTCATCCCGGTCGACGCTCGTGATCACTACGTACTTGAGCTTCATCGCGGCGATGGTCTGCGCCAGGTTGACCGGCTCGTTCGCATCCGGGGGCTGCGGGCGGCCGTGGGCCACGTCGCAGAACGGACAGCGCCGGGTGCACAGGTCACCGAGGATCATGAAGGTTGCCGTGCCCTTGCTGAAGCACTCGCCGATGTTGGGGCAGGACGCTTCCTCGCACACCGTGTGCAGGTTGTGCTCCCGCAGCGCCCGCTTGACCTCGCCAAAGGTCGGCGAACTGGCGGCCCGCACGCGGATCCACTCCGGCTTCTTCAGCCGCTCCTGGGGCACGATCTTGATCGGGATGCGGGCTGTCTTGGCGGCGCCGGTCTGTTTGTCGGGCAACGAGCTCATCGGGGGCTCCGGGTCAGTCGAGCAAGCGTAGCAACGTTTCGGTCAGACGACGGCCGGCGGAGTCCACCGATAGATCGAGGCCGAGGTCCCGCGTTCGCGTCACTTTCAGGCCGGCGTAGCCGCACGGGTTGATGTCCGCGAACGGTGCTAGGTCGAGGTCGACGTTGAACGCAAGCCCATGGTAACAGCAGCCGTTCCTCACGCGTAGCCCCAGTGCGGCGATCTTCGCGCCGGCAACGTATACGCCTGGCGCGTCGGGACGGCCCTCGGCGGCAATACCCTCTTCCGCGAGCAGCGCGACCACCGCCCGCTCCATGCGCCGCACGAGTTCGCGGATGCCGTAGCCGCGGCGCCGCAGGTCGAGCAGCAGATAAACGACCACCTGGCCGGGTCCGTGGTAGGTGATCTGCCCGCCGCGGTCGATCTTCACGACCGGAATCTCGGAGGAGCGCAGCAGATGCTCCAGCTTCCCGTTGAGGCCTACGGTGAATACGGACGGATGCTCGACAACCCACAGTTGGTCGCGCGTGTTCGGGTCGCGCTGCGCGGTGAAATCCTGCATCGCACGCCACGTGGGCTCGTACGCCACGAGTCCGAGCGTTCGGACCACCGGAGAACGCGGACAAGGCTGGGACGACGGGTCGACTCGGGCAGTTCGAGCATCGGTGACGGTATTCACCCTTCTCCCTTTCCCCTTTCCCCGTCTTCCTCGATCAGAGCACCATCACTACCGTCGGATGGTCGGACAGCTCCCGGTAGAGCGCATCGAGCTGCTTGCGCGAGGTGGCGCGGATGGTCGCCGTCACGCTAACGTATTTCCGCTCGCGGCTCATTCGCATCTCGACCGTCGCCGCGTCGAAATCCGGCGCGTGGCGCTGCACGATGTCGACGACCGCCTGGGCAAATCCGGGCTGTGAGCTTCCCATGACCTTGATGGGGAAGTCGCAGGGATACTCGATCAGGCTGGCGAGTTCTTCCTGGTTCACGGCGTATCCGCGGCCACGGGACTCCCGGCAGCACACGCGGCCTTTACCTCCTGATAGAGCGCGTGCATGCGCCGAAACAGCGGTCCCGGCTTGCCCGTGCCGATCTGTCGGTCGTTCAGGGCGGTGATTGCCAATACTTCCTTGGTGGAGGACGTCATCCACAACTCGTCCGCGGCGAACGTTTCGCGCTCGGTCACTTCGCGAACCTTTTGCGGTATGCCGCTTGCCGCAGCCAACTCGAGCACCACGTCGTACGTGATGCCGGGGAGGATGAGATGGCTCTTCGGCGGCGCGAGGAGGACGCCGTCCCTGATCACGAAGATGTTGCTCGCCGCACCCTCGGTCAGGAAACCATCGCGGAACAAAACGGTTTCCGTCGCGCCGGCGTCCACCGCCACTTGCCGCAGCAGCACGTTCCCGAGAAGCGCGATGGACTTGATGTCGCAGCGCCCCCAGCGGAAGTCAGTGGCGGTCACCGCCTTGACTCCGTTCTCGACCTCTTCTTTCGGGGGTGTGGTGAGCTCTCCGCTCATCATGAAGACGGTCGGCGTTGCACCCTTCGGAAAGGCATGATCCCGCTTCGCCACGCCCCGCGTGACCTGCACATAGAGACTCTGGTTTGCCCAGGGCTGGCGCTGCACGAGATCCACCACCAGACCTGCCCACGCTTCCGCGCTGTGGGGGTTCGCGATGCGGATTGCGTCGAGGCTGTTCTGCAACCGCGTCAGGTGCTCCGGCAGGCGAAAGGGCACACGCCCGTAGACCGGGATGACCTCATAGACGCCGTCGCCGAAGACGAAACCGCGGTCGAGCACCGGCACCCGCGCCTCGGCCAGAGGCACGAGTGCACCGTTCAGATGGACGACCTGAGCGTTCACTTGTCGAACCAGAGGCGGATCGTGTCGATGCCGCGACCGAAGATGCCGGCGACGCCCACGTTCTGCAGAGCGACCAGGGGGTAGTCGGCGATCGGCTTGTCCTCCAGCGTCAGCTTCAGGGTCCCGACTTCCTGCCCGGGCGCAATCGGAGCGAGCAGCGGCTGGCGCGTTTGCATCGATGCCTTGAGCTTGGACGCGTCACCTTTCGGCAGTGCCAGGAACAGATCCCGTTCGAAGCCCACCTTCACCGTGTCGGTCTCGCCCTTCCAGACATTGAGAGTCGCCACCGTCTGCCCCTTCGAATACACCCGGACAGTATCGTAGAACTGGAAGCCGTAGTTGAGAAGCTTCTGACTCTCCGTGGCGCGGGCCGCCTCGGAGGCGGTACCGGTCACGACCGAGATCAGGCGTCGGTCGTCGCGCCTGGCCGAAGCCACCAGGCAATAGCCGGCGGTGTCGTGGTGACCCGTCTTGACGCCGTCCACGTACGGGTCGGTCCAGAGCAGACGGTTGCGGTTGGCCTGGGTGATGTTGTTGTAGCGGAACTCCTTCTGGGAGTTGAGCTTGTAGTGCTCGGGAAAATCGCGGATAAGCGCTGCCGCGAGCAGCGCCATGTCGTATGCGGTGGTGTAGTGCGTCGGATCGGGCAGGCCGGTCGCGTTGACGAAGTTCGTATTCTTCATGCCGAGCTTCTTGGCCTGCTGGTTCATCATCTGAGCGAACACCGCCTCGCTGCCGGCGATGACTTCGGCCAGCGCGATGCACGCATCGTTGCCGGACTGTATCACCATGCCGTGGATAAGCTCGTTGACCGTCACCGGCTTGTTGGGCTCGATGAACATGCGCGAGCCTTCGGCCTTCCATGCGCGCGGGGAAACCGGAACGACCTGGTCGAGGGCGATGCGTTTCTGCCTGATCGCTTCGTAGCTCAGGTAGGCGGTCATCATTTTGGTGAGCGAGGCCGGCTCGATGCGGTCGTTCGCCCCCTGGCCGGCGATGGTCTGGTCCGCCTGAAAGTCATACAGCACCCAAGTCTTGGCGGCAATCGTCGGAGGCGGTGGAACGGGAAGCGGCGCTTGCTGCTGCGCAGAGGCGAAAGATGCGGCGAGGCAAAACAGAACTGCAAGAAGAGCTTTCATTACGGAGTCTCGGGGCGGCGGAAAAAAACGGGGATTATACTGCAGCGCCACAAGCGGGCCGCGTGCCAGCTCTGCTCAATGCCGGACCGGGCGCTTCGCGAGCTTGCGCTGAAGGGTGCGACGGTGCATGCCGAGCGCGCGGGCGGCGGCGGAAATGTTTCCGTCGTGCTCCGCCAGGACGCGCTGCATGTGCTCCCACGCGACGCGGCGCACGGAAGCCGGGCGCCGGCTGACCTCCACATCGGCGTTCCCCTCGACACGGCCCAGCGAAGCCACCACGTCATCGGCGTCCGCCGGCTTCGCAAGGTAGTGAATCGCGCCGAGCTTGATCGCCTCGACCGCGGTCGCGATGCTGGCGTAGCCGGTGAGCACGACGATCCTCACGCCGGCGTCGAGTTCCCGCAGCGCCGGGATCAGCGCAAGGCCCGACGCGTCCGGCAGGTTCAGATCCACGACCGCGTAGCGCGGCGGCGCGACCGTGGCGTGAACCAGAGCCTCGTTGAATCCGGCAGCGATCTCGACCGCGAAGCCGCGCCGCTCGAGCGCCCGCCCGAGCACGCGTCCGAAGGTTTCGTCGTCGTCCACCACAAGCAGGCGCGGGCGCAAAACCGCAGCGCTCATGCCGGGCTCTCCGTGAGGAGCATCCTGAGGGGAAGCTCGATCCGGGTTGCCGCGCCGCCGCCTTCGCGGTTGCCGAGCTCGAGCTTGCCGCCGAGCCGTTCGATGGCGGCGCGGGCGAGAAACACGCCGAGGCCGCGTCCCTCACTGTGCCCCTTGGTGCTGAAGAAGGGCTCCCCCAGGCGCTGGGCAGTCGCGGGATCGATGCCGTTGCCACGATCCCGGATCTCCAGGGTCATGCGTTCGACGGTCCAGCTTCCATCGAGCTCGATGCCGGCGGGCGACGCGTCGAAAGCGTTGTTGAGAAGGCTCACGAAAGCCTGTGAAAGCGTCTTCTCGGCGGCGATCACCGGCGGCGGCGTCGCGCCGTCAAGGCGCAGGCGCAGGGACGCACCGGGTCGCATGGCTTGCCATTGTCCAACGATGCCCTGCACGAAGGCGTCGATCGGCTGCGGATGCGCGTCTTCGGCCCGTGCGCGTCCGGCGGCGGTCAGCAGATCGCTGATGATGCGCTTGCACTGGGCCACCTGGGCGCGCAGCACCGCCAGATCTTCGCGTTGAGCGGGTTCTCGGCAGGCGGTTTCCAACTCGCGCGCCAGCACGGCTATGGTGGAAAGCGGCGTGCCGAGTTCGTGGGCTGCCCCCGCAGCCAGCGTGCCGAGGGCAACCACCTTCTCGTCGCGCAGCGCTCGCTCATTGGCCTGCGCCAGGCGCCGGTCCCGGTCGCGGATCGATACCGCCATCTGTACCACGAACCAGGCGATCAGGGCGGCGCTTAGCATGAAGTTGAGCCACATTCCGAGCACGTGCAGCGAGAAATCGTTGCCATGCGCGTGGTCCAGCGGCAGCGGGACGTAGCGGAACAGCAGAAACGTGTAGCAGATGCCGGTGAGCGCCGCCACTACCCAAGTGCAGGCTGGGGGCAGCAGTGTGGCCGCGATGAAAAGCGGCAGCAGGTACAGGGACACGAACGGATTGGTGGAGCCACCGGAGAAATACAGTAAGCCGGAGAATGCCACGAACGTCGACCAGAATCTGGATGACAAACTCCCGGTTGCCGACGCTCTCGTGGATGCGGATACGACGCCAGCTGAGGGCGTTCCACAGGGCGAGGGCAGCGACGATGGCAGCGAGCGGACCGATCGGCAAGGGGACGCCAAGACCAGAGTGCACGAAGGCGATCGCCAATGTCTGACCAGCTATCGCGATCCAGCGCAGTTGAAGCAGCCGCCTCAGATTCTGCGCCGAGGCGTCGGCGGATTCGCGAATGGGTATCAGGGCATGCGAGAGATCCATCGCCATATCTTACTTGGGCCGGGGCCGAGATTGGGGATGCGGCAATATGCCGCAGCGGCAGTGTCCTCATGCGTTCCTACAATTTCGACTTGGGAGCCCCTTGGGAGAGGCGTCCCTCCTCCGCAAAAAGCAGAAGAGAGAAAACGCATGGGCACACGCCGTCGCTGGCATCTGTTCGCCTTTACCGCATGGCTTGCCGCGCTATCGACTCCGGCGGCCGCGAGCTGCGGTTCCGCATTCTGCACCATCGCCACGACCTACGATGCGCTCGGCATCCGCGTCGAGCCTGGTTTCCGGCTCGATGTTCGCGGCGACTATGTGGATCAGAATATTCTGCGGTCGGGGACCAACAAGGTTGGTCCCCAGGGAATTCCGGACACCCACGACGAGGTCGGGACGATCAATCGCAATCTGGTCGCGACCCTCGACTATTCATGGTCTCCGAACTGGGGCGTGTCGGTGCTGGTGCCTTACGTGAGCCGGTCCCACGACCACGTCTTCAACGACCCCGTGGAAGGCCCGGAACCGGAGAGCTGGAGCTTCAACGGATTCGGGGACGTTAAGGTCATCGGTCGCTACCAGATCAACAACGCCAGCGGCTCCGCGTTCGGCATGCGCCTGGGCCTCACGCTGCCCACGGGATCCTTCAACGAAGTCAACGCGGAAGGGGAGCGGGCGGAGCGGACGCTGGCGCCGGGGACCGGCACCACCCAGTTGATCGCTGGCCTTTACGGCAACGGGTGGTTTGGAACGTCGAGCCTGGGTTATTTCGCTTCAGCTACGGTCCAGACGCCGCTCAACAATCGCGAGGATTTCCGGCCCGGTACACAGTTCGCCGCGAACGCGGGCTTGTCCTATCCGGTGGCCACGGACGTCGCCCTGCTGCTTCAGGTCAACGCCCTCGTCAAGTGGCGGGACAGCGGTCTGCAGGCCGAACCCGAAGATTCGGGCAGCCGACAGGTATTCGTTAGCCCCGGCATCAACATCACGGTCGTCAGAAATCTGTTTCTCTACGGTTTCGTGCAGCTCCCGATCTATCAAAGCGTGAACGGCACCCAGCTTACGGCCGATTGGGCAGCAGTGGCGGGTATTAGTAAAATCTGGTGAGCGCGTTGCGCACCTGTTGTGCCCGTCAACGAAGGGAAGGAACATGAACCGGAACTTCCGGATTCTGGTTGCACGCCTTGCGGTCACTGCCATCGCCCTTGCGGCCTGCGCGCTCGTCCGCGCGGACGTGGGCGTCAGGGTCACGAACGCCTGGTCGAAACCCACAGTGCCGGGGCAGAGCGTCGCGGGTGCCTACTTCGACATCGTGAGCGATGAGCCGGCGGCGCTGCTGAAGGTCGAATCGCCCGAAGCCGGCGTGGCAGAGCTGCACAGCATGAACATGGACGGCGATGTGATGCGGATGCGGGCAGTGCCGAAAATCGATCTCCCGGCCGGCAAGGAAGTCAGGCTCGAACCGGGCGGCCTGCACGTCATGCTGATGGATATCAGGAAGCCCTTCAAGGTCGGCGAGAAAATTCCCCTCACCCTGGTGATAGAGTCTGGGGGCAAGACCCAGACCGTCAATGTCAGCGCCGAGGTGAAGAACGCCAAGCCCGGACCCGCTCATCATCACTAGTCGATTGAACCAATGAATATGCACCTGTTCGTAGGTGCATGGGAAAGATGAATCTGAGCGAAGCCGAGCGGCGGGAATTGATGAGCAGGCAGCGCAGCCGCACGATGGCCGTGGGTCAAGTGCGGCGCGCGCGACTGATCCTGTTGCTCGATGAAGGGGCCTCGCGCGAGGCGATCATGAGTGAGTTGCGCTGCGACTCGCGTTTCATCTCGACGTGGAAGACGCGCTTTACCGCCGATCGCCTGGCGGGGCTGTATGCTCGTCATCCGGGTCGGGCACCGCGAAGCGATTTGGCACGGCTGGAAGCGCGGGTGCTCGACTACACGCTCAAGCGCAAGCCCAAGGACGGCTCTACGCACTGGAGCAGCCGCAAGCTCGCCGCCCAACTGGGCCTGCCGTTCATGACCGTGCAGCGCATCTGGCGCAAGCACGACCTCCAGCCTCACCGGCTCGAGCGGCACATGGTCTCCAACGATCCGGACTTCGAGACCAAGGCGGCCGACGTGATCGCGCTGTATCTGAATCCTCCGACGCACGCGGCGGTGTTCTGCGTGGACGAAAAGACCGCCATCCAGGCCCTCGATCGCAAGGACCGCATGTTGCCACTGTCGCGTGGGCGGGCCGAGAGTCACGGCTTCGAGTACAAGCGCAACGGCACGTTGAGCCTGTTCGCGGCGTTGAACACGGCCACCGGCGAAGTGCTCGGCAAGACCGCTGCGCGCCACACCAGCGCACAGTTCGTCGGCTTTCTCACCGATGTGGTGAGCAACCAACCCTTTGGACAGGAAATCCACGTCATCTGCGACAACGTCAGCAGCCACAAGACCCCTGCGGTTCAGTCGTTCCTGGCCGAGCATTCGAACGTGACGATGCATTTCACGCCCACCTACTCCTCTTGGCTTAACCAAGTCGAGAACTGGTTCGCCCGCATCCAGCGCGACGTTATCACCCGGGGTGTGTTCACCAGCGTCAAAGACCTGGACAAGAAACTCACGCGATACATCCGTCAGTACAACAAAAATGCCGCACCACTGAAGTGGAAGTATGCCGACCCACGTCGCCGCATCAGGTGCGATTCATCTGGTTCAGCGGACTAGGGCCTGCGTGCTAACCGCTTCGACGCGTTCCGGAGCTCGCGAATGAAACGACCTGTGGCGTTGACTCTTCCGCTGGTGCTCGCCGGCACGATCACCACGGCAGTCGGGGCGGCGGTCGATCCCGCGCCCGAGCTGAGTCTTTGCCCGGGAAAGCCTTTGGTCATGGCTGCGTTGAGCAGGCCGACGACGCAAGCGCGCGCGGCGCCTGAACGGCAACGCCTCACGATCCAGCTTTCGCCCGAGAAGACGGTTGCCTTGCCGGCGATATCGCGAGATCTGGAGAAGGAGCGAGCGAAGGTCAAAGGCCCGACCTACGGCGGCATTGTGCGGCTGAATGTAGCCCGAGCCGGCGTCTACCGCATCGGCACCGGCCGGGACGTCTGGCTGGATGTCGTGAGTCCATCGGGCAAACTGCTCGACCCTGCCCGGGAAGAAGGCGTGTTCGCCTGCGATGGTGCCAACAAGATTCTCCTGTATACGTTCGAGGCGGCAGGCAGCTATTGGCTCCAGGTTGCACTCAGTCCCAAACCAGACATTCTCCTTGTGGTCATCCGCGCCGACTGAGCGCGTTTGAACGACACGCCCCGGACCCCTTGAAATCGCCTTGTCGCCCCCCATTTTTGCGGCATACCCGTCAGGGGTTGTGAGATCAAGGAGATCAGGATGATGAACATCAAGCGTATCGATCCGCTGGACGAGGCATTCAACGATTTGCTGCGTGGCTTCTTTGTGCGTCCCATGTCGCTCGAGGCGAACCAGCCGGCCCAGTTCAAGATGGATGTAAGGGAAGACGAGAAGGCGTATACCGTCCATGCCGAACTGCCCGGCGCCAAGAAGGAGGACATCGAGGTGAGCGTGGACGGCAGCCAGGTTACTGTGTCCGCCGAAGTCAAGGCTGAGAACGAGCAGAAGGAAAACGAACGGGTGCTGCGCCGGGAGCGGTATCACGGCAAGGTCGCGCGTTCGTTCACCCTCGGTCAGGACATCGATGAAGCCGGGGCCCAGGCCAAGTTTACCGACGGGGTGCTGGAGCTGACGCTGCCCAAGAAGGCCGTCGTCAGCGCCAAGCGACTGTCCATCCAGTAAGGGCTTGCTCACGAGCTGAGAGAGGCGGCTTCAGGCCGCCTTTCTTTTTTGTCGTGTAGAATTGGGCGCGCTCAATCGCTGGTGATCCGCATGACCCTCACACCCTCCGCCGCCGCTCAGAAGGCGCTCAACCTCGCCGAGGCGTTGCCCTACATCCGGCGCTTCCACGGCAAAACCATCGTCATCAAGTACGGCGGCAACGCGATGACCGATGCGCGCCTGCAACAGTCTTTCGCCCACGACGTGGTGCTGCTGAAGCTGGTCGGACTGAACCCCGTCGTCGTGCACGGTGGCGGACCCCAGATCGAGCAGTTGCTCGGGCGTCTCGGCAAGAAGGGAGAGTTCGTCCAAGGCATGCGCGTGACCGACGCGGAGACCATGGACGTCGTGGAGATGGTGCTGGGCGGTGCTGTCAACAAGGACATCGTCACCCTGATCAACCGCGCGGGCGGCAAGGCAGTCGGCCTCACCGGGCAGGACGGCAGCTTCATCCACGCACGCAAGATGCTGCTGCCCAACAAGGAACGTCCGGAGGAATGGATCGACATCGGGCAGGTGGGGGAAATTGCCGGAATCGACCCGGGCGTCATCGACTCCCTGGAGCAGGGTGGATTCATCCCGGTGGTCGCCCCCATCGGCGTCGGGCCGGAGGGCGAGTCCTACAACATCAACGCCGACCTCGTGGCAGGGAAGCTCGCGGAGGTGCTGAACGCGGAGAAGCTGATTCTGCTCACCAACACCCCGGGCGTGCTCGACAAGCAGGGAAATCTCCTCACCGGTCTCACTCCGAAGAGCATCGACGATCTGGTAGCCGACGGGACGCTCTCCGGCGGCATGCTGCCCAAGATCGCTTCGGCGGTCGACGCGGCGCGGAGCGGCGTGAAGAGCGTGCACATCATCGACGGCCGGGTCGAGCACGCGCTGCTTCTCGAGATCCTGACGGACGAGGGTGTCGGCACGTTGATCCGTTCGAAATGATGCAGCCCGTAGCGCGCCGAATGCGGGCGCGCGCATGGATCTTCGACCTCGACAACACGCTTCACAACGCATCGCCGCACGTCTTCCCGCACCTCAACCGCTCCATGACGGAGTACCTCGAGCGCCACCTCGATCTCGACACCGAAGAGGCGGGTCGATTGCGGCGTCACTATTGGAAGCGTTACGGCGCCACCCTCCTGGGTCTCATGCGTCACCACGCCATCGACCCCCACGATTTTCTGCGGGTCACCCACGAGTTCCCCGACCTGCCCTCGATGATCCTGCGCCAGCCGGGGCTGCGGGCGGCGCTGCGTCCGTTGCGCGGCCGCAAGTTGGTGTTCTCGAATGCGCCGGCCCACTATGTCGAGGCCGTCTTGCGCATCCTCGGCATCGAGGATCTCTTCGATGGCGTGTTCTCCATCGAGCATACGGGCTTTCGGCCGAAGCCGGATCCGGGCGGATTTCTCCGCCTTTTGCGGCGGCACTACCTGCATCCGCGCCGCTGCGTAATGGTCGAGGATTCACTCAAGAACCTTCTGACCGCAAAGCGGCTCGGCATGAAAACGATCTGGGTCACTGCCCGCGGTCCCGCGCCGGCCTGGGTGGATGCAAGCGTTCGCAGCGTGCGCGAACTGCGCGCCGTTGCTGCCGTTCTCGGCTGACAAAACAACACTGGAGACGACCGAATGCCTGCGACCAAGCCGGGGCAAAGAAAGCAGCAGATCCTGGAAGTGCTGGCAGAGATGCTTGAGCGGCCATCGCCCGAAAAGATCACCACCGCGGCCCTCGCCGCGCGGCTCGACGTGTCGGAAGCGGCGCTCTACCGGCACTTCGCCAGCAAGGCCCAGATGTTCGAAGGGCTGATCGAATTCATCGAGCAGACCGTTTTCGCGCTCGCGAACAAGATCACGGCGGAGGAATCGAGCGGCCTCAAACAGATCGAGCACACGATTTCGATGCTGCTCGCGTTCGCGCAGAAGAACCGCGGCATGACGCGAGTGCTGATCGGCGATGCGCTCGTCAACGAGAACGAACGCCTGCAGGCGCGCATCAATCAGCTCCATGACCGGATCGAAGCGACAATCCGGCAGGCACTGCGCTTCGCCGCCAGCCAGAACGAGATCCGGGCTCAGTTAGATACGGCCGCCCGGGCGAACCTGATCCTCTCCTTCGTGGTCGGGCGCTGGCACCAGTTCGCCAAGAGCGGCTTCAAGCGCGACCCGCTCGAATACTGGCCAGCTCAGTGGCCGGGGCTCGTTGCGGCCTCCGCGGGGACCGTCAGTGCTGATGGGAACGGGGCGTCTCTGCCGACGGGCGGAACATGAGTCCGCTCGTGGAAACCAGGAGATCCCACTCCGCGTTGTGATCGGCGGGAACGAAGGATGCCGAACCGTATTCGGCGTCGACCACCGGTTCCAGCAGCGCGTATCTCTGGCGCAGGGTGAACACGTCCAATGGCTTCGTCTGACCGAGCGCGAAGACCGTGCGGGGGCGGGTGCGCTCATCCTCCAGGTCGCGAAAACGACCCGCGACCCGGTCCAGTTCGTACTGGGTGTGCAGACCGAGAAGATTCGCGATCGGTTTCCACTTCAGGATGCGGGCATCGACGTAAACCTCGTCGCCGGCGAGCACGTAGGTAGCGGTTCGGCCATCGGGGAACCGGAACCTCGTGGTAAAGCGTCCGGGGCCGGCGGGTTCGACCTTGATTCGCGCCGCGACTTCCTCCTTCGTGAGCGCGAGATATCCCAGCGTGCCGATTCCGAGCATCCCGCCCACGGCTGCTACTGCCAAGAAAAGCATCGCCACGACGGTCCGGAAAACGAAGGCGAACGGCCACCGGCGCACGAGCGCAGTGAGCGCCGCGACGAGAACGACCACACCCGCGAACGCCGCCACGATCGAGATCAGCGACAGCGGCAGTTCGAGGATATTGATTTCCACGCGAGGAAAGCTACCGCGCTGCAGCCCGCGCCGGTTTGCGGGCTGCCACAACCTTCGGCGCCTCGCTGAGCAGATACTCCCGAAAGCTCTGGGCGACGGCGGTCAGCCGCTTCTGGGTACGATGCACCAGATACCAGTTGCGCACGATTGGAAACCCCTCGACGTTGAGCACGACGAGCCGCCCCGTTTCGACCTCGAGCTCGCAGGTGTGGAGCGAGATCACGGACAATCCCAGTCCCGCTCCGACCACGGCTTTGATCGCTTCGTTGGTGTCCATCTCCATGCTGCGATTGAGCGGGATTTCATGTTCGCTGAAAAATCGCTCCATCGCGTTGCGTGTTCCCGATCCGGCCTCGCGCACGAGGAAGCTTTCCTGGGCCAAACGGGACAGCGAAATCCTCTTCTGCTTCGCAAGCGGATGATCGGGCGCGGCCACGCACACCAGCGGATTCTCCATGATCGGCTCCGCTTGCAGATCCATCCCTTGCGGCGGTCGCCCGAGAATCGCGAGGTCTACTTCGTTGTCCGCGAGGTGCTTCAGCACATGCTCCCGATTGGCGACGTAGATGCTCGCCGCCACTTTGGGGTGCATTTTCTGGAAACGCGCGAGCAGCCCGGGAACGAAGTACTTGGCAGTGCTCACCACCGAAACGAGCAGTCGCCCCCGTTCCAGGCCCTTGAGCTGGTCGAGGACTTCTTCCATTTCCTTGAGCTGCTGCGCGATGGAGCGGCTGTACTGGGACAGTTCGCGACCGGCGTCGGTGAGGTAGATCTTTTTGCCGAGCTGCTCGAACAGCGGCAACCCGATGTTGTCCTCGAGCTGCTTGATCTGCATCGACACGGCGGGTTGAGTGAGATAAAGCTCCTCCGCCGCGCGCGAGAAAGACAGGTGCCGGGCGACTGCTCCGAACACCCGAAGCTGGCGCAAAGTGAGGTGCAGCACGACCCTCCTCCTGTTTCTCGGTATGCGGCCGATCTTATCATAAGGATTAGAATTATTAACTTGTTCTGATGGTTTGCAGCGGACTATATTGCTCGCGCCGGAGTCGTCAGAGAAACCGTGCGCAGGTTGTGCAAGATTGCGCGATCATTCGCTCTGGACACTCCCCGGGAACATCGATCGGGGTAGCCGCGCTCAAACAACTGGAGACCGCAAATGGGCAAGTCTGAAACCATCACCGACAGTAGAGAGCGCTACAAGGCGGGCGTCATTCCCTACAAGAAGATGGGTTACTGGGAGCCCAGCTACACCCCGAAGGACACCGACGTCATCGCACTTTTTCGCATCACCCCGCAGGCCGGTGTGGACTCGGAAGAAGCGGCTGCCGCGGTGGCGGGCGAATCGTCCACCGCTACCTGGACCGTGGTGTGGACCGACCGCCTCACCGCGAGCGACCTGTATCGTGCCAAGGCGTATCGCGTGGATCCGGTGCCCAACACGGGGCCTGGAACCAACATCGATCAGCAGTACTTCGCTTACATCGCCTACGACCTGGACCTCTTCGAGCCCGGTTCGATCGCCAACCTTACCGCTTCCATCATCGGCAACGTGTTCGGCTTCAAGGCGGTGAAGGCGCTGCGGCTGGAAGACATGCGGATCCCTGTCGCGTACCTGAAGACCTTTCAGGGTCCGGCCACCGGCATGGTGGTGGAGCGTGAGCGCCTGGACAAGTTCGGACGCCCGCTCCTTGGCGCGACAACGAAGCCGAAGCTCGGTCTTTCCGGCAAGAACTACGGGCGCGTGGTCTACGAAGCCCTCAAGGGCGGACTCGACTTCGTGAAGGACGACGAGAACATCAACTCGCAACCCTTCATGCACTGGCGCGATCGCTTTCTGTACTGCATGGAAGCCGTGAACAAGGCTTCCGCCGCGACCGGCGAGGTGAAGGGCCACTATCTCAACGTCACCGCGGGAACGATGGAGGACATGTACGAACGCGCCGACTTCGCCAAGTCGCTCGGCTCGGTGATCGTCATGATCGACCTCGTCATCGGCTACACCGCGATCCAGTCGATGGCAAAGTGGGCGCGGAAGAACGACGTGATTCTTCACCTCCACCGCGCCGGGAATTCTACCTATTCGCGTCAGAAGAATCACGGCATGAACTTCCGCGTGATCTGCAAGTGGATGCGCATGGCGGGCGTCGACCACATCCACGCCGGCACCGTCGTCGGCAAGCTCGAAGGCGATCCGCTCATGATCAAGGGCTTCTACGACACGTTGCGCGAGCCGCGGACACCGATGGCGCTCGAGAACGGCCTGTTCTTCGAGCAGGACTGGGCGTCCCTCAACAAGGTGATGCCGGTCGCTTCCGGTGGTATCCACGCCGGGCAGATGCATCAGCTGCTTCACTACCTGGGCGAGGACGTCGTGCTGCAGTTCGGCGGCGGCACGATCGGTCACCCCAAGGGCATCCAGGCTGGCGCCACCGCAAATCGCGTCGCGCTCGAAGCCATGATCCAGGCGCGCAACGAAGGCCGCGATTACCTGACGGAAGGTCCCGAGATTCTCGCGCAGGCGGCCAAGTGGTGCGAGCCACTGCGTATCGCGTTGGATCTGTGGAAGGACATCAGTTTCAATTATGAATCGACCGACACGGCGGACTACGTTCCCACACCGGACGTGAGTCACTGATCGCTCAACGCTGAAGAGGAGCACGCTCCGATGATGACGAATCAAGGCAAACGCGTCACCCAGGGGACGTTTTCGTTCCTGCCCGATCTGACCGATGAGCAGATCAAGAAGCAGATTCAATACGCCCTCAACCAGGGATGGGCCCTGAGCGTGGAGTTCACGGACGATCCGCACCCGCGCAATACCTACTGGGAGATGTGGGATCTTCCCATGTTCGATCTCAAGGACGCGGCGGGTGTGCTGTTGGAAGTGAATGCCTGCCGCAAGGCCTATCCAAACCACTACGTCAAGGTGAACGCCTTCGACTCGACGCGCGGATGGGAGACCATGCGACTCTCGTTCATTGTCAATCGTCCGGACCGGGAACCAGGCTTCGGCGTCGTTCGCCAAGAGGTTGACGGCCGGCAGCTTCGCTACACGATCCACAGCTACGCCACCGACAAACCCGAAAGCGAACGTTACTAGCGCCGTGCTCCGAAAGTAATCTGAACCCTCTCACCGACACCGTTCGGCATGACGGCGATCGACAAGCCCGGTTCGGCAGAAGCTTCTGCACCGCTGCCCGACAGTGCCACGGTGGATCTGAAGGAGGCGTGCAAGGATAGCGGCATCGAGGACGTGCTGGGGCAGCTCGACCGAGAGCTGGTCGGCCTCGTCCCGGTCAAGACAAGAATCCGCGAGATTGCGGCGCTGCTGTTGGTGGACCGGCTGCGCCAGCGGCTCGGGCTCTCGGCGGAAGCGCCCACCCTGCACATGTCGTTCACGGGCAACCCAGGCACCGGCAAGACGACGGTGGCAGTGCGGATGGCGGAGATTCTTCACCGCCTCGGTTACGTCCGACAGGGACATCTTGTCAGCGTCACCCGCGACGACCTCGTCGGCCAGTACATCGGCCACACCGCGCCGAAAACGAAGGAAGTGCTCAAGCGCGCGATGGGCGGCGTGCTGTTCATCGATGAGGCTTACTACCTCTACCGGCCAGAAAACGAACGCGACTACGGCCAGGAGGCGATCGAGATCCTGATGCAGGTGATGGAGAACCAGCGCGAGGATCTGGTGGTGATTCTCGCCGGCTACAAGGACCGGATGGAGCGCTTTTTCCAGAGCAATCCTGGCGTACGTTCGCGCATTGCCCATCACATCGACTTCCCCGATTACTCGGTGGCCGAGCTGACGGAAATCGCGCAGCTCATGCTGTCCACCCAGCAGTATCGGTTCAGCCCGGATGCGGAGCGTGCGTTCGACGAGTACCTGATCCGGCGCATGCGCAGGCCCCAGTTCGCCAATGCGCGCTCCGTGCGCAACGCCCTCGACCGTGCACGACTGCGGCATGCGAACCGCGTTTACGCATCGGGCGCCACCACGCTCACCAAGGCCGACCTCGTGACGATCCGCTCCGAAGACATCTACGCGAGTCGCATGTTCAAGGAAGGTGAACACGATGGTGCCGAAGGCGCTGCGGGCGAACGTCCCGACAACCCGACGTAGTCCATCGTCAGCGCGTGAAATAGACGGGAAGTCACGATATGCCGCTGGATCATCTCATCACGAACAACCGCACCTGGGCCGATGGCATCAAGGAGCGGCAACCCGATTTCTTCAGGAAATTGTCAGAGCAGCAGAGCCCGGAGTACCTCTGGATCGGCTGCGCCGACAGCCGTGTTCCCGCCAACGAGATCGTGGGGCTGCTGCCGGGGGAGCTCTTCGTTCACCGCAATGTGGCGAACATCGTCGTGCACTCCGACCTGAACTGCCTGTCCGTCCTGCAATTCGCCATCGACATGCTCAAGGTCCGGCACGTCATCGTGGTGGGACACTATGGCTGCAGCGGCGTGCGCGCAGCCCTGTCCGGCGACCGGCTCGGACTCGTCGACAACTGGCTGCGTCATCTCCAGGACGTGCGCCACAAGCACGCCTCGTGGCTTTCTTCGATACGGGAGCCGGACAAACGCCTCGACAAGCTCTGCGAGCTCAACGTCGTTGAGCAGGTTGCGAACGTCTGCCACACGACCATCGTGCGCGACGCCTGGCAGCGCGGGCAGGAGCTCGCGGTGCACGGCTGGGTCTACGCTCTGCAGGACGGCCTGGTGCGGGATATGGGGATCAGCGTGTCCCGGCACCAGGAAGTCGAAGAGAGGTATCACCAGGCCATGATCGGTCTCCACGTGCGGGTTTGACTGGCTCTCGAGTTCCGATTCGGGAGTGAAAGCGCGCGCGTCCGCTATAATTCCCGCTTTCCTTTTCGAGCCGGGACATGGAGCTGGTGAGCGTCGGCATCGTCATGGGCAGCGACAGCGACTGGGAGGTGATGCAGCACGCGGCCCGTCAGTTGAGAGCGCTCGGCGTTCCCTTCGAGGCGCGGGTCGTGTCGGCCCATCGCACCCCTGACCTAATGTTCGAGTATGCAGACACTGCGGCCGCGCGCGGACTCAAGTGCATCATCGCAGGTGCCGGAGGGGCGGCGCACCTGCCGGGAATGCTCGCTGCGAAGACCTCTTTGCCGGTGCTGGGCGTCCCCGTACCTTCGAAGGCCTTGAAGGGAATCGATTCATTGCTCTCCATCGTGCAGATGCCCAAGGGCGTTCCGGTCGCGACCTTTGCCATCGGCGAGGCGGGCGCCGCGAACGCCGCGCTGTTCGCCACAGCGCTGCTCGCGCTCCACGATGAAGCTCTCGCCGAAAGGTTGCGCCAGTTCCGCACTGCTCAAACGGCGCGCGTGCGCGCCATGACCCTCCCCGACGTTCGAATGATCGCGCCCGGTGCATTTCTTGGCCTCCTCGGCGGGGGCCAGCTCGGGCGGATGTTCACCATGGCGGCCCAGAGCATGGGGTACCGCGTGATGGTGCTGGATCCTGGTGCCGACAGTCCCGCTGGCTCCGTCGCCGACCGGCACGTCAGGGCGGAGTATCTGGATCGCGCCGGGCTCGACGAACTCGGGTCGTGTGCCGCGGTCACCACCGAGTTCGAAAATGTGCCTGCCGAGGCCCTCGAGCGCCTGGCCGGATGCTGCGTCGTAAGTCCGGCCGCAGCGAGCGTCGCCGTGGCGCAGGATCGCATCTGCGAGAAGCAGTTCCTCGTCGCTCATGGACTCGAAACGGCGCCGTTTGCGGTCATCGATGAGCGCGACGATCTTGGCGCGGCGCTCGATTCGCGACTGCTTCCGGGAATCCTGAAGCGCAGCCGCTTCGGCTACGACGGCAAGGGCCAGGTGCGGGTGCAGACCCGCGAGCAGGCTCTGGCGGCGTTTGCTGCCATGGGCGAGGAGCCGTGCGTGCTCGAACAACTTCTGCCACTCGACGTTGAGATTTCCGTGGTCGTGGTGCGAGGATTCGACGGCGCCATGGTCACTTTCCCGGTCACGGAGAACATTCACGCGCAAGGCATTCTCGATGTGAGCATCGTGCCCGCGCGGATATCTGCTGCCGTCGCCGCTCATGCGCGCGAAGCCGCCATCACGGTCGCGGAGAAGCTCGACTATCACGGGGTGCTGTGCGTCGAGTTCTTCGTGGTCGATTCGGACCGTCTGCTCGCGAACGAGATCGCACCGCGTCCTCATAACAGCGGCCACTACACGATCGACGCCTGCCTCACGTCGCAGTTCGAGCAGCAGGTGCGGGTGATGGCAAAGCTACCGCTCGGCGATACGTCGCTCCACTGCCCTGCGGTGATGGTCAACATTCTCGGTGAGGCCTGGCACGCCGGCGAACCGCGATGGGAGGCAGTGCTTGGCCATCCGCGGGTGAAGCTGCATCTCTATGGCAAGCATCACCCGCGCATCGGGCGCAAGATGGGACACTACACCGTGCTCGGGGATGACGTTGAAGCGAACCTAGCGCTCGCGCTCGAGGTGAAGCGGGCGCTGCTGGCAACGGCGGGGGCGATCGCACACGAAGCACTGCGGGGGACCGCTTGACCGCGCGGCTTGAAGCGGCGTCGGCCGTGTCCTGGTTGCTCCTCGCGGCAGGAGCGTTGAGCGCGGCTGCCATAACCGCCAGCGCGGCGCCGTTCGCCTACATCACCAATCAGGGCAGCAACGACGTTTCGGTGATCGATCTCGCGCAACAGAAAGTCGTGGCGACGATTCCGGTCGGAAAGGCTCCGGCCGGCGTCGCAGTGAGTTCGGCTACCGCGCGCGCCTTCGTCTCGAACCCGGAAAGCAAGACCATGTCGATCATCGACATGAAGTCGAACAAGGTGGTGGACACGTTGCCCGCCGGCGATGGTCCGGTCGGCATCGCCGTCTCGCCGGACGGCTCGCGGGTCTGGCTCGCGGACTGGTTCAACAACCGCGTCCTCGTTTTTCACGGAACCACTAATCGCTACCTCGGCATGGTGTCGGTTGGCCGCGCTCCTGCGGGCGTGGTGGTGCACCCGGACGGGCGGAGGGTGTTCGTGGCGAATCGCGACAGCAACACCGTGTCCGTTATCGACGCTGCCGCGCTCAAGGAAGTCGCGGAGTTACGGGTGGGGAATCATCCGTTCGCCGTCGCCATCGACCCCCCGGGCGATCGACTCTACGTGGTGAACGTCTGGAGCAACGACGTGACCGTCGTCGACGTCGCATCGGGTGCGGTGGTCGCGACCGTGAAGGTCGGATCGGCGCCCTACGGTGCCGCGGTGGACGCTGTCGCCGACAAGGTGTACGTCACCAATCAGCACGCGGACACCCTGTCGGTGATCGATGCCCACAACAACGAGGTCGTTGCAACGGTGCCTGTCGGCGGGTACCCGGAAGGCGTCGCGGTTTACGGCGATCGGGTGTACGTCGTCAACTGGATGGACGACAATGTCGCCGTCGTCGACGCGAGCACTCTCAAGGTTCTCGCGAAGGTTGACACGGGCAGTAACAGCCGCGGATTCGGCCAGTTCATCGGTGCGCCCTGAAGGCGCTCCGTTCTCATCCTCCGGTTTTTCTCTTCGATTTTAGGGAGTTGTCCATGCGCTTTGCATCGCTCGCCCTGGCCCTGTGCCTGGGATTGTCCGCCACGGCTTCCGCCCACGGCCCGACGCGGCAGAAGGTCGTCGAATCCGTCACCATCGATGCGAGTCCCCAGAAGGTCTGGGACGTGATCAAGGATTTCGACGCGCTGGCGAAGTGGCACCCCGCCGTCGCGCAGAGTCCGTCCAGCAAGGGCAACGAAGTGGGGGCAATGCGGACCCTTACCCTCAAGGACGGCGGCAAGATCGTCGAGACGCTGGAAGACTACAGCGCTGACAAAATGACCATGAAATATCGGGCCGCGGACGGTGGCGCGCTGCCGGTGACCAACTACAGCTCGATCCTCAGCGTGAAGCCGGCCGATGGAGGCAAAGCGCTGGTCGAGTGGCGGGGGGCGTTCTATCGCGCGTTCCCGAACAACAATCCGCCGCCTGGACAGGACGACGAGGCCGCCGTGAAGGCGATCACAGGTGTATACACGTCCGGACTCGCAAACCTGAAGAAGATCGTCGAGAAGTAATCCGCTTCCGTTTCGCAAGCAAGGAACCCGATGAGCGATCGCACCGAGCCGCCATTGTTCGAGTCCAGTCTCAAGAGCCTGCCGTTCCTGCACCGCGGCAAGGTGCGGGACATCTATGCGGTCGGCACGGACCGGCTGCTCATCGTTCAGACCGACCGGCTGTCGGCGTTCGACGTGATCCTGCCGACACCGATTCCCAGCAAGGGCAGCGTGCTCACGGCACTCTCCGCATTCTGGTTCGAGAAGCTTGCGCACGTGGTTCCGAATCATCTCACGGGCATCGACCCGGTCTCGGTCGTGGGGCCCGCGGAGCGTGAGCAGGTCGCAGGGCGGTCCTTTGTCGTCAAACGCCTCCAGCCGCTGCCGATCGAGGCCGTGGTCCGCGGGTTCATCGCGGGGTCTGGGTGGAAAGACTATCGGGCCACCGGGAAGATCTGTGGCATTCGCCTGCCGAAGGGACTGCGTGAGGCGTCGAAGCTGACGGCGCCGATCTTCACGCCGGCCAGCAAGGCGCCCGCCGGCACCCACGACGAGAACATTTCCTTCGCGAAAATGGAACGCGCGGTCGGACGGCCACTCGCAGCGCAGGTGCGCGACATTTCACTGCAGCTCTACTCCGCCGCGGCCGAGTACGCCGGGACCAAGGGTATTCTCATCGCGGATACCAAGTTCGAGTTCGGTCTCGATTCCGGCGGCATCCTGCATCTCATCGATGAAGCGCTTACGCCGGACTCGTCGCGTTTCTGGCCGAGCAATCTCTACGCGGTCGACATGAGTCCGCCGAGCTTCGACAAGCAGTTCGTGCGGGACTGGCTCGAATCGATTCACTGGAACAAGCAACCTCCGGCGCCTTCTCTGCCCCAACACATCGTCGACAAGACCGCGGCAAAGTACTGGGAAGCGCTTAGGATGCTGACGCAGTCGTGACCGTAGCCGATCGCGACGTGCGGGAAGACGGGATGTCTGTTGCGGCCGGTTCGCGCCATGCGTGAAGTGCGCCTCGCAAGCAGCCCCGAAATCGAGCGCGCGGTCGCAGTGCTGCGCTCCTGCGGACTCGTCGCCTTCCCCACGGAAACCGTCTACGGTCTCGGAGCGGACGCATCCACCGAAGCGGCTGTACGACGCATCTTCGCGGTGAAGGATAGGCCTCAGGATCATCCGGTGATCGTTCATCTGCCCGATGCGAGTCATCTCTCGCACTGGACCATCGAGGTGCCGGAAAAGGCGCGTGCACTGGCAGCCGCATTCTGGCCCGGGCCGTTGACCCTGGTGCTCAAGCGCGCGCCCCACGTGTCCGACGTTGTGACCGGCGGGCAGGACACGGTCGGCCTGCGCGTGCCGTATCATGGTCTCGCGCTCGATCTGCTGCGAGCCTTCGGCGGCGGGATTGCGGCACCTTCTGCAAACCGCTTCGGCCGGCTTTCGCCCACGACGGCGGAGCATGTGCGTGCGGAGCTTGGGGATGACGTGCAGATCGTACTCGACGGCGGACCGTGCGAGGTGGGCATCGAATCGACGATCGTTGATCTCTCGGCGGGCGTTCCGCGTCTCCTGCGACCGGGGCGCATCTCGGCCGACGCGATCGCGGCGGTCATCGGGACCAGGCCGGTTGCAGGAGGCCACGATGCGCCGCGCGCGCCGGGACGGCTCGCGTCCCACTATGCTCCCCGCACCGCGATGCGGCTGGTGCCGGCGGGAGAACTCGCCGCTGCGATCGAGGAACTCTCGCGGCGTGACCGCCGCGTCGCGGTCCTCTCGCGGCATGCCGCGGCGATGTCGCCGAACGTGGTCGAGTTCACCGCACCGGACAATCCCATCGACTTCGCGAAAGCGATGTACGGCGCGCTGCGTCGCCTCGACGACGCGGGCGCGGACGTGCTATTGGTGGAGGCAGTACCGGAGGAGCCGGAGTGGCTGGCGGTGCGCGATCGGTTGACGCGCGCGGCGAGCTCCGATTTTTCCGACGACGAGCCGTGATCGTTGACTCGGTCACCAGCGTTCTGGCGCGGATGCCCCGTTTCGGTTACTTCGGCGCCTGATCGAAGAACTCGCGTAGCACGTCCGCGAGCGCTGCTTCCTTTCCCTCAAAGAAGTGATCCGCTCCCGGGATCACGACCTGCGCCGATCGCGGGTTCGCGCTGATCGCCGTGCGCCGCTGCGGCGCATTCGCGATCACTGCCTCGAGGTCGTGCTGACCATAGACGTCGAGAACGGGCAACGTGAGCCTCGCGGGATCCTCGAACACGCCGTTACCGATGCTGATGCTCGCCCACGCCTGAATATCTGCGGGATTGCGTCTGACCAGCCAGTAATCGGCCATGCGCGCGCCCATGCTGTGCGCTGCCACGACGATCTTTTGGTCACGCACCGTCGTTTTCAGGAATGCGACCCCCGCATCGAATCGCTCGGCCGCTTCCGGAAAGGTTGCCGGGTACTGATCGGCCTTCGCATCTGCCGGGAGCACTGGCATCTGCAGCGAGAGGGTCGCGTAGCCGAGGTCCGCGAGACGCACGCGCAATGCTCCGATGACACCCCAGTCCGGATGCACACCCAGCCCGTGCGCGAGAATCACGACAGTCCGCGCATTGGGCACGGCGGTGTGGATCGCGAGAAACCGCACCCCGCTCTCGCTCGTGAGGCAGACCGGATCGCCCACTACGATGCCCGGCGTGATCTCATCCGCCCACTTTTTCTCTCGAGCGTGGTCGGCGGCTTCGGACACGTGCGCGAAGAGCAGTAGCAGCGCCGCAGAAGCTAGCGCACTTGCCAATTGCCGCGACACGTAATCGGGCTCAGACGAGGTTCCACAGCATGCTGGTGGCGAGAACGTAGAGCAGCACCGCGAATATCTTCCGCAGCCTCGCGGTTGGGGTGCGATGAGCAAGGCGCGCCCCGAGCGGAGCCAGCGCCATGCTGGCCACGACGATCCAGAAGAGCGCTGGAAGATAGATGTAACCGAGACTCCAGGGCGGCAGTGCGCTCGCTCCCCAGCCGTTCACGACATAGCCGATGGACCCGGCGATGGCGATGGGGAAGCCGACCGCGGCGGCGGTGCCGATGGCCTCATGCACCCGCACGTTGCACCACGTCATGTAGGGCACCGACAGCAGTGCTCCCCCGGCAGCCACTACGCTCGAGATGCCGCCGATCAGGGCGCCGGCGATGAACATTCCACCCGGACCCGGCAACGATCGGTGGGCCGTAGGGCGAAGATTCAGAATGAGCTGGGTCGCTGCGTAGTAGACGAAGGCGGTGAAAAACATCGCGAGGTAGCGCGTCGGGGTGCGGCCTGCGATGAAGGCGGCAACGGCGACGCCGCCGGCAACGCCGGGTGCCATGCGCTTCACGATATCCCAGTTCACGGCGCCATGCGTGTGATGCGCACGCACGCTCGAAGCGGCGGTGAACAGAATGCTCGCCATCGCCGTTCCCAGGGCGAGCTGAAGAACGTGGTCGGACGGGATCTTCTGCGCAGTGAAGAGGAACACCAGCACCGGCACCTGTACCAACCCGCCGCCGATGCCGAGCAAACCGGCGAGAAAGCCGACGACCACGCCTACGAGCAGGTACCAGAGAAAGAACATGTCCATGTGTTCGGATGGTCTCGCTGACGAGCGGACGGGGTGCGCGGTTGCGGCTGATTCATTATCCCCGCAGCCAGACTTCCTACGCGTCGATCAGCCTAAGAATGAATTTCCATTCCTTCGGATCGACCGGCGTGATCGACAGGCGATTACCTCGCTGCAGGACGCGCATGTTGGCAAGCTCGGCATGTTTGTGCAGTTCCTTCAGACTGACGAGCCGCGTCTTCCTCACGAGCTTCACATCCACATTCAACCAGCGTGGATTCTCGGCCGTCGACTTCGGGTCGAAGTAGTCGCTCTTCGGGTCGAACTGGGTATCGTCCGGATACGCCAGCCGGCAGACCTCCGCTATGCCCGCGATTCCCGGCTCGTCGCAGCTCGAGTGGTAGAAGAATGCCTGGTCACCCACGCGCATCTGGTCGCGCATGAAATTGCGCGCCTGGTAGTTGCGCACTCCCCACCATGCCGTGGTTTTGTGCGGCGTGGATGCCAAGTCGTCGATGCCGAAAACGTCCGGCTCGGACTTCATGAGCCAATAGCGCATAGGTAATCCTCAGTGTTCCAAACTTCCGGGGTAAAGCCCTGTAGAAAAGGAGGCATTGCTCGTTTGTTGTCTGGATTGTTCCGGAGGAGGCCGCTAGAATCCCACCCATACTCCCACCCATATTCCCACCCAAGGAGCGAGCATGGGAAAACTGGCTGCGACGACCTGTGAGACAGCGAAGCGAGACCCGAAGCGGGACCGGCTGCTTGGTGATGGGGATGGCCTGTTTCTGCGAGTGCGACCGCACGGGACCAAAACATGGGTAATCGAATATGAGTTTCGGGGTCGGCGAACAAAATACACCATCGGCATCTATTCGCGCGACGGGGCGCCGGGCGACAGCATTTCCGACTGGCTGCGGTACGCTCAACTATCGCTAGCCCAAGCGCGGTCGGTTGCTGGAACCTGGAAGGCGACGCGACGGGCAGGACGCGATCCTGCGGCGGAGTGGGATGGCATACTTACGCAGGAGCGGGAAGCCGCGGCGGCGAAACAGGCGGCTCTGGCAACCGAGGCGGGGATGCCGACCGTGAAGGAGGCCATTGACTCTTTTATGGCGAAGATCATGGCAGGGAAGAAGAGCGCCCCCGCGATCCGCTACCGGCTCGGCCGCCTGGAGACAATCGTCGGCGAGAAGAAGATCCGTGACGTGACCCGGAAGGACGTTATTGCGACCCTGGAGACCATCGCCGAGGGGCAGAAGGAAGGGCGCACGGCGAAGCAAATGGCCGGAGAGGTATTGACCCAAACCAAGCGGCTGTGGAGGTTCGCCCAGTCGCGCGAATGGGTCGCGAGCTCATGCGTGGAAGAACTTACTCGGCGAGACTTTGACGCAAGGCCGACGAAGCGCGACGTTGCTTTGCGGCTCGATGAACTGGCGGCGATCTGGCGTGCGCTGGACGACCCGGAAGAATGCAAGTGCGATCCCGTGACCATCGCGGCGATGAAACTGCTGATTCTTACCGGGCAGCGGGAAAACGAAGTATGCGGAACTGAGTGGTCGGAATTTGACCTGACCGCGGGACTCTGGCGAATTCCTGCGGAGCGCACGAAAACGAAACGGGCGCACCTTGTGCACCTTGCCCCGCAGGCTCTGGCGATTCTTGAGGCTGTCAAAACGATCGGCGGCAACGCTCGCCACGTTTTTGCTTCACCACTGCGTGATGGGCAACCGATCTATGGCCGTTCCGTCAATAACGCGCTAGCGACCCTGTTCAAAGGCGGTAAGTTGCCGAACGTGACGCGCTGCCATGTTCACGATTTTCGAAGGACGCTAATAACCCGCCTGCCCGATCTCGGCTTCGAGCCGTTCCTGGGACACAAGATTGCAAACCATGTCCTATCGGGTGTGTTCGGGCATTACAACCACAACAGCTATGAAGAGCAACGCAAGGCAGCACTGATGGCTTGGGCCGCGAGGCTGGAAACGCTAGCGCAAGGCCCGAACGTCATGCAGCTACACCGGGCCGCGTGATCGAACATGTCGGGCCGGTGGCATGAGGCGCGGCGGCGATTTGCTAATCGTGGGCGGACTTCGCTGAGAGTCAGATCGAGAGGAAAGCCGGAAGGTGATTATTGGCCGTCTCGGGGAGGCATTCCGGCTTGTCTAATTACGCGCTGATAGCGGAACACATTGACACATTTAGGTGTATCATGGTATCAGCCCTGCTACTCGCCCGAAAAGTAAGTCTGACTGGCCCGAATCGTGAAGTCCATCGGGGTGGTGGAGTCCTAGCAAGATAGCAAGCTAGAGTTAAAAGAGTTTGCGGTAATGGTTCAGAGAGATGGTGGAGTGGGACCATCTTGATCCGCAAACGCTCCGACCATATGTCAGCAGAGTAGTCCCCCGATTGGCCATGCGTCGGCATGGCCCTAGCAGCACACACAGCCTTGTCGTGAGGCTGAGAATGTGGGGCTGGCAGCAAGAGGTTAGGACGGCGACAACTAGAGCGTTTTTTGTGAACGCTTTCGTTGTCGCCGTTTTGCGTTCGGGCGGCACGAAAGCAAGCTATGGAGCTTGCGTTCAATGCACATCCAAATCCGCGCTGCGCTAACTATCCTTCGGCGCAGGCAAGTTGAAGCTCGTACAGGGCTTTCCCGTTCCGCCATCTATGCGAAGCTGAGACAAAATCCCAAGCGTCCCAGCGACTACGACCCTAGTTTCCCTCGCCCGATATCTGTTGGCGCAAAGGCCGTGGGCTGGATCGAGTCGGAAATCGAGGCATGGCTGACCGCCCAAATCAACAAGAGCCGCGCAGGGCTTGACCGGGGCAACCATGACTAAAAATGCGAAGGGCCACTATGGCGGGTACCGCGTGACCCGACAGGGTTCTGACAAGCGCAATCCCAGCGTAACTGCACCCCGCACCAAAACCGTGTTCATCGGCGCCGCCTGCTGGGGCTTGCTACCCTTTAAGCGGGCGGGCCGGATCATCCGGCGCTTATACCTAGGGGCTGCATGATGACGGGCGATATTGAGTGTATCCGCGACGACCAGCATTTCACCCCCGCCAGCGATCGCGATGCATGGATCAAGGCAGCCAGGACGGAACATCAACCTGACGAGGCGCGCGCGACCGGCGGCGACTGGGCAGATCCGAACCAGGCAGACGCAGTAATGCGGGAAGTTGACGGTGAAATGCCGAGCACTGGCGTAACAGCCGTAGCGGACGTGCAAGTCAGCAATGGCGCACATTTCCCTGCTACGGTCGGTACCGCGCCTGACGTAACGGACGTAACGCGTGGTGGGTCGGTTTCCATTCCCGAAGCCGATAGGCCGTGCTTCAGGGTTTTCGACGAATGGACGACCAGCCGCGAATCCGGTGGCAAGCAGCGACCGGGCGTGTGGTTCTTTGGCATCAGGGCGGGCAAGAAAGCCGATGAGCAGCCCACCCTGACCGAGCAATGGATTTGCTCCCCGCTGTATATCGACGCCGTGACCTTCGACGGCCAGCACAACAACTTCGGGCGCCTGCTGCGCTTCCGAAATACGCTGAATCGGTCACGCGAGTGGGCGATGCCGATGGAACTCTTGCGCGGCGCGGGCGACGAGTTGCGGGGCGTTCTGCTGGCGATGGGCGTGCAGATTGATCCGAACTCACATCGACTGCTCGGGCAATACCTGCAATCGATGACACCCAAGCGGCGTGTCCATTGCGCACTGCAGGTGGGATGGTGTGGCGGTTCCTTCGTACTGCCCGACGAGGTGATAGGACCGAATGCTTCAGGCGTGACCTTCCAGTCTGGCGAACGCACGCACGATGAGCATACGCTTGCCGGAACGCTGGCCGGATGGCAACGGGAAATCTCGGGGCGTGCGGTGGGTAATCCGATTCTGCTTCTGGCGCTGTCGGCATCCTTTGCAGGGCCGATGCTGGCGCGGTGCAACGCCGAGGGCGGTGGGATTCACTTCGTCGGCGATTCTTCCACTGGCAAGACCACGGCAATTGAAGCTGCCTGTGCAACCTGGGGAGGGCCCAGTTTCCGCCGGAGCTGGCGCGCGACCGCAAATGGCATGGAAGGCGCGGCGGCGCTGTTCAATGATGGCCTGCTGGCTTTGGATGAAATCAGTGAATGTGATCCGCGCGAGGTCGGCGCCATCATCTACGCGCTGGGCAACGGGTGCGGCAAGCAACGGGCGACGCGATCGGGTACTGCCCGCGGCGTCACGCGCTGGCGCTGTTTCGTGCTGTCGAGCGGTGAGCGCACCATCGCCACGACGATGGCAGAAGGCGGGCACCGGGCGAAGGCCGGTCAAGCGGTGCGCCTACTGGATATTCCGGGGGCGCAACGCTTTGGCGCATGGGACCATCTGCATGGCTTCGTCAGTGGTACGGCTTTCTCCGATGCGATTAAGCAGGCGGCCGTGATGCATCATGGGCACGCCGGTCGTGCCTTCCTCAAAAAGCTGACGCGCGACGGGCGCGACTTCTGTGAACGGCTGGAACGCGTCAAGATGCTGAAGGAGTTTTCCGCTCGAGAGGACGAAGGGCAGGACAAGCGAGCCGCCGGACGTTTCGCGCTGCTGGCGCTTGCCGGTGAAGTGGCAAGCGAATACGGAATAACTCGCTGGCCGCAGGGTGCGGCAACCGCGGCCGCGGCACAAGGGTTCAAGATGTGGCAATCCCTGCGTGGACGCGGCAACGATGAGCGACGCCAAATTCTTGAACGCGTATTGGGCTTCATAGCACTGCACGGTGATAGCCGGTTCTCCGATGCCGATGCCAAATTCGGCCGTCCGGATGAGGAGATTGTGCGAAATAATCGTGCCGGGTGGTGGCGAGAGGGGAAAGCGGGGCGCATCTATCTGTTCCACGGGGAGGGATTGCGTGAGGCCGTGAAAGGTTTTGACTTCGGGCGCGCGTTGGATGTTTTACAGGAAGCCGGGGCGCTACCGAAGCCGGATGAGAGCGGCGAACGCGCCAAACCGCAACGTGTCTGCGGACGCTTGGTGCGCCTGTATTCAATCCTCGCCGACAAGCTATATCCAGAACATAAGGAATACGCTGCTACCAAGACTTGAGGCTTGTTACGGCAGATGCAGTTCACGTAACGCCCGCCGTAACCCCGAAAGCCGCGCCAATTAAGGCCGGTACGCCTGTTACGGCAGGAAATGACGATTGCGCAAAGGTGCCGCGAACATTGGACCGCAACCGTGTACCCCAGCGGGCTCCCTAAGGTTAGTTCAGCCGTGCCCCCACTGCAACGGCGGTGGATATGTGACAGCGACCATCCTAGAAATGTCGGGCTACGGTCCCGTTCTCAATGCTCACCAAATCCCCCATTGGGCGAACAAAGGAAGCGGCGTTAGCGAACCCATGAAATCAATGGCTTGCTGCAAAATAAGTACGGATAAGTGAGCAATTAGTGGGCATTGTCAACTATTGGTAACGTGGTGTTGGCACCGGGCCAGCGGTTAGCGCGCCGAGTGCAGATTCGTCAGGTAAATCCATACGGCATCCGCATCGTCGCCCACAGCCTGCACCGCGACCTCCTGGCCGCCGGGCTTCGTCTTGTCTCCAGGCATGGGTCCGCTCCTTATCACGTTCGACGGAAAGTTCGTTTCCGCACCCCTCGCATGTTGGCATGCCGGCGTCCAATAAGTATCCGGCCACTGCGAGTCGCAGTCGCTCTTGTTGTTTCAAGGAACGCCTATAGATCGTCCACACGTACAACTTCACTCGAACGGAACCTGCGATGTAGCCCGAGGCGGGCCGTTACTGTGAGTCCAATCCATCATTACTTCGCGTCGGCAGTGTGAGCAAGGGCGCGCACTGCTGGAAGCGCTCTCCGCGGGCGAGATCACACCGGGTCAGGCGGCGACCATCATGCAGGCAATCTCGGCGCAGGCGCGGATTGTGGAGGTCGACGAACTGGAGAAGCGCGTGGCTACATTAGAAGGAAAACCGAATGAAATGGGAAGGAGGTCGGGCGCGATCGGTTTCTGTGGATCGTGAAGCCTGACGTAAAAGTGACCCTGCAGTGAGTCCGACAGGATGTCTCCCTCGAAGACGGGGCCGTTGATGATGTCCCGCCAGTCCGGGCGGACACCGCGGCGGCGCATGAGCTTCACGCGGACTCGCATGGAAGAGGGGGAAGGTGGTCAAGCATACAGTACCGCCACTTACGAGCGCTGTAAACAGGGCGCGCGCTGCCCAGCCTTCCGGGGGTTAATCACGTCCAACACGAGGTCTATCATGATGGCCAAGGGGAGGCAGATCGCAACTTCGCCAAAGCGAACACCATTATCCATCGCGGGAGGGCAGGTCCATGTCCGGAATACAAGATTGCGGAACCTATCTTATCGTCGGCGGTGTCCGGATTCGGAAGAAGAACCTGAATGTCGGCACGATGCCGGCACCCGGCACTTCCGCTCCTCCGACTCCGCAGGAAGAACGGCTGCCTCGAATGCTCAAGGTCTTTCTATCCTACGCGTTTGAAGATCAAGCTCCTGTCCTGATCCTCAAGGACAAGCTCTCCGCGTATCCCATCGATGTGTGGTTCGACCAAGACCGCCTATTCCCTGGCATGGAGTGGAAAGCTGAGATCAAGAAGGCAATGCGCACTGCGGACGCAATTGTTCTATGCCTGTCAGAGGTCTACGTCAGCGACAGCGGTTATCGTCATGACGAGCGTCGCTATGCGCTCGAACTTGCCGCACAGCAGCCAGACGGCGCGATTTTCCTGCTCCCTGCAAAGTTGGGAGGGGTAGTCATTCCCGATTCGTTGGAAGACTACCAGTGGGCTGACAAGCCGCAGTCCGATGAAAGGGAGTTCTCGAAGCTCCTCGTGTCTCTCCGCCTTCGGGCCGAGAAGGTTGGAGCACGTGCCTTAGCAGACCATCCTCGCCAGAACTAACGAGATCCGGTGCGGTCCACGGCCTCGTGCCGGTATTCCCTTGAGGCCCAGCCTGCAGCTCGCTCCATAGGCGGACACCCAAAGCCCGAGCCGCTTCTTCTGTCTGAGCCTACGCACGCTGGTCCTGCATTCTGCTCCCGCATGACACAGGGCCGGTTATTGCTGATCTCCATACTTCTATAGCTGAGTGCTCAGCAGCGCCGATAGGTGCTCCCGGAGCTTCTCTTTCCAGGGACGGTTATTCCATTCTTCGACGGTGACGCGGTGGGCGCGAGCGCGATCGCTCTCAAACACGGTGACCTGCTCGTTTGCGAAATCTGAGTCGTATACATTGAGATTCGCTTCGTCGTTCAGGCTGAAAGAGCGGTTGTCGAAATTCGTCGAACCCACAGACACCAAGAGTGTGTCGACCACCATGACCTTGCAGTGAAACATGGTCGGTTGGTACTCGTAGATTTCTACGCCTGCCTCCAATAGGTCGCCCCATTTGGCGCGCGATGCACGCCGTACTATCTCGCTGTCGATGCAGGCGCCGGGAACGATAATCTGGACTTCCACGCCGCGCTTACGTGCCTCCACCAAAGTTCGGAGGGTGAACGTGTCCGGTACGAAATAGGAGGCGGACAGGTGGATCGCCTGCTGTGCGGCGGTGATAGAAAGCAAATACATGATCCGCATGCTCTCGCCACCGCCGGAGGGCGAGCTTGAGAACATCTGCGCGGGTGAATGCCCGGCGGATTCGAGCGAGGGAAAGTAGGTGTCACCGTGAAGCACCTCCCCGCGCACCTTCATCCAGTTGTCAAGAAAGACGGCCTGCATTTGAGCCACCACCGGACCTTGCGCCCGATAGTGAATGTCACGCCAGTGGTGGGGATCCTGAGCGTGGCCGGTCCACTTCTCGGCGATGCCTACGCCGCCAGTGAAGCCGATGCGCCCGTCCACTATCAGGAGCTTTCGGTGCGTGCGGTTGTTCATGCGCGCGAGGTGATACCAGCGCAGGGGATGGTACCGCTCGATCTCAACGCCAGCCTCTTGCATGCTATCGAGCAGCGATTGCTTCGTTTTGAGGCTGCCTACCCAGTCGAGCAGCACATGCACCCTAACTCCAGCGCGTGAACGTTCTGATAGCGCCTGGGCAAAGTCCTTTCCAATCTGGCCGGACCAGTAAATATAGGTCTCGAACGTGATGCTCTGCTGCGCGCCGCGGATTGCGGCGAGCATGGCAGGGAAAATCTCGTCCCCGTTGTTAAACGTTTGGACCCGGTTGCCGGCGACGATGGCCGGACCCAGAAGGTACACCCATCGAGCGCTGAAATTGGGGGTCGTCGGTCCCGTAGAGCCTCGGAATCCGCGTCGTGATTTTCTGTTCACGCGTGCTGAAATTGAGCGCTACGAGCGTCAACGCCAGCGTAGCGAACACAACAAGCATGAGCGCCATGATTCGCTTTCGTTTCAGATCCGTGCCACGGGGACCGCAAAAGAGGGTTCACCGCTTTCGGCGACTCCTGCCATATATTGGGGTCAGCGCCCCCCAGAAGTCCATACCGTGCCGTGCTGGCGCGGCTTCCTCAGCTAGCGCCCGGCGGTTACATCGCGCGGCTTCTTGTCCTCGCGCAGGGCGACAAAGCGCGAATGACGGAGATGGTTATCGGGCGTCCACTCAAGGAACTCGAACTGTCCGACAAGGAGAGGCTTGACCCAGCGGCACTCTGCCATCTTGGCAGCCGTGAGTCCTTGCCCCCAGCGCCCTTCCTTGGGCTCTGGTAGATTGGGAAAAGGACAGGTCGGCGTTTCGAGCGCTTGGAGTCGCGCGAAGAGATCGAGTCGGGAACGGGGGGTAAAGCCGTTCGGGTCCGCGCCACGTATATCAGCTGGTCGTCGCCTTCGTAGTATCCAAAGATGAGCGCATCGAAGCTGCGGGCGCTCGGCGTGTATCCGCCGATCACAAATTCCTGACCTCGATTGATGCGCATCTTGCGCCAGGCCCCGGACCGCTTTCCGGCCTCGTAGAGACTGTCCCGTCGCTTGGCGATGAGACCCTCGAACCCGTACGATCGGACAGCACTGAGCAACTCGCTGAGGCTTCCCTGGAGCTCGGGCGCACAGCGTACCGGCTCGCGCAGCCTGGGAAGAACCCTCGTTGCAGGAGACCCCGCCTGACTTCGAGTGGCTCACCCGTGAGGTCACGCCCGCCCAGTACCAGTACATCGAAGACGTAATTTCGATCGTACTGCCGACTTCCTGCGGTTGGTCTGTTTGTCGGCATCGGTCAGCGGCCGGTTCTTGTGGGCGCGCTGGTTGGTGAAGTCCTTCGCCTTGGGCGCCAGTTGCTTGAGGCGCTGCCTCTGCTTCTGGCCGCGGTAGGCGCTGTCGCCGTAGAGTCGGGTTTCCGCGCCGTGCAGCAGATTGGGCAATTCGTGGCTGTCATGGACGTTGCCGGAAGTGACGCTGGCGCTGTGGACCAGGCCAGACTGGCTATCGACCCCGATGTGCAGTTTCATGCCGAAGTACCACTGCTTGCCCTTCTTGCTCTGATGCATTTGCGGATCACGACTGTGCTCCCGGTTTTTGGTCGAGGGCGGGGCCGCGATCAGCGTGGCGCTGGGGCACGGGCCGTCCGAGCAGAAACCGTGTGCGGTGGCGTACAGACGGTTGCCCTCGGCTGCGTAGCATGCACGGTAAGACCATGGCGATGGCCGCCGCGATCAAGGGGGTCTGTAATGCAAGTTGGTCTGCTCGACCTTCCCTGGTGGGGCTACGTGCTGGTTACGTTGGGCCTGACCCCATGTCACCATCGCATCGGTCACGATCTTCCTTCATCGGTACCAGGCGCACCGCGCGCTGGCATTGCATCCTCTGGCCAGCCACTTCTTCCGCTTCTGGCTGTGGCTCACTACCGGGATGGTCACCAGGGAGTGGGCGGCAATTCACCGCAAGCACCACGCTACAACCGACACCGCGGAGGACCCGCACAGCCCGCAGGTCTACGGGATCGGGAAAATCTGCTCGAGGGCACCGAGCTCTATCGGGTAGAAAGCACAAACGTCGCGACGCTTCGAGAAATACGGCCACGGCACACCCGATGACTGGATCGAGCGCAAGCTGTACGCGAAGCACACCCGGCTCGGCATCGGCCTCATGCTGGGGATCAAGCCCTCGGCCTGTTCGGCCCGATCGGACTCACCATGTGGGCGGTGCAGATGCTGTGGATCCCGTTCTTCGCCGCCGATGTGGTCAACGGCGTCGGCCACTATTGGGGCTATCGCAGTTTCGCGCCGAACGATGACTCCAGGAATGTCGTGCCCTGGGGCATTCTGATTGGCGGTGAAGAACTGCACAACAACCACCACGCCTATGTCACCTCGGCGAGGCTGTCCAGCAAGGGGTGGGAGTTTGACATCGGCTGGATGTACATCCGCATCCTGGAGATGCTTCGTCTGGCGAAGGTACGCACGGTCGCACCCGGATCCGCTACAACACCTCCAAGACCCGCTGCGACGCAGACACCCCGCAGGCGGTCATCACTCACCGCTATCACGTGCTCGCCAAGTTTGCCAAATCCCTGCAGCGGACCGCCGCACAGGAACTCCGTAGCCTGCGTGCGAGCGGGATTCCCCGATCGAAGGACTCCTGGGCGCTGGACGCGGTCAAGCACTCCTTGCAAAGGGATGCGAAGGAACTACCCGGAGAAAGAGCGCACGGTCCTGGACCAGGCGCTCCATTCCAGCAAGGTGCTGAGCACCATCTACTCGATGCGGCAGGAGCTCAGTGCTCTGTGGAGCCGATCCACTGCCTCGAAGGAGCAACTGGTGAAGCAGTTGGAAGACTGGTGCCGGCGCGCCGAGGAAAGCGGCATCGGCGCGCTGCGAGAGTTCTCTCGGACGCTGCGCCGCTACGACTCACCGCTAGGAGACAGGAAATGAGTTTAGGAACAATTCTGCTGATCGTTCTGATCCTAATGCTGATCGGGGTCATTCCGACCTGGCCGCACAGTAGGAGCTGGGGTTACGCGCCCAGTGGCCTGTTAGGGTTGGTAGTAGTCGTCATCATCGTGCTGCTGTTGCTGGGGCGGATTTGACGGTCCTTCAGAAAACCGGACTCATGTTCTACCCGAATATCCTGCGGCTGCTTGCGCGCCAGCACGCCCTTCCGCTTGAGTATGCACATAAGCTCTCGGGATCAGGCCGCAGCGCATTCGACCGGGGGAGTGGGTCTCGCCCCCGATGAGTCTCCCGACTGGGAGCGTGTGATGTCGCGCTTCCTGGAATCTATCCGCTTGCCGAAGCGCGAGTGAGCTTTCACGAGATCCTGGCGGCGCGTCATGTGCTCGACACAAGGGCGCGTGAACTCACCCCGGCTCCCAGCTCTCGCACGCACGGTTGGTCGCCCATCGGTGCCGTGACAATCAACCCCGAGGGCACACTCGGTCGTCACGACGCAGACAGCGGCGTTCGATAAACAGCCGTTGACTGCATGAATGCGGCGACAACTGCCATGACGGCCGAGCGGTTGCAACCAGCCGAGGCCGGCGCGCAATTACTTCTTGTTGACCGCCTTCTTCAGGCCCGCACCCGCGGAGAACTTGGCGACCTTCGCCGCGGGGATCTTGATCGCGGCCCCGGTCACTGGATTGTGGCCGGTACGCGCCGCGCGCTTCGAGGTCGAGAAAGTCCCGAATCCGATTAGCGCCACCTTGCCGCCCTTGGCCAGTGTCGCAGTGACGGTATCCAGGACTGCCTTCAGCATCGCTTCGACAGAGGCTTTGCTACCACCGGTTTTCTTTGCAATGGCGTCAACCAGATCGCGTTTGTTCATCTATCTTCCTCTCTCATGGGTAGAAGCTCGGAGGTTCTCCTGAGTGCGCTGGTACCATTCAAGCTCGCACTCCCCTCGAGAGATAGACTAGAAGCCAGACCCTTCCGAACTTCGATTGTCCGACGAATGGCCCGCCTGGCTAACAGGCGCGGCCGCCGCCTCTCTTCCAAGCAGCCTGATCCCCAACCCAGGCCGATTCGACCGGCTTCACTCCCCGAGCCGACCAGCACGTTCGGCCCGCGCTCGCGGAGCGATAGCGCAGGTAAAGAGCGCCTGAGCGGGTGGCCATCTGTGCGACGGCGCACAGACTTGGCAGGCAAACTGGCTTAGATTGGATTTGCGGTTGGCACAAGCGTGACGGCCGGCGCGGTGACGTCATGTCTTCCCGATCTTCGCTTTTGGTGCCAACCCACCTAGGAAGTCCTTGGTGTCACGCCACGGCTTTTCCAATCTTGCAGTACGCGGTGCCGGTTGATTGCCGGCGTAAGCTATAAGGAGCACGTAATGGGCATGAACAAAGACCAAGTTAAAGGCCGAGTCACAGAAGCGAAAGGCAAGATCAAGGAAGTCGCCGGTAAGGTCGTTGGCAACCAGACGCTGCAAGCAAAAGGAAAGGCTCAAAAAGTTCTCGGCCAGGCTCAAGCAAAGCTTGGTGACGTGAAGCAAGGCGCGAAAGAGAAGGGCGCCTGACGTTAGAGCTTCACTCTCCGCCAGAAGGTGTTGCCCTAGCCGGCAAACACCTCGGGGGATAGTAGCGTCCATGCGCCGCAGTCGAGAAAGTCTTTTTTCAATAATGGAGAACAATCATGAAACAGGTTGCCAAGTATCTTTCCGCATTGTTCCTGGCTGTCGCGTTGATGTCCGTCGTCGGTTGTGGGTCCACGCCGAAGCAGGCGGGTACCGGCGAATACATTGACGACAGCGTCATCACCACCAAGGTCAAAGCGGCCATTCTCAATGAGCCTACTCTGAAGGTTGCCGAGATCAACGTCGAGACGTTCAAGGGCGTGGTTCAACTGAGTGGCTTCGTGAGCTCGCCGGCCGCAGCGAACGAGGCTATCGAGGTGGCACGCGGCGTCACCGGCGTGAAGTCGGTCAAGAACGACATGCGGATCAAGTGAGCGATGCCTGCGCGTTGTTTATACTAATCGGATAGCGGTGTGGGGGCTTCTAAGAGGCCGGGCGCTCGTTTCCAGGATTCGTGGATTCGAACGTAATTTCCATGTGTGCTTTGTCCTTGGCTGTTGCCGGGTGCGAGCTGCACCCGCAAGAAAGAAGTCAGCGGCGACGGGAGTGCTTCGCGAGAGTTTGCGGCGCTTTCGTGGATGGCAACGGCGTGATCCGGGACTGCACGGCAGGCGCTGCCCGGCTCTTAGGATATTCCTCAAGAGAGTTGCGCGGCCGTCCGGTTACGCATCTTTTGCCGCGGGTTGGACGTGAGCTTGGCGACGGTGGATCGCACTCTCGTCTCGCCTTTCTTTGCCGCTGCGGCGTTTGTCCAACAGGCAATAACGGCCAAAGGCGAGCGCTTCCTGGCCGCCCTTTCGATCGTCCAGCTCCGCAATCCGGGGGTGGCCCCACTGCTGTTGGTGTTCGAAAAGGTGGAGCGCGAGGCCTTCTCTCGATTTCCGACCGTCAGCGAGAGTCGCGATTGGGTTATACAACGAACGGAACGATCGACCTCTCTCTGATAGCCAGCGCTGGGATTGGGCACCTGACCACTTGCGTTCCGTCAAGATGAGCATTAGTGAAAACGACAAATCGCCACAACGCTACGCTAGTCTTCGGCCGCTTCCGCTATGGCCATGTGGCCACCGCGTATGTCTGGGGGCTGCGGAATCGCGCGGCCCGCGCTGAACATCGCGCCATCCGTGCCCTCGTACACGGGCCGCAGGAGGATCCGCCGCAGCTTGCCGAGGCTCTTCGTTGCGCACATCGCGTCGGTGGTGAGCGTATGCCCCCCCGAGCCTTCGCTTCCTCGATCGGCAGCTCGACGCCCTCGCGACGCAAGGCAACGCCAAGGCAGTGGCGGGCTCTTTTTGTGGCGATGCGCGGGCGCATGAAAGTATTTTCGCGAATTCCTGGGATTCCCACCCCATGGGTGTATAGTGGCTACAGATGATGCGTTGCACAATAGTTAGGGGATGTTCCTCTGTATCGATCTGACTGATAGCTTTTCTGACGCACGTGCACGCGGCGGAATCGCCCCTTTAAGGAAGCCCCACTATGTATAACGCCTATGAACCGTTGCGTGAAGTTGGCCAACGCTAACCTGGCCCTTTTTCAGCGTTTTGCTAATTCAAGCGATATCACCCAGCTGGCGCAAGACACCGTCAGCCGTGCTTTCACGCTCTCTCAGGAAAGCATCACCAAAGTCTCCCAGACCAATGCGTACAACGAATGGACGCGCGGGCTGGTCGACAATTTCACCCGCTTTACCCAGGACTACGTCAACGGCCTTACCGAGTCGATGGCACGTAGTCAGGAATTCCTGATGAAGCAAGTTGAGCAGGGATCACAGCAATTTACCCAGATCGCCGAGCAAGCCGAGCAGGCAACTGATGACATCGCCGAGGCAGGGCAGCAGCGTATAGCGAGAGTTGCGGACGGACGCGGGGTTCGCAACACCGAGTGAGTCCCGTCGCGCTCCGTAATTGATTTCTTACAGCCGCGCTTTGGCGCGGCTTTTTTTTGCGCGTAAAGAAACATCAATGCGATCGATCCAGCATTCTGCAAGGGCGTCTTGCCGTCAATACTTGCCCGAAAGGTGTTCGCTCGATGTCCACACTAACAGCCTACGTCCTCGTGCTTCCCCAAGGGGCGGAAAAAGACAACACCTCCACCATGGTGTGCACCCGCCATGTTAGTGATGGGCGACCTCCGGAAGTAGGCGCCAAGAGGGCGAGGGCTGTCGATTGCAACCCATGACGTGGTTGGGAATAATATTTGTGCGGTGGAGCACATAGGGGTCGGGGCTGGTCGTATAATTTCCGGGTGTAGGTCCGTCGCGAGGTCGGAGGTCGACGATGCCTGAACTCTCACCATCCCGAGCAGAACCATCTGCTCGCCGTGCTGCCTGCGGCTGACCGCGAGCGCTTGTTTCCCAATCTGGAACTGGTCCCATTGCCCCTGGGAGAGGTCCTCTACGAGTCCGGCAGCCGGTTGAGTCGCGTCTATTTCCCCACCGACTCCATCGTGTCGCTGCTCTACGTGATGGAGGATGGGGCATCGGCCGAGATCGCGGTGGTCGGCAACGAGGGAATCGTCGGTGTCTCCCTATTCATGGGCGGCGAAACCACCCCCAGCCGGGCCGTTGTGCAAAGCGCGGGTCACGCCTACCGGCTGAAGGCGCAGTTGCTCAAACAGGAATTCAATCGCAGCGGGGCGGTGATGCATCTGCTATTGCGTTACACCCAGGCGCTGATCACCCAGATGGCGCAAACGGCAGTGTGTAACCGGCATCACTCGGTCGACCAACAGCTGTGCCGCTGGCTGCTGCTGAGCCTCGACCGGTTGCCCTCCAATGAGCTTGCCATGACTCAGGAATTGATCGCCAATATGCTGGGAGTGCGGCGCGAGGGTGTCACGGAGGCCGCTGGGAACCTGCACAGCGCCGGCTTGATCGAGTATCACCGCGGCCATATCACCGTGCTCGACCGGCCGGGCTTGGAGGCCCGCTCCTGCGAGTGCTACGCGGTGGTCAAGAAGAAAATCGATCGCCTGCTTCCGGAGGTATTGGCTCGGTAAGGCCGATGGTAGCCGTGGTCTGTGCGCTAGCGTCCAGACACTCGCCAGGCGTTACTCCAAACTGAATATCTATCGTGGGGAAGCCGGACACCCCCGGGGTCCGCGTTGAACGTAGGATTGCGTTACCACCCCTCCGCCGCTTGCCGGGTTTCACCGATCGTTTGAACACCCTCGGTAAGGCTGCCGCCGTTTTACCGTCGTTGCGATCGTGACTCTCGTCGTAACGACAATTCTAGGAATCCCATGAGTATAATTTTCCCCGTTGCTGTTCAAGGACCGTCGCTCTCGCTGCTGGGCGCCGAGCCGTTTCGCGCTGCGATGGAGTTTGCGTGGCATGCGCTCGCTGCCCCGAACACGTCCACGCCCGGCGACGGGCACCCTGTGGTTATCTTCCCCGCCTCGGTGCGGATGGAGCATCGGTCGCTATCTTGCGCGAGCACTGTCGCGCCCTCGGCTACGATGCCTTCGACTGGGGAGAGGGATTCAATACCGGGCCACAGGGGGACCTAGACCGGTGGCTCGATGGGCTGGCGGATCGGATCTCCAACCTGCTGGCAAGCCACTCGCAGCCCGCAACGCTCATCGGTTGGAGTCTGGGGGGCCTGTATGCGCGCGAACTCGGCAAGCTGCTGGCGCCCAGGGTGCGGCAGGTGATCACGATCGGCACACCGTTCAATGCCGAGGCCGACATGGCCAACGCGAGCTCGCTGTTCTGCTTACTCGGCGGCAGTTCGACAAGCGTCGACCTCGCGCTCAGTGAGCGCCTGCGAACTCCGCCGCCCTTGCGCACCACTCCATCTACAGCCGATCGGACGGCGTGGTGGCGTGGCACACCTGTGCCACGACAAGCAGTCCACACTCGTCCAGGATATAGAAGTCGACGGCAGCCACTTCGGCTTGGGTTGGAACCGGGAGGTGCTGAACGTCGTGGCCGACCGGCTTGACCCGACGCTCGGGCCCTGGAGTCCTCGCGACCGCACGACGTGAAGCACCCCTGTCGGCCCCCGGGGATACCTCCGCGACGATTCCGAAGACTCGGCTGGTCTGCCCTGCCGCAACCACCCGCCACCCCGGACAGCCCCGGCACCGTAGCACAGCGTCTGCCCCTGTTCAACGCCGCGTCCGGAGTCAGCGTGCAGCGTTTAGAAACCGTGACACTCCGCCTTGCTCGCAGACCGAATCTACCGGTTGGGATCAGGGCAAGGCGCGGGGAGCCTGTGTCTTCAAGCGTTGCCTCAGGTCCGAAAGGTCACGCTCCAGGCCACATTGCTAACGCAGCAATTCAAAAGATCATATGAAAGTGAGCAATGAGTTCACCATCGGCCGAAACGACCCGCGTGACCTAGTGTTGACCGCGTTAATTGACGAGTGAGGAATGCGCAATCCCGTGCGTAAACGTGAGGACATTGCGGTCGTGCTTCTCGATGTCGATGGGACGCTGATCGACAGCAACGACGCACACGCGCAGAGCTAGGTGACGTCGGTACTGAGTTTGGCTACGACATCTCTTTCGACGAGGTGCGCCGACTGATTGGCATGGGCGGGGACAAAGTGTTGCCGCGACTGACCGGGCTCCAGGAGGAATCGGCGGCCGGCGAGCGCATCTTGGAACGGCGGGGGAGATCTTTCGCCGGAAGTACCCCCCGTTGCTTTCGCCCTTTCCGCGTACACGAGAGCTGCTCAAGCGGATGCGCGCGGATGGATTTGAACTCGTGGTTGCAAGCTCAGCGGGCAAAAAGGATTTGGAGGCCCTGCTCAAACAGGCAGGCATTGCGGATCTACTTCCCACGAAAACGTCGTCGGACGATGCGGAGGAATCGAAGCCTGACCCCGACATCGTTATCGCTGCGTTACGCCGCGCCCGGGGGACGCCGGACCGGGCGGTCATGCTGGGCGACACGCCGTACGACCTCGGGGCCTGCCAGGCTGCGGGCGTACGGTTTATCGCATTGCGTTGCGGCGGCTGGGATGACAGTACGTTGAACGGTGCTGCCGAAATTTACGATCAGCCGGCTGATCTGCTGGAGCGGTATGACGAGTCATGTATCGGGGTTTCGGGCCGGCGGAAAAATAAATAGCGAGGTTACAACGTTGTCGCGTACAAGGAGGAGCATCTGCAACCTGCGGCGCGCACCCGATCACCCAGCTGCGGCGCGATCGAACAATTGTGATGCGGCCACCCAAAGATGCGACGAGATCGTAAGAGCGCGCGCAACCTTTTCTTCGACGATATCGAAACGCGGAAGGCGAGCTGGAACAGCCACGCGAGCAGTTCCCGCGTCCTCTTTGAAGGTGCACGCATCCCGGTCAGGAATCTCCCCGGGAAAAGCAATCATCGTGATCGCGGTGGCACGCTGATTGTCGCGGGAAGAGAGCTACCCCGTGCAGTTGCGACCGCGACCGAACCGACTCACGTCTACGTGGAGTCGATGGGAGCTAAGTCCGTGACAGCTATTGCCGATCTTGAAAAACGCGTCGCGAACCTAGAAGACCAGCTTGCGCACGTCATGAAGAACTCCGTGTTGGCTTTGGGCGGCGCTGAAACTTACCTAGGTGAACGGGCGTGAGACGCGATACCCGCGCGCAATTCTCGGAAGCTAAGGCCCCCGTCCACGAGCACGCGTGAGCCGCCGGTAAAGGCGCCGTAGTTGCGATTGCGTCGGTCGCTTTCATAGTCGAACCACTCGTTTGTGAACACTGTGGCTGCCTCTACAAAGAAGAGGTAGCCATAGCCCATCCAGTACAGCCACGAATTCCAGGGACCGCTTACCACGGTCGCTCCGAGCGCGCCCAGGGTATAGGCCATCCACGTCATGGGATAGAACTGAAGGCGCAGCGCCTTAAGCCAGGTCAGTAGCTTCGAGGCAGTGCGCGCGATACGGGTGCTGGCGCCGTCTCGCAAGGAGAAGCCCAGCCGCCGAGACTGCTCGATCCAGGCGCTACGCCGCGCGGGGTCGGAGTCCTTGACCGGACCCAAAGCCAAGATGCGAGTGGTGCTGATACCGCAGAAGCCGAGCGCGGAACGCTTCATCGCGTTGTGACCGGGGGCACGATAGATAAGCCGGTACACCCAGGGGGGCATGTCCAAGGTGGTGATGAGATGCGCGGTCTTGCCCGTCAGCAGGCCCGCGAACCGACCATCCTCCCGTTCTTGAAAGGCAAATCCTGGCAGCAGCACGCGATCCAAGAAGCCCTTAAGCCGGCCGGCCCCACTCCCCACCACCCGGGGTAGACGAAGACCAGATGATCAGCCCATTCGATGAGCCGACGCGCCCGCTCAAGTCTGGTTCCAAAGGCTGATCCCTTGGCGAAACTGAGTGCACGTCGAGGTCGAAGTCCATGGAGCCCAAGTACAGTTGCTCCACATCCATCCCCGCTCCTATCGCGCCGTTTGCATAAGCGTCCGCCAGGGCGGCGCATAGGCTGGGCTCGCGCGGATGGCCCAGGACGACAAGTACCTTCATCGTGCGCTCCTCTGCTTCGGCCGCCCGATGCGGTGCCGTGATTGAATCGATTCTCACCGGCGTGAGCTGATGCAGCTTCTTTCAGCGCCATCGGCAAAGTTAAAGTAGATCTTGGATCGGGGGAAGCAGAACTCTGATCGCCTTCCAGGATCGCGTGCCGCTTGCCAAGCCAGCTATAATCCGCTGCAGCGAACTCTTGGGTATGAAACTCACCGCCGTGTTTGAGAAAGCTGCCGAGGGATACATCGGGTTCGTTGAGGAACTGCCGGGCGCCAATACTCAGGGCCGCACGCCCGACGCAGCGAAGCCGCTACCCCACGGGCTGGTGTATGCGGCCTATTTGATCACCGTGTCAGAAGAGAGCGCCCGCCCTGGGTACACACGCACAGCGCCGTCGTGTACGGAGACACTGAATGAACCTCGAAAAGGTAGTGTTCGGATTTTTTATCGTCTTGGCGGCGACGTTGAATTTCGGGTTCTTCATCGGCGACATCGACAATCCCGTACACCATGAAGTGTGGGGGCTGTTTGCGGCAATCGCTGTCAATCTGATCGCCACCATTCTCAAGTTCGGCGACCGAACGCAGATCGGCGCGCTCCATCTGGCGACGAGCCTCGTCGCGGATTTGCAACTCATCGCCGCCGCGATCGCATGGGCCTACGCGGCCAACATGTCAGGTGAAGGCATGACCGCTGCGGCTATTGCGCGAGTCGTTGCGCTCGCGGGCGGAGCTTTGTTGGCCAATTTCGTCTCGATCGTCCTACTGATCGGCGAAACGCTGATGCTGCGGCGCTAGAACATCGCCTCGGTCCGCACCGCCAAGAGAGCTTGCCCATGGCCCAAGCGCACGCCGCCCCTATTCCGGACCCCGCCCCGGCGAGCATCTTTCTGATCGTGTTTCGCCGGCTGCGCTCGCCGCTCATCGCGCTGGTCGTCATATATGTCGCGTCGATCGTAGGGCTCGGCGTCGTGCCGGGTGTGGATGGGGCTGGCAAGCCAGCCCCGCCGATGAGTTTGTTCCATGCGTTCTACTTCATGAGTTACACCGCGACCACGATCGGCTTTGGGGAGATTCCGGCGCCGTTCAGCGATGCGCAGCGCTTGTGGGTGACGCTCTGCATCTATCTTTCGGTGGTCGGCTGGAGCTATGCGATCCTGAACCTCCTCGCCTTGTTTCAGGACCGCGCATTTGCGGGTGCGCTCGCCCACGCGCGGTTGGGCCGCCGTGTGCGACGGCTCGGCGAACCGTTCTACATCATTTGCGGATGCGGCGAGACCGGACATCTGATCACGCGCGCGCTCGATCGCCGCGGCACTCGTTTCGTCGTAGTTGAGTTGAAGGAGACTCGGATCAGCGAGCTCGAGCTCGAGGACTTCCGCACTGACACGCCGGCGCTCGTCGGCGACGCACGTCGCCCGCAGAATCTGGTGCTTGCTGGTATCGATCACCCGCAATGCCGCGGCGTCGTGGCGCTTACCGATGACGAGGAGGCCAACCTCGCAGTCGCGATCGACGACCAGGCTGCTCAGTCCACGGCTGCAGCGTCTTGGCGCGCGTCCACACGCCGGAGACGGCGCAGAACCTGGCGGCGATCGGCACACATCACATCATCGACCCGTTCCAGAAGTTCGCCGAGTATTTGGTGCTAGCCATGCGTGAGCCCGGGTGCTATCCCCTGCTCGATTGGCTACCGGCACTGCCGGAACCCGATCTGCGATCGGAATACGTGCCGCCGCGCGGCGAATGGGTCGTTTGCGGCTACGGCCGATTCGGCAAAGCGGTCGTGCGCGAACTCGATCGGGAGCGCGTTCCGGTCACCACCTGGATTCCGCGAAAGACGGTGCGACCGACCGGCGGTTCGTCGTCGGCCGTGGTATGGAACAGGCAGTATTGCAGGCGGCAGGAATCGAAACTGCCGAGGCGCTCGTCGCCAGCACCGACGACGACTTTGCGAATCTCTCGATCGCCGTCGCGGCGCGCGCCCTCAATCCGCGGTTATTTATCGTGCTGCGGCAAAACTTTGTTGAAAACGGCGTCCTGTTCGATCGATTCAAGGCCGACCTGGTGATGGTGTCGAGCCAGATCATCGCGCACGAATGTTTTGCGGCGTTGACCACGCCGCTGCTCCCGCTGTTCCTGGCTGTAGTGAAGAAGCAACGAGATGCGTGGGCGGACCAAATCATTGCTCAATTGCAGGCGCGGCTCGGCGACGAGGTGCCGGTCACATGGGACGTGCGCATCACGCCGCGCGACGCGCTAGCAGTAAACGACGCGCTAATGCGCACCGGAAAATCGATACGACTCGGTGATTTGCTGCGCGATCCGACTGACCGAGATCGGATGCTCGCCGCCTGCGCGCTGATATGCGTGCGCGCGAACGAGACGATGGTTCTGCCCGCGGAGGACGCCGACGTTACGGTCGGCGACGAGTGCCTTTTCGCCGGCACTGCGCAAGCGCGTGCGTTGCAGGAACTGACGCTCCGCAACGCGAACGTCCTCGAGTATGTCCGCGCCGGTCGCGAGGTGCCGGTTAGCTGGGTTTGGCGAAAGATCGCGAGCGGAGGTCGGGACCTTGCAAGTTAAGGCATGGCTTGGCCAGCGTGGGGGCTGTCAGCCGTAGAACAACAGAAAGAAAACGCCACCGTGGAAGTGTTGTCTTTTCCGCCGCCTGGGGAAGCACCCGCGAAGAGGTGCTGGAAGATAAGTTCGCGGAACTGCTGGGCGGCCTTACGGCCGACGATGAAGTGCTCGACTCGGGTGCGCCGCGCGCTCCGCGAAAGCCACGCTGACGCACGCAAGGAGCGCGAGGACGCAAATGCGTTTCGGGTGGCACAGTGGGTGTCACCCGCGCGCGGAAGCGAAGTTACCCCCACGGCCCCTGCTCGACAGCAGAAGGGGCCGTGAGGATTCTCACAGCGGGGCTTGCTTGCCTCCAATAGTGGGGGCAATAAGAGTTCAATTGTTCTTCAGGAAATCGAGCAGTGCCGCGTTGAAGGCTGCGGGATCGCGCATAGGTCCGTCATGATTGACATCAGAAATGATAATCAAACGGCTTCCCGGCACGCACCTTACCATTTGATCGCTAATCAGAGACCACATCGGATAGGTATTCGCTCCCCTCATGACTAGCATGGGACTCTTGGTCGCTTTTAGTCGGTTGCAGGTTATGGCAGGGGGCGGTGGCGCGGCGACTTGAAGGGGCGTTGTCCTCGCGGAGTCTAGCCAAATTTTCTGCCAGGCCTCCGGTTCCCCATCAAATCCGCCCGGCGGCAAGCGAAACACGGCTTCCATGAAGAGCTCCGTCGCCCTGCGCGTATCTCCAGACTTCGCTGCTGCTACGCTTGGACCGTAGATGTCGACAACTTCGGCCACAGCGGCTTTTCCTTCCGGCAGATCTGTGATTAACGATCGGATCGTCGGCTCGAAGAGAGTTTGGCTGCGCACTAACTCGGGGTGATCTACTGCCATCAACGTTGCCCCCAGTCCTCCGTAGGACCACGAAACGAGACGCACCGGGCCGCTATCGAGCCCGCGAACGAATTCTGCAAGATCGGCGGCGTGCGTCGTCGCGGAAAAATTCTTACCGTCGTCCGGCCACGGATCTGTACCGAAGTAGCGTTGTGTGAGGAAACAAATCGATAGCGTTGTGCAACGGCTTCCCTCTGGGAATCCCAGACACGATAATCAGAGAGAGCTCCATGCACAAAAACGACAGGAGTGCCTTTTCCTGTCTACAACGGTGCGCTTGACACCACTGACTTGAGCCTGCGCGATTTTTGAGGTACTGGTCGTCACTGGCGAGACCATGCTGCATGCTGCAAGAACCAAAACCGATATCCAGAATGATTTCCGCACGATGGGCCGGCTTTCACCCAAAAGGCATGGACCCACGGATACATTAACTAGAACCTATCTCAAAGCCGTTGGCATGGCGGTAACAGAGATCGACCGCTGCGGGGCGCTCCGTGCCATCGACGACGACGTTGAAAGCTTCTCGTGCACGTGCCTTGTCGCGGGAGAATCGACTCGAACGCGCTGCGGCCAACGAGCATCCTATGCGGACGACCGAGCGCGCACGCCGCCGAAGGCGACTCGAATGTCGTGATCCCGTTCGCGTCGTGAATGGTGATGATGTCAGCAGAGTTCTGGACGAGGGCCTTGAAACGCGCGTCCATACTCCACGGCGGCGGCACAGCGATTTGGCTCATCGACCCTCGCCACCTGCAGGACTCGCCACCTGGGCGTGTGCCATCGCAGGACAAGTTGCGTGAGAAGCTGTGCAGCTTGCGGCAGCGCGATGTTCGGCGCGCGAACAGGCTTTCGAAGAGTTGAACGTTTGTCGTGACGACAAGCGGTGCGTCCCAGTTCTCGCAGGCCAGGCGTGACCGATGGGTTTCTGCTTCCGGCGACGACTCGACGTTGCTGTGGTGTTCGACGATGTTGTCGTCCCCGAAGACCCTGCGGAATACGTCCGCTGTCTGTTCGATGAGCTGGTGTAGGGAATCGCATAGATGACGCGACGCTTCCTGTCGATGCGACGCCGATGGCATTCATTGGCCAGAATCCCGCCAGAACGATGCCGGGCGAGGCGACGTAAGGTGGGCAGAGCATCCCGAAGTCCCACCCAGATTCCCACCCAAATAGCCCTATGAATCTATTTCACTGTGTAATGGAATTCCGGCGAGCCCCGCACGGCGAAGTTTTCGCCGACTTTCGTTCGGGAGTGCGATCTACTGAGCCGATAGCGCATAAGTGCTCTCCGCTGCGATCTTCCGACCCGCTCCACATTCTATCGATATCGGTGCCCTTCGTTTCCCATTGGCACGATAACTGCCGCGTCGGCCCCTCCACAACCGGCGTGCCATTCGTCACCCGGTCCTAAACAGTGAGGCAACCCGATGCTCAAACTCGCCAAGAAGCCCGACCACCGTCCCGCAGACCCGAAGGAAGCCAGAAAGCTCGTCTCCGAGATCCTCTCGGGAGATGCCTGTCGTTCACTCGATCAGATCCTGGCCTGGCTCGAGACTCTGACGGCATTGCCGGAGGTTCGACTCGACCGACGATTCGAGTCGATCGGCGTGTTCGAAGAGGCAGCAGCACCCCTCGAACGGCGCATCGCACGGGACTACGTGCGCAGCGGTCGCCTCCAGAGCGTTCATGAGCAGCGCTTGTGGACCGTTGCCCATGACTTCTGGCACCAGCTCTCCGTCGGCTATCACCTGTGCATGATGGAGTACGAGTCGGGTGCGAACGGCGCGGCGTCGATGCAGTCCCGGGCACCGGTCGTCGCGTGTCGTGCCATGCGCTCGCTGCGCAAGGAGTTGAAGTGGGTACTGCTGCGGTACGGACAGGTGGATGGGCGGCTGTGGCAGGAAGCCGCGCGCGTCTATCGAATGGCTGAGTCCAAAGATTTCCTGCACGACGAAGTCACCATGTACGCGGGGCAGACGTGGCGTTCAACCGTGGAGCGCGAGTTCGTCAAGATGCTGCTTCTGGCGGTGTCATCGCCAAACAGCCTGCCGCCGCCCCAGTTGGAGATCGCCGCACGCCTTGCCTCACGGTGCGCCGAGTTCACGCCGCTGGAGGCGACGCATCGCGCCGATGCCACGCACTACTTCGATCTAGGAAAAAATCGGCCGCCGCAACGGGGGCGAGTGGAACGGTCCGACGCCAGTTATCGGTATCTCGGAAGTTCGAACGCGCTGCCTCACCTCGAGCGGATCAGCAAGGCCATGGCACAGCAGGTGAACGGGGAGGCCGGCCAGATTGCGGCACACGATCCGCGCATGGTGCGAGAGGTCGCCCAGCACCTCGCGCTCTACTGGTCCGCGAACCCGCCGAGTCGTGGTTGCGAGCGTCATGCAACGATGGCGCGGATCAGCGTGGTGCCCGGATTTCAGGGACTGCTGGAGGCGCTTCAGGGTTACGTCGGCGGCCCGTTCATCGATGATGTGGCGGAAAGCTGGATGGCCGAGAACGTCAGCAAGGGAGGCTACGGCGCTGTCATCTCTCACGTGAAGGGCGACTGGCTGCGCGTCGGAAGTCTGGTCGGGATCAAACCCGAATCTGCGCCTGTATGGGGCGTCGGCGTGATTCGCCGCATGACTCGCGACGCCAACAGACAGCGTCACGTGGGAATCGAGTCCCTGACCAAGGCTGCGATCCCGGTCCATGTGGCACCTGCCGGAACGCATGCCAACGGCAATCCGGTCGATCACTTCCCGAACGCTGCCGTATTCGGTCTCACGCTCAAGAGTTCCGGCGAGATCGACGTGGTTCTCGAGGCCGGCGGTTTTTCTCCCCGCCTGAGTCTGGAGATGGTGGTGCGCGGCGTCCCATATGTTCTCACGCCGATCGGATTCGTCGAGGGGGGCGATGATTTCGACCTCGGACGCTATCGCATTGTCCGGGGTGGCGCGGTCTGATTGTTCGCAGTCGCCGCGACACAACATCGTCGCGCGTTGCGTGCGGTGCAATGGGAGTGTGAGGCTCGCGGAGAAAGCGCCGAATCGAAGGCGCGCAGGAACAACACCCTCAGGAAAGGGGTGCCCCCCGCGAATGCCGCCGAACCAGCATCTTGAACTTAAGGTTCAAGAGTGGTCGCTTTCCGAGCGCATCAGGCAATTCCGGATCGGACTCGCACAACAGCGCTGCTTGGGTCCGCAACCAGTGGAGAAATATTGGTTCAAAGAATATATGGCCCGGACGGCACCGCAGGGGACAAAGGCTTGAACCGTTCAGAGGAGCTGATTTTGATCCTCCAGCGTCCGCTCGATTGTCTCCTGCATGGATTCGATTCTACGCCTGAAGTCCCCGATGTCAATTGTGCCGCTGGTCTTCATGATGAGCAGCTCATGCGCGACGTTGAGCGCCGCCATCACAGCGATCCGCTCGACGCCGACCACCTTTCGCTGGTCGCGGATCTCGCGCATCTTGCGATCCAGATACGCGACCGCTTCGAGTAGCGCTGGCTCCTGCTCGGGCGGACACGCGATCCGATATTCGCGACCCATGATGCTGACGTTGAGAGCTTTGTGCTCGGCGCTCATGGAACCTGATCCGGCATTCGCTCGATGAGTTTTTCGAGTTGCGCAGTCGCGCCGTCGATCCGTTCCCGGAACCGGCTTGCCTCGTCCCGACTCGCCGCGAGTTCCTTGCGCAAGCGCTGATTGTCCACGCCCAGGCGATGGCACAAGTCCACCAGTTCGCCCAGTTTCCGCTCAAACACCGTCAACTCCGTTTCCATACGCGAACTATAGTGACTCGAATTTCCCAGCGTCAATGAGTAACGTGCCTCTTTGAAGGCTATTTCGCAGCTTTTGGGACAAGCCGACGCTCTCAGTGCTTCCCCAATCGTTCACCGGAGCTATACTTGACCCGTTCAGGTGCCGCTGCCAGGTTCTCGCGCAGTGGTTGAACGGGAAACAGGTCCGGGACCAAAGCCCGGGACCGAGTGCCGGGGGACGAACTCTCGAAGCGGTGATCTTCATCGCTTCTGCTCCGTAATTCCTCGGCACACTCGCTCCCCGGTTTCCCAACTCCTGTGCTGCCCCCGCAACGGTAGGTGAGATTAGGTGCGCCAGCAGTGCCACTGTGGGACATCCCATGGGAAGGCGGCGTGCCGGAGAACGAAGGAGGTTCTCCCCTCACGAGCCCGGATACCGGCCTGTGCAACGCACTGGATTTGCCGCGGAGGGCGGTGTACGGCGTGCGACCCTCCCGGTCCGCATCGTTTGTCGTCTCTCCCCGGCAAGTCTGCCGATTGTAATCCGGCGAGCGGAGGGCTTGCCGGCTCTGGGAGAGATTCGCCATGAAAGTCAGTACCTGCTTCGCCGCGCTTGCGACGGCGCTGCCTACGCTCGGCGCGGCGCAGACGCCGGGCATCCCGATCACCGACGAGGTCGTCGTCACTGCTACCCGATTCAAGGAACCACAACAGGACTTTCCCATCGGCGTTACCGTCATTACCGCCGACGACATTGCGCGCAGCACGGCGCAAACGCTACCCCAGCTCCTCTCGCTTCAACAGGGGATCCAGATCCGCGACGCCTCGGGGAGTCCCGACCAGCAGGTCGACATGCGCGGATTCGGCATCACGGGCGACCAGAACACCCTGGTGCTCCTGGACGGGCAACGCCTCTCGGAGAATGAGCTCACCGGCGCCCGCTGGTCGTCCGTTCCGATAGCATCAATCGATCGCATAGAAGTCCTGCGCGGAAGCGGTGCCGTGCTGTACGGTGCCGGTGCGACCGGCGGCGTCATCAACATCATCACGAAATCGCCGCAGGCAAATGCGGCGACGGGTCAGGCATCGGTGCTCGGCGGAAGCTACGGCACGTACCAGGTACAGGGCGGTGCCTCGGCCGGTGGCGAGAACGTGGCCGCGAACGTGTACGCGAGCTATTACGGCTCCGACAACTATCGCGAGAACAACCGGGTTACCCAGACCAACGGCAATGCGGATCTCCGCTGGTTCGACGCAACCAGCGCGCTGAGCGTGAAAGTCTTCGGCGGCGAGCAGAATCTCGATCTGCCTGGTGCGCTCACGGCGGCTCAGATTGCCAGAAACCCGCGCGCGGCCGCGACTCCGAACGACTCTTCGACGCTGAGCGGCTGGGGCACCATCCTGAGCGGCCTGGAGCACATCGGCGACGGCGAGCTTGCCCTCGACGCGACGTACCGCAACCGGGACACGAACGCTTCCATCCTCTTCCTCGGCAATACCTTCAACACCCAGACCGACGTCAACATCTGGACTCTCTCGCCCCGCGGACGGATTCCTTATACGGCGCTCGGCGTCGCCAATACGCTGGTCGTCGGCGCCGATGCTGCCTGGTGGTACTACAGCCAGGACCGGGATTTCGGGCCCGCCCGGCTGAAGGCGGACCAGACCGACTTCGCGCTCTACGCCCAGCAGACCTCTCAGCTCACGACCTCTACCCTGCTGTCATTCGGTGGAAGAGTCCAGAGCGTATGGCGGTTCGCGCAGGATCTGGCGAGTACTGCTCCCTACGCCATGGGCTCCTCGACCGGCACTCCATGCGCATGGGAAGTCGCGCTGCGGCAGACGCTTCTGACGGGTGTCACTGCATTCGGGAAATACGGGCGGAGCTTTCGGGTGCCGAACGTGGACGAACTCTTCAATCAGTTCGGCGGGCCCAATTTCGACCCGATCGTGAACAATCTCGCGATTCAAACGTCGATGGGTGGCGAGGCGGGCATCGAATACGTGGATGCGAAGCGGTCGTTCCGCACGACGCTCTACGGCATGGACCTGCAAAACGAGATTTACTTCAATCCGGTCACCTTCACGAACGTGAACCTGCCGCCGACACGGCGCTACGGCGTCGAGGTTTCCGGGCGGTGGCTCGCGACCGCGACCCTTGACCTCTCGGCGAACTACACGTATGCCATCGCCGAGTTTCGAAGCGGGGAGATCGGCGGCGTTTCGCTGGTCGGAAAGTCCGTCCCGCTCGTGTCGAAGAACAAGGCGAACGCACAGCTGCTCTGGCGGTTTATGCCGGCGGCGCGCTTCCTCGGGACGGTGAGCTACGTCGGACCGCAGTTCTTCGACGGCGATGCGATCAACACCTTCGGCCAGAAGATTCCGTCATACACCCTGGTGAACCTCAAGGCGGAGTACGACATCGACGGCTGGACGCTCGCCGCAGGCATCAACAATCTGCTCAACGAGAAATACTTCAACTACGGCCTGGTGGTGGGCAGCACCTACGTGGCGTATCCGCAGGCGAACCTCACCGTCTTCGCCTCGGCGAGGTACGTGTTTCGGTGAGCAACGGGCGCCAGACGCGTCCGCCGCTTTGACCGGCAGCCCGCCGCTGCCGCATAATCCGGGCGCCCATCGCGCTTCGTTCCGGGCGTGTGCGTGCCATCGCTTTCTATCGTGCCGCCTTCGCCACTCTCCCGCCCGCCTCCTGCTGCCGACAGCCTGACCCTGTATCGCCGGCTGCTCGGCTACATGCTCCCATACTGGCGCCGCTTCCTCGTCGCGGTCGCGGGCATGACCATCGCAGCGCTGACGCAGCCTGCCCTCGCGGCGCTCATGAAGCCCCTGCTCGACGGGACGTTCGTCAGCAGGGACCCGTTCTGGATGAAGCTCGCGCCGGTGCTCATCGTCGGACTCATGCTGATCCACGGCATCGGGACCTTCGTTTCCGTGTATGGCTCGAACTGGCTCGGCAACAAGGTTGTGTTCGATCTGCGCGAGCAGATGTTCGGCAGACTGCTCGCGCTGCCCGCGCGTTACTTCGAGAGCAACGCAAGCGGCACCCTCGTTTCCCGGTTCACCTTCGACGCCACGCAGGTCGCGCTGGGAACCAGCAGCGTGGCGACCGTGGTGATCAAGGACGGACTGTCGATCATTGCCCTCATGGCGTACCTGCTCTACCTCAACTGGAAGCTCACCCTGCTGACGTTCCTCATCGCACCGCCGATCATGTTCGTGGTCGGAACCGTCAGTCGACGCCTGCGGACCATGAGCCACGGCGCGCAACAGGCGATGGGCGACCTCAACCAGGTTCTCAACGAAACCACGGCGGGGATGACGGTGGTGAAGGTGTTCGGCGGTGAATCGTACGAGGCGGCCCGCTTCGGCGAGCAGTCCGCGAAGGTGCGCCGCTTCAACATGAAACGGGAGACGGCTGCAGCCGCAAACTGGCCCATCGTGCAGCTCGTCGTGTCGGTCGGCGTCGCGGTGATCGTCTACCTCGCCGTGCTGCAATCGGCGGCCGACGAAACCACCGTGGGCGGCTTCGTGTCGTTCCTGGTTGCGGCGATGCTGCTCATCGCGCCGCTCAAGCGCCTCACCACGGTCAATGAGAGTCTGCAGCGCAGTCTCGCCGCCGCCACGAGTGTGTTCGAGTTCCTCGACGAGGCGCCCGAAGCGGACACAGGCAGCGTCAAGCTCGACTGTGCCCGCGGCGACATCCGCTACGAGCGCGTGAGCTTTGCCTACGGGGCCGGTACCGCCCTCGCCCTCAACGACGTGTCGCTGCACATCGAGCCGGGGGAGACGGTAGCGCTGGTTGGCCCGTCGGGAGCAGGCAAAAGCACGCTGGTCGCGTTGCTGCCTCGATTCTACGAGTTGACCGGCGGGCACATCTTCCTCGATGGACACGACCTTCGCGAGCTTGCGCTCAAGGGCCTGCGGGCAAACATCGCGCTCGTGTCCCAGGAGATCGTGCTCTTCGACGACACGATCGCGGCGAACATTGCGTACGGCACGAAGGCGGGCGCTTCGGAAGCGGAGATCATCGCGGCGGCGAAGGCGGCGCACGCCTGGGAATTCATCGCGGAGCTGCCGCATGGATTGCAGACCCAGGCGGGTGAGCGCGGAGTCAAGCTCTCCGGCGGTCAGCGTCAGCGCATCGCCATCGCCCGCGCGTTTCTCAAGAACGCGCCGATCCTGATTCTCGACGAGGCCACTTCAGCGCTCGACGCCGAATCCGAGCGCAACGTGCAGGAAGCGCTGGCGACGCTCATGCGCGGGCGCACGACACTGGTCATCGCCCATCGACTGTCGACGGTGGAGAACGCCGATCGCATCGTGGTCCTGGAGCGCGGCCGGATCGTCGAGATCGGCAACCATCACGAGCTCATGTCCCGCGACGGACTGTACGCACGGCTCTACCGCCTCAATCTGGAGAATGGTCCGACTGCGCTTGCGCAGAAGGCCGCAAGCGACTGATCGACTACGGCCGCGCCGGGATACTCGCTTTTCCCGACAGGGCGTCGATGAGCGGGCCCCAGCTGTTTTCTCGTCGCATCTGCGCTCCGGCGCGCAAGGCATTGTCGCGATAGCGTGGATAGTCGGCTATCACCTTCGAGCAGGCTTGCCACAGTGCCGCCTGCGTTGGCTCCGCGATCACGACGCCCGCGCCGAAGCGCTCGACGATCTCCGCCATCCATGTTCCTGCCACGGTGACGACCGGGCAGCCGGCGATCAGCGAATCGAGGGTGATCGCGCTCGTCTTGCTGGCGTATTCCGCAGGTTGATAAGGCTGGAGCGAGATGCTGCCCGGGAACAGCGCGGCGTATTGCTCCGGGCCGAGCGGGTCGGGCAGCGTTGTGAGCGGAGCATAGCGGCTTCTCTGAAGGCGCTCGAGATGCATCCGGATCTGCGCATGGTAGCGCCCGTAGTGGTCGCCCGAAGTCTGCACCGTAATCGGAACGCTGCTGCCGGTCGCGGCCAGGTGTGCAACCAAATCCACGATCGCGCCGAACCCCTTGTCGGTGCGCGCCGCCCCCGCATACAGGAGGCGCTGGAATTGCGGGGGCTCGGACGGAAATGCGTCCGCCCGCAGACCCGGCGGCAGGCTCAGCGTCGTGGCATTCGGAAAGCCGCACGCGCGAAAAATCTCCGTGATCGCAGGAGTGGTGCCCATCAGGACCAGATTCGGCTGCCTTCTCGCGAGGCGTCGGAAACGCTCAAGCTTCTTGTCCGTCAGCCGCCGCACCTGATGGAAATAAAGGAAAACGATCGAGGATGGAATGACGCCGGTCGCCGCCCAGTCGAGCGCGTAGAGATCGAGCGTGCCCGCCGTCGTGACTACAATGGGCTCACGCTTTCTGAGGAGACGCCGATAGAGCAGGTAAGCCTGCACCTTGCGCAGGCGTCGCCGGAAATACGGCCGCAGCTCGTCCGCAATCCCTTCGAGGACGGAGAGCGTCGCCTCTCGACCTATCCAGAGACGAAACCGCAGTCCCGCGCCCGCCGCGCAGAGGCTGCGCACCACATTGAGCGAATGACCCGACACGCCCTCGAGGGTGGGTTCGATGACATTGACGGTTCTTCCCTCTACCTCCATCGCCGCTGCTTTGTTCGCATGCGCCGCGGTCGCCGTTACGCGGGCGGGGGACGCCGCAGCGGCTCCTGTGCGGGCGGAGCCCAGTCCTCGTAGAGTTCATGGCACTTGGCGTGCCGCCAGAAGCTTCCCTCGAGGTTGCCGAATGCGATCACGAAGCCCGCCCAGCCGTCGAGGCAGCCGAGCTTGATGAAGTAGTGCTTGATGAACGCCCACACCCCGTGCCCGAGCGCGCGCCACATGGTCGCACCGTCGCGTTCGAGCTTGACCGCGCCCAGGGTGGAGTAGCGGTTCATCTTGCGGATGATCTCCTCGAAGTTGCGGAACGGCATCTGCCAGATCGGATTGCGGATATACCCGAGACCGCGGTCGCTGTGGCTCATGTAACCCTCGTGGACGGGCTCGAGGGTGTAGCTCAGCTTGTCGCGCTTGAAGAGTTGCGGTTGTCGGTAGTTCGGGTACCACCCGCCGTGCTTCACCCAGTCTCCCATGAGCCAGTTGCGGCGCGGGACGAAGTAGAGATCGTGGGTCGGTCCGCCCTTGAGGAGCGCAAGGATTTCGTCGCGGGTTTCCGGCGTACAGCGCTCGTCCGAGTCGAGGCTGAAGATCCAGTCGCAGCGACACTCCTTCAGAGCACGGTTGCGCAGGTCGCCGAATCCCTTGAACGGGATCTGCACCACGCGCGCACCGAGCCTCGCAGCAATCGCTGCGGTGCCATCGGTGCTGCCGGAGTCGACGAGAATTACCTCATCGGCCCAGAGGACGCTGGACACGGCAGCCTCGATCTTGTCGGCCTCGTTGAAAGCGATGACGTAGGCGGTGATGGTGTTCATGGTCGCAGCGGGAGATGAAAACGGCGGGCCGGGCGAGGGGATTCTCTCCCGCGTAGGCACCCCTGTCCACCGCCCCCGAATCGATCACGCGGGTAGCGGCGACGAAATCTTGCCCGGGCGTGGCTGGAGCCCCGAAAACAGTATGCCTGCCAGCCAGCTGTAGAACAGACCTTCGGAGTGATCCAGCAGCAAGGTGTTGAAGAGGCAGCCGACCGCCATCGCCAACACGAGTCCGGACGCGAGACTTCGATCGAGGGGCGGCGTCACGCTTCGTGACATTCGCCAGTGGGTGACGAGGAGGCCGATGAACGCCGCGAGTCCGAACACGCCGAGCTGCGCTGCCATCAGAATGTATTCGCTGTGGGGATGGCCGGGATTCACGCGACCCGTGCCCTTGACGCGCTCGGCGTAGACGATCGGGAAACCACCGGTCCCCACGCCAACCAACGGGCGTTCGCGAATCATCTGCAGCGTGTTGTAGTAGAACTCGAGGCGCCAGCCGATGGAATCCTCCGCCGGACGGTCCGATCGCCATTGTGAAGACTGTGTGATGGCTGCCAGCACGATGCCGCGAAACGATTGCGACCCGAAGTACGCGCTGGATCCCAGCACCGCAAGCGCGGCAGCGCCGACGATGATGCTCTTCCAGCCCATGCGCTCGCACAGGAAAAACATGAAGAGAGTGCCGGCCACTAGATAGCCGGTGCGACCCTGAACCATGAAGATGACGTTGAAGAGAGCGAGAAAGGCGACCGCGTAGAGCAGGCCGCGGCGCGCCTTGTTGGGTTCGGCGCGGGCGAAGCACGCGAGCGCGAAGGCCGCGTACGCCATGAAGAAATTCTGCGTGACGTGCAGCCGGAACACGGTGGCGTCAGTCGCCGTGCCGCGGAATATTCCTTCGGGAAAGAGACCGAGGCCGATGAGGTAGGACAGCAATAGCGTGATGAGCATGCCGCCGATGAAAGCCCAGACAGCCATCCGCCGGAAGCGATGCTCGGTGAACAGGGAGACCAGCATTGGTACGAGGAGCAGGTCCTGGTACTTGCTGAGTTGGGCCAGCGCAGCCGGGGCTGAAGCGGGGCCGTAGAGGGTGCCGATGGCAAGAAGCGTGAATAGTGCGAGAGACGCTAGGGCCGCGCGGTTTTCCCTGATCGTTTGCCACTTCGTCGCGAAGTCTCCAGTGGCGAGCCATGCCACCACGAAGGCACCGACCAGCACGCCGTCCGTCGCCACCGACAACGGCAGGGCCGTGCCCAGCGCGACCGCAACCCATCGGGCTGCACCCGCGATGCGTGGCTGCACGGCGGCGTAGGTCGACGCGTTCGGCGTCACGCGCTGGCCTGGTTTGCGGGTGCAGGCTGCTCGTTGGCGCGGAACTCCGACACCCAATGGGCAAGTCCGGCGCGAACGTCGTCGTCGCCAAGCACACCATCGCGACCGAGCCACGCGAGCACCTCGGTGAACCAGTATTGATCCGCGGGGCGTGCCTTGGCGATGCGCAGTTTGGGGTGCGGCGTAGGCAGCGACCGCTCGTCGTCAGCCAGCAACTCCTCGAACAGCTTTTCGCCGGGCCGCAATCCACTGAAGACGACGCGCACCTCGTTCGTGCTGAATCCGGATAGACGGATCATGTCCTGCGCGAGGTCGACGATTTTGACCGGCTCGCCCATGTCGAGAACGAAAATCTCGCCGCCGCGGCCCATGAGTCCTGCCTGAAGGACGAGCTGGGACGCTTCGGGAATCGACATGAAGTATCGGGTGATCTCCGGATGAGTAACGGTGACCGGGCCGCCGCGCTCGATCTGCTCCTTGAAGCGGGGAATCACGCTGCCGGCGCTGCCGAGCACGTTGCCGAACCGCACCATGACGAACCGCGTGCCGTCCGGTCCCTGCAATGCCTGGCACAGCATCTCGGCGAGGCGCTTCGTCGCGCCCATCACGTTGGTCGGGTTCACAGCCTTGTCGGTCGAGACAAGAACGAACTTCTCCACTCCTGCTGCCTGCGCCGCGCGGGCGACGACGAGGGTACCGCAAGCATTGTTGCGGACCGCTTCCCAGGCGTTCTCCTCCTCCATCAGCGGCACATGCTTGTACGCCGCCGCGTGAAACACCACCGACGGGCGCTGGGCATCCATGATCTGGCGCATGCGCTCCTCGCTTTTGACGTTGCCGATGGCGCACACGAGCGGCAGATCCGCGCGTCGGTCGCGAAATTCCTGCTGGATCTGGTACAGGGCGAACTCGCTGTGATCGAGCAGCACCAGCCGCGCAGGCTGGAAGCGCGCGAGCTGTCGGCACAATTCGGATCCGATGGAGCCGCCGGCGCCGGTGACCAGCACCACGCGCCCGTCGAGCCAGCCGTGCAGGCCATCGAGATCGAGCTCAACCGGATCGCGCCCGAGCAGATCGTCGAGCTCTACGCGGCGGATCTGCGAAATCGTGACCTTGCCGCCGACGAGGTCCTCCATGGCCGGAACGGTCAGCGCCTTGACACCTGCAGCGGTGCAGAGATCCACCGCCCGCCGGCGCTCGGAATGGGACGCGCCGGGCATGGCGACGATCGCCGTCTCCACCTCGAGGTCCTGCGACCACCGCTCGAGTTCCGCGAGCGGTCCGAGAATGCGCAACCCCTGCAGCTGCAGACCGGTCTTCCTCGTGTCGTCGTCGAGCAGCCCGATGACGCGCCATTCCGTGCTCCGGCCCAGCTCCTTGATCAGGGTCACGGCCGCGTCGCCGGCGCCGAGCACGAGGACCGGACGACCGGAGATGGATGCGAGGTTGTACAGCCGGCGTTCCTTCCAGCCGCGATAGAGAATCCGGCTGCCGCCCATGACGAGAAGGAGCAGGACCGGGTCCATGATCAGCACCGAACGTGGCACCGGACGCGAAAGCTGCAGCATGTAGACGAGCACCGGCACCGCGAGGGCCGCGAGGCCTACCGCGGTCGAGATCCGCTTCAGGTCTGGCAGGCTCGCGTAACGCCACATGCCCCGGTAGAGGCCGAACGCGTGAAAGCACGTCGCCTGCAGCACCACCACCCAGGGCAGGGTCTCAACCAGGTTCTGCATGTATTCTGGCGGGATGTCCAGATTGAAGCGCAGCCAATAGCTCAGCAGCCACGCCAGGGCCGACGCTGCCAGATCGTGCAGCATGGCGAGCAGGGCGCGCAGATTGAGGCGGACAGGGGAGGTCACGGTTCAGGTCGCCGCATGCGCTTTCCAGCGCCGGTCAACCGCCATCATGCCGACTGCGTAGAGCACACACCAGAGCGCCAGCACGATGGCCTGCACCTGCACCGACTCCCGTATCGCCCAGAGCGCGCTGCCACCGGCTGCGAGCATGACGAGATACTCGATCAGCGCGGTGCGGCGATGTCCGAGGCCGAGGCGCACCAGGCGTTGGTAATAGTGATCCTTGTGCGCTTCCCAGACCTTCTCACGCCGCAGCGCCCGCCGTCCGAGGGTGACCGTTGCATCGACGATGAAGGGCGAGAAGACCAGCACGGGGAACCAAAGCGGCCACGCCTCCGAGCGCCAGCCGAGTATGCCGATCGCCGCGGCGAGGAACCCGAGCGGCACCGAGCCCACGTCGCCCATGAAGATGCGCGCCGGATGGAAGTTGAACACGAGGAAGGCGGCAGCGGCGCCGGTGATGCTGAGGCTCGCCGTGGCGAGTTCGAGGTCACCCGCGCCGAGCGCTGCAAGTCCACAGAAACCGAAGCCTATCGTGGCCATTCCCCCAGCCAGACCATCGGAGCCATCCATGAAATTATAGAGATTGGCGAGCCAGGCCGCCGCCAGCGTCGCGACCGCGATCCAGAACACCGACAGGTCCGCCAGCACCAGCCCTGCGAAGGCGGCGGCGATCACGAGCTGCGCCGCGAACCGCACCGTAACCGGCAACCCGCGCAGGTCATCGACAAACGAGAGCGTCGCCAGGGCCGCGGCGGGGGCAAGCCAGATGAGGCTGCGAGGCAACAGCACGATGCCGGACAGAGCGACCGCGATTATCACCGCAAGACCTCCCGTGCGTGGAACGGGATCGACATGCAGCGAGCGCTCGTTCGGATGGTCGAGAATGAGGTGCGCGAGACGGCTCCTCAGCATCCATGCGATGAGCGCGGCCGTCAGCACGAACGCGCAAGCAGGAAGGGCAATGACAACGAGCATGATCGGGGTTCGGCCCGCCTGCGACGGTGCGTGCTGTCAATCGAGAGCGCTGACAGGGAAGCCTGCTCGCAAAGAGCACAGGGCGCGTCGGGAACTGCGCACGAGGCCGGGGCGACTTTCTGGTCGGGCACGGCGGGCAGGGGGCGCAGAATCGAGGTAGAAGGAAGCGGCAGTCTGTCGAGCGCGAATTCTACAGGAGATGGACGGAGTAGGCCGTTTCTGTGCGCTCGCGGCTGTTGATTGTCGGCCGAAGCTTTGTACTCCGGTAGCGGTACTGTCAATCGGAACAGCCGCGTTACTGGTACAGACGGGCATCCCGGATGAACCGGTGATCCATCACACACATAGAGATGGCACGACCGTGAGCTAGTGTCGTGGGCCGCTCCCCCGGCTTCAGCGGCAGCGCGTGCGTCGGTTCTGATAGAATGCCGCGCAGTCTGCGTCACGCTTTGCCGGGTCCGTTTCGGGCTCGTGTTTGCGCGTGAACAACCCCCTACGTCCTGCGGGTGCTCCACCATGAAACGCCTGTTTCTTACAGGTCACGACGGCTTCGTCGGCCACACCCTGCGGTCGCTGCTCGAAGACGGTGGGAAGCGTGGGTACGAAGTCGTGCTGCCGTCGTGTCATTACGATCTCAGAGACCCGGTGTCGATCGAGCGTGCGCTCCCGAGCACGGCGCCGGATTGCGTCATCCACCTTGCAGCGCAGTCGTTTGTGCCCGAGTCGTTTCGCGATCCCAGGCTCACCTTCGACGTCAATTTCGTCGGCACGCTGAACCTGTTTCAATTCCTTCAACGTCAGGGCTTTCGCGGCCGTCTGCTGTACGTGAGCTCGGCAGAGGTCTATGGTCTGGTCGATCCCGCCGAGATGCCGATCACCGAAGAGCGATTCCCGTCCCCGCGCAGCCCCTACGGCGTGAGCAAGGTGGCTGCCGAAGCGCTGTGCGCCCAATGGCGCCAGACCGAAGCGCTCGACGTGATCGTCGCTCGGCCGTTCAATCATATCGGACCAGGGCAGTTGGAGCGCTTCGTCGTATCGAGCTTCGCGCGGCAGCTCGTCGAAATCAAGCTGGGGCGGCGCAAGCCCCTGATCGCGACCGGTGACATGGACGTCACCCGCGATGTCACCGATGCGCGGGACGTTGCGAACGCTTATCTCCTGCTGCTCGAGCGCGGAGTCACCGGAGAGATCTACAACATTTGCTCGGGATTGGAGTTCTGGATACGGGACATTCTGTCGTTGCTCGTCGAACTCGTGGGCGTGGAAGTGAGCATCGTGCAGGACCCCGCGCGCATGAGGGCAACCGATCAGAAGCGACTGTTGGGCTCCTATGAGAAGCTGAAGCGCCGCACCGGATGGCAGCCCGCCATAGCGCTCCGGCAGTCGCTCGCGGACATCATTGCGCTCTGGGAGAGGCAGCTTGCAGCGAGCTAGCTCTGCAGTCGTCACAGGGGCCACGCGGCAGTTGGGCAGGCGCTGGCGTTTCAACGCGTTCGTGGATGCGAATCATGTATAGGCCAATCGAATCGTGCCGCCTGTGCGGCAGCGGCAAGCTGGAGACCATCCTGGATCTCGGGATGCAATCCCTGACCGGCATCTTTCCCAAGACCCGGGACGAGGACGTGCCGGCCGGTCCGCTGCGGCTCGTCGCGTGCGGGGACTGCCATCTGGTGCAGCTTGCCGACAATTACGATCTCGGCAAGCTCTACGGCGACACCTACGGTTATCGGTCGGGGTTGAACCAGTCGATGGTGCGTCACCTGCGAGGGAAGGTTGCAAAGATTCTCGAACTGGTCACGCTGCGCCCCGGCGATCTCGTGCTCGATATCGGAAGCAACGACAGCACGCTGCTCCAGGCCTATCCATCCGAAGGCATCACCCTGATGGGGATCGACCCGTCCGGCCCGAAGTTCCGGAAGTACTATCCCGAGCACGTCGGGCTCATCCCGGATTTCTTCACCTTCGAGAACGTCGACCGTGTATTGCCGGGCCGGCGCGCCAAAATCGTGACGTTCATCGCGATGTTCTACGACCTCGAACGACCCATGAGCTTCGTTGCCGACATCGTGCGCGTCCTCGACGACGAAGGGGTGTGGGTTTTCGAGCAAAGCTATCTTCCCCTCATGCTCGAGACCAACTCCTACGACACGGTGTGCCACGAGCATCTCGAATACTACGCGCTGACGCAGATCAAACGCATGACCGACGAGGCCGGTCTCAAGATCGTCGACGTTCATTGCAACGATATCAACGGCGGAAGCTTCTCGATCATCGCTGCGAAGCGCGGTGCACCGTACCCGGAAGCGAACGCTGCGATCGACGCGATGCTGCGCGCTGAAGACGAGCTCGGTCTTTCCGGCCGCGTGGTGTTCCGCGAGTTCGAAGAACGCGTTGCACGCCATCGCACAGACCTCGCCGGCCTGCTCGATGCCCTGAACCGACAGGGGCGGAAGGTGCTGGGATACGGTGCATCCACAAAAGGCAACGTAACGATCCAGTATTGCGGTATCACCGAGCAGCAAGTCCCTCTCATCGCCGAAGTCAACGAGGACAAGTTCGGCGCCTTCACGCCGGGCTCGAAGATTCCGATCATCTACGAGGCCGACGCGCGAGCGATGAAACCCGACTACTTCATCGTGTTTCCCTGGCACTTCAGGAATGGCATCGTCGAGCGCGAGCGTGCTTTTCTCGAAGCTGGCGGCAGGCTCATCTTCCCGTTGCCGCACATCGAGATCGTCACGGCGGATGGCGTTCTCACACCGGAGCGTGTCGTCGAGGAGGCGGTGGCAACGCCGCGACGTGAGCAGGTTTAGGGTCAATGTCTTTGCCAACCTGCTGGGACAAGGCTGGTCGGCGCTGCTCCAGCTGCTCGTCACGCCGCTCTACATACGACTGCTCGGGATCGAGGCGTACGGTCTGATCGGATTTTTCGTCGTGTTGCAGACGACGGCCGCGGTGTTCGACCTTGGGCTGGCGCAGACGACGAACCGCGAACTTGCGCGGCTTTCCACGGATCCCGATCGCTTCAGGAGCGCTCGCGACCTGGTACGCAGTTTCGAAGTCATCTATTGGGCACTCGGGCTGGCGATTGCGACAGTGCTGTTTCTGGCCGCGCCGGCGATGGCGGCGGGCCTGTTCCGGTCCGGCACACTCACCGTGGAAACGATCACCGAGGCGATCCGTTTGATGGCAATTGCGTTCGCGTTGCAATGGCCCATGAGTCTCTATTCGGGCGGCATGATGGGGTTGCAGAAGCAGCCGACGATGAATGCGCTGCGGGCAGTCATTTCCACGCTGACGAGCGGCGGCGCGGTGCTCGCGCTCTGGCTTGCGACGCCTTCCCTCCGCGTCTTCATGGTCTGGCAGATCGTTGCCGGCGCCATCGCGCTCGCCCTCGTCGCCCGCTTCCTCTGGAAGAGTCTTCCGACGACGGATCTGCGGCCGCGGTTCCGCCTGGATCTGTTGCGTCAGGTGTGGCGGTTTGCCGCGGGGATGACGGGACTCACCATCTCTGCCGTTATCCTCACTCAGCTCGACAAGTGGATCTTGGTCCGCGTGCTGAGCCTCGAGACCTTCGGCTACTTCACGCTCGCGGTCACCTTCGCCAACGCACTCTATCTGTTTGTGACGCCGATATTCAGTGCGGTGTATCCCCGCTTCTCCGTGCTCGTCGCGAAGGGCGACACGGAAACCTTGAACCGCCTGTACCATCTCGTCACCCAGCTGATGGCGGTCGTCGTCGTGCCCGCGGCCATCGCGCTGTCGCTTTACTCCCACGACCTCCTCCTAATGTGGACACGCAACGAGGCAGTCGCCAATGCAGCCAGCCCGATCGCGAGCATCCTGGCGATCGGGAGCGCGCTCAACGGGCTGATGAATCTCCCGTATGCGCTGCAACTCGCAAACGGGTGGACCAGCGTGGGACTTGCGATCAACGTGGTCCTGACCATCATCCTCGCGCCCACCATCTGGTTTGCGGCGACCCACTACGGAGCAATAGCCGCTGCGCTCGTATGGATCGTTCTCAACGGCACGTACATGGCGGCGGGGGTTCCGCTCACCCACACCCGGCTCTTGAGAGGCGAGGCTGCGCGCTGGGTGCGCAGGGACGTGGCGCTCCCCGTGCTCGCTGCCGTGGTGTGCATGGTCGCACTGTGGTGGCTGCTGCCGGTTGGACAATCCGGATGGCTGCAACAGGTCCTGCTGATCGGCGTCGTGCTCGCCTGCGGGATGATGGCTGCCGCCGGCGCGGCACCGGAGGTTCGAGGCTGGTTGAGGACGGACTTTGCGCAGCGCTTCGCGCGCTAGCACAATGCGCTCTTCGCTTTCGTCGACCCGCGACCTTCCATCAACATCACCGGATCGGGACGTATGCAATTTGACGTGTTGCAATCGCGCGAGGACATCGACGCCGCGCGCGCGGAACTCGAACGGAGAGGGCTCTCGTGCCTGAGCCCGGAATGGATGTCGCTACCTCGCCGCATCGGGCTGGTGCGCAAGGTCGCCGTGGGCGATCGGGTCAAGAGCTGGGATGTACTGAAGACCGCGCGATTCCTCGAGCAGCATGTGGCCAAGGAAACTCCCGTGCTCGATATCGGCAGCTACTCCTCGGAGATCCTGTGTGTGCTGCATCGGGTGGGTTATTCCGCGCTGTCCGGGATCGATCTTAATCCCGACCTCGAGCGCATGCCCTATGCGCGGTCCATCCGTTACGAACTGGGCAATTTCCTGCACACGCCCTACGAAAACGAATCTTTTGGCGCCATCACCGCGATTTCGGTAATCGAGCACGGCTTCGACGGAGATGCGCTGCTGCGTGAGGTGGGAAGGCTCCTGCGGCCGGGCGGTTATTTCATCGCTTCGTTCGACTATTGGCCGGAGAAGATCCCCACCGACGGCATTCTCATGTTCGACATGAGCTGGAGAATCTTCTCCACCGGCGAAGTGCAGGCGTTCACCGACCGAGCGCAGGTCCATGGCTTCGAAGCGTCCAGTCAACTGAACGGATACGCCGGCGAGCGCCCGATCTCCTGCGAGAATCGCCACTACACCTTCGCCTGGCTCGCGCTGCAGAAAGCGGCGCGGTGCGATGTCTGAAAGGCGACATGAGCGGAAAGCTGAGGGTGCTTCTGGTTGCAGGATCGTACCCGCCGGTGCGCTGCGGTGTTGGTGACTACACGGCGCGGCTGGCGGGAGCGTTGCACCGGAGAGCCGACGTTGAGGTCGCTGTTCTCACCAATCGGGCGGAATCTCCGCCCACGGCCGGCGGCGGTATCGATGTGAGGCCCGAGATGCAAAACTGGCGTATCCGCGGATTGTCCAGCTACTGGCGGGTGGCACGGACGTTCGCGCCGGACGTGGTTCATCTTCAGTTTCCGACGCAGAGCTACAATGCAGTGACGGGGCTCGCGGTGCTGCCGGCGGCGACGCGCATGCTCCTCGGAACTCCCGTGGTCGAGACCCTGCACGAGTATTTTCCCGGCGGATTTTCGCGGATCGTCGTCTGCATGGCTGCCATGGCGCTTTCTGCGAGCGCTCTCGTCGCCGTGCGTCCCTGCTACCGCGAGCGAATGCCGCCGGTTGTGCGCACCTTGCTCGCGAAGCGGCCGTTCCGCTTCATTCCCAACGCTTCTGCGATTCCCGCGATTACGCTGACGGCCGAAGAACGTGGCGGGTTGCGGCAGTCCATCGGCAGCGGCGCGCGGCAGGTGGTGGCCTACTTCGGCTTTGCTTACCCACACAAGGGGGTGGAACGGCTGTTCGAGATTGCGGACCCGGAGCGTCATCACCTCTTGCTGGTTGGCGAGCTGTCTCCCGCCGACCCGTACCACGCCAGGTTGCTGGACCTCGCGGCGTCCCCCTCATGGCAGGGACACACGGCGGTCACCGGCTTCGTCGACGCGGAGCGCGCCGCGCGCCTTCTCGCTGCATCGGATGCAGCGGTGTTTCCTTTCGTGGGTGGCGGCGGCATCTGGAACTCCTCGCTGCACGGCGCCACCGACCAGGGCACGTTCGTCCTCACCACATCGACGGAACGGCACGGTTACGATGCCGAGATGAACATCTACTACGCGCGCCCCGACGATGTGGACGACATGCGGACCGCACTCGCCACCCACATCGGCACCCGCAGCCCGACAGCCGCGATCGACGGTGACGAGGAGTGGGCTCGCATCGCGCGTAACCATGTGAGACTTTACCGAACCGTGCTCGGCAAGTCGGCGGAGGCTGCGTGATGCGGCCACGCCTCTCTCTCTGCATTCCGACCTACAACTTCGGCGATTTCATCGGAGCCACCCTCGATTCCGTCGCTCCCCAGCTCACGCCTGAGGTCGAGGTGGTCATCCTCGACGGCGGTTCGACCGACGACACATCCGCGGTGGTCCGACCTTATGTCGCGCGCCACCCCGAAATAAGGTACATCCGTCAGGATCAGCGCGGCGGCATCGACCGGGACATCGCGCGATCCGTGGATCTGGCGGCAGGCGAATATTGCTGGCTCTTCAGCAGCGATGACCTCATGAAGCCCGGGGCGATTTCGAGGATGTTGAAGGAGATCGACACGGCCCTTGACGTTTATCTGTGCGGACTGACACTGTGCGACCTGCGAATGAATCCGATCGTGGAGCACAGGGTGAGCCGCGCTGCGCCGGGAGCCGTGTTCGATCTCGCGAACGTGGAGCAGCGGCAGCGCTATTTCGAGCTCGCGGAGACGAGCACGGCATTCTTCAGCTTCATGGGCGCCGTCATCGTGCGCCGGCAGCGCTGGCGGGAAATCGGCCTCGACGAAGCCTTCATCGGGACACTGTGGTCGCTCGCGGTGCGCATCCTCCAGATGATTCCGAGCGGCCTCACCGTGAAGTACGTGGGCGAGTCGCTTCTCGCCAAGCGCGGTGAAAACGATTCGTTCATGGACAAGGGCCTGGTTCACCGCTACAGCATAGCCATCGACGGCTACCATCGTATTGCAGACGAATTGTTCGGAACCGACAGTATCGAGGCGTGGCACATTCGCAGGGTTCTGGTCAATGAGTTTCCGCCCCAGGCGTTCCTTCTCGCAAGGAAGCTCTGTCTCGGAAGCGGTCGCCTGCAGGATCTGCCGGACCTGAAGCGCCTGGAACTCAAAGCGTACCGCGACCCGACGCTGCGCAACTATCTCTACCGCACGACATACAGTCTCTTCCCTGTCAGATTCTATGAAATCGTGCGCGGAGCATTCCGACGCCTGCGGGGCACCCGGGTCGTCGGTGATGGCGCGTGAACGGGATACGCCTCTCCTTCTGCATGCCTACCTACAACTACGGGCGCTTTATCGCGCACGCGCTGCGCAGCATCCCCGATACCGACACATGCGGCGTGGAGATTGTGGTGCTCGACGGGGGCTCGACGGACGATACGGGAGGGGTGGTCGCAGAAGTCGGTTCGACGCGACCGAACGTTCGATACTTTCGCCGCAATGAGCGCGGCGGAATCGATGCCGACCTTGCGCGCTCGGTCGATCTCGCGACCGGTGAGTACTGCTGGTTGCTCTCCGCCGATGATGCACTCGTGGAGGGTGCGCTCGATCGCATGCTCGAGGAGATCGACCAGGGATACGACCTCGTGCTGTGCAACCGGATCTGGTGCGACCACGAATTGCGTCCGATCCGCGCTCAAGCATGGCTGAACGGTGAGCAGGCAGATCGCGTGGTCGCTCTGGACGATCGTGCTGCGTGTTCCGCATATCTCGCCAGCGCTCGCTCGCTCGGCGCGCTGTTCAGCTTCATGAGCTGTATCGTCTTCCGCCGGGCCGCGTGGGTCGCCGCAGCAGACGAACCTGCTCTCGCCGGTTCCCATTACGCGCACGTCGCGCGGTTGCTGTCCATCGGCCTTGCTGGCGGCCGGCTCAAGTATGTGGCGGACCCGCTGGTGCTGTGTCGAGGCGGGACGGACAGCTTTCGCGCCGGTGGCTTGCTGTCGCGATTGATGATCGATCTGTGCGGCTATCAAGCGGTCGCCGCGGCGGTCTTTCCGCGTGACGAAGCGCTGCAGGGCGAGGTGAAGTCGGTTGTGCGCAGGGAGCATCCGTGGCGTCGATGGCTGAAAGCGCGCAGCGAAACCACCGATGTCCAGCAGTGGAAAGAGGCCGAGGCGATGTTGGGAAGCTTCGGATATTCTCGCAGCAGCGTTCGCCTCGTGGACCCCGTGGGCCGCGCGCTGCGACTCGCGCGACGCATCGCTCCTGCGCTCGTCAAATGACGATGACGCGCGACAGGAGGTATGGCACCCGCGGCGTAGATCGCTCACTTTCGTTTCGGACCAGCCAACGCGACCCATGACTTCCCGCTTTCGTCTTCATTCCCAGGCTGGTCAACTCGCCAATCACCACGGTGAGGTGCCGCGGGTTGCTATCAATGCGACTTCGCTGCTCTCGCCCCTTACCGGCATCGGGCAGTACACGAGCAACCTCATGCAGGCCATCAGTCGCCGCGGGCACTTCGATCTCTATTATTTCTACGGGCACGGCTGGGGCCGCAGCATCCGGGAGGCGCCGCTTCCGGGCATCAGTCGCGTGAAAGAGGTGATGAAGCGCGTCGTGCCGAATCCGTACAAGGTGAGCCGCTGGGCACAGGGGCTGCGCTTCCAACGCGGCGTGCGCAGGTTCGCGTGTGACCTCTACCACGATCCAAACTATGTGCCGCTCGACTTTCCCGGGCCGATCGTCAATACCGTCCACGATCTCTCGTTTGTCCGCTATCCGGAGACGCACCCCGAGGAGCGCATCCGTTTTCTGGGAAGGCACCTGCCGGCGATCCTCGAAACCTCGAACGGCATCATCACCGATTCGGTGTTCGTCCGGGACGAAGTGGTTTCCGTGTTTGGCGTATCGCCGGCAAACGTCTACCCGATCCACCTGGGTGTATCGGGCGCATATCGACCGCGCACGGCCGTCGAAACCAGCACGGTCCTCGCGAAGTACGATCTTCGCCATGGCGAATACTTTCTCGCGGTCGGGACGCTGGAGCCACGCAAGAATCTGATCCAGGGATTGAGCGCCTATCGCAGTCTGCCGGAGCGGCTGCGCGCGTCGATGCCATTCGTCATCGTCGGGATGAAAGGGTGGCTGACCGAAGTCATTGAAGCCGAGATCGCCCTCGAAAGTCGCGGACAGGTGCGTTCCCTTGGCTACCTTCCGACGGAGGACGTGCTGTGCCTGTATTCCGGTGCGGCGATGCTGCTGTATCCCTCGGTGTACGAAGGTTTCGGCCTGCCTGCCCTGGAGGCGATGGCGTCGGGCATCCCGGTCATCACCTCCAATCGCTCTTCGCTCCCCGAGGTCGTGGGAGACGTTGGCATCATGATCGATCCAGACGACGAGCAGGGCTTCGCTGACGCCATGCAACGGCTTGCCGAGGATTCGGTCGAGCGTGCGGCGCGAAGTGCGGCGGGCGTCGAGCGGGCACGGCGTTTCACCTGGGCACGATGCGCAGAGGAGACCGAGCGCGTCTATCGGATCGCGCTGGCCGCGCGCTGACGAACGCCGAATCAGCATGCGGGTTCTGCATTTCGGCCGTTTCCACAACGACAATTTCGGAGGTCTGGAACGCCACGTCGCGGGTCTCCTCGACGGATTGAGCCGCAGCATCCAAGTCGCCAACGTCGTCGCGAACGAACGCTTCGCGCTGGACACGATCGAGCTGGCGCGCTACAAGGTCTACAAGGCGCCGTCCCTGGGTTTGCTCGCGAGCATGCCCGTGTGCCCGACCATGCCGGCGCTCATCCGGTCCCTCGAGAAGCAAGGTCGCTTCGACCTTTATCATCTGCACTTTCCTGATCCGATGTCGCATCTCGCGCTGACGGCGCTGGGCGGCGATCGGCGCGTCGTGATCTCCTGGCACAGCGACATCATCCGCCAGCGGACGCTCCTCACGCTCTATCGGCCGTTTCTGAACCGCGTCATCAACCGCGCCTCTGCGATCATCGCGGCGACCCCGCGGCATTTTTCGTCCTCGACTCAGCTCACTGCGTCCCGCCATCCGGAGCGGTTCCGGGTGGTGCCGTACGGACTCGATTACAGCCCGTATCTGACCGCCGGCCTCGACGCCGCGGCAGCCCGGATTCGCGCCGCGCACGACGGTCGTCGACTGGTCTTCGCGGTCGGACGCCATGTCTATTACAAAGGCTTCGAGTATCTGATCCGCGCGATGCGCGACGTTGTGCCCGATGCGCTCCTGCTGCTGGGCGGCACCGGCCCGCTCACGGCTCAGTATCGAAAGCTCATCGAGGAGCTGGATATGGGCAACCGGATCCGCATGCTCGGGCGCATTCCCGAGGAGGGATTGCCGGCCTATTACCGCGCGGCCGAGATTTTCTGCATGCCGTCCGTGGAGCCGAGCGAGGCGTTCGGACTCGTGCAGCTCGAGGCGATGGCGTGCGCACGTCCCGTCCTCGGCTGCGAGCTGAACAACGGTGCAACCTACGTCAACCAGCACGGCGTCACAGGGCTTGTGGTGCCGCCGCGAAACCCGCCCGCCCTCGCAGATGCGCTCAATACGCTGCTTGCGGATAGCGCTCTAGCGGAGCGGATGGGCGCAGCTGGAAGGTTGCGCGCGTGCGAGGACTTCTCTCTCGAGAAGATGTGGTCGGGGACGCTGCAGGTATATCGCGAGGTGACCGAAGGTCGGGACCGTTCGGGAGCGAACTAATGGACGCTCGGATCGTCAGAACGGCCACCACCAGTCCGACTCCTCGTCGGTGCTGAAGGCGGGTGCAGCGGTTCCGGTTTCCGTTTGCCGGAACGGCGCTGCCGCGGCGACCTCCTCGGGCAGCGCGGCGCGCTCGTAGCGCTGCTCTCCGTCCGGACCGGAAACGGCGATCCAGCCGCCTGCCGAGCTTTGCACCCGGTAGCGTGCGCCGGTCTCCGTGACGAGGTCCCAGCCGCTTCCCCAGGTCGGTTTGACGACACGCAACGGTGTCTTGACCCAACCGGATTCCTTGGGCTCGCTGCGGAACACAAATCCTTCCCCTGAGCCTTCGATCTGCAGCCAGCGGTCATCGGCGCCGGACTTCCAGGTTCCCCAGTAGACGGGATCGGGCGGAGTCGGCCACAGGGTGTTCCAGCGCACCTCCCTTGGGTTGCCCGGCGTGGAGCCGCATGCTGCGAAAAGGAGCACGGACGCGACGAGTGCCGCCCGCAGCATTGCCTTCATCGTGGCGGATTCCTTCCTGCGAGTTCGATGGCGTTCGCGGTCACAGGACGTAGCGCGCCAGATCCTCGCTGCTCGCGAGGTCGGCGAGACGCGCATCGACATACGCCGCGTCGATCGGCAGCCGACCGCTGCGCTTCGTCGCATCGAACGATATTTCCTCGAGAAGCCGTTCCATCACGGTGTGAAGTCTGCGCGCGCCGATGTTCTCCGTCCGCTCGTTCACCTGCCACGCGATCTCCGCGATGCGGCGTATGGAGTCGGCCGTGAATTCGAGCTGTACGCCCTCGGTCGCGAGCAGCGCCTCGTATTGTCGAGTCAGGCATGCGTCGGTGCTGGTGAGGATCTGCTCGAAGTCGGCGACGCTGAGCGACCCGAGCTCGACCCGGATCGGGAAGCGACCCTGCATTTCGGGAATCAGGTCCGAAGGTCTTGCCAGGTGGAAGGCACCGCTTCCGATGAAGAGAATGTGATCCGTCCGGATCATGCCGTACTTGGTGGAGACCGTCGTGCCTTCCACCAGCGGCAGCAGATCGCGCTGCACACCTTCGCGCGAAACATCGGGGCCATGGGTGTCGGAGCGGCTCGTGATCTTGTCGATCTCGTCGAGGAAGACGATGCCGTTCTGCTCCACGTTGGCGAGGGCCTCCAGCTTGATCTCCTCGTCGTTCACGAGCTTCGCGGCTTCCTCGTCGCCGATCAGCTTCATCGCCTCGCCCACCCTCAACTTGCGCGTGCGCTTGCGGCCACCGCCGATGTTCTGGAACATGCCCTGGATCTGCGCCGTCAATTCCTCCATGCCGGGGGGCGCAAGAATTTCCATGCTGGGCTGCGTCGCTGCCACCTCGATCTCGATCTCCTTGTCGGCAAGTTCGCCCTCGCGCAGTTTCTTGCGGAACACCTGGCGGGCCGTGCTCTCCTTCGCCTCGGGCTCCGCCCCGAACCCGATCGGCCGTGCCTGGGGCAGCAGGGCATCGAGGATGCGCTCCTCCGCGAGGTCCTCTGCCCGATGCCGCACGCGGCGCTTGGCGTGCTCGCGCGCGTCCTTGATCGCGGTTTCCACGAGATCCCGCACGATCGTGTCCACGTCGCGGCCGACGTAGCCGACTTCGGTGAACTTCGTCGCCTCCACCTTGATGAACGGCGCGTTCGCGAGGCGCGCAAGCCGGCGCGCGATCTCTGTCTTGCCGACACCCGTGGGTCCGATCATGAGGATGTTCTTCGGCGTGATCTCCTGGCGCAACGGCTCCGCGACCTGCTGACGGCGCCAGCGATTGCGCAGAGCAATGGCAACTGCGCGCTTGGCGGCATCCTGGCCGACGATGTTCTTGTCCAGCTCGTGGACGATTTCCTGGGGCGTCATTGCGGACATGGGCTTTTTCGGGAAACGGGAAGGGGGAAGCGGGAAAGGGAAAAGGCGAGGAACGTTTGTGTCCGGGGTTAGGGGGGGTCAGCCGACGCCCTTCACCCCTCACTCTTCCCAAGAACTTCCACCACATGCTGTTGGTTCGTGTAGATGCAGAGATCGCCCGCGATCGCAAGAGACTTGTGCACGATCTCTTCCGGCCCGAATTCGGTGTTCTCCAGAAGGGCGCGCGCCGCGGATTGCGCGTAGGGCCCGCCGCTTCCGATCGCGATGATCCCCTGTTCGGGCTCGACCACGTCGCCGTTGCCCGTAATGATGAGGGACGTTTCCCGATCCGCGACCGCCAGCATGGCTTCGAGGCGCCGCAGAATACGGTCGGTACGCCAGTCCTTCGCGAGCTCCACGGCGGAGCGCAGCAGGTGACCCTGGTGCTTGTCGAGCTTCGATTCGAACCGCTCGAACAGGGTGAACGCATCGGCGGTGCCGCCGGCGAAACCCGCGAGAATCCGATCGTGGTACAAACGTCGGACTTTGCGCGCTGACGCCTTGAGCACGATATTGCCGAGCGTCACTTGGCCGTCGCCGCCGAGTGCAACCAGCGGCCCGCGCCGGACCGAGAGAATGGTGGTGCCGTGAAACTGCTCCATGATGCACGCGATAGGAAAAGGGCCGATGCAGGCGGCGACGGGACGAGACGCGACGAATTATACATCGCGGAGGAAAATGCCCCGGCACGACATCGGCCAAGCAAGCGGATGGCGGCTGCCCTACCTGCACGGTGGCCGGGCCATAAGGCCACACGCTTGCGGACGCGGTGGTCCTTGCTATGTTGCTGTTTCGTCGCTGGCCAAACGCCAGCGTGGAAACGGATCGGGAAAGCGCTGCCACGCTCGTTTGCCCAGCCGCATTTCCGCATCCGTCAGCAGGCAGCGATCGAGCATTTGGGTAATGTTGACGTGGTCAATGCCGATGCCGATGAAGACAATCTCCTGGCGTCGCTCGCCGAACTCGCCGGTCTGCGCGGCCTCGATCCGGGCGCGATGTTCGGGGGTATCCGGCCAGTTCTGCGCATCGACGGCCGACCACCAGAGGCCAGCAACCCCGTAGCGGCATGCTCCCCCGGCTTGCGACCAGCCGCCCACAAAATCCATCCGCGAAGCGAGCCAGAAGAAGCCTTTCGATCTGATCACACCGGGCCAGTCGGACTGGATCGCTTCCCACACCCGTTCGGGATGAAAAGGCCGTCGCGCGCGATACACGAAGCTCGAAATCCCGTACGCTTCCGTCTCCGGCATATGCTCGCCCCGCATCTCCCGCAGCCAGCCCGGCGCATTTGCCGCCTGCTTGAAATCGAAACGATCCGTGTCGAGAATGCGCTCGAGTGGGACGCGCCCGTGAACCGTAGGCACGATGTCGGCGCGCGGGTTGAGCGTCTTCAGGATGCTGACGAGCTGGTCCGCCTCGGCAGCGTTAACCAGGTCCAGCTTGTTCACTACAATTACGTCGCAGAATTCGATCTGTGCAACAAGTAGATCGACGAGTGTGCGAGTGTCTTGCGGCCCGTTAGTCTGGCCGCGATGCCCAAGCGTGTCGCTAGATTCAAAATCGTTCAGAAAGTTGAGCGCGTCGACCACTGTGACCATCGTGTCGAGCTGCGCCACATCCGAGAGGCTCGCGCCCTTTTCATCCGCGAACGTGAAGGTTTCCGCAACCGGTAATGGCTCCGAGATGCCGGTTGACTCGATGAGCAGGTAATCGAAGCGGGCCTCCCGCGCGAGGCGGTGAATCTCAACGAGCAGGTCCTCGCGCAGGGTGCAGCAGATGCAGCCGCTACTCATCTCGACGAGTTTTTCTTCAGTTCGGGAGAGCTGGGCGCCGCCCGCGCGGACGAGCCGGCCGTCGATGTTCACCTCGGACATGTCGTTCACGATCACAGCGACTCTGCGGCCTTCGCGGTTGTTGAGAACGTGGTTGAGCAAGGTCGTTTTACCGGCACCCAGAAAACCCGAGAGCACGGTTACGGGAAGACGCTTTGGCGCGGTCAAAAGCATTGCTTTGCTCGGCTGGTGTCGCCTGCGATCGACAAGGGAGAAATCATTCTACCTCCAGCCTGAACACGATGGGCACGATGACCTGCGCCTCCACCGGTGTCGTTCCACGCCTGGCCGGAACGAAGCGCCACTCCCGAACGGCCGCGGCAGCTGCGTCGTCGAGCCGCGCAAATCCGCTGGAGCGATGCAAGTCTACCCGCGCCGCGCGGCCGTCCGCGCTCACCAGCACCCGCAGTTGCACGGTGCCTTGTTCGCCCAGCCTGCGCGAAGCGTTGGGATACGCTGGTTCGGGGTTGTGCAGATAGGCGGCGCGAAAAGACGGTGGCGTTTCCGGAGCTGATTCGGCACGCGTGTCATTCGCCGCTTGGACAGGCGGTGCGGGCTTCTCGCGGTCCTCGGAAGTCGAAGGCGCTGCAGGCGGTACCGGGAGGGCTTTCGCGGGTTCGGCATCAGGGGGCGAACGAACCGCATCGAGCATTGCTGGCGCTGCGGGTGCGGTCGGTGGTTCGGGTGCCACCTTCCGAGGACGGGTTGGGGTGGGCTTGGCGGGAAGCGCAGGCTTGACCAGCGCATCGTGCGGCCGCTGCTCTGGCGCCGAGTTCGGCAGCTCGATGACGGGTGGTGCGGGAGGTGGAATCTGCGCCAGCTCCACCTGCAACTCATGGAGCATCGGATGCGGATGCTCGAACGGGTGCGGCAACAACCCAACCAGTACGGCATGCACGGCGAGGCTTATCACGAGCCCGACCGCAAGCGTCCGGTTGAGCTTGTTCAGATAGGCGTCGTGGTCGTCGAGTTGCTCCGATGCGACGCCCATCTCGGTTTGTGTGTCTCCTGGTCGTGCCTCAGAACTGCGCCCGCAGACCGACCAGGAACGAGCGACCGGGCTGCGGATTGAATTCCTTGGTGTACGAAGTGGCGAAGCGGATGTCCTGGTTCAGCAGGTTGCGCCCGGCGACGTAGAGCTTAACTGGCCCGAACGCCCCCGGAGCCAGGGTGTAGCTCACCTCGGCGTCCAGGCGCACATAACCCGGTGTCTCGGTCTCGAGGGGTGCGACCCGTGTCTGACGGAACGCACCGAGCATCAACAGGTAGGCGCCCCACGGCCCCTGCTTGAAATTGGTGTCGAAGCCGAGGCGCGCCGGGCCGATGCGGGGCGCATCCACACTGCCGATGATGGTGTCGATGGTGGCGTGGGTGACGTCGCCGAAGATGCGCACCACCAGTTGCGTGATCGGGCGGTAGCTCACTTGGCCTTCGAGGCCCTTGAACGTGGCGCTGCTCGCCTGAGCGAATTTCTGGAGCCGAAGGTCGCCGGCCGGATCGACCTCGCCCTCGTCGTTCACGCGCACGGGTTGCCCATCGGTGCCCGGGACGAAGCTCGCGAAGATGTAGTCATTAAAGTACGTATAGTAGGCGGTGCCGCTCCACTGCCAATCCCCGGCGATCTTCCGGAAGGTGAGGTCGATGTTGTTCGCGGTTTCGGCCTTGAGGCGCTGGTCGCCGATATCGAAGGTCGCGGTGCCCCCGTGCGGGCCGTCGGGATACAGCTCCTCGATCTGCGGTGCACGCTGGCAGCGGCAAAAGTTAAGCGCGCTGTTGTAGCTGTCCGCGAACTTCCACAACAGGCCAGCGGAAAGGCTGAAGGGCGAGAAGCTGCGTGCCACGATGTCGCTGTCGGCGTTCGGCTTGTACCCCACGATGTCGATGCGTGTGCCCAGGTCGAGGCGCAAGCGATTGTCGATGTTGTACTGCTCGACCAAGAAGACGCCGGTGTTCTGCTGGTTCACTGGCTGAATGAAGCTCTCTTCCCCGACCGCGGAGAAGTCCCGGTAGAGATACTGCATCCCGAACACGCCGTCGAAGCCGGCAATCGGGTTGTGCTGCGACTCCACGCGCCCCTCGTAGGCTTTGTTCCGGAAAGTCGTCGCCACGTCGCCATTGAGCTCGACCTCGTTGTGACGGTAGTCGTTGTACTGAAATTTGAGGCGCCCGTTGCTTAGGCCCGGCAGCGGGTCCTCGATCGCCCCTGCCATTTCGTAGCGAGTCTGGGTCAGATCGATGTGAGACTGCTCCGGCCCCGGCAGCCCATAGGTGCTGTTGAGGACGTTCGCGTTCACGCCGAGGAAGCCGCGCTCGCCCACGTAGGACACGCCGCCCGAGCCGAACTCGCTGCGGGTGTAGCTGTTCGGCAGAGTACCGCGGCCCGAGAGGGGATCCCCCTGGATCACGGGGCCGGGAATGTTGTAGTCGCTCGTGTTGCGGATGAAGCCACCAAGCGCGAACTGGAACGGCCCATTGCCGCCGTCCGCGCGCGCGCGATACCCGACCTCGTTGTTGACACTCTGGGTGACGAATTCGCCGAGGCCCGTGAGACCTTCCACGCGCCGGGAGGGAATGGCGTCCGACACCACATTAACCACGCCGCCCACGGCGCCGCCGTAGAGGATGGTCGACGGACCGCGCAGAACCTCGACCTGTCTGGCGCTGAACGGGTCGGCTGTCACCTGGTGGTCGGGGCTGACGGTCGAGGCGTCGTTCACACCAAGACCGTTGTCCAGCACCTGGATCCGCGCCCCGTCGAAGCCGCGGATGATCGGCCGCCCCACGCCGGCCGCATAGCCGCTCGACTGGACACCGAGCTCGGTGTCGAGCGTGTCGCCGAGGTTGGTGGCCTGGTTGCGGCGCAGGTTGTCTCCGCGCATGACGGTGGCCGGCTGGGTCATCTCGATATCGCTGCGATCCTGAAACGGCTGCGAGGTCACTACGACGGGGGCGAGGGTCTCCTCTTTGACGGGCTCTTCTGCCCATGCACTTTGACTGCTCAGCCCGGCGAGAGCTGTGGCGATAAATGTCTTGCGAAGCATGGCGGCAGTTCCTGATCATGAGTTCCATGGGCGGCCGGTGCCGGACCGCACGGAAGCGTTGAGGAAGGCGGGGGCGGGACGGTGACCGCCTTGAACGCGAAGCGAACGCCTCGCGGTTCGAACGGGTCACCAACGGCCCCGGCTACGCGATCAGGCGCGAGCTGGAGGAGCCCTGCTTTGGAACGAGGGGACGAGACGTGGGATGAACGAGGCGACAGCGACAGTCGCAGGCACTTCCGGTGGAATCCGCAGCAACAGCACCATCGTTGCACTTGGCGGATCGCCGTCGAGCGCGGCGTGGACGACGCCGAGATCGCAGCCTTGCACCGGCGGCGTATGGGTTTCACCGACGGCGTACGGATCCGGGACGATCCCGAAATGGCTATACGCGTGCCGCAGCGCGCCGACTTGCGTCAGCACGAGGACGAGTGCGAGGCCGAGGCGCGCCAGGAGTCCGTGGATGCGCGCGGTTTGAGACGTCACTTCAAAAGGCTACCGTGATGGTCGAGCAGCGGTCGAGCTCGGGTTGTTAGAGCTTGCTCGCCAATTTACCACGGTCGAGCGTACGGCCGACAGCATCGGAAACGGCGGCGAGGGAATCCATGAGGGATGCCAGCTCCTGAGGGGTAAGCGCCTGGTCGGCGTCGCACCAGGCTTCGCAGGGATTCGGATGCATCTCGACCAAAAGGCCATCGGCGCCCGCAGCGATCGCCGCCCGCGCGAGCGCGGGCACCAGCCACGCCTTGCCTCCGGCATGGGAAGGATCGACGATCACGGGCAGGTGCGTTTCCTTCTTCATCACCGGTATGGCTGTGACGTCCAGCACGTTGCGGTACGCTGTCTCGAACGTGCGGATGCCGCGTTCGCAGAAGATGATGTTGTGATTGCCGCCCGCCGCGATGTACTCCGCCGCCATTAGCCACTCCGCGATCGTTGCGCTCATCCCGCGTTTCAGGATGACCGGCTTGTTCACGCTCCCCACCGCTTTCAGGAGATCGAAGTTCTGCATGTTGCGCGTGCCAATCTGGATCACGTCCACGTCGTACTCGAGAAACACGTCGAGCATCCGCACATCCATGAGTTCGGTGACGATCGGCAGCCCGACCTTGTCCGCCGCGTTACGGAAGAGCTGGAGCCCCTCGATGCCCTTCCCCTGGAAGGTATAGGGACTGGTGCGCGGCTTGAACGCGCCGCCGCGCATGAGGCAGCAGCCGGCCGCGGCGACCCCTTCCGCCGCGAGATCCATCTGCGGCTGTGTTTCCACCGAGCACGGACCCGCGATTACCTGCACCGCGCGCCCACCGATCGGCACGCCGCGCACCGATATCGTGCTGTCGTCCGCGTGCCATTCCCGCGCGACGATCTTGTAGGGTTTGAGGACGTGGATCGCCTGTTCCACGCCGTGCATGGTCGAGAACGCCTCTTCGGTCAGCTTGCGCTCGTCGCCGATCGCGCCGATCACGACCCGTTCGGTGCCGCGGGAGACGTTCACGTCGAGTCCTTGATCGCGAATCTTTCGAGTGACGGCTTCGATCGCCGCTTCCCCGGCAGTAAGGTTCATCACAATGATCATGCTGCGCTTCCTTGCGTGGGATGCGCATGCACACCGATGCCCAGGGGATCCGCAGCCAAAAGCATGCGAAACTCAACTGCCATAGGTTTTCTCGCGCCGCTCCCTGCGCTCCTGCGCCTCGACGGAAAGGGTGGCCGTGGGACGCGCGAGGAGGCGCGGCAGGCCGATCCGTTCGCCGGTCTCATCGCAATAGCCATAGCGACCATCCTCGATGCGCGTGAGCGCGCCGTCGATCTTCCGCAGCAGCTTGTGCTCGCGCTCTCGGGACCGCAGTTCGACCGCCTGCTCCTCCTCGCGCGTCGCGCGATCGGCCGGGTCTGCGGCGACTTCGGTCTGCTTCAAGTGCTCGGCGGTCGCGGACTGGTTCGTGGCGATGTCGGCCTTGAGCGCCAGCAGGCGTTCGCGAAAGAACGCAAGTTGCTGCGAATTCATGTAGTCGGCAGCGGGCATCTGCAGCAATTGCGCCTCGGTCAGCGCACCGTGCCCAGTCATACCTGCCGCGCCGGGGATGTCGGTTGCCATCATCTTCGTGCCTCCGTCTCACCAGAAATACCATCGTACTCTTCCGGCGTGTGTGGCGCGCCCTGTAGATCAGGATGAAATCTCGTGGTGCTCGGCAGCAGCACGGCTAAGCCTCCTGACGCGCATCGCTGCCAAACAACGTCGAGGGAGTCAACGGCGACCGTGCCGCATCGATGAACTGTCTCAGCACCTGTTCCACAAACTCCGCCTCGATGTCGCGCGTGATGAACACCAGTCGAGAGCGCCGGTCGTCGTCGGGCCACGCTTCGAGCCGGGTCGGCGGATAAAGCGCACTCTGCACCGCGTGCAGCACGATCGGCTCGGTCTGCCCCTCCAGGTTCAGAATTCCCTTCACGCGCAGGATATCTTCGCCCCGAAAGGAGAGCAGCATCTCGAGCGCCGCGACGAGCCCTTCCCAGGGCAGTGGTTCGTCGAAGCTCATCGTGAAGGAGTGGACGCGTGCGTCGTGGCTGCGCGTCGGCGCTGCCGCGGAACCCGGCATCACCGACGCTCGGGTCACCTCGCGATACGTCGAGGCGGCGAGCCAGCGCGCGACATCCGGAATCTTTCGTGTCGGATCGAACAGACCTGCGTTCAGCAGCACTTCGGGGTCAATGCGACCCTGTTCCGACCGGTAGATCGGCGCAGCTGGATTGAGCGTGCGCAGGCGCTGTTCGAGCTGCTCCAAGTCATGAGCCGTCGCCATATCGCTTTTGGTCAGCACGATGCGATCTGCGACCGCTGCCTGCTTCACCGATTCGAAGTGCCGATCGAGTTCGCCCATGCCGTGCATCCCGTCGACGGTGACGATCACCCCGTCGAGACGAAAGTGCTGGGCCACGATCGGGTCCGCAAGCAGCGTCTGCAGGATGGGCGCCGGGTCGGCGAGACCAGTGGTCTCGATCAGCACGCGTTTGAATTTCGGGATGCCCTCACGTCCGCGCTTGAAGAGCAGGTCGCGCAGCGTATCGACGAGTTCCCCGCGCACGGTGCAGCAAAGGCAGCCACCCTCCAGGAGCACGACGTCCGGCTTGGCGCTGCGCACGAGGTGATGGTCGAGGCCGATATCACCGACCTCGTTGATCAGCACTGCGCTATCCGAGAGCGCTGGATGCCGCAGAAGGTGGTTGAGCAGCGTGGTCTTTCCGCTTCCGAGAAAGCCCGTCAGCAAAGAAACGGGAATCAGAGTGCGACCAGCAGCCGCCGTGTCATCGCTCACAGGTTCTCCGGGATCACAGGGGTGGCAACCCAAAGGATTGGATCACGGGGCCTGCGCGGATGCAATGGCGATGACGAAGCGACCGTGTGCAGTACGTCCCGCAGGGCGGATCGGACTGCAGGATGAGCTATCGAACTGGTTGGAAATCGACTGCGGAAGGCGGACCAGGACGAGCGCTCCTTCCGCGGTATTCTAAGCTCCGATCGGAGCAACGAAGTGATTCAACTGCCAGAACGGGCGAAAGTTTGGACCGACAGCGTCATCGTGCTGTCGATCCCAAACATTCGATTTGTTTCGCTCAGTTGTAACCGAGCACTGCGGCGCCTACGACTTCGTCACGCTCTGAGGAAAGCGCGTTGTCGCCGGTCGACTTTTCGTGAGCCCGGACCGAACGGTCGCGGGATTGCTGGTTGTACTCGCGCGCGCTCTGACCCTGCGCGTCTACTCGGAAACCTTCCGTAACTACATGATCTTGAACTCTAGACATACCTTCCTACTCCTCTGTTGGGCGGGGTAACAGCGCGGTGAGCAAGCGATGTGCCCGCTGTCCTTTTGAGTCATCCTGCGTGCAGGACGACAGTTAAACATGCGACTCGACTCAGCCCTTTCGCTTCGCGCGCGGGTGCGCTGCGTCGTATACCTTCGCCAAGTGCTGAAAATCGAGGTGGGTGTAGACCTGTGTGGTGGAGATGCTGGCGTGACCGAGCATTTCCTGCACAGCCCGCAGATCACCGCTCGATTGCAGAACATGGGACGCAAACGAATGCCGGAGCACATGCGGATGCACGGCGCTCGACAGTCCCTGCTTTACCCCCCAGTGGCGCAATCGGACCTGCACCGTACGCGGGGAGAGCGGCGTGCCGCTGCGGTTGACGAACAGTGTCTGCGAGTCGCCCTTCACCCACTTGCTACGCTCCGGAATCCAATCGCGAATCGCAGCGAGGGCGGCGCTGCCCACAGGAACGACGCGCGTCTTGCGTCCCTTGCCGGTAACCTCCACCGTTCCTTCCGAGAAGCTGAGGCGCGCGAGGTGCAGCTGAGTCAGCTCGGACAGACGCAAGCCGGACGAATAGAACAGTTCAAACATCGCCCGGTCCCGCAATTCGACGGGCGTCGTGGCGGCCACATCCAAGAGCTGTCGAGCCTCGTCGGGCGAGAGCGCATGGGGCAGCTTGCGCGCCGACTTGGGAGCACGGATGCCGACGCACGGATTGGCATCGAAGCCGTGATCGCGAGCGAGGTAGTGATAGAACCCGCGCCACGATGACAGGATGCGCGCGAGGCTTCGCCCGCTCATGCCCTTGCCGTGAAGCTCGGCGACGAAGCGCCGGATCTGATGTGGTCCCAGCTGCTGGAGAGGCATGTCTGCGGCTCGTTGCAGCAACAGGCGTATGTCGCGCAGGTAGTTTTCGCTGGTGAGCGGGCTCAGCCTGCGCTCGTGCTCAATGTAGGAAACATAACCCGCGAGATATGCGTTGCTCTCGTGGCCGCGCGGCGTCGAACTTCCCTTCTCGGCGCCCTCCATGGAAGGCCGCGAGGCAGGGATGTTCACTGCCTGAATTGCACGCGTTGTATGGCCGCTGCGGCCAGATCGCCAAGGCGCATCAGATAGAGCGTTCCCATCTCGGGGTGGAAGCGCTTGGGATCTTCGCTACCCAGCACGAGAAGGCCGATCAGCTCGCGCGCCTTCAGCGGCACGTAGGCGAACGACTGCAGACGCGCGCCTTCTTCGCCGAACCATGTCGCAGTGTCCGCTACAGGATGGTCGATGCAGTAGGGGCCCGACAGGCTCTCAGCGAATATCCGTGATTCGTGGCTCGCTTCGCGGAACTCCTCGCGCTCGGGCGCAGAATCGCCCGACCACAGTCGCAAAGCCATGTCGGGCACGCCGAAGTCGTCGCGCAAACTGAAGTAGATGTCGCGCAGCAGGCCATCGATATCTCGCGCACCAAGCAGCGTGAGCGTGAGGCGATGCACCCGTTCGCCGATCGCGTCGTTTTTCTCGCCGAAGTCGATCAGCTCCTTGAACTTTGCTTCCAACGCGCGCCCTTTTCCACGCAGGGTAAGAATCTGTCGTTCCGACAGCGGGATCGCGCGTCCGCCGTGGGGATGCGGGATATGAATGGTGGCGAGGAGGTCGGAGTATTCCTCGAAAAATTCCGGGTGGTCCTTGAGAAAGGTGGCTACCTGTTCTGATTTCATTTTGGCTCCTCCAGGGTTGCCGTAACGACGGCTAATTTACCACAAGCAATCAGAGTGCCAAAACAGGAAATTAAGACTCGAACTTGATAGTAAGCTTGAACTTTGTGGCGCGACGGAAAGCCGCTCTGCCCGCTGCCCGACTAGATCTCGATCACGCCCTCGAAAACGGTCCGGGCCGGACCCGTCATCATCACGGCTTTTCCTTCTCCGGCCCATGCGATGACAAGGTCGCCGCCGCGAGTCGCCACGCACACGGGGGAATCGAGCAAACCGCGAGCGATTCCGGCAACGACCGCTGCGCAGGCGCCGGTGCCGCAGGCTAGGGTTTCGCCGGCACCGCGTTCGAACACGCGTAATCGAAGGTGCTGGCGGTGCACGATCTGCATGTAGCCGGCGTTGACCCGCTCCGGGAACCGCGAGTGGCGTTCGATGATCGGGCCCTCGCTGCCCACGGGTGCAGTATCGACATCTTTCACGATCTGCACGGCGTGGGGATTACCCATGGAGAGCACGCTGACGGTTGCGTCGCGGTCGCCGACATCGAGTTGATAGGTAAGCGCCTGCTCCGGGGCGAGAAAGGGCACGCGCGCGGGTTCGAATATCGGCGCACCCATATCGACGGTAACCTGCCCGTCGTCCTCGACGGTGGGCTCAATGATGCCCTCGCGGGTTTCAACACGGATTCTCGGCTTTTCCGTGAGCCCACGGTCGAGGACGAAACGCACGAAGCAGCGGGCTCCGTTTCCGCACTGCCCGACCTCGCCGCCGTCCGCGTTGAAGATGCGATAGTAGAAATCGGTGTCCGGGCGGCGCGGCGGCTCGATCTGCAGAATCTGATCGCACCCGACGCCGAAATGCCGGTCCGCCAGTAGTCGAAGTTGTGCCGGCGTGAGCTCAATCGGCTGCGACGTGGCATCGAGCACGATAAAGTCGTTGCCCAGACCTTCCATCTTCGTGAATCTCAGGCGCATGGCGACACCGGCGTGCGGACTATGCGCGCGACGCTACCGCAGCACGCGACCGTACGCGATCAGATGGCGATCGCTCACGACCTCGACGCGGAAATGAGGCAGTTCCGCTGCAGCGAGCTGACCGCGGACCTCGTCCGGCTGGAACGCGGCGAGCAGCGAGTTATGAAAGTCACGGCGCAATACCTCCGGTGCTTCGGCTGCGTGCAGGTCGACGAGTTCCGCAGCGGCTTCGGGGGTCTGCGGCCGGAGCAGATCCATGACGAACACGCACGCGCCGGGGGCGGCTGCCGCGGCAACTGCCTGCCAAGGCGCCGGGATCGGCGAGGTGATGGAGCAGGCTGTTGCTGATTACGCTGTCGAAAGGCGCACCAGGAAAGGCGCCGGCTGGCAGCCGTATCTGCAGCAACCTGACGCGCTCTTCGAGTGCAGCTCGCGCAACGGCTTCGCGTCCGGGGGCGAGCATGGCCTCCGCCCCGTCGACGCCAACCATTTTTGCAGACGGATAAGCGCGTGCGAAGCGGATCGTGACGTCCGCGGGTCCGCAGCCGAGATCGAGCACCGATCCGCCTGCAAACTCCGGAAAGCAGCGGCGAAAGTGGGCCACGAAGGCGTCGTGGGGCTCACTGAAGTCAGCCGCCGCGTACGCGGCGGCCTGCGTGGCCTCGTCCATCAATTCCGGTTCGGGTAAGCGTTCCAACGGGGTTTGTCCTCGGCGCTCATAAAGAAACGCCAGCACGCCCGTAGGGATCCGGTTCACCCGGAGGGCGTGTCTTGAAGCGTTTGTGCAACCAATGATACTGCTCCGGCATCTCGAGAATGCACGCCTCGACGTAGGCGTTCATGCGCCGTGTGTCGAGGTCGGCGTCCGCACTCGGAAAATCCGGGAGGGGCGGATGAATCCTCACCACATACCCTTCTGCTCCCGGTAACTGCCTGGCGATGAAGGGCAACACCTTGGCGCCAGTGACCCGGGCAATCACCGAGAGGCCAGTGGTGGTGGCGGTGGGTATTCCGAAAAACGGAACAAAGATGGAATGCGCGGCCCCGAAGTCCATGTCCGGCGAGTACAGAAAAGGAAGTCCTTCCTTCACCGCCTGCAGTACCGGCAGCAGTCCCTCATCCCTCGGAAACAGCACCGCGTTGCCGAACCGGTTGCGTCCCCGCGCGAGCATCTCGTCCGCCACCCTGTTGCTCTGACGCGCATACATTCCGCACGCGCGATATTCCGTCCCGAGCCGTGCGGCGGCCAGGTCGACGCCTACGAAGTGCGGTGCGAAGACAATGAGGGGTGTACCCTTGAGCCGCAGATAGTGCTCGATGCCCTCGACCCGGACCATGGTCTGGATGCGCTCCTTCGAGCCCCAGAACATCACCGCACGCTCGAACACCGATCGGCCGAACGCCCGAAAGTGCCGCTTCAGGAGTCGTTCGCGGTCGCGCGCTGGCATCTCGGGAAAGCACAGCGCGAGGTTCACGCGGCCGATGCGACGGCGCGAGCGGGCGAGGTAGTACCCGACCATCCCGCCGAAACTTCCGACCACCGCTAGCGCGCCGAGGGGCAGAAAATGCAGCAGCCACAGCAGGCCGAAGGCGAACCGGGTCAACATCGAGTCGTCATCGCATGGTCAACGCGGAAGCAACCCACGCGGTCGCCCGCCAAAGGGTGTCGCCCGTGTTGCTCAAGGGCTCCCGTGGGTGAAGCCGCGCGGCGATTCGCGCGCGAACTGAATGAGCGTGGCCACCTCGGGAGATGCGGAGGCGTTGAGCTCCGCGAGCGCATCCTCCAGCAGGCGTCCGGGGCGGGCGAGGGTGCGGAACGCCTGCTTGAGGGTCCGGATCCGGTCCGCATCGAGGCCCGCGCGCCGCAGCCCCACCACGTTGAGGCCACGTGCACGGGCGGGCGACCCTTCCGTGATGACATAAGGCAGGCAGTCCAGACTGATGCGGGCAAGGCCCCCGACCATGGCCAAGGTTCCCACTCGCGCGAACTGATGGATGACCACGTTTCCGGAGATGAATGCGCGATCCCCGATAGAAACGTGCCCGGCGAGCAACGCGCCGTTCGCGATGATCGTCAGATCCCCGATCGTGCATTCATGGGCGATGTGGCAATTGGCCATCAGGAAGTTGCCATTCCCGATGCGGGTGGCGCCACCTTCGTGTGTTGCACGGTGAATCGTGACGCCTTCCCGAATGAGATTGTCGGAGCCGATCTCGAGAGAGCTCGGCCGATCGGTGAACTTCACGTCCTGCGGTTCGCCGCCGAGCATGGCGTGCTCCCACACCCGGCACCTTGGCCCCAGCCGCGTGTAGCGGCGGATGACCGCATGCGCGCCGATGCTGCAGCCGTCGGCGATCGTCACGTCGCGCTCGACGACGGCAAAGGGTCCGATCGTTACGTCGCCGCCGATCTCGGCCCCGGGATCGACCAGCGCCGTGGGGTGGATGGAGCTGCTCAAGGCGGGCGGCGAGGTTTAGCGTTTCAGGGCCGAACGGACCACTTCGCAAACGCGATCGACCTGATCGCCGGACATCTGCGGAAAGATCGGGAGCGAGATCACCTCCCGTGCGGCGGCTTCCGAGACCGGCAGGCTGACGCCTCTGCACAGATCGGCGTAAACCTCCTGCTGATGAAGCGGCACCGGATAGTAGATCATCGACCCGATCCCCGCCTCGCCCAGGGCGTTTCCAATGTCGTCCCGGCGTGGGCTGCGGACGGTGTATTGATGGTAGACGTGAACCCGGTTGGGTGCCTCGACTGGTGTGTCGACGACTCCGGCGAGGCGCTCTCGGTAGGCCTGCGCGATCGCCCGCCGCCGCGTGTTGAAGTCTTCCAGGTACTGCAGCTTGACGCGGAGTATCACTGCCTGCATCTCGTCGAGGCGGCTGTTGTACCCGATCACATGATGGTGGTAGCGCACCCGGCTGCCATGGTTGCGATACACCCGGACCTCGGCGGCGAGCGCTTCGTCACCTGTTGACACCATCCCACCATCGCCGAAGGCCCCCAGGTTCTTGCTCGGATAGAACGAAAAACAGCCGAAATCCCCGAACGATCCCGTCATCCGGCCGTTGTAAGTGGCACCGACGGACTGCGCGCAATCCTCGATGAGGCGCAAGCCATGGCGTCGGCAGATGTCCACGATGGAATCGAGCTCGGCAGCCTGGCCGTAGAGATGGACCGGCATCACCGCCTTGGTCCGGCTCGTGATCGCTTTCTCGATCTGCGCCGGGTCTATGTTGAATGTGCCGGCGTCGATGTCCACGAATACCGGAGTGGCTCCCGTGTACGAAATTGCTTCCGACGTCCCGATGAACGTGAAGGGCGACGTGATGACCTCGTCACCTAGTCCGATGCCGAGTGCGCGCAGGGCAAGATGGAGCGCATCCGTGCCGGAGGCGCAGCCGACGGCGTGCGCGGCACCGACGTAAGTCGCGACTTCCTTCTCGAGCGCCTGCACATTCGGGCCGAGGATGAACTGGGTCGAGTCGAGGGTTTCCGACAGCCGCCGGAGCAGCTCGTCGCGAAACAGCAGGTACTCGGCCTTCAGATCGAGCATGGGAATGTTCATGGTTGCTGTCGTTGGAACGCGCTGTTCGAAAGGCGCAGAGTGTTTGCGACCGGACGGGCTGCGTCAAGTGCCCGCACCGGCGTGCCGTGCCATCGCGCGGCTGATCTCGAGAGCGACCTCCAGCGCACGCCGGCCGTCGCGGCCTGTGACGGGGGGCGTCGAGCCGGTGCGTACGCACTCGAGGAAAGCGCTGATCTCGGCGAGAATCGCATCGGATTTTTCCGCCGTCTTGCGTTCCTCGATTTGGATCTTCGGGAAACCCTGGTCATCTCGCTCCCCGCCGTTGCGCCGCGCGATGTCGACGCTGCTCGTCTGGAAGTCCACCGAGAAGTAGGCGTCGCTCTGGAAGATGCGCATCTTGCGCATTGCCTTCTGGCTGACGCGGCTGGCGGTCACGTTCGCCACACAGCCATCGGCGAATTCAAGCCGAACGTTGGCGATGTCCACCGCGTCGGTCAAGACCGGATAGCCGCTCGCGCGCAGTTCGCGGATGTCCTGCTGCACGAGGCTCAGGATGATATCGATGTCGTGGATCATCAGATCGAGCACCACGTTCACGTCAGTGCCGCGCGGCTTGAACACCGAGAGGCGGTGCGATTCGAAGAATACCGGCCGCTCGAGCAGGCTTTTCACTGCGACCACCGCCGGATTGAACCGCTCCAGGTGACCGACCTGGAACACGAGACCGCGGCTGTCGGCGGTCGCGATCAGGTCCTGCGCCTGATCCAGCGTCTCGGTGACCGGCTTCTCGAGCAGGATGTGCACACCGGCTTCGAGACAGTCCTTTGCCACCCGGTGGTGATGCTCGGTCGGCACGACGATGGATGCGACATCGATTTCGCCGAGCAGGTCGCGGTGGTCAGTAAAGGGTTTCGTGCCCAAAGCCGTAGCGACCTGCCGTGCGCGCTCGGCGCTGGCATCCACTACTCCCACCAGCTTCGCTTCGTCGAGGGCCGCGTACTTCTGTGCGTGAAAGTTTCCGAGGTAACCGACTCCGATCACGGCGGCACGCAGCTTACTGCTCATGGCGCTCCTCGACCCACTGTGCGACCTCGGAAACTTGGGTGCGGCCGAGTGCGGCTCTGCCGCACGGAGTGTTGCGCTGCCGCGTTACGCCGGAGCCAAAGTGCAGGAGATAACCGCAAAGTGCAGGAGATAACCGACTCCGATCACGGCGGCACGCAGCCTGTTCACCGTGCTCGCAAGGCGACAGTCGGACGGGTCGGCGCGAGGGCGAAAAAGCCCCCTGTGTTATTATCAGCGCCCGTTTGTTGCCCATGATCACGACCACCTAAACCGATGAATGAATACCTTTTCAGTTCCGAATCCGTGTCCGAGGGCCACCCGGACAAAGTTGCCGACCAGATTTCCGACGGTGTGCTCGATGCGATTCTAGCCCAGGATCCGCACGGGCGCGTGGCCTGCGAAACGCTAGTGAGTACCGGTCTAGTGGTGATTTCCGGTGAGATCACGACCAAGGCCCATATCAACTACATGGAGATCGCGCGGGACGTCGTTCGGCGCATCGGCTACGACGCCTCCGAGATCGGCTTCGACTACAAGTCGTGTGCGGTCCTGACAGCCATCAATCGCCAGTCACCGGACATCGCACAAGGGGTGAACGAGGGTGAAGGCCTCGACCTCGATCAAGGCGCCGGCGACCAGGGGCTCATGTTCGGCTATGCCTGCAACGACACGCCGCAGCTCATGCCGTTTCCCATCTATTACGCGCATCGCATCATGCAGCGCCAGGCGGAAGTGCGCCGCGACGGTCGTCTGCCATGGCTGCGGCCCGACGCCAAATCCCAGCTTACCGTGCGCTACCTCGATGGCAAGCCGGTTGCCGTCGACACCGTGGTCGTCTCCACGCAGCACAGCCCTGAGGTCTCGCACGCGCAGGTGACCGAAGGCGTGATCGAAGAGATCATCAAACCCGTGCTCCCTAAGGAAATGCTCCGCGGCGACATCCGCTACCTCATCAATCCGACCGGGCGCTTCGTGGTAGGCGGCCCCCACGGGGATTGCGGTCTGACGGGACGCAAGATCATCGTCGACAGCTACGGCGGTGCGGCGCACCACGGCGGTGGAGCGTTCTCCGGGAAGGATCCCTCGAAGGTCGACCGTTCCGCTGCCTACGCCGGGCGCTACGTGGCGAAGAACATCGTGGCGGCAGGCCTTGCGGATCGCTGCGAGGTGCAGGTGGCCTACGCCATCGGCGTGGCGAAGCCGGTCTCGCTGATGGTCAATACCTTTGGCACAGGCAAGGTGAGCGACGACATCATCGTCGAGCTTATCGGGAAGTACTTCGATCTGCGGCCGAAGGGCATCATCCAGTCCCTCGACCTGCTACGGCCGATTTACGGCAAAACCGCAGCGTACGGTCACTTCGGGCGCGACGAGCCCGAATTCACTTGGGAATACACCGACAAGGCGAGCGCGCTGAAGGCCGACGCGGGACTCTGATCCGAAACAGGCTGAGAGCCTGTGTCCTGAAACGAAGCCCGGGTCGATCACGGGCTTCGCGTTTTCGGAACTGCGCTGTGTCTCAGGATCGCCCGCTAACGCGCCGGTACGCGCGGTAGCGTGGATTCCACACCTTGCTGCGGATTGCGGCCTCGATCTGGTCGGTTTCGATACCCTGAGTCAGACCTTCCTTGTGGGCCTGTAGTGCGACCGCGAGCGCCACGCCGATTGATACCTCGCGCAACGAACTGACCGGAGGCAGCAGATTGGCCTTGGGGCTGCTGCGCGCGGGGGATGCTGCCGCCAGGGCCTTCGCCGAGGCCATCAGCATCCCGTCGCTGATGCGGCGGGCGTGCACTGCAACGGCACCGAGCCCGATGCCGGGGAAGATGTAGGAATTGTTGGTCTGGTCGACCTTGAACTTGCGGCCGTCGCGATCGATCGGTGGAAACGGGCTGCCCGTGCCGATGACTGCGCGTCCCTCGGTCCAGGCCATCAGATCGTCGGGGGTCGCCTCGGCGCGCGAGGTCGGATTCGAAAGCGGGAAGAGGACGGGGCGCTTGACGTGCTTCGCCATTTCGGTCACCACCGATTTCGAGAACGCTCCAGGCTGGCCGCAAACTCCGATCATCGCGGTGGGCTTGGCGTTGCGTACCACATCTATAAGCCCGATCCGTTCCGGCACGTCGAGCTGCCAGTCCTGCACCGCAGCCTTGTCTTGCAAGAGACCCTCCTGGAAGGGCAGGATCCCCGGCATTCCCTCGACCAGGAGCCCATCGCGGTCCACGAGGTAGAAGCGTTTCGCCGCTTCCTTCCGATCGAGCCCGGCATCGACTACCGCTTGCAGCAACAGACTCGCAATGCCGCAGCCGGCGGAGCCCGCGCCCAATACGACGATCCGCTGCTCGGTGAGCGGAACGCCGGTCACATTCACCGCCGACAGAAGAGTCCCCGTGGCCACCGCAGCGGTTCCCTGTACGTCGTCGTTGAATGTGCACAAGCGGTCGCGATAGGTCTCGAGCAGTCGCGTCGCGTTGTTCCGCGCGAAATCCTCCCATTGCAGCAAGACGTGCGGCCACCGTTCGTTGACGGCGCTTACGAAGGCTTCCACGAAGTTGTCGTACTTCTCACCGCGCACCCGCTCGTGGCGCCAGCCGATGTAAAGCGGGTCCACGAGGCGTTCGGCATTGTCGGTACCGACATCGAGGAAGATCGGCAGCGTGGTCGCAGGATCGATCCCGCCGCAGCCGCTGTAAAGGGAAAGCTTGCCGATCGGGATGCCCATACCCCCCGCACCCTGATCACCCAGGCCGAGAATCCGCTCGCCGTCGGTGACCACGATCACCTCGACATGATCGAAGCGCGGGTTTGCGAGGATCTTCTTCATGCGGTCCCTGAGCGGCAGACTCAGGAACAGGCCGCGGGGCTTCCGGTAGAGGCGGCTGAACAGCTGGCAGCCGGCGCCGACCGTGGGGGTGTACACGACCGGCAGCAGTTCCTCGAGATTCTGGGCGAGCACGGCGTAAAACAGGGTTTCGTTCGTGTCCTGCAGCTCACGCACGAAGGCATAGCGCTCGAGATCCGTCTCCATGGAGCGCATCACCTGCACGCGGCGCGATACCTGTTCGTCCAGCGACCCGATGTGGGGCGGCAGCAGGCCGTGTAGCTCGAACTCGTCCCGCTCGGCCTCGGTGAACGACGTGCCCTTGTTGAGAAGCGGGTCGGTCAGCATCGGGTAGCCGTAAACCGACGTTTCGAACGGCGCCGTTTCGCTGCGCCCGTGGAATTGTGAAGCCATGCGAGGATCCTCCATTAACTTGTTGGTATGCGGCTCGAGCCCACCGCGTTCGGAACAGGCATGCCGCACCCAGCGCAAGGGCACGGCCACCGCTCTTTTTCTGCATGTGCGAGTGTCCTCCCGATCGCGCTTGTCTGGCAAGCGACCGATGGCTGCAGCGCTAGCCGACGCCCAGCACTCGGTCCCCGACCTTCCGCGCCCGGCCCACCGAAACCAGCGTCTCGACCAACTGCGGCAGCCGTCTCTTCCATGGGCCACGTCCGCTGAAGCGTTCGGACAGCGCCGCGATCGTGACCGGCTGCTTCGCGTGGGCAAGCGCCTGCGCCACCGCGCGCACCTGCTCCGGCAGCGCCTTTGGCCATGGCAGCTTGTCCGCCTTTGCAGCGACCGCCGCGGGTTCGGCTTCCTCCGTTGCGATCTTCAACTGCTCAGGAGCCTTGGTCTGGTCGGGACTCTGGAACTCCGGCCGCAGCCAGCGCACGAGGCCTTACTTCTCCTACGCCGCTCTTGCCTCTATTGAGCACGTTTCGTCTCTCCTCACTGTTCGAGCGGTCGCGTTGTATTCACTACGCCGGAAGCGGGCTAAGATCGCCGCTTCCGCAGCTCCCCAATGGCGTTTCTGGTCCCGATGCCGATTGTCCGTAACGTAGTCGACGCAGAAAGGTTCAATACTGCAGCTCGATTGCCATTCGAGCTGCGGCTGCGTGACTTTGAGATGGCGATGCAGGATATCTATGATTTCTTCTTCGACGTGAACCAAGGACTTGTGGAACGAGGATTGGCGCGCCTCGACGATATGCTCCGGCCGGCAATCATGTCGGGTCTCCTGTCCGATATGCTTACCTCCAGTTTGGCGAAACACTCGCGGAGTCTTGTGGTCAATTGCTTCCATAACGGACACCCAGATCTGGTTGTTCAGGGCGCGTATCCGCAGAACAGCGTGAAGTCCGGAACTGAGGGGGTCGAGATCAAAACAACGAGAAAGCGCGGCGGGGCAGTAGACACCCATGGCGCTCGAGATCAGTGGATGTGCGTTTTCGTATACGACGTTGACGCGCTGAGCGAGCCGGCTCGGAAGCGTTCACCGATGAATTTCGTTGAGGTCTACCTTGGTCAGGTAAGGATCGCTGACTTCCGCAAGAACGCACGGGGCGAACTCGGCACGCGTACCGCCACCCTGCATCGGGAAGGCATTGAGAAGCTGCGCGAAAACTGGATCTACAAAGTGAGCGAGTAGTTCAGCCCGTTTTTGTAATGAGCCAGTCGTGGGATCGCCTTCTTGGCCATGTCGAAGTAATGTGTGTCTTTCTCGATCCCGATACTTGAATAGCCTACCGCTTCAGTAGCTGCAAGCGTCGAACCAGATCCAGCGAACGGATCAAACACCGTACCTTCTCCCAGTGGTAGCACTCCACGAACCACGGTGCGCAAGAACCCCTGCGGCTTCAGGCTTGGATGGGGTGCAAGCTCGCGCTCGCATCGATTGGTCGGCGCTGATTGGATCACGTCTCTGAACGGCTTGTCCTTCGACGGTCTTCTAAACCCCCCCGTTTTCCAGCGACGCAAGTTGTCTTGGACGCGGTTCTCGATCGGCTTCCGAAAGAGTAACCAGGGCTCATACATCGATCGTGGCATCACACTGATGTCAGTGAACTCTTCGTGGGCAGCTTTCGGGCGATCACCTCCCCGCATTGTCATGACGAGACGGACAAGTTCCCCCCGACGTTCGAGGCCGGCGCGAGCCAAAGCACCAGACACAATGTATGAAACAAGGGGGTTGCTAGCCACAACAACGTTGGCACCCGGCACCAACACTGGCAGCAATGCCTGGCCCCAAGCACAAAAGAACTGGTCGAGCACTTGGAGATCCTGACGCGTCAGGACAGTAAATCGCGGGAGGGGCGACCGCTCTACCCCGTCGAACGACGGGGGAATGCGCCAGACGCCCCCTCGTCCACGCCTAAGCTTCTGCTGTTGTTCTTCTGAGTACTCAAACAACCCATACGGGGGGTCGGTCACCACCGCGTGAACTGAGCGCTCGGGCTGTTGCCGCAGCCAGTCGAAGCAGTCACAGTTGTAGAGCATCGATCTTCCGAACGAAAAGGACGGGTGATTGTGCCTCCGAGTTGAGACTGCATATGGTGTCGACTCAGGTTCACCGAGTTTGGTAGGCGGGTGAAGCAAGTAATAACCACGCCCACTTCGCTCAAACATCTCCGGCGTGTTAAGCCGGAGATACGAGCGCACACTCGATGGTGCTGCTTCACCGATTAATCTCTGAACAGCCGCGACTATCTCGCCGACGGGCGCGCCCTCAGGCTGACCGCTTAGTACCGACACAATGGCATCCCGGATCTCGCCGGGCCGTTTCTTATTTCGCACTTGGGATCGTCCAAAACGTCCCGCGAGAATAAGACGTTCCAGACGTCTTGTGTCAACATGTCCGACCTGCCCGCTCCAGCGTGCGATACTTCGACGGCAGATTCTGCGGCGGTTATCCGGCTATGCTCGGAGGAGGAAGCAGTGGGGCCAAGTCTAGCGGATGAGGATCTTTTCCGCCGATCGCCGGTCGGAGCCTGCCTTGGCAAGGGCGCCGAGGTTGCGGTACCATGCGCGCTTCCCTGAGGAGCGCTGCAACGGGTCGATCGGTCCCGCCAGGCTCAGGCATTTTCGAACGGCGCTCGTTGACTCGTGACTGACAGCACGGGTGGCGAGCGAGCAAACCCCTCCCCCGGCTTTCGGTCACTTCGAAATTCTCGAAGGAGTGACGCATGAGCGCAGTTCTGGAAACGAAACCCTTCAGCGACTACCACGTCGCGGACGTAAAACTTGCGGACTGGGGCCGCAAGGAGATCGCCATCGCCGAGACTGAAATGCCTGGCCTCATGGCGATCCGCGAGGAATTCGCGGCCACCCAGCCGCTGCGCGGAGCGTGCATCACCGGATCGCTGCACATGACGATCCAGACCGCGGTGCTGATCGAAACCCTCCAGGCTCTGGGCGCACAGGTGCGCTGGGCCTCCTGCAACATCTTCTCGACGCAGGATCACGCTGCCGCGGCAATCGCAGTGACCGGCACACCGGTGTACGCCTACAAGGGCGAATCGCTGGAGGAGTACTGGGACTACACCCATCGGATCTTCGAATGGCCCGATGGCGGATACTCGAACATGATCCTCGACGATGGCGGCGACGCGACGTTGCTGCTGCACCTCGGCACCCGCGCCGAGACCGACCCCTCGGTCCTCAACAATCCCGGCAGCGAGGAAGAGCGCATTCTCTTCGCCGCTATCAAGAAGCGCGTGGCCGCGCAGCCCGGCTGGTACTCGACCCGGCTCAAGCACGTCAGGGGCGTGACGGAAGAGACCACCACCGGCGTCAAACGGCTATACCAGATGGCGAAGGACGGCAAGCTCGCTTTTCCCGCGATCAACGTGAATGATTCGGTGACCAAGTCCAAGTTCGACAATCTCTACGGCTGCCGCGAATCGCTGGTCGACGGTATCAAGCGCGCCACCGATGTGATGATCGCCGGAAAGATTGCCGTCGTCGCCGGCTACGGCGACGTTGGCAAGGGCTCGGCACAGGCGCTGCGCGCCCTGTCCGCACAGGTGTGGGTCACCGAGATCGACCCGATCTGCGCGCTGCAGGCTTCGATGGAAGGCTATCGCGTGGTGACCATGGATTACGCAGCCGACAAAGCGGACATCTTCGTCACCGCGACCGGCAATTACCACGTGATCCACCACGATCACATGGCGAAGATGAAGGACCAGGCGATCGTCTGCAACATCGGCCACTTCGACAACGAGATCGACATCGCCTCGGTCGAGAAATATCAGTGGGAAGAGATCAAGCCGCAGGTCGATCACGTCATCTTCCCGGACGGCAAGCGCATCATCATCCTCGCCAAGGGCCGCCTTGTGAATCTCGGCTGCGGTACCGGCCATCCGAGCTACGTGATGAGCTCGTCGTTCGCGAACCAGACGATCGCGCAGATCGAGCTGTTCACGAACACCGCCAAGTATCCGGTTGGCGTCTACACGTTGCCCAAGCATCTCGACGAAAAAGTCGCGCGCCTGCAGCTGAAGAAGCTGAGCGCGCAGCTCACCGAGCTCACCGATGCACAGGCGAACTACATCGGCGTAAGCAAGTCGGGGCCGTACAAGCCGGATGCGTATCGGTACTAGATTGCCCGTTACGAGTGACAGGTGACGAGTGCGGCACTCCCGCCGCGCCGTCACCATGATCTCGCGGCTAGGCAGCGTTCGGTCGCACTGGTCTGTTCGAACGCTACAGCTTTTCCGGCGAGGGCTCTTCGGACTGACGCTGCCGGTGCGCCCGGCGGCCGTGCGAGTTCCGCGCAACTTTGCGGAAGCTCCTCGCGCCACAAACGACGTCTCCACTTCTGAACGCAGCTCCACGACTACTGGTCGCACGGCACTCTTCACTTACCAAAGCGATGGAACCCCAGAAGAAATACCCACGCACCTTCAGCTTCGAGTTCTTTCCGCCCAAGACGCCCGAGGGAATCGAGAAGCTGCGCGCGACGCGGCGCCAGCTTGCGCAACTGAACCCGAAGTTCTTCTCGGTCACCTTCGGCGCGGGGGGCTCCACCCGCGATCGAACTCTCGAGACCGTACTCGAGATCCAGCGCGGCGGCTATCTCGCCGCGCCGCACCTGTCGTGCATCGCCTCGACCCGCGCCGAGATCGCTGCTACGCTCGAACTCTACAAGGCCAACCACATCCGCCACGTCGTGGCGCTGCGTGGAGATCTGCCTTCCGGTTTCGCGGCGTTCGGCGAGCTGCGCTACGCAAGCGAGCTGGTGGAGTTCATCCGCGAGAGAACGGGCGACTGGTTCACCATCGAGGTGGCCTGCTATCCGGAGATGCATCCCCAAGCGCGCAGCCCGCAGGACGACGTGCGAAACTTCAAGCGCAAAGTGAACGCCGGCGCGAACTCGGCGATCACCCAGTACTTCTTCAATGCCGACAGCTATTTTCAGTTCGTCGACGAATGCGAGGCAGCGGGCATCGACCTGCCGATCGTTCCCGGGATCATGCCAATCGGGAACTTCTCGCAGCTCGCACGCTTCTCCGACGCGTGCGGCGCGGATATTCCGCGCTGGATCCGGCTGCGTCTGCAAAGCTTTGGCGACGACGTCGCGTCGATCCGCGCCTTCGGGCTCGACGTGGTGACCGAGTTGTGCGACCGCCTGCTCAGCGCGGGCGCGCCGGGGCTGCACTTCTACACGCTCAACCAGGCGGGACTTACGAGCACGATCTGGCAGCGTCTCGGTTTGTCGTAGCGGCGAACGAGGCCATTCGGACCGGCCGCAGCATGCAGGCAACACCTGGGTCGGACCAAGCGGAGTGAGCGCACGGCGCAAGCGCGGACATAGCGCGACGCCGAAGGTCTCGACCCTCGGCGACAGCGCAGTCCTGCTCACCCTCGCTGATGCGTTCGATCTCGATGCGAACGCATGGGCACTTCGCATTGCCGCGGATATTCGTTCGCGCGTGCCGGAGTGGGTCACCGACGTCATTCCGGCGCTCGTCACAGTGGCGGTGTGCTTCGATGCGCGGACTGCGCGCGAGGCACAGGAGCGTCGTACCGAACTGGAACGGTTGCTTCTCGAATCCCTCCAACGCACCGCCGCTGCGCCAGTGAAACCGACCGTGCGGACAGTCGAGATCCCGGTCTGTTACGAGGGGGCATTTGCGCCGGATCTGCGGGAAGTTGCGGAGCGGATGGGGCTGTCAGCGGCAGAAATCGTAGCCTTGCATGCCGCGACGCCCCATCGCGTGTTGATGATCGGCTTCGCGCCCGGCCAACCCTACATTGGTGGTCTCGATGCGCGCCTTGCCGTGCCACGGCGAAGCTCGCCCCGTCCCCGCGTCGAGGCGGGCGCAGTCGCCATCGCCAACGCGCAGACCACCATCTACCCCTTCCCCACTCCCGGCGGCTGGAACGTGATCGGTCGCACGCCGCTCACGCTGTTCGATCCGACGCGCGAACCGGTGAATCTGCTCGAACCGGGCGATGCGATCGTCTTTGCACCAGTCTCGCGCGCAGAGTTCGATCGCTTCTCCCGTGAGCAGCAATCGGAATGAGCCTCAAGGTATTGAGGTCCGGTGTTCTCGCCACGGTTCAAGACCTTGGACGACGCGGCCTCCAGCACCTCGGCGTCGTCGCCGGAGGCGCGATGGATGCGGTCTCGCACCGCATCGCGAATGCGCTCGTCGGCAACGGTCCCGATGCGGCCACCCTCGAAATCGCACTGCTCGGCCCCGATCTGCTGTTCCGCTCCGACGCGCTGGTGGCACTGTACGGCGCCCGGTTCACGGCCCAGCTCGACCGTGCTCCGCTGCCGCAATCGCGTCCGGTGCTAGTGCGCGCCGGCACCCGGCTGCGGATCGGCCGCGCCGAAGTCGGCTGCTTCGCCTATCTCGCGGTCGCTGGCGGTTTGGCTGCAGAGCCCGTGCTCGGCAGCCGCAGCACCTATCTCGCCGGCAGTTTCGGCGGTTGTGGAGGCCGGTCGCTAGCGCGTGGCGTCGAGGTTCCATTTGCACCGGATGCTGAAGCGCGCGGTACAGCGCGCTTCGCACAGGCAACTCATCGCCAGCGCGCGCTCACGGTCGCACACCTCGAAACCGTGCGGTGGTTCGCTCCCGCGGTGACGCTGACCGAACGCGATGTGCTGACGGTCCGAACCGTGGAGGGGATACACGCCGCATTGTTCGATGCGCCTGGTCGCGGTATGTTCTTCGCTGAACGCTGGCGGATCGCGCCCGACTCGAATCGGATGGGGCTGCGCCTGCTTGGACCACCGCTCGCGCTCGGCGCACCCACGGAGATCCTGTCCCAGGCCACCTGTGTTGGAACCGTGCAGGTCCCGCCCGCCGGACAGCCGATCGTGCTGATGGCCGACCACCAGACCACGGGCGGTTATCCGAGGATCGCGGAGGTCATCGCGGCAGACACACCGATGCTGGCGCAAGCGCCACCCGGTGCCTTCCTGCGCTTTGCCTCCGTCACGCTGGCCGAAGCGGACGCGGCGCGGGAGGTGCTGGAGACGCGCGTCGAAAAACTGGTGGAGCGCATTCTGTGGGAGTTCGGCGATGAAGCGGATTGACCTCAACTGCGACATGGGCGAAAGCTACGGCGCCTGGAAGATGGGCGAGGATCAAGCGCTCATGCACCTCGTCTCATCGGCGAACATCGCCTCCGGCTTTCACGCCGGCGACCCATCGATCATTCGTGCGACCGTCGCCCTGGCGGTCGAGCACGGCGTCGCAATCGGTGCGCATGCGTCGCTGCCTGACCTGCAGGGTTTCGGGCGGCGGGAGATGAGGATCACTCCTCAGGAGTGCTACGAATTCGTGCTCTATCAGGCGGGTGCGGTCGAAGCATTCGCACGCGCGGCAGGCACGCGATTGCACCACGTCAAGGCGCATGGTGCTCTCTACAACATGGCCGCGCAAGACGGTCAACTCGCGGATGCGATCGCGCGAGCGGCGAAGGATCTCGGCGACGGTGTCATGCTGTACGCGCTCGCGGGCAGCGCAATGATCGAGGCTGCGGCCAGACACGCCGTGCGCGCAGTTTCGGAGGTGTTTGCGGACCGGTCGTATCAGCCCGACGGAACGCTTACGCCGCGGAACATGCCGGGCGCGGTGATCACCGACGAGTCGGTTGCGGTGGAACAGGCGCTGATGATGATCGAGCAGGGCAAGGTGGTTTCGTTGCCTGGCGCCGAAGTCCCGCTCGACGCGGGAACCCTCTGCCTGCATGGCGATCAGCCCGGTGCAGTCAGATTCGCGAAAGCGCTACGGAACAGTTTTGCTGCGCGAGGGATCGAGGTACGGGCGCCTTCTCGATAACCTGACCGCCGATAACGTTTCCTGACTGCGATTCGACCTCACAGACAATGTCTGATCGCTTCGAACTGCGTTCGGTTCAAAGACTGGGTCCGAACTTCCGATCACGACTGTGGGTTCAACTGATCTGCGCAACATCTTCTGATTTAATTGCGATTAGGAGGTGCACGCATGGCGAAGATCGGACGCCCGGGATTATCTCGGGAGAAGAGGGCTGAACTTTGGGAGCGTTGGAAGAGTGGCCAGTGCGCGAGCGATATTGCCCGTGCACTTGCGAGGACCAAGGGCGCGATTCACCATGTCTTGGCGTTCAATGGAGGAATCGCGCCGGTAGCTCGCCGGCGCTGCCCGGTGGCGCTGGCGCTTGATGAGCGCGAAGAGATTTCGCGTGGGATTGCGGCGGGGCAATCGATTCGCCGCATTGCGGCCAGCTTGGGGCGCTCGCCCTCGACGGTCAGTCGGGAGGTTGCGCGCCATGGAGGGCGCAGCTCGTACCGCGCCACTGAGGCGGATGCGCGTGCCTGGGAGCGGGCGCTGCGCCCCAAGCCGTGTCGGCTGGCCAGCCATCCCGAGCTACGCTGGCGCGTGGCTGAGAAGCTGGCACTTGATTGGTCGCCCGAGCAGATCTCGGGGTGGCTCAAACGAGCATTCCCTGCCGACGAAGGCTTGCGGATGTCCCACAAAACCCTCTATCGCAGTTTGTTTGTGCAGGCACGCGGGGTACTCAGGAAAGAGCTGATCGGGCATCTTCGGGCAGGGCGGCACATGCGCTATCCGAAAGGTGGGACCACGCCAAGCAGGCTGCCTGGACAGATCATCGATGCGATTTCCATCCGCGAACGTCCCGCCGAGATTGAGGACCGGGCCGTTCCGGGCCATTGGGAAGGCGACTTGCTGTCGGGGGCCAACAACTCTCATATGGCGACGCTCGTCGAGCGTCATAGCCGCTTCGCGATGCTGATCAAGGTGCGGGGAAAGGACACCGCCAGCGTGGTCTCCGCACTCAGCAAACAGGTGCGCCAATTGCCTGTGCAGCTGCGCCGATCATTGACTTGGGATCGGGGCAAGGAGATGGCTAATCACAAGAACTTCACGATCGCCACCGATGTGCAGGTCTACTTCTGCGATCCGCGCAGCCCGTGGCAGCGCGGCAGCAATGAAAACACCAACGGCCTGTTGCGTCAGTACTTCCCCAAGGGAATGGATCTCTCGGGTTACTCTCAGTCGTACTTGAACAAGATCGCATTGCGCCTAAACCAGCGCCCCAGGAAAACCTTGGGGTTTGAAACGCTTGCCGATAGACTTACGGCGGTGTTGCAATGACCGGTTGAACCCGCAACCCACACCTGCCTGTGGCGATTTTCTGGTCGGCTGGCCGGAATATTTTGTAAGCGGCCGCTAGGCGAATTTGCCAAGAAAATCAGAATTCCGTGAAAGCGGCCGTTGGCGGATTTCTTCCAGCGGTGCGAAAAAATTGCAACTGACCGGCCGTTCTCAAAAATGAAACAGCGCACACTCGACCCACCCTGGACCTTCACGTTTCCCGGAGGCGGACGCACGAGCGTCGCTTCATACCTAACGAGTCTGTTGAAGAACCCGCTTGCGAAAGCGAGCCCTGATTCTCTCGCGGGAGTGATACGGTGTTCCGAAGCCGACCAATGCAGCGCAGACCGACCGCTAGAGCTTTCTCTTGCAAAGGCTAAGAGGAAGAATGCCGCGCGGGTAACCAGGCGTGTGCTCAAATCTCAAACTCGATGCCAATTTCCATAACCTGGCCGCACGGAATGTTGAAATAGGCACCGGGCCGCTGAGCATTGTGATGCATGAGCGCGAAAATCGCTTCGCGCCATGGGGCCATACCGACGCGCCGGTCGGTCGGAATGATTGTCTCGTGACCGGTATAGTAGGTCACCTTCCTTAGATCGCATTCTGCAATCTGCCGGCGCGCCACCGCGACGTTGAGTGCCTGGGGGACATCCGCTTTCTCCATAAAACCGAACCGCATTTCCACGCGAGTGATGTCATCGGAAATCGGGGTGACCCTGACGCGATCTTCGTCGGCCACGCGCGGCGTTTCCGTCGTTTCTACCGCGACCAGAAGCACCCTTTCGTGCAGCACGTGATTGAACTTGAGGTTGTGTGTGAGAGACAGCGGCACTCCCGTCGTCATGCGACCGAGCACAACGGCCGTGCCCGGAATTCGGTACGGTGGATCGGCGTTGATCCGTGCGATGAATTCCTTCGCGTTCTCTCGAACCTCCACGCGCACCTTGTCCATGATCTCCTCGCCCTTGCGCCAGGTGAGCATGACGAACGCGAGGATGAATGAGATAACCAATGGGAACCAGCCGCCGTCCAGAAGCTTCGTGGAGGTTGATGCAACAAACAGCAAATCCAGAGCGAGCAGGCTGCCGTTCACGCCATAGACGATGAACCGATTATGCTTCCACTGCAGTGCAACGAACGTCGCCATCAGCGTCGTAATCGCCATCAGCAAGGAAACTGCGATCCCAAAGGCCCCCGCCAGCGCCTCCGACGAGCCAAAACCGATGACGGCCACCAAGGTGCCAAACGCGAGCGCCCAATTCACGAGCGGGACATAGATTTGGCCGATCTCGTGGCCGGCCGTGTGAACGATGTTCACGCGCGGCAGGAAGCCGAGCTGAACGGCCTGCCGCGTCAGCGAATAGACGCCGGAGATGATCGACTGGGAGGCGATCACGGTCGCGACCGTCGCAAGCGCGACAAGGCCGTAGTGCGACCATTTCGGGGCGAGCTGATAGAAGGAATTTTCTACCGCACCTGGGTCGGTCAGGAGCAGCCCTCCTTGACCGAAATAATTAAGCACCAAAGCCGGCAGCGCCACACCGAACCAGGCGACGCGGATCGGCAACGGACCGAAGTGGCCCATGTCGGCATAGAATGCCTCCCCGCCCGTGACCGCCAAGAACGCACCTCCAATCACCGCCAAAGCCAACGGCCCGGCGTGCCATAGATAGGTAATCGCCGGCAGGGGACTGAGCGCAGCGAGAACCGCAGGCGCCTTTGCAATACCCACAATTCCCAGAATCTCGATAACGACGAACCAGAGCAACATGATGGGTCCGAATATTCCGCCGATCCAGGACGTGCCCTTGCGCTGCATAACGAACAACGACACGAGGATCACAACTGTCAGTGGAACCACGAATCGCTCCGTCTGTGGCGCGTAGAGCTTGATGCCTTCGATCGCGCTCAGGACCGAAATCGCCGGGGTGATGGTGCCGTCGCCGTAGAGCAACGTCGCCCCGATGAGGCCTACGACCACCAAGACGGTGCGCCACCGGCTGTCCTTGGCGCGATGCGGACTGACCAACGCGAGAAGCGCTAGGATGCCACCCTCGCCGTGATTGTCGGCGCGCATGATCAGGATCGCATACTTGATGGAAATGACGATGATCAACGACCAGAAGATCAGCGACACGATACCGAGTACCGCCTCCGGCGAGATAGCTCCGCTCGGGCTCGCAGCTTTCGTCGCGACCTGCAGGGCATAGAGCGGGCTCGTCCCGATGTCGCCGAATACGATGCCCATGCACGCCAGGGTAGCAGATGCCCAAGCGCCACGGTTCTCGATCGGAGCCCCATCCTTTGTTGGTACCATGGACATGTCCTCCCTTTCCAATCAATTCCACGATGCCCTTGACGCTTCAATCCAGTGATACTCAGCTCTAATTGAGTCCGCGACAAGTCTAGCAGTGGCCATGGTAGCCCAACGATACTGGCGACGCGGCATCCGATCGCCGCCCCATCCTCATAGAGCATGCTGGATGGCTGGTTAACCTGTTCCTTGGCGAGATGCTGACGCGAGCACCATGGGCTTTTTTGAAACGGGTCGATCCATTCCCACGATCCGATCGAACCTGACACATCCCGGTTAGCTGGCTCGCCCAAGCGATCTCAATGGTCGCTGTTGGGAAAAGGCCTGCGAGTGGCTGCTCTTGCTAGTCGTACCAGCGCGAGGCATTCTGGACGACCTGTTGCAGGAGCGGGCCATGCAACAACGCGACATCGCCGAGTGGGAGCATAACCACGTCTTTGACCGCGGCAATGCCGCGGGTGAGCGAGGAACGCGGGCGGTCGCGTGGCTCACCGCCCTCATGATGGTTGTCGAGATTGTCGCTGGCTGGTGGTAGAACTCGATGGCCCTGCTGGCCGATGGCTTTCACATGAGTTCGCACGCGCTTGCCATCGGGCTGAGCGCTTTCGCGTATGCTGCCGCTCGCCGATTTGCCGCCGACACGCGGTTCGCGTTCGGAACCTGGAAGGTTGAAATTCTGGGAGGCTTCGCCAGCGCCGTCCTGCTCATGGCAGTGGTGGCGGTAATGGTGTTCGGGTCGGTCGAGCGTCTCATTGCACCCCAGCCGATTCACTATCTGGAGGCGATGGTCGTTGCCTCCGTAGGGCTGATTGTCAACATCGTGTCGGCGCTGATACTTGGCCATGCGCATCGCGATGACTATCACCATCACGATGGTAACGACCACCACCACAATCATGACCTAAATCTCAAATCCGCCTACGTCCATGTCATCGCTGATGCGGCCACATCCGTGCTCGCCATTGCGGCATTGGCTGGCGGTTGGCTGCTGGGATGGTCCTGGCTCGACCCGGTCATGGGACTGGTTGGAGCCGTGCTCGTTGCCGTTTGGGCCAAGCAACTGCTGACCGACACGGGCAAGGTACTGCTCGACCGGGAGATGGATCATCCCGTAGTGCACGAAATTCGTGAAGCGATTGAGGTGAACTCGAAGGCAGGACAGACGCGAGTCGCCGACCTGCACGTCTGGCGTGTGGGCCGTGCGAGCTACTCTTGTGCGCTCAGCCTAGTCACCGTTGACCCGACGCTTACAGCGGACAAGGTGCGGGCGTGGCTTTCGGTGCACGAGGAGATTGTCCATAGCACCATTGAAGTAAACCGCGTGTGACGCCGGGGTAATCCATCCAGCGTGTGGGCCGAAGGGTTCCCTGAAAGGCTTCATTGCCCGCTCACGCCCTGAGGTGGTTGGTCAAGCGTTTTGCGCAGTTGGACGAAGCTGTTTGAGCAAGGGAGAGCCGCGCTGCCTCCGTGTCAATTTACTCAGTGATACTGAGCACCTATAATTTGGGTTTCGTTAACTGCGGAGACCCTCAGTGGGCACTTGTTCGAGCGGCAGTAGTCGGCCGGTTGAGGAAACCGGCAAACTCTCGGCAAGATAAACGCGTAGGTTCCCCTGCCGCTGTCTCGCCGAAAGCGAGAAGCGGTATCGTGAGATGGCGCGGTCGTTCTGATCGCGTGCTCCCAAGCTTCTCTCCTGACACTGGCTGGTCCGCGACCTTTGCGAGGGTAGCGGTGCCATCGATATAACGCGTGTCGCCGTCGACATGCGGGTCAGACTCGCTCCGCGTCGCCAACGCGACGCACCCCGGGCTGACCGTGCTGCTGCCAGACTCCGCCTCGGTTGACTGTGAAGGAGGATTGCTGTGCATACCGCTTCGCGCGTTGAACATCTCGGCCACCGGGGTGCAGCCTACTCTCCGTTCAGAATCGACTCAGTCCTAATTCCGCGGGCGCTCGCGTCCGTCGTGGAGGCGGCGCTGGAGGATACGAAATGAACCTCTCCCTGTTGAAAGAATTGTTCGCGGGCTTCCTCCGCACCCGCCATATCGCCCGGCATTTTCGTCGTCTGGCCCTGCTGGAAACCCTGGCTGAGACCGGCGTCAGCCGCGAGGTGCCCGCCACGCTGGCGCAGACCCTTGTGAGCGCGGCCGGGAGCGATAGCGACGCTCTGCTCAAGGCGCTCGAAAGTCACCACGACGGCCTGACCGAAGCCCACGCCGAAGCCATCCGCGAGCGCGTCGGCCCCAACGAAGTCGAGCATGAGAAGCCTTTGCCCTGGTGGCTGCGCCTGTGGCACTGCTACAGGAATCCGTTCAACCTGCTGCTGACGCTGCTGGCCGTCATCTCGTACCTAACCGAGGACGTGAAGGCCACCATCGTGATCTCCAGTATGGTCGTGCTCTCGACCCTGCTGCGGTTCTGGCAGGAAGCCAGGTCTAACCGGGCAGCCGATGCGCTCAAGGCGATGGTGAGTAACACCGCTACGGTCATGCGGCGCGATATCAGCGCGGATGCGGCGCCGGTGTTCGAGCAGTTCTATGGGGCCAACCTCCACGTCAAGCCGGCCCGGCGCATCGAGCTGCCGATCAAACGGTTGGTGCCCGGTGACGTAGTCGTGCTCTCCGCTGGTGACATGATCCCCGCAGACTCTCGCGTTCTGTCGGCCAAGGACTTGTTCGTCAGTCAGGCAGCGATGACCGGCGAGTCCATGCCGGTGGAGAAGTTCGCCCGGCAGCGCGATCCAAAGGTGGTCAACCCGCTGGAACTGGACAACATACTGTTCATGGGCACCAATGTGGTGTCCGGCTCGGCCACCGCCGTAGTGCTCACTACCGGCATGCGCACTTATTTCGGTGCGCTGGCGCAACGCGTCACGGCGAGCGATCGCGCCCCGACCTCGTTCCAGGCTGGCGTGAACAAGGTGAGCTGGCTGCTCATCCGTTTCATGTTCGTGATGGCCCCCCTGGTGCTCCTGATCAACGGTTTGACCAAGGGCGACTGGTTGCAGGCGTTCTTGTTCGCGCTCTCCATCGCCGTGGGACTGACTCCCGAGATGCTGCCCCTGATCGTCACCTCGACGCTCGCCAAGGGCGCGGTGTTCCTTTCTCGCAAGAAAGTCATCGTCAAGCGTCTGGATGCCATCCAGAACTTCGGCGCGATGGACGTGCTGTGCACCGACAAGACCGGCACGCTCACCCAGGACAAGATCTTCCTGACGCGCCACGTCGATGTCTGGGGCGCGGAGTCAGACGACGTGCTGGAGATGGCGTACCTCAACAGCTATTACCAGACTGGCCTGAAAAACCTGCTCGACGTGGCGGTGCTGGAGCATGTCGAAGTACACCGTGAACTGGAAGTGGCGACAGCTTTCCGCAAGGTGGACGAGATTCCGTTCGACTTCACCCGCCGCCGCATGTCAGTGGTGATCGCCGAGCACGACGAGCATCACCTGGTGATCTGCAAGGGCGCCGTGGAGGAAATACTCGCCGTCTGCACGCAGGTGCGCCACGGCGAGGCGGCGGAGCCACTGACCGCCGAACTGCTCGCGCATATTCGGCAAGTAACTGCCGACCTTAACGAGGAAGGGCTGCGCGTCGTCGCGGTGGCGACCAAGGAACTCCCGCCGACCAAGGACACGTATGGCATCGCCGATGAACGCGAGCTGACCTTGATCGGTTACGTTGCCTTCCTCGATCCACCAAAGGAAAGCACTGCGCCCGCGCTCAAGGCGCTGACCGAGCACGGCGTAACCGTGAAGGTGCTAACCGGCGACAATGAACGGGTCACCTCGAAGATTTGCCGAGAGGTGGGATTGGCCCAGGACGGCGTGCTGCTCGGCGCGGACATCGAGCGGATGACCGACGCGCAACTGGCCCAAGCGGTGGAGAAGGCTAACGTGTTCGCCAAGCTCACTCCCGCGCACAAGGAACGCATCGTCCGGCTTTTGAAGGCCAACGGTCACGTCGTCGGCTTCATGGGTGACGGTATCAACGATGCTCCCGCGCTGCGCACTGCCGACATCGGCATCTCCGTCGATACCGCCGTGGACATTGCCAAGGAAGCGGCCGACATCATCCTGCTGGAGAAGAGCCTGATGGTGCTGGAGGAAGGCGTGCTGGAAGGCCGCCGCACCTTCGCCAACATGCTCAAGTACATCAAGATGACCGCCAGCTCGAATTTCGGCAACGTGTTCTCGGTGCTTATAGCGGGCGCCTTCATCCCGTTCCTGCCGATGCTGCCGATGCAGCTACTGATCCAGAATCTGCTCTACGACATCTCGCAAATCGCCATCCCGTTCGACAACGTGGATGACGAGCTGTTGATGCAGCCGCAGCAGTGGCAGCCCGGCGACATCGGCCGCTTCATGGTGTTCTTTGGGCCCATCAGCTCGATCTTCGACATCACGACCTACGCCATGATGTGGTTTGTCTTCGGCGCCAACACGGTGGCGAAACAGACGCTGTTTCAGTCCGGCTGGTTCGTGGTCGGTCTGCTGACACAGACCCTGATCGTGCACATGATCCGCACCCCCAAGATTCCATTCATTCAGAGTCGGGCCGCAACCCCGCTGCTGGTGATGACCGGTCTCATTATGGGCATCGGCATCTTCCTGCCGATGGGGCCGCTGGCGCATTACTTCAAACTGCAGGCGCTGCCGCCGTTGTACTTCGCCTTCCTGCCCATGATCCTGTTGGGCTACATGGTCCTCACCCAGGCGATGAAGAGCTTCTACACCCGCCGGTTCGGCTGGCAATAAGGAGTAGAAATGGAAGCGATTCAGAACATCAGCTTGACCTCGCTCCTCGACACGCTGATCAGCCTGATCACCGCTTTCGTGCTCGGCGCGCTGATCGGTTTCGAGCGCCAGTACCGGCAACGCACGGCAGGCTTGCGCACCAATGTTCTGGTCGCGGTGGGGGCAGCCATATTCGTCGACATGGCCAACCGCCTCCACGGTCACGATGGGGCAGTGCATGTGGCGGCCTATGTCGTGTCCGGAATCGGCTTTCTCGGCGCGGGCGTCATCATGCGCGAGGGAGGGAACGTGCGCGGATTGAACACGGCCGCGACGCTATGGGGAACGGCGGCAGTGGGAGCATGTGCCGGCGCCGATCTGATCCTCGAATCTGTGCTCGGCGCGATCTTTGTGCTCGCCGCCAACACGCTGCTTCGCCCCATGGTCAACCGAATCAACCGGCAGCCTATGGATTCGCCCGGCGTGGAGGTAACCAACACGGTCTATGTCATTGCTCCGCGAGCGACGCAGAAGGAAGCCTTGCGAGCACTGGAAGAGTCTCTGGAGCAGGCGAAGTACCCGGCGCGCAATCTGGTGATTCACGCCTTCGGCGCGAACGAAGTCGAGATCGAGGCGGTGCTGGCGGCGACTTCCGTGGACGGTGCTGAACTCGACCAGCTGACGCAGCGGCTCGTCGAACTGGATTTCGTCAACCAAGCATTCTGGAGTCCGAGTACTAGCGAGTAGAGAGTGAGCGAGCCACAGACGCCTCCGAGCCGAAGCCCGCCGGGGCGCACGGCCACAGACGGAAGGCCGCATCCGCTGAATGTCACCGACTGGGGAAGAAGGCTAGGAACGGTCTTGGCCTGTTCAGCGAAGTCCACGAAGGTCCGCTTATCTAGAGGACGACAGCCAGCTCGGGTCGATAGCGCCAGTTCGATCTACACCTACAAGACCGAATTTGATCCTGCGCGTCTCACGAGTCCCTTGACATAAACCATAGAATCTTTGGGGACTTCCTCGCCGGGCATGCGGCGTCGAACTACGTCTGCTGCGCGTTGAGACCGGTCATTGCGGACGTAAGTTTCTTGGGGCCTGAACGGCCGGAGTTGGCCGTTTTTTGCCGGTCCCCCACGAACGTAAGCTGACATCTTCAGAGATCGCCCGTCAGATGCAGTCTCGGTTACGACAAATAACGGTCTCAGACTTCGGTCAGCTACGCGGCATTCTGCAGCTTGTTGGCCAGATCACGACCCGAGGTCGTCGGGGGGAGCGGCTTTCCGTCTTTGTGGTAAAGCGCTATCGCTTCCTCCACGATCTGGCAGAGCTCCTCGAACACTGTCTTCTCGTCTGCGCCGTGGCAGCCACCGTAGACTAATCCAGGAGCACTACCCACATAGAACTGGTCCTCATCCGACCACTCTACGATCTTGGCGTATCTTGCACTCTCCTTCATGACTTCGACTCCTCAATGGCGGTCCTAACCGCGCGAACTTGATAAGACCTCGCATCGTCGCCAAGCGCACCGGCTATTGTGATCGGTTTGCCCACCTTTGGATGGACAAAGTTTCGATGACTGCCTTTGCCCCCGCGGTTGATGAAGCCTGCGCGTTCCAATTCGGAGATCAACTCTCTTATCTTCGGAGCACAGCGCTAATCGCTCATTTTCAGGCGAGCGCGAGGCTGAGGATCCCGCGACACCCTACGCTGCCGCTTTCCTCACCACCCGTGCCTGCGTCGGGTTCTGCGCATAGGCGTGATACGCAGCGGATTCGGCCGCCCCGAAATGCACGTCGACACCCATGTCCGCGAACACCGTCTCCAGCGCACACAGGCAGAGCATCACATTCTCCATCTTGCACGAATAGCCCATGATGCCGAAGCGCCAGATCTTCCCGGCGAGGTCGCCAAGCCCGGCGCCGATCTCCAGGTTGTAATCGTGCAGCAGACGCCGACGTACTTCCTTCTCGTCGATGCCCGGCAGCACTTGCACTGCATTCATCTGCGGCAGACGGTATTTCTCCTCGACCAGATACTGCATGCCGAAAGTCTCGATGCCCGCTCGCAACGCCTTGTGGTTCCGCTCGTGACGCGCCCAGCTGTTCTCCAGCCCTTCTTCCTGCAGCATGAGCAGCGCTTCGTGCAGCGCATAAATCGAATTGGTGGGCGCAGTGTGGTGGTAAGTGCGCGTGGTTTCACCCCAGTATCCGAGCAGCAGGTTGAGGTCCATGAACCAGCTGTGGACCTTTTCCTTGCGCCCGCGCACGAGCTCGACCACGCGGTCGCTGAAGGTGATCGGCGACAGACCCGGCGTGCACGACAGGCACTTCTGACTTCCGGAATACGCGGCGTCGATGCCCCACTCGTCCACGAGTACAGGTACACCGGCGAGCGACGTCACGGCATCCATGATGGTCATCGCGCCGTGGCTTTGCGCCAGGCCGGCGATCGACTTCGCGTCGGACGCAACTCCCGTGGAGGTCTCGGCGTGAACGAAAGCGACGATCTTCGCGTCGGGGTTCTTCCTAACGCGTCCTCAACCTTGTTCGGATCGACCGGCGTGCCCCAGGTATCGTCGACCACGACCGCGATGCCGCCGCAGCGCTCGACGTTCTCGATCATGCGGCCGCCGAACACACCGTTGCGGCAGACGATGACCTTGTCGCCGGGATTCACCATATTGACGAAGCACATCTCCATGCCGACCGAGCCCGGACCGGAGACCGGGAAAGGTCAGCGCATTCCTGGTCTGGAATGCATAGCGCAGCAGCCCCTTCAGCTCGTCCATCATCTCGACGAAGACCGGATCGAGGTAACCGATGGTCGGGCGTCCCATGGCAGAGAGCACCCGCGGGTGGATGTCGGACGGACCCGGACCCATGAGGGTCCGCTGGGGCGGATAAAAGGAACCCGCCTTCCGCTTCGGGAAGTTGCTGTGTGCGCTCATTGAATTCTGCTCCGTAGGCCCGGTCTCGCGCCGGGCGAAGGCGCGGATTGTAACAAATCCGCCTTCACGCCGGCGAAACGCGAGCCCAACTATTCGCCGGTGGTGGGAGGCGCCGCTTCGAAGGCGATATCACCGTCTGCCGATGCGATACCGGTCGCACGCAATCCACGGAAATCGAACAGGCCGGTGTCCAACAGATGGGAAGGCGCGACGCGGGTGAGCGCGTTGAAGATGGTCTCGACGCGGCCCGGGAAGCGCTTCTCCCACTCGTGTAGCATCGCTTTCACCTGCTTGCGTTGCAGCGTCTCCTGCGAGCCGCAGAGATCGCACGGGATGATCGGGAAATCCGCGCGCCTGCGCGTGCGCTTCGAGGTCGCTCTCCTTCACATAGGCGAGCGGACGGATGACCACATGGTGACCGTCGTCGGACACGAGCTTGGGCGGCATCGCCTTCAGCCTGCCGCCGAAGAAGAGATTCAGGAAGAACGTCTCGAGAATGTCGTCGCGATGATGGCCAAGCGCGATGCGTGTGGCGCCGACCTCCCGCGCCACGCGATAGAGCACGCCGCGGCGCAGGCGCGAGCAGAGCGAGCACATCGTCTTGCCCTCCGGGATGACGCGCTTGACGACGCTGTAGGTGTCCTGCGACGACGACACGAAACGGAATGCCGAGCGCCGAGAGGTAGTCCGGAAGCACGTGCTCGGGAAAACCGGGATGTCGCTGATCGAGATTGACGGCGACGATCTCGAAGTCGAGCGGCGCGTGCTCGCGCAGCTTCATGAGGACGTCGAGCAGCCCGTAGCTGTCCTTGCCGCCCGACAGGCACACCATCACCCGGTCGCCGCCGCGGATCATGTCGTAGTCGGCGATCGCCTGCCCGACCTGCCGCCGCAGCCGCTTCAGCAGCTTGTTCGCTTCGAAGGCCTGCTTCCGAAGGCTCTTCGTTTCCGGCGCGTTCATGAGTTCCCTACAGACTGATGCTGCGCCCGCCGTCGACCGCGATGATCTGTCCGGTCACGTACGGCGCGTCCGTGACCAGAAAGAGCACCGCGCGCGCGATGTCGTCGGGATCGCCGACGCGCTTGAGCGAGGTCTGGGCGATGATGCGCTCGCGCTCCGCTTCGTTCGACCACACGTCGTCCTCCGGCCAGATAATGGCACCGGGGGCAACGCCGTTCACACGCACTTCCGGCCCCAGCTCCCGTGCCAGCGACCGCGTGAGCGCTACCAGCCCGCCCTTCGCGGTGCTGTATACGACATGGTCCTTCATCGGACGATCCGCGTGGATATCCACGATGTTGACGATGCACCCGCCTGCCTTGCGCAGCTCCACCGCGGCCGCCTGGGACAGAAAAAGTGGCGCCTTGAGGTTGGTGCCGATGAGATCGTCCCACGCTTTTTCCGTAATCTCACCGACCGGGGTGGGGAAGAAGCTGGATGCGTTGTTGATGAGCACGTCGAGCCGCCCGAAGCGCGCCACTGTGTCTTCCACCAGCCGGGGCAGGGAATCCATGTGCAGAAGATCCGCCGGCGTCAGTGCGCACGAGCCGGCCCCGAAGGGGTCGAGCTCGTCGCGTAACGCCTCGGCGTCCGACCGGGACGAGCGATAATGGATCATCAGGTTCGCACCGTCTCCATGGAGGCGGCGACAGATAGCGGCGCCGACGCGCTTGGCACCGCCGGTGATGAGAACAGCTCGTCCTGTAAGAGAGAGGTTCATGAGAACTTTCTGGACTCGACGGCACGCCGTGCCTTGCGCCCGATTCTATCGAAATAAACTACCCGGAGCGGACAATGTCTGCCGCTTGCTGAACCCATGACCCTGCCGATGCCCGCCGCGTTCGCGCGCACCCACAGCGAGCGCCTCGTGGCGGCAATCCGGGCCGAGATCGACGCTGGTGGCGGCTGGATCTCGTTCGCACGTTATATGGATCGCGCATTGTACGCGCCCGGGTTGGGCTACTACAGTGCCGGAGCCGCGAAGCTCGGTGAAACCGGCGACTTCGTGACGGCGCCCGGAGATCTCGCCGCTGTTCGCGCGCACGCTCGCGCAACAGGTGCGGCAGATCCTGGCCCGGTGGGCGGCGCCGATCCTCGAACTCGGGGCAGGCAGCGGACGGCTCGCGTGCGATCTGCTGCTCGCAGCTCGAAGCCCTCGACGCCCTGCCCGAGCGGTACGCGATTCTGGAAGTGAGCGCGGACCTGCAGGGCGGCAGCGGGAGCGCATCGCCCGGAGCGCGCCGCATCTGCTGCCGCGAGTGTCGTGGCTGAGCGAGCTGCCTACCCGCTGGTGTGGCCTCGTGTTCGGGAATGAGGTGCTCGACGCGTTGCCGGTGCATCTCGTGGTGAACGAGGGGGGCGTCTGGAGTGAGCGGGGCGTGACGTGGCAGGACGGATTCCGCTGGCAGGACGCGTCGATCGAGTCGGCGGCGCTCGCATGCCGCGACGGCTGCACTTCCGAACGAGTCGGACTACCTGACCGAGATCAACCTCGCGGGTCCGAAGCTGATCGCGACGCTGGCCGACGCGCTCCAAGCCGGCACGCTGCTGCTTATGGACTACGGTTTTGGGCGGCGTGAGTACTACCATCCCGAGCGCTCTGCAGGCACGCTGATGTGCCACTATCGCCATCATGCCCACGATGATCCGTTCTTCCTGCCCGGGCTTGCAGGACATCACCGCCCACGTGGACTTCACGGCGATCGCGGCAGCCGCCATCGACCATGGACTCGCGTTGCAGGGCTACACGAACCCAGGCCCGCTTCCTCGTGAACTGCGGGGTCACCGGACTGATGCAATCGGTGCTCCGGAGGATGTAGCAGAACTATCTGCCGATGGTGACTGCGGTGCAGAAGCTGCTCTCGCCGGCGGAGATGGGCGAACTGTTCAAGGTGATCGCACTCGGACGGGATATCCCTCGTCGCTCCTGGGATTCGCGACGGGCGATCTGTCGCGCTTGCTCTAGGAAGCGGATCCCGAACAGAGTAAGGACGCCGAACCCGATGAAGAGCGCGGCCGCGGTGATGCGCACCGCCGCATCGGAATGCGATGCGCAAGCTTGTCGCCGAGCCACACCGCCGGCGCGTTGGCGATCATCATGCCGAGCGTCGTTCCGATCACCACCTGCACCAGCGAGTCGAAACGGGCGGCGAGCGCCACCGTCGCGATCTGTGTCTTGTCACCCATTTCTGCCACGAAAAAAGCCGACCAGCGCGGTGACGAAGGCGCCTGCGCGATGGATGCGAGGATCGTCGTCGAGGGAGTCGGGATGCAGCGTCCATAAGCCGAACCCGATGAAGAGCAGGCCGACCCCTGAGGATGAGCGCGGTCTTGGGGACGATCGTCGCGATCCAGCTGCCCAGCGATCCCGCGAGCGTGTGATTGGCGAGCGTGGCGACGAAAATGCCGGCCAGGATCGGCCATGGCTTGCGCAGTCGCGCCGAGAGCACGAAGGAAAGAAGCTGGGTCTTGTCGCCGACTTCCGCGAGAGCTACCAGCGCGGTGGAAGTAAAGAGGGCCTGCACGGCGTGACGGAAGTGAGCCGCGTATGTTATCAGAATCGTTGGGACAGTCCGATCCGGACGATGGCAGGCCTGGGGACGGTCCGCACCTGCTGCGGAGGGAACCCTGATGCTCGCGATGCTCCTCGATGAGGCGGACGTCCGCTACGCGCTGCCGATGTGCCCGTTCCCGACCCGGCGGCCGGGCAAGTGCTCGTGCGCGTGCATGCATGCGGCGTCTGCCGCACCGATCTGCACGTGGTCGATGGCGATCTCACTCATCCCAAGCTTCCGCTCGTTCCCGGTCATGAGATCGTCGGCACCATTCAAGCACTCGGCGCTGGGGTAGATCAGTTCGCGATCGGCCAGCGTGTCGGCGTCCCTTGGCTCGGCTACACCTGCGGTCGTTGCGAGCTATTGCCGCGAAGGCCGCGAAAATCTGTGCGATGCCGCCCGTTTCACCGGCTACGATCTCGACGGCGGCTACGCTGAATACACCGTCGCCGATGCGCGCTATTGCTTTCCGCTGCCGGGTTGCTACTCAGACGTCGAGGCAGCGCCGCTCCTCTGCGCAGGTCTCATCGGCTATCGCTCGCTCTTCATGGCCGGCGACGCAAGGAGACTGGGAATTTACGGTTTCGGTGCGGCCGCTCACATCATCGCCCAGGTTGCAACCTGGCAGGGACGCGACGTGTTCGCGCTCACTCGCCCCGGTGACAAGGAAAGCCAACGCTTCGCACTCGATCTCGGCGCGAAGTGGGCGGGCGATTCCGACGTCGCGCCACCGGAGCCGCTCGATGCGGCGCTCATCTTCGCGCCGGTAGGGGCGCTCGTCCCCGCAGCGTTGCGCGCGACGGCCAAGGGTGGGACGGTGGTGTGCGCCGGCATCCACATGAGCGAGATTCCCGCGTTTCCCTACGAGATCCTGTGGGGCGAACGTACGGTGCGTTCGGTTGCGAATCTCACGCGGCGCGATGGCGAAGGCGTTTCTTGCGCTGGCGCCGAAGGTACCCGTGAGAACGGAAGTGGAATGTTTGCCGCTAGCGCAAGCGAACGAGGCGCTTGCGCGCCTCGCGCAGGGGCGCGTCCAGGGAGCCGCCGTTCTTGTTACCGCTGCGGGAGAATCTCAGCGCGACGCGAGCTTCGCGTGCGCCTCGCTGATGCGATCGATGAGGATGCGCACGAACGCCTTGTTGAACTGGTTCTGACAGCCTTGCGAAGCCTGCGACAGAACCGCGGCGCGGATCTCCAACACCATGCAGTCGGTCAGCGCGCGGATCGTCGTCGTCCGCTGGGTGATGGTCTGCGCGAAATAGAGCATTTCGCCGAAGCAGTTGCCGGTGCGCAGAGTATTGAAGTAGGTGCCACTCCGGCTGACCTCGACGTCGCCGTTCCCGATGATGAAGAAGCTGTCGCCGCTGTCGCCCTCCTTGAGCACGAGGCTAGTCCTTCGCGACGGACCGCCACGCCCGATTCGCACCACCTCCCAGAGCTGCACGTCGTCGAAGTCCTTGAAGAAGTCGAGGCGCTTCGCGGTGTTGAACTTCTCGGTATCCGCTGATGCTCGTGCTGCCGACCTGGAGCGTCTGGAAGGCGCCGGCGAGTTCCTTTGCGAGCTCGATCCAGTTCTGGTAACGCCCCTCTCGCGTCTTCTGCATGCATCGCATCACGATGCGCTCCAGCGGCTCCGGGATGTCGGGCGCAGCGACCGCAGCGGTGTCGGTTCGTGATTGACGATCTGGTAGGTCAGGCTCGCCGTGTTCGTGCCCATGAAGGGCAGCCGGCCGGTGAGCAGCTGGTAGGTCACCACGCCGAGCGAGTAGATGTCGGTGTGGTGGGTGAGCTGCTCTTCGCGAATCTGCTCCGGCGACATGTACGCGGGCGAGCCGACTCCGCTCAGCTGGGTGACGGTGTTCCATTCCTGGAGAGCAGTGCCGAAGTCACTCAGCTTGATGTCGGTGCCCTGGCTCACCAGGATGTTCGCCGGCTTGATGTCGCGGTGGATGACTCCGTGCTGGAAGGCGTAGTCGAGCGCCCGGTTGCACTTGAAGATCACCTCGACCGCCTTCTCGAGAGGCAACAGCTGCTCGGCCTGACAGTATTGTTCCAGGGTACCGCCCGCCACGTACTCCATGACGAGGTAGGTGTAGTGCTCTTCGGTCACGGCGTCGAAGATCGCCGCGATATGCGGGATGGGTGAGCTTGCCCGCGAGGGAGGACTCGTTCAGGAAGACGCGCTGGAAGCGCCGCAGCGCATTCGCGTCGGTGGTGTTCGGATGGAACGAACACCTTGATCGCCACTTCCCGGTTCGCGAACGTGTCTCGGGCATGGAACACGCGGCTCGTTGCGCCCTGACCCAGCTCGCGCAGGACCGGATACTTGCCGATCCGCTCGGGAACCCCCGGCTGCAGGGGATTGACGCTCTTGATCATGTCGGGGTTTGCGGCCATGGGGTTCTTTGCAAACCCGCGGGAGAATGCAATTGTCAGGCCGGAACCTGCATCCCCCGCTGTACGGGTGCGCGCGCGCCGATGACGTCGAACCACCGCTGCACGTGGTGAAAGTCCCCGAGGTCCACCTCATGCCACGCGTGGCGCGCCACCCAGGGGAAGGTGGCCATGTCCGCGATCGTGTATTCACCGCGCCAGGAACTCGTGTTCGGCCAGGCGCCGGTCAAGCACTCGCGTACAGGCGCCGGGCTTCGTTGCCGTAGCGCTGCATCGCATAGGGGACTCTTCTCCCGCGCGAAGCGCAGGAAATGATGCGCCTGGCCGAACATGGGGCCGACGCCGCCCATCTGGAACATGAGCCATTGGATTGTCCTCGTAGCGCGGCCGCGCGTGCGCCGGCAGAAACCGCCGGTGCTTCTCCGCCAGGTAGAGCAGAATCGCGCCGGACTCGAACAGGCTGAAGGGCCGCCGCCGGGGCCCATCCTCGTCGACGATGGCGGGGATCTTCGAGTTCGGCGATAGGGCGACGAACGAGGTGCGAATTGCTCGTTCCGCGTGATGTCGACCGCATGCACCCGGTAAGGCAGGCCCAATTCTTCGAGCGGACCGAGACCTTGCGCCCGTTCGGCGTGGACCACGTGTACAGATCGATCACAGGGCGTCTCCGGAGGCAGACGGGTTCAGCGGATCAGGGTGGAGCACGAGCCGCTGCCGCGGACGTGACCTTCATGCGCGACTCGTACACCTTCAGCTTGGCCGCGATGGCCGATCCGACCTACATCTGCGGACGGGATGGCGGGTAACCCTTCGTCTTCTCCCAGTCCGCGATCGTGGTTGCCGCGCGCCGGTAGGCTTCTTCGAACGAATAGGTGCCTTTGAGATGCTCGCCGAAGAATGCGCGACCGAAGTACGTGAGGTCGGCGTCGTTTGAGCATCCGAACGAGGTGCTATCGCCGTCAGCGGCGGTGATGATGAGGGTGCGCTCGTCCTGCAGCGGTCCGACGAAACTGCCCGAATAGCACGCAGAGATCACGATCACCCGCCACTTGATTCCCGCAGCGTCCAAGGTCTCGCGCAAGGCGGCAGGGTAAAGCGGCCGCAGTTCCAGCGGATCGAAGCGGACCTCCAGCCTTGACGGCAGGCCATGGCTGGTCAGAAACAAAAAGAGGATGTCTTCCTCAGGATTCATGACTTCGCCCACGCGATTCAGTGCGGCAGCCAGATGGCTCATCGTGGCGATCGGCCTCTGCGTGAGCGTATGCCGATTGTTCACGAGAGTCACCGCGCGACTTTGCCCGTCGAACCGCTCCTCGATGAGCTCCCGGGCGGAACCCACCTCCCTCATGAATACGTCCTGCTCGTCGTAGGGAGCGAAGCCCACGAAGTACAGGTCGATCACGCCGCGCCGTTCGGGTGCGAGCGCGGCGAGCTCGCGATCGAGCAACCGCGGCTGAAGCTCGAGGATGTCCTCGGACGCGACGGAGGGCAGATCGTCTTCCTCTACGACGACGTCTTCTTCGGGGGCCCACAGATCGCGGTAAGGCAGGTAGGCCTGCGGCAGCACGGCACCGACGAAAAGTACTACGGCGGCCACGGTGAGTCGGCGCCAGTCCCTGCCTCCGACCACGAGCAACCCCGCGCAGAAGACGACTCCCACCCACGCCATGGAAGCCAGATAGATCGCGTGCTCCGAGAGCGCACCTTCATCGAACGCGCCCTGCTGGGCAAGAAGCTCCTGTGCGATAAAAAAAACCGTGAAAACGGGCGCGGGCGAAAGGAGAACGATCGGGAGCTCGAGGGCGAGGTGGTCGCGGCGATAGATCTTTGCGACGCCGAAGGCCGCGACGAGCAGCAACACGAGGGGGAAAACCACGTAGGGCAGCGCTTCCCAGTCCCAATATCCGTCCGTTCCGTTGTCGACGAAGCTCGTTACCACGGTCAGCGCGAGTTCCACCAGCGCGAGCAGCGCAAGCTGATTTGTCGAGATGCGGAAATCCGCGAGGGTAAGCGGTCGCCACAGCGCCAGGCGAACGCCGCTACGCAGATTGACGGCGAGATCGCGCAGGGTGTTGCCGATAGCGGGAGGCAAGGGATGAAAGCCGGTGAAGAGAGAAAATGGCGCGGGATTCTTGTGAACCACCGCCGCACAAGATTACCAGAAGCTGCCGGTCTTTCGCATCGGGTCTTCCGTTTAGCTGCCCGGCGTGCTGACAGCCTGCTCTATGGCAGCGAGGCGGTGCCGGTGCAGCCGGTCGCGTATGGACTCCTTGTCGCTGCCTTCCGCAGCGAGCGCCGCGGCATCCACGCCCTGTCCGGCGGCGAGGGCACGTTGCAGGCGCTCAGCCTGTGAGCAAGGACCGCCACTGCCGGCGCACACGCGAAAATCGGCTTCGCACGTTGCGAGCACGAGATCGAAGCGTTCGGGGCGCCGGAAGGCATCACCCGCCTCCAGCAGTTGCAGAATTGCGGATGAATCCAGCTCGATCGCGCGCTGGACGTCGCCACAATGGCGAGCAGCGATCAGCGCGAGATCGCGGCAGTCGTTCGGTACACGAATGCGTGCGCACAATTCGCGCACTGCTTCAACACTCTGCACCTCGTAGCCCGGATGATCGGCCCATTGCGCGGAGGGTGTTCGCGCTTTTCCGAAATGGAGGGCGAGCGCGGCGAAGCGCACCGGCAACACGGCGGATGCCGCGGCCGCGCAGTCGATGGTTTTCATTGCGTGGAGGCCGGCGTTCGGCTCCGGACACCCGGGCGGTGGCGGAACGGTGAACAGTCCCTCCACTTCCGGCAGGATGCGGGCAAGCGCGCCGCAGTCGCGCAATACGAGGAACATCCGTGCGGGTCTCTCCGTCATCAGCCCGCGCGCGAGCTCCTGCCAGACCCGCTCGGGGACGAGCGCCCCGACTTCGCCGCTATCGACCATTTCCGCCATCAACGCCAGGGTCTCGGGCGCAATCCTGAATCCGAAGCGGGCAGCGAACCGCGCGACCCTCAGAATGCGCACGGGGTCTTCGGCGAAAGCCGGGCCGACATGGCGCAATATGCCCGCTTCGAGGTCGTCGCGGCCCCCAAAGGGATCGATGACGGCTCCCTGATCGTCGAGCGCGATGGCGTTCATGGTGAGGTCGCGGCGCGCGAGGTCCGCTTCCAGCGTCACGTCCGGCGCGGCATATATTTCAAAACCTCTGTATCCCCGCGCAGTCTTGCGCTCGGTCCGCGCGAGTGCGTACTCCTCGTGGGTCTCAGGATGCAGGAAGACGGGAAAATCCTTGCCGATCGGGCGAAATCCCCGCTCCACCATCTCCTCGGGAGTGCTGCCGACGACGACGTAATCCCGATCCTTGACGGGCAGACCGAGCAACTGGTCCCGCACCGATCCTCCCACGCGGAAGAACTTCAACGCAAGCTCCGCAGGGCGGTGAAACCGCTATCAGAAAACCTCAACGTCGGGCGCGGAAGCGAAAATCGTTGTAGCGCATCCGCGGATCCTGGCGACCCAGGTACCGCGGAAGGATGGCTTCGACAGGGGTCGGCCGGAAGCCGAACACGCTCGGGAAAGGACAGCCGCACACGCTGTCCTTCTTCATGGAGTAGTAGTTGTCGCGAGTCAGCAGCGGGCCGGGGAGCCATTCCATGACCATCGCCTGCAGGTACGAGAGCCGTGGACCGAGGCCGGTGATGGGGCGCTGTCGCCCGCTGGCCTTGCCCACGCATTTGACCAGCTCGCGGAGCGTGTACACCGTGGGACCACACAGGTCGTAGCTCTGGCCGAAGGTTTCATCCTTCAGAATGGAATCCACGAAGGCGCGGCCGACATCTTCTACCCAGACCGGCTGAAACCGCGCATCGGGCGACCCGAGCGCCACCACGGGGAGAACCCGCAGCAGCTCGGCGAACAGGGTGAGGAAGGTGTCGCCGCGCCCGAAGATCACCGAAGGTCGGAAGATAGTCCAGGCGAGGTCGTCATTCGCCTCTTTCACGTACTTCTCGCCCAGCCCCTTCGAACGCAGGTACGAGCTCGAGCCATTCGCGTCGGCGTTGAGTGCGCTCATGTGAAGATAGCGGCCTACCCCTTCGGTGCGGCAGAGATCCACGACCTTCTTAGGCAGATCCGCATGAACGCGTCGGAACCCTCCAGGCACTCCCCGCTGGTGAAGGATACCGACGAGATTGATCACGACGTCCGTCCCGGCGATAAGCTCCCGCAGGGCCGCCGGTTCGTGCACGTCCGCTTCCACCACGTCGACGGTGGGCAGAACGATCAGCTCCTTGGCCCGTTCCCGGTAGCGGGTGGGGACGCGCACGCTCACGCCGCGCGCGGCGAGGAGCTGAACGAGGTGGCTGCCGACAAAACCGGATCCGCCGATGACGAGGGCGCTGCGCAGGTTGATGTCCATGACAGGCGTTGTGTTGGTGGAAGGGTAGACCACAGCAATCGGCTCGATGACGTGAGCCGGCGCGATTTGTCGGGCACGCGCAGAACGCGGACGGTGGCGTCCGCCGTTGCCGACGCTCAACGCGTCCCTACAGGTGATTCTAGCTGAGAATCGGATTGATACGGGATGTGCAGGAGGGTGCGCGCTGCCTGCACGCTCAGGGCGTGTCGCCGAGCGGACGGTCCGCGTCGGAGCGGGGCGCGATCACGCCGAGACGATCTTTGAGAGAACGCATCTGGCTCTTCAACTGGGCAGCGTAGTAGGTTGCGTTCACCAGCACCTTCTTCACGTAGTCCCGGGTTTCGGTGAGCGGGATTGTTTCCGCGTAAATCGCGCCCTCCATGGGAATGCCGGCGCGCCATTGCCGGGCGCGGCCAGGACCCGCGTTGTACGCTGCCGAGGCGAGGACCGGACTTTCGTCGAGGAGGTCGTATACGTACCGCAGGTAGTAGGTGCCAAGGCGGATGTTCACATCGACGTCGGTGACCCGCGACTGCTGAAAGTCGCTCATGCCGATGCGCTTCGCCACCCAGCGCGCGGTGGCGGGCATGAGCTGCATCAGGCCCATGGCGCCGGCGCTCGAGCGAATCTCGGTCTGGAACCGGCTCTCCTGGCGCATGAGCCCGTATACCCAGGCCTCGTCGAGCTGGCTCTGCCTGGCCGACGTCCGAACCACCTCCCGAAACGGCAGTGGATAGCGCACGGACACATCATGCAGTGTCCGCGTCTTCTCGGCGGTTGCGATCGCACGGTCGTACACGCCGCGATTGCGGGCAAATTCGGCAGCTGCCAGAAGCTGTTGATCGTCGAGCCCGCGGATTCCCCACGCCCACTCGCGGATGCCGTCGAGCCGCATGTCCACGCGATAAAGAGCAAGCGCCCGCTGCAGGGCGGGATTCTGGCTCATCGCCTGGACGTCTTGCTTGGGGGGTTGATAGCTCTCAGGGGTGACCTCGACCACTTCACCGAGTTCCTCAAGGGCGAGTCGACCGTAGAAGCTCTGGTCGGTCGAGATCGGTGCGAGCAGTCCGTTGGCTTCGGCGAGGCGTCCACGCTGCCGGAAGGCGCGGCCGCGCCAGTAGCGCCAGATCGGCTCCTGCTTCTCTTTCAGCGACATCGCTTCCGTGGCGGCGATGACATCTTCCCAGGCCTGCACCCGCAGCGCGGCGCGTACGTACCAGCCGAGCTGCTGGTCGTTCTGTCCCCTGGCGCCCGATTCACGGTACCACGCCAGTGCCTGGGGATCCTGCCGGAGCGCGGCCTGATAGGCGAGTTGCCCGGCAGCGTACCGCTTGTCCGCCTCCGGGAACGACGCCCGAATCTTGATCCATTCGTCCCGGGCCTGCTGCGGCGAGCTCTTGGCGAGCCGATAAAGAGCGAAGATGATGACCTCGCGCGTGGAACGGTTGGTCCCGCCCGGCGTGCGCTTGTCGAGGAAACGCCGGGGATTCTCCGCTGCCGCATCGAGCGCCGTCGGGTCCGGCGAATCGGCCGGAGGAAGATACGCCGCGAGCTTCTTCGCGAGACCCACTTGGCCGGATTCGAGGGCGAGGCGCATCCGCGCCCACACATCCGGGGTGGTGATCTGGCCGCCGGTAAGCATCGCCTCGAAGAGCGGAGAGCACGAAGGCGGCTGCTCGCGACCGGAAAGCCAAAGGGGCTTTACCTCCGCCAGGCCGGAAAGATCGCCAACAGCCATGCGCGCCTGCGCCGAATAGCACACGGTCTCGGTATCTGGCGCGGCGAGCAGCGGATATTGCTCCCTGAACAGATCCCAGCTGCTGCGCGCTCCCAGCGCCTTCAGCCAATCGGCCCGCAGGCGGTCGGCGACCACGGTTCCGTCGTAGCGCTTGAGAAACGCCCGGACTTCATCCGGGCTTACCCGATCGAGATCGAGCTTGAGCTGCCAGTAATCGACGTACGATTCCAGCACGTAGCCCTCCAGCGCCGGCGCGATCCGCGCGAGCCGTGCGCGATCGCCAGACTGGAATGCATTGCGCGCGACGATGAAGTCTGCGTCCTGAGCGGCATGCGCGCAAAGCGACACGAAAGCCAGAACGCATGCGATGGTTGCCTTGCTCATGAAGATGGAGGCGGGTTGACTAGGCTGGGGCTATTCTACGCCGGCTGCGCAAGGCCGGCCGGCAGGAACGGACGGCGGGCAGTGCAATCCGCATGCCACGAAGCCAGGGAAGAACACGGCTTTCAACCGAGATAGAGACGGTAAGCCGGATTGTCCGTTTCCTCCCACCAGCGATAACCCACCTTGTCCAGAAACGCCTTGAACGCATGTTTGTCTTCGGGCGGGACCTGCATGCCCACCAGCACCCGGCCGTGGTCCGCGCCGTGGTTGCGATAGTGAAAGAGACTGATGTTCCATCCCTTGCTCATGGCATCGAGGAACTTCATGAGCGCACCGGGGCGCTCCGGAAACTCGAAGCGGTATACGATTTCGTTCGTCGCCTGGGGCGCGCGGCCGCCAACCATGTGGCGCACGTGCAGCTTCGCCATTTCGTCGCCGCTCAGGTCGAGGGCACGGAAGCCCTCTTTCTGCAGCATCTTCACGAGTCGTGCCGATTCCTTGCGGTCGTGCACCTGCACGCCGGCGAACACGTGTGCCTCCTTCGAATCGGCATAGCGATAGTTGAATTCCGTGATGTTCCGTGGACCGAGCAGCGCGCAGAACTTCTTGAAGCTTCCGGGCCGCTCCGGAATGGTCACCGCGAGGATCGCCTCCCGCTGTTCGCCGAGCTCCGCGCTCTCGGCGACGAAGCGCAGGCGATCAAAGTTCATGTTGGCACCGCAGTTGATTGCGACCAGGGTACGGTCGCGAATCCTTTGCCTGGCGACGAACTGCTTGATTCCCGCTACGCCGAGCGCGCCGGCGGGCTCGAGGATCGAGCGCGTGTCTTCGAATACGTCCTTGATCGCTGCGCAGACGGCATCCGTGTCCACGAGGAGCACCTCGTCCACGAGCTCGCGGCAAAGGCGAAACGTTTCCTTGCCGACTTGCTTCACGGCGACGCCGTCGCAGAAGAGACCGACCTGCGCCAGACGAACCCGGTGACCGGCCTTGAGCGACTGATACATGGCGTCGGCATCCGCGGGCTCCACACCGATGATGCGGATCTCCGGGCGGAGCCGCTTGACGTAGGCGGCTACGCCGGCGATAAGCCCGCCGCCGCCGACGGCCACGAAAATCGCGTCGATCGGCCCGGTGTGCTGGCGCAGAACCTCCATGCCGATGGTCCCCTGACCCGCGATAACATCCGGGTCGTCGTAGGGGTGTACGAAGGTCAGTTTCTCGCGCTTCGCGATCTCCTGGGAGTGCAGATAAGCCTCGTCGTAGGAGTCTCCGAAGAGCACGACCCGCGCGCCCCGGCTTACTACCGCCTGCACCTTGATCTGCGGGGTGGTGGCGGGCATGACGATGGTCGCCTTGCACCCGAGCGTCTGCGCCGCGAGCGCAACACCCTGGGCATGATTGCCGGCTGAAGCCGCGATTACGCCGCGACGAAGCGCCGTCTTCGGCAGCCGCGCCATCTTGTTGAAGGCACCGCGCAGCTTGAAGGAGAACACCTGCTGCATGTCCTCGCGCTTGAGGAGGACGTTGTTCTTCAGTCTGGCGGAGAGGTTGGGCGCCGCCTCGAGAGGAGTCTCGATGGCCACGTCGTATACCCGGGCGGTCAGAATCCGCTCCAGATAGTCGATCTTCATGGGTCAGGCAGGTCGGAAAAGCGACGAAGGGTAGCAGGTTTCCACACGCATCAGAAGGCACGCCGGCCGCGGTCGAGTCACAAGTCGACCGGGCAAAGAAATTGTTCCACTGACGAGTTGGGGCTATTCTTGGGCTTCGCCCCGCGAGCCCAGTTCAGCCATGAGCCTTGTCGACGACCAGAAACGCGCTGCTGCGCAAGCCGCCATGGCTCATGTGCCCGAAGGATGCGTCATCGGAGTCGGTACCGGGTCCACCGCCAATTTCTTCATCGACGAACTGGCTCGGGCGCGGGCCCGTATCCAGGGAGCAGTGGCCAGCTCCGAAGGCAGCGCTCACAGGTTGCAGGCCGCCGGCATCGCCGTGCTCGACCTCAACCGCGTGACCGAATTGCCCGTATGTGTGGACGGTGCCGACGAGATCGACCGTGATTTGCGCATGACCAAGGGCGGTGGCGGGGCGCTGACGCGGGAGAAAATCGTCGCCCAGGTGGCGCGCAAGTTCGTGTGCATCGCCGATCGATCCAAGCTCGTGGACCGGCTCGGCCGCTTTCCGCTGCCGGTGGAGGTGATCCCCATGGCGCGGAATCTGGTCGCGCGGGAGCTGGGGAGATTCGGGGGTGAGCCCCGTCTGCGCGAGGGTTTCGTCACTGACAACGGCAACGTGATTCTGGATGTTCACGGTCTCGACATCACGGATCCGGTGAAACTGGAAGAGGGCATCAACCAGATCCCCGGAGTCGTCACCAACGGCTTGTTTGCGCGCCGGCGGGCGGACGTGTTGCTGCTGGGAACACCGGACGGAGTCGAGACCCATGCGGCCCCCTGAGGGTTCTGCAACGAAACCGTCATCATGGGCTGCTACCTTCCTTGCGTTTACCTCCGAGCGGAATCGCCCATGACCAACGATCATCACACCTCCAAGCAATTCGACGCGGATCTCGAGGCGCTGCGCTCCCGCGTCCTGCAGATGGGTGGGCTGGTGGAGCAGCAGATCGTGCGCTCCATCGAAGCGCTTTCCTCGTGCAACACCTCGCTCATTGACCAGATCATTGCCGACGATCAGAAAGTGAACGCGTTGGAAGTCGAGATGGACCAGATGTGCAACAACGTGATCGCCCGGCGCCAGCCTGCCGCCGGCGACCTGCGGCTGATCATGGCGGTGGTGAAGACCGTCACCGACCTGGAGCGGATCGGCGACGAGGCGGAGAAGATCGCGCGCATGGCGAAGCTGATGTGCGAGTCCGACCGGCTTCACACTCCGCGCTTCACCGAAATCCGCCACATGGGGGATCTCGCCCTCGGCATGGTGCGCATGGCGCTCGACTCCTTCGCACGGCTCGACACGGCCACCGCCACCCAGGTTGCGCGGGACGACCTGCACCTCGACGACGAATTCCGCAGCATCCTGCGTCAGCTGATCACTTTCATGATGGAAGATCCACGGACCATTTCGTACTCGCTCGAGATCGTCTTCGTGGCGAAGGCTCTCGAGCGCATCGGCGATCATGCGAAGAACATCGGCGAGTACGTGATCTTCCTCGTGAAGGGCAAGGACGTGCGCCACACGTCGATGGAGCAGCTCGAACGCGAGGCGTTCATGTGATGATGCGCCTTTCTTTATCCCTTGACTGCCCTCGCGCGTTGCCCCACTGAGCATGCCTGGCCATACCACCCTCGCGGCCGTCGACCTCGGATCGAACAGCTTCCGTCTGCAGGTTGCGAAGGTGGTGGACGACCAGATCTATCCCCTCGATGCACTGAGCGAAAAGGTCCGTCTCGCCGCCGGACTGGATTCCGACAAGCGTCTCGACGAGGCTTCCCAGGAGCGTGCGCTCGATTGCTTGCGACGTTTCGCCGAGCGTGTGCGCGGCCTGCAGCGGCACGCGCTGCGCGCGGTTGGCACCAACACCCTGCGGGTGGCGAAGAACGCGGCCCAGTTCGTGCGCCGCGCCGAGAGCGCGTTGGGGTTTCCGATCGAGGTGGTGGCGGGGCGCGAAGAAGCGCGCCTCATCTACACCGGCGTCGTGCACAGCCTGCCGGTGTCGAATGCGAAGCGGTTGGTCGTGGATGTCGGCGGCGGTTCGACCGAGCTCATCATTGGAAGCGGGTTTGCGCCGCGCAAACTCGAAAGTCTGTACATGGGCTGCGTGGGCTACAGCCTGCGCTTCTTCGGCTCCGGCAGGATCACGAAAAACAGCCTTGCCCGGGCGGAACTGGCGGCCCGCGGGGAGCTCGAGGTGATCGCGTCGGATTTCTCCGCGGGGCACTGGGAGCAGGCGATCGGCTCTTCGGGCACCGCACGGGCGTTGTCAGAGATCCTGCAGCTGAACGGGTGGGGCGACGGTGACATCACCCCCAAGGGACTCGATCAGCTCCGGACGCACCTCCTGAAGGTGGGGGACATGGACAAGCTCACGCTTCCCGGACTCAGGCCCGATCGGGTGCCCGTGCTGCCGGGTGGCTTCGCGATCATGAGCGCGATTCTGGGGGAGCTGAAGGTGAAACGGATGACGGTCGCCACCGGTGCCATGCGGGAGGGCATCCTGTGCGATCTGCTCGGACGCTTTCGCCACCGGGATCTGCGCGGTGCCACGGTGCAGCAGTTCATGCAGCGCTACCAAGTCGATACGGGCCAGGCCGAACGTGTCGAGCGCTTGGCGCTGGACCTCTTCGAGCAGATCACTGCGCAGGCGGGGCTCGACGTGGAGGAACAGACCCTCCTTCTCGCGTGGGCCGCACGCTTGCACGAGGTGGGCCTCGCCATCGCTCATTCCGGTTTCCACAAGCACTCGGCCTACATCATCCGCAACGCGGACATGCCCGGATTTTCGCGCATGGAACAGGAGCACCTCGGACTCCTCGTGCTCGGCCATCGCGGCGGACTGAAGAAGATGCAGGGACTGCTCGACGTGCCGGAAGATCGCCTGCCGACCCTCGCCTTGCGGCTTGCCGCGCTCTTCTGCCGCTCCCGTGCAGGCGTGGTTCCGCCACGCGTCCGGCTTTCCGTGGAAGGGGACAAGGTTGAGATCACCCTCGACGAGAAATGGCTGGCAGCCCATCCACTCACCGCTGCGGCGCTGGAAACCGAGGTGCTGGAATGGAAGGGGCTCGGGGTCAAGCTGACCGTCAATCCCGTGCGAGTGCACGCGCGGGAGACGGAGGTCGCTTCCGGCTGACATTCTCTCCGCGGCGCGTCGTCGTCACCCCGCAATACGCCTGTCACAGACGCGGCCTAGAGTCCGCATTCTCATCGACGGCATCCCCATATGGATCTGAGCTGGAACCCGGGAGCGGTGCCCTTCGCACCTGCGGTCTTGCTCCGTCTCGGAGAGCTGCGGACCCAGGTACTCTCGCGGCAGGAGGAGTTGCTCGCCGCATGGCGCCCGCTCCTGCAACGGCGCGGCTTTCTCGCCAGCGCTTCGAACCTTGCTGGCTACCTCGCGCTGCGGCGTCACGACCTGCATGACCTGCAGGACCGGTTGGACTCGCTCGGTCTCGCCTCGCTCGCCGGGTGCGAGGCCAGCGTCGCCGCCACGCTCGACGCACTGATGAATACGCTGCGTCTCTCGCAGGGTCAGCCGGTGCTCGCAGCAGACGTCATCCGGTGCGCCCGCGCTTTGCAGCGGAGCCGCACCCAGCGTTGCCGCAGTACGGATCATCTATTCGGCGCAGCGCGGGCGCCGCGTGCGACGAGATTCATGGTGACGCTGTCGCGGGAGTCCGGCGCCGATTACGCTCTCGTGCGCGACCTCGTGGAACTCGGCATGGACTGCGCGCGGATCAACTGCGTCGTCGACGACCGGGCGACGTGGCGCGACATCATCGGCAATGTCCGTCAGGCTGAAAAGGAGCTTGGACGGGGCTGCAAGGTGTTGATGGAACTTGGCGGTCGCAGACTTCGCACGGGACCAGTCGATGCCGGTCCGGACTTGCTGCACGTGAAGGTCAAGCGTGACCAGTTCGGCGATCCGCTGTATCCGACAGTAATCGTGCTCGACGGGAGCGGTCGCGCGGGGCGAACGGCAACGCGCGATCACAGCGGGCGTGCCATGCCTGCCCGGCTCGCCGTGGATCGGAAGTGGCTGGCGAGGCTGGACCCCGGGGACCGTGTCCTGTTCCGCGATTTCAAAGGGCGCAAGCGCGAGCTTGCAATTGAGGCACGGCTTTCGGAGACCGAGGTCGCTTGCGCGTGCGTCGATGGCGCTTACATTGGGCAGGGCACGGAGCTGGAGCACGAGCAGCGAAGCAGGAAAAAGGGTGCGAAGACAAAAAGTGGCGCCTTCGATGCACCCCCGGCGGAAAGCGAGGTGAAACCCGGAGACGCGCTGCTCCTGACCCGGGACCTGAGCCCCGGGAGAGGCGAACAGCGCGACAAGCGCGGTCGCCTTGCCGCGACCGCGCGCATCGGCTGCACCGACCCTGATGTGTTCGACCTGCTGGATGCCGGGCAGACCGCCTGGATCGACGGGTGCCGCATCGGCGCTTTGATCGAGCAGGTGGACAAGCACGGCGCATGGCTGCGCGTGACGCGAGCGAGCCCGAGGGGGGAGCGCATCGGCGCGGACCAGGCGATTCATCTTCCCGACACGCCGATCGACCTGCCGGCGCTATCTGCGAGGGATCTCGCGCAGCTGGAGTTCGTCTCCCGGCACGCCGACATCGTCGGTTTCCCCGTGGCGACGGGTCGTGCCGACATCGACCAGCTCGTGGACGCTCTCGCCGGACACCACGGTGGCCGCCGGCTTGGAATCATCGCCGGAATCGAAACGCGCGCGGCGCTGGACGATCTTCCGGAGATCATCGCCCACGGCGCCGGACGCCACCCGTTCGGCATCACCGGTTCCTACGGCGCGCTTGCTGCAGAATTCGGTTTCGAGGGCATGCCCGAAGCGGTGCGGGAAATCCGGGCGCTGTGTGCCTGTGCCCACGTGCCAGTGGTCTGGTCCACCCCCGCGCTCGAAAGCCTCGTGATCCACGAGCCGCCGCGCGCCGACATCACCGATACCGCAACGATCGGGAGCGCGCAATGCCTCCTGCTGAATCAGGGGCCCTGCGTACGGCAGGCGCTCATTGCGCTGGGGTCGCTCGTGAGCGCCATGGAAGAGCAGGCGACCCGTAGGGCTTCGCGCTGTCGTTCGGCAACGCAGTGAGCCCCGCCCTCGCCCGCACCGGGACTAAAGGGCCGCTTCGATGCGCTCGCACAGGGCCCTCAGCACCTTGACCCGCGCATGGCACTTGTCGTTCGCCTCCACCAGCGTCCAGGGCGCATGCTCGGTGCTGGTCCGATCCACCATGTCGCACACGGCGTCTACATACTCGCCCCACTTGTCGCGGTTGCGCCAGTCCTCGGCCGTGATCTTGAAGCGCTTGAAGGCGGTCTTCTCCCGTTCCTTGAAGCGCTTGTATTGCTCTTCCTTGCTGATCGCAAGCCAGAATTTCACGACCACGACGCCGTGGGCGGAAAGCCTTGCCTCGAAGTCGTTAATCTCGCCGTAAGCCCGCATCCAATCCGGAGCCGAGCAGAAGCCCTCAACGCGCTCGACCAGGACGCGCCCGTACCACGACCGGTCGAAAATCGCGATCCGGCCCTTGCGCGGGACATGGCGCCAGAAGCGCCACAGGTAGGGCTGCGCGCGCTCCTCGTCGGTGGGCGCCGCGACCGGATACGCGTCGTAGGCACGCGCATCCAGCGCGGAGATCACGCGGCGAATCGCCCCGCCCTTGCCGGCGGCGTCGTTGCCCTCGAAGGCGGCCACAACCGCGATTCTTCGGAATTTCGGACTGCGCGTGATCCGGGCCAACTGCCCCTGCCACTTCACGAGCTCTTGGTCATAGTCCTTGCGATCGAGCTTCTTCGCAAGATCCAGCCGGTCAAGCAGGTTGACGCCCTGTTGCACGTCCACGAGGGGCGCGCTTTTCGCGGTAACCGGTTTCCGTGTTTTCTGATCGAGCCGTTCCTTCAGCGCGTTCAGGAGCACGGTGCCGACGGTGAGGTTTCGGTAGCGTTCGTCGAGGCCCTCGACCACGATCCACGGTGCTTGCGCAGTGCTCGTCACTCTCAGCGCGTGCTCCGCCACCTTCCTGAGCTTGCCGTAGCGCCTGAAGGTCTCCTTGTCCTCCTCCGTCACCCGCCAGCGCGTCTCGGGATGCTTCGCAAGCGCCTTGTGGCGTGCCTCGAAGTCCCTCTTCGACAGGTGCATCCAGAACTTGAGGATCAACACGCCCTCGTTCGCGAGCATCTCTTCTTGGTGGATGGTTCCCTCGAGGTGGCGATCGAACTCGGCAGCCGAGCCGCCGCCCAGAAGGCGATGGGCAAAAGCCAAGGAATACCACGCGTTGAAGAGGATACCGATGTGGCCCTTCGGTGGCAGCGCGCGCCAGAAGCGCCACGCGGGGGGCCGTTGACGCTCCTCATCCGACATCGGACCGAAGGCCTTCACCACCAGATGGCGCGGGTCCATCCATTCCTTGAGCACGTTCACCATCTCGGTGCGTCCCGCGCCCTCCGGGCCCGCCACGATGATAAGCACGGAGAAGCGGCCATCCTGCTTCAGGTCGTACTGCGCGTTGAGGAGCGCTTCGCGCAGCTTCGGCTCTTCCTTCTTGTAGATCTCTTTCTCGACCTTGTGGCCGAGCTCGGCGGATTCGAACACCCCTTCTTCCTCCCTAGACGAGATCGGGCGGCACCACCGCCCGCAGCACGATCCCCGCCCTCGCGCGGTTGGTGAACCACCACAGCGCACCCTTCTTGATGGTCCATCCGGCTGCTTCTCCCGAGAGCAGCCAGGCTGCGGTTTCTCCCAGGGTTGGCTGATGCCCGACGATCACGACCGTGCCGCGGTGCTCCGGCCAGCCGGACGCGCTCAGTATAGACGGGTAAGAGGTGCCGGCGCCGATTGCCGCAACGGTTTCGAACGGCCGTCCGAGCGCCGCCGCCGTCTGCTGGGTGCGCACCGCCGGGCTGACCAGAATTCGCGCGTCATCGGGAAGCCGCTCTTGCAGCCACGTGCCGATCTTCTCCGCCTGCTTGTGGCCTTTGGTGGTGAGCTTGCGCTCGCCGTCGGGAATACCGTCCTCCGCATCGGCGTGTCGCCACAGTATGAGATCCATGGGTGCGCTCCTCAGGTCTGATGATCCGACGTTGGTGTCAATGCCAGAACGGCTTCGCGTCCTCGAAACGTTCCCACGCTGCGGCGAGGTGGCTCAGACGCTCTACCGTGAACTGTCGGGTCCAGCCGTTGACGATTCCCAGCGCTTCGGCGAGATCCCCTTCGGGACCGCGTGCCGCCAGTTCCGGTAGCAGCCGGCCGGTCACCGCGGCGTCGTTCAGCACGCCGAGAACGTCCTGCAATTCGGCCAGTGGGCGGGTGTAGCCGCGCACCGCATCTGGTTCGAAGACCGGACCGAAGAACTCCGCGCAGTACCGCAGCTTCTTCAGCGCGATGCGCAGCGCATGGCGTTCCTCGGGCGTGAAGTGTTCGTGATTGCGTCCGCGCCGTTTCACGCGCCGGTGGCGCCGTTGAAGCATGCGCGCTGCGAAGGGTCGCAGCGGCTCCGCAAGAATCGGCAACGCCTCCAAGGGTATGACCTCGCGCCACTTCTCGCACGCGAGCCATGCGGAAATCCTCAGCAGCAGGCGTTCGTAGCGCTCGGACGCGACCGCCGCCTGCGCTGCTTCGCGTCCTTCGCTCCTAGGGGTCTCCGCGCTCTTGGCAAGCCGTGCGAGGCCGGCGTGCTCGGAAAACGCCGCCATGATCGGCGGCAGGGTTTCAGTCGCGAAGACGTCCCAATCCCGAGCCGGACCGAGGCTGCCCGCGATCCAGCGGATCTCGTCGAGCGCCGGCTGACAGGCCGGCCGCGGCAGCACAGGGCCGAATACGCTGAAGGCCGAACGCAGGCGTCGTAACCCCACGCGCATCTGGTGGACGTATTCGGGATCGGTGCTGCCTTCCAGAATGCCGCGCTCGTTGGCCTGCGCATGCCCGATGCACGCAAATGCCACGGTCTGAAACCCGGCCGAAACGGGCATGACCCCGTCGATCGCGGGCGGGCGCGCTTTGCTCGGACCCGGTTTGGCCAGGCGCGCGAGCGCATGACCCCGTTCGGCCTTGCTGCGGTTTTCCACGCGCAGCCGCAACTCCTCCTGAAGCGCGAGCGCGAGGTCGTACAGCATCTCGGGCGAGCCTACCCTGAGTTCCAGCTCCAGCTCACAGATCGGCTCGACATTCCCGCCGGCGCGCACCTCGCCCCGATCGAGGGCGAACTCAACCTCGCCGGCGTCGGTCCTGAGGATGCGCAGCGTCCGGCGTACGTCCGTGATGAAGATCGGCGCGAGCTGTGCCACGACCTCGGGATCGCCGAACAGATCGGCAACCGGCGTCGCCCGCAACGCATCCAGGTTCAGCGCTCCTTCCGGCGCCGCAGCCTCGTACTCGGGCCGCTGGTGCATCCCACCTTCGACGCGGCCTTCCTCCTTGAGGGTCTGGATCCAGCGTCGCCCCTGCTTGCGCACACGCAACGCGACGCCGTTGCGGGACAGCACCCGGTCGGGCGTGTCGTAATACACACCGTAGAAGCGCTGGGTATGCGGGCCCTTGGCGGTCGCTGTGACGACAGCGGGGTGACGGCCGAGCAGCCTCGCCTGATGGGGGACGACGCTGAGCTTGAGTTCTACTTCCGTGGGCATGAGAGATTTCTCAGCCGCGGTCGAAAGCGTCGCGGCTGCCGCTGCTGGTGCGGCCGCATGCTGATTCGACGCGCTTTCAGGCAGCGGCTGCCTTGTTCGGGTTGACCACTTCCTGCGCGGAGATTTCCGACGCGAGATTGCCAAGCTGCTCCATCAGCCGGGTCTGGGCGGTGAAGGCCCGCGACCGGCGCGGCGCCTTCCGATGGTAGCGGCCGTCGGAATCCATCTCCCATGCCTGTGTATTGTCGGCGAGACAGGTCTTGAGGCTTTCGCTGATGACGCGCTTTCGGAGCTTCGCATCAAGTATCGGGAACGCGACTTCTATACGGCGGAAGAAGTTGCGGTCCATCCAGTCCGCGCTCGCGAGGTATACCTGATCCGCGCTCTGGAACCAGAACACGCGGTGATGCTCGAGGAAGCGGCCGATCACCGAGCGCACCCGGATGTTGTCCGACTGCCCGGGCAAGCCGGGCCGCAGGGCGCACACGCCGCGCACGATGAGGTCGATCTTCACCCCCGCGTTGGAGGCATCGTACAGGGCGGCGATAACCTCCGGTTCGAGCAGCGCGTTTATCTTCGCCACGATGCCCGCCGGCCGACCCTCCCGGGCGGCTTGCGCTTCCCGCTGGATCGCCCCCAGGGTGCTTCTGTGCATCGTGAAAGGCGACTGCCAAAGGTGGTTGAGCTCGCCTGCCTGGCCGAGCCCGGTCAGCTGCATGAAGACGTCGTTCACGTCGGCGCAGATCGCCTCGTTGCAGGTGAGGAGTCCGAAGTCCGTGTACATGGTGGCGGTGCGCGAGTGGTAGTTGCCGGTGCCGAGGTGCACGTAACGGCGCAGTCCCTCCGGCTCGCGCCGCACCACCATCGCCATCTTCGCGTGAGTCTTGTGACCGACCACCCCGTACACCACGTGTGCGCCTACTTCCTCCAGCTGGTTCGCCCAGTGGATGTTCGCCTCTTCGTCGAAGCGGGCGAGCAGTTCCAGCACCACTGTCACTTCCTTGCCACTCTGAGCGGCCTGAATCAGGTGACGCATGAGCTCGGAGTCGGCGCCGGTGCGGTAGACGGTCTGCTTGATTGCGACCACGTTCGGGTCGCGGGCGGCCTGCGCGATGAAGCTCACCACCGGCTTGAACGACTGGTAGGGATGGTGCAGCAGCACGTCCTGCTCGCGGATTACTTCGAACAGGTCGCGCTCCGACTTGAGCACGTCCGGCAGGCCTGGGGTAAACGCGCGGAACTTGAGGTCAGGGCGCTCGACCTGGTCCGGAACCGCCATCAGCCGCACGAGATTCACCGGCCCGTTCACCCGGTACAGATCGTCCTCGCCGAGTTCCAGTTCTCTCAGCAGGAAGTCGGACAGGGTCTTGGGACATGTATCCGCCACCTCCAGGCGCACGGCTTCGCCGAAGCGGCGCTGCGGCAATTCGCTCTGGAGCGCTTCGCGCAGGTCCTTCACCTCTTCCTCGTCCACGTACAGGTCGCTGTTGCGGGTAACCCGGAACTGGTAGCAGCCAACAGCATTCATGCCGGAGAAGAGCTCGCCCACGTTGTCGTGGAGCACGGATGACAGGAACACGAAGGCATACTCGCTACCGGCAATCTCCTGGGGCAGACGGATGACCCGCGGCAGCACGCGCGGGGCCTGCACGATCGCGAAACCCGATTGACGCCCGAATGCGTCCCGGCCTTCCAGTTGCACGGCCAGGTTGAGGCTCTTGTTAAGAAGGCGCGGGAACGGATGCGCGGGATCGAGACCGATCGGAGTCAGCACCGGCATGATTTCCCGAACGAAGTGGTCGCGGACCCACTCCCTCTGCGCGTCGTTCCAGTCGCGGCGGCGCAGGAAGCGGATACTCTGCGCGACGAGCTTGGGCAGCACCACGTCGTTCAGCACGTCGTACTGTCGGTCCACGAGCTCGTGCGCCGTGAGCGCAACCTGCCTGAGCAGCGAACTGGTGGTGTAGCCACCCGTTTTCGCGGTGTCGGAGCCTTCTTCCAGTTCCGCCTCCAGCCCGGCGACCCGAATCTCGAAGAATTCGTCGAGCAGGCTCGAAACGATGCACAGGAAGCGCAGCCGTTCCAGCAACGGCATCGCAGCGTCCTCGGCCTGGGCCAGCACACGACGCATGACCTCGAGCGCAGCGACCTCGCGATTGATGAGGAGGGACGGGGGCGCAGCCTTGAGTCGTGGGCTGATGGGGAGCACAGAAATGGGCAGTTCCGGAAGCAGAGCCGGCAGCTCCTCGCGTGTCATGAGCGTGGACTCGGCTCCGGCTTACTTCTGGCCCGGCTGTGCAGGGGGGACATAGCCCGTGGGCATCTCCGCGCCCGTGCCGAAAAAGTAGCGTTCCATCTGCTCAGCCAAATATTTGCGTGCCTTGGCGTCAGCGAGGTTCAGCCGGTTTTCGTTCACCAGCATCTTCTGGTGCTCGAGCCAGGCCTTCCACGCCGGTTTGGACACGTTCTCGAAAATGCGTTTTCCCATCTCCCCCGGGTAGGGCGGAAAGTCGAGAGCCTCCGCCTCCCTGCCGAGCTTCACGCACTTTACGACTCTCGTCATGACTAAACCTCGATTATTCGGGATCTACATTAAGGCAATGTTATCCCTGACCGGTTCCGGTTTCGACTTTCCTCGCGCTAACGCTTTCCCTTGAGGGACTTCGCGAGCACCTTGGAACTGCGCTGAAGGTTGTAGAGAACCTGCTTCCGCGTCGGGAGCTGATCGACACCGACGTTGGTGAATCCGCGTTCGATGAACCAGTGGGTCGCGCGAGTGGTGAGGACGAAGAGGCGCGCTAGCCGGCGCCGGCGGGCCGCGTCCTGGATGAACTCGAGCAGGCGCTCGCCCACCCCGGCATCACGCCGTTCGGGCTGGACGGCGAGACAGGCAAGCTCCGCCGCCCTCGACTCCGGGAATGGATAGAGCGCACCGCAGCCGATGATGATGCGGTCGTGCTCGACCACGAAGAAGTGGTCGATTTCCCGCTCGAGCATCTTGCGCCCGCGCTTGACCAGCACGCCTTCCCGTTCCAGCGGTTCGATCAGCTGGAGAATGCCGCCCACATCCTCGATCTGGGCCGGCCGCAGGGTTTCCAGCGGATCCTGCGTGAGCATGCTGCCCACCCCCTCGCGGGAGAACAACTCCATCAGCAGCGCGCCTTCCCGATTGCGGTCGATGAAGTGCGCACGGCACACGCCGCTCTTCACGGCGTGAATCGCCTGGGGCAGGTAGAGCTGCACGTCGGTCGTGAGCCGGGTCGGACGCCGCATCAAGCGCTCGGCGTCGGACACGGTCAGCTCGTTGAGGAGCTTTCCCTTCGCGTCCGTCACGCCAGGTCCCTCCAGCAGGAAGATCAGCTTCTCGGCGGCGAGCGCCGCTGCCACGGCGGCGGCGACCTCTTCCACCGTCAGGTTGAATATTTCTCCGGTCGGTGAATAGCCGAGCGGCGAGATCATTGCGATCTCGCCATCGCCCAAGCGCGCCCGCAGCATCTCCGCGTCGACCTTCCGGACTTCCCCCGTGTACAGCATGTCGACCCCGTCGAGGACGCCCCGCGGCTTGGCGACGACGAAGTTGCCGCTTGCCACGCGGATGGTCGAATTCGCCATCGGCGAGTTGGGAAGTCCCATCGACAGAAGCGCTTCGATCTCGACGCGGACGCGCCCGCTCGCCTCCTTGACGCACTTGAGCGTGCCCTCGTCGGTCACGCGAATGCCGCGCACATACCGCGGCTGAATGCCGCGTTCTTCGAGCAGGGCATCGATCTGGGGACGCGTGCCATGGACGAGTACGAGCCCTACGCCGAGGCTCGCGAGCAGGTTCAGATCCTGGACGATCTCCGCGAAGCGCCCGTCGGCGACCACTTCACCGCCGAAGCCGATGACGAAGGTGCGGCCGCGGAATGCGTGCACGAATGGGGCGGCGGCGCGCACCCACTGCACGAACATGTCGGGAATGCTGGGCATCGGATTGTTCTGGTCGGCCGCGATTGGCCGCTTCTGCCGCGGATAGTAGTGGAATCGGCAGCGGTCGGAAACCGATCGGCTAGAAATCGCCCCAGAGTGCGTGCATCGCGGCAAGGGCGGCGAGCGCGGCGGTTTCCGTGCGCAGCACGCGCGGTCCGAGGCGTACGGCACAGAATCCGTGACCCAGGGCGTCGCTCCGTTCCCCTGGGGTCAGCCCTCCCTCCGGACCGGCGAGCAGCAGGATCGGGCCCTCGGGGCGCGGCAGGTCGCGCAGCGAATGCGCGCCGTCCGGTGCGAGAAGCACGCGCAGGGCAAAGCGGCTATCGCCGCTGCTCAGGGCGTAGAGCCAGGCGTCGAAGGTGATCGGCGCTTGCACCGGCGGCACCCGGTTGCGCCCGCACTGCTCGCAGGCGCTCACGCAGACACGCTCCCAATGGCCACGCCTGCGTGCGGCGCGCTCGGCGTCGAGCTGCACGACGCTGCGCTCGGTCACGACCGGCTCGATCCCCCGTATGCCCAGCTCCACGGCTTTCTGGAGCGTGTAATCCATGCGCTCGCCGCTCGAAACCCCTTGCGCAAGATGCAGCTCCAGCGCGGCTTCCCGCTCCAGCTCGTGCCACGGACCGATGTCCACCGCCACGCCCTGCTTACTGATGTCCCTGACCTTCGCGGCATATTCTCCGCCGCACCCGTCGAAAAGGACCACGGCGGCACCCGGCCGCAGCCGCAACACGCGAGTGAGGTGGTGGCCCGTCGCTTCGGGCAGGATCACCCGCGCGCCGGGCGCGAGATGGTCGCCGACGTGCACCCGCGGCACGGGTGCGCCGTTTTTTCGGTTGGACGGGTTCATGTAAACTCTTGATGCGCCGCTGATGTGCGCGGAGCGGAGAAAATAAGAAGCGGGGGTGTGCAGCGATGGTAAGCCTCGAGACACCGGTCTGCAATTTCGGCTGGAAGGCTGTCGACTTCAGCCTTCCCGGCGTGGACGGCAAGCGCTACGCGATCGCCGACGTGCGTGGACCGAACGGCCTGCTCGTGATGTTCATCTGCAATCACTGTCCGTACGTGAAGGCGGTGCGCGAGCGCCTCGTGGGCGACTGCCGCGAGCTACTCGACCACGGCGTCGGGGCCATCGCGATCATGTCGAACGATCCAGCGGATTACCCTGAAGACTCGTTCGAGAACATGCGGCGCGTCGCCGACCAGTTCCGGTTTCCCTTTCCCTATGTATTCGACGCGACGCAGGAAGTCGCGAAGGCCTACGGCGCCGTCTGCACGCCGGACTTCTTCGGGTTCAATGCGAGCCTGGAGCTCCAGTACCGCGGGCGGCTCGACGCATCGGGCAAGGATGCGGCGCCGGATGCGCGGCGCGATCTGTTCGAGGCCATGGTGGGCGTCGCCCGGTCGGGAAAGGGTCCGGCTCATCAAATTCCTTCCATGGGCTGCTCGATCAAATGGAAGCAGAGCTGACCCACGTGAGCCCGGAACTCGCCGCGCTCATCGAAGCCGTGAAGACGGTCGCGGCCAACGAAGTGATGCCGCGCTTTCTGAAGGTCGCTCACCATCGAAAGTCCGACGGCAGTCTGTTCACCGAGGCCGATCTCGTGGCTCAGGAATCCCTCGCACACAAGCTGCCGGACATCTATCCCGGCCCCATCGTCGGCGAGGAAATGACGCGCCAGACCCAGGTGGAGCACTGGGTCGCGGGGGATGCGGGTGTGTGGTGCGTCGATCCCATCGACGGCACCTCCAATTTCGTGAACGGCCTGCCGTATTTCGCGGTTTCGGTGGCGCTCATGCGCCACGGCCGGAGCGTGCTCGGCGTCGTGTTCGACCCGGTGTCCGACGAATGCTTCTATGCCGAAGCGGGTCGCGGCGCGTGGCTCAACGGCGAGGAGCTGCCGATCAAGGAACAGGCGCCGAAGCTGCGCGGGGGGATGGCGAGCGTCGACCTCAAACGTCTGCCGCGGCGACTCGCCGAAGCCCTCGCCGGCGCCCCGCCGTACTCTTCCCAGCGCAACTTCGGCGCGAGTACCCTCGAATGGTGCTACGTCGCCGCAGGTCGCTTCGATATCTATCTCCACGGCGGACAGAAGCTGTGGGATTACGCCGCCGGGTCGCTCATCCTGAGCGAAGCGGGCGGTCACATGGCAACGATCGAGAGCGACGATTTCTGGAGCGGAGATCTCTGGAAGCGGTCGGTCATCGCCGCCCTCGACCCCGGGTTGTTCGTAGAGTGGAAGACCTGGATCCGGGCGCGCCTCGGATAAGCGACGATCCGGCAGTTGCGCACGGCTCGGCCGCGAAGCAGAAGCGGCTGCGGAGGAGAACAAGAAAATGAAGATTCTGATTCTCGGCGCGGGCAGCGTCGGCTCGTCGGTGGCCGAGGCGCTCGTGTCGGAAGAAAACGACATCACCGTGGTTGATTCCGACCCTCTGCGTCTGCACGATCTCCAGGACCGTCTCGATCTGCGCACGGTCACCGGTCACGCCGCGAGCCCTTCCGTGCTCGCCCAGGCGGGCGCCGCCAACAGCGATATCCTGCTCGCGGTGACCCCGAGCGACGAGATCAACATGGTCGCATGCAAGCTCGCGCATGCGCTGTTCGGCATTCCCACGAAGATCGCGCGCGTGCGCTCCGGCGACTACGTCATGCATCCCGAACTGTTTACGTCGAAGAACTTCGCGGTCAATCACGTGATCTGCCCGGAGCAGATCGTCAGCGATTACCTCGCGAAGCTGATCGACTTTCCCGAGGCGTTGCAGGTGCTGGAGTTCGCGCGGGGGCTGGTCGGTCTCGTGAGCGTGCGCGCACTCGAAGGCGGACCACTTGTCGGACACGAGCTCAAGGATTTGCGCGAGCACATGCCGTCAGTCGACACGCGGGTAGCCGCCATCTATCGGGGTGACGCTCCGATCGCGACCGAAGGGAATACCGTGGTTGCAGCGGGCGACGAGGTGTTCTTCATCGCTGCACAGGAAAACGTGCGCAAGGTAATGGACGAGATGCGTACGCGCGACGAACCGATCCGCCGCATCATGCTTGCAGGGGGCGGCAACATCGGTCTGCGCCTGGCGCGGAAGCTCGAAAGCCGCTGTGCGGTGAAGCTGATCGAGCTCAACAAGCGCTGTGCCGAACGCATCGCGGGCGAGCTGAAGAAAACGTTGATTCTCGTCGGTGACTGCACGGACGAAGCGCTGCTGGAATCGGAGAACGTCGACGAGATGGACATGTTCTGCGCGCTTACCGCCGACGACGAAAACAACATCATGTCAGCGCTGCTCGCGAAGCGCCTCGGCGCGCGCAAGGTGGTTGCGCTCATCAACCGCGGTGCCTATGCCGATCTCATGCAGGCGAGTCCCATCGACGTGGCGCTTTCGCCCGCGCAGGTCACCATCGGCACCTTCCTCGCGCACGTGCGGCGGGGGGACTGCGTAGTCGCTCACAGCCTGAGGCGCGGCGCTGCGGAGGCCCTTGAACTGATCGCTCACGGCAACGCGGATACTTCGCTGATCGTCGGGAAGCGGGTGGACGAGATCGAGCTGCCGAAGGGCGCCATGATCGCCGCACTCGTGCGTAGGCTCGCAGTGCCGAAGCTGGTCGGTATGGAGGGGCTCACCACGAGGCACGCGCACGAGGAGGTCGTCATCGCCCACCACGACACGGTGATCGAGCGCGACGACCACGTCATCGTGTTTGTCGTGAACAAGAAGATCATCCCGAAGGTCGAGCGGCTCTTCCATGTTGCGGCCGGATTTGTTTGATGGCTGGCTTGCTCCCGATCGTCCACGTGCTGGGGCTCATGGCGATGCTGATGAGCGGGACACAGGTGCTGCCGATCGCCGCGTCGCTGATCTACGGAGACGGAACGACCTATCTTTTTGCGTTCTCGATGGTGCTCAATTTCGCGATCGGCTATTTCGTCTGGCTTGCCACCCGGCGCTACAAGCGCGAGCTGAAACCTCGCGACGGTTTTCTCCTGGTGTCGCTGGCGTGGTCCGGCGGCGCCGCTTTCGCCACGGTGCCGCTGATGCTGGCGCTGCCGGGCACTTCGTTTACCGACGCCTACTTCGAGACCATGTCGGGGCTGTCGACCACAGGTGCGACGGTGTTTTCCGGTGTCGACGACTTTCCGGAAGCGGTCAACCTCTGGCGGCATGAGCTGTGCTGGCTTGGCGGCATGGGCATCATCGTGCTGGCGGTTGCCATTCTTCCGTTGCTTGGGGTCGGTGGCATGCAAGTCTACAAGGCAGAGACCCCAGGGCCGATGAAGGACAGCAAGCTGACCCCGCGCATTACCGAGACGGCGAAGAATCTCTGGCTCGTGTACGCCGGATTGACGGCCCTTTGCATACTCGCGCTGAAATGGGCCGGCATGAACTGGCTGGATGCGATCTGCCACGCATTCGCGACACTTTCCCTGGGCGGCCTTTCGACCCATGACGCGAGCGTCGGTTTCTTCGATTCGCCGCGCATCGAAGTCATCCTGATCGTGTTCATGGTGATTGCCGCACTCAACTTCGCGACCCATTTCCTCGCGGTGCGGGGCCGCAGCCTGCGGCCGTACCTTCACGATTCGGAGGCCAAGGCGATACTGCTTTTGCTGGCATTGAGCTGCATCGGTATAGCGCTCTACATCTACCTTGAGGGCGTTTACGACAATTACGGCACGGCTCTTCGCTACGCCTCGTTCAACCTCATTTCCATCGCCACCGATTGCGGCTTCGTCAACACGGATTACGAGAAGTGGCCGATCTTCGCTCCCATGTTCATCCTGTTCCTGAGCGCGATCACGGCCAGCTCGGGCTCCACTGGCGGCGGCGTGAAGATGATTCGTACGCTGATCCTCGGGCATCAGGCACAGCGGGAGATGTTGACTCTGGTGCACCCGCAGGCTGTACGACCGCTCAAGATCGGAGGTGGCGTCATCCCCGACAAGGCGATCTACTCGGTGCTCGGCTTCATCTTCGTCTACTTCATGAGCGTGGTCGTGCTGAGCTTCGCCCTGATGGCGAGCGGACTCGATTTCATCTCCGCGTTTACCGCCATCATCGCCTGTATCAACAACGCCGGGCCAGGCCTCGGGAAGGTGGGGCCCGCCACCAACTACGGCTCGCTCACCGATTTCCAGACATGGACCTGCTCGATTGCGATGTTCGTCGGGCGCATCGAAGTGTTCACCGTCCTCATCCTGTTTACGCCGGCGTTCTGGCGCAAATGAGTGAAAAGCCGCACGTTGGCCGCGAGGAGACTTTAACCCAAACATGAACGCACCCGAAGACAAAACGCTCGACGAAGTTCTCCGCGAGATCGAAGACGCCTTCCCGGAGGTGATGCGGGAGGCCGGACAGGCGCTCGATCCGTTCGGCATCGGGAGATCCCTCAGCGAATCCGCGCAGGGCTGGCTGCTGCACCCTCAACAGCTCATGCGGGCCTGGGCGGGGCTGTCAGCGAGTCTCATGGGGGTGCACATCGAGTGGTGGATGGACTTCGCGCGGCCCGCCTCGATGCACCATTCCGCCGCCGTGGCCGCGGACGAGCGCTTTGCCGACCCCCTGTGGTCGCAGCTGCCGCCCTATGCGCTCATGCGCGACGTGTATCTCACGTTCACTCACTGGCTGGAACAGAGCTTGTTCCAGACGCCGGGGGTGAGCGCCGCCACGCGCCGCCGCGCGGCGTTCTGGGCGCGCCAGTGGCTGAACGCGGTGGCGCCGACCAACTTTCTCGCACTGAATCCGGTGGCGCTGAAGAAGGCGTTCGAGTCCGGCGGTGAAACCCTGGTCCGGGGCCTCGAGCATTTCATAGACGATGCGCGTGTGGGCGACGTGCAGATTGTCGACAAGCAACCCTTTCGCGTAGGCGGGAACCTCGCGACCACGCCGGGAGCGGTGGTGTATCGCAACCGGCTCGTCGAAGTGATTCAGTACGCGCCGACGCAGGCGCGGACACACGCCGTGCCCATCGTCCTCATCGCACCCTGGATCAACAAGTTCTACATCCTCGATCTCACCGAGAAGAAGAGCCTCGTGCGCTACCTGGTCGACCGGGGTTTCGACGTCTTCGTGACGAGCTGGAAGAATCCGGGGCCGAATGCGGCCGGCGTCACGTTCGACGACTATCTCACCGAAGGCATATTGCCGGCGATCGAAGTCGCACGGCACATCTGTGCCGCCGACGAGGTCCACGCGGCCGGCTACTGTCTGGGCGGCACCGCGCTCGCTGCAGCGCTTGCGTGGCTGAACCGCGGTGAGCCGGGGGCAGACCGGGTTTCGGTATCGAGCTGGACGCTGCTCACAGCACTCGCGGACTTTTCCCGTCCGGGAGCGATCGAGGTGTTTCTCGACGAGCGCAGTCTCGCCTATCTCGATCGGCTCATGGCGAAGCAGGGTTTTCTCGACGGCCGCGACATGGCGCGCACCTTCCGCATCCTGCGCTCGAACAGCCTTATCTGGCACTACGCCGTGCACCGCTATCTCTACGGCGAGACGCCGCCTGCCTTTGACGTGCTCTACTGGAACGCGGATTCGACACGCATGCCGCGGGCGATGCATCGCTACTACCTGCGCGAGTTCTACCTGCGGAACCGGCTTGTGGAACGCGACGGCATTACCCTCGCCGGCCGGCCGATCGACCTGCGGCGCATTCGCCAGCCGCTGTACATGGTGGGCTGTGACGAGGATCACATCGCGCCCTGGAAGGCGACGTTCACCCTCTGTTCGTTGGTGGACGCGCCCGTGCGCTACGCGCTCAGCACTTCGGGACACATCCTCGGCATCGTGAACCCGCCGCAGGACCCGCCGAAGCGCGCGCACTACGCGGGCGAAGCCGGCGCGGAGGATCCGGCAGTCTGGCGCCTGCGCCAGCAAAAGAGCCCCGGCAGCTGGTGGGATGACTGGGTGGTTTGGCTCACCGAGCACTGCGGTCCCCTCAGGGATGCTCCCGCGGTCGGCAGTCAGCGCTTTCCGGCACTGGACGAGGCGCCCGGCACCTACGTGCACGAAGCGTAGCGCCAAGCGCTGCCTATTCCCTGATCCGTGCGAAGAGGTCGAGCGCAGCTTTGCGCGCCCGATCGTGGTCCACGATCGGCGTCGGATAGTCGCGTCCCACGCGAAGTCCGCAAGCTTCCTGGGTTCGGGCATCCATGGTCCAGGGCGCGTGGATGAAGCGGACCGGCACCCTGGAGAGCTCGGGCAGGTATTTCCGGATGAACCGTCCCTCCGGGTCGAACTTCCGCGACTGGGTCACGGGATTGAAGATGCGGAACCAGGGCTGCGCGTCGCAGCCAGTCGAGGCGGCCCACTGCCAGCCGCCGTTGTTCGCAGCCAGGTCGAAATCGTTGAGGTTCTCCGCGAAGTACTTTTCGCCGAGCCGCCAATCCACGTGCAGGTCCTTCACCAGGAACGAAGCGGCGACCATGCGCAAACGATTGTGCATGTAGCCAGAGCTGTTGATCTGGCGCATGGCCGCATCCACGATCGGATAGCCGGTACGCGCTTCGCACCACGCCGCGAAGTGGCCGGGCGGATTCGGCCATCTGATCGCGGCGTATTGCGGCTGAAATGCGCTCTCGACCACTCGCGGATGGTGCCACAGGATCTGGAAATAGAAGTCGCGCCAGATCAACTCCTTCAGCCAGGTCTCCGCGCCGCGGCCGCCGACTTCCATCGCGAGGCGCACGAGCCGCCGCACCGACACCGTTCCGAAGCGCAGGTGCACCGACAGGTAGGAAGGGCCGCGCAGCGCGGGAAAGTCCCGACGGTCCTCGTAGTCCTCGATCCGGTCCACGAAGTCGGCTAGAAAGCGCTCTGCGCCCGACATCCCGGCAGGCAGTGGAAGCTCGCACAGGTTGGTTCGCGTGAAGCCGAGCTCTTCAAGGGTCGGCGGCGACGGGCGTTCGGTCGCAGCTGCAAGCCGCGCCGCATGGTCCTCCACGGGGTGCGGCGCCAGGTCCGCGGAGGTCAGGCGCTTGAGCCACGCGTTCCGATAGGGAGTGAACACGCTGAACGCTTTGCCGTACTGTGTCAGCACGTCGCCCTTTTCGAAGACGACCTGATCCTTGAAGGTTCGAAACGCAATGCCGCGCGCGGCAAGCGCTGCCTCCACTGCTGCGTCGCGCGCGATCGCCTGGGGCTCGTAATCGTGATTCGCGTAGACCGCCGCGACATCGAGACCGAAAGCGAGACGAGGGATCTCGTCCCGGGCGCGGCCATGGAGCACGATCAGATTGCCCCCCAGCCGCTGCAGCTCGCGCCGAAGTTCCGCGACGGTGAGCCAGATGAATTCGACCCGCCGATCCGCGCGGCGCGGGAGGGTGTCGAGGATCTCGGTGTCGAAGACGAACGTGCAGTAGACGCGGTGGCTTCTTTGGAGCGCCTGCGATAGGGCGTTGTGGTCGTAGCTGCGAAGATCGCGACGGAACCACACAAGGGCGGATTCGGGTTCGGCCACGGCTTCAGCGAGGAGTGAGGTTCTCGAACGGCGATTGTGGAGACTTCAGGGGGTGACTACAATGCTCGCAGGGTATGCAAACGAGCAACTTCACCCATCACTTCCTCATCGCCATGCCCGCCATGGCGGACCCGTTCTTTGCCAAGACGCTCACTTACATCTGCGAGCACAACGATCAGGGTGCGCTCGGACTCGTGGTGAACCGGCCCATCGACATGAGTCTGCAGGCCCTGTTCGAGCAGATCGATGTTCCGCTCGAAGCGCCGAATCTCATCCGACTGCCCGTGCATTTCGGTGGCCCGGTGCAGGTGGATCGCGGATTCGTCCTGCATCGTCCGGTGGGTCAATGGCAGTCCACGCTGGTGGTGCAGGACGGCATCGCGCTCACCACATCGAAGGACATCCTGCAGGCGGCCGGCCGCGGTGAGGGGCCCGAGCAGATCCTGGTCACCCTCGGCTACGCCGGGTGGGCGCCGGGACAACTCGAACACGAGCTTGCCCAGAATGCCTGGCTCACAGTGGGCGCGAAGCCCGACGTTATCTTCGAATTGCCCGCCGAGGAACGTCTCGTTGCGGCAATGGAGCTGCTCGGTGTCGATTTCGCCCGCCTGTCGGATACGGCCGGTCATGCCTAGCTTCGGGACCCCGCGGACTTGAACCCGCGCGCTCGTGAACCCGAATCCGATCGGATTCCGCGCCTTCGCTGACCCGGTGCGCATGATGCCCGATGATCTCCCAGGGCTCGGCGGCCGGGACGCAGCTTTGCCGCGTGCCGGCACCGTGCTCGCGCTGGACTTCGGCGAGAAGCGCATCGGCGTGGCGGTCGGCGAGCTTGAACTGCGTATCCCTCATGCGTTGACCGTGATCTCCGCTGTGCCCAGGGTCGCGCGTTACGGGGAGATTGGGAAATTGGTCGCCGAATGGCGGCCGGTACTTCTTGCCGTCGGATTCCCGGTGCAGACCGAAGGAGGCGCGCACGCTCTCGCGCCCCTGTGCCGCAAGTTTGCTCACGAGCTCGAAGGGCGTTTCCGCATTCCGGTGCGGCTGGTCGACGAGCGTTTTTCCTCCTCCTCCGCGGCTGCTGCGCTCGATGAGGCTGGAGTGCGCGGGCGGTCGCAGGAACCTAACCTCGATGCTGTTGCAGCCGCCGAGATCCTGCGTACTCTCTTCTCCGAAATCGATGTCGCTGCCGGACGCTGAAACGCTGCTCGTCGCGCTGACCGAGCAGATGTTGTGCGCGGTCACGCCGCAGACCGCGCTGGTCGGCATCCATACGGGTGGCGTCTGGCTGGCGGAGCGGCTGCATGCGAACCTCGGTCTGCTGCCGCCGCTGGGGATGCTGGACGTTCTCGTTCTACCGCGACGACTACGAGCGCATCGGCCTCCACCGAGGGGTGCAGCCTTCGGCCATTCCGTTCGACGTCAACGACCGGCACCTGATCGTCGTCGACGATGTCCTTTACACGGGACGCACCATCCGGGCGGCGATGAATGAACTCTTCGATTACGGCCGACCTGCGAGCGTGCGTCTTGCCGCCCTCATCGATCGCGGCGGCCGCGAGCTTCCCATCTGCCCGCAGTTCATCGGGGCGACGATTGACGTCGGCAGCGACGAGCTGGTCGAGCTGACGCGTGATTCGTCCGGCGCATTGTCGCTCGCCGTCAAGCGCCTCCCGCGCAAGTCCCGGCAAGGCTGATGCGAATGCGCCACAACCCGCAGCTGAATTCCCGAGGCGAGCTGCACCACCTCCTCACGATCGAGGGCCTGCCGCGGGAGATCCTCACCGCGGTGCTCGACACCGCGCAGCGCTTCGTCTCGGTGACCGAGCGCGAGGTAAAAAAAATTCCCCTGCTGCGGGGTCGAGCGATCTTCAACCTGTTCTTCGAGCCGAGCACGCGCACCCGGACCACCTTCGAGATCGCCGCAAAACGCCTCTCGGCCGACGTGGTGAACCTCAACATCAGCACATCGAGCCAGAGCAAGGGCGAGACGCTGCTCGACACGGTGGCGAACCTCTCGGCGATGCAGGCGGACATGTTCATCGTGCGTCACGCCGAAAGTGGCGCGGCGCACCTGATCGCACGCCATGTGGCGCCGGAGATCCACGTGATCAACGCAGGGGACGGCCGGCACGCGCACCCGACCCAGGCGCTCCTCGACATGTTCACCATCCGCCACTACAAGAAGGAATTCGGCGGCCTGCGGGTGGCCATCATCGGCGACATCCTGCACTCCCGGGTCGCGCGCTCGCAGATCCACGCGCTCAACATTCTCGGCGTACCGGAGGTGCGCGTGATCGGGCCGAAGACGCTGCTGCCGCGCAGCGTCGCCGACATGGGCGTGCACGTCTACCACGACATGAACGCCGGCTTGAAGGACGTGGACGTGGTGATGATGCTGCGGCTGCAGAACGAGCGCATGAGCGGCTCGCTGATTCCGAGCCCCCAGGAGTTCTTCAAGTCCTACGGACTCACCCAGGAAAAGCTCGCACGCGCGAAGCCCGACGCCATCGTGTTGCATCCGGGGCCCATGAATCGCGGCGTCGAGATCGATTCCAGCGTCGCCGATGGCGCACAGTCGGTGATATTGCCGCAGGTCACTTATGGCATCGCGGTGCGGATGGCGGTGATGAGCATTCTCGCTGGCAACTAGCATGAAGATCCACATCAAGGGAGGACACCTGGTTGATCCTGCCAACGGCATCGACGCGCCCGGCGATCTGTACATCGCCGCGGGCAAGGTGGTCGGGGTCGGCAGTGCGCCCGCCAGCTTCAGCGCCAATCGCGTGCTCGACGCGGCCGGCTGCATCGTCGCGCCGGGTCTGATCGATCTGGCGGTACGTCTGCGTGAGCCCGGCTTCGAATACAAGGCGACGCTCGAATCGGAGATGGCGGCGGCGGTGGGTGGCGGAGTGACGAGCCTCGTATGTCCGCCCGATACCGACCCGCCGCTGGACGAGCCCGGCCTCGTCGAAATGCTCAAGTTCCGGGCACGCAGTCTCAACCAGGCGAAGGTGTTTCCGCTCGGTGCTCTGACCATGGGGCTTGCCGGCAAGCGTCTGACGGAGATGACAGAGCTCAAGGACGCGGGCTGCATCGGCTTCGCGCAGGCGGACGTCGCCGTGAGCGACACCCTGGTGCTCATGCGCGCGCTGCAGTATGCGGCCACCTTCGGTTTCGCCGTCTGGCTGCGTCCCGAGGATGGCAGCCTCGCCGCGGGTGGCGTGGCGCATGACGGCGAAGTCGCGACCCGGCTGGGGCTGGCGCCAATTTCCCCTTGCGCTGAAACCCTGGCGGTGTCCGCTCTACTGTTGCTCGCGCGCGACACGGGGGTGCGATTGCATCTGTGCCGGCTCTCGACCGGTGAAGGCCTCGAGATGGTGCGACGCGCCAAGGCCGCTGGGATGGCTGTCACGTGCGATGTCTCGGCCAACCATTTGCACTTGTCCGAAGTCGATATTGGCTACTTCGAAAGCAACTGTCATCTGCGTCCACCCCTGCGCAGCGTGAGCGATCGGGACGCGCTCCGCCAGGGCTTGGCGGACGGGACGATCGACGCCATCTGCTCCGACCACACCCCGGTCGACGACGACGGGAAGCAGATGCCGTTCGCCGAGTCGGAGCCGGGCGCGACCGGGCTCGAACTGCTGTTGCCTCTCACACTCAAATGGGCGCGGGAACTACGCTTGCCGATCGCACGTGCGGTGGCGGCCGTTACCGTTCAGCCCGCGCGTGTCCTCGGCCTTGACCAAGGGGACCTCCGTGTCGGACAGGCTGCCGATGTATGCGTATTCGATCCGGAGCGGGAATGGATCGTCGAGCCGAACGCACTGAAGAGTCAGGGCAAAAACACCCCTTTCCTCGGGCTCGAGCTCGCGGGCCGGGTCCACTGGACCCTGGTTGACGGTCAGGTCGTGCACGAGGGCTGAACCGACGGTCGCAGCGGTCAAGAGCGCCGTTCCCGGACTTGAACTCGTCCGGTGCCGCCTCGATGTAGATCTTTGAATTACCCCTCTTCATGGTGAAATCAATGAATCCGTTACTCGACTTCGCGGGTCTCCCGCGCTTCAACGAGATCAAGCCCGAGCATGTGACCCCGGCGGTCGATTCGCTGCTGGCGGAGAACCGGGCGTTGATTTCGCGCCTCGTTGAAGCGTCGGGCGCGCCCACATGGAAGGATTTCGCCCAGCCCCTCGACGATGCCAACGAGCGGCTGAACCGTGCCTGGGGGCAAGTGGGGCACCTGAATGCGGTGATGAACAGCCCCGAGCTGCGGGAGGCGTACAACGCCAATTTGCCCAAGCTCACCCAGTATTACAGCGAGCTGTCCACCGATCAGGGCCTGTTCCGGAAATTCCAGGCGTTACGCGCTGCGCCCGAGTATGGAAGCCTCACGGACGAGCAGAAGAAGGTGCTCGAAAACGAGTTGCGGGACTTCCGACGCGGCGGCGCCGAGCTGCCGGAGGCCGAGCGCGAGCGCTACCGGGATCTCTCGGAAAAGCTCTCGTCGCTCTCATCCCGTTTCAGTGACAACCTGCTCGACGCTACGAATGGATTCGCGCATCTCGTCCAAAACCCCGACGAGGTGCGCGGCATCCCCGACGATATCCTGGAGGCCGCCAGGGAAGCCGCACAGGCGAACGGCGAGCAGGGTTGGCGGTTCACGCTGCACGCGCCGTCGTACGTTCCCGTGATGCAGTACGCGGAGCATCGCGGACTGCGCGAAGTGATGTATCGGGCATACGTCACGCGCGCGTCGGAGTTCGGCAAGCCGGAATGGGACAACACCGCCCTCATGGGGGAGATCCTCGAATTGCGCCGCGAGCTCGCGAAGCTGCTCGACTTTCGCAGCTACGCCGATTATTCGCTCGAACCGAAGATGGCAGAAAGTCCGCAGCAGGTGCTGGATTTCCTGCAGCGCCTGGCGGACAAGGCGAAGCCCTACGCTGAACGGGATCTGGCGGAGCTGCGGGCGTTCGCTGCACGCGAGCTTGGCCTCGACAAGCTCGAGGCGTGGGACATCGGGTACGCGTCTGAGAAGCTGCGGCTCTCGCGTTATGCCTTTTCGGAGCAGGAAGTGAAGCAGTATTTTCCGGATACCCAAGTGCTGCCGGGCATGTTCAAGCTCGTGGAGACCATTTACGGTCTCGCGATCACGCCGGCCGACGCGCCACTGTGGCATGAGGACGCCCGCTTCTACAAGATTACGGACCGCTCCGGCGAGCTGGTCGGGCACTTCTACCTCGACCTCTACGCAAGGCCGAGCAAACGCGGCGGCGCGTGGATGGACGACGCCATTACCCGACGTCGCAGAGGCGCGGTGATCCAGACGCCGGTCGCGTATCTCAACTGCAATTTCACGCCTCCGGTCGGTGGACGTTCTGCCCTGTTCACCCACGACGAACTCATCACCCTCTTCCACGAGTTCGGCCACGGACTGCACCACCTGCTCACGCGGGTGGAGGAACTGGGCGTGTCCGGTATCAATGGTGTGGAGTGGGACGCGGTCGAACTGCCGTCCCAGTTCATGGAGAATTTCTGCTGGGAGTGGGAGGTGCTGAGGCACATGACGAAGCACGTGGAGACGGGACATCCGCTGCCGCGTCAGCTGTACGACAAGATGCTGGCCGCCAAAAACTTCCAGAGCGGACTTCAGGCCTTGCGCCAGATCGAGTTCGCAGTCTTCGACATGCTGCTCCACCATGACTTCGATCCACGGGGCGAGCGCTCGCTGACGGAACTGCTGGATCAGGTGAGGCGTCAGGTGGCGGTGATCTTTCCGCCGGAGTTCAACCGCTTCGCCAACAGTTTTTCGCACATCTTTGCCGGCGGCTATGCAGCGGGCTACTACAGCTACAAATGGGCCGAAGTCCTGTCCGCCGACGCCTACAGCCTGTTCGAGGAGCGCGGGGTCCTCGACCCTGAGACCGGTGCCCGCTTCCGGGACGAGATCCTGGGCGTGGGCGGCCGTCGCCCGGCGCTCGCCTCGTTCGTTGCCTTCCGGGGACGCGAGCCTTCGATCGATGCATTGCTGCGACATAACGGCATGGCGGACTGATTCGGGACGGTTTTTGGCCTGACGGGCTTGGGCCCGTGCGGGTCCTCTGGCCCGCGAAATGCTCTTCGGTGTCCTTCGTCCCGAACAGCATTCAGGAGCTCGTCATGAGGGCCATCGCCTTGATCCTCGCCGTTGCCACCGTCGCCACTGCCCATGCGGGTGGCCTCTACAAGTGGACCGACCCTGCCTCGGGGGAGATCGTCTACTCCAATGAACCGCCGCCCGCTGCGATCAAGAAGGTGGAAGAGAAGAAGCTAGTGCCGAGCAGTATCCAGACGAGCATCCTCCCCTACAGCGTGCAACAGGCCGTGCAGCGCAGCCCGATCACCCTCTACGCGTCCAACTGTGGAGAGTTTTGCGACGGTGCCCGGGCGTATCTTTCAAAGCGCGGGCTGCCCTACGTCGAAAAGAACCCCCAGGTACCCGCCGATGCGGAGCAGTACCACAAGGCGTCGAATGGCGGAACGGAAGTTCCCCTGCTCGTGGTCGGAATGCAGGTGATCCGCGGATTCGACGCAGCTCAGTACGACGCGGTTCTCGAGTCCGCCGGATACCCGAAGACTCCTCTCACCGCCCTCGGTGTCAAGCCGGTTCAAGCCAAAGCTTCGCCGCCGTCCAACCCGGACGCGAAATCCAGCGTTTCCCCGTCGGTCCAATACATCGGGCCGCTGGCTTTGACCCGCGGCGCGGCTCCCCTCAAGCTGATTGCCCGTTAGCCAGGGCAGGCAGCGTTCCGGCGGCCTGTCCCTCACGAGCCTTCCTGCAGTCGATTCTGGCGCGGTCCGCGTTCTTCGGGGCCGTGCGCCGCCATTTGCACGTAACATTCCGCCTCGGTAAGGCGCGCCCGTGCCTTGGGCTGCGCGCACTCGTCGACAGAGGTGATCGATGAAGTTGGCAACGTGGAATGTGAATTCCCTCAAGGTACGCCTCCCCCACCTTCTCGACTGGCTACGGAAAGTCGATCCGGACATCACGTGTCTGCAGGAAACGAAGACCCAGGATGGCGATTTCCCGTTCGAGGCGCTCGCCCAAGCGGGCTACGAGGTACTGGCCTCCGGGCAGAGGACCTACAACGGGGTCGCAATCGTCTCGCGCGGTAAGGGCGCCGACGTCCTGACGGCGATCCCCGGATATTCCGACGAGCAGAAACGCGTGCTCGCGGCGACCTTCGGCGACGTGCGCATCGTCTGTCTGTACGTTCCGAACGGCGAGGCGGTCGGTTCCCTCAAGTACAGCTACAAGCTCGGGTGGCTCGATGGGTTGCAGGGTTGGCTGGCGGCTGAGGTCGAGCGGCATCCGAAGCTCGCTGTCCTTGGTGACTACAATATCGCTCCGGAGACGGCCGACGTGCACGACCCGGCACTGTGGGAAGGTCAGGTACTGTTCAGCGAGCCCGAGCGCGCGGCCTTTCGCAGACTCGGCACGCTTGGCCTGACCGACAGCTTCCGGCTCTTCCCGCAGCCGGAAATGACCTTCACCTGGTGGGACTACCGCATGAATGCCTTCAAGCGCAATCGTGGGCTGCGCATCGACCACATCCTGCTCTCGCCGGCTCTCGCGAGCACATGCGTTGCCGTTCGCGTCGACCGGGAGGTACGCGGCCTCGTGCGACCTTCCGACCATGCCCCGGTAATCGCTGAACTGTGCCTCGCTTGAGCGGTCCTTTCCGGTTCGACAATCCGCCTTCAGTGATCCGATGAGTGCCACCGCCCCAGCGGCGACCCCGAATGTCCGTGCCCGTCTCCGCGGGTTCCTCGGCGGCTTCCGGGCTGCCTATCTGCCGATCATGGCCACCTACTTCGCCTATGGCGCGAGTGCGATTACGGGCATTGCAACGCTCTATTTCCAGAAGGACGCGCTCAAGCTGACCCCTGCCGATGTGGCGGAGCTCGGCTTCTGGCTCGGGTTGCCCTGGTCCATGAAGATGGTGGTCGGTGTCTCTGCCGACGCCTTCCCCCTGTTCGGCAGCCGCCGCCTCGCCTACCTGCTCATCGGCGCAGCGTGCTCGATCGCCGGCTTCGCGGCGCTCGCTACCCTGGTCACCACGAAAGGCGGATATCTTGCAGCCATGTTGTTGGTCACGGTCGGGTTCATGGTTCAGGACGTGGTGGCGGATGCTCTCAGCGTCGAGGTCGCACGCGATGACGAGGAACTCGGCCAGATCCAGGCGCTCGGGCGCATGGCGTTCCTGGTGGGTGGCATCAGTGTGGGTTACGCGAGTGGTGTGCTGGCCGAGCACATCGGGCCGCGCAACACGTTCGCTCTGGCGATGGTGTTGCCGGCATTGGTGGTGCTGACATTGCCGTGGGTACGGAAAGCGGCGCGGCGGGACGTTGCGGCTGCAGCGGACGGACCACTGGGGCACGGCACCGCGGGACTCGTGCTCGCAGTCGGTCTCGGCTACGCCGGGCTCGGCGTGCTGCTGGATTTCGTGGAAGTTCCTTATGCCCAGGAGATCGTACTGGTCGTGTCCCTTGCGCTGATCGGTTACCTCTTCCGACGCGTCGGGGTTTCCTCGGCTGTCGTGATCGCGGCGGTGGTGATCTTCCTGTTCCGCGCGACGCCGGGAGTCGGACAGGGCTACAGCTACTGGGCGATCGACAAGCTGGGCTTCGACCAGAAATTCCTCGGACTGCTCGCCCAGGTGAGCTCAATCCTGAGCCTGATTGGCTTGCTCATCTTCCGCAAGACCATAGTCGAGCGGCCCGTGAGTTTCACGCTCTGCTGGGTCGTGATCGTCAGCACCCTGCTCTATCTGCCGAACCTCGGGCTCTTCTATGGCGTGCACGAGTGGCTCGGAATCAGCGCCCGCACCTTTACCTTCATCGACACCACGATCTCCGCCCCGCTCGGGCAGCTTACGATGGTTCCGATGCTCATCCTGATTGCACGGAGCGCCCCGGCGGGCGCGGAGGCGACGATGTTCGCCATCATGGCGTCGTGGATGAATCTCGCTCTTTCCGCGAGCGAGCTCTTCTCGCGGTACCTCAACCAGATATTCGCGGTGACCCAGCAGGATTACTCCAACCTCGGTCGTCTGATGATAGCGGTGGGTGTGATCGGTCTGCTGCCCCTCGCCACGCTGCCGCTCCTCCGCAAATACGAGAGGATCGGTCTCGGGACCGCTAAGCCCTCCCCTTCCTGATTACCTTCCAGGAAGGGATATCAGCCTTCCCCGCTGCCGGGTTCTCCCGGCAGCGGGCGCGCCTCGCGGCGTTCGAGCCCCAACTCCTGGATCTTGCGGGTGAGGGTGTTACGACCGAGGCCGAGGAGGTTCGCCGCCTCGATGCGACGGCCGCCAGTGTGCAGCAGCGCGCGGGTGATGAGGGACTTCTCGAATTGCCGCGTGAGCTCGTCGATGATGGCGGTGTCACCGCGCTTGAGCAGCGTATCCACCTCCCGCTCCAGGGCGACCGACCAGTCCTGCGCGGTTTGCGCAGCCGTTTCCGTCCGCAACTCCGGAGGCAGGTCGCCCAGATCGACGTTGAGTCCGGGCGCCATCACCGTGAGCCAGTGGCAGATGTTCTCCAGTTGCCGCACGTTGCCCGGCATGTCCTGGGCGGCGAGGAAGCGGACGGCGGCTTCGGTGAGACGCTTGCACTCCACGCCGAGGTCGCGGGCGCTCTTCTGGAGAAAATGCCGGGCCAGGACGGGAATGTCTTCGCGCCGCTCGCGCAACGACGGAAGGCGCAATCGGATCACGTTCAGCCGATGAAACAGATCCTCGCGGAAGAGGCCCTGCTTGACCCTCGCTTCCAGATCCTGGTGGGTGGCGGCGATCACGCGGACATTCGTCTTGATGGGTTGATGTCCGCCGACACGATAGAACTGGCCGTCGGACAGGACCCGCAGCAGCCGGGTCTGCAGTTCCTGCGGCATGTCCCCGATCTCGTCCAGGAACAACGTGCCGCCTTCCGCCTGCTCGAAGCGGCCGCGCCGCATGGCCTGGGCGCCGGTAAACGCGCCGCGCTCATGGCCGAAGAGCTCCGACTCGAGCAGATCCTTGGGGATCGCCGCTGTATTGATCGCGATGAAGGGCTTGGCAGCGCGCGGACTGTGCCGATGAAGCGCCCGTGCGACGAGCTCCTTTCCGGTACCGGACTCGCCGGTGATGAGCACCGTGGCCTGGGATTGCGAGAGTCGACCGATGGCGCGGAAGACTTCCTGCATCGCCGGTGCTTGTCCGAGGATCTCGGGCGTCGCCTCGGCGACCTCGTCGTCCCGCGTCTGGCGCAAGCTCTCTTCGAGTGCGCGGCGAATGAGTTCCACCGCATTGTCCACGTCGAACGGCTTTGGCAGATATTCGAAGGCGCCACCCTGAAATGCCGCCACGGCGCTTTCCAGGTCGGAGTACGCGGTCATGATGATGACCGGCAGGTTCGGGTGCTGCTGTTTCAGGGTCTGCAGCAACTCGAGTCCCGAGCTACCCGGCATGCGGATGTCGGAAAGCACGACCTGCGGAGTTCCTGTCGCGAGGTTTGCCAGCGCCTCCTGGCCACTCGCGAAGGTACGAAAGGGAATGTTCTCGCGCGTCAGCGCTTTTTCGAACACCCACCGGATGGAGCGGTCGTCGTCGATGATCCAGACTGGTTTCATGGTCGGACTCTGCTGGTCCCAGGGGACGGCTATCATGGAAGGGGATTCCTGTGGAAGCGGCATGCCAGTCGCTCCGCATCCTCGCTGCCCGTCGGCGTCATGCGTCCTTCACCGGCAGCAGGATGCTGAAACAGGTATCGCCGGGAGCGCTCTCGAACTGGATCACCCCGCCATGCTGCCCCACGAGCGACTGGGCGATGGTGAGACCGAGTCCCGTCCCGCCTTCCCGGGCGGTGACGAGTGGATAGAAGATCTTTTCCTGAATGGTGGCCGGCACGCCCGGACCGTTGTCGATCACCTGCGCAAGGAGCGCCTGCCGATAGCGCTTGCGCGCCAACGTTACCTGCCGCGCGAGCCGCGTGCGGAGCACGATGCGTCCGCGACCCTCCAGCGCCTGTGCGGCGTTGCGGACGACGTTGAGCACCGCTTGGATGAGTTGCTCTCGGTCTGCCTTGAGGAGCGGAAGGCTCACGTCGTAGTCCCGCGCGATAGTGAGCCCCTCCGGTATCTCCGCCAGGATGACGCTGCGCACGCGCTCGAGCACCTCGTGGATGTTCACCATGGAGAGCTGCAGCGCACGGTTCGGCGTCAGCAACCTTTCCATGAGGGACTGCAGCCGATCGGTTTCCTTGATGATGACCTGGGTGTATTCGGACAGATCCGGCCGATCCAGCTCGCATTCGAGCAGTTGCGCGGCGCCGCGGATGCCCCCGAGGGGATTCTTGATTTCGTGGGCCAGGCTGCGCACGAGCATTCGATTCGCCTCAGTTTGGTCGATGATGCGCTCTTCGCGCGCAATCTTGAGCTGTTGGTCGATGGGACGGAATTCCGCGACCACCCGGTTCCACTCTCCCCGCCAGCCCGGCACCTCCACCGGCGTGATCGTGCAATTGAGGTGCTGGCGCGCGTGGCCGAGGGTGCCGAGCAGAAGGTCGTGTTCGATGTAGGTGCAATCGTTCAGGATGGCGTGCTCGATCGCCGAGAGGAAGACGGCGGGGCTCTCGAATATCCTGTGGACGCCTTGCCCGACGACGTTGCGATTGCTGAACTCGAACAGATTCTCCGCAGCGGGGTTCGCATACTGGGCCACCATCTCGTGGTCGAAGACCACGAGTGCCGTCGCTAGCAGTTCGAAGCCGGCGAACGCAGGCGGCACCATGTCTAGCCTCCTGTCGGCACGGCTCGCGCGACCAGTGTGAGCTGACGTGGGTGAGCGGGCATCCCCAGGTTCCGTCCCGGATCACTTGACGCGCATCAGTTCGCGCCTGAGTGCAGCCACGTTCTGCTCGTGGAGGCCGACGGTTTCCTTGAGCTTCCGTAGCCGGTCGGAGAACGCCAGCCCACTGCGGTCTTCGCCGCTGCGTCCGATCTCGCCTTCGGCAAGTGAACGGCGCGCGTCGGCAAGGAGCGCCTCCTCGTTCGCGAGCTCTGTTTCCAGGATGCGTCGTCTTCCCTGGTCGCGCTGCTTCTGGGTCGCGCGGTCGACGCTCGGGAAATCGGCCGGAGCCGGCTGGCTCGTGCGCGGTTTCGATCGGACCGGAGCAGGTTCGCGATAGGAATCGATGTCCATCGCCGTGCAGTCCTTGCGCTTCGTGTTGGTGTAGGTGACGTTTCCGTCTCCGTCAGGGCACTTGTAGATCTCCGCGGCTGCCGGCAGCGGGGCGAGGCTGAGAAGAACGAGCAAACGAACGAAGGCCATGGCGAAACCGACCACGGTTACGCGTGGTGGTTCAGGCAGGTTTCCCCGATCTGGTTCGGCATCACCATGAACCTTGCGCCATCGGGGCAGCAGGCCGGAAGAAAAGGGGCGGGAATTTCCCGCCCCTTGCGTTGCCGGCTCGCAGGAGCCGATCAGAGGCTGTAGTACATCTGAAACTCGAGCGGATGCGTGGTCATCCGGAACTGCGTCACCTCCTCCATCTTCAGCTCGATGTAGGCGTCGATCATGTCGTCCGAGAACACACCCCCATGGGTGAGGAACTCGCGGTCCTTGTCGAGGTAGTCGAGGGCCATGTCGAGGGAAGAGCACACGTTCGGCACCTTCTTCGCCTCTTCCGGCGGGAGATCGTAGAGGTTCTTGTCGATCGGATCCCCGGGGTGGATCTTGTTCTGGATGCCATCGAGGCCCGCCATCATCATTGCCGCGTAGGCCAGATAAGGATTCGCAGTCGGATCCGGGAAGCGCACCTCGATGCGCCTGCCCTTCGGGCTCGCCACATACGGGATGCGGATCGAGGCCGAACGGTTGCGCGCGGAGTAGGCGAGATTGATCGGCGCCTCGAACCCCGGCACCAGGCGCTTGTAGGAATTGGTACCTGGGTTGGTGATGGCGTTCAGCGCGCGCGCATGCTTGATGATGCCGCCGATGTAGTACAGGGCCATCTCCGACAGGCCGGCGTAACCATTGCCGGAGAAGAGGTTCTGGCCCGCCTTCCATAGCGACTGGTGCACGTGCATGCCCGACCCGTTGTCACCCACCACAGGCTTCGGCATGAAGGTCGCAGTTTTGCCGTACGAATGCGCCACATTGTGAATCACGTACTTCATGATCTGGCTCCAGTCCGCGCGCTTCACCAGGCTCGCGAACTTGGTGCCGATCTCGCATTGGCCGGGCGCCGCCACTTCATGGTGGTGCACTTCCACTTCGACACCCATTTCCTCCATTGCCAGGCACATGGCAGAACGGATGTCCTGGAGCGAATCGACCGGCGGCACGGGGAAATAACCGCCCTTGATCGGCGGCCTGTGGCCCATGTTGCCTTCTTCGCGGTCGACGCCCGAACTCCACGGGGCCTCGGAGGAGCCAATCCTAACCGAGCAGCCTGACATGTCGACATGCCAAGTCACGGAATCGAATATGAAGAACTCTGGTTCGGGGCCGAAATAAGCCGTGTCAGCGATACCGCTCGCCTTGAGGTATGCCTCGGCGCGTTTCGCGATGGAGCGCGGATCGCGGTCGTAACCCTTCATGTCGGCGGGTTCCAGCACGTCGCAAGTGATGATCACGGTCGATTCGTCCATGAACGGATCGAGGCGTGCGCTATCCGGATCGGGCATCAACAGCATGTCTGAGGCCTGGATGCCCTTCCAGCCGGCGATGGAGGAACCGTCGAAGGCGTGCCCGTCGGTGAATTTGTCTTGGTCAAATGCCTTTACCGGCACCGAAACGTGTTGTTCCTTGCCACGCGTATCCGTGAAGCGGAAGTCGATGAATTTGACTTCGTTGTCCTTGATCATTTTCATTACGTCGGCAACCGCCATGGCTCTTTATCTCCGTTGATTAGACTGGCTTGGGGGCAGGAAAACAGCAGGGCCTGCCGGACTGCAGATTCCATGCCACTGATTTTGTTTATCCAACTCCTTGTGGCATAACCATTTTGGGGCATTTGCATCAAGGTGCTCGCACCATTGTAGTGCGTCTCTGGAACCGGCGCACTAGGAAAACGCGCTGTGTTCCGATGACGATCAGAAGGCCACCTAGAGCGCGGTGGGCGGAGTAAACTTTCTCGACCGTCGACGACCGTTCCCGCACCATGACTGCCATCACCGACATTCTCGGGGCCGCTCGCGAGCGAGCCGAAGAGCTTGGAGTGCCTTACAGCGGTGCCCTTACCCCCCAAGAGGCAAACGAGGTGCTTCAGCATGCGCCGGGTGCCAAGCTCGTGGACATTCGGACCCGCGCTGAGCTGGACTGGGTCGGCCGCATTCCAGGCGCGGTGGAAGTGGAGTGGCAGACCTACCCAGGCAGTCATCCGAATCCCGATTTTCTCGAACAGCTCGAGCGGCAGGTCGATCCGGAATCGCTGATCATGTTCATCTGCCGCAGCGGCGGGCGCTCCCATGCGGCGGCTACGGCGGCGGCGCGGGCGGGCTTTACCGCCTGCTACAACGTGCTCGAAGGATTCGAAGGGGACAAGGACGTGCAGGGCCATCGCAACTCCGTCGGCGGGTGGCGGCACGCCGGGTTGCCGTGGTCCCAGACCTGATCGGCCCCCGCGGCTTCGATTCGCGCCGCCTCTCGGTTCACTTCCCGGCTGTTGCCGGAAACGCCACCAGGGCGGCACCGAGGGCCGCGCCGGCCGCAGCCAGCAGGACGATGCTGGACGAGTAGCGCTCGACAAGCATGCTACCGGTCGCGGTCCCGGCGCTGATTCCGGCCAGCAGAGCGGTCGATGTCCAAGTGAATGCTTCCGCAACCCGATCTGCGGGCGCGATTCGTGACACCAGCACCGAATTTGCCGCGATCACCGGTGCCATCGGTGTCGACGCAACCACGATCACGAGGGCGAAAAGCGACAGGTCTTCGATCGGTGCCAGCATTGCGAGTCCCAGGGTCATCAGTACCAGCAGCACGAGAAACTGTCTGCTTGCAGGAAGACGCCACGGACGGCCGCCGTAAGCGAGCACCCCGAGCACGCTGCCGAAGCTCGCGAGCGCGAGGAGCACCCCACCCGCAGCGGGCACCCCGTGATTCGTAGCGAAGCCCACGACGGCGATCTCGAAAAGGCCAAAGGCAGCGGCAAAGAGGAATGCAGCGGCAATCAATCCGCGCAGACGCCCGTCGCGCAGCGGATTGATACCATGGGTTGGCATGCTGCGGCCCCGCGGCTGCCACGCACGGACCGGCTCCGCTCCCAGAAACCAGGCTCCTCCGGCGGCAGCGCATAACGCTGCTGTCAGGACGGCGGCGGCGGGGGTGCCCAATGCGGCGAATCCGGCCGCGAGGGCAGGACCGAGAATGAAAACGGTCTCGATGATCGCCGAATCTAAGGAGTAGGCGGTGCGCTGTAACGCAGGGTCCGTAACGAGCCGTGGATAGAGGGCGCGCACGCAGACGGTGATGGGAGGCAGCGACGCCCCCGCCGCGATGGCCGCAGCGAATATCCCGACACGGTGCGCTCCCCAGAGCGCAATCAATGTCAGAACGAGAAGGGCTGTCGGGTAAACCGCGCTACATACGATCAGAACGCGTCGCGGCCCGGCACGGTCCACGGCCCGTCCGATGACGGGAGCCATGACCGCGAGCCCGAGCACGTAATACGCGGCAGCAAAGCCGGCATCCGCGAGGGAGCCCATGCGGCTCTGGAGAAAGAGCAGGAGCGAGAGGGTGGTGAGGCCGACCGGGATACGACCCAGGATCGACGCCACCACGAGCTGGCGCACCTGGGGCAGCGCCAGCAAGCGTACGTAGGGGCCGACTGTGATCATCCCGGTGCACGCCCGTCTATCCTGCCGTCCACTCCACCAGGCCGGTATACGCGGTCGCCAGCACAACCAGGCCGAAAACGATGCGATACCAGGCAAAGAGCGTGAAGTCGTGGCGCATGATGTAACGGAGCAGCCAGCGAATGCAGGAGAAGGCCGAAACGAACGATACCGCCATCCCGACCGCGAACAGACCGATGTCGTGCACGTCGAGCAGAGCGCGGTTCTTGTACAGGTCATAGGCGCTGGCGGCGATGAGCGTAGGCACCGCGAGGAAGAACGAGAATTCGGTCGCCGCTTTGCGCGAAAGCCCGAACAGGAGGCCGCCGATGATGGTCGCACCGGAGCGGGACATGCCCGGAATCAGCGCGAGCGCCTGGGCGAATCCGACCTTGAGCGCATCCTTCCAGTCCATGTCGTCGACTGTTTCCACGGTTATCCGATGCTCGCGCCGCTCCGCCCACAGGATCGCGAAACCACCGACGATGAACGCAATTGCCACCGGCACCGGTTTGAAGAGGGCGGCCTTGATGTATTTGCCGAAGCTGAGCCCGAGCACCGCAGCCGGTAGAAACGCGATGAAAAGATTTGTGACGAAGCGCTTCGATGCCTTGTCGGTGAAAACGGTGGTTATGATCGTGTTGAACTTGTGGCGGTATTCCCAGAGCACCGCCAGCATGGCGCCAGTCTGGATCACGACCTCGAAGATCTTGGCCTTCTCGTCGTGGAAGCCGAGCAGGCTGCCAGCGAGGATGAGGTGGCCGGTGCTGGAGATAGGCAGGAACTCGGTCAATCCCTCGACGATGCCAAGGATGAGCGCTTTCCAGAATATGGGGTCGAACATGAAGTTTGCGGTCGCAGAAAGGCGCGGATGGTAGCACGCCGCGCTCGAAGCGCTCCCTGAGCGCTTCGAGACCGCAAGATTACCGGCGGGACATGTCCGGTTGCTTACAGGGCCGTACGGGCGCGGGATACGAGCGATCCGGCGCGCCCTCAATACTGCTGCTGCTGACAGGCCGAGGAGAAACGAAGCTGCGCTGCTTCCGTGAAGTTAGCGGCCGAACTGGCGCGAGAGCGCTTCGACGCTCGCGCTGAGTTGGTCCAGGTCCGGCATCTGACCGCCCGGCGTGAAGTGATCGACCATGTCAGGCAGAAGCTGCGACAGACCTTGCGAGGCTTCGTGCTCGCTTACGCCCGCCTGCTTGGCGATCTGCGAGAGACCGCCTTGCCCGAAGATCTGGCCGATCGCGTCGGGCGAAATTGGAAGATTCTGGCCCGGCCCCACCCACGACTGCGCCTGCTCTCCCAAACCCGCTCGCTGAAGTTGTTCCAGCAACCCGCCGAGACCGCCCGCCATGGGACCACCGCCCATGTTGCCGCCGGCACCTCCGCCGAGCATGCTTCCGATCAGGTCACCCAAGCCGCCGGAGCCACCGCCCTGATTCGCGCTCTGACCGAGGCCGGACTGAGGCGCGCCGCCACCCCGGTGCGCCAACATGCCGAGCACAACCGGCAGGAGCGCCATCGCGATGCCGCCCATGTTCCCCATGCCGCCCTGCTGCTGTGGCGGCTGCTGACCCCCCATAGGCTGGCTGAGCCCGCCGCCCAGAGCGCCGCCACCCATCGCATTTCGAAGGAGTTCGTCGAGCAGTCCCATGTTGACCTCCGTCAGAAGTATCGTTGCCAGCGACCGGATGCGTTTTGCAGCCCGATTCCTCGAGCGCATCTCGCACCCCTTCGGTGGAAGAATGCCCCATTTCCGCGTGGGCGTCGATGTCTGAAGCCGCGCCGGAAATCACGCGACTCTCAGCCCGATATCACCCCAAGTTCCGCACAAAGCTTTGCCACCGTCGCCTTGAGGCCCTGAACCTCCGCTTCGAGTTGCGCCACGTTTGCCTTCAGCGCAGCAAGCTCCCCCACCGTGACGTCGCTTTCGTTGCGCGCGATGCGCGGTGTTTCGCGAACGGCTTCGGGCTCGGGTACTCCGGAAAGCAGGTGCATCCAACGGTTCTCCCGGGCGCCTGGCAGGCGGGGAAGTTCGACCACCAGCGCGCCCGCCGCCCGCTGCGCAAGCTCGGCCAGAAAGGCTTCCACGGACGAAATGTCCGCGAAGCGGTGCAGGCGCTCGCAATTGATGCGCAGTTCGCCCGCAGTCTGCGGACCGCGGAGCATGAGACTCGCGAGGATCGCGACCGCCTGCGGCGGAACCTGCAGCACCCGCTCGACGTTGTGCGCATAGCGCATGACGCGACCGCCGCTCGACTCGATCACGAGGGACAGGGACCGCAGTTGATCCACCGCGGACTGGGTTTCGGCGTCCGTCGCGTTAAGGACGGGGTCACGGCTCGTCTTCTGGTTGCACCCCGCAACGAGCGCATTCAGGGTCAGCGGATAAATGTCGGGAACCGTGTGCTGCTTCTCGACCAGGACGCCGAGTGCACGCGCTTCCAGCAGCGACAGCGCGGGCAATGCGCGCGGGCTCATCTATTCCGGCGCGCGAACGCGAGATCGAACGCTGCGCTCACGCCTTGCTGTAGATCTCAGCGCCTTGGTGCACGAACTCCGCGGCCTTTTCCTCCATGCCCTTCTCCAGCGCATCTTCCGCGCTTACGCCATGGGTTGCCGCGTAAGCCCGCACGTCCTGCGTAATCTTCATCGAGCAGAAGTGGGGGCCGCACATCGAGCAGAAGTGCGCGAGCTTCGCACCTTCCTGAGGCAGTGTCTCATCGTGGAAAAGCCGCGCCTTGTCCGGATCGAGGCCAAGGTTGAACTGGTCGTCCCAGCGGAACTCGAAGCGCGCCTTCGACAGGGCGTTGTCGCGGATCTGCGCGCCGGGATGGCCCTTCGCGAGGTCGGCAGCGTGCGCTGCGATCTTGTAGGCGATGATGCCGTCCTTCACGTCGTCCTTGTCCGGGAGTCCGAGGTGTTCCTTCGGCGTGACGTAACAGAGCATCGCGGTGCCGTACCAGCCAATCATCGCCGCCCCGATCGCGCTCGTGATGTGGTCGTAACCCGGCGCGATGTCCGTGGTCAGCGGCCCGAGCGTATAGAAGGGCGCTTCCTTGCAGTACTTCAACTGCAGGTCCATGTTCTCCTTGATGAGGTGCATGGGCACGTGTCCCGGTCCCTCGATCATGACCTGCACGTCGTGATGCCAGGCGATGTCGGTGAGCTCACCCAGCGTGCGCAGCTCCGCGATCTGCGCTTCGTCGTTGGCGTCGTGAATCGAGCCCGGACGCAATCCGTCGCCGAGGCTGAAGGAGACGTTCGTACGCCTTCATGATCTCGCAGATTTCCTCGAACTGCGTGTAGAGGAATGACTCCTTGTGGTGGGCAAGGCACCACTTGGCCATGATCGAACCGCCGCGGGAGACGATTCCGGTCATGCGCTTCGCGGTCATTGGGATGAACGGCAGCCGCACGCCGGCGTGGATCGTGAAGTAGTCCACGCCCTGCTCGGCCTGCTCGATCAGGGTGTCGCGGAAGATTTCCCAGGTCAGATCCTCCGCGCGACCATCGACCTTCTCCAGCGCCTGGTAGATGGGTACTGTGCCGATGGGGACCGGCGAGTTGCGGATGATCCATTCCCGCGTCTCGTGGATGTGGCGTCCCGTCGAAAGGTCCATGACGGTGTCCCCGCCCCAGCGGATCGACCACGTCATCTTCTCGACCTCTTCCGCAATGCCGGAGGTGATCGCCGAGTTGCCGATGTTGGCGTTGATCTTCACCAGGAAGTTGCGGCCGATGATCATCGGCTCGCTTTCCGGGTGATTGATGTTCGCCGGAATGATGGCGCGGCCGAGGGCGACCTCGGAGCGGACGAAGTCCGGTGTAATGAGCTTCGGGATCGCTGCGCCGAGGGATTCGCCGGGATGCTGCGCCGTGATCAGCGCGCCAAGCAGGTCGCGCCGCTGATTCTCGCGGATGGCGATGAATTCCATCTCCGGCGTGACGATGCCGGCGCGCGCGTAGTGCATCTGCGAGACGTTGCAGCCGGTCTTCGCACGCCTAGGCGTGCGCTTGAGGTTGAAGCGCATCTCCGCGAGCTTGGGGTCGCGCAGGCGTTCAACACCGTAATGGGACGTTGGTCCGGACAGCGCCTCGGTGTCGTTCCGCTCTTCGATCCACTTCGCGCGGAGCGGCGGCAGGCCCGCGCGGATGTCGATACTCGCGGACGGGTCCGTATAGGGGCCGGAGGTGTCGTAGACGTAGATCGGCGGGTTCTTCTCCGCGCCGAACAAAGCAGGCGTATCCGATTGGGAAATCTCGCGCATCGGCACCCGCAGATCGGGGCGCGATCCCTCGACGTGGACCTTGCGCGAGCAGGGAAGAGGATGCATGGCCGCTTCATCCGCGTGGGCGGTTGCGGCGACGAACTTCGGATTGGCGTTCATGGCTCCCTCCGGGGGAAGATCCGGGGAGCGATGGTAGGCAACTACGTTTCCCTACGACGGCATTACCCGGACAGGTTCAAAGGGATTGTCTCACCCAAATGGTGCTTCCCATCCAGGACCCCTACGCAGACCTCGCACCCTAACGGAAACCCCTTGCTACTTCAAGGGGCGCGACGCCAAAACGCGAGCCTCCTCTGGTGTAGAGCCCGCCTGGCCGTGTGCTATGATTCGCTGCCCAGAATGAGCCGTTCGAAAAATCCGCAAAATGAACGTCGAGCAGGCCAGGTACAACATGGTCGAGCAGCAGATCCGCCCGTGGGATGTGCTGGATCAGGAGGTGCTCGACCTGCTGCACGAGGTGCGACGCGAGGACTTCGTGCCGGACGCATACCGTGCGATTGCGTTCGTGGACATGGAGATCCCCCTCGGGCACGGCGAAGTGATGCTGGCGCCCAAGCTCGAAGCACGCATCGTTCAGGAAGTCGCAATCAGAAAGTCCGACCGGATCCTGGAAGTGGGCACCGGCAGCGGCTACCTCACCGCGTTACTGGCGCGGCGCGGAGGTCAGGTCCGCAGCGTGGATATCGTTCCGCAGTTCGTCGAGGAAGCACGGCGCAAACTGACCGCCCATGGCATCTCCAACGCCACGCTGGAGGTCGGTGACGCCGCAGGCGGCTGGAGTGGTGGTGCGTATGATGTGATCGTGCTGACTGGCTCGGTTCCTGCGCTCTCGTCCGCGTTCCGCGATGCCTTGGCGCCAGGCGGCCGGCTGTTCGCCATCGTCGGCGATCCGCCGGTGATGGAGGCGACGCTGGTCACCCGCGTGGGCGACGGTGTCTTCAACGCCGTCACGCTGTTCGAAACCAGCGTTGTTCCCTTGCGCAACGCGCCGCATCCCGATCGCTTCGTTTTTTGACATGCAGCAGTTGAGTCCAACCGACCTGAAGAGCTGGCTCTCGGACGGGAACCGTCCCCCGCCGTATCTCCTAGACGTGCGCGAGCAGTGGGAACAATCCATTTGTCACATCGACGGTGCCCAGTCGATTCCGATGGGAACGGTGCCCGGGCGTCGCGACGAGCTGCCGAGAGACCGCGACATCGTGGTGATCTGCCATCACGGCGGGCGCAGCCAGCAGGTCGCTTTCTTTCTGGAGCAGGCCGGGTTCGATCACATTCACAATCTTCAGGGTGGAATCCACCAATGGGCGTTGCAGGTCGATTCCACGATGGCCCGCTACTGAGTTTGATCTCCGTGCGCTTCCACCGATCGGTGTTGGGGATCCTGGCGTTCGCTTGGGCGTCGGCAGCTGCGCAGGCGGCCGATCTGCTTCAGGTCTACCGGGAGGCCCTGGTGCAGGACTCGGCTTACGCCTCGGCGCGGGCAACTTGGCAGGCGGGCCAGGAGACGGTCGTTCAGGGCCGATCGTTGCTCTTGCCGAACCTGAGTGGAACCGGCTCCTACTCGTACAACCACCGGGACTTCCGCAACGCGCCCACCCAGGAGTTCAACGCGGCGTTCCTGGGCGTCAATCTGACGCAGCCGCTGTTTCGCATGCAGAACCTGGTGCAATACCAGCAATCCCGCACCCAGGTCACCCAGACCGAAGCGCAGTTCGCGCTCGCTAGCCAGGACCTGATTCTGCGCGTTGCTCAGGCGTACTTCGACGTCCTCCTGGCGGAAGTGAACCTCGAGGTCAACGACGCGCAAAGGCGGGCGATTGCCCAGCAGCTCGAGCAGGCCAAGCGCAACTTCGAGGTCGGCACAGCAACCATCGTCGATACCTACGAGGCCCAGGCCCGCTACGATCTCGTGGCTTCCCAGGAAATCGCCCTGCAGAACGACCTCGAGGTGAAGCGCGACGCGCTTCAGCGGATTATCAACAAGCCTGCGCCCTCCCTCATACGGCCGCCGCGAGGAATCGAGCTGAAGTCCCCACAACCCAACAGCATCGATGCCTGGGTCCAGGAAGCTTATGCGACCAGCCTCGACGTGCGGCTCGCAGACGCGGCGCTGACTCTGGCGCAACAACAGGTCGAGCTCCAGCGGGCCGGTCACTATCCAACCCTTGACGCGGTAGCCTCTTACGGCACCAGCGACAACAGCCTGGGCTCCCTGCAGGCGCAGGGCTTCCGCGGTGAGATTGCGTCCGTTGGCGTTCAACTCGCGATTCCCATCTACCAGGGCGGCGCGATCGAATCCCGCGTGCGGCAGGCGATCTCCGGCGAGGAGAAGGCGCGGCAGGATCTGGAGACGGCCCGTCGCATCGTTGCTCAGTCGACCCGGCAGGCGTTTCTCGGCCTGAACAGCGGCATCGCACAAACCGCGGCACTGCGTACGGCTGTCGTTTCCACCCAGAGTCAGGTGGACTCCACCAAGCTCGGTCAGGAGGTGGGCGTGCGGACCGAGGTCGACGTGCTGAATGCGCAGCAGTTGCTGTTCTCCGCCCAGCGCGATCTTGCCCAGGCGCTCTACACCACCGTGCTCAACCTCCTCAAGTTGAAGGCGGCGGTAGGTCGGCTGAGCGAAGACGACGTCGTCGCCGTCAACGAGTGGATCAACGGCCGGGTTCGCTGATCTGGGACGCCAAGCGCGGTTTGCGCGGCCTTCTGCGAGCACAGCGTGACGCTATGCCAGCCGCGAGCCGGGCGGCATTCAGTGACCGGATCTCGGCCGATCTCGTTGTGCTGCCGGGATACCGCGCGGCATCGAGGGTTCTCGCCTACATGTTCATGGGCGCGGAGTTCGATACCCGTGTCTTTGTCCGGCGGGTCCTGGCGGACGGCAAGGTCGCTCGTCCTTCCGCGGGTGAATCGTGCCGAGCGCTGCCTGGATTTGTACGCGGTACACGATCTCGATACTCAGCTCGCGCCCGGCGTGTGGGAGATCAGGGAGCCGGTGCCCGAACGCTGCGAACCGGTTGCGCCCGAATCCATCGACTTCGCCCTGGTTCCCGGCCTCGGCTTCGACGCGCGAGGCGGCAGGCTCGGTTACGGCGGCGGCTTCTACGACCGGCTACTCGGCCGTCTGCGCTCCACAACACCACGCGTTGCCGCGGCATTCTCGGCGCAGATCACCAAATCGGTGCCGATGGGCGCCACGGACCAGTACGTCGACCTGATCGTCACCGAAAACGGTCCGCTGACGGCGCGGCGTTGAAATCGAGCAATGCCAGGGTGCGCTGCGTCGCGCCCCGGTGTGCGCGGGCGAAAGCGATACCCTCGCGCCCCATCGCCTCCCGCGTGGTGGCATCCCGGAGCAGCCGCGTTGCTTCCCGCGGCAGCTCGTTGACTTCCACGACCTGCACGGCTGCTCCTGCCTCCACGGCACGGCGCGCCGCCTCCGCAAAATTGAACGTGCTCGGCCCGATGATCACCGGCGTGCCCACCGCACAGGCTTCGATGAGGTTTTGTCCGCCATAGGGCAGGAAGCTGCCGCCGATCACGGCCACGTCTGCCGCGTGGTAGTAAGCGAACATCTCTCCCATGCTGTCGCCGAGCACTACCCGCGCGAGGGGATGCACCGGCTCGCCCTGGCTGCGTCGCTGGTAGCGCACGCCGCGCTTCTCGAGCAGCATCGCCACTTCGTCGAAGCGCTGCGGGTGGCGCGGCACGAGTGCGATCAGCAGATCGGGCAGGTCGATACGCTCGCAGGCATCGAGCAGGATTGCTTCTTCGCCGCTTCGGGTACTCGCGAAGAGCAGCAGCGGGCGGCTGCGCGAGAACAGGTCCCGGAGCACGGCTCCCGTGCCCCTCGCGCTGTCGGGAGGTGTGATGTCGAACTTGATGTTGCCGGTCACCACCACGTGATTGGCGCCGAGCGCGCGCAGGCGTTTCGCGTCCGCCTTGGTCTGCGCGCCGACCGCGGTGAAGGCAGCGAACGCAGGACGCGAGAGCGAGGGGAAGCGGCCGTAGCCCCGGGCGGAACGTTCCGAAAGGCGCGCGTTGACAAGATAGAGCGGCACCTTCCGGAGCGCACAGGCACGGACCAGATTGAACCACACCTCGGTTTCGAGGATGAGCGCGAGGGTCGGCCTGTAGTGATCCAGGAAGGCTCGCACCGTCGTGGGAAGATCGTAGGGCACGTAGCAGCGCAGCACGTCGTCGCCGAACAGCTGCTCGCTCGTCTCGCGCCCGGTCGGGGTCATGTGGGTGATGAGGATGGCGCGCTCGGGAAAGCTCGCCTGCAGAGCCTTCACGAGTGGCTGCGCGACCCGCGTCTCACCCACGGACGCCGCGTGGATCCAGATCACCGGTCGCTCCGGCGCCGGCGGATAGAAGCCGAAGCGCTCGCCGATATGCCGGATGTATCCGCGCTGCCGTCGTGCCCGCCAGAGCAGCCGCAGCAGGATGAGTGGGACCAGCAGCGTGAAGAGCGTCGAGTAGACGAGCCGCGCGAGCCTCATGGCGGCGCGATCCGGTCCAGCGTGTCGATCACCTTTCCGACCGCTGGCGGCGTGCCCATGCCGCCCAGGTTGACCGCCGCCGGCGATCCGTAGACCCCGTTCAGGCCGGGCTCGGTGGCGCAGTAAAGGCCCACCGTCGGGCGGCCAATGGCCGCCGCGAGGTGCGTGAGTCCGGTGTCCACCCCGATCACCGTGCGCGCATCACCGAGCAGCGCAGCAAGCGCTTCCAGGCCGAGTTTGGGCGGTACCCACGCATCGGGAATGGCACCGGCCAAGCGCTCGCTGCGGGCGAACTCTTGCGCATCGCCCCAAGGCAGAACCGCAAGCATGCCGAGAGCGTTCAAGCGCGCGCCCAATGCGATCCAGCTCTCTTCGGGCCACAGTTTTTCGGCGCGGCTGGTCGCGTGCAGGAGAACCGAGTAGGGAGCTTTGGCGACACTTTGCAATTCGGGAAAGCCGGCTGTGGCTGGGGCTTCGATGCCGTAGCTGAGGCTTGGAGGCACGGCGTAGCCCAGGGCGTCAGCGACGAGCAGGCGATTGCGCTCGACCGCGTGCAGTCCGAGGGACACCTTCAGCTTGCGCTGGTAGAAGATCGACGCAAAGTCGTCGCGCCCGCTTCCCCACGCGTAGCCGCAGCGCAACCCCTTCGCCGGCAGCGCGAGCAGCGCGCTCTTCGTCAGGCCCTGGGCGTCGATCACGAAATCATGAGGCTCCCGCAGCTCGTGCCGGTATGCCTCGATCTCGCGCCACGTGGCGGCCGCGAAGGGACGGCCGCGCCAGCGCCGGAACGCCACCGGGATCACGCGGGCGACGCCTGGGTGCATGCGTGGCAAGGCGCCGAGCGGTTCTTCCACCAGCCAGTGCACTTCGGACCCAGGCCGTGCGGCGTGAATGTCCGCGACTACCGGCAGCGCATGGACGATATCGCCCAGGGAGGACGTCTCTGACGAGCAGGATGCGCGTCATCCGCGGTCAGGCATGGACGGCGAGGCACTCCAGGCGCGCGCCGGTTGCGGCAACGGTCGGAGGTGCGTCCGTGCGGATGCGTCCCGAAGGAGAGTGGGCGGACAAGATGGCGAAATGGAAAGGCGGGATCGCGAGAAGTTAGCATGTCCGCCCCGCCTTCGGCCAGCTAACCGGCCTGCTCCGCATGGCTGCTACCCGAGGTCCGGCGGAAAATTGCTGATAAAATGCGCCCGGGTCTCGCACCGCCTGGGTCCGGACCCATTCGACAAGGCCACCCTTCCGAATGACTCTTCTCGTGACCGGCGGCGCCGGCTTCATCGGTTCCAACTTCGTGCTCGACTGGCTGGCGCAGTCTTCCGAGGCGATCGTCAATCTGGACAAGCTGACGTATGCGGGGAACCTCGGCAACCTGCAGAGCCTGCGAGGCCATGCGGGGCACATCCTGGTCCGTGGGGACATCAACGACCGGCGGCTGGTGGAAAGCCTGCTTCGCGAGCACAGGCCCCGTGCCATCGTTCATCTCGCAGCGGAGAGCCATGTCGACCGCTCGATTCACGGCCCGGGGGAGTTTATCGAAACGAACATCGGTGGCACCTTCAGCCTGCTCGAAGAGGCGCGGGCCTATTGGACCGCACTCGATGGATCGGAGCGCGCCGGCTTCCGGTTCCTGCACGTGTCAACGGACGAGGTGTACGGAACCCTTGGACCCGACGATCCGCCATTCAACGAGGTGACCGCGTACGCGCCCAACAGTCCTTATGCGGCATCCAAGGCGGCGTCCGATCACCTCGTGCGCGCCTACCGTCACACCTACGGCCTGCCGACCGTCACCACCAACTGCTCCAATAACTACGGCCGTTTCCAGTTTCCGGAAAAGCTCATTCCGCTAATGATCAACAATGCGTTGCAGGGCAAGCCCCTGCCCGTATACGGCGACGGCAAGCAGATTCGTGACTGGCTTTACGTGGGCGATCACTGCGCCGCGATTCGCGCCGTCCTGGAGCGCGGGCGGCTGGGCGAAACCTACAACATAGGCGGCTCGAACGAGAAGACCAACCTCGACGTGATTCACACCTTGTGCGCGATCCTCGACGAGTTGAGCGACGCATCTCCCGTTAAGCCCCACGCGTTGCTCGTGACTTCCGTCAGGGATCGCCCCGGCCACGATCGGCGTTATGCGATCGATGCGGGCAGGATCGAATCCGAACTGGGCTGGCGCCCCACCGAGACGTTCGAGACCGGTATCCGCAAGACGGTCGAATGGTATCTTGCGAACCGGGCGTGGGTGGAAAGCGTGACCAGCGGTGCCTACCGCACCTGGATCGAGAAGAACTACGCACAGCGGGAGAACGTGTGAAAGGCATCATCCTCGCCGGCGGCTCCGGCACCCGACTCTATCCCGTGACGCAGGCGGTGTCGAAGCAGCTGCTGCCGATCTACGACAAGCCGATGGTGTACTACCCGCTCTCCACGCTGATGCTGGCCGGCATCCGCGAGATCCTGCTCATTTCCACGCCCCAGGACACGCCTCGCTTCGAGCAGCTGCTCGGGAAAGGACGCCAATGGGGAATCGAGATTTCCTACGCCGTGCAGCCTTCGCCGGACGGCCTTGCGCAGGCCTTCATCATCGGCCGCAAATTCATCGGCGACAGTCCGTGCGCTCTCGTTCTCGGTGACAACATCTTCTACGGGCACGATTTCTCCACGATCCTGCAGCGGGCGGCGACGAAAAGGGCGGGTGCGACCGTGTTCGCGTATCGGGTAAGCGATCCGGAACGCTACGGTGTCGTCGAGTTCGACCGCGGCGGCAAGGTGATCAGCCTGGAGGAAAAGCCGAAACAGCCGCGCTCGCGCTACGCGGTGACCGGGCTCTACTTCTACGACAGCCACGTCGCCGATATCGCCGCCTCCCTCAAGCCGTCGGGCCGGGGCGAGCTCGAGATCACGGATCTCAACCGCCGCTACATGGAACAGTCGCGGCTCGAGGTGATCGTCATGGGACGCGGCTTCGCGTGGCTCGACACCGGCACCCACGAATCGATGCTGGAAGCGTCGCATTTCATCGAGACAGTCGAGCGGCGTCAGGGCCTGAAGGTGTCGTGCCCGGAGGAGATCGCCTTCCGCATGGGCTATATCAACGCCCGCGATCTCGAGGCCCTGGCGCGGCCGTTGGCGAAGAACGGCTACGGACAGTACCTTCTGCGCCTGCTCGAGGAGCAGGCGTTTTGAGCGGAGCCGGGACAAGGCGGCTCGCCCGATCGGCATGAAGGTTGTTGCGACCTCATTGCCCGGAGTGCTCCTCATCGAGCCGAAGGTGTTCGGCGACGATCGCGGTTTTTTCTTCGAAAGCTTCAACGAACGAGTCTTCAGGGAAGGGACCAATCTCGACGTCCGTTTTGTTCAGGACAACCATTCCCGCTCGGCGAAGAACGTGCTGCGCGGGTTGCACTACCAGCTCCGGCAGCCGCAGGGAAAGCTGGTCCGCTGCACCTTCGGCGAGGTGTTCGACGTGGCGATAGACCTTCGTCGCGCGTCACCGAGCTTCGGCAAGTGGGTCGGGTTTTCCCTCTCGGCCGAGAACAAGCAGATGGCGTGGATTCCGCCGGGCTTCGGCCACGGCTTCGTTGTTGTTTCCGAGGTCGCCGAGTTCCTCTACAAGACCACACACTACTGGGCGCCGGAGTTCGAGCGAACCGTCATCTGGAACGATCCGGACGTCGGAATTGACTGGCCGCTGACGGCCGAGCCGATTCTCGCGGCGAAGGACCGGGCGGGGGTCCGGCTGCGCGACGCCGAGGTTTACGACTGATGCGCATCCTCGTGACCGGCGCGAATGGACAGGTCGGATGGGAGTTACAGCGCACCCTGCAGACGCTGGGTAAAGTGGTGGCGTACGACCGCCGAGCTTTGGATCTCAACAGCCCCGATTCGATCCGCGCTAGGGTGCGGGAAATGCGTCCGGACGTGATTGTGAACGCGGGCGCCTACACGGCCGTCGACAAGGCGGAATCGGAACCGGAACTGGCGATGGCGGTGAACGGAGTAGCGCCCGGCATTCTTGCCGAGGAAGCGAAACGGCTCGGTGCCCTGCTCGTCCACTATTCGACCGACTACGTGTTCGACGGGACCAAGGCCGAGCCGTATCTGGAATCGGACGCCCCAATCCGGTCAGCGTGTATGGATCGAGCAAGCTCGCGGGCGAGCAGCGCCATCGAGGCGGTGGGTGGCGCCGCACTTGATCTTCCGCACAAGCTGGGTGTACGGGACCCGCGGGAAGAACTTCCTGCTCACCATGCTACGACTTGCGAATGAGCGCGAGGAACTGCGCGTCGTGGACGATCAGCTCGGCGCGCCAACGTGGTGCCGGACGATCGCAGAGGCGACGGCACAGGTTCTCGCCAAGCTTTCCTCGGCGGAGGGAGCGGCAGGGGAACGTGCTTTGCACCTGAGCGGCACGTATAATCTTAGTGCGGGAGGGAACGTTTCTTGGTGCGGGTTTGCGAAAGCGATCGTCGAAACCACCCGCAGACATCGCGATGGCGAAGCACCGAAGGTGTCGCCGATCGCTTCCGCCGAATACCCGCTGCCCGCTCGACGCCCTGCCAACTCCGTGTTGTCTCACCGGAAGCTCCAGAGCACGTTTGGAATCATCTGCCCCCCTTGGAACCATGCATTCAACCTCTGTCTGGCCAACCCTGCAGAGTGAGGACGGCTCGATGAGGCTGCGCTTCTGGCTCGATACGCTTTCTCTGCTGTTCTCGAGTCCGTTGAAGCACCGATCCCTCATCCTGCAGATGGTCCGGCGCGAAGTAGTGGGCCGCTATCGCGGATCGATGATGGGGCTGCTCTGGTCCTTCCTCAATCCGATACTGATGCTCGCCGTCTATACCTTCGTTTTCAGCGAAGTGTTTAAAGCGAAATGGGGCACGGGCAGCGACGAGACCAAGGCGGACTTCGCGCTAATTCTATTCGTGGGAATGATCGTCCACGGGATTTTCGCCGAATGCGTGAATCGCGCGCCGAGCCTAATCCTGAGCAACGTCAATTTCGTGAAAAAGGTTGTATTCCCGCTTGAAATTCTGCCCTGGGTAGCAATGGGCGCGACTCTGTTTCACGCAACCGTGAGCGTTACCGTGTGGGCGCTCTTTTTCGTGATCATCAAGGGCCATCTACCGTGGACCATCGTGTTCCTGCCGCTCGTCGCCGTGCCGCTCGTTCTGGGGTCGCTAGGATTCGCCTGGTTTCTCGCAGCGACCGGCGTCTACTTGCGCGATGTATCCCAGACCACGGGCATCTTCACCACGGTGCTCCTATTCGTATCGCCGATCTTCTATCCCGCGTCTGCCCTTCCCGAGAGGTACCGCGGGATCCTTGAACTCAATCCGCTCACGTTTCTGATCGAGCAGGCTCGGGAAGTGATGGTGTGGGACCGCGTGCCTGACTTTGCCGGTCTTGCGGCTTACACGCTCGGTGCGCTGGTGATCGCGCTGTTCGGCCTTGCATGGTTTCAAAAGACCCGACGGGGATTCGCGGATGTCCTCTAGTTGGCTCGTCAACCCGGTCGAGGCTGACGGGCCCGTTCATTCAGACGTGGTGATCCGGGTCGAGAACCTGAGCAAGTGCTACCAGATCTACGACAAGCCGCAGCACCGGCTCTGGCAGGGTTTCTTCCGTGGGCACAGGCAGTTCTTCCGCGAATTCTGGGCGCTCAAGGATGTTTCGTTCGATGTAGGCAAGGGCGAGACCGTCGGCATCATCGGGCGCAACGGTTCTGGAAAGTCCACGCTACTGCAAATGATCTGCGGCACGCTGACGCCGACCGCGGGAAGCATCGATGTGCGGGGCCGCGTTGGAGCCCTGCTCGAACTGGGGGCGGGATTCAGTCCAGAATTCACAGGACGCGAAAACGTATACATGAACTGCGCGGTACTGGGACTCTCGACGTCAGAAATCGACGCGCGCTTCGAGGATATCGTCGCGTTTGCGGACATTGGTGATTTCATCGAGCAGCCTGTGAAGACATACTCCAGCGGGATGTTCGTGAGGCTCGGCTTCGCGGTGGTCGCGCATGTCGATGCCGACGTTCTGGTGATCGATGAAGCGCTGGCGGTCGGCGACATGGCCTTTCAAGCGAAGTGCATGGCACGGATCCGGGGGATGATGGAGGCTGGAGTGACCGTACTCTTCGTGAGCCACGACGTAGGCGCCGTAAAGGCGCTGTGCAAGAGAGCCTTGTACCTAGATGGGGGGCGGACGGTCTCTTACGGAAAGGCTGCAGACGTGGCGGGGCTTTATGTCGCCAGAAGTCACAAGGAGATCAACAAAGCGCTTGGCGCGACCCCGATTGCTGCGGCGAATGAAATAGCGCCTGCGACCACTTCGGAATTGGGAGTGACCGCACTTTCTCATCATCAGGCGTTCGTTGTCAGAACGAATGCCGCGGAAGATCTAGGGTCAGAGGCGAAGCGATACGGCGATGGCAGGGTAAGCGTTCTCGACGTGAAACTACTCGATTCCTCCCGCAGCCCTGTGAACCAGTTGGAGGTCGATCAGCCATTCGAAATCCAGATTTCCGTTCGGGTTAACGCCAACCTTACAGATCTAGCGTGGGGTCTACTCCATGCGAGATCTGAAGGGACAGATGCTGGTTGCGATGGTGTCCACGTCGAACCCGTCTTGCACTGTGCTGCCGGTCAGGGCCGGTGAGATCCTAGTGTTCGCGATTCGCGGCACGAATGCGCTGCACGCCGGTGTCTATACTGTTGCCGTGGGCATCGAGTTGCCGGTGATGGCGAACCAGCAGCACGCGTTTCTGGAGGTGGTCGAGCATGCATTGGTATTCAAGAGTGTCTGGCCGGCCGATCCGCAAAAGATATTTCCAGGGCTCGTGAAGATACCCGCAAGTTTCGCTTTGCTCGCGCGGTCGGGAGAGAACGACCGCACCGGGCGAACGCCGGCTGGTTCCGCAGCGGGATCGAGAGCGTGAGCGGCGGTCTCTGGCATTACCCCAGCGCAGGACCACGGGAACTTGTCATCATCGGCGCAGGCGAATTCGCGGAGATCGCATACGAATATTTCACTCACGATTCGCCGTACGAAGTCGTCGGCTTCAGTGTCGAGCGGGACTTTCTCGAGTGTACGGAGCTCTGCGGTCTACCGGTGATTGCGCTCGGCGAGTTGCGCGCGCGGTTTCCGCCCAATCGGTGCGCTGCGTTCGTCGCCGTCACCTATACGCGGCTCAATCGGGTGCGCACGCGTCTGTACCGGGATGCGAAGAGCAAGGGCTACACCTGCGCCACCTATGTGAGCTCGCGCGCGTTCGTCTGGCACACGGCAGTGCTGGGCGAGAATGTTTTCATCTTCGAGCACAACGTTGTTCAGCACGGAGTGCGCATCGGCAACAACGTCGTTCTCTGGAGCGGGAACCACATCGGGCATCGCACGCAAATCGCGCACAATTGCTATCTCGCGTCGCACATCGTCGTCTCCGGATTCTGCAACATCGGCGAGTCTTGTTTCGTAGGTGTCAACGCCACCTTCGCGGACCATGTCAGAGTGGGACGCAACTGCTTGATTGGAGCGGGGGCGGTCATTCTCAAGGATACCGGGGACAACGCGCTCTTCAAGGCCGAGCCGACACCGCAATCCCCTGTCAGCAGCCTTCGTTTCTACAAGATCGTGGAGGACGAGTGAGGTGGATCAAGAAGGGGCTGGTGTACGGTCCCGACCACAGAATGAAATGGGCATCTCACTCGGCCCTGACACCTACCCCCGTGGTGCTGGGCGATCTGATTCGTGTTTTCGGGGGGTTCCGCGACGATGCAGGCGTGAGCCGAATCGGCTACGTGGATGTTGCTGCCGACAACCCCTCGCGGGTCATCAGGGTTTCACGTGATCCGGTCCTCGACATCGGCGCGGGCGGCATGTTCGATGACAACGGAGTCATCCTCGGCGATATCGTACGCGCGGGCGGGGAGTGGCGAATGTACTACGTGGGTTTCCAGCTCGTCGCGCGTGCGAAGTTTCTTGCTTTTTCCGGGCTTGCGACGAGCCAGGACGGGTGTACGACATTCAGCCGTTTCAGCGAAACGCCGATCATGGATAGATCGGACGAGGGTCTGTACATCCGTGCGATTCATACGGCGATGTTCGACGAGGGGCGCTGGAAGCTGTGGTACGCCGCGGGCAGGCGCTGGGAATCGATCAACGGCAAACCTTACCCCTGCTATGAGATCCGCTATCTCGAATCGGGTGACGGCCTCACCATCGGGCGGGAAGGATCGGTCTGCATTAGTCCGTCCGGTGGCGAGTATCGAATCGGGCGCCCGCGTGTCTACAAGGAGGAGGGCGTCTACAAGATGCTTTTCACGAAGGGTGGCCGGGATGGCAGCTACCTTCCGGGCTATGCCGAGTCTAAGGATGGCGTGCGCTGGACGAGGAGCGATGACCGGGGTGGTCTCTCTCCTTCGGCAAGCGGGTGGGACTCGAAAGCCCTATGCTATCCGACGCCGGTCACCGTGGGCGATACGCGCTACCTGTTCTACAACGGTGGCGACATGGGCCGCGACGGATTCGGGTATGCAGAGCTCGAGCACGGTTGAGGTCGTCGCGTATGAGTCCGCGCACCGCGAGCTTTGGGATGCATTCGCTCAGGCTGCAAGGAACGGGCATTTTTTCTTTCAGCGCGGTTTCATGGACTATCATGCAGACCGTTTTAAGGATGCTTCGCTGCTCATCTATGCGGCCCAACGTTTGATTGCCCTGCTGCCAGCGAACGTTTCCGGGAGCGATGTCTTAAGTCATCAGGGACTCACCTACGGGGGATTGCTGGTCGACCATGCGATGACGGCCGGTCTGATGCTCGATGTCTTCGATGCGATGTGCGACTTCTTACGAGCCCGGGGGGCGCGACGCCTCCTTTACAAGCCCGTGCCCTACCTGTACTTCCGTGAGCCGAGTCAGGAAGACCTATACGCGCTTTTTCGCATGGTGCTCGCCTCGTGCAGCGCGATCTGTCGTCGGTTCTTCCCCTGGATCAACCGCGTGAATATACCAAAGGTAAGAAGCACAACCTCGCCAAAGCACGGAAGCACAGTCTGCGCATCGAGCGGAGCCACGATTTCGGTGGCTTCCTTGCGCTGCTGCGCAGCGTTCTGGAGGGTCGCCACGGTGTGACGCCGGTTCACACGGAATCAGAACTGGCCTTGCTCGCGGCGCGCTTTCCAGAGGAAATCCAGCTGCACTGCGCCTATGAAGGAGACGAGCTGCTTGCGGGTGCTCTGGTCTTCGTGAACCAGACTGTAGTACATACGCAATACCTGGCAAGCTCCGAGGCAGGTCGTGGCGTCGGTGCGCTCGATTTTCTGATCGACGATCTCATGAGAACCCATTTCCCCGACAAGCACTACCTCAGCTTCGGCATTTCCACCGAGGAGCATGGCCGTCGGGTCAATTCCGGACTGCTCGGGAGCAAGGAGGCGTTTGGTGCTCGAGCTGTCGCGCATGATCTGTACGAGCTCGACCTTTAGCGGTGTTCGGCCAACGGCAATGAATAGTCACTCTCCCCTCAGTCTGTGCCGGATCATCGAATTTCCGAAGATCCACGACCCGCGCGGCAACCTGACGTTCATCGAGGGCCGACGGCATGTGCCGTTCGACATCGAGCGCGTGTACTACCTGTACGACGTTCCCGGCGGGGAATCGCGCGCGGGTCATGCGCACAAGACGCTCGAGCAGGTGCTGATCGCGATGTCCGGCAGCTTCGACGTGAAGCTCCACGACGGTTTCGAGAAGAAGACCTTCCACCTCAATCGATCCTATTTCGGTCTCTACGTTGCGAGCATGGTGTGGCGCGAGATCGACAACTTCTCATCCGGTGCCGTGTGCATGGCGCTCGCGTCGGCACCCTTCGACGAGGCCGACTATTACCGGGATTTCAATCTATTCCTGGGGGCAGCGAAGGGCAAGGCATGAGCGTTCCCTTCGTCGATCTGGCGCAAGCCCACGCCGAGTTGCAGGAGGAGATCGAGGCGGCGGTGAACCGCGTCCTCCGTTCGGGCTGCTACGTCCTCGGTCCGGAAGTGGAAGCCTTCGAATCCGAGTTCGCTACCTATTGCGGTACACGGTACTGCATCGGTGTTGGCAACGGACTCGATGCCCTCAGGCTGATCCTGATGGCGCTCGATATCGGCCCCGGTGACGAGGTCATCGTGCCCGCCAACACCTACATCGCGACCTGGCTTGCCGTATCCCAGGTCGGCGCCGTTCCCGTACCGGTGGAACCGGACGCCACGACCTACAATATCGACCCAACCCTGATCGAGTCCGCAATCACGCCGCGCACACGCGCCATCATTCCCGTCCACCTTTACGGCCAGCCAGCGGAGATGGACGTGATCAACGACATCGCCGCTCGCCATCGACTGAGGGTGATAGAGGATGCGGCGCAAGCCCACGGTGCCCGATACAAAGGACGGAGAACGGGCAGCCTTGGAGACGCGGCGGGATTCAGCTTCTATCCGACGAAGAATCTTGGGGCGTGCGGCGACGGCGGCGCCGTTACGACGAACGACCGGCGTTGGCGGATCGGGTGAGGCTCCTAAGAAATTACGGGTCCCGCGTAAAATACCAGAACGAAGTGAAGGGGTTGAACAGCAGATTGGACGAGCTTCAGGCGGCGCTGCTGCGCACCAAGTCGCCAGACTGGACGAGTGGAATGACCGACGGCAGATCATTGCGGACCGCTATGCGAAAGAACTGGAAGGCGGCGCAGGTTCTCTGGTTCTGCCGCAGGTCAAAGCCGGCACCACACCAGTGTGGCATCTCTACGTCGTCCGGCACCCCGCGCGGGACGAGCTGCACGCTCACCTCGCGCGATGCGGAATTCAGACGCTGATGCATTACCCGGTGCCCCCCCATCGCTCGCCAGCCTATGCCGAGATGGCCGACGCTGCTGCCGCTCGCACACTGCCGGTCACGGAACGGCTCGCGGCCGAGGTGCTCAGCCTGCCTATGTTTCCGCACATGCCGGACCGACAGCTGCTGCATGTCGTGGAAAAGGTCAAAGAATTCTCCCGTAGCTGAACGCGGGACGACTATTTTCTCATGAGCGCCAATACACCAAGGGTTTCCGTTTGCATCCCTGCTTACAACCACGAGAAATACGTGGCGGAGTGCATTCAAAGCGTGCTCGCACAGTCTTTCCAGGATTTCGAGATCGTCATCACGGATGATGCGTCAACGGACCGCACCGTGGACATAATCGAGAGTTTCAGTGATCAGCGGATTCGTCTGTTCCGGCATTCCATTAACCAAGGGCCTTCGGCGACGGCCAACTACAACATGAGCGGGCGCGGGGGGAGTACATCGCTTTCCTCGCCTCCGACGATGTGTTTCTCCCCGGAAAGCTCAGCAAGCAGGTCAGCTACCTGGACGAGAATCCTCACGTGGCGGCAGTGTTCGGGCACGTGAGCGTGGTCGATGAACTTGGGCGTCGTCCAGTGAGCGATGGCTTCCATGCGAGTGTGGCGATTCAACCCAACAGACCTAGGTCCCAATGGTTAAGGAGTTTTTTACTTTGAAGGCAATTGCCTTTTTGGCAGCACTGCCATGATTCGCCGGAGCCTAATCGGCACCGTTGGACTGCATGATGCAAGACTCCTCCAGATTCAGGATCTCGATTATTGGATTCGCATCTGCCTTCAACAGGAAATTCATGTCATTCAGGAGCCTCTCTCTGCGTTTCGCCTGCGATCCGGCGGTGCGAACGCCAGCGGCGAACGACCAGACGTTTACAGTCGCTCGGCGTGGGAGTTTGCGAAGGTTCTTCAGCGGTACCGCACGATCAGAGATCGCAGTTTTTTCTCTGAAGTGTTCCCGAGATCGCAGAATATGGGTCCGGCAACAACATTTCACTTGACTTCATACTTTCCATGATGGCGTTGCGATCTCCACACCCAAGCATGAAGCTTTATGGCCTGGATCTTCTTTACGAGGTGCTTGGCGATGGTGGTGATTCGGGGGAGCCCGCGGTCCCGGAAATTACGTATCCGGAATTTTACCGGCTAACCGCCGAAAGTGACTTGCTAGGCGTAGCCGAGTCGCAGAGACTCGCGTTGGAGAATCGGGAGCTTAGGGCCGAGCTAGAGAAACTCCGCGCCGCTCACCGAGCGCTTGCGGAGGAGGACGGCGTATAGCTGCAGCGCGAGCGAGTATTGAATGGCTTGGATGGGGCTTGAAGATCACTGCGCCTGCGCCTTGTGGGACGGCGCGCCGGGGGGTGGCCCGCAGGATTACAGGTTGCTGGGAACACGTCGCGGCGCGTCTGTTGCCGACACACGGGAAGACTAAGAGATAATTGGACACTGAGACGGATTGGCATGAATCACTCGCAGTCAGGCCCTGAAGAACTCCCATGGACCGGCGAGCGCTACCTCCCGAGATCGGGGGCTACATCGAGCTGGAGCATCTCCACCGCTACGCTATCGCGCGCGAACTGGCCTACGGGAAGGACGTGCTCGACATCGCGTGCGGGGAAGGCTATAGGGTCGAACCTACTTGCTACGGTCGCCCGACAGGTGACTGGCGTGGACATCTCCGAGGAGGCGATCGCCCACGCTTCGCGGAAGTACATCCGGCCGAACATATCATTTGCCGTCGGTTCCTGCGCCCACATTCCATTGCCAGATGCATAGCGTCGATGTGGTCGTGAGCTTCGAAACGATCGAACACCACGATCAGCATCTCGAGATGATTCAGGAGATTCGGCGCGTGCTACGGCAGGATGGTGTGCTGATAATTTCCAGCCCCGATAAGCACGAGTATTCGGACGTGCCTGGCTATAGGAACGAGTACCACATCAAAGAGCTCTATCTGAGCGAGCTAAACGACCTTCTTGCAAGCGCGTTCCGTCACGTTCGCATATTTGGGCAGCGCGTCTATTTCGGTTCATTGGTGGCGCCCATCGATGGGCGTGCGACGCGGTTTGCGAGTTACAGCCGAAGGAACGAAAACGTCCGGCGTGAACCTGGGGTCATGAAGCCCGTTTACTATATCGCGCTAGCCTCGAACGCCGTACTTCCTGAGATCCACAGCGGTCTTTATGACGGCACTGCGTTTCTCGGCTCAGAGCTTGGAGGTCGCGACGGTCACATCGCCAGCCTTGCCCAAGGTGTGGCCGAGCGCGACGGGCAAATCGCCGGCCTCAATCAGGCAGTGGTCGAGCGCGATGGCCAGATCGCCAACCTCAACCAGGCAGTGGTCGAGCGCGACGGCCAGATCGCCAACCTCAACCAGGCGGTGGTCGAGCGCGACGGTCAGATCGCCAGCCTCAACGAGGCGGTGGTCGAGCGAGATGGTCAGATCGCCAGCCTCAACGAGGCCGTGGTCGAGCGAGATGGTCAGATCGCCAGCCTCAACGAGGCAGTGGTCGAGCGGGATGGTCAGATCGCCAGCCTCAACGAGGCGGTGGTCGAGCGCGATGGCCAGATCGCCAGCCTCAACGAGGCGGTGGTCGAGCGGGATGGTCAGATCGCCAGCCTCAACCAGGCGGTGGTCGAGCGCGACGGTCAGATCGCCAGCCTCAACCAGGCGGTGGTCGAGCGGGATGGTCAGATCGCCAGCGTGAGAAGCGAAGCGAACCGTGTCGCGCAGGAGAAGGATCGCGAGATCCAGGACGTCCGGCTGCTTCTGGCGCAGGTTCTGCAGTCCCGGTCGTGGCGGGCAATGGCACCGCTACGAAGCTTGGTGAGGTCGATTCGGCGAGGGGTCGAATTGATTCGCTCGGATCCCCGCACGTCATCTCTAAGGAAGATCGCCGGACCACTGCGCGTTCGACGTAATCTAAGGCTTTCGTCGCAATTGAAACAGGTCCGCGAGAGCTCCCTGTTCGATGCCGAGTATTACCTCGCGAGCAACCCCGACGTAAGAAGTGCAGAGGCGGATCCGGCGAAGCATTACCTGCTATGCGGGTGGAAGGAAGGTAGAGACCCTTCCGCGGCGTTCAGTACATCTCAGTATCTCTTGGACTATCCGGATGTAGATCGCGCAGGCGTCAACCCGTTAGTTCACTACCTGCGCCACGGCCACCGGGAAGCACGCTTGATCAGCCCCAGTGAGCACGCATCTCAGGGCACATCGAGCCAGGCGCCAGCCAGTTTAAGCAATGCCTCCGCACTGCCAAAGATTTCTCAAGCCGCTATCGATGCCGAGGTGGAGGCCATCAGGAAATCGGGGCTCTTCGATGAGTCGTACTACCGCTCCATGTACGCGGATCTGCAGCTTGGGCTGCAGGACCCGATCAGACACTACTGCGAGCACGGTTGGCGCCAAGGAAAAAATCCTTCGGACGACTTCGACACCCGCTTCTATTTGGAAACGTACAGTGACATCCGCAATGCAGGCATCAACCCTTTCTTCCACTACGTCGTTGCCGGTGCGTCGGAATTGAAACAGGTCCGCGAGAGCTCCCTGTTCGATGCCGAGTATTACCTCGCGAGCAACCCCGACGTAAGAAGTGCAGAGGCGGATCCGGCGAAGCATTACCTGCTACACGGGTGGAAGGAAGGTAGAGACCCTTCCGCGGCGTTCAGTACATCTCAGTATCTCTTGGACTATCCGGATGTAGATCGCGCAGGCGTCAACCCGTTAGTTCACTATTTGCGCCACGGCCACCGCGAAGCACGCTTGATCAGCCCCAGTAAATATGCTCCTCGGGGCACATCGAGCCTGGCGCCAGCCAGTTTGAGCAATGGCTCCGCACCGCCGAAGATTTCTCAAGCCGCCATCGATGCCGAAGTGAAGGCCATCAGGAAGTCGGGGCTGCTTGACGAATCCGTACTACCGCTCGATGTACGTCGGATCTGCAGCCTGCACCGCAGGACGCGATCAGACACTACTGCGAGCACGGTTGGCGCGAAGGAAAAAATCCCTCGGACGACTTCGACACGCGTTTCTATCTGGAAACTTACAGTGACATTCGCAATGCAGGGATTAATCCCTTTTACCACTACGTCGTTGCGGGTGCGTCGGAAGGCCGACAGGCCTTCGGACGCGCCCGCTACGAGAATGACGTTTTCTTTGGGGCCGTAGATGCCGACGTCAAGCTGATCGCATTCTATTGCTGCCCCGACTGGGCCACGGTGCGGAATGGACGACCCGCATTCAAAGGTCACCTTCAGCCATTGTGCCCTCACGAAGAACTGGATTTCTACGATCCGCTCGATTGGCAGGTGCTTGCGCGTCAGGCGCAATTGGCGAAGCGGCACGGCATCTACGGCTTCTGCTTTTCGCTCGGTGCTGGCGCGGGCAGTGGCGCATCGGCGCAGTACATCAAGAGCTTTCTTGCCCACGAGGACATTGACTTTCGCTTCTGCGCGCAGGCGCAACTGTCCTCAGAGGATAGCCTCGGCGCGCTGGTCGCCGCGCTCGCGCGGGCTGTTCCGGATCGGCGATACATCCGCATCGCGGACCGGCCGGTCATTGTGCTGGCGCTGCCCGCAGACAGACAGCATGCAGCTGACCTTGCTCGGGGAGTTCGCGCTGCGGCTGGCCGAGCGTGGCATCCTGCGCCCATTCCTGATCGCCCGGCGGGCGTCCGCCAGCGACGACAGCCTTATCGCGTCGTTGGACAAGCTGTGCGATGCCGCCCTCGACTTGCCAGATGCCCCGGTGCCTGACGAGACCGGAGACTTCTCGACGACGGACAAGAACGGGGTCGATGTTGTGCCCTACGGCGTGGTCGCGTCGCATGGCGTCGTGCGGGCTCGAGGGGCGCAAGGGTGCGCTAGCCCGACTCTATTGCGCCGTCACGCTGGGGCGCGACAACACCGCGCAACGTCCGGATCGCCCGCTGGTGTACACGCGCTTTCACGTGAGAGATTACCGCCGCTGGCTCGACGCTGCTATCGCGGTGGCAAGGGTTACACATCCCGAGGATCGGCGCTTCTTGTTCGTGAATGCATGGAACGCCTGGAACCAGGGTCTGTTCCTCGAGCCCGACCGGCAGAGCGGCTTCTCCCGCCTCAACGAGACCACCCGCGCCCTCCTGAACATCCCGTCGGGCAAGCCCATGCCTAAGGTCTCCGTGATCGTGCCCAACTACAACCACGAACCGTTCCTGCGTCGCCGGCTTGACAGCATCTACGGGCAGACGTACAAGAACATCGAGGTTATCCTGCTGGACGATTGCTCGTCCGACCAAAGTCGCGCGCTTCTGGATCGAATACGCCGCGGCTTACCCCCAGATCACTCGCACGCTCTACAACGAGAAGAACTCGGGCAGCGCCTTTCGCCAGTGGGCCAAGGGCATCAAGGCGGCCACGGGCGAGTTGGTGTGGATCGCCGAAAGCGACGATTATTGCGACGCGCAATTTCTCGAGGTTCTCGTCCGGTGCTTCGACGACGCGGCGGTCTTGCTCGCCTATTCGAAATGCGTCTTCGTCGACAGGAACCGAGTTGCCCATGGGGAACGAGTTTCAGGTCTATGTAAGCGATCTGGAGTGTGCAGACAAATGGAACGGGTCGTATGTTGAGACCGCTCATAACGAAGTGAGAACTGCTCTGGGCATAAAGAACACGATCCCAAACGCAAGCGGGGTTGTATTCAGGCGTCCTATCGACATGGCCCTGCTGCAGGACGAGTCGTGGCTGTCCATGTCTGTCGCAGGAGATTGGGTCTTTTATCTCCACGTCATCCGCGGCGGTAAGATCGCCTACAGCACCGACACGACGAACTTCTTCCGCCGCTACCAAGGCAGCACCGCCGAGGCCACCTACAGAAAGGAAGTGTTCTATCAGCAATCGCTGA